>NZ_BQHO01000004.1 GCF_021601385.1 Pseudomonas parasichuanensis | reverse complement strand
GCTGGAGGGGGGCGCAGCAGGCGGGGAGTCTGTTCATGGCGGGTATTGTGCCAGCCGTTGGGCGGGTGGTGGAGCTGAAATTGCTGGGGCCGCAAAGCGGCCCCGGCTATCTTCAATCAAACGCCGTCTTCAAGAACGCCTGCATATCCTTCCACGAGCTCTCATCCGCCGCCTTGTCATAACCAATGTCCGGCCCACCATGCTCGCCATGGCTCAACCGATCGGCATCCGGGTTGGTAAACCCATGCTTGGCTCCCGGAATCCCGACGAACTTGTAGTCGGCCTTGGCCGCATCCATCTCTGCCTTGAACGCCGCCACCTGCTCCGGCGTGACCATGCTGTCGGCCTCGCCGTGCTCCACCAGGATCTTCGCCCGGATCACGCCGGGCTTGGCCGGGCTCTGGGTGGCCAGCGCACCATGGAAGCTCACCACGGCATCGAGCTTCTCGCCGCGGCGTGCGGCGTCGAGCACCACCTTGCCACCAAAGCAGTAGCCCACGGCGGCCAGTTGGTGCTGCCGGGTGTTGGGCTGCAGCTTCAACAACTCCAGCCCCGCATCGAAGCGTTTGGCGGCCGCCTGCGGGTCCTTCATCGCTGCCGCCATGAACGCCTGGGCATCCTGCGGGTGCTCGGTGTGCTTGCCGTCGCCGTACATGTCGATGGCCAGGGCGTTGTAGCCCAGCGCCGCGAAATCCCGGGCGCGGCGCTTGGCGTAGTCGTTCAGCCCCCACCATTCATGCACCACGACGATACCGGGGCGTTTGCCTTCGACCGCGTCGTCATAGGCGTAGTAGCCGATCAGGGGGGGGCCGTCGGCATCCTGGTAGCGGATCTCGCGGGTCTGCACCGCTGCCTGGGCAAGGACGGTACTGCACAGCAGGGCCAGGGCAAGCAGAAAACGCATGGCAAAGCTCCTTCTTTTGCGGTGGGTGTTTCGTTCAGCCGGGGTTCAGGCCGGGTTCAGCGGTGGTTCAGGGCGTCCTCCCTACTCTAGTCCCCAGACCGAAACAGCGCATCCAACTGGAGTACGAACCTATGAAAACCTTCAACACCCTGCTTGCCGCCATGGCCGTTTGCGCCGCTGGCATCGCCACCACCGCCCAGGCCGACGACACCTTCGCCAGCCTGACTTACGGCCAGACCAGCGACAAGGTTCGCAAGTCCGGCCTGCTGCAGAGCAACACCGACCACCTGAACACCGATGGCGTCATCGCCAAGGACGGTACCTGGGGCGTGCGCGTGGGGCAGATGAACAACCAGGGCCGCTACTACCTGACCTACGACAACGTTTCGGGCGAGCACAGCGGCCTCAAGCTGCGCCAGGAAAACCTGCTCGGCAGCTACGACCTGTTCCTGCCGGTGGGCGATACCACCAAGCTGTTCGGCGGTGCTTCGCTGGGTGTGACCAAGCTGTCCCAGGAGTCCTCCGGCTACAGCCGTGATACCGATACCGGCTACGCCGTCGGCCTGCAGGGCGGCGTGCTGCAACAGGTCACCGACAATGCCTCGGTGGAACTGGGTTACCGTTACCTGCGCAGCAACGCCAGCACCGAACTGTCGCCCCACGACGGCGCCAAGATCGGCACCCTGCGCCTGAACAGCAGCGCGCAGACCTACCTGGCGGCCAACTACAAGTTCTGAGGTCACTGTTATCCTGTAAGGGCCTCATCGCTGGCAAGCCAGCTCCCACAGGTGATGCGCAAAACCTGTGGGAGCTGGCTTGCCAGCGATGAGGCCGCTAAAGGCAACCGAATAAGGAGATCCGCATGAAATTGCTGGTGGTCGAGGACGAGGCGCTGCTGCGTCATCATCTGTTCACTCGCCTGGGCGAGGGCGGCCATGTGGTGCAGGCGGTGGCCAATGCCGAAGAGGCCCTGTACCAGGCCGAGCAGTACAACCACGACCTGGCGATCATCGACCTGGGCCTGCCGGGCATGAGCGGGTTGGACCTGATCCGCCAGTTGCGCAGCCTGGGCCAGAGCTTCCCGATCCTTATCCTCACCGCCCGGGGCAACTGGCAGGACAAGGTCGAAGGCCTGGCCGCCGGCGCCGACGACTATGTGGTCAAGCCGTTCCAGTTCGAAGAGCTGGAGGCGCGCCTGAACGCGCTGCTGCGCCGCTCCAGCGGCTTCACCCAGTCGACCATCGCCGCCGGCCCCCTGGTGCTGGACCTCAACCGCAAGCAGGCGACACTGGACGAGGCCCCGCTGGCGCTGACCGCCTACGAATACCGCATCCTCGAATACCTCATGCGCCATCACCAGCAGGTGGTGGCCAAGGACCGGCTGATGGAGCAGCTCTACCCGGGGGACGAAGAGCGCGACCCTAATGTCATCGAAGTGCTGGTTGGCCGCCTGCGGCGCAAGCTCGAGGGCGAACAGGGCTTCAAGCCGATCGACACGGTGCGTGGCCTGGGCTACCTGTTCACCGAGCGCTGCCGATGATCCGTTCGCTGCGCGTGCGCCTGATGCTGGCGGCGGCGCTGCTGGCGTTGCTGTTCATGCTGGCGCTGCTGCCGGCGTTACAGAAGGCCTTCAGCCTGGCGTTGCAGGAGTCCATTGAGCAGCGCCTGGCTTCTGATGTAACCACCCTGATCTCCGCCGCGCGCATTGAGCGCGGCCAACTGCAGATGCCGGCGCTGCTGCCGGACGAACGCTTCAACCTGCCCTACACCGGCCTGCTCGGCTATATCTTCGACCGCCAGGGCAAGCTGGTCTGGCAGTCGCGGGCTACCCGCAACCAGAACATCAACTACCAACCGCGGTACGACGGGCGCGGCAACGAGTTCGCGCGCATCCACCAAAGCGATGGCGATGAGTTTTTCGTCTATGACGTGGAGGTCAAGCTGCTGGGCGGCAAGAGCGCCGCGTTCAGCATTGTTGCCCTGCAGCCGGTAAGCGAATACCAGCACACCCTGGACGGCCTGCGCGAGAAGCTCTACCTGGGCTTTGGCGCGGCCTTGCTGGCGTTGATGGTCCTACTCTGGGCCGGCCTGACCTGGGGCTTGCGTTCGTTGCGCAGGCTCAGCGTCGAGCTCGACGAGGTCGAGGCCGGTGCGCGGGAGGGGCTTAGCCGTGAACATCCCCGTGAACTGCTGCGCCTGACCGGCTCGCTCAACCGCCTGCTGCGCAGCGAGCGCGAGCAGCGTCAGCGCTACCGTGACTCGCTCGACGACCTGGCGCACAGCCTCAAGACCCCGCTGGCGGTGCTGCAGGGGGTGGGCGAAAGCATGGCCCAGGGCAAGCAGGAACCCGAGCAGGGGCGGGTATTGCAGGGCCAGATCGAGCGCATGAGCCAGCAGATCGACTACCAGTTGCAGCGCGCCAGCCTGCGCAAAAGCGGCCTGGTACGCCACCAGGTGCAGCTCGGCCCACTGCTCGACAGCCTGTGCAGCACGCTGGCCAAGGTCTACCGCGACAAGCGCGTCGAGGTCAGCCTGGACATCCCGCCCCAGGCGCGGGTGCCGATGGAGCAGGGCGCCCTGCTGGAGCTGCTCGGCAACCTGCTGGAGAACGCCTACCGCCTGTGCCTGGGCCAGGTGCGGGTCAGCCTGCATGAAACGCCGGGGCTGCTGGAATTGTGCGTCGAGGACGACGGCCCCGGCGTGCCCGCCGACCAGCGCGAGCGCATCCTCGAGCGCGGCGAGCGGCTGGACAGCCAGCACCCTGGGCAGGGCATCGGCCTGGCGGTGGTCAAGGACATCATCGACAGCTACGACGCCGAGCTGAGCCTGGATGATTCGGCGCTCGGCGGGGCAGCCTTCCACATCGTCTTCCGCCTGGAATGACACCCCGCAGGCGCCAGCGGTGCGGGTGCCTGCAAGGCGGATTCCCGCCAACCTGCCTTGTACGTTTTCCGCCATCGGGCGGGAATCCGCCATCTCCTACCTGCAGTTTCGCCCCGTCCGAGGGCATTCCCACCCCGTAAACACTGGTCATGCACCCCAAGCGGGCACATTGGCATCGCCCTTGCTATTCATCTGGCAGAGGCCTGCCCAGGCGCTCGAACACAACGACAAATCCCTCCGGGTGCAGGAGGGTTCGCGATTCAGGTGCCCCACATCCTGGGAAGGATGGGCCGGCACACTTGAGGAAAAATGAGCCATGACGACACGTCAGCCGCTGTACAAATCGCTGTATATCCAGGTGTTGGTCGCCATCACCATCGGTATCCTGCTCGGCCACTTCTACCCGGAAACCGGCGTTGCCCTCAAACCCCTGGGTGACGGGTTCGTCAAACTGATCAAGATGGTCATCGCCCCGATCATCTTCTGCACCGTGGTCAGCGGCATCGCTGGCATGCAAAGCATGAAGTCGGTAGGCAAGACCGGCGGCTACGCGCTGCTGTACTTCGAAATCGTCTCCACCATCGCCCTGATCATCGGCCTGGTCGTCGTCAACGTGGTCAAGCCGGGCGCTGGCATGCACATCGACGTCAGCACCCTGAACGCCAGCAGCGTGGCCGCCTACGCCGCCGCCGGCGCACAGCAGACCACCGTTGGCTTCCTGCTCAACATCATCCCCAACACCGTGGTTGGCGCCTTCGCCAACGGCGACATCCTGCAAGTACTGATGTTCTCGGTGATCTTCGGCTTCGCCCTGCACCGCCTGGGCAGCTACGGCAAGCCGCTGCTGGACCTGATCGACCGCTTCGCCCATGTCATGTTCAACATCATCAACATGATCATGAAGCTGGCCCCGATCGGCGCCTTCGGTGCCATGGCCTTCACCATCGGCCAGTACGGCGTGGGTTCGCTGGTACAGCTGGGCTACCTGATGGCCTGCTTCTACATCACCTGCGTGCTGTTCGTGCTGGTGGTGCTGGGTGGCATCTGCCGCGCCCACGGCTTCAGCGTGCTCAAGTTGATCCGCTACATCCGTGAAGAGCTGATGATCGTGCTGGGCACCTCGTCCTCCGAGTCGGCCCTGCCACGCATGCTGGCCAAAATGGAGCGCCTGGGTGCGAAGAAATCCGTGGTTGGCCTGGTGATCCCGACCGGTTACTCGTTCAACCTCGACGGCACCTCGATCTACCTGACCATGGCCGCGGTGTTCATTGCCCAGGCCACCGACACCACCATGGACATCACCCACCAGATCACCCTGCTGCTGGTGCTGCTGGTGGCCTCCAAAGGTGCTGCCGGCGTTACCGGTTCGGGCTTCATCGTCCTGGCTGCGACCCTGTCGGCCGTCGGCCACCTGCCGGTTGCCGGCCTGGCGCTGATCCTCGGCATCGACCGCTTCATGTCCGAAGCCCGTGCCCTGACCAACCTGATCGGCAATGCCGTGGCTACCGTGGTAGTGGCCAAGTGGGTCAAGGAGCTGGACACCGACAAGCTGGAGTCGGAGCTGGCTTCCGGTGGTTCGCCGCTGGTCGAAACCCGTCCGACCGACGACCTGGGTGTGGCTGAAGGCCCGGCGCGTTGATCGCGACAGTGAAATGAAGAAGGCGACCCTCGGGTCGCCTTTTTTGGTGCCTGGTTTTTCTGCAGCGCCGGTGTCGGCCCTTTCGCGGGTGAACCCGCTCCCACAGGATGTGTGCCGTACTCAGGCCTGCCGATTTACCTGTGGGAGCGGGTTTACCCGCGAATACGGTCTATCACTCGACGCGAGTCTCACCGCTATACACCAGGATCTCCCGGCACCGCCGGCACAGGTAGCGCCGCCCCTGGCGCACCAGCTTGTGGCGCTGCGCGGTAAACGGGAAATCACTCTGCGGGCACGGGCAGCGGTAGATGTAGCGCATTACCACGCGCCGTTGCACTTCGTAGTTGTGGCAACGATTGGGCGGCAGCTCGTACACCCCGCGCATGATCAGCTGCCACTCTTCACCATGGGCCTGGATACGGTCGCCGAACAGTTGGTGGGCGACCAGGTGCGCCACTTCATGGGCCACGGTCTGGCGCAGGAAGTCTTCCTGGTTCTCGCGGTACAGCTGCAGGTTGAAGCGCAGCAGGTTCTCGTGCAGATGCGCGACACCCGCCTTCTGCCCGCGCAGCTTGAAGCTGACTTCCGGGCGCGGGAAGGGCCGTTTGAAGAAGGTTTCGGCTTGCTGGTAACAGGTTTCGACGCGTTGCTTGAGCTGCTCGGGCATGGCGGGGTGGTTCTCCTGACCGGGCATTATGCCGCAAGCGCTTTGGGCCTGCCGAGCCACCGGTCAGCAGACGAAACGAAGCCGCCTTGCGGCGGCCTCGGGTGATGCTCCCGTGTCGGGTCGATCTAATTGGTATGTGCTAGTTGGTGTAGACGGGCCCCACGCCCAGTCCCCAGATGATCACCGTGGCGGCCATGATCGCCACCAGGACCACCAGGCCCACCGCCAGCACCGAACTCGAGAACAAGAAGCCTTCGTCGGACGGTATGTTCATGAATGTCGGCAGCCCCACGTACAGCAAGTAGACCGTGTAGCAGATCGCCGCTGTACCGATCAGCATGCCCAGCCACAAGTGTGGGTAAAGCGCCGCCAGGCCCCCGATGAACAGCGGGGTTGCGGTGTAGGTGGCGAAGGCGATGCATTGCGCCATGCTCGGGTTGGCGTCGTAGGTGCGCGCCATCCAGTGGATGAAAGCGCCCATCACGGCCACCCCGGCGAGCATTGCCAGGTACGACATGATGCTCATCCAGATCGCGCTTTCCATGGTCAGCATCACTGCCGGGCGCTCGCCGATTACCCAGCCCACCTGGGTGGTGCCGATGAACGCCGAGACAGCGGGGATCGCCGCCAGGATCAGTGTGTGCGTCAGGTACATGTGGCTGATGCTTTCGTCCTCGCCACGAATCTCCCGCCACTCCTGGTCAGGGTGGGTGAACAGCCCTACAACGTGATGAATCATACTGGTCACTCCTATCGTCGTTGCCAAACGCCCCCCAGATGGAGCGCCTGTGGCCCGAGGCCAGGAACACCCATTACCGCGGTCATGTGGCCTTATGTCGCAGTATAGGAAGCCGTTCCCCACACAAAACCGGCTTTTTAGAGCAAATTGCGCTGTCAGGCCCTCTGTTGATTCCCTTGAAGTCTTTGACGGAATGGCCTACAGCGGTGCGCCATTTGTGCGTAAAATATCCGCCTTTTGTCACACCTCGCGGATCCAAGCGCTATGGGCACCCTCTCGGTCAACCAGAACAAACTGCAAAAACGCCTGCGTCGTCTCGCCGGCGAAGCCATCACCGACTACAACATGATCGAGGATGGCGACAAGGTCATGGTCTGCCTGTCCGGCGGCAAGGACAGCTACACCATGCTCGACGTTCTGTTGCACCTGCAGAAGGTGGCGCCGATCAAGTTCGACATCGTCGCGGTGAACATGGACCAGAAGCAGCCCGGCTTCCCCGAGCACGTGCTGCCGGCCTACCTCAAAGCGCTGGGTGTCGAGTACCACATCGTCGAGAAGGACACCTACTCGGTGGTCAAGGAGCTGGTGCCCGAGGGCAAGACCACCTGCTCGCTGTGCTCGCGCCTGCGCCGTGGCACGCTGTACACCTTCGCCGACGAGATCGGCGCGACCAAGATGGCCCTGGGGCACCACCGCGACGATATCGTCGAGACCTTCTTCCTCAACATGTTCTTCAACGGCGCGCTCAAGGGCATGCCGCCGAAGCTGCGCGCCGACGACGGGCGCAACGTGGTGATCCGCCCGCTGGCCTACTGCAGCGAGAAAGACATCCAGGCCTATTCGGACATGAAGGAATTCCCGATCATCCCGTGCAACCTGTGCGGTTCGCAGGAAAACCTGCAGCGCCAGGTGGTCAAGGACATGCTGGTGGAGTGGGAGCGCAAGCACCCGGGCCGTACCGAGAGCATCTTCCGCGCCATGCAAAACGTGGCGCCGTCGCAGCTGGCCGACCGCAACCTGTTCGACTTCACCAGCCTTACCATCGACGAAAACGCCACCCCGCGTTTCCTCGACGTGGTGAACCTCTGAGCCCATGCGCGACTACCCGTGGCTGTACGAGTACTGCCTGAACCGCTTCGGCTCGGCCCAGGCCCTGGAGGCCTTCCTGCCGCAGCCGCGCACGCCGGCGCAGTTGCGCGGCATCAGTGACGACCGCTACCTGTCGACCCTGGCCCTGCGCGTGTTCCGCGCCGGGCTCAAGCACAGCCTGGTGGACGCCAAGTGGCCGGCGTTCGAGCAGGTGTTCTTTGGTTTCGACCCGGAGAAAGTCGTGCTGATGGGCGCCGAGCACCTGGAGCGGCTGATGCAGGACGAACGCATCATCCGCCACCTGGGCAAGCTCAAGAGCGTGCCGCGCAATGCGCAGATGGTGCTGGACGTGGCCAGGGAGAAGGGCAGTTTCGGCGCGTTCATTGCCGACTGGCCAGAGACCGACATCGTCGGGCTGTGGAAGTACCTGGCCAAGCACGGTAACCAGTTGGGCGGGCTGTCGGCGCCGCGCTTTCTGCGCATGGTCGGCAAGGATACCTTCATCCCCACCGACGACATGGCGGCCGCGCTGATCGCGCAGAAGATCATCGACAAACCGCCGACCAGCCAGCGGGATCTTGCGTTGGTGCAGCAGGCGTTCAACCAGTGGCACGCCGAGAGCGGGCGGCCGCTGTGCCAGCTGTCGGTGATGCTGGCGCATACCGTCAACCATTGAGATTGCCGGGGCCGCGTTGCGGCCCTTTCGCGGCACAAGGCCGCTCCTACAGAAGTAAGCGTTCCCCTGTAGGAGCGGCCTTGCGCCGCGAAATGGCAGAATTTAACGTCATTCGCCGGCCATACGCCGCTCGATCTGAAACTTCCAGCGCACATACAGCAGCCCGGCCACGAACAACCCCAGGCTCACCAGCACCTCGACCCAGCCAAACAGCGCCCGCGACGGGTCGAACGCCGCCAGCACGCCCTTGATGAAGTAGATGTTCACCACGAAGCAGGTCCAGGCATGCGCCCGGGCGCTGCCCATGAGCATGCCGGGCAACAGCAGCAGCAGGGGGACCAGTTCGATGGCCAGGATCACCCCGACCCGCGCCCCGTGCAGATCGGCGAACCACAGGTTGTTCACCACCAGCAAGGCGATCAGGCCGAAGAAACAGGCCAGGCTCAAGGCCCGGGTCAGCCGCACCCGTGGCGCCAGCCAGTCCAGTGGCGGCAGTACCTTGGGTTTTTTAGCCACGTTCGCCACCCAGGGCCTTGGCGGTATTCGCCAGGCGTTGGCCGAGTGCGCGACACAGGGTGATTTCGTGTTGATCGAGTTCGCGCTTGCCGTCGGCGCCGGCATGGTGGCTGGCGCCATACGGGGTGCCGCCGCCGCGGGTTTCCAGCAGCGCCGACTCGCTGTAGGGCAGGCCCAGCACCAGCATGCCGTGGTGCATCAGCGGCAGCAGCATCGACAGCAGGGTGGTTTCCTGGCCGCCGTGCAGGCTGGCGGTGGAGGTGAACACCGCCGCAGGTTTGCCCACCAGCTCGCCACCGAGCCACAGGCTGCTGGTGCCGTCGAGGAAGTACTTGAGCGGGGCGGCCATGTTGCCGAAGCGGGTCGGGCTGCCCATGGCCAGGCCGGCGCAATGGCGCAGGTCGTCGAGGGTGGCGTACAGCGCGCCACTGGCCGGGATGTCCGGGGCCACGGCCTCGCACTCGGTGGAGATCGCCGGCACGGTGCGCAGGCGGGCTTCCAGGCCGGCCATCTCGATGCCGCGGGCGATATGCCGGGCCATCTCGCTGGTCGAGCCGTGGCGGCTGTAATACAGCACCAGGATGTACGGGGCGCTCACGGCAGGATCTCCAGGACTTTCTCCGGTGGGCGACCGATCACGGCCTTGCCGCCGGCGACCAGGATCGGGCGTTCGATCAGCTTGGGGTGCTGGACCATGGCTTCGATCAGTTGGGCATCGGTCAGGGCCGGGTTGGCCAGGTCGAGGGCCTTGTATTCGTCTTCACCGCTGCGCAGTAGCTGGCGCGCGCCAATGCCCAGCTGGCCAAGCAGGTGCTTGAGGGTGGCCGCGTCTGGCGGGGTTTCCAGGTAGCGCACGATGGTGGGCGACAAGCCGCGTGCCTCGAGCAGCTCAAGGGCGCCGCGGGATTTCGAGCAACGCGGGTTATGATACAGGGTCAGATCGGTCATGACGGGTCGCATCCAGCAGGGTGTGGCAGCTATTCTAACCGACTTCAATGCTTGAAAACTTCGAGAAGGATTGACCCATGGCAAGGCGTTTGGCAGCTGCACTGGCCATCACCGCGAGCCTGTTGCTCGGCGGCTGCGGTGCAGACTACGGTGTGGACCAGCACGGCAACACGGTGAAGAGCGAACAGGTCGACGGGCACTGGCTGGTGCTCAACTACTGGGCCGAATGGTGCGGCCCGTGCCGTACGGAAATTCCCGAACTCAATGCCGCGGCCAAGCAGTGGGAGGCCCAGGGCATCAAGGTGCTCGGGGTGAACTTCGACGGCTTGCAGGGCGCCGACCTCAAGGCCGCCGCCGACACGCTGGGCATCGCCTTCACCGTGCTCGCCCAGGACCCGGCCGAGCGCTACGAACTGCCGCGCAGCGAAGCGCTGCCGGTGACCTACATCATCGACGACAAGGGCAAGGTGCGTGAGCAGTTGATGGGTGAGCAGACGCTCGAAGGGCTGCAGGCGAAGATCAAGGCGCTCAAGGGCGGCGCCTGAGGCATTGTCGGGGCCGCTATGCGGCCCTTTCCGGCCGGTCCGGCGCCCCGGCAAGGCCGCTCCTGCAGGGTATCGCGTGCCCCTGTAGGAGCGGCCTTGTGCCGCGAATGGGGCGCAAAGCGCCCCCTTGGATGCTCAGCCTTCCTCAGGCCAGAAGCGCAACGGCTTGCCTTCAGCCGGCCAGAAGCGGATCTGCTCGATCGGCGACACATCCCAGCGCTGCACCGTCTCCAGCGCCTGCAGGAAGCGTTTTTCCTGGTCCATCAGCGCCGGCGCACACAGCTTGCGGGTCTTGCCGACCTTGCCGAAGCTCAGCTGCTCGCCATTCAGCGTGTACGGCGCGAACCAGTGGTTGCAGCCGGCATTGCCATAGGCGCGGCCATCGTTGGCCAGGGTGAGCGTGAGGTGGCTGTAGTCGATCAGCGGTCGCTCACCGATCCATTCCAGCACATAGCTCTGCTCCTGCTGCAGGGGCGAAGGCTGCGCTGCACAACCCATCAGGCCGCCGGCGATCAGCGCGGCGCTCAACAGCTGTTTCACTCAACCACGCTCCCGGCACTGTGGGCACAGGTGCTTGTCGCCCTGGCTGGCCCAGCCCAGCTCCGCCACGCGGGCGCTGGCGGCCGGTGCATGGCCTTTCTTGCCCAGCTTGGCTTCAGCGGCGAACTCGAAATCCAGCACGGCGTCGCAGCTGTCGCACTTGACCTGCCATTCGAGGATTTCCAGCTCGTTGAACACCGGGCCCTGGGCCACGGCGACCCACTGGCCGCTCGGGTTGATCAGGTGACGCACGCTGTCCACGGTCAGGCGCATGGACAGGGTCTTGCTGCCCTTGAGGCTGACCAGCAGCACGTCGTTTTTCTGGATCGAGCCGCCGTTGCCGGTGACCTGGTAACGGCCCGGCACCAGTGCGCGGCATTCGATCAGGGTGTGTTGCGGGTTGAAAAGGGTGTAGCGGAAATCGTGTTCGACCATGGGTCCTCCAGAATTGCCGCGTATCCTAGCATCAACCTTCGACGATGTTCTGCGGATTGCCTGCCGCCCAGCGGGTGATGTTGTCCAGGGTGGTCGCGGCGATGGCATCCAGCGCCTCGCGGGTCAGGAACGCCTGGTGCGCGGTGACGATCACGTTGGGGAAGGTCAGCAGGCGCGCCAGCACATCGTCCTGCAGGGGCTGGTCGGAGCGGTCCTCGAAGAACAGCTGCGCCTCTTCTTCATACACATCCAGCCCCAGGTAGCCGAGCTGGCCGCTTTTGAGCGCCTCGATCAGCGCTGGGGTATCGACCAGGGCGCCGCGGCCGGTGTTGATCAGCATGGCGCCGGGTTGCAACTGGGCCAGGTTTTGGGCGTTGATCAGGTGCCGGGTGTGCTCGGTCAGTGGGCAGTGCAGGCTGATGATGCGGGCTTCGCGCAGCAGCTCGGGCAGCGCCAGGTAGCGCGCCCCCAGGGCCAGCAGCTCGGGGTTGGGGTAAGGGTCGTAGGCCAGCAGCTGGCAGCCGAAACCGGCCATGATACGGGCGAAGGCCACGCCGATCTGCCCGGTGCCGACCACGCCGACGGTCTTGCCGTGCAGGTCGAAGCCGGTCAGGCCATGCAGGGTGAAGTCACCTTCACGGGTGCGGTTGTAGGCGCGATGCAGGCGCCGGTTGAGGGCCAGGATCAGGGCCACGGCATGTTCGGCGACGGCGTGCGGCGAGTAGGCGGGCACCCGCACCACCGCCAGCCCCAGGCGCTGCGCCGCCGCCAGGTCGACGTGGTTGTAGCCGGCCGAGCGCAGGGCGATCAGGCGCGTGCCGCCAGCTGCCAGGCGCTCCAGTACCGGAGCGTCGAGCTCGTCGTTGATGAACGCGCAGACCACCTCGTAACCGCAGGCCAGGGCCGCCGTGTCGAGGGTCAGGCGCGCCGGCTGGTAGTGCAACTCCAGAGCCGTGCCAGCGGCAGCACGGTTGAAGCTTTCCTGATCGTAGTGCTGGCTGCTGAACAACAGGGCGCGCATGGTGGTATTCCTTTAATGGCTACGCCGCCAGTTTAGCCAGGCGGGCAGGGCGTCTATTGATCTGGATGGGCTGTGGCGGCCTCATCGTGTGGCAAGCCCGCTCCAAGGGGGACGCGATCACACACCGCATTGCGCCTGTTCCGCGAGGCGGACAATCGCCCGGTCCAGCTCATCCAGCGCCTGCTGGGCCTGTGGGTTGTCCTGCTTGAGCAAGGTTTCGCTGCGTTGGCAGGCCGCACGCAGCTGTGGCACGCCGCAATAGCGCGAGGCGCCGTTGAGCCGATGCACGCGCTCGATCAGGGCGGTGTGATCGTCCGCTTCACGGGCTGCAAGGATGGCCTCCCGTTCAGATGCAAGCGAGGCCAGCAGCATGGCCAGCATGTCCGCCGCCAGGTCCGGTTTGCCGGCAGCCAGGCGCAACCCTTCCTCTGGGTCGAGCACTTTCAGTTCGCTGCTATCGGGCAGGCGCTCGGGGCTGCGCTCGGGTTGCGGGGCACCCAGGCTCAGGCCGGTCCATTTCATCACCACCTGGGCCAGCTGGCGTTCACTGATCGGCTTGGTCAGGTAGTCGTCCATGCCACTGTGCAGCAAGGCGCGCTTTTCATTGGCCATGGCGTGCGCGGTCAGGGCGACGATCGGCAGCGCCGGGCCGCTGTGGCTGCTTTCCCAACGGCGGATCTGTTCGGTGCAGGCGCGCCCGTCCATGCCCGGCATCTGTACATCCATCAACACCAGGTCGAAGGGTTCGTCCTGCACGGCCTGGGCCGCCGCAAAGCCGCTGTCCACCGCCAGCACTTCGGCGCCCATGCCTTCAAGCAGGGTCTGCACCAGCAGCAGGTTGGCCGGGTTGTCGTCGACGCACAGCACCTTGGGCATGCGCTCGCCTGTGACGTGGCGCTGTTCGCCGAGGGGGCGGCGCGGTTGCACCAGCTCCAGCAGCAGGCGGCGCAGCTTGCGTGTGCAGGTCGGCTTGGCCAGCAACTGGCCATGGGCGTTGGGCAGGTAGGGGTGGTACAGCGGCTGCTCGGTGGTCGGGCAAAGCACCACGCACTGGCAGCCCTGGCGTTCGAGTTGCTGGTGATAGTGGCCGAGCTGTTCGGGCGAGAGGCTGCCCAGGTTGGCGCCGAGCACGGCGAAATCGAAGGGCTGCCCGGCTTGCGCGGCCGCGTGCACGGCCTGCAGCAGCTGGTCGTAGGTGGTGAACAGGCAGACCGACAGCCCGCAGTCCTCCAGCTGATGCTCCAGGGCCTGGCGCGCCAGGTCATGGCCGTCGACGATGGCCACCCGGCGGCCAAGCAGCGCCTGCACGGGGTGTTCCTCGATATCGTCGTGGGCCCGGGGCAGGTTGAGGCTGATCCAGAACTGCGAGCCTTCGCCCGGGGTGCTGTCGACGCCGATCTCTCCACCCATCTGCTCGATCAGGCGCTTGGAAATCACCAAGCCCAGGCCGGTGCCGCCGGGCTGGCGCGACAGCGAGTTGTCGGCCTGGCTGAAGGCCTGGAACAGGGTACGCACGTCCTGCGGCGACAGGCCGATGCCGGTGTCCTGCACGCTGATGCGCAACTGCACGCTGTCTTCCTGCTCGTCTTCGAGCATGGCGCGCACGACGATCGTGCCTTCGCGGGTGAACTTGATCGCGTTGCTCACCAGGTTGGTCAGGATCTGCTTGAGCCGCAGCGGGTCGCCGACCAGCGACAACGGCGTGTCGCGGTACACCAGGCTGAGCAGCTCCAGCTGCTTGGCGTGGGCGGCCGGGGCGAGGATGGTCAGGGTGTCCTGGATCAGGTCGCGCAGGTTGAACGGGATGCTGTCGAGCACCAGCTTGCCGGCCTCGATCTTGGAGAAGTCGAGGATCTCGTTGATGATCCCCAGCAGGTTGTCGGCGGACTTTTCGATGGTGCCCAGGTAATCGAGCTGGCGCGGGGTCAGCTCGCTTTTCTGCAAGAGGTGCGTGAAGCCCAGGATGCCATTGAGCGGGGTGCGGATTTCATGGCTCATGTTGGCGAGGAACTCGGACTTGATGCGGCTGGCTTCCAGGGCCTCCTTGCGCGCCATGTCCAGCTCGATGTTCTGGATCTCGATGGTCTCCAGGTTCTGGCGCACGTCCTCGGTGGCCTGGTCGATGCTGTGCTGCAGCTCTTCGTGGGCGCTATGCAGGGTTTCGGCCATGCGGTTGATACCGGCAGCCAACTCGTCCAGCTCATGGCTGCCCATGGCCGGCAGGCGTGCGTCGAGGTGGCCGTCCTTGAGCTGGTTGACCGCATGCTTGATGCGGTTGATCGGGCCATTGATGGTGCGGCCCATGCGTACGGCGAGCAGGGCGGTCAGGCTCAGGCAGGCGAAGATCAGCAGCAGGCTGGTGAACAGGTTGCGATAGCCGCGCAGCAGGGTGCCATCGTGGGACAGCTCGATTTCCACCCAGCCGAGCAGCCGCTCGGCCTCGGCGGGCACCGCGTCGGTGGCGAGGTCGCGGTGATGGCCGAACACCGGCATCAGGTAGCGGGTGGCGTCATTGCCGGTGCGTTGCAACAATTGTGTGCCGGTGCCGCCGCTGGGCGGCTGGTTGAGCATGCTCGGGCCGGCGTGGGCCAGGCGTGTGCGGTCGGCGGCAAGAAACGCCACGGCGCGCACGTCAGACTGCTCCAGCGCCTGGGCGGCGATGCGCTCCAGCTGTTCCGGGGCCAGGCGGGCCAGGGCAGGGGCGGCCAGCGGGGCCAGTTGCTCGGCGATCATCTTGCCGCGTTGCAGCAGTTGCGTGCGCAGCTCGTTCTGTTGCAGCCAGGTGAAGTAGCTGCCCAGCACCAGGGCCATCAGGCTGGCCGGCAGCAACGCCAGCAGCAGCACGCGGCTGCGGATTCCCAAACGATCGAGCACACCTGTCTCCTGTCATGTGCCAACGCGCGGACGCGCTCCAGCGGGAACGTTACTCCGGGCTTGGTGGCAATGCACTCATTTGTATTGGTTTTTGTCTGCCCTGGCCTGCAGGGTGCGCGTCGGTCGTACAGCGGTTGCCTTGGCAAGACGGTATGCTCAATAATTGCGCAACTGAGAATTGATGGCAGTTGCCAATGAATCCCGTAGCTATTCACGAGTCCAGTATCCTGGCCATCGAGGATGATCCTGTCCTGGGCGCCTACCTGCATGAAGAACTGCAGCGTGGCGGCTTCCAGGTCACCTGGTGCCGCAACGGCCTGGAAGGGCTGGAGGCCGCCGGGCGCCAGGTGTTCGACCTGGTGTTGATGGATATCCTGCTGCCGGGGCTCAACGGCCTGGACGCCCTGGCGCGCCTGCGTCGGCACAGCGCCACGCCGGTCATCCTGATGTCGGCGCTGGGGGCCGAGGCGGACCGGATCAGCGGCTTCGAGCGCGGCGCCGACGACTACCTGCCCAAACCGTTCAGCTTCGCCGAACTGCGGGTGCGTATCGAGGCGATCCTGCGCCGGGTGGCCTTCGAGCGTCGCGCCAAGGTGCCCCATGAGGCGGGCGTCGGCCAGTTGCACTTCGACGAGCCACTGTGCGATGTGAGCCTTGAAGGTGCCTGGGCCGGCCTGACTCCCAGCGAGTTCCGCCTGCTCGACATCCTGAACCGTAGCCAGGACGAAGTGCTGAGCAAACCCTTCCTTTACCAGCAAGTGCTGCAGCGCGGCTACGCCCGCCACGACCGCAGCCTGGACATGCACGTCAGCCAGATCCGCCGCAAGCTCAAGGCCATCGGCTACCACGAGCGGCAGGTCCGCACGGTGTGGGGCAAGGGCTATCTGTTCGGTGCGGGCGAGGCGGACTGACCGTGCTCGATCGCCATTCGCTGTTCTGGAAGCTGGCCGTACTGCTCGTGGGCTTCTGCCTGCTGATGATCGGCCTGAGCTACACCTGGGGCCGGCACATGGAAACCCAGAACGCCTTCCTCTCCGAGCCGGCCCGCCAGGTATTGCGCGGCTATGCTGCCGAAGCCGAGCAGGCCTGGCGCGAAGGCGGGCAGGACGGCGTCGACCGCTGGCTGGCAGGCATGCACCAGCGCGAGCGCGGCTGGGTCGGGGTGCTCGACGGGGGGCTTCGCCCCTTGGGCACGGCCCCCTTGAACGCAGAGCAGATTCAGCACCTGACCCGCTTGCGCGGCGTTGACTGGCCGATGAGCCGGCGCACTATCGGCCAACCCTGGCTGCGCCTGCCGTTTCCCGGCCAGCCGGAGCAAGGCGCCCTGGTGATCGAGCTGCCCGAGCGTTTCAACCCTGGGCAGTACCGCCTGTTCTGGCGGGTCATCACCAACGGTGTCATCCCAGGGCTGTTCACCCTGCTGCTGTGCGTCGGCCTGTACCGCATGCTGATCGTGCCGCTCAACCAGCTGCGCGAGCAGGCCAGCGCCTGGCGTGCCGACCAGCTCACGACGCGGCTCGACTCGCGCACCATCCAGCGCCGTGACGAGCTTGGCGAACTGGCCCGGGCCTTCGACCAGATGGCCGAGCGCCTGCAGGGCACCGTGGCGCTGCAGCAGCAGCTGTTGCGCGACCTCTCCCACGAAATGCGCACCCCGCTCAGCCGTTTGCGCGTGGCCTGCGATGGCGAAACCGACCTGCAGCGCCTGCGCGAACGCGTGCACCGCGAAGTGGACGGCATGCAGCAACTGGTCGAGGACACCCTGCAACTGGCCTGGCAGGATGCCGAGCGCGCACCGATGAACCTGGAGCCGATCCAGTTGCCGGTGCTGTGGGACATGCTCAGCGAAAACGCCTGCTATGAAAGTGGCTGGGCACCACAGCGCCTGGTCTGTGCCTTGCCGCTCGACTGCTGGGTGCAGGGCAATCTCAATCACCTGGCCCAGGCGCTGGAGAACATCCTGCGCAATGCCATTCGTCATTCGCCGACCGACGGCTGTGTGCGCCTGAGTGGGCAGCGCGAGGGCGGTTACTGGCGCATCGCCCTCGAAGACGAGGGCGGCGGCGTGGCCGAGGAGGACCTGGAGCGGATCTTCGCGCCGTTCTCGCGGCTCGACGGTTCGCGGCCGGGGGATGGTGGTTTCGGGCTGGGGCTGAGCATTGCCCGCAGTGCCATCCGGCGCCAGGGGGGCAGTGTCTGGGCTATCAATGGCGAACATGGGTTGCGCGTGTGCATGCGCCTGCCGGCAGGTGAGTGCGATCCATCGCGGGGCAGGCCAGCTCCCACAACGCGCGACGCCCCCCCATTGCCAGTCGGCTTATAGCTTCCAGCTATAGCGTCCGACAATTGCGTGATATGGCCACGCAGGGTTTGCCGGTATGATAGGCGCCCCTGCCGTCCGGATTGCGATAACGCCCATGACCCTGCAGTACCCAACCATCGCCGATTGCGTCGGCAACACGCCTCTGGTTCGCCTGCAGCGCATCGCCGGGGCCACCAGCAACACGCTTTTGCTCAAGCTCGAAGGCAACAACCCGGCAGGTTCGGTCAAGGACCGCCCGGCGTTGTCGATGATCACCCGCGCCGAACTGCGCAATCAGATCAAGCCCGGCGACACCCTCATCGAAGCGACTTCCGGCAACACCGGGATCGCCCTGGCCATGGCGGCGGCGATCAAGGGTTACAAGATGATCCTGATCATGCCGGACAACTCCACCGCCGAACGCAAGGCGGCCATGACCGCCTATGGCGCCGAGCTGATCCTGGTGACCAAGGAAGAGGGCATGGAAGGCGCGCGCGACCTGGCTGAAAAGCTGCAGGCCGAAGGCCGTGGCCTGGTGCTCGACCAGTTCGCCAACGGCGACAACCCGATTGCCCACTACAACAGTACCGGGCCGGAGATCTGGCGGCAGACCGAGGGCACCATCACCCATTTCGTCAGCTCCATGGGCACCACCGGCACCATCATGGGCTGCTCGCAGTACCTGAAGGAGCAGAACCCGGCGGTGCAGATCATCGGCCTGCAACCGATGGAAGGTTCGGCCATCCCCGGCATCCGCCGCTGGCCCCAGGAATACCTGCCGAAGATCTTCGACGCTACCCGGGTCGACCGTGTGGTCGACATGTCGCAGCAGGAAGCCGAAGAGACCACCCGCCGCCTTGCCCGCGAAGAGGGCATCTTCTGCGGCGTGTCCTCCGGTGGTGCGGTGGCGGCCATGCTGCGCCTGTCCCGTGAAGTCGAGAACGCAGTGATGGTTGCCATCATCTGCGACCGTGGCGACCGTTACCTTTCCACCGGCCTGTTCGATACCAACTGATGTCCAGAAAGAAAAGCAACAGCGGCCTGCGCTTCCAGCCGGCCGGCGGCGACCGTAGCACCCAGGTGCCCGTGGGCAAGAAGCAGCGCCTCAAGATCGAGCGCCTGGCCGGTGATGGTCGCGGGATCGCCTTCGTCGAAGGGCGCACCTGGTTCGTCAGCGGTGCGCTGGGCAGCGAAGAGGTCGAAGCACGGGTGCTCGCGGCCCGCGGCAAGGTGGTCGAGGCGCGCCTGGAGCGCGTATTCCAGGGCAGCCCCGAGCGCCGCGAAGCGCCGTGCAAACATTACCAGCGCTGCGGCGGCTGCAACCTGCAGCACCTGCCCCATGACGGCCAGCTGGCGCTCAAGCAGCGCACGCTCGCTGAACAATTGCAGCGTGTCGCCGGCATCCAGCCGGACGAGTGGGCCGCGCCCCTGAGCGGGCCCGAGTTCGGCTATCGACGCCGGGCGCGGGTGGCCGTGCGCTGGGACGTCAAGGCTCGTCAGCTGGACGTGGGGTTTCGTGCCGAGGCCAGCCAGGACATCGTCGCCATCGACGACTGCGCGGTGCTGGTACAACCCTTGCAGTCGATCTTGCGCCACTTGCCGACCGTGCTGCGCAGCTTGAGCAAGCCGCAGGCGCTGGGGCATGTGGAGCTGTTCAGCGGCAGTGCCGAGGCGCTGCTGGTACGCCATGTGGCGCCGCTTGCGGCTGACGACCTGGCGCGGCTCGAGGCGTTCTGCCGTGAAGCCGGCGCCCAGTTGTGGCTGCAGGGTGAGGGCGACCCGGCGCCAGTGGAGGCCGCGGTCGAGCTGGGCTTTGCCCTGGAACCCTGGGGGTTGCAGTTGGCCTGGCGGCCGGGTGACTTCGTCCAGGTCAATGCCCAGGTCAACACCCTGATGATCCAGCAGGCCCTGGCCTGGCTGGCGCCCCAGGCGGATGAACGGGTGCTGGACCTGTTCTGCGGCCTGGGCAACTTCGCCCTGCCGTTGGCCCGTCAGGCGCGGGAAGTGGTAGCGGTAGAAGGCGTGCAGGCGATGGTCGAGCGCGCCGAGGCCAATGCCCGCAGCAACAATGTGCATAACGCACGGTTTTTTCAGGCCGATTTATCGCAGCCTTTGGCCGGCGCCGGATGGGTCGCCGAGGGCTTTTCTGCGGTACTCTTGGATCCACCGCGCGACGGTGCGTACGAAGTGGTGCAAGGCATCGCTCGGCTCGGCGCGAAACGGCTGGTCTACGTATCGTGCAACCCGGCCACGCTGGCGCGAGATGCGCAGGTGCTGGTCGGGCAGGGGTACCGGTTAAAAAGGGCCGGGATTCTCGACATGTTTCCTCAGACGGCGCATGTCGAGGCCATGGCGTTATTCGAAGTGGGCTAGCGAGCCTGGTCTTCTTGGTGTGGCCCTCAGGGAACGTGGGCGGCACAGGTGATAACCAGCGCACCCGTGTGGTGCGCTGTATGGAAAGGTAAAACAAAGATGGTACAGGTGAGAGTGCACCAGCCGGTCAACAACGACGGCAGTATCAATCTCGAAGCATGGCTCGATCATGTGGTGAGCGTCGATTCGCAGCTTGATCGCGCGGCGCTCAAAGAGGCCTGTGAGTTCGCCCAGGAAATCGAGAAAAAGGGCAACCCGGCCAAGCATTCCTGGGCCGATGGCACGTCCAGTTTCCAGGCGGGCCTGGAAATCGCCGAAATCCTCGCCGACCTCAAGCTCGACCAGGATTCGCTGATGGCGGCGGTCATCTACCGCTCGGTGCGCGAAGGCAAGGTGACAGTGGCCGAAGTCGGCCAGCGTTTTGGACCGGTGGTGTCCAAACTGATCGATGGCGTGCTGCGCATGGCGGCCATCAGTGCCAGCCTCAGCCCACGCCAGTCGCTGGTGCTGGGCTCGCAGGCGCAGGTCGAGAACCTGCGCAAGATGCTGGTGGCCATGGTCGACGACGTTCGCGTGGCGCTGATCAAGCTCGCCGAGCGCACCTGTGCCATTCGTGCGGTGAAGTCCGCCGACGATGAAAAACGCCTGCGCGTGGCCCGCGAGGTGTTCGATATCTATGCACCGCTGGCCCACCGGTTGGGCATCGGCCATATCAAGTGGGAACTCGAAGACCTCTCGTTCCGCTACCTTGAGCCCGACCAGTACAAGCAGATCGCCAAGCTGCTGCACGAGCGCCGGTTGGACCGCGAGCGCTTCATCAGCGACGTGATGAACCAGTTGCAGAACGAGCTGCTGGCCACCGGCGTCAACGCCGACATCAGCGGCCGGGCGAAACACATCTATTCGATCTGGCGCAAGATGCAGCGCAAGGGCCTGGAGTTCAGCCAGATCTACGACGTGCGCGCGGTGCGCGTGCTGGTGCCGGAAGTGCGCGACTGCTACACCGCGCTGGGCATCGTGCACACCTTGTGGCGGCACATCCCCAAAGAGTTCGACGACTACATCGCCAACCCCAAGGAAAACGGCTACCGCTCGCTGCACACCGCGGTGATCGGCCCAGAGGGCAAGGTGCTGGAAGTGCAGATCCGTACCCACGCCATGCACGAAGAGGCCGAGCTGGGGGTGTGCGCGCATTGGCGCTACAAGGGCACCGACGTCAAGCCCAGCTCCAACCACTACGAAGAGAAGATCTCCTGGTTGCGCCAGGTGCTCGAGTGGCATGAAGAACTGGGTGACATCGGCGGCCTGGCCGAGCAGCTGCGGGTCGATATCGAGCCGGACCGGGTCTACGTGTTCACCCCCGACGGCCATGCCATCGACCTGCCCAAGGGCGCCACGCCGCTGGACTTCGCCTACCGCGTGCACACCGAAATCGGCCACAACTGCCGCGGCGCCAAGATCAACGGCCGCATCGTGCCGCTCAACTACAGCCTGCAGACCGGCGAGCAGGTGGAGATCATCACCAGCAAGCACGGCAACCCGAGCCGCGACTGGCTGAACTCCAACCTCGGCTATGTGACCACCTCGCGGGCGCGGGCGAAGATCGTCCACTGGTTCAAGCTGCAGGCCCGCGACCAGAACGTCGCTGCCGGCAAGACCCTGATCGAGCGCGAACTGAGCCGGCTGGGCCTGCCCCAGGTGGACTTCGAACGCCTTGCCGAGAAGGCCAACGTCAAGACCGCCGAAGACATGTTCGCCGCCCTCGGTGCCGGCGACTTGCGCCTGGCGCACATGGTCAACGCCGCCCAGCAGCTGCTCGAGCCCGAGCGCATCGAACAGGTCGAGCTGGTGCCGCGTCAGGCGCGGGGCATCCGCGCGGGCAAGCGCAACGACATCCAGATCCAGGGCGTTGGCAACCTGCTCACGCAGATGGCCGGTTGCTGCCAGCCGCTGCCGGGCGATGCCATCGTCGGCTACATCACCCAGGGCCGCGGCGTGAGCATCCACCGCCAGGACTGCGCCTCGGTGCTGCAACTGGCGGGCAAGGAGCCGGAGCGGATCATCCAGGTCAGCTGGGGGCCGATCCCGGTGCAGACCTACCCGGTCGACATCGTCATCCGTGCCTACGACCGCCCGGGGCTGCTGCGCGACGTGTCGCAGGTGCTGCTCAACGAGAAGATCAACGTGCTGGCGGTCAACACCCGCTCGAACAAGGAAGACAACACCGCTTTGATGTCGCTGACTATCGAGATCCCCGGCCTGGATGCCCTCGGGCGCTTGCTCGGCAGGATCTCGCAGTTGCCGAACATCATCGAGACGCGGCGTAACCGTACCCCTTGAGACTGAACGGGGCCGCTGTGCGGCCCATCGCCGGCAAGCCAGCTCCCTGTGGGGGCCGGCTTGCCGGCGATCGAGGGCAACGCCCTCGCTGAGGAAAAGCCATTCATGACCTACACCCTCGACGACCTGCTTCACCTGATGGCCCGGCTGCGCGACCCGCAATATGGTTGCCCGTGGGACCTCAAGCAGGACTACGCCAGCATCGTCCAGCACACCATCGAAGAAGCCTACGAAGTCGCCGACACCATCGAGCGGGGTGATTTCGCCCACCTGCAGGGTGAGTTGGGTGACCTGTTGTTCCAGGTGGTCTACTACAGCCAGCTGGCGCGGGAAGAGGGGCGTTTCGAGTTCACCGGTGTGGTTGACTCGATTACCCGCAAGCTGATCCGTCGTCACCCCCATGTGTTCCCCACCGGCGAGCTCTATGCACCGGTCGACACGCCTTCGTTGAGCGAAGCCCAGGTCAAGTCGCGCTGGGAAGAGATCAAGGCCGAAGAGCGCGCCGAAAACAGCGAGCCCGAGCAGTTGTCGCTGCTTGACGACGTGCCCGCGGCGCTGCCGGCACTGTCGCGCGCCGCCAAGCTGCAGAAGCGCGCGGCCACGGTCGGTTTCGACTGGCCTGATGCGCTGCCGGTGCTGGACAAGGTGCGCGAAGAGCTCGACGAAGTGCTGCAGGCCATGGCCGACGGTGACAGCGATGCGCTGGAGGACGAGCTGGGCGATCTGCTGTTCGCCACCGTCAACCTGGCCCGGCACCTCAAGCACGACCCGGAAAACGCCCTGCGCCGCGCCAACCGCAAATTCGAACGGCGTTTCCGTTTTATCGAACAGGCATTGCGCGAGCAGGGCCTGAACCTCCAAGATCGTACCCTCGACGAGCTGGACGCCCTGTGGGGCGAGGCCAAGCGTCAGGAAAAGAACCTGCCCAGCTGCGGCTGAGCCGATGCATAAGTGAGTAAAGACACCCATGAGCCTTTCCCTTCGCGACCAGCTGCTCAAAGCCGGCCTGGTCAACCAGAAACAGGTTTCCCAGACCAACAAGGCTGAGAAAAAACAGAAGCGCCTGGAGCACAAAGGCCAGGTCGAGGTGGACGACAGCCAGCAACGCCTGGCCAAGGAAGCCCTGGCCGAAAAGGCCAAAAAAGACCAGGAGCTGAACCGCCAGGTCCAGGAGAAGGCCGAGCAGAAAGCCCGCGCCGCGCAGATCAAGCAGCTGATCGAAGCCACGCGCCTGCCCAAGCTCACCACCGAGGATTACTTCAACTTCGTCGATGACAAGAAGGTCAAGCGCATCGCCGTCAACGCCCTGATGCGTACCAAGCTGAGCAACGGTGCGCTGGCGATCGTCGGCCATGCCGGCGGCTACGAAGTGATTCCGCGTGAAGCGGCGGTGAAAATCCAGGAGCGCGACCCACAGCGTATCCTGCTGCTCAACACCCATGTCGAGGAGGCGGACGAGGACGATCCGTACGCGGCCTACAAGATCCCTGACGATTTGATGTGGTAAGCATGAAAAACCCCGCCTAGGCGGGGTTTTTTGTTTGAAGGCGGTGTCACTGGGGCGTGCGCTGGTTTTCCAGGACTTCCAGTTCGCTGCGGTACTGCTGGGCCAGGTGTTCTTCGTGGAACATGCCGACCAGTTGGCCCTGTTGGTGCACATCCCAGATCCGCACGCCAGCGGCCAGGCCTTCGTGGGACATTTTCGATTCGTCGCGTTCGGTTACTTGAACTGTCATCGTCAAACTCCACTGCTTGATGGGCTGCGGCACTGTGTCGCAGGCCTTCTTTATAGAATTTGTTAGCAGGCTAAGTAAATTAAACGGCGATGAAACAAGTTTCATGAAGGCAGTAGGGTGTGCGCGGCCCCCTGTAGGAGCGGCCTTGTGTCGCGAAAGGGTCGCGTAGCGGCCCCAGAGTCTGCCCAGGCCACAAGATTGCCGGGCCTGCTGCGCAGCCCTTTCGCGAAACAAGGCCGCTCCTACAGGAGGGTAGTGACTGCTGCAAAGAAAAGCCCCGCACAAGGCGGGGCTTCGGCTATTGCCGGCGTCGCTGATCAGTTGCCTTTGACCGCCTTGCCATCGACCGTGCCATCCTGCAGCACGATCACGTACTCCTTGCCGTCGGTCTCGACCTGGCGCAGTTGCACCAGCAGGTAGTCCCAGTCCTTGGCGAACCACAGCTCGGTAATGCGCTTGCTCTGGCTCGGGTCGCGCACGCGCTCGACCTTGACTGCTTCAACCTGGCCGGTCTTGATGGTGACTTTCTCGGTGCCCAGCACGCGGAAGTCGTAGGTGTCGATCTCGTCACCGTCGACCACCTGGTAGGTCATGCTCTTCTTGCCGGCGGCCACGTCATGCTGCAGTGCCAGCTGGTAGGACGACTTGTCCAGCACGCCGCGGTTGAGCGGCAGGCTGATCGCGTCGCCACGGTCGCTGCCGGTGACCTTCTTGCCGGTCCAGTCGAAGGTGAGATCGACTTTCTTCGCCTTGCCCAGGCCGCCGCGCTCGAAGTGGTACTTCTGCGGCAGCAGGGTGTCGTTGTCGAGCTTGAGGGTGCTTTGCTCGGTGAGGCTGGCGATCATCATGGAAGCCTTGAAGTTAAGGTCCCAGGTACCGTTGGCGTTCTTCACCAGGCTGCGCTCGGCAGTGCCGCTCATGGGCAGTTGCTTCCAGTCAGCCGTGTAGCTGGCTGCGAAAGGCTTCAGATCAGCTGCCTGGAGCGGCAGGGCGAGCACGGCGAGAGCCAAGAGCAGGGCGCGACGCATAAATTCTCCTAGGATCGAATCAAGTGACCGCTGGCCGCCAGCGGCTGGCCATCCAGTAATGCACCCTGTTCGCCCAGACGCAAGCGTCCTTCGGCGAACCAGCGCACCGCCAGCGGGTAGATCTGGTGTTCCTGCAGGTGCACGCGCTGGGCGAGTGTCTGCTCGGTGTCGTCCGTTGCAACCGGAACCACAGCCTGTACGACCAAAGGCCCGCCATCGAGTTCCTCGGTGACGAAGTGCACGCTGCAGCCGTGCTCGGCATCGCCGGCCTCCAGCGCACGCCGGTGTGTGTGCAGGCCTTTATACCTGGGCAACAGTGACGGATGTATGTTGAGCAGGCGGCCTTGATAGTGGCGTACGAAGCCGCCACTCAGGATGCGCATGAAGCCGGCCAGTACCACCAGGTCGGGCTCGAAGCCGTCGATCAGCGCCATCAGCGCCGCATCGAAGGCTTCGCGGCCGTCGAAACCCTGGTGTTCCAGCAGCGCGGTGTCGATGCCGGCTGCCTTGGCACGTTCCAGGCCGTAGGCATCGGCGCGGTTGGAAATCACCGCGCGGATGCGTACCGGGCTGTCACTGGCGCTGGTGTTGTCGATCAGCGCTTGCAGGTTGCTGCCGGAGCCCGACAGCAATACCACGACGTTGCAGGTCTTGCTCGGCATCAGTGTGCCTTGAGGTTCTGCAGCTCGACCTGGGCGGCGCCTTCGGCGGCTTCGGCGATGTGGCCGATCACCCAAGGCTGCTCACCCGCTTTGCGCAGTTCGTTCAGGGCGGCTTCGACCTGATCCTGGGCGACACAGATGACCATGCCTACGCCGCAGTTCAGCACACGGTGCATCTCGTGCTCGTCGACGTTGCCTTTTTCCTGCAGGAAGTCGAACACCGCCGGGCGCTGCCAGCTGGCCACGTCAACCACGGCCTGGGCGTTTTTCGGCAGTACGCGCGGGATGTTGTCCAGCAGGCCGCCACCGGTGATGTGGGCCATGGCCTTGACCGCGCCGGTGTTCTTGATCAGCTGCAGCAGCGGCTTGACGTAGATGCGGGTCGGCGCCATCAGCAGGTCGGTCAGCGGCTTGCCGTCGAGCTGGGTGTTTTCGATGTCGGTGCCGGACACTTCCAGAATTTTGCGGATCAGCGAGTAGCCGTTGGAGTGCGGGCCGGAGGAGGGCAGGGCGAGCAGGGCGTCGCCGGTGGCCACTTTCGAGCCGTCGATGATCTCGGCTTTTTCCACCACGCCAACGCAGAAGCCGGCCAGGTCGTAGTCTTCGCCTTCGTACATGCCTGGCATTTCGGCGGTTTCACCACCGACCAGCGAGCAGCCGGCCAGTTCGCAACCGGCGCCGATGCCAGTGACCACGGTGGCGGCCACGTCGACGTTGAGCTTGCCGGTGGCGTAGTAGTCGAGGAAGAACAGCGGCTCGGCGCCGCACACCACCAGGTCGTTGACGCACATGGCGACCAGGTCCTGGCCGATGCTGTCGTGCTTGTTCAGGTTCAGCGCCAGGCGCAGCTTGGTGCCGACACCGTCGGTGCCGGAGACCAGCACCGGCTGTTTGTAGCCGGCCGGGATCTCGCAGAGGGCGCCGAAGCCGCCCAGGCCACCCATGACTTCAGGGCGTGCGGTGCGCTTGGCGACGCCCTTGATGCGTTCGACCAGTGCTTCGCCGGCGTCGATGTCTACACCGGCGTCCTTGTAGCTCAGGGAGGGTTGCTTGCTCATTGATCCAGGCCTTTAAGAGGGAGGGATTCTTGGAAAACGACCGGGACGGCCAAGGCCGGCTTCAGAAGCGGCGGCTGCCTGTACGTCACTGGTCTGCGAAGGCGCGCGATTTTATCAGGGTTGCCCCGAAGCGGCCATCCTCAGGCCGACGGGCAGGCCTCAAATCTGGGCAAAAAAGCGCTTTCACGGTGCGCGACTGGTTGCCGCGCCGGTGCCTGTATAAGGTATAGGCATCGTGACGGGCATAAAGGGCCGCGGCAGCGCAGCATTTTTCCGCGTTGCGCGGTCACAACCGGCAGGTCCGGGCTCGTCGCTCGTGGTCATCTGGACAGGAATCCTCAATGCGTCTTTTCAATTTCATCGCGGCCGGGTGCCTGGTGCTGGTCGGCGCTGCAGCGCAGGCCGAAACCGTCACCGGCCTTTATCAGGTCCGCGAACCTGTCGAAGGGCAGGGCAGCGACGCCCGCGCCCAGGCTACCAGCAAGGCCCTGGATACCCTGGTGCTGCGCCTGACCGGCGACCCCAAGGCGGCGCAGAGCCCGGCCTTGGCCGCGCTGCGCAAGGACCCGCAGCAAATCATCAACCAGGTGGGCACCGAGGCCGGGCCGCCCGAGGTGCTGCTGGTCGAGTTCGACCCTGGCAGCACTGAGCGTGCGCTGCGCCAGGCGGGCCTGGCGCTGTGGGGCAACAATCGCCCGTCTATCCTCGGCTGGTGGCTTTACGACAGTGCCGAGGGCAGCAACCTGGTGGGTGATGGCCAGGCCGCCGCCGAACCGCTGCGCCGTGCCGCCCAGCACCGTGGCTTGCCGCTGCGCCTGCCGCTGGCCGACTTGCAGGAGCAGCTGGTGGCCAACGCCAAGCAGCTTGAAGGCAATGACCCGGCACCGCTGCGTGAGGCATCCGAGCGTTACGGCGCCAATGCCTTGCTGGCGGTGCATGCGCACGAGGCCGACGGCAAGTGGCAGGGCAAGTGGCAGCTGTGGTTGGGTGACCAGCGCGAGCAGGGCAGCGCCGAAGGTGCCGACCAGGCCGCCTTGGCCGATGCCGTGCTGCTGGCCGTGAGCAACCGCCTGGCGCCGCGCTATGTCACCCGCCCCGGGGCCAGCAGTGACCTTCAGGTGCAGGTGCAGGGCATGAACCTGCAGCGCTATGCCGAATTGAGCCGCGTGCTCGAGCCCTATGGTGCCCGTCTGCAGATGGCCGAAGGTCGCACCCTGACTTACGGTGTCACCGGCAACCGCGAGCAGTTGCGTGCGCAACTGGGCTTGGCCAAGTTGCAGGAGTTGCCTGCCGAGGCCGCGCCGGCACCTGCCGCCCAGGGCGAGCCAGGCACGACACCCCCTGCCACTGCAGCCAAGCCGTTCGATGGCTTGCGTTTTCGCTGGTAAGGGGGCTTGAGCATGATCGATATGCGTCGTTGGATCGGGCTGGGCGCGGCCCTGCTGATCGCTGTGCTGCTGTATCTGCTGCACAACATTCTTTCGCCGTTCCTGGTAGGGATTCTGCTGGCCTACCTGGCCGATCCGCTGGTCGACCGCCTCGAGCGAGCCGGGCTGTCGCGAACCTGGGGCGTGGTGGTGGTGTTCAGCCTGTTCACCCTGGTGTTCATGGCTTTGCTGCTGGTGCTGATCCCCATGCTGGCCAAGCAGCTGGTGCGCTTGTACGAGCTGGCGCCGCAGATGCTCGACTGGCTGCAGCACGTGGCCCTGCCCTGGGTGCAAATCCGCCTGGGCCTGGCCGATGGCTTCTGGAAGTTCGACAAGATCAAATCCGCCATCGGCGAGCACATGGGCCAGACCACCGACCTCGTCGGTGTACTGCTGTCCCAGGCCACTGCGTCGAGCCTGGCCCTGATCGGCTGGGTGGCCAACCTGGTGCTGATCCCGGTGGTGGGCTTCTACCTGCTGCGTGACTGGGACCTGATGATGGCCAAGCTGCGCAGCCTGTTGCCGCGCCAGCGCGAAGAGCAGGTGGTGGGGCTGGCCGGTGAATGCCATGAGGTGCTGGGGGCGTTCGTGCGTGGCCAGTTGCTGGTGATGCTGGCACTGGGCGTCATCTATTCCACCGGGCTGATGCTGGTGGGGCTGGAGCTGGGCCTGCTGATCGGCATGTTGGCGGGGCTGGCGGCGATCGTCCCGTACATGGGCTTCATCATCGGTATCGGCGCGGCACTGGTGGCCGGCTTGTTCCAGTTCAGCGGCGAGCTGTATCCGATGCTGGGGATCGTCGCGGTGTTCATGGTTGGCCAGGCACTCGAGGGGATGGTGCTGACGCCGCTGCTGGTGGGCGACCGGATCGGCCTGCACCCGGTGGCGGTGATCTTCGCCATCCTCGCCGGTGGTGAGTTGTTCGGCTTTACCGGGGTGTTGTTGGCGCTGCCTGCGGCGGCGGTGATCATGGTGCTGCTGCGGCACGTGCATGAGCTTTACAAGGAGTCGGATATGTACGCCGGGGAGATTGATCCGGACCTGTAAGTGACCGCGTCAACCGTGGGAGCGGCGAACCGCCGCTCCCACAGGGGCTGTTGAACATCGCAACTGCTTGATTTTACTTGTGCTCTTCCCCTGTCGGATTGTGCCGCCCGCGTTGCGGGTATAGACTTTGCACACTCTTCACCAAAGGCCCCCTGTGGTCCACGCGACCGCCCGAGAGCATGAAACCGATCCAGTTGCCCCTGGGTGTGCGTCTGCGTGATGACGCCACCTTCATCAACTACTACCCCGGCGCCAATGCCGCGGCATTGGGCTATGTCGAGCGGCTATGCGAAGCCGACGCCGGCTGGACCGAGAGCCTCATTTACCTGTGGGGCAAACAGGGCGTTGGCCGCACCCACCTGCTGCAAGCCGCTACCCAGCGGTTCCAGCAGCGCGGCGAGCCCGCCGTCTATCTGCCGTTGGCGCAACTGCTGGAGCGCGGCGTCGAGTTGCTCGACCACCTCGAACAATACGAACTGGTGTGCATCGACGACCTGCATGTGATCGCCGGCAAGGCAGACTGGGAAGAGGCCATGTTCCACCTGTTCAACCGCCTGCGCGACAGTGGCCGGCGCTTGCTGCTGGCGGCGTCCAGCTCCCCTCGCGAACTGCCCATCAAGCTGGCGGACCTCAAGTCACGCCTGACCCTGGCGCTGATCTTCCAGATGCGTGGCATGTCCGATGAAGACAAGCTGCGTGCCCTGCAATTGCGTGCCTCGCGGCGCGGCCTGCACCTGACCGACGAGGTCGGCCACTTCATCCTCACCCGTGGCACACGCAGCATGAGCGCGCTGTTCGACCTGCTCGAACGCCTAGACCAGGCCTCGTTGCAGGCGCAACGCAAGCTGACCATCCCGTTCCTCAAGGAAACCCTGGGTTGGTGACGCCCTGAAAACACGGGGCCAGAGCGTCAAAACAGAAAAGTCACATGTTTTTCGATAAAATTTGCAAATGGTTCCGATAGAAGGCATAGTTTCCCCCTTCTAAAGGACTACAGACACGGTCGTGCCCATGCTGAAGCGCTTCGCACCCCTCGTGCCACTTGCACTTGCCACCTTTCTGTTTGGTTGCGCCGCTAATGGCCCGGCCACTCAATCCCAGGATCATCGCCTGGCCGCCGAGCAATCGGTCAAGGCCAAGGCTTCCGCTTCTTCCGTATTCACCGAGGAAGAGCTGGCCAGCGAAGATGACCTGAATGCCTTCTCCAGCAACAGCAAGCCTTATCAGCTCCCGGTGCTGGCCGACAGTATCCTCGAGCGCGGCATGGCGCTGATCGGTACCCGCTACCGCTTTGGCGGCACCACCGAGCAAGGTTTTGACTGCAGCGGTTTCATTGGTTATCTGTTCCGCGAAGAAGCTGGCATGAACCTGCCGCGCTCGACCCGCGAGATGATCAACGTCGACGCCCCCAAAGTCGCGCGCAACAAGCTCAAGCCAGGCGACCTGCTGTTCTTCAGCACCAATGGTCGCGGCCGCGTCAGCCATGCCGGCATCTACCTGGGCGACAACCAGTTCATCCACTCCAGCAGCCGCCGCAGCGGTGGTGTGCGCATCGACAGCCTGGGCGATCGCTACTGGAGCAAGACCTTCATCGAAGCCAAGCGCGCGCTGGCCATGGCACCGACCACGATCTCGCGCAATTGATTTGATATCAAAATGCTGTACCCTGCCGCGGCGGCGTAGCTGAAAAGCTCGCCGCCGTGCGCATTTACAGAAAGCGTCTAATCTAATTTCTCACCTCTTTCCATCTTCGGCCGCGGCCGAGGTTTGCCTGACAGGACGTTCGCATCATGGCGATGTTGGCGCGCTTCGCATTTCTCTCCCTGGCGGCATTGCTTGCTGCCTGCTCCAGCCGTGCACCTGCCCCTGCGCCGGTCAAGCAGCCCATGGTCTTCAGCCCGCAACCGGCGGCATCGCCCGCGGCAGAGGATGTGCTGTTCCGCGCGATCGGTTTGGTCGGTACGCCGTATCGTTGGGGCGGCAACACCCCTGATTCGGGGTTCGATTGCAGCGGTCTGATCGGCTATGTGTACCGTGATGCCGCGGGCATCAGCCTGCCACGCACCACTCGCGACATGATCGTCATGCGTGCGCCCAGTGTGGACATCAATGCCTTGCAGTCCGGCGACCTGGTGTTCTTTGCCACCAATGGCGGGGCACAGGTCAGCCACGCTGGTATCTATGTCGGCGAAGGGCGTTTCGTCCATGCGCCGTCCACCGGCGGCACGGTGCGCCTGGACTACCTCTCCAGCAACTACTGGGCCAAGGCCTATCTGCAGGCCAAGCGGGTGTTGCCACCCGGGCATTTGGCGCAGAACCCCTGAGCCTGCTTCACGCCTGTGTGGGCTCCAGCGGAAAGAAACGCTGCGCCAGTGCAGGTGTTCTGATCCGGGCCTGCAGTAGCCCGCGATCGTACGGCGCACCGGTGCGCAGGTCGTATAAAGGCCCTGAAGTTGGCCTGACAACCTGCCTGAGGGTCACGTGAATGAAGCGGTAGGCATCGCCGTAGACCTGCTCGAGCTTTTCGATACGAAAGTACTGGCCGGGCAGGAACAGCGTTTCGGCTTCATCCCAATACATGGAAAAGGCGCTGATTGGCGTTCCTCCCTGGTAGTGCCCCGCCGGCAGTTCGAACACCACCGAGGTGTCATCGAACAACCAGGGCAGATCGGACGTCACCGCGACCCTGGCCGCGAACCCGGGAACGATATAGGGGTTTTCGGTGAACGAGGTCAGGTCGGTATTGATCAGCGTATCGCCCACTTTCAGCTGGCCATTGCGGTACAAGGCGCCACTGGTTCCGCGCGCGGCATTACCGCCCCGGTACAGGGTGACCGCATTGCTCTTGGGTAATGCCTCGAGCGAATCGGCGAGCCTGGCAATGTAGTTGTCGACATCGTCATGGTCGTAGGTGCCCTGGCGGAACACTCGGTTGACCTGCGAGTCTTCGTCGGTGAAGTACTCGATCAACTCGTTGTGATAGCCGTCGCCTTGGTGCAGGTACGAATAGGTCGGGTTGCCATCGACCTTGATGCAGTAGATGCCATGTTCATCCGCTTGCGGTAACTGATCCTTGGCCAGCACGGGCAGGTCAGCGAGCAAATTTTTCTGCCGAAGCCTGGCGCGTACCGACAGCGCTGTGCTTTTACCCTGGTCGGCGACCATGTATTGGTCCCAGAACGCCGAGGGTACGTCGGCCACGCCGGCTACGGTGGGCGGGGCGCCGCCGATCAGCCCCGGGCGATCCAGCAGCTCCCATTGGCCGGACGCGTTCAGGCGCACCGGGCGCAGCGGTGCAAATGCGTAAGGATTGTCCTCCGTCACAATCAACCAGGTCGACAGTTCGCGGCTGTAGCGCACCCGATAGACCGTCCCGTCCAGGCTGATCCGGCAACTGCCATCGTCATACAGGCTCACGCCTTGCAGCGTGCCAGCCACGCCCAGCTCGCCGATCGCCAGCTGGTTGCTCTCCAGGCCCTCCAGTACCGTACCCGGAGCCGGGTGCGGCGCCCATGTGTTCAGGGTGGTGTCCAGCTCGTGGGCGGGCGCCTGGTAGTCGAGTGACGCGAAATTGCCATGAAAACTCAGGTCGACCAGGCTGAATGCCGCGCACAGGCTGTCGATCATGGCTTCGCGCAACGCGTCCTGGCGCGCCGCCTTGTCGACCGCGCTGGCCGCTGCGTCCACATCCAGCGCCAGTTTGGTCAGGCCAGCCCCGAGCAGTAGCAGGGTCATTGGCCAGCCCAGCGGTGCGAAGCTGCCAAAAACGCCGAGGAACGCCGCCAGATAACCGCTCCACAGGGCCTTGCGCAGCGCGCTGTTGTTCAGCATTGCCGAAGCATTGCGCTGCATTTCTGCCCTGGCCTGTTCGGCAAGGTAGACGAAGAAATTACCCGGCAGCTGCCGACGGATGAAACCCAGCAACACTTCGACCGCTTCGTCGGAGCGACTGTCCCTGATGCTGCTGAAGGTGCGATACAGCAATTGCGCCTGGGCGTTGTCGGCCAGGTCGCTTTGCGCCGCTTGGGCAAAGGCCGCCAGTTGCGTCGGGTCCTGCAACTGCGTGCGCAGCCAGCCGGCCATGTGTCGCGTCGAATCGAATGCGCGCAGCGGCTCTGCGCACCACGGCAGGTAGGCCAGCACCCGTCCACTGCTCGCCGCCAGACTGTACAGCCACGGCCGGCTGCCGTGCCCGGCGTCATAGCGGCTCACGGTGAGTGCGCTAGCGGGCGCATCGTGCTGCAGCTCGGCAAGCGTGAGGACGTTGCCCGATACTCCTAGCATTTCCCGTATCGCGGCAAGGTCGGCACTGTCGATCCGCCCCGCACGTTCGGCGGTGCAAGCGTGGCCCAGCAGGTTGAGCCTGGCCAGCACTTTGAAGTGCCGGCCGCTACCCCGCCAGAAGCGCTCGACATCGTGGCGATAGGCCGCGCCGAAATCCAGTGTCCAGAGCTCACTTAGAACATCGGCCCCCAGCAGCCGCTGCTCGTTGCGCTCGTCGAACATGCGGGCCTGGGGGCCGTCCCGGTAGAACCCGCCCAACTGGCTCAGTTCATCGCTGGCCTCCTGGAAGCGCAGGTCGAAACGCTGCACCACCAGCTGCGTCAAGGTCATCGACTTCTGTGGTGGGCCGCTGTGCTGCCAGCCGGTGAAGGTGCGGGAGCTGCTGCTGGTGGTATTGAACTGGTGCCACCAGAAAAACCGCGGGTCCAGCGACTTGCCCTCATAGGTGCGCACGATGCGTGCCGCGTGCCCGTTTGCCAGTGCAAAAGGGTCGGGGAAGTCTCGAACGAAATCATCGACCAGGCGTACGAACGGCCCGGCCAGCTCAAGGGCGTCCAGGGTGCTTTGAAACTTGTCCAGCAGGGCGGTCATGGCCAGCTCCTTCAGGGGATGGAGTGGCCATTGTCGTCAGGGAGGCGGCGGGGCGGCGGTAGCTATCTGGCACCTGCCCTCAGGCTTGCTTGAGCAGCAGTGCCACGCCGGGGAAGTACTGCCCCAGGTCGTTGTGCAGCTTGCGGTAGGCATAGGGGAAGTACCAGGCGATGGCGCAGGCGGTGTGTTTCTGCAGGTCGTCAACCAGGTCCTGCAACTCCTCGGGGCTGGCGTGCTGGCCGGCTTTCCAGGGCGTGACGAACAGCGCACCCGCCTTGAGCTGGCTGGCATAGCCGATGTGTTTGGCCTGGGCGGCGGTTTCCTGCAGGGCCGAGGCCAGGTCGAGGCGGGCGATACGTGGCCAGCGCTGGCCGGCATGCAGGTGCAGGGAGGCTTCGGCGTTGCTGATCGACAGGTCGCAACGCCCCTCGCGCTCACCCTCGTCACGTTGCTTCTTGCTCTGGTACTGCTGCAGTGCCACCAGTTCGCCCTGCCAGGCCGCTGCCGCGAGCATGCCGACGTTGGCGGCGCTGCCATGCCAGTAGGGCGCATCAGCGTCCCCTTGCAGCTGGTTGAAGCGGTCGATGCAGTCAACCCAGCGCTCCAGCGCCGGGCGCAGGAACTCGAAGTGGGTGTTGTTGATGATCAGGCCTTGCATGCTGGGCGCTCCTTGTCATTGTCATTGAGGTCAGCGAGATTGATGGCTAAGTGATATCACTGTCATGAGTGTGGCACAAGCCGACGGATTGGCCATTGATCCAGGCCAGATCGGCCCGTGTTCGATTGACGCTCATGGTGCAACCCTCTAACCTTCGCGGCGTGTTTCAGGTGCCCTGCGGACTGTGGTTCGGCAGGGTGAAACTGGGAAGCCGGTGGGCGCCGACAAGGTGCGATTCCGGCGCTGCCCCCGCAACGGTAAGTGAGTAGAAACCGCGCAGAACCACTGGGTGCAAACACCCGGGAAGGTGCGCAGGCACAGGGCCCATGGCCCGCTCACAAGCCCGGAGACCGGCCTGTAACTGCCAACGGCATCACGGAGGGTGATGCGCAGTGCGATGTGGTCTTTCGTGCCACGGCCCCTGCGCGTTCTCCGTCTGCCCGCCTTTTACCTGTCGCCTGGCGGTGACAGCTGCGGAGAACCCTGATGAGCGAATCCCCCGAACGCGACGAACGCCACCTGGCGCGCATGCAGCGCAAGAAGGCGCTCATCGACGAGCGCATCGCCAACGCCCCTAACGAATGCGGCCTGCTGCTGGTACTCACCGGCAACGGCAAGGGCAAGAGCAGCTCGGCCTTCGGCATGCTCGCCCGGGCCATGGGCCACGGCATGCAGTGCGGCGTGGTGCAGTTCATCAAGGGCCGCAACAGCACCGGCGAGGAGCTGTTCTTCCGGCGCTTCCCCGAGCAGGTGAGCTACCACGTGATGGGCGAGGGCTTCACCTGGGAAACCCAGGACCGCCAGCGCGACATCGCTGCCGCCGAAGCCGCCTGGGCCGTGTCGCGCCAGTTGCTGCAGGACCCGTCGATCCAGTTCGTCGTGCTCGATGAACTGAACATCGCCCTCAAGCACGGCTACCTTGACCTCGACCAGGTGCTCAGCGACATCCAGGCCCGCCCGCCGATGCAGCACGTGATTGTCACTGGCCGTGCGGCCAAGCCCGAGATGGTCGAACTGGCCGACACCGTCACCGAGATGGGCATGCTCAAGCATGCGTTCCAGGCCGGTATCCGCGCGCAGAAGGGCGTTGAACTGTGAGTGAGCCACGCCAGTGCCCGGCGGTGCTGATCGCCGCGCCAGCCTCCGGCCAGGGCAAGACCACCGTCACCGCCGCCCTGGCGCGCCTGCACCGCAACCTCGGGCGCAAGGTGCGGGTGTTCAAGTGCGGCCCGGACTTCCTCGACCCGATGATCCTCGAGCGCGCCAGCGGTGCGCCGGTGTACCAGCTGGACCTGTGGATGATTGGTGCCGACGAGAGCCGCCGCCTGCTCTGGGAAGCGGCCGCTGATGCCGACCTGATCCTGATCGAAGGGGTGATGGGGCTGTTCGACGGCACGCCGTCGAGTGCGGACCTGGCGCGCCACTTCGGCGTGCCGGTGCTGGCGGTGATCGACGGCACGGCCATGGCCCAGACCTTTGGCGCCCTGGCCCTGGGCCTGGCGCGCTACCAGCCGGACCTGCCGTTTGCCGGCGTGCTGGCCAATCGTGTCGGCACCCTGCGCCATGCGCAGCTGCTCGAAGGCAGCCTGACCGAAGGCCTGCGCTGGTATGGCGGGCTGTCCCGCGAGCGCGGCATCGAGCTGCCCAGCCGCCACCTCGGGTTGGTCCAGGCCAGCGAACTGAACGATCTGGATGCACGCCTGGACGCCGCCGCCGAAGCACTCGCCGCCAGTTGCGATGCGGCGTTGCCGCCACCGGTCAGTTTTGCCGCGCCGGCGCCTGTCGACCTGTCGAAGACACTCTCCGGCGTACGCATCGGCGTAGCCCGTGACGAAGCCTTTGCCTTCACCTACGGCGCCAACCTGGAGCTGCTGCGCAACCTCGGTGCGCACCTGGAGTTCTTCTCGCCGCTGCATGACCGCGAATTGCCCACCGTGCATAGCCTGTACCTGCCCGGTGGCTACCCGGAGCTTCATCACCCTGCATTGGCCGCCAACGCGCCGATGCTGGAGGCGATCCGCGCCCACCACGCCCAGGGCAAGCCCTTGCTGGCCGAGTGCGGCGGCATGCTCTACCTGCTCGATGCCCTGACCGACGTGGCCGGCGAACGCGCCGCACTGCTCGGCTTGCTGCCGGGTGAGGCGACCATGCAGAAACGCCTGGCTGCCCTGGCCTTGCAGGCGGTTGAGCTGCCGGAAGGCACCCTGCGCGGGCACACCTACCACCACTCGCTGACCAGCACCGCGCTGGAGCCGATCGCCCGCGGCCTGAGCCCCAACGGTGGCCGTGGCAACGAAGCGGTGTACCGCATCGGGCGGCTGACCGCCTCCTACGTGCACTTCTATTTCCCTTCCAACCCCGACGCGGCGGCGGCGCTGCTGCGACCATGAGCGGCCACGCCTACAGCGACGCCGAGCGCGCGGCCGTCTACCGGGCCATCGGCGAGCGCCGCGACATGCGCCATTTCGCCGGTGGCGAGGTGGCGCCGGCACTGCTCGGGCGCCTGCTGGCCGCCGCGCACCAGGCGCCCAGCGTGGGCCTGATGCAGCCATGGCGTTTCATCCGTATCACCCAGGCTGAACTGCGCACGCGCATCCAGGCGCTGGTGGAGGAGGAGCGGGTGCGCACCGCCGACGCCCTGAACGAGCGCTCCGACGAATTCATGAAGCTCAAGGTCGAGGGCATCAACGACTGCGCCGAACTGTGGGTAGCGGCGTTGATGGACAACCGCGAACCGCACATTTTCGGCCGTCGCACCCTGCCGGAAATGGACCTGGCGTCGCTGGCCTGCGCTATCCAGAACCTCTGGTTGGCGGCGCGTGCCGAGGGCCTGGGCATGGGCTGGGTGTCGCTGTTCGAGCCACAGGCGCTGGCCGAGCTGCTGGGCATGCCCGCCGGAGCCAAGCCGGTGGCGGTGCTGTGCCTGGGGCCGGTGACCGAGTTCTACCCGGCGCCGATGCTGGCGCTGCAAAACTGGGCCGAGCCACGGCCGCTGAGTGAAATGCTGTACGAAAACCATTGGGGAGACCGGCCATGAGCGTGGCCTTGCTGACTGTCGCGGGCGTGGCCCTGGATGCCTTGCTTGGCGAGCCGCAACGCCGGCACCCGCTGGTGGGCTTCGGCAACCTGGCGGCGAACCTGGAGCGGCGCCTGAATGCCGGTGGCCGTGGTTGGCGCAGCCATGGTGTCAGCGCCTGGTTCCTGGCCGTGGTGCCACTGACCCTGCTGGCGCTGATCCTGTCCTGGCTACCTTACGTTGGCTGGATCGTCGATGTGCTGGCGCTGTACTGCGCGCTGGGCCTGCGCAGCCTCGGCGAGCATGTGCTGCCGGTGGCCCAGGCGCTGCGCCAGGGTGACCTGGACGAAGCGCGGCGCCGGGTCGGTTACCTGGTCAGCCGTGAAACCCGCGAGCTGGACGAGCCCGCCGTGGCCCGGGCGGCTACCGAGTCGGTGCTGGAAAACGGCAGCGATGCGGTGTTCGCCGCGTTGTTCTGGTTTGCCGTGGCCGGTGCGCCGGGTGTGGTGCTGTATCGCCTGAGCAATACCCTCGATGCCATGTGGGGCTATCGCAACGAACGCTTCGAGCGCTTCGGCTGGTGCGCGGCGCGCATCGACGATGTGCTCAACTACATTCCCGCGCGCCTGGTGGCGCTGACCTACGCCGTGCTCGGCAAGACCCGCCTGGCGCTGCGCTGCTGGCGCCAGCAGGGGCCGCTGTGGGACAGCCCCAACGCAGGCCCGGTGATGGCCAGCGGCGCCGGTGCGCTGGGTGTTGAGCTGGGAGGCCCTGCGGTGTACCACGGCGAGCTGCACGAGCGGCCGCGCCTGGGCGAGGGGCCGATGGCCGACGCCGACGCCATCGAGCGTGGCTGGAGCCTGGTGCAGCGCGGGGTGTGGCTATGGTTGCTGGTGATCTGCCTGGGGAGTTACCTGAATGCTTGAACACGGTGGCCGCCTGCTGCGGGCGGTAGTGCAGTACGGGATTGCCCGCGAGCGTTGGCTCGACCTGTCCAGTGGCATCGCACCCTGGCCATACCCGGTGCCGTCGATCCCCCAGGAGGCCTGGGCGCGACTGCCGGAAACCGAGGACGGCCTGGAGCAGGCGGCGCGCACCTACTATCACGCCAGTCTGTTATTGGCCGTGGCCGGCTCTCAGGCGGCGATCCAGGCCCTGCCGCAGCTGCGCGCGCCTGGGCGGGTCGGGGTGCTGACACCCTGTTATGCCGAGCATCCGCATGCCTGGCAGCGTGCCGGGCATACCTTGGTCGAGCTGGGTGACGACCAGGTCGAGGCAGCTATCGACAGCCTCGACGTGCTGGTGCTGGTCAACCCCAACAACCCCACCGGCCGGCTGATCCCCCGTGAGCGCCTGTTGGCCTGGCATGCCCGGCTGGCTGCGCGGGGCGGCTGGCTGGTGGTCGACGAAGCGTTCATCGACAACACCCCGGGGCTCAGCCTGTGCGGCCATGTCGATCGGCCAGGGCTGATCGTGTTGCGCTCGTTCGGCAAGTTCTTCGGCCTGGCAGGGGTGCGGCTGGGCTTCGTGATGGCTCAACCGGCACTGCTGCAGGCGCTGGCCGAGCTGCTGGGGCCGTGGACGGTGAGCGGTCCGACCCGGGTGCTGGGCAAGGTATGCCTGGCCGATGAGCTGGCCCACCTGATGCAGATCGACCGCTGTGCCGGGGCCAGCGCTCGGCTGGTGGCCCTGTTGGCCGAAGCCGGCCTGGCGCCGACGGGGGGCTGCGACCTGTTCCAGTACGTGGCCACCGAGCGTGCCGCACAGCTGCATGAATTCCTCGCCCGGCGCGGCATCCTCGTGCGCCTGTTCGAGCACCCGGCGGCGCTGCGTTTCGGCCTGCCGGCCAACGCCGCACAAGAGCAGCGCCTGCGCGAGGCGCTGCTGGATTATCTAAAGGAATCGGCATGACCACCCTGATGGTGCAAGGCACCACCTCCGATGCCGGCAAGAGCACGCTGGTTACCGCCCTGTGCCGCTGGCTGCTGCGCCAAGGCGTTGCAGTGGTGCCGTTCAAACCGCAGAACATGGCGCTCAACAGCGCAGTGACCGCCGACGGTGGCGAGATCGGCCGTGCCCAGGCGGTACAGGCCCAGGCCTGCCGGCTGGCGCCGCACACCGACATGAACCCGGTGCTGCTCAAGCCCAACAGCGACACCGGTGCCCAGGTGATCATCCATGGGCGCGCCGTCACCAGCATGAATGCCGTGGCCTACCACGGCTACAAAGCCATCGCCATGCAGGCGGTGCTGGCCTCCCATGAGCGGCTCGAGCAAGCCTATCAAGTGGTGATGGTCGAAGGCGCAGGCTCCCCTGCCGAGATCAACCTGCGTGCCGGCGATATCGCCAACATGGGCTTTGCCGAGGCGGTCGACTGCCCGGTAATCCTGGTGGCCGATATCAACCGTGGCGGGGTGTTCGCCCACCTGGTGGGCACCCTGGAGCTGCTCTCGCCGAGCGAGCAGGCGCGGGTCAAAGGCTTCGTCATCAACCGTTTCCGTGGCGATATCGCCTTGCTGCAACCGGGCCTGGACTGGCTGGAGCAGCGCACCGGCAAACCGGTGCTGGGCGTGCTGCCCTATGTCACCGACCTGCACCTGGAGGCCGAGGACGGCATCGACGTGCGCCAGGCGGTCAAAGGCGAACGGCTGCTCAAGGTGATCGTGCCGGTGCTGCCGCGCATCAGCAACCACACCGATTTCGACCCACTGCGCCTGCACCCGCAGGTCGATCTGCAATTCATCGGCCCGGGCCAGCCGATCCCGCCCGCCGACCTGATCATCCTGCCCGGCTCCAAGAGCGTGCGCGGCGACCTGGCGCAGTTGCGTGCGCGTGGCTGGGACACGGCCATCGCCCGGCATTTGCGCTACGGCGGCAAGCTGATCGGCATCTGCGGCGGTTTGCAGATGCTGGGCCGCGAGGTCCACGATCCACTCGGGCTGGAAGGCCCGGCCGGCTCCAGTGTCGGGCTTGGCCTGTTGGATTACGAGACCGTGCTGGAGGCCGAGAAGCAACTGCGCAACGTCGGCGGCACACTGCGGCTTGAGCAGTCGCCGATAGCGGGCTACGAGATCCATGCCGGCGTTACCCGTGGCCCGGCCCTGGAGCATCCGGCCGTGCAGCTGCACGACGGCCGCTGCGACGGCGCCATCAGCGCCGACGGGCAGATCCTCGCCACCTACCTGCACGGCCTGTTCGAAGGCAGCCAGTCGTGCGCGGCGCTGCTGCGCTGGGCCGGGCTCGCCGATGTACAGGCCATCGACTACGAGGCCCTGCGCGAGCGCGATATCGAGCGCCTGGCCGACCTGGTCGAGCAGCACCTGGACACCGCGCACCTGCGCCAGCTGTGTGGAATCACTGCCCATGCGTAACCTGATCCTCGGCGGCGCCCGCTCGGGCAAGAGCCGCCTGGCCGAGCAACTGGCCAGCGCCAGCGGCCTGCCGGTGACCTACATCGCCACCAGCGAGCCGCTGGACGGCGAGATGAACGAACGGGTGCGCCTGCACCGTGAACGCCGCCCGGCCGACTGGGGGCTGATCGAAGAACCCCTGGCCCTGGCCAGGACACTGCGCGCCGAAGCCGACGCAGGGCACTGCCTGCTGGTGGACTGCCTGACGCTGTGGCTGACCAACCTGCTGATGCTCGACGACGAACAGCGCCTGGTGCAGGAGCGCGACGCGCTGCTGGCGTGCCTTGAGCAATTGCCGGGCACGATCATCCTGGTCAGCAACGAAACCGGCCTGGGCGTGGTGCCCATGGGCGAACTGACCCGCCGCTACGTCGACCACGCCGGGCTGTTGCACCAGGCCGTGGCCGAGCGCTGCCAACGCGTGGTGCTGACCGTGGCCGGCCTCCCTTTCATGCTCAAAGGACCCGCGCTTTGACGCGGGCCATGCCTCACGCAACCCTCTGTAGGAGCGGCCTTGCGCCGCGAAAGGACCGCAACGCGGCCCCGACTTTCCTCGCCTTTACCAAAGGACCCGCTCTATGACCCAGATGTGGTGGCGTGACGCCTGCCAACCCCTCGACACCGCCGCCATGGACCAGGCCCGCGCCCGTCAGCAGCAGCTGACCAAACCCGCCGGTTCCCTCGGCCAGCTTGAAGGCCTGGCGATTCATCTGGCCGGCATGCAGGGCCGCGAGCGGCCTGGCGTGGACAAGGTCGCGATCAGTATCTTCGCCGGCGACCACGGTGTGGTGGAGGAGGGTATATCTGCCTACCCGCAAGCAGTGACCGGGCAGATGCTGCGCAACTTTGTCGGCGGCGGCGCGGCGATCAGCGTGTTGGCGCGCCAACTGGATGCACGCCTTGAGGTGGTCGACCTCGGCACCATCGATTCGTCCCTCGAACTGCCTGGCGTACACCACCTGCGCCTGGGCGCGGGCACAGCCAACTTCGCCCGCCAGCCGGCGATGACCGACACCCAGCTGGCCGCAGCCTTGCAGGCCGGCCGTGACAGTGCCCTGCGGGCGGTCGAGGACGGCGCCCAGCTGTTCATCGGCGGCGAGATGGGCATTGGCAACACTACCGCGGCAGCGGCCCTGGCCAGCACCTTGCTGAGTTGCCCGGCGCGCGAACTGAGCGGGCCGGGCACTGGCCTGGACAGCGCCGGTGTGCGGCACAAGGCCGAGGTGATCGAGGCGGCGCTGGTGCTGCACGGGTTGCGCGCCGACCAACCGCTGCAGGCCCTGGCCTGTGTCGGTGGTTTCGAGATCGCCGCGCTGGCCGGCGCCTACCTGGCCTGCGCCCAGCACGGCGTGGCGGTGTTGGTCGATGGTTTCATCTGCAGCGTCGCCGCCCTGGTGGCGGTACGCCTCAACCCGCAATGCCGCCCTTGGCTGCTGTTCGCCCACCAGGGCGCCGAGCCGGGCCACAAGGCGCTGCTGGCCGCGTTGCAGGCCGAGCCGCTGCTGGCCCTGGGCCTGCGCCTGGGTGAAGGCAGCGGTGCGGCGCTGGCGGTGCCGCTGCTGCGCCTGGCCTGCGCCCTGCACGGGCAGATGGCGACCTTCGCCGAAGCGGCGGTGGCGGACCGCCCGGCATGATCCTCGACCTGCTGCGCCACGGCGAGACCGAACTGGGTGGCGGCCTGCGTGGCAGCCTGGACGACGCACTGACCGCCACCGGCTGGGCACAGATGCGCCAGGCCGTGGCGCAGGCCGGCCCCTGGGACGTCGTGGTCAGCTCACCGCTGCAACGCTGCGCGCTGTTCGCCGACGAGCTGGGCGCGCGCCTGGGCTTGCCGGTGCAGCGTGAGGCGGATGTGCGCGAGCTGCACTTCGGCGACTGGGAAGGGCGTAGCGCGGCGCAGATCATGCAGACCGAAGCCGATGCCCTGGGCCAGTTCTGGAATGACCCCTACGCCTTCACACCGCCGGCCGGCGAGCCAGTGCTGGCGTTTGCCGAGCGGGTCGTGGCAGCGGTTGAACGCCTGGCCCGCGCGCATGCCGGCAAGCGCGTGCTGCTGGTCACCCATGGCGGGGTGATGCGCCTGTTGCTGGCAAGGGCGCGTGGCCTGCCGCGTGAGCAGTTGCTGCAAGTCGAGGTTGGGCATGGGGCGTTGATGCGTCTTGAGGCCAGCCGCGATGGCCATTTGCGTGAGGTCGACTGAGATGCTGCCATTCTGGATTGCCCTGCAGTTTCTCAGCAGCCTGCCGGTAAGCCTGCCGGGTATGCCGACGCCTGCGCAGATGGGCCGTTCGCTGCTGTTCTATCCCGTGGTCGGCTTGCTGTTCGGCCTGCTGCTGTGGCTGGCCAGCCACCTGCTGCAGGGCGTGGCGGCGCCCTTGCAGGCGGCGCTGTTGCTGGCGTTGTGGGTGCTGCTCAGCGGTGCCCTGCACCTTGATGGCCTGGCCGACAGCGCCGATGCCTGGCTGGGCGGCTTCGGCGATCGCGAGCGCACCCTGCAGATCATGAAAGACCCGCGCAGCGGGCCGATTGCCGTGGTCACCCTGGTACTGGTGCTGCTGTTGAAGTTCTGCGCGCTGTGGGTGCTGGTCGAGCGTGGGGCGGGTGGTTTGCTGGTGCTGGCGCCGGTGGTCGGGCGGGCGGCGATGCTCGGGCTGTTCCTGACGACGCCTTATGTGCGGGCCGGTGGGCTGGGGGCGGCGTTGGCCGAACACTTGCCGCGCCAGGCTGCAGGATGGGCTCTGCTGGGGAGTGCGCTGGCAAGCGTGGCGCTCGGAGGCTGGTCGGTGCTGTGGGCGCTCGGGCTGGCGTTGCTGGTGTTTGGCGGGCTGCGCCGGTTGATGTGCAAGCGCCTCGGCGGTACTACCGGAGATACCGCGGGGGCATTGCTGGAACTGCTGGAACTGGCCGTGGTGGTTGCGCTGGCGGTATTGGCCGGCTGATTGTTCGATTGCCAGCGCTGGCCTCATGAACCCTGAAACTTCTTGCAACATCCATATTGCGGGTATATACACGTATCCATGCTGACCAGTGAATGCATCTGTACCCATCTGCGTCGCGCCGCCCGTGGGGTGAGCCGGCATTACGACGAGGCCCTTGCCGGCTTCGGCATCAATGTCGCCCAGTTTTCGCTGCTGCGCCATGTGCAGCGGCTCGACCGGCCGAGCATCACCAGCCTGGCCGAAGCCATGGGCCTTGAGCGCAGCACCCTGGGCCGCAATCTGCGGGTGCTGGAAGCCGAAGGGCTGGTGCGGCTGGCCGACGGCGACGACCAGCGCAATCGGCTGGTGCTGTTGAGCGAGGCGGGCAGGGCGCGGCTTGAAGCGGCGCACCCGGCTTGGCAGCAGGCCCAGCAGCAACTGGTGGAACAACTGGGCGAAGGCCAGCGCGACGAGCTGGTGCGCCTGTTGGAGCGGCTGGCTTGATCCATGACGATCATAAGCGGGTATATACCCGCATAAACCTTGCGATGTGCTGGAGACAACGACAATGACTTCCGTATGGCGGACCAGCGGTTGGGTACTTCTGGGGGCGGCGCTGATCCTGGCGCTGTCATTGGGTGTGCGGCATGGCTTCGGCCTGTTCCTGGCACCGATGAGCGCCGATTTCGGCTGGGGCCGCGAGGTGTTCGCCTTCGCCATCGCCCTGCAGAACCTGATCTGGGGCCTGGCCCAGCCGTTCTCCGGCGCGCTGGCCGACCGGCTGGGCGCGGCGAAGGTGGTGATCATTGGCGGCATCCTGTACGCCACGGGGCTGGTGTTGATGGGCATGGCCGACTCGATCTGGTCACTGTCGCTCAGTGCCGGCCTGCTGATCGGCATCGGCCTGTCCGGCACCTCGTTCTCGGTGATTCTCGGCGTGGTTGGCCGCGCCGTGCCGCCGGAAAAACGCAGCATGGCCATGGGCATCGCCAGTGCGGCGGGTTCGTTTGGGCAGTTCGCCATGCTGCCCGGCACCCTCGGCCTGATCCAGTGGCTGGGCTGGTCGGCGGCGCTGCTGGTGCTGGGCCTGATGGTGGCCTTGATCGTGCCGCTGGTGGGCTTTTTGCGCGACAACCCGATGCCTGCCCATGGCGCCGAGCAGAGCCTTGGCCAGGCGTTGCGCGAGGCCTGCTCGCATTCGGGCTTCTGGTTGCTCGCCCTGGGCTTCTTCGTCTGCGGCTTCCAGGTGGTGTTCATCGGCGTGCACCTGCCGGCCTACCTGGTCGACCAGCACCTGCCGGCCATCACCGGCACCACGGTGCTGGCGCTGGTGGGGTTGTTCAACATCGTCGGTACCTACACCGCCGGCTGGCTGGGCGGGCGCATGTCCAAGCCGCGCCTGCTGACCGCGCTGTACCTGCTGCGGGCGGTGGTGATCGTGCTGTTCCTGTGGGCGCCGGTGACCCAGGTGAGCGCTTACCTGTTCGGTATCGCCATGGGCCTGCTATGGCTGTCGACGGTGCCTTTGACCAACGGTACGGTGGCCACGCTATTCGGCGTGCGCAACCTGTCGATGCTCGGCGGGATCGTGTTCCTGTTCCATCAGCTGGGCGCCTTCCTCGGCGGCTGGTTGGGCGGTGTGGTGTACGACCAGACCGGCAGCTACGACTTGGTCTGGCAGATCTCGATCCTGCTCAGCCTGCTGGCCGCTGCACTGAACTGGCCGGTGCGAGAGCGCCCGGTCGCCCGGTTGCAGGCGCAGGCGGCATGAACCGCCTGTTGGGGCGCGGCTTGCTGGCCGTCGCCGTGCTGCTGTTGTTGGCGCTGGCCTGGTGGGGCTGGCACCAGGGCGGGCTGGCGTTGCTGCAGCTGGGCATGAGCCTGTGTTAAGCGCTACCCTGCAGGAAGCATTTTCCTGCAGGAGCACCCCTGATGCATGCACGCTGGCTGACCTTACCCCTGCTGGCCCTGGCCGCAGCGACTTCCAGCTGGGCGGCTGACTGCCCGGCCTTGCTGCAGGGCAGCTTGCCCGAACTGCGTGGCAAGGAGCAGATCGACCTGTGCCAGCGCTTCGCCGGCAAGCCGTTGGTGGTGATCAACACGGCCAGCTACTGCGGCTTCGCCCCGCAGTTCGAAGGGCTGGAAACCACCTACAAGACTTATCACGGCCAAGGGCTAGAGATGCTGGGCGTGCCGTCCAACGACTTCAAGCAGGAAGACGCCGACAGCGAGAAGACCGCCAAGGTGTGCTACGCCAACTACGGCGTGACCTTCACCATGACCAAGACCCAGCCGGTACGGGGCAAGGATGCGATCCCGCTGTTTGTCGAGCTGGCGCACCAGAGCAGCGCACCGAAGTGGAACTTCTACAAGTACGTGGTGGACCGCAAGGGCAAGGTCATCGGCAATTTCTCCAGCCTGACCAAACCGGATGATCCGGCGTTTACGGCGGCGATCGAGAAGGCGATTGCTTCGCAGCCGTGAGTGATGCTCTGGCTTCTGTCTTGGGATTGCATGTGGGTCGCCAGGTGCTCGCCGACAGATCTGCAGCGCTCTCAAGATCGAGCGCCGCCCGCGCGGCGCATCGCTGGCAAGCCAGCTCCCACATTTATTTCGGGCCAATTATGCCTGTGAAGGTACCGCTGCCCGCCTTGGCGCATGTCTCAAGTCAGGCGAGGCGTCAGTGGTGCCCACCTCAACACCGCGTCGTACCAACAAGGCGTACAGCGATGAAGCCACAGGAGTGACTGGCCCGAAACAGATGTGGGAGCTGGCTTGCCAGCGATGCGCCGCGCGGGCGGCGCTCGATCTTGAGAGCGCAGCAAATGCCCCCGCGAACGCCTGGTGGCCCTCACCCAATATCCCGACCTGCATCTTGAGGCCCAACCTCACCTCAATGAGGGTGCACCGTCAGCGCCACGAGTCGAACCACCACTGGCCGCACCATCAGCACACAAACAAAAGCCACCGGCATCGCCAGCTGGTAGGCCTTGAGCACCTTGCTCAGGTAATCGGCATCCACCCCGGCGGTGGCTGCGGTGATCACGAAGCACATCAGCATGGCCATGATCCCCGACATGAAAAAGGCAAAGACATAGGGTGTCGCACCTGGGTGCAGCTTGCGTCGGTTGCGCAGTGTAAGGGGCTCGTTCATGGCTATTCCTGTGCGAAAGGTGAGGGCGCAGGTTAGCAACGACTACCTAGGCCCCTGTAGACCCCGCCCAGTGTGTTCTTTATAAAGAGATTCTTACGAATCCGAAGGGCACGACATGGACTTGCTCAACGCCATCCGCAGTTTCATCAAGGTGGTCGAGGCCGGCAGCATTGCCGGGGGCGCCCGCACGCTGGGGCTTAGCCCAGCAGCAGTCAGCCAGAACCTGGCGCGCCTGGAAAGCCATCTGCAAGTCCGCCTGCTGTCGCGCACCACCCGTAGCATGGCACTTACACCAGCAGGTACCCTGTACTACGCGCGGGTGAGCCATATCGAACGTGACCTGGCCCTGGCCGAGCAAGCCGTGACCACGCCCGATAGCGAACCCCAAGGCCGGTTGTGCATTGCCTCGAGTTCGGCCTTTGGCCGGCATGTGCTGGCGCCGCTGATCCCGGCGTTTGCCGCGCGCTATCCGCAGCTTTCGATAGAGTTGGTGATGACTGACCGAAAGGTCAATCATGCCCGCGAGGACGTCGATGTCAGCCTGCGCATCACCCCGCAGCTTGAAGATCACCTGCTGGCCCGGCATATCGCGCGCATCCCCTTCATCTGCTGCGCCTCGCCCGGTTACCTGGCCGCCAACGGCTGGCCCGCCACGCCCGAGGCGCTGCGTGAGCATCGCTGCCTGGTGTTCCGCTACCCGGTGGATGGGCGCTACCTGCCCTGGGGCTTCATGCGCGATGGCTTGCGTTTCGAGGCGCAGTTCGGCCCGGTGCTGATCAGCGACGACATCGATGCCCTGACCCAGATGGCGCTGAACGATGGCGGTATCACCCGACTGGCCGATTTCATCACACGCCCACACCTGGACGCCGGGCGGCTGGTGCCGTTGTTCGAGTTCAGCGACGACGCCCAGGCCTATGCCCAGACCGAGCCGATGGATGTCTACCTGTGCCTGGCCGATCGCCATGCCATGACCACCAAGGTGCGTGCCTTCATGGCGTATCTGCAGGACTGCCTGGGCGACAGCTGGCCCGTTCAGGCATGAAAAAACCGCCACGTGGGCGGTTCTTTCATGCTGCGGCAGTGACTCAGAAGCGGTAGGTGAGGGAAGCACCGACACCGTGAGCACTGTTTTCGTACTTGGCCTGGTAGCTGCCCTTGGTCGAGCTTGCCAGGTTGACCTTGGTGTCTTCCTCCCACAGGTAGGAGTAAGCCACGTCGATGGTCATGTCGTCGGTCGGGCTGTAGCCGGCGCCCAGGCTGAAGATCTTGCGATCGCCAGTGGGGATGCGCGGCGAGCGGTCGTGGTTGTTGGTCGGCGACTGGTCCATGGAGAAGCCGGTGCGCAGGGTCCACTCCTTGTTCACCTTGTAGGCCGCACCGATGGCGCCAGCCCAGGTGTCATGCCAGTTCTGCTCTTCGGTGATGGTACCCAGACCACGCCCGATCGGGTTGGCGGCAACCTGTGCCGGCAACTCGTTGGTGACGGTGATGTCTTTCAGACGGCTCCAGCGGGTGAAGGTGGTGCCTGCGTACAGGGTCCACTGGTCATCCAGCTCGTGGGTGATCGAGAAGTCGGCCGACTCCGGCGTCTTGATCTTCAGTTCGGCGTCGAACTTGCTGCCGCTGTAGGCGCCAAGGAAGGCGTTGTTGACCTTGGTATCGCCTTCGAGCTTGTAGTCGACCATCGAGTGGTAGGTCAGGCCGATGCGGGTACGGTCGGTGGCCTGGATCATGATGCCGATGTTGTAGCCGACGGCGGTGTCGTCACCCTTGATCTTCACTTCGCCGTCGTTGCGGCCAGGGGTGAGCGGGTTGACGGTGTTCGAGCCCAGCTCGCCCTTGATGCGGTTGATGGTCGGACCGAAACCGATCGACACCTTGTCGTTGAAGGCGTAGCTGACGGTCGGCTGGAAGGTCACCACTTCAACGTGGCTCTTCTTGCCCCAGTAGCGTGCGGCGTCGCCGCTGCCGTAGTCGGTGACCAGGCCGAACGGTACGTACACACCGAAACCGACGCTCCAGTGATCGTCGATCGGCTTGACGTAGTAACCCATCGGCACGCCGACGACCGGGACCATGTCACCATCGGTTTCCCCCCCGAGGTTGCTGCCACGGCCGGAAATGTCGGACTTTGCAAAGATGGCTGCGCCACCCACGGTAATTTGTTCGCGCTTGAGGCGCGCCATGCCCGCCGGGTTGCCGTACACGGTGCTGGCATCTTCGGCAGAAGAAGAACGACCCGCGAAACCTGTCCCCATGCCGCTGACACTTTGTTCGTTCAGCGCGAAACCGCTGGCGAGCAAGTGGCTGGAAGCGAGGGCAACGGCAATACCGAGGGAGGTTTTGAGCATTGCTTTTTTCATTATTAGAAACTCCTTGGGATCTCCGGGTCGGAAAGCTACCAACAAATCTCGCTCCACGCCATAGGCTGTAATGCACGAGATAGAGCGGTTTTGTAGGACAATCCGACCAAAATTCCTTTTTTCCGGGGTGTATTCGAGAACGCTTCTCAGCACGGCTATGCCGTGACGGGTTCGATACAGTGCTGCCAGGCCCGGGTGAAATCACGCAAGCGGCCCTGGGGGTTGAAGGTCTGGCGCCAGATCCGTGCCAGCCCCAGCAGGTCGTCGGCGGCGGGCAATGGGGGGGCCTGCTCTTCGATCAGCATCCAGGCGATGGCGGTGGCGTAGCGCAGGTTGACCGTGAGTTCCAGGTGCGGCCCGCCGAGGAAGGCGTGCTGGCTGGCCAGGCCACGGACCAGGCTGGCCAGTTCCGGGTCGCGGGCCAGGAACTGGTCCCACAGGCAGCGGTGGCGGTGCTCGGCAATGCGGTACAGGCCGTGGCCGCGCCGGTCGTGCAAGGCCGAGCCCAGTGCCGACTGGCTTGCGGCAACGCCCAGTAACAATGCTTCGGCGCTTTCGCAGTGGCGGTTCAGGTAGATCAGCGTTGGCCGAATCACGTATCGACTCAACTCGTTCGCAGCGATGCCCATGGTGCCCTCGACCAGATCAGGACCGACGGGCGCTGGAGCTTGGCAGCTGGTGAGTGGTCAGGCCCGTCGGAAGCGACCACGGCCGCTCGAGTTGAAGTGTAGTGTGATAAGCATGGTGTAAAGGGCTGTTTTTAAATCGATTGCTGCCTGAGGTTGCGGGGCATATACCCGCTGGCAATTAAGCCAAGAACCTTCAGGCAGCTTGCATGGGCATGGATTCACGGCATGAATCGCGCGCCATTCGTTCATGCGACCAGTGATTGGCGGGTGCGCTCGATCACTGCCTGCAAGGGCTCGGCGCGGGTGTACTGGTCCGGGTACAGGCGTTCGGTGTGGCAAGCAACGCCAAACTCGTCGACCAGGGTGAAGCTGAAGCTGCCCTTGCGGGGCGCAACGATCAGGCACTTCAGTGGAGCGAAGGCTTTGGAAAGGGTGCCGGCGGCAACCTGAATTTGATGATGGTTACTCATATTGTTGGATGTTCCTGCGTAAGACACGGGGTTTGATCCGTGCACAATAGAAACGTTCCAGTGACGTCTTTATTAAGGAGACGCAGAACCTGACTGGAACAGGGCAGCCAGAGTGGCGCATCAAAGGTGGGCGCTGGGCTGACTGGTAGGTACGACAAAAGGCAGGCAGCACACCGGGGCCAGGGTTCGAGGCGCCGGGGAAGATCCTGATCAATCTGAGACGTGATTCGTGCTTGAGCAGCGTTGGCTGCCAAGTGGATCATCGAATGGGCCGGTCCTGATGGGGCAGCGCCTGCTCGTGGTCGAGAGGGGGGCTGCGAGGACTGTGTGGCCGGAATTGATTTTCAACTGGGTACTAACGGGGCGAACCCTACACGAATGATCGAGGGTTGGCAAGTATCAAGTTGTTTTTAGCGAAGCCCGCCATTATGTCGATTCTTGTCGGTGCTGGGAAGAGGGGAAATGCCCCGTCCAATACCTGGATGGCCTTTTTTCGGGCACGCCCATGCTGTTTGATGGTGCACTTGTACACATTTGAGACAGTGGCTGTTAGCCGCGTGCAACAGGCTGCCAAGGCCTCGCCAATGACTTGACTGCGAGCTTAAGTCAATGAAAAAAAACACTAATTTTTACTGGTGAAAAAATCGACAGTTTGACTGCAGGCCACGTTTCATCGGGCTTTGCGGGCTTCTCGAAGTGGTTGTCCACCGAGTTATCCACAGCTTCTGTGGATTGTCCCGGGCGCTTGCTCTAGCACGGGCGTGCCAGCAGTTTGGGCAAGTGTCCGACAATCGGGGTTGTGCCGTGGCAAGGAAATCCGCCCGGCGAAAACGTCAAGAAAAAAACATGAAAAAAAAAATCGATCTTGGCCAAAAGTCTGCCGGGCCGTGGCGAAAAAAAAAGAGTAGAGTGGCGCGCCTCTTGAGTCACCTACGCTGTTGGTCATGAAGCTTCGCGGTAAACACCTCGCCAGTCCGGATGCATCGCTGCCCCCCAAAAAACGGTTTTCCCTGAAGGTTGCCCTGTGGCTGCTCGACAGCCCGCGGCTGGGCGACAAACCCAGCGTCAAGCACCTGGCTGGGCGCATGCTCAAACAGCCGGCCCGCCAGGGCGTGGTGGTGGCCCAGAGCCGCCTGGGGCAGATGCTGTGCCGCGACTGTGGCAACGCCCGTGACCGGCGCATCGGCCATGAATTGCTGCGCCAGGCTGCGCGTGCCGGTGATCGCCGAGCGCAGCTGGAGTATGGGCGTGCATGCCAGGCGCAGGAGCCCGAACAGGCACGCTACTGGCTGGGGCAGGCGGCGGGGCAGGGCTCGCAGGAGGCGCGGCGGCTGTTGAAGCAGTTAGCCTCCCTGTAGGCACGGGCAGTGTCGCATCCAGGCTGATAAGCTGCGCAGCATTCGCAAAAGATCGTTCGGGGTAAGCATGGCAGTGGATCTGGCCAGCATTCTGCTGGGGTTGGTGGCGGGTGCCTTGCCCTGCCTGGGGTGGGTCATGCAGGTTCAGCGCCGCCAGGGTGCTCGGGACAATGAGCGGGCCTTGCTCGAAGAGCGCCTGAACAGCGCCCAGCTGGCCCAGGAAGGCCTGCAGGCCCAGCTCGACGCGGGCCGTGACGAGATCAGCGACCTGAGCGAAGCCAACACCGTCAAGCAGGCCCAGCTGGCCGCCCAGGGCCGCGAACTGGAGCTGTTGCAGATCGACCGCGACAACGCCCGCGACGCCGCCCACGCCTGGAGCCTGGAACGCGCCAATCGCGAGGCCGAACTACGCCGCTTCGAAGCGCAGGCCGCGCGCCTGGAAGCCGAGTTGCGTGAGCAGCAGGAAAGCCACCAGCAGCGCCTGGAAGACCTGCAGCAAGCCCGCGACACCCTGCGCGCCCAGTTCGCCGAAATGGCCACGAAGATCTTCGATGAGCGCGAGCAGCGCTTCGCCCAGACCAGCCAGCAGCAGATGGGCCAGTTGCTCGACCCGCTCAAGGAGCGCATACAGGCCTTCGAAAAACGCGTCGAGGAAAGCTACCAGCAAGAGGCCCGCGAGCGTTTCTCGCTGGGCAAGGAGCTCGAACGCCTGCAGCAGCTCAACCTGCGCCTGTCTGACGAAGCCACCAACCTCACCCAGGCACTCAAGGGCCAGAAAACCCAGGGCAACTGGGGCGAGCTGATCCTCGAGCGGGTGCTGGAGCACGCGGGCCTGGAAAAGGGCCGCGAGTACCAGACCCAGGTCAGCCTCAAGAGCGCCGATGGCGAGCGCTTCCAGCCTGACGTGCTGATCATGCTGCCGGGCGACAAGCAGGTGGTGGTAGACGCCAAGGTCAGCCTTACCGCCTACCAGCAGTTCGTCAGCAATAACGACGACGCCGCGCTCAAGCAGCATGTGCTGTCGCTGCGCAACCACGTCAAAGGCCTGTCGAGCAAGGATTACAACCGCCTCGATGGGCTGCACAGCCTCGATTTCGTGCTGCTGTTCGTGCCCATCGAGGCGGCGTTCTCGGCGGCGCTGCAGGCTGAGCCGAACCTGTTCCAGGAAGCCTTTGACCGGCAGATCGTGATCGTCAGCCCAACCACCTTGCTGGCCACCCTGCGGGTGATCGACAGCCTGTGGAAGCAAGAGCGGCAAACCCAGAACGCCCGCGAGATCGCCGAGCGCGCCGGCTGGCTGTACGACAAGTTCGTGCTGTTCATCCAGGACCTGGATGAACTCGGCACCCGCCTGCAACAGGTCGACAAGGCCTACGCTGCTGCGCGCAACAAACTCTGTGAAGGGCGCGGCAACCTGGTCAGCCGCAGCGAGCAGCTCAAGCTGCTCGGCGCCCGGGCCAGCAAGAGCCTGCCGGCCGAGTTGATCGAGCGCGCCCTGAGCGACGAAGCGGTTACTGAACCAGGCTCAGATGCCGATTGAGCAGGGCGCGCAGCGCTGCGGGCTTGACCGGCTTGGCCAGGTAGTCCAGGCCGGCGGCATGGACCATGGCGATGGTCTCGTTGCGCCCGTCGGCACTGATCACCACCCCCGGTACCGGCTCGCCCAGGCGCGCCCGTAGCCAGCCCATCAGCCCGGTGCCGGTCTCGCCGTCGTCCAGGTGATAGTCCACCAGCGCCAGGTGCGGGCGCAGCCCCTTGGCCAGCAGCGCTTCGCATTCGGCCTGGTTGCGCGCGGTCCACACCTGGCAGCCCCAGCGGCTGAGCAGGCTGTTCATGCCGATCAGGATGCTGTCTTCGTTGTCCACGCACAGCACCTGCAGCCCGGCCAGCGGTTGCCCTGGCTGCTCTGTCGGTGTCGGCACGCTCGGCGCTGCGCTGCGGGCAATCGGCACACTGACGCGGAACACGGTGCCCTTGCCCGGCCAGGAGCGCACTTGCAGCTGGTGGCCGAGTACCCGGCACAGGCCGTCGGCAATCGCCAGGCCCAGGCCCAGGCCTTTCTCGGCGCGGGTCTGGTGGCTGTCCAGGCGTTTGAACTCCTGGAAGATCACCGCCAGCTTGTCGTCGGCGATGCCCGGGCCGCGGTCCCACACTTCCAGCCACAGCCGCTCACCCTGGCGCCGCACGCCCAGCAGGATCGGGCCCTTGCCATAGCGCAGGGCGTTGGTGAGGAAGTTCTGCAGCACCCGGCGCAGCAGCTTCATGTCGCTGTCCACCCGCAGGCGGCTGCCACGCAGGCGGAACGCCAGGCCTTTTTCGGCGGCCAGCAGCTTGAACTCGGCACCCAGGGTGTCGAACAGCTCGTTGAGGGCGAAGGCCTTGACGTCGGGGGTGACCTTGCCGTTTTCCAGGCGCGAGATGTCCAGCAGGTCGCTGATCAGCTCTTCGGCCGAGCGCAGCGAGCTGTCCATGTGCTGCACCAGCTGCCGGGCTTCGTCGTTCATGCCCTCGGCCTGCTGCGACAGCGCGGCGGAGAACAGCCGCGCGGCATTCAGCGGCTGCATCAGGTCGTGGCTGACTGCGGCGAGGAAACGGGTCTTGGACTGGCTGACGGCCTCGGCGCGGCTCTTGGCCTCGGTGAGCGCCTGGTTGAGCTGCGACAGCTCGTGGGTACGCTCGGCCACCCGCTGCTCCAGGCCTTCGTTGGCATCGCGCAGGGCCTGCTCGGCTTCGCGGAACGGGGTGATGTCGGTGAAGCTCATGACGAAGCCGCCGCCGGGCATCGGGTTGCCGATCAGCTCGATGACCCGGCCATTGGGGAACAGCCGCTCGGAGGAGTGCGCGCGGCCCTGGCGCATCCAGTGCAGGCGCCGCGCCACATGGACCTGTGCCTCGCCCGGGCCGCACAGGCCGCGCTCGGCGTTGTAGCGGATGATGTCGGCGATCGGCCGGCCGACGCTGATCAGCCCGTCGGGGTAGTTGAACAGCTCCAGGTAGCGGCGGTTCCAGGCCACCAGGTGCAGGTTCTGGTCGACCACGCTGATGCCCTGGTTGATGTTCTCGATGGCGCCCTGCAGCAGCGCACGGTTGAACTGCAGCACCTCGCTGGCCTCGTCGGCGATGCGCACCACATCCTCGAGCTGCATCTCGCGGCCTTCGATGGCCGCCTTGACCACTGCGCGGGTCGACGAGCTGCCGAGTACCCCGGCCAGCAGGCGCTCGGTGTGTTCGATCCAGTCGCCGTCGGCGTTCTGGTTGGGGTTGAAGCCCTTGCCCTGGCGGTAGGCGAAGCGGATGAAGCTCTGTCGGGCGCGCTCTTCGCCGACGAAGCGCGCGGCCAGGTTCAGCAGGTCGTCGATCTGTACCGCCAGCAGCGGTTTGCTGCTGGGGCGGGCGCTGGTCTGCTGGCCGATGAAACGCCCGGCCTGCCAGTGCTCCGAGACCCGTGTGCGCGACAGGATCGAGACCCAGGCGAACAGGGTGAAGTTGCCCGCCAGCGACAGCACTACGCCTTGGGTGAGCGGGGTGATCGGCAGGCCCAGCGGGTTGCCGTGCAGCCAGGCCAGCCCCGGGAACAGCGACAGCGACCAGCCCAGGCTATGGGCGGCGATCGGCAGTACCAGGGTGTAGAACCACAGGAAGATACCGGCGGCCAGGCCCGCGAACACGCCGCGGCGGTTGGCCTGTTTCCAGTACAGCGCGCCGAGCATGGCCGGTGTGAGTTGGGTCACTGCGGCGAAGGCGATCTGGCCGATGGTGGCCAGGCTGGCGGTGGAACCGAGCAGGCGGTAGCTGACGTAGGCCAGCAGCAGGATCACCACGATGGTCACCCGGCGCACCGAGAGCATCCAGTGGCGGAATGCCTCGAACGGCCGCTCGGCGTTGTTGCGGCGCAGCAGCCAGGGCAGCAGCATGTCGTTGGAGACCATGGTCGACAGCGCCACGGCCTCGACGATGACCATGCCGGTGGCCGCCGAGGCGCCGCCGATGAACGCCAGCAGCGCCAGGCTTGGGTGGGCTTCGGCCAGCGGCAGGCTGATCACGAACGAGTCGGAGATCACCGTGCCCGGCAGCAGCATCTGCCCGGCCAGGGCGATGGGCACCACGAACAGCGCGGCCAGCGCCAGGTACAGCGGGAACACCCAGCGCGCCAGGCGCATGTCCTGGGGCTCGATGTTCTCCACCACGGTGACGTGGAACTGCCGGGGCAGGCAGATGATCGCCATCATCGCCACGGCGGTCTGCACCACCATCGACGGCCAGTTGATGGTCTCCTGCCAGTAGCTTTCCAGGTGCACCGACTGGCGCGCCTGGGTGAACAGGTCGTCGAAGCCGTCGTACAGGTTGAACACCACGAAGGCGCCCACGGCGAGGAATGCCAGCAGCTTGACCAGCGACTCGAAGGCGATCGCCAGGACCATGCCACGGTGGTGCTCGGTGACGTCCAGGCTGCGCGTACCGAACACGATGGCGAACAGCGCCAGCACCAGCGACACCACCAGCGCGGTGTCCTGCACCCGGCTGCCGGTGGCGTCGGCGTTGGCGCCGATCAACAGGTTCACCCCCAACACGATGCCCTTGAGCTGCAGGGCGATGTAGGGCAGCACGCCGACCAGGCAGATCAGCGCCACCACCACCGCCAGGGTTTGCGACTTGCCGTAGCGGGCGGCGATGAAGTCGGCGATCGAGGTGATGTTCTGCTGTTTGCTGATCAGCACCATCTTTTGCAGCACCCAGGGCGCGAAGATCAGCAGCAGCACCGGGCCCAGGTAGATCGGCAGGAACGCCCACAGTTGCTCGGCGGCCTGGCCGACCGCGCCGAAGAAGGTCCAGCTGGTGCAGTACACCGCCAGCGACAGGCTGTACACCCAGGCACGCAGCTTCGGCGGCAACGGGGTGCTGCGGCGGTCGCCGTAGAAGGCGATGGCGAACATGATGGCCATATAGGCCAGGGCGACCACGGCGATCAGCCCGCTGGACAACGACATGCAAACTCCGGAGCAAAAAATGTAACGCGGTCACGATCAATCAGTCTGGCACGCGGGGGCGGGTTCGTCAGCGCCGACGTTGGTCGCAGTGGCAGGACGTCGCAGGCATCGGTGTCGACCCCATCGCTGGCAAGCCAGCTCCCACAGAAACAGCGCGAACTTCGGGAGCTGCGTAGAACCTGTGGGAGCTGGCTTGCCAGCGATAGGGCCGAACCAATTCACCTAGGGCTGCTGCGCCCCGCGCGTCCCCAGCCAGTAGAACACCGCCGCCAGCATCACCGACCCGATCAACAGGTAGAACACCGCCGCTGGCGCCATGTACCCCAGGGCCAGGCCCACCAGCATCGGCCCCAGCCCCGCGCCCAGGTTGGAGAGGTTCTGCGCGCCGTAATAGATCCCGCGCAGATGTTCCGGCGCGATCAGGTCGATGAACATGAACTCGGCGGGAATGACGATGATTTCGCCCAGGGTGAACACCAGCATGGCCAGGCACCAGGCCAGTGCCGAGCCGGCCAGGGAAAACCCCAGCAACCCGGCGACGAACATGGCCATGCCGGCCATCAGCCAGGGCATCAAGTGCTGGCGGGTTATGCGCCGGCCGATCAGGTACTGCAGGGCGATCACCGTGAGGGCGTTGGTGGTCACCAGGTAGCTCACCAGCCGCGCCACTTCGGCGGGGTCCTGGATGCTCACCACCAGGTACTGCGAAAGGTAGGCAGTGAACTGCCCGAACACCACGGCACTGAGCACGCCGCCCAGGGTGAAGCACACCAAGCGCCGGTCGCGCAGCATGCCCAGGGCGACCTGGATGAAACCTGCCGCGGGCGCGCGCTCACCCTGGCTCGACAGGCCGCGTTCGCCCAGGCGGTAATAAATCAGGCTCAGGCCGAGGCCGATCAGGGCCGACACCAGGAACGGCAGGTGGTCGTCGGCTTCGATCAGCAGCACCCCGAGCATGGGGCCAGCGGCCCAGGCGATGTTGTTGAAGGTGTACTTGATGGCGAACACCTCGCCGCGCTTGTCTTCGGGCAGCAAGGCGCAGAACCCCGCCTTGGCGGCGATATCGACCACGGTCTGGGCCAGGTTGGTCACCACCAGGAAGCAAAAGAACAGCACGGCCGAAGTGCTGGCCATCATCCCCGCGATGGCCAGGGCGAACACCACCGCGCTCGCCACGATCAGCGTATGGCTGCGCAGGGTGTCGACCAAGTGCCCGCCATAGAGGCTCAGCAACGATGCCAGGAACATCGCGCCACCGACCAGCAGCCCCGTCTGGCCGATCGACAGGGCCATGTGCGCGGACAGGTACACCACCAGGTAGGGCAGGGTGATCGCCCGGGCCGTGGTCAGGGTGAAGGTGGTGAGCAGCAGCAGGCGGACGGCGGCAGGGTAGCTTTTAAGGGCGCGGAGCATCGACGGATCCTTGTCTTTGTTAGCGGCCAAGCATATGCCAGGCGCCGTGGCATAGGCTATATCTTTAAAATCGATAACAGATAGAGAAATTACCCGTTATATAGATATTCTTCAAAGGCATAAGATGAATCCACCTTACACAAGGCCAGGAGACAGCCCATGCCATGCACCCAGACCCGCGCCCCGTCGTGGCGCCCGTTCAGCCAATTGGCCCATCCCCGCGAGGTGATCCGCCAGTTCACCCCCAACTGGTTCGCCGCGACCATGGGGACTGGCGTGCTGGCACTGGCCTTTCATCAGGTGCAGATCCCGCTGCTGGACACCGTGGCCGAAGGCCTTTGGTGGCTGACCATCGGCCTGTTCGCCCTGTTCTGTGTCCTCTATGGCGCCCGCTGGGTGCTGTTCTTCGACGAGGCCCGGCGGATTTTCGCCCACTCCACCGTGTCGATGTTCTTCGGCACCATCCCCATGGGCCTGGCCACGATTCTCAATGGCGCGCTGGTGTTCGGTCTGGCGCGCTGGGGCGAGGCGGTGGTGCCGTGGGTCGAGAGCCTGTGGTGGCTGGATGTTGGTTTGGCGTTGCTGTGCGGGGTGGCCATCCCGTACCTGATGTTCACCCGCCAGGAGCACAGCATCGACCAGATGACCGCGGTGTGGCTGCTGCCTGTGGTGGCCGCCGAAGTCGCCGCCGCCAGCGGCGGGCTGCTGGCGCCACACCTGGCGGACGCCCATGCCCAGTTCCTGGTGGTCATCACCAGCTACGTGATGTGGGCGGTGTCGCTGCCGGTGGCGTTCAGCATACTCACCATCCTCATGCTGCGCATGGCCCTGCACAAGCTGCCGCCGGCCAACATGGCGGCGTCCAGCTGGCTGGCCCTCGGGCCGATCGGCACCGGTGCGCTGGGCATGCTGGTGCTCGGTGGCGACGCGCCGGCGGTGTTCGCCGCCAATGGCCTGGGTTCGCTGGGCGAGGTGGCCCGTGGCCTGGGCCTGGTGGCGGGCATCGTGCTGTGGGGCGCGGGGTTGTGGTGGTTGCTGACGGCGGTGCTGATCACCCTGCGCTACATGCGCCAGGGCATGCCGTTCAACCTGGGCTGGTGGGGCTTTACCTTCCCACTGGGCGTGTACTGCCTGGCCACCCTGAAATTGGCGGCCTGGCTGCAGCTCGGCTTCTTCCTGGTGTTCGGCCAGGTGCTGGTGGTGGCCTTGGCCATGCTCTGGGCGCTGGTGGCCAGCCGGACCCTGCGTGGGGCATGGCGTGGCGAGCTGTTCGTGTCGCCGTGCATTGCCCAGCGCTGAGGGGCCACGGCTTGCCTTGGGTGACCATTCCCGTGCAGATTTGTGGCTTCTGGCGCTGAGCGTGCCTCCAATGACAAAGCCCAACCAGGTACACGGACGATGAGTCACCCCTCGCAATTCACCCTGCTCGGCAAGCGGCGCTTCTTGCCGTTCTTCATCACCCAGTCGCTGGGCGCGTTCAACGACAACCTGTTCAAGCAGTCGTTGATCCTGGCGATCCTCTACAAGCTGAGCCTGGAAGGCGACCGCTCGATCTGGGTCAACCTCTGCGCCTTGCTGTTCATCCTGCCGTTCTTCCTGTTCTCGGCGCTGGCCGGGCAGTTTGGCGAGAAGTTCGCCAAGGACCGGCTGATCCGCGCGATCAAGCTGGCCGAGATCGTGATCATGGCCATTGGCGCCATCGGCTTTCTCACCAGCCACCTGGAGCTCATGCTGCTGACCCTGTTCGCCATGGGTACCCATTCGGCGCTGTTCGGCCCGGTGAAATACTCGATCCTGCCCCAGGCCCTGCGCGAAGAAGAGCTGGTGGGCGGCAACGGCCTGGTGGAAATGGGGACGTTCTTGGCGATCCTCGCCGGCACCATCGGCGCCGGGGTGATGATGTCGGCTTCCAGCTATGCCACGGTGGTGGCTGGCGGGGTGCTCGGCACTGCTGTGCTCGGCTACCTGGCCAGCCGCTGGATCCCGCGGGCGGCGGCTGCCGCGCCGGAAATGAAACTCGACTGGAACATCTTCAAGCAGTCCTGGGCCACCCTGCGCCTGGGCCTGGGGCAAACCCCGGCGGTGTCGCGTTCGATCGTCGGCAACTCATGGTTCTGGTTCGTCGGCGCCATCTACCTCACGCAGATCCCTGCCTACGCCAAGGACTGGCTGCACGGCGACGAGACCGTGGTCACTCTGGTGCTGACCCTGTTCTCGGTGGGCATCGCCGTGGGTTCGCTGCTGTGCGAACGCTTGAGCGGGCGCAAGGTGGAGATCGGCCTGGTGCCGTTCGGCTCGTTCGGCCTGACCTTGTTCGGCCTGCTCTGGTGGTGGCATTCGGGCGATGTGCCGGCAGGCGCGGCGCCGCACAGTTGGCTGGACCTGCTGGGCATGAGCCAGGCCTGGTGGATCATGGCCTCGATCGTTGGCCTGGGTATTTTCGGCGGCTTCTATATCGTGCCGCTGTACGCGTTGATCCAGGCCCGTACCGCCGAAGGCGAGCGGGCCCGGGTGATCGCCGCCAACAATATCCTCAACGCGCTGTTCATGGTGGTGTCGGCGATCGTCACCATCGTCCTGTTGAGCCTGGCCAAGCTGAGCATCCCGCAGCTGTTCCTGGTGGTGTCGCTGCTTAACATCGCGGTCAACGCCTATATCTTCCGCATCGTGCCGGAATTCACCATGCGCTTTTTGATCTGGCTGCTCAGCCACTCGATGTATCGGGTGCAGCACCGCGAGCTTGAGCGTATCCCTGATGAAGGTGCGGCATTGCTGGTGTGCAACCACGTGTCGTTCGTCGATGCGCTGTTGATCGGCGGCGCCATTCGCCGGCCGATCCGCTTTGTCATGTACTACAAGATCTACAACCTGCCGGTGCTCAATTTCATCTTCCGCACTGCCGGCACCATCCCCATTGCCGGGCGTGGTGAGGACGAGGCGATCTACGAACGTGCCTTCGCTCGCATCAAGCAGTACCTGGCCGAGGGCGAGCTGGTGTGCATCTTCCCCGAGGGCAAGCTCAGTGCCGACGGTGAGATCGATGTGTTCAAGGGTGGGGTCAGCCGGATCCTGTCGGAAACGCCGGTGCCGGTGATTCCGCTGGCGTTGCAGGGGCTGTGGGGCAGCTTCTTCAGTCGCGATCCGAACAAGGGCTTTTTCAAGCGCCTGTGGTCGCGGGTGACGATCGTGGCAGGCGCCGCCATCCCGGTGGAGGCGGCGCAGCCCGAAGTGCTGCGCGAACAGGTAAGCCTGCTGCGCGGCGATCTACGTTAGGAAGGGATGAAGCAGAAGGTCAGCTGGCGCTGACCTTCAGGCCGACCAGGCCGGTGACGATCAGGGCGACACTGGCCAGGCGGATCAGCGCCATGGACTCGCCGAACAGGATGATCCCGGCAATGACGGTGCCCACGGCGCCAACGCCGGTCCAGATGGCATAGGCGGTGCCCAGCGGCAGCTCTTTCATGGCCAGGCCCAGCAGGCCAAGGCTGATGACCATGGCGCCGACGGTCAGCACGGTGGGCAGGGGGCGGGTGAAGCCGTCGGTGTACTTGAGGCCGACAGCCCAGCCGACTTCGAACAGGCCGGCGAAGAACAGGATGATCCAGGACATGGTGTGTCTCCATCTATTAATGATGGGGCCGTCCCCGATACGATCACGCACAGCGTCGTGAGGTCGTCCTCACAGTGCGCACTATAGTGCCCACTCAAAGGCGGCAAGGCAAGCAGCGGTCCGGTAATCCGCGCCAAGACGTGAAACCACGGCACTCATTCAAAAGCGACTGATGCCCCATTTATGCACATGGATCTGGATCTGGCTTCCTTCACCATCACGCACTTTGAGGAAGTTTTCGCTTACCTTCCAGCTCCTGCCGCCCTTGGTGCAGATCGACACGTCGATGTCGGCGCCAATCTGTCTTGCCACTGCACTGCCGTCTGCTTTCTTGACTTTCCAGGGTCTGGACGAATTTTTGTACAAGCCCAGGAAGTCGTTGCTGCTGATATTGATAGCAGTGTCGAAATTGCTGGCACCTTTGGTGTATTCCTTGATGATGAAAAAGTCTTCGCCATCTTCCTGATAGCACCCGAACCATAAGGTTGTCGGCAAGACGTTGTCTTGCAGAACTGTCAGCCAGCCGTCTTCGTTGATGCGGACAGGGTGTTTGGCGCTGCTGTCGAGAATGTAGACATCAGCTGTGAAAGATTTTGTGGAATCGATTGTGGGAATGCTCATGGACTTGCCTCCTGATAGGTCGTTGTCTGACTCGTTGAAGCAAAGTCAGCCTACGTAGTGGTTTCAGGGAGGCGCAGCAGGAAGCTATTCCAGTAAGGGCAGGCATGTGCTTAGTGGGGCAGGGAAGCGGCGCAAAGCGGGAAGGGGCGTTTATGGGCATGGGCTTTATCGCCCAGTGAATGTGTCCAAGATCATGAGCCCAGTTAAGTTTGCAGGCGAGAGGGCCAGTACTGGCTGAAGAAATTCCCCAGGCCAGCACCGGCAGTTCAGGGGCCTCAGACCCCCTGCGGAATCTCCTCTCCGCCCAATGCTTCGAACAGCGCCGGCAGGAACTCGTTGAAGGTCATCATCATCAACTGGAAGCTGGCATCGAACTGTTGCTCGGCTTCGTCACCGCCGTCCTGATCGGCCTGCTCCTGCAGCAGCTCTTCGAACTTCAGGCGCTTGATCACGGTCTTGTCGTCGAGCACGAACGACAGCTTGTCCTGCCAGGCCAGGGCCAGTTGCGTGACCACCTTGCCGGTGCTCAGGTGCAGCTGGATCTCTTCGCCGGTCAGGTCCTGGCGCTTGCAACGGACGATGCCGCCGTCTTCGGCCTGGTCGCGCAGCTCGCATTCGTCCAGTACATAGAAGTCGGCAGCCGGGGCCTGGGCCTTGACCCATTCGGTCAGGGTGGCGACCGGGGCGACTTTGACGCTGACCGGGCGCACCGGCAGCGAGCCCATCACTTCGCGCAGGGTCGACAGCAGGTCTTCGGCGCGCTTGGCGCTGGCCGAGTTGACCAGGATCAGGCCCTGGCGCGGGGCGATGGCGGCGAAGATCATCGAGCGGCGGATGAACGCGCGTGGCAGGAAGGCCTGGATGATCTCGTCCTTGATCTGGTCGCGTTCCTTCTTATAGACCTTGCGCATCTGCTCGGTCTCGATCTCTTCGACTTTCTCCTTCACCGCATCGTTGACCACGCTGCTGGGCAGGATGCGTTCTTCCTTGCGTGCGGCGATCAGCAGGAATTCACCGCTGACGTGCACCAGTGGCGCGTCCTCGCCCTTGCCGAACGGGGCGACGAAACCGTAGGTGGTCAGTTCCTGGCTGGCGCAGGGGCGGGCCGGCTTGCTGGCCAGGGCAGCTTCCAGTGCTTCAGGCTCGAACGGGACATCCTGGGTCAGGCGGTAGGTCAGCAGGTTCTTGAACCACATGGGGGGCAATCTCTCCTTAATGCATAAGGCGGGCATTATTCTCCGAGCGGTGGGTTCAGGCCAACCCTGTCAGAGGGCCACCAGTCCTCTATAAAGGAAGAAAACAGCGGCTGCGCTAGGTCCTTGAAAATTATTCAAAAAAATTTAAAAAAGTGCTTGCCAGGGTGCAGGCCCCTCCGTAGAATGCGCACCACACCGAGACGAAGGGTGATTAGCTCAGCCGGGAGAGCATCTGCCTTACAAGCAGAGGGTCGGCGGTTCGATCCCGTCATCACCCACCACTCGATGTATAGCGCGGCGGTAGTTCAGTCGGTTAGAATACCGGCCTGTCACGCCGGGGGTCGCGGGTTCGAGTCCCGTCCGCCGCGCCATATTAAGCTTCAGGGCCCACTGAACACCCTGAAGCAACAGAGAAAGCGACCTTAGGGTCGCTTTTTTTGTTTCTGGCCTTCGCCGGTGCGCCGGACCGGTCAGAATCCCCTGTCCGCCGCAAGTGGCCAGCAGGCCGTGCGCCGGTTCTTATCGCCAGCACGAGACCGACCATGCAGGATGCCAGCCTCGCTCCCTCCGCGACACAGCCCACGCCCTTACTGGGTATCGACCTCGGTACCACCAACAGCCTGATTGCCGTCTGGCGCGATGGCGCCGCGCAGCTGATCCCCAATGCCCTGGGCGAAGTGCTGACCCCGTCGGTGGTCAGCGTCGATGACGACGGCAGCATCCTCGTCGGCCAGGCTGCACGGTCGCGCCTGACTACTCATCCGCAGCGCACCGCTGCGGCGTTCAAACGCTTCATGGGCAGCGACAAACGCTATGAACTGGGCGAGCACCGCTTCAGCCCCGAAGAGCTGTCGGCCCTGGTCTTGGGCGCCTTGAAGCAGGATGCCGAGGCTTACCTGGGCTGCGCGGTGAGCGAGGCGGTGATCTCGGTACCGGCCTATTTCAGCGACGAGCAACGCAAACGCACATTGTTCGCCGCGGAGCTTGCCGGCTTGACCGTGCAACGGTTGATCAACGAGCCGACTGCCGCCGCCATGGCCTACGGCCTGCACGAGCAGAAGTTCGAGCGCACCCTGGTGTTCGACCTGGGCGGCGGCACTTTCGACGTCACGGTGCTGGAGTACGCGCTGCCGCTGATCGAGGTGCATGCCTCCACCGGCGACAACTACCTGGGCGGCGAGGACTTCACCGAGGCCTTGCTGCTGGCCTGCCTGCGCGACTGGAACCTGGCCCTCGAAGACCTCGAAGGCCAGGCCCTGGCCAGCCTGCGCGACGCCATCGAGCAGCTCAAGCGCGAGGCGGGCGAGGGCAGCCGCACGCTCAGCTGGAGCGGCGACGGCCAGGCCCGCGAATGGGTGCTCGACGAACTCAAGCTGCAGGCCATCTGGGCACCTTTGCTGGCGCGGGTGCGCACCCCCATCGAGCAGGCCCTGCGCGATGCCCGGCTGAGCCCACGGGAGCTGGACAGCCTGGTGCTGGTCGGCGGTGCCACGCGCATGCCGCAGGTGCAGCAACTGGTGGCCAAGCTGTTCGGCCGCCTGCCGTACCGGCACCTGGACCCGGACACTATCGTCGCCCTCGGCGCCGCCAGCCAGGCCGCCTGCAAGGCCCGTGACGCGGCCATCGACGAGCTGATCCTGACCGATGTCTGCCCCTACACCCTGGGCGTCGCCTCTTCGCGGGGCGAAGACGTCACCGGCGCGTTCTCGCCGATCATCGAGCGCAATACGGTGATCCCCACCTCCAAGGTGCAGCGCTTCTACAGCAGCCATGCCGAGCAGAAATTCGTGCGTATTGCCGTCTACCAGGGCGAGCGGCCGTGGGTGCGCGACAACATCCTGGTCGACAGTTTCGAGATCCCGCTGGAGCAGACCGGCCAGGTCCAGTCGCTGGACGTGCGTTTCAGCTACGACATCAACGGCCTGCTGGAAGTGGACGTGACCTTCCTCGAAAGCGGCCAGAAGCACAGCCACAGCATCGACCGCAGCCCCACCGGCCTGGATGCCGATGCGCGCCAGGCCAGCCAGGCGCGCCTGGCCAAGCTCAAGATCCACCCACGCGACACGCTGCCCAACCGCACCCTGCTGGCGCGCCTTGAACGTGCCTGGATGCAGAGCCTGGGCGATGAACGCGAGTTGATCAGCGGTTGGCTGGATGCCTTCAACAACGTGCTGGCCCGCCAGCAGGCCAGCGAGATCAGCCGCGAGCGCCAGGCCTTGAGCCAGGCGCTCGACGAACTGCGCTACTGACCGTTCATCCGCCGCAGGGTGGCCTGCAGGCTGTCTTCCAGCAGCCCCGGCTGCCCCGGTGCCGAGCCATAGCGGTTCGGCAGCCGGTCGCCAGGCCAGCCCAGCAACAGGAAGGGCACGAATGGCAGCAGGCGGCTGACCACCACCAGCAGGAGCAGTGAGGGTACGCCGCGATTGAGGTCGTGCAGGCGCCTGAGCAGGGCGCTGATCACCAGCCCGATGATCACCAGGATCAGTGCTGGCATTGTCAGCATGAGGCTGTAGCACAGGGTGATGGCGACCAGGTGCAGGCCAAAACCTGAGCGGTTCAGGCGGCTATTGAGCTTCCACACGGCCCAGAACGGCGCGGGCTTGTGCTGCAGGTCGTTGCGCAGCATGCGCTCGGACCAGGCCAGCAGCGCGGTGATCGCGCAGCGCAGGCCGAGGTCCTGCTGCGGGTCGTCCTTGGCTTTTTGCAGCGCGCGCAGCACCTTCACCTTGGGCGGGGTGCAATCGTTGAGCAGGCTGTCGAGGGCGTCCAGCGCGTGGTTGAAGGGGCGGCTTTCGACACCTTGGGCGGCCACGTATTCGGGGGCCGGGTGCTTGACCTTGCCCTCCACCAGGCCACGGCGCAGCGGCTCGAACCAGGCACCGTGCAGGTCCACCGCCTCCAGGCGGTTGCGCAGGCGTGTGCGCTGTTCCTCATCCAGCGAGCGGTCGTGGTACAGCACCGCGCAGAACAGCAGGTAGCCCAGGGTGGAATCGTTGAGCAGGCCACCGTCGTCGTTGTCCAGGCAGGCCGCCAGTTGCACGGCGCTGGGCAGGCGGGCGCTGTCGAGTGCTTGCCTGAGGCTGAGCAGGCGGTTGGCCACGGCGCGTTGCAGCGGGTCGCGGGTATCCAGGCTGCCGAGCAGGCCGCTACCGCCTTCGGCGCTGGTGTGCAGCAAGGCGTGCAGGTTGGCGAACGGGTGCTCGCTCGGGTACTGCAGTTGCCCCGTCAGCGCGGGGTCGATCAGGGCCAGCCAACGCGCCGGCTGCTCGAGCAGGGCCAGCATGAACAGCTGCTGACGATGCCAGTCCCACAAGGCCTCGCCTTGCGGTTGCGGCGGCATCAGTACACCGTCCCCGGCCAGGTTGGCCTGCAACTGCACGGCGAACGGCACGGTGAACATGCGCCGCAACTCGAAGTGGCTGTCCAGTTCATGCAGCGCCCGGGCCGAATACACCCGCATGCGCCGCAACCATTCGCGGCACACCGGGTGCACGGCGGCCTCGCTCAGCGCCTCGGGCAGTGTTTGCGCCGGGTCGTCGCTGGCGCAGAACTGCACCAGCGCCTGCACCACCGGGGAGTGCTCCAGCCAGTGCAGTTGTTGCCTGGCCTGGCGCTGGAAACCTTCGAGGATCAACGCGTCGAGGGGCTCTGCGCTGTTCGGTTGGTCAGTGATCAGGCGCAGCAGCCCGGCCTCGCCGCGTTGCAGCGCCCAGGCCTGCCAATACAGGCGGTGCAGCTCGCGGTCGGGCTGCTCTTGCAGCAGCCAGGCCAGCAGCGGCAGCTCGTCGTCACCGTCCAGGCACCAGTCGACGAAGGTGGCGGCGATGCCGTCGAGCCCTTGGCGCGAAGCCTCGGCCCAGCGCGTCAGGGTTTGCGGCGCCTGCCCCGGGCTGCCCCAGGCCTGGGCCGGGTCGGCCAGGTCGGCGGGCCAGGCGGCCGGTGTGTGCTGCCGGTCGAAGGCCTGGATCAGCAGCGGCAGGCGCTGGGGCTGGCGCTGCGCGCACAGGTCCAGCAGCCAGCGTTCGGCTTGTGGATGCTGGTGTTCGCGGTACAGCCGCAGCCAGCATTCCAGCGCTTGCGCCTCGGCGCCCAGGGCATCGGCCTGGCGGGCCAGCAGGTAGAGCAGGTCGGCGTCGTCTGGCGCTTGGCGCAAGCGCTCCTGCAGCAGGCCATGGAAAGTGCTGCTGGCGATGCCAGCCTGGCTGAACTGCACCATCAGGCGCTCGACCAGGGCGTCGTCATTGGGGATCGCCAGGCAGGTGTGCACACTGGCGAACTGCTCGTACTCGAACAGCGGGCGCTGCTGGAAACAGTGCTCCAGGCTGCGCAGGTACCACAGGGTTTCCATTTGCGCGGTGGGTGGCCAGTCACGCATCAGCCCGGTGTCGAACGGGTCGGGCTCATCCAGCCGGCGCAGGAAGGCTTCCACCGGTTGCGGGTCTTCCAGGCGCAGCAGTTGCTGGTCCCAGGCCAGGCGGCGCGCCAGCAGGCCCGCGCACTGGTGCGACAGCGGCCCGCAGTCGTACAGGGCACGCAGCAATTGCCAGCTCAGTTCGTCCAGCTCATCCAGCGGCAACTCGTCCAGCTCGGCGATGTAGCGCTGCCAGGCCTGCGGGTCGAAGCGCAGGGCCGGCTCTTCGAGCAGGGTGTGGAAGCTGGTCAGCGCCGGATGCGCGGCGGCTTCCTCGGCCGGCTGCTCGCTGTCATCAGGTGGCGCGGGCTCTTGCTCGCGGGCCAGGCGCAAGGCTTCGTCATAGGCCGCACGCAGGGCTTTGAAACCTTCCGGGTCGGTCTCGGGGTGGTGGGCGGGCAGCCGGCCACGGTAGGCCAGGCGGATGGCGTCGAGGTCGTGGGTGGGCTCGATCCCCAGGCGAATCCAGCAGCTCATGACCAGCAATCCTCTTCCAGCGTGGTGGGGCGTTCAGGTTCGGGCAGGGGCAAGTCCCACGGCAGGCCGGCGAGCAGTTCGTGGGCGCCGTGGCGCAGGTTGAGCACGATGCAGCGGTTCCAGTGTTCGCTGCCCTGGCGTTCGAGGTTGGCGGCGAAGGTCTCGTCGCTGCTGTCGCTGACGTTCCACAGCGCCTTGCCAAACAGGTAGCCGGCCAGGTAGGTGTCCCAGCGGTTGTAGTAGTGGCGGGCGCGCAGGGCCAGGCGGTAGTGCAGGTACAGGCTCTCGTCGTGGCTGATCAGGCCCTTCTTGAACCCGGCGCGCAGTAGAAAGCTCATGCGCCCCAGGTCCCAGGCGCGGGTGCCGCCCGGGCCGCAGTCGGGGAAGGTGCGGGCGGCGAATTCGTGGCGGATACGCTCACGTGGAGTGAGCCCGTCGAGCAGGGCTTGCCACTGGCTGGGCAGGCAGCGCTGGAATTGCCAGTAGGCCTCGCTCACCTCGGTGGCGTGGCCGGTGTCGGCCATGCCGAGCATGTCCAGCAGATGGGCGCGGTTGCTGATGCCCCACCAGCGTTCCAGGTCGGACTGGTCTTCGCCTTCGTAGTATTCGGCGGCGGTGTAGCTGGCGCCGTTGAGGGCGGCCATGGGGGCGGAGAGGGCATACAGCCAGTGCTGCGCGGTTTCGTCCATGAAAAATCGATCCTGGGGCGCGGGGGAACTGGCGCGGATTGTAATGCAATGGTTGGCGGCGTGGGGTTACGGTTCCGGTGTAGAAGCGGCCTTGTGTCGCGAAGCGGCCCCAGTTTTCAGCGTCACAACAGAAGTCGCCGGGGCTGCGCTGCAGCCCTTTCGCGGCACAAGGCCGCTCCTACAGAGGGCGTCGAACCAGGGGTGCTCAGTGGCGCTGTTCGTCCGCGCGCAGGGTCAACACCTCATAGCCGCGCTCGGTCACCGCCACGGTGTGCTCCCACTGCGCCGACAAGCTGTGGTCGCGGGTGATCACCGTCCAGCCATCGCGCAGGCTGCGGGTGCCGCGCCCGCCCTGGTTGATCATCGGCTCGATGGTGAACACCATCCCGGGCTGCAGCTTCAGGCCAAAACCGGGCTGGCCGAAGTGCAGCACCTCGGGCGCTTCGTGCATTTCCTGGCCGATGCCATGCCCGCAGTATTCGCGCACCACGCTGTAGCCGGCGGCCTCGGCATGGGCCTGGATGGCGTGGCCGATATCGCCCAGGGTCGCGCCCGGGCGGACCTGTTCGATGCCTTTCCACAGCGCTTCGTAGGTGGTGTCGACCAGCCGGCGGGCCTCTGCGCCGATCTGCCCCAGGCAATACATCTTCGACGAGTCGGCGATATAGCCGCCCTGTTCCAGGGTGATGTCGACATTGACGATCGAGCCTTCCTTGAGCACCTCGTCCAGCTTGGGCATGCCGTGGCACACCACATGGTCCACCGAGGTGTTCAGCGCGTAGGGGAAGCCGTACTGGCCCTTGCTCGCCGGGCGCGCCTTGAGGGTTTCGACGATGAAGGCTTCGGCGCGGTCGTTGATCTGCATGGTGGTCACCCCAGGGCGGATGAACCCGTCGAGGTCGGCGAACACCTGGGCCAGTAGTTGCCCTGCGCGGCGCATCAGCGCCAGCTGGGCGGCGTCCTTGAGTATCACCTTGCTCATTGCAGCAGTTCCTTGAGGTTGGCCTGTTCCTGGCGCAGCAGCTGGCGCAGCAATTCCTGGTAGGTGGCCTGGGGGTGCAGCTCGGCGAGCATGCCGAGGCGGATCCAGTGTTCGGCCTGGGCGTTGATCGAGCGTGACAGGGCGGCACTGGCGATGCGCAGGTCTTCGTGGAGTTCGTCGTTGATCTTGACGATGCCCATGGCTAAGTCATCCGTATATATGAAACGTATATGAATCATATCTTGGATATCGAGAGGTATGCCACCCGCTGGTGCGTTACTCACCACAACGGTGCGTGGGGCAATCGCCGGCAAGCTGGCTCCCGCAGCTTGAACCCTGTGGGCGCTGGCTTGCCAGCGATTGGCCCAGTGCTGGCCTGAGAATTGCTGAGCACACACCATCAAGGCCATCAACGCCGATGGCCGCTTTTCATCACGACGAAGGCGCCGTGTTGCCCCGCTTGCCCAGTGCAGGCGGGGCAGCCGGCGCCTTTGTCGTTTCATCAGCAGGAGATCGCCGATGAGCAGCAGCCAGGTGCGCAGCGTTTGCCCGTATTGCGGGGTGGGGTGCGGGATCGTCATGAGCGTCAGCGACGGCCAGGTGGTGAAGGTCAGCGGCGACAAGCAGCACCCGAGCAATTTCGGCCGCCTGTGCACCAAGGGCCTGACCGCCCATGTGCCGCTGAGCGTCGGGCGCATGGCCCAGGCCTTCGTGCGCCGCCAGCGCAGCCAGCAGCCGGTGCGCACCGGCATGGACCAGGCCATCGCCGAGGCCGCTGCGCGACTGCGCGCGATCATCGACGCGCACGGGCCGGACGCCGTGGCCCTGTATGTGTCCGGGCAGATGTCGCTGGAGGCCCAGTACCTGGCCAACAAACTGGCCAAGGGTTTTATCCGCACCCGCCATATCGAGTCCAACTCGCGCCTGTGCATGGCCAGCGCCGGCAGTGGCTACAAGCAGTCGCTGGGCGCCGACGGCCCGCCGGGCAGCTACCAGGATTTCGAGCGTGCCGAGGTGTTCCTGGTGATCGGCGCGAACATGGCCGACTGCCACCCGATCCTGTTCCTGCGCCTGCTCGACCGGGTCAAGGCCGGGGCCAGGCTGATCGTCGTCGACCCCCGGCGCAGCGCCACCGCCGACAAGGCCGACCTGTTCCTGCAACTGCGCCCGGGCAGCGACCTGGCGCTGCTCAACGGCCTGCTGCACCTGCTGCACGCCAACGGCCACACCGACCCCGATTTCATCGCCCGGCACACCGAGGGCTGGGACGAGCTGCCGGCATTCCTGGCCGACTACACGCCCGCGCGCGTGGCCGCCATAACCGGCCTGAGCGAGGCCGACATCATTGAGGCCGCACGCCTGATCGGCGAGGCCGGCGAATGGATGAGCTGCTGGACCATGGGCCTGAACCAGAGCATCCACGGCACCTGGCACAGCAATGCGCTGTGCAACCTGCACCTGGCCACCGGCGCCATCTGCCGCCCTGGCAGCGGGCCGTTCTCGCTGACCGGCCAGCCCAACGCCATGGGCGGGCGTGAGATGGGCTACATGGGCCCGGGGCTGCCGGGCCAGCGCTCGGCGCAGGTCGAGGCTGACCGTGCGTTCGTCGAGCAGCAATGGCAACTGCCGCCCGGCCATCTGCGCAGCGAAGGCGGCGAGGGCACCGTGGCGCTGTTCGAGCAAATGAAGGCCGGCGAGGTGAAGGCCTGCTGGATCATCTGCAGCAACCCGGTGGCCAGCGTCGCCAACCGCCAGCAGGTGATCGACGGCTTGGGCCAGGCCGAACTGGTGATCAGCCAGGACGCGTTTCTCGACAGCGAAACCAACCGCCATGCCGACATCCTCCTGCCCGCCGCGCTGTGGGCCGAGGGTGAAGGGGTGATGATCAACAGCGAGCGCAACCTCACGCTGATGCCGCGTGCCGTCGCGGCGCCCGGTGAAAGTTTGGAGGACTGGCGGATCATTGCCCGTATCGCTTGCGCCATGGGCTACGCCGAGGCCTTCGACTACCCCGACGCCGAAGCGGTGTACGAGGAAATCCGCCGTTTCTGGAACCCGGCCACCGGCTACGACCTGCGCGGCATCGGTTACGCCGAGCTGCGCGAGCGCCCCCGACAATGGCCGTGCGCCCCAGGGCAAAACGACGACCGCAGCCCATGGCGCTACCGCAACGACGGCCTCAGCCAGCACCTGCTGCGCGACCCGCAAGGCCAGCTGCCGGCGCTGGCCTTCCCCACGCCCAGCGGCAAGGCGCGTTTTTTCGCCCGGCCCTGGTTGCCGCCGGCCGAGCTGCCCGACGACGCCTATCCCTTCGTGCTCAACACCGGCCGCGTGCAGCACCAGTGGCACACCCTGACCAAGACCGGCAAGGTGCCGAGCCTGAACAAACTGGAGCCCGGCCCCTTCGTCGAGATCCACCCTGACGACGCCCGGCGCCTGGGCATTGCCGACAAGGACCAGGTGGCGATCCGCTCACGCCGTGGCCGGGCGCTGCTGCCGGCGCGGCTCAGTGACCGGGTATTGCCCGGTGGCTGCTTTGCGCCGTTCCACTGGAACGACCTGTACGGCGAGCAACTGGCGATCAACGCGGTGACCTGCGATGCGGTCGACCCCACCTCGCTGCAACCGGCCTTCAAGCACTGCGCCGTGGCCCTGGAGCGGGTGGCCGGCGAGCGTATCGAGGCCCTCGACCTGAACACTGCCACCCCTTCGGAGCCTGCCGCCATGCCGACCGCCACCCTGTCCCGCCTGCTGGGCCTGGACGCACTGCCGGCCCCGGTGCTGGCCGAGGACGAACGTCACTACCTGCAGGGCTTCCTGCTCGGCCTGGGCCAGGCCCGTAGCGAAGGCGTGCCGAGCCTGCCGGCCAGTGCGCCGCTGGCCCCGGCCCGGCGGCTGTTCGTCGATGGCTTGCTGGCCGGGCTGTTCGCCCAGCCTGCGGCAGTCCCGGCGATGATAGATGCAGCGCCCTGCCACCACGTACTTTGGGCCTCGCAGACCGGCACGGGCGAGGCTCTGGCCGAACGCTGCGCTCAGCACCTGCGCGAGGCCGGGCTGGCGGTGCAATTGAGCTGCATGGAGGCCGTGAGCCCGGCGCAGTTGCGGGGCAGCGCCAGCGTGCTGCTGATCGCCAGTACCTTTGGCGATGGTGACGCCCCGGACAGCGGCGCGGCGTTTTGGCAGGCGCTGCAGGGCGAGGCGGGCGCGCATTGCGCGGCACTGCCCTATGCGGTACTGGCGCTGGGCGATTCGAGTTACGACCAGTTCTGCGGGTTTGGCCGCAAGCTCGACCAGCGCCTGGCCGAACTGGGCGGGCGACGCCTGTTGGCGCGGGTCGATTGCGAGCCGGACCATGACGAAGCCTTCAGCACCTGGCTGGCCGCCCTGCTGCCCGAGTTGGGTAGCGCCGCGCCAGCCTGCGTTGAGCCCGAGCCGATAGACACCTACAGCAAGCAGCAGCCCTGGCTGGCGCCGGTGCTGGAGAACCGCTTGCTCAGCGGCCCTGGCTCGACCAAGGAAACCCGCCAAGTGGTGTTCGACCTGAGCGGCAGCGGCTTCACCTATCAGCCCGGCGATGCCTTGGGCGTATGGCCGCGCAACTGCCCGGCGCTGGTCATCGAGCTGCTGGCACTGATGCAGCTCGATGGCCAGGCCCAGGTCGAGCTCAAGGGGCACGCACCGATGCCGCTGGCCGTGGCCCTGGAGCGGCACCTGGAAATCGCCCGGGTTACGCCGCAGCAGCTGGAAGTGTTCAGCCAGACGGCCGAGGCGTTGCGCGATCTGCTGCAGGACAAAACCGAATTGAAAGACTGGCTGTGGGGCCGTCAGCTGGCCGACGTGCTGCGCGAATACCCCCAGCAGTTACCGCTGGAGACCTGGCTGACGCTGCTCAAGCCGCTGCAGCCGCGCCTGTACTCGATCAGCTCAAGCCTCGCCGCGCACCCGGGGCAGGTGCACCTGACGATGGCCACCGTGCGCTACGGCGAGCGCAAAGGGGTCTGCTCGGCGTTTCTCGCCGACCGGGCTCAGGCACTGGAAGTGGCAATCTTCCCGCAGCCGTCCAGGCACTTCCGCCTGCCCGAGGACGACAGCCTGCCGATCATCATGATCGGCCCCGGCACCGGTGTGGCGCCGTTTCGCGGGTTCCTTCAGGAGCGCGAGGTGCGCGCGGCCAGCGGGGGCAACTGGCTGTTCTTCGGCGAGCAGCAGGCGGCCTGCGATTTCTATTACCGCGAGCAACTGGAGGCCTGGCAGGCCAGCGGGCACCTGCGCCTGAGCACGGCGTTTTCCCGCGATCAGGCCGAGAAGATCTATGTGCAACAGCGCCTGCTGGAGCACGGCGCCGAGCTGTGGCAGTGGTTGCAGGCGGGGGCATATGTCTACATCTGCGGCGATGCCCAGCGCATGGCCAGGGATGTGGATAGCGCATTGCGCAAGCTGGTGGCCGAGCATGGCGGCATGGATGCGGCGGCGGCGGATGCCTATGTCGAGGCGCTGGGGCGCGACAAGCGTTATCGGCGGGATGTGTATTGAGTGCCCCGCGTTGGGGAGCTGTGCACCTTGGCTGTGCATTCATGGGTGGCCTGTGCCGGCTGCTTCGCGGGTAAACCCGCTCCCACAGGAGCAGCGAAGGCCCTGTGGGAGCGGGTTTACCCGCGAAGCAGCCGGTGAGGCAACGCGACATGCAGGTCTTGGCACAGTCTCTGCTTTGACAGATTCACAACAGCCCCACTGATCAACGGCGATCAAACCAGGGGCCTCACACTGATGAGTACAGGCAAAGGCGCCTGGAGCTTACGCTCCAGGCGCCTTTTTGTTTTCCGTGATCGAGGAACGGCTATGAAGGCAACAGCGAACGGCGCACAACGGGCACGACTGGTCATCGTCGGCAACGGCATGGTCGGCCACCACTGTGTCGAACAACTGATCGGGCAGGGCGCACTCGAGCGCTTCGAGCTGCATGTGTTCGGTGAAGAGCGCCAGCGTGCCTACGACCGGGTGCACCTGTCGGAATACTTCGCCGGGAGCTGCGCCGAGACCCTGGCCCTGTGCGGGCAGGGCTACTACGGCGACAACGGCGTACACCTGCACCTGGGCGAGGCGGTGCTGGAGATCGACCGTGAGCGCTGCGAGGTGGTCACCGCCGAGGGCCGTTACGGTTATGACCAACTGGTGCTGGCCACCGGCTCCTACCCGTTCGTGCCGCCGGTCGAAGGCTGCAGCGGCAACGCCCGCCTGGTCTACCGCACCCTCGATGACCTCGATGCGATCCGCGCCGCCGCCAGTGATGCCCGCCGTGGCGTGGTGGTCGGCGGTGGCCTGCTGGGGCTGGAAGCGGCCAACGCACTCAAGTCGTTGGGGCTGGAAGCCCATGTGGTGGAGTTCGCTCCTCGGCTGATGCCGGTGCAGTTGGACATCGACGGTGGCGCGGCACTCAAGGCACAGATCGAAGCGCTGGGCGTGGGCGTGCACCTGTCCCGTGCCACCCAGTCGGTGAGTGCCGGTGAAGACTACCGCTACCGCATGAACTTCGACGGCGGCGAACACCTGGAAACCGACCTGATCGTGTTCTCTGCCGGTATTCGCCCGCAGGACGCCCTGGGCCGGGCCAGCGGCCTGGAGATCGCCGCCCGGGGTGGCGTGGTGATCGACAAGCATTGCCGCACCAGCGACCCGAAGATTTTCGCCATCGGCGAGTGCGCTTCGTGGAACGGCAGCGTGTTCGGCCTGGTCGCCCCGGGCTATGCCATGGCGCGCAACCTGGCAGCGCTGTTGATGGGCGCGGCAAGTGGCGAGTTCACTGGCGCCGACATGTCGACCAAGCTCAAGCTGCTGGGGGTGGATGTCGGCTCCATCGGCGATGCCCACGGCGCCACCCCGGGCGCGCGCAGCTACCGCTTCATCGACGAAGCCAACGCCAGCTACCGCAGGCTGGTGGTGGACGCCAGCGGCAAGCATGTGATCGGCGCGGTGCTGGTGGGCGACAACAGCTATTACGACACCCTGCTGCAATACGCCCAGAACGGCATCAAGCTGCCGGCCGACCCGGCCGCGCTGATCCTGCCCCAAGGGGGCGGCGCGCCAGCGCTGGGCGCCGATGCGTTGCCCGACAGCGCGACCATCTGCTCGTGCCACAACGTCAGCAAGGGCGCGGTGTGCGCGGCCATCGACAGCGGCTGCAGCGACCTTGCGGCGGTCAAGGGCTGCACCAAGGCGGCCAGCGGGTGCGGCGGCTGTGCGGCGCTGCTCAAGCAAGTGTTCGAACACGAGCTCACCGCCCGTGGCGTGACCGTCGACAAGAGCCTGTGCGAGCACTTTGCCTACACCCGCCAGGAGCTTTACGGCCTGGTGCGGGTCGAGGGCATCCGCAGCTTCCACGAGTTGCTCGAACGCCACGGCAAAGGCCATGTCGGCTGTGACATCTGCAAGCCGGCAGTGGGCAATATCCTCGCCTCGTGTTGGAACCAGCCGATCATGGACCCGGCGCTGGTGCCGCTGCAGGACACCAACGACACCTTCATGGCCAATATGCAGAAGAACGGCACCTACTCGGTGGTGCCGCGCATCCCTGGCGGCGAGATCACCCCGGAAAAACTCATCGTGATCGGCCAGGTGGCGAAAAAGTACGACCTCTACACCAAGATCACCGGCGGCCAGCGCATCGACCTGTTCGGCGCCCAGCTGCATGAGCTGCCGCTGATCTGGGGCGAGCTGATCGAGGCCGGTTTCGAGACCGGCCACGCCTACGGCAAGTCGACCCGCACGGTGAAGTCCTGCGTGGGCAGCACCTGGTGCCGCTATGGCGTGCAGGACAGCGTGGCCATGGCCCTGCGCCTGGAGGACCGCTACAAGGGCCTGCGCTCGCCGCACAAGCTCAAGTTCGCGGTGTCTGGCTGCACCCGCGAGTGCGCCGAGGCGCAGAGCAAGGACATCGGCGTGATCGCCACCGACAAGGGCTGGAACCTGTACGTGTGCGGCAACGGCGGCATGCGCCCGCGCCATGCCGAGCTGTTCGCCACCGACCTGGACGATGAAACCCTGGTACGGCTGATCGACCGGGTGCTGATGTTCTACATCCGCACCGCCGACAAGCTGCAGCGCACCTCGGTGTGGCGCGAAGGCCTGGATGGCGGGCTGGACTACCTCAAGCAGGTGATCCTCGACGACAGCCTGGGCCTGGCCGCCGAGCTGGAAGCGCAGATGCAGCATGTGGTCGAGCAATACGAATGCGAGTGGGCCAACGCCCTGAACGACCCGGAAAAACTCAAGCGCTTTCGCACCTTCGTCAACGACCGGCGCGCCGACCCCGATGTGCACTTCGTCCGCGAGCGTGGCCAGCGCCGGCCTGCTGCTGCGTTGCACCTGATCCCGACCCATGAGGAGGTTGTCTGATGAACCTGTCCAATGCTGCTGTAGCAACGCAAACCACCTGGCAGGCCGTGTGCCAGGCCGTCGACCTGGTTGCCGATTCCGGCGTGGTGGTATGGCATGCGGGCGAGCAGGTGGCGCTGTTCTACCTGCCGGGGCACGAGCAGGCGTTGTACGCCATCGACAACCGCGACCCGCGCTCGGGGGCCAATATCATCGGTCGCGGGCTGGTGGGCAGCCTGCAGGGTGAGCTGGTGGTGGCGGCGCCGCTGTACAAGCAGCATTTCAGCCTGCAGGACGGGCGTTGCCTGGAGGATGCCGCGCAGCAGTTGCGGGTGTGGCCGGTGCGGGTGGTGGCGGGGCAGGTGGAGATTGGCTTGGGGTAATCTCACCTGGCCTCATCGCCGGCAAGCCGGCTCCCACAGGGAGACGCGGTTCCTGTGGGAGCCGGCTTGCCGGCAATGAGGCCAGTGCAGCCGACATGCCTCTACGGCAACGGATTACAGCACTCGCCCGCGCAGATACACTGCCTCGCATGAACCTCGACACCCGCATCAAGTTTCGCCACCTGCTGTGCTTCCTGGAGATTGCCCGGCAGGGCAGCCTGGCCCGTGCCGCCGATGTGCTCGCCATCAGCCAGCCGGCCATCTCCAAGACCCTCAAGGAACTGGAAGACCTGCTCGAAGCACGGCTGTTCGAGCGCACCCACCTGGGCGTCAACCTGACCCCCGCCGGCACCCGTTTCATGCGTTACGCCGGGCCCAGCGTGCAGGCCCTGCGCGATGGCGTGGGCAGCGTGCGTGGCGACGCCAGGACACCCTCGCAGGTGCGCATCGGCGTGCTGTCGACGGTCGAGGGCCTGCTGATGCCCGAAGTGCTGTGCCGCCTGCACCAGCGCCATGAAGCCCTGGTGATCAGCGTGGTCACCGGGGTCAGTGCGCAGTTGCTCGGGCAACTGCGCCTGGGCGAGCTGGAGCTGGTGGTCGGGCGTATGACCGACAGCCCGCAGATCCAGGGCCTGTCATTCGAACACTTGTACAGCGAATCGATGGCCCTGGTGGTACGTCCGGGCCACCCGCTGCTGGCCAGCGCACCGGTGGAGCGGGCGCAGGTGGGCAGCTATCCGCTGGTGCTGCCGCCCCAGGGCACCACCATTCGCCGGCACGCCGACAGCCTGTTCGTGCAGTGCGGTATCGCGTTGCCGGCACAGCGCTTGGAAACCCTGTCGCTGGCCTTGAGCCGCCGTTACCTGCTGGGCAGCGATGCGTTGTGGGTGGCGCCGCGCGACGCGGTGTTGCTCGACCTGCGCCGTAACGAACTGGCCGAGCTGGACCTGGGCGTGCGCGAGCCGGGCGGCTCGGTGGGCATCTGCCGCAATGCCGACTTGCCGCCGAGCCTCCCCGCGCAGTGGGTGTGCGAGGTGCTGCGCGAGGTGGCGGGGCAGTACCGGGACGGCCTGTACCCCTGAGCAGGTCTTTGGGCAGGGCCGTTTTCAGCCACTGTCTCGAAGGGTGTGATGGCGATCTGGTACTCCACGGTCTGCTGGACTGGCGTCTGTTGTTCAAATACCGGAACTTATCAGGCTTTCCTGGCTCCTATGCCGGTAGCCATTGGTCGTGGCCGCCTGATAAGCTCGCGGCTTTACCCTGATTTGCCCCTCTGGCGCATGAACAAGGAATCAGCATGAAACAAACTCGTCTGGCGGCTGCGGTTGCCCTGGTAGGTCTGGTGCTGGCGGGCTGCGACGCCCAGACCAGCAGCGTCGAACTGAAGACTCCGGCACAGAAAGCTTCCTACGGTATCGGCCTGAACATGGGCAAGAGCCTGGCTCAGGAAGGCATGGACGACCTGGATTCGAAAGCTGTCGCCCAAGGTATCGAGGATGCGGTCGGCAAGAAAGAACAGCGCCTGAAGGACGAAGAGCTGGTCGAGGCCTTCTCCGCCCTGCAGAAGCGCGCTGAGGAGCGTCTGGCCAAGGCCAGCGAAGAAGCTGCCGCCACCGGCAAGAAGTTCCTGGAAGAAAACGCCAAGAAAGCTGGCGTGGTCACCACGGCTTCGGGCCTGCAGTACGAAGTGGTGAAGAAGGCCGATGGCCCGCAGCCAAAACCGACTGATGTCGTGACCGTTCACTACGAAGGCAAGCTGATCGATGGCAAGGTGTTCGACAGCTCCGTCGAGCGCGGCGCCCCGATCGACCTGCCGGTCAGCGGCGTGATCCCGGGCTGGGTCGAAGGCCTGCAACTGATGCATGTCGGCGAGAAGTACAAGCTGTACATTCCGGCCGAGCTGGCCTACGGCGCCCAGAGCCCGAGCCCGCTGATCCCGGCCAACTCGGTCCTGGTCTTCGACCTGGAACTGCTGGGCATCAAAGACCCGAGCAAGCAGGACGCCGAACCGGCCCAGGCTGAGTAAGCGCACCCTTTGCTGTACAACGACGCCCCGTTTCGACGGGGCGTCGTCGTTTTTGCAGGTGGTTGACGCGAACCGCTGACGTCCTTCACTGTCGCAAGCAATGCCGTGGGATGAACCTGCGGCGGGTTGTCGCAAAACGTTTGCGCAATTGAAACGGCTGTGTAAAAAACGCCCGATCCGTGCCCGGCCCTTGTCCGGCGGGCGCCGAGCGGCGCAAAGGCGGTCCTGTTCACAAGGTTATCCACAATAAATGTGGATAACTGTCCGTTGCTCTGGAGGTTGCATGAGCGCTCCCTGGAATTTCGCCCGTTTCCTGCCGCTGGCCGAGCGCCTGCTCAGCCGTGGGCGTTTGCCGGCGCTGTTGTTTGCGGTCGCGCGCAAGGGGCCCAAGCTTGGCCAGTTGCGTGAGGATGTGCGGCTGATGCAGGCCCTGTGCCTGGCCTGGTGGCGTGGCGAGTACCGCGCGGTGAGCCCCAAGGCGCTGGTGACCGTCGTCGCCGGGCTGCTGTATTTCGTCAGCCCCCTGGATGCGATTCCCGATTGGCTGTTGGGGGTCGGTTTCCTCGATGATATCGCCGTGCTCGGCTGGGTATTGAAGACCGTGGCCGATGAACTGAGCCGCTTCAGGGCCTGGCGCGACAGCCAGGCGCCGGAGAAACTGCGGGTGGTCGAGCGCCTGCCGGCCACGCCCGAGGCGCTGCGCCTGGAGCGTCCAAACCGCTGAACAAGCAGCGAGCGCACAGACCCCCGAGGTTGGTAATATAATTGGCATAAGCGTTATGCCTAGGGATTACATGCCGTGATCCAACGTCAAGGGGGTTGTATGGGTATTCAGGTCATCAGCCGGGACGGTCAGCCCGAGTACGCAGTGGTTCCCTGGGAGCAGTATCAGGCGCTGCTGGCCGCCGCGGGCCAGGCACCTGCCGCGGCGCCAGGCAGTACCGACACTGTCGAAAGCACAACGCAGAGCGCCAGCCTGCGTGCTTTGGATGAGCTGGCGTCGTTGCGTCAGGCCAAAGGCCTGGCTCCCGAGCAGCTGGCGCGCACGGTAGGCATCAGCCCGGCTTACCTGGCGATGATCGAGTCCGGCGAACGCCGTCCTGACGCTGCAATCCTGCGCAGCCTGGCCTGGCACCTGGGCATTGGTGGCTGGAGCGAGCCGTCATGAGCCAGGTCAGGATCAGCCGTCAGCACTGGGAGAGTCTGCTGACCGAGCTCGACCTGGCCCGCCGTCAACGCCACCTGCTCACCTACCGCGCATTGCTCGAACGCCTCCAGTTGCCCAGCCCGGCCATGCAGACACTGACCGCCGCCCTGGAATACCTGGCGCTGCTTGATGCCCGCGCCGAGCAGCCGTTGCGCAGCTCGCTGGTGATCAGCCAGGGCGCCAGCCGCCTGCCACGTACCGGTTTTTTCGAGTGCGTCGAGCGGCTGGGCAGGTTCAACGGGCCGGTGGATGGCATGGAAGCGGCGTCATGGCATGCCTCGGAAGTGGTGCGGGTATTCGAGTATCGGTATCCGGAAGAGGCGTGAAACGGGGGCGGCAGTGCCGGCTTCATCGCTGGCAAGCCAACGCCCACAAGAGCTGCGTAACTTCTGTAGGCGCGGCCTTCTCGGGGGCTCCTAAACAGGCAGTTGTTTTCACATGACGTTGCCCACCTAGCAGCAGGTGCTTTGATCGCGGGCCCGCTCGCTCTGCTGCTCGGTGATCAGCTTGAGCACGTCGATCACCCGCCCCAGCCCCAGGTAGCGGCCGCCCTGGGTAATGATGAAGGCGTCCTCGATACGCTGTTGCGCCCGGCTGGTCAGCAGGCGGCTGACCTGCTGCAGTGATTGCCCACGTTCGACTGCCACAAAGTCCTGGCTCATCACTTGGCTGACGGGTTTGCCTGTTAACAGCTCGCTGCCCGCTGGCTTGAGCAGCGCTTCGGACAACGAATGGCGATGGACGATACCGCACGGCTTGCCTTGTGGGTCCAGCACGGCGATGGAGTTGAGGCTGGCCTGGCGGCGGAAGGCCTCCAACACATGCTGGGTGGCGGTTTCCAGCGGCACTGCTGGCTGCTGGATAAGCAGGGCGCCAAGGTCGGCGTTGTCTTCGTTCAACGTGGCAGGGCTGCTCGGCACTTGAGGCGGCAGGATCGAGCATTCACGTGCAGCGGTCTCCTGAGGGCGGCCAAGCAGATAGCCCTGTAGCAGCTCAACGCCCATTTCACTCAATACTGCCAGCTCTTCCGCCAGCTCGATGCCTTCGGCGATCACCTGGGCGCGTGAGGCGCGGGCGATTTGCAGAATGGAACCGACGAACTCGCGCTTGAGCGGGTCCTGGTGGATGCCGTCGATAAAGTGGCGGTCGATCTTCACGTAGTCCGGGCGCAGCTCCGACCACAGGCGCAGGCTTGAATAGCCTGCGCCCAAGTCATCCAGGGCAATCGAGAAACCCATGTCGCGGTAATGGTGCAGGGCGTTGAACAGCAGCTGGAAGTCTTCGGTGGGCGTCTGCTCGGTGAGTTCGATGACCACCCGGCTGGGCGACAGGCCGACCTGTTCGAGCATCTTCAGGGTACGCCCGGAAGGGTAGTGCGGTTCCAGCAGGGACTCGGGCGAAACGTTGAGGAACAGCTTGCCCTCGAGGTTCTGTTCGGCAAAGCGCCGGCAGGCGGTTTCGCGGCACAGCACTTCCAGTTCGCTGAGGCGCCCGGCCTGGCGGGCGATGGCAAACAGGTTCAGCGGCGAATGCAGCGGGCTGTTGGAGGGGCCGCGGCTCAAGGCTTCATAGCCGAGAATGCGCCGTTCAGAAAGACAGACGATGGGCTGGAACAGGCTGTGCACGCTACGTTGAGCCAGGATGGCGCTCAGTGCGCTGAGCTGTTCGGTGACGGTCATGGACTGCTTCCTGAATAGAAAAAGGCCGGGCGTTTTCACGCCCGGCCCTTCTATTTCACGACAGTCAGATGACTGTTTAATGACGGCTCACATTATATTGCCATCACTTCAGTGCTTGGCCACCGACGTGCTCAAGCTCAGGTAGTCGAGCAGGATGCGCCCGGTCTCCGACAGGTAGGCGTCGTCTTCCGGTTTGGTGTCGTCCGGCTCGGCTGGCAGCGCGTCCTCGTCTTCCTTTTTCAGCTCTTTGAGCGGTTCTTCGCCCTTGGCCTTGCGGCGGATGTTTTCCAGCGCCAGCTGCTTGGCCTCGATCTGGTCGTGGCGCGCGCGGCGGTCCTGCTCGTTGAGGCTGACGGTCTTCTCGTCCATCAGCTTCTGGGTCAGCGCCAGGCGGTCACGGATGTAGGCAAACTCGGCATCCTTGACGCTGCGCGCCTCATGCTGTGCCTTGAGCTGGGCCAGGTACGGCTTGAACGGGTCGGCCACCGGCTTGATCACCGGGCGGATGGTGTCCCACGGCATGGCTTCGGGCAGGGCGCTCTCGCCGATTTCCTTGGTGTCGATGATCGACGGGTAGGCGATGTCCGGCAGCACGCCCTGGTGCTGGGTGCTCTGCCCGGAAACCCGGTAGAACTTGGCCAGCGTCAGCTTGAGCTCACCATGGTTGAGCGGCTGGATGGTCTGCACGGTGCCTTTGCCGAAGGTCTGGCCACCGATGATCAGCGCGCGGTGATAATCCTGCATGGCGCCGGCGAAGATCTCCGAGGCCGAGGCCGAGAGGCGGTTGACCAGCAGCGCCAGCGGGCCTTTGTAGAAGGCGCCAGGGTTTTCGTCTTCGAGCACGTCCACGCGGCCGTCGCTGTTACGCACCAGCACGGTCGGGCCTTTTTCGATGAACAGGCTGGTCAGCTCGGTGGCTTCCTGCAGCGAGCCACCGCCGTTGTTGCGCAGGTCGATGACCACGCCGTCGACTTTCTCTTTCTGCAGCTCGGTGAGCAGCTTCTTCACGTCGCGGGTGGTGCTCTTGTAGTCCGGGTCGCCGGCGCGATAGGCCTTGAAGTCGAGGTAGAAGGCCGGGATCTCGATGATCCCCAGCTTGTAGTCGCGGCCGTCCTGCTTGAGCTTGAGCACCGACTTCTTCGCCGCCTGCTCTTCGAGCTTGACCGCTTCACGGGTGATCGAGACGATCTTGCTGGTCTGGTCGTTCGGCGCATTGCTCGCCGGGATCACTTCCAGGCGCACCACCGAGCCTTTCGGGCCACGGATCAGCTTGACCACTTCGTCCAGGCGCCAGCCGACCACGTCGACCATTTCCTTGTTGCCTTGCGCCACGCCGATGATCTTGTCGGCCGGGGCCACCTGCTTGGTTTTCGCCGCAGGGCCAGCGGGCACCAGGCGTACGATCTTGACCTGGTCGTTGTCGCTCTGCAGCACCGCGCCGATGCCTTCGAGCGACAGGCTCATGTTGATGTCGAAGTTTTCGGCGTTGTCCGGCGACAGGTAGTTGGTGTGCGGGTCGTAGGACTGGGCGAAGGTGTTGATGTAGGCCTGGAAGATGTCTTCGGCACGGGTCTGGTCCAGGCGCGCCAGCTGGTTCTTGTAGCGCTTGGTCAGGGTTTCCTGGATCTGCTTGAAGTCCTTGCCGGCGATCTTCTGGCGCAGCACTTCATCCTTCACGCGCTTGCGCCACAGGTCGTCGAGCTCGGCCGAGTTCTTCATCCACGGGGCGTCCTTGCGGTCGACCAGCAGGTCCTCTTTTACGGTGAAGTCGATCTTGTCGACGCCCTTGTTCAGTTCGGCCAGGGCGAAGTCCAGGCGCTGCTTCACACGGTCCAGGTAGCGCTTGTAGATGGTGAAACCGGGGTCGAGGTTGCCGCTTTTCAGAAAATCGTCGAACTGCGTCTTCCACTTGTCGAACTCGGCGATGTCGGCCGCGTTGAAATAGCTGCGTGACGGGTCCAGCAGCTTGATGTAGCTGTCATAGATGATGACCGAACGGGCGTCGTCCAGCGGCGGCTTGCTGTAGTGGTGGCGCTTGAGCAACTCGACCACGTTGAGGCTGGCGACGATCTCGTCACGGTCTGGCTGCAAGCTGTCCCACTTGTTGGCGGCGGCCGCATTGCCACCGAGCGTGAGGCTGCCGAGCCCGATGACGAGGGCGAGGGCGGTGCTGGGGAGGAAATGCTTCATGCTGATTCGACGTGTAGGCAATTGATCACGCATAGTAGGCCGTCTTTTCCGTTCGCCGGTTCCATGAAACCGGGAAAATACTGCAAAAAGCCTGGGACGGTGATCCCAGGCTCAGTCATATGATTCAACTATGGAGGCACTGTGAAGGCATTGCAAGGCGTTGACGGACATGTGGCCTGGGTCGAGGCCGAACGCCCGGCCTGTGACGCAGGGCAGGTGCGCATTCGAGTGGCCGCCGCGGGGCTGAACCGCGCCGACCTGCTGCAAAAGGCCGGCCTTTATCCACCGCCGCCGGGTGCCAGCCCTTATATGGGCCTGGAGTGCGCCGGCATCATCGAAGAGGTCGGCGCTGGCGCCGACTGGCGCGTCGGTGACCGGGTCTGCGCACTGCTGGCCGGTGGCGGCATGGCCGAAGAAGTGGTGGTCGATGCCCGCCACGTGCTGCCGGTACCCGAAGGCCTGAGCCTGCACGAAGCGGCGGCGATCCCCGAGGTGTACGCCACGGCCTGGCTGAACATCTTCCAGCTGGGTGGCCTCAAGGCTGGCGAGAAGGTGCTGGTGCATGCTGGCGCCAGCGGCGTGGGTTCGGCGGCGATCCAGCTGTGCAAGGCCTTCGGCAACCCGGTATGGGTCAGCGTCGGCTCTGACGAGCGCCTGGCCTACTGCGAAGGCCTGGGGGCGGCGGGCGGCGTGGTGCGCAATGCCAACCTCGACGCGCTGGAGCAGCTCGGGCCGTTCGATGTGATCCTCGACCCGGTCGGTGCCAGCTATGGGCCGCTCAACCTCAAGCTGCTCGCCCGCGACGGACGCTGGGTGATCATCGGCCTGATGGGCGGGCGCAAGGTCGAGCTGGACCTGGCGCTGGTCCTGGGCAAGCGCCTGCAGGTCACCGGGTCGACGCTGCGCAACCGGGATGACGGATTCAAGGCTGAATTGCTGCGCGAGCTGGGGCAGCAGGTATGGCCGCTGTTCACTGAGGGGCGGTTGTCGGCGCAACTGGTCGATACCTATCCTGTGGAATTTGCCGAGGCGGCCTATGCGGAGCTTGCGAGCAACCAGGTGTCGGGCAAGCTGGTGCTGGTGATCGACCCGAGCCTGGTGTAAGGCATTCCGGCCTCATCGCCGGCAAGCCGGCTCCCACAGGATTGCGCATAGCCCAAGGTCAGCGCGGTTAGTGTGGGAGCCGGCTTGCCGGCGATAGGGGCAGAACTGGCAGCACAAACCTTCAGGCCCAGCTCAGCACCGGCCATCCATTTTTCTCGGCATGCTCACGCAACACCGCATCCGGGTTCACCGCAAACGGATGATCCACTCTCAGCAACAACGGCAAATCGTTGCGCGAATCGGAATAGAAACTCGCCCCTTCCAGGTTCTCCTGCTCCTGGTCCAGCCACTCCAGCAATCGGGTGATCTTGCCTTCGCGGTAGGTCAGCACACCGTGGGTCTTGCCGGTAAACACGCTGTTGACCGCCTCAAGCTCGATGGCCAGGTACTCGTCCACCCCCAGCCGCGCTGCGATCGGCCCCACCAGGTGCGTACCGCTCGCGGAAATGATCAGGATGCGGTCGCCACGCTTGCGGTGTTCGGCGATGCAACGGCAGGCATCGCCGTAGATGATCGGCTCGATCACGTCCTCGACCCACGGCTCGACCAGGTGCTCCACCTCTTCCAGGGTGCGTCCGGCGATCGGCTCCAGGCTGAAAGCCATGTAGTCCTCCATGGCCAGGTGGCCCTTGCCGTAGGCCTCCATCAGTTCATGGTCGCGCTTGAGGAACGCCTTGCCGTCGACCCAGCCCAATCGGGCCATCTGTTCGCTCCACAGTGACGCGCAGTCACCGTGGATCAGGGTTTCGTCCAGATCGAAAATTGCCAATGCCATGGGTTGAATCTCCTTAGGCCACTTCCCGTAGCGCCGTGGGGTCGATCGACAAGGATACACGCTGCCCGTCGGGGTGCAGGTCGGCCGCCGAGCGGTTGAGCACGTCCACCACCAGTTCCACCCCGCGCACCTGCACGCGGTAGCGGATGACGTTGCCCAGCAGGCTGTGGCTGCGTACCTCGCCGTCCAGCTCGCCGTTGACGCCCAGGGTGATGGACTCGGGGCGGATCGCCAGGCGGCTGGCCACCGGGCGCTGCAGCAGGCGGCTGGCGCTGTCGGCATCGAGCAGGTTGTAGTTGCCGATAAAGCCCGCGGCAAACAGATCGACGGGCGCGGTGTAGAGGGTTTCGGCATCGCCGCTCTGGACGATGCGCCCCTGGTTCATCAGGACGATGCGGTCCGACATGGTCAGCGCTTCTTCCTGGTCGTGGGTGACGAAGATGGTGGTCAGCCCCAGCTCACGCTGGATCGCGCGGATCTGCTCGCGCAGGTGCTTGCGAATGCGCGCATCCAGCGCCGACAACGGCTCGTCGAGCAGCAGCAGGCGCGGGCGGGTGACCAGTGAGCGGGCCAGCGCCACGCGTTGGCACTGGCCGCCGGACAACTGGTGCGGGTAGCGCCCGGCGAAGCTGCCCAGTTCCACCAGGTCGAGCACTTCGCGCACCCGTGCCTGGCTTTCCTCGGCCTTGACCTTCTGCATGCGCAGGCCAAAGGCGACGTTCTGCTCCACGGTCATGTTGGGGAACAGCGCGTAGCTCTGGAACACCATGCCGATCCCGCGTTTCTGCGGGCTGACCGGCACGATGTCCTGGCCGTCGAGCAGGATATGGCCGCTGTCCACCGGCGTGAGCCCGGCGATGCAGCGCAGCAGGGTGGACTTGCCGCAGCCCGAGGGGCCGAGCAGGGTGACGAACTCGCCGCGTTCGATCTGGCAGTCGATGTTTTCGAACACCGGGCTGCCGGCGTAGCTCTTTTGCAGTTTCTGTACGCTGACGAAGCTCATGTCAGGTCTTGTCCTTGTTCAAACGGTTGGCGACCCAGGTCAGCACCAGCACGAAGGCGAAATAGGAGATCACCAGCGCGCTGTTGAAGTGGCCGCTGCTGTTGCGCATGTTGTTCAGGTACACCTGCAGGGTCTCGTAGCGGGTGCCCACCAGCAGGTTGGCGAACACGAACTCGCCGAACAGGAACGAGAACGACAGCAGCAACGCCACCATCAGGCCCTTGCGCAGGTTGGGCAGCACCACCAGGAACGCGGCCTGCCAGGTGCTGGCCCCCAGCAGTTGGGCGGCGTCCATCAGGTCGCGCAGGTTGATCGCCTGCAGGTTGTTGGTGATGGCCCGGTACATGAACGGCAGGGCGACGGTGAAGTAGCAGCCGATCAGGATCCACGGCGTGCCGACCATGGCCATCGGCCCGCTGCCGTACAGCTGCAGCAGCCCCACTGCCGATACCACCGGCGGCACTGCGAACGGCAGCAGGATCAGCACGTTCATCAGCGCGTCTAGCCGGGGGAAGTGGTAGTGCACCACGAACAATAGCGGCAGGATCAGCACCACCGACAGCAGCAGCGCCCCCACGCACACCAGCAGCGACTGGCCGAAGGCGGCAAGAAAGCGTGGCTCGCTCCACAGCGCGATGTACCACTTGAAGGTCAGGCCGCTGGGCAGCAGGGTCGCCGACCAGCTGGTGGCCAGGGAGTAGAGCAGGGTACCGGCCAGCGGCAGCAGCAGGATCAGGAACAGCAGGTACACCACCAGCTTGTGGTAAAGCCCGCCGGTGGATTGTTCAGCGCGCATGGTAGCTCCTCTTGAGCAGCCATTGATGGACCACCGTGACCAGGGTCATCAGCCCCACCAGCACCATGGCCAGGGCGCTGGCCAGGTTCGGGTCGAGGCTGATGTCGCCGGCCACAAGGCCGGCGATGCGGATCGGCAGCACGTTGAAGTTGCCGGTGGTCAGGGCGTAGACCGTGGCGTAGGCGCCCAGGGCGTTGGCCAGCAGGATGACGAAGGTGCCGAGCAGGGCAGGGGTGAGCACCGGCAGGCCGATGTGCCGCCAGAACTGCCAGTGGTTGGCCCCCAGCAACGCAGCGGATTCACGCCAGTCTTCGCGCAGGGCATCGAAGGCGGGGTAGAGCAGCAGCACCCCCAGCGGGATCTGGAAGTAGGTGTACACCAGGATCAGCCCGGTCTTGGAATAGATGCTGAAGTCACCCAGCAGGCCCATCTGCTTGAGCAGTAGGGTGAGTGCGCCGTTGAAGCCCAGCAGGATGATGAAGGCGAACGCCAGCGGTACCCCGGAAAAGTTGCTGGTCATGTTGGCGAAGGCGCTGACGAAGTCGCGCAGTCTCGAATCGACCCGGCGCAGCGAGTAGGCACCCAGGGTAGCGATGATGATGCCGAACAGGCTCGACCAGAAGCTGATCTCCAGGCTGCGTTGCAGCGCCTGCAGGTAGAACTTCGAGGCGAACACCTTGCTGAAGTTGGCCAGGCCCCAGCCGCTTTCGCTTTGCAGGCTGTTGATCGCCACCCAGGCCAGCGGGGCGATCTGGAAGATGATGAAGAACACGGCGAACGGCAACAGCCAGAGCAGGGCCAGGTAACGGCCACGGGAGCTTGCATTCACTTGAGCAGCTCCCGGCAGACGGTCTTGTCATGGGCCGCGCCCAGCAGTTCGCAAATAGTGCCGCACAGTTCGGTCTGCAGCGGTTTGGCTGCCGGGTCAAGGCTGAACCTGTCGCCGAAGACGAACAGCGGCACCTCGCGCTCTTCGGCCAGCAGGCCATTGTGCGAGCGGTCGTTGTTCATGCCGTGGTCGGCGGTCACCAGCACCTGGTAGCCCTCTTCCAGCCAGCGCGGCAGGTAGTCGGCCAAGAGGATGTCGGCGCTGCGCGCGGCGTTGCGGTACTGGCTGCTGTCCAGGCCGTGGCGGTGGCCGGCGTCGTCGATGTTCATCGGGTGCACCAGCAGGAAGTTCGGTGCATGGCGGCGGCGCAGGTATTCGGCGTCGGCCAGCAGGTGCGAATCGGGGTAGTGGTCGGCGTAGTAGAACAGCCCGTGCTGGATCGGCAACTTGGGCGCGTGGGTGTGGCGGTCGCGCAGCGGGTCGAACGGCGAGCGGTTGTACAGTTCGCTCATCCAGTGATAGGCCGCCGCCGCGGTGCCCAGCCCGGCCTCGCGGGCGTAGTGGAACACGCTGCGCTGGTTGGACAGGCGGTTGACGTTGTTGTGCACGATGCCGCTGTCGATCGGCGGCACGCCGGTGAGGATGCATTCGTACAGCGGTCGCGACAGCGACGGCAGCTCGCATTCCACGCGGTACAGCGCGGCGCGGTCGGCCTCGACGTAGGCGTGCAGGTGGCCCATGGCGTGGTGGGCGACCTGGTAGTTCAGGCCGTCGAGCAGGACCAGGATGACGTTGTGTTGCATGGTGGCTCCGCAGGGGTATCAGTCGGTACCGCGTCGCCCTCATCGCTGGCAAGCCAGCTCCCACAGGTCTTGCGCTGACCCTGTGGGAGCCGGCTTGCCGGCGATAGGGCCGGTTCAGGCAGAAGGGAATCTGCCCGTTATTCCATCTCGATGATCACCTGCTCCTGCCACTTCTGCGGCAGGGCCTTGGAGGTCGCTTCCCAGGCCGCGGCGTCCTTGATCGGCTGGGCGGCCTTGTACTGCTCGTTGGGCAGCAGCTTGGCCTGCACGTCGGCCGGCAGTTTCAGGTGCTCGGCGCGGATCGGCCGGGCGTGGCCCTTGGCCAGGTTGATCTGCCCGGCATCGCTGAAGATGTATTCACGGGTCAGCTTGGCCGCATTGGGGTGCTTGGCGTACTTGTTGATGATGGTGGTGTAGCCGGAAATCACCGAACCATCGGACGGGATCAGCACTTCAAAGCGCTTGGGGTCGATCTGCTCGCGGTAGCTCAGGCCGTTGAAGTCCCACACCACGCCCACTTCGATCTCGCCCTTCTCGATGGTCTGGATGGTCGGGTTGGCCAGCGACAGGCGCTTCTGCTGGGCCAGCTTGGTGAACAGTTGCAGGCCCGGCTCGATGTTCTTCTCGTCGCCCTTGTAGGCAATGGCGGCAGCCAGCACGCCGTTGGCGGCCTGGGCGGCGGTGCCGACGTCGCCGATGGCGACCTTGTACTTGCCTTTTTCCAGGTCGTGCCAGGTTTTCGGGCGATCGCCTTCCTTGACCAGGTCCTTGTTGATGATGAAGGCGATGGTGCCGGTATAGGCCAGCGCCCAGTGGCCGTCCTGGTCCTTGGCCCAGGCGGGTACCTGGTCCCAGGTGCTTGGCTTGTAGGGCTGGGTCACGCCCTTGCTGGTGGCGATCGGGCCGAAGGCGGCACCCACGTCGCCGATGTCGGCGCTGGCGTTGTCCTTCTCGGCATCGAACTTGGCCACTTCCTGGGCCGAGCTCATGTCGGTGTCGCTGTGCTTGAGGCCGTACTTGCTGGCCAGGTCTTCCCAGGTGCCTTTCCAGTTGGCCCAGGCATCGGGCATGCCCACGCTGTTGACCGTGCCTTCCTTGCGGGCGGCATCTTCCAGGGCCTTGAGGTCTTCGGCCATGGCCGTGGTGCAGAACGCGATGGCCGAACCGAGCAGTGACGCCATGAACAACTTTTTCATCCGAAGCTCCTTGGGTGGGTGCCTTGCAATCGTTGTTATGTGATGAAGCGGTGCCTGCCAACCGTTGGTCTAGGTCAGCAAACCTTGAGCCAAGGTAGGCCGGTTGCGTGACAGTTTGATGTAAGGGGCGGGCCGCCAGGGTTGGCCAAAGGCCCTGGCAATACAGCGTAGACCAGATCGAAAGCCTTGAATCACGCGGGCTGGCCCGGATCTGGCAAGCCCTGTGAAAAGCCTTTGTCACAGGATGTTCATCAGCCGTGACTAGGCTTGCACTACGCTCCATGTGCCCTGTTCTGGACTAGTCCAGATAGGTAACCTTTGATGCAAGCGACGCCACCGCGTGCGGTAACAGCCATCTGCCATGCCCTGCAGGAGCAGATCGAACACGGCCTGCTGGCGCCGGGCGGCAAGCTGCCGGCCGAACGCAAGCTCAGCGAGGTGTTCGATACCACGCGCATCACCCTGCGCGAGGCACTGGTGCAGCTGGAGGCCCAGGGCCTGATCTACCGCGAGGAGCGGCGTGGCTGGTTCGTCGCGCCCGAGCGGCTGACCTACGACCTGATCGAGCGTAGCCACTTCCATGCGATGGTGCGGGACCAGGGACGGGCGCCCAGCACCGAGCTGCTGTCGGCGCGGCTGCAACCGGCCCCGGCGGCCATTTGCGCACGCCTGCGCCTGCCGGCGCTGTCCAGCGTGGTGCGGATCTGCCGTTTGCGGCGGATTGACGGGCGGGCGGTGCTGTATGCCGAGCACTACCTCAACCCCAGGTACTTCCCAGGCATTCTTGAACTGGACCTGGCGCAATCGCTGACCGAGATTTATGGCCGGGCATACGGCATTCAGTACGGGCAGGTATGTTTCGAGATCCTGCCCACCGCCCTGCCGGTGGACGCGGCCAGTGCGCTAAAAGTGTCAGCGGGTAGCCCGGGGCTGCATATCACCCGGGTCAACAGCGACCAGCATGGGCACTTGATCGACTGCGATCTGGAGTATTGGCGCCATGATGCGATTCGCATCCGCGCGCAGGCGGGGTAAGGGGGCTGCTGTGCAGCCCATCGCCGGCAAGCCGGCTCCCACAGGTTTGGCGTTAGTCTTGAAGGTCATGTGATCCCTGTGGGAGCCGGCTTGCCGGCGATGGGGCGCGAAGCGGCCCTAGCTGGCGGCTCCGCCGGCTTCAGGGATGGCACCACCCCCCGCCGTCACCACCTGCACCGACAACCGCGGCGTCGCCAGGTCCAGCCCGGCTTCGTCGAGCTGGCGCTTCAACGCCAGGTTGAACGCCCGCGACACTTCCCACTGCTTGATCGGCGCGGTCTTGAACCGCGCCCGCAGGATCGCCGAGCCCGACTCGAAACTCTCCACCCCCTGCAGCTCCAGCGGCGACCAGATGTTGCGGCGCATCAGCGGGTCGCTGCGCAGCTTCTGGCCGACCTCACGCACCAGGCTGATGGCCTGGTCGATGTTCATGTTGTGGGGGATCGCCACACGGAAGATCGCATAGCCGAACTCGCGCGAGTAGTTCTTGATGCTCTTGATCTCGCTGAACGGGATGGTGTGCACGATGCCGTCGATGTCGCGCAGGCGCACGGTACGGATGGTCAGGCCTTCCACGGTGCCGAGGTGGCCGCCGACATCCACGTAGTCGTCGATGGCCAGCGAGTCCTCGATGATGATGAACAGCCCGGTGATCAGGTCGGCGACCAGCGATTGGGCGCCAAAACCGATGGCCAGGCCGATCACCCCGGCACCGGCCAGCAGCGGCGTGACGTTCATGCCCATGTTGGCCAGGGCGACGATCACCGCAATGATGAAGATCGCCACGAACATCACGTTGCGGATCAGCGGCATCATGGTCTGTGCGCGGGCGTTGGCCTGGCCCCGGCGCGAGCGCACCAGGGAGTGGTGCACGGCGGTGTCGGCCAGGATCCACACCAGCCAGGCGACGATCAGCGTGCCGGCCAGGCCCAGCAGGCGCAGGCTGATCTCGTGGCCGTCGCCTTCGGCGAAGTCGATCATCGACAGGCCCCACACGCGCAACCCCAGTTCGATGAAGGCCAGCCAGATGAACAAGTGCACCAGGGCATAGCCGAAGTTGCGCAAGCGCTCGGTGTACACCGCCTGGCGTTTGTTGGCGTGCTTGGGGTTGGCGGCGTGGCGGCGTACCAGGCCGTTGAGCACCATGCACACCACCACCAGCACCGTGCACATCAGTGACTGGCGCAGCGCAGTGCTGGTGTCGCCGGCGGAAACGAAGGTGGCGAACAGCGAGACGGCGACCAGGATCAGCGCCGGGATGAACCAGAAACTGCCGAGGATTTCGATGGTGTCGCTGAGGGTGCGCCGGGTCAGGCGCCGGCTCAGCGGCTGGTTGCGGATCAGGTGGGCGATCGGGCGGCGGAAGCGCAGGATGAACAGCCCGGTGCACAAGGCGGCGAAGACGTTGGCCAGGGTGGCCAGGCCATGGGCCAGGTGGCTGCCCAGGGCAGTGGTCAGGCGTGGGTCGCTCATTGCCTCGCCGAACGCGGCAAAACTGCCGATCAGCCAGAGCGGGCGGAACGCCTGGTGGCGCAGGATGTACAGGGCACGGTGGCGGTGCGGGCCGTCGAGCAGCGAGAAGGCGATCACGCAGATCGCCGAGAACAGCGTGCCGACCACCAGCGCATAGGCCAGCACCATGGCCATGGACTTACCCAGTGATGGCGGCAGGGCGAAGCTCAGGTAGACGGTGAACACCAGCGCCACCAGCCACGGCCCGAGCTTGCGCAGGGCAAAGCGCACCAGGTCCCAGGTGCGCGGGTGCTGGGGCAGTTCTTCGGTGAGGCCAAAGCGCACCCGCACCCGGTGGCCGATCCAGTTGAAGACGTAGGCCAACAGGCTCCATACGGCAATGACCGCAGCGAAACCGAAGAGGATGGCCGGCCACTGGTGCACCGGCACCATCAGCGCAATGAGTTCATCCTGGGCCTGGCTGATCTCCTGCGCCCAGCGGTTGAACGGGCTGGCGTCGCCGCTGAACTGCTTCTCGAAATCGTGCAGGGCGCCGCCGATCAGGCCGAGCACGCCTTGTTCGACGGTGGGTTGCGATTGCTTGGTGGCGTCGCGCAGCTTTTTCAGGTCGGCCAGCAGCTTGGCGCGCTGCTGGTCGTTTTCCAGGTTCTTGATCACCTCGTCCAGCGACTTGCCCAGCGGCTCGGTGGCCTCGGGCTGGGCGGGCGCGCTGGAGCCAAGCAGGCTCGGCAGGCCGGCGGCGTGCACCGGGGAGACGAACAGGAACAGCAGCAGGAACAGGCAACGCAGGAGGGCAGGCACCGGGAAATCTACCTCAGGTCAAACGATTGACCGAGTGTAGAGGTTTATGTGGGCAGTTTCTCCAGGATCTTCCAGCAGGTGAGGCCGAAGATGCCCAGGGTGCCGATCCACATCATCAGCACGCCGATATTGCGCTCGCGCAGGCTGAAGCCGATGGTCAGCAGCATGAGAAAGCCGAATACCGGGATGAACAGCGACAGGAACGGGGACATGGGGTGGCAATCCTTGTGCTTGATGGGCCATGTATCAAGCATAGCGCTTTGCCAGCGAGGCGGATTGACCAGGGGCAGGTGTATGCCTGCACGGGCCCCTTCGCGGGTAAACCCGCTCCCACAGAGGTTCGCGGACCTTGTGGGAGCGGGTTTACCCGCGAAAAGGGCAGCGTGGTTTACGGCAGTTCGCGGCTACGGTAGAACGCCGTCAGCACCTTCACCAGGTGTGCCAGGTCATGGCTGCCGCACAGCTCGCGGATCGAGTGCATGGCAAAGGTCGGCAGGCCGATGTCGACCGTGCGCACGCCCAGGTTGCCGGCAGTGATCGGGCCGATGGTCGAACCGCAGCCCATGTCACTGCGCACCACGAAGCTCTGCACCGGCACTTCCTCGGCCATGCACAGGTGGCGGAAGAACCCGGCGGTTTCGCTGTTGGTGGCGTAGCGCTGGTTGTTGTTGACCTTGATCACCGGGCCTGCGTTGAGCTTGGGCCCATGGTTGCCGTCGTGCTTGTCGGCGTAGTTGGGGTGCACGCCGTGGGCGTTGTCGGCCGAGATCATCAGCGAGCGCTGCACGGTGCGCACGTAGGCGTCGCCTTCGGGCAGCAGGCGCTGCAGGGTCTGTTCGAGCATCGGGCCGTCGGCGCCACAGGCCGAGCAGGAGCCCACTTCTTCGTGGTCGTTGCACACCAGCAGGCAGGTTTCGTCGCTGTCGGCGCTCAGCAGCGCCTGCAGGCCGGCATAGCACGACAGCAGGTTGTCCAGGCGGGCGCCGGCGATGAAGTCGCCGTTCAGGCCGATCAACGCGGCGTCCTGGGTGTCGTAGAAACTCAGCTCGTAGTCGAGCACCACGTCGGCGTTGAGGTCGTGCTCGCGGGCCAGCTGCTCGGTGAGCAGTGCGCGGAAGTCGATGCGCTCATCGCCCGCCACCTGGGCCAGGATCGGCGGCAGTTCGGTCTGCGGGTTGATCATCCAGCCTTCATTGGCGGTGCGGTTGAGGTGGATCGCGAGGTTGGGGATCACCGCGATCGGCAGCTTGAAGTCGATCAGTTGGCTTTCGACCTTGCCGTCACGGCGGAAGGTGACCCGCCCGGCCAGCGACAGGTCGCGGTCGAACCACGGGGCGAGCAGGGCGCCGCCGTAGACTTCCACGCCCAGTTGCAAGAAGCCCTGGCGCTGCAGTTCGGGTTGCGGCTTGACCCGCAGGCATGGGCTGTCGGTGTGGGCGCCGACCATGCGGATACCGCCTATCAGCGGCGAATGCTTGCCGAGCTTGATGGCGATGATCGAGGAGTCGTTGCGGGTCAGGTAGTAGCGTCCGCCGGGCACCGTGGCCCAGCTGTCGCGTTCGTCCAGATGCTGGAAGCCAGCAGCTTCGAGGCGCTGCACCAGGCTTGCGGTGGCATGGAAGGGCGTCGGGGAGGCCTTGAGGAATTCGATCAGGCCGGCGTTCAGGGCATCGCGCATAAGTCACTCCAGACAGCAGTGGCGCGAGTTTAGCGTAATTGCCCGACAAATTGTGTCGGCCCTATCGCTGGCAAGCCAGCTCCCACAAAGGGCATCGAACCCTGTGGGCGCCGGCCGGCGCTGGGGCCGGGCCTGCTCAAATGCCTACTTGGACAGATACTTCATCCCGTCTTCCAACCCCTGCAAGGTCAGCGGATACATCTTGTCCTCGATCAGGTCGCGCACCAGGTGGGTCGACGCGGTGTAGTCCCAGGCCTGCTTGGGGTACGGGTTGATCCAGATGATCTTCTTGAATTTCTCCATGAAGCGCTGGATCCACACATACCCGGCTTCTTCGTTCCAGTGCTCGACGCTGCCGCCAGGCTGGGTGATCTCGTAAGGCGCCATGGCGGCGTCACCGACGAAGATCACCTTGTAGTCGTCGCCGTACTTGTGCAGCAGGTCGAAGGTGGCGAAACGCTCAGAGGTGCGGCGCAGGTTGTTCTTCCACACCGACTCGTAGACGCAGTTGTGGAAGTAGTAGTACTCCAGGTGCTTGAACTCGGTCTTGCAGGCCGAGAACAGCTCTTCGCATACCTTCACATGGGCATCCATCGAGCCGCCGATATCGAACAGCAACAGCAGCTTCACCGTGTTGCGCCGTTCGGGGCGCATCTGGATGTTCAATAGCCCCGCGTCACGGGCGGTGTGGTCGATGGTGCCGTCGATGTCGAGCTCTTCGGCGGCGCCTTCACGGGCGAACTTGCGCAGGCGGCGCAGCGCCAGCTTGATGTTGCGGGTGCCCAGTTCGACCTGATCGTCGAGGTTCTTGTACTCGCGCTGGTCCCATACCTTCACCGCCTTGCCCTGGCGCTTGCCGGCCTCGCCGACGCGGATGCCCTCGGGGTTGAAACCGCCCGAGCCGAACGGGCTGGTGCCGCCGGTGCCGATCCACTTGTTGCCGCCGGCGTGGCGTTCCTTTTGCTCTTCGAGGCGTTTCTTGAATTCCTCGATCAGCTTGTCCAGGCCACCGAGTGATTGAATCTGCGCGCGTTCCTCGTCGCTCAGCGAGCGCTCGAACTCCTTGCGCAGCCAGTCCTCGGGGATCAGTGCCTCGATATGCCGGTCGAGGTTGTCCAGGCCTTTGAAGTAGGCGGCGAACGCGCGGTCGAACTTGTCGAAATGGCGTTCGTCCTTCACCAGGATGGCCCGGGCGAGGTAGTAGAACGCGTCCATGTCGGCGAACACCACGCCTTTCTGCAGGGCGTGGTGCAGGTCGAGCAGCTCGCGCACCGACACCGGCACCTTGGCTGCGCGCATTTCATTGAACAGGTTGAGCAGCATGGCCCGGCTCCTGTCAGCGGTTGCCGCGCCGGCTCATGAAGGCCAGGCGCTCGAGCAGTTGCACGTCCTGCTCGTTCTTGACCAGGGCGCCGGCCAGCGGCGGGATGGCCTTGGTCGGGTCACGTTCACGCAGCACGGCTTCGCCGATGTTGTCGGCCATCAGCAGCTTGAGCCAGTCGACCAGTTCGGAGGTGGAAGGCTTTTTCTTCAGGCCCGGCACCTTGCGCACATCGAAGAACACGTCCAGCGCCTCGCTGACCAGCGATTCGCTGATCTTCGGGTAATGCACATCGACGATGCGCTGCAGGGTGTCGCGGTCGGGGAAGGCGATGTAGTGGAAGAAGCAGCGGCGCAGGAAGGCGTCGGGCAGCTCTTTCTCGTTGTTGGAGGTGATGATGATGATCGGGCGCTGCTTGGCCTTGATGGTCTCGTCGGTCTCGTAGACGTAGAACTCCATCTTGTCGAGCTCTTGCAGCAGGTCGTTGGGGAACTCGATGTCGGCCTTGTCGATCTCGTCGATCAGCAGGATCACCCGCTCCTCGGCCTCGAAGGCTTCCCACAATTTGCCCTTTTTCAGGTAGTTGCGCACATCGTGGACTTTGTCGGTACCCAGCTGCGAGTCACGCAGGCGGCTGACCGCGTCGTACTCGTAGAGGCCCTGGTGGGCCTTGGTGGTCGACTTGATGTGCCAGGTGATCAGGCGGGCGCCGAACGAGGCGGCCAGTTGCTCGGCGAGCATGGTCTTGCCGGTGCCGGGCTCGCCCTTGACCAGCAGCGGGCGCTCCAGGGTGATGGCCGCGTTGACCGCCAGTTTCAGGTCGTCTGTGGCGACGTAGTCGCGGGTGCCTTCGAACTTCATGAACCGATCCTCTGAGGGCCTCGAGGGCCTCTTCGCGGGTAAACCCGCCCCCACAAGAACGTGCACGCCCTGTGGGAGCGGGTTTACCCGCGAAGAGGCCGCTGCGGACAAGCGCTGAATATTGGCGACGACTATAACCCCAGCCCAGGCGCCTGCAAACGCAGACCGGGTATTCAGTCCCTGAATGGTTCGTCACCCAGGGCTCAGTCTGATTTGGGTGGGGGCTGCTCGTAGCGTGCATTGAACGCCTGGATGAACCCATTGCGCAGAATCTGCAGGAAGGCTTCGAACGCGCTGATGTCCTGCTGGTGCACGCTGCCATTGAGCTCCACGCGGGTGGCGAACTGGTTTTTTGGCTGGTTCTTCAGCACGGTTTCACTGGCCCCCACCAGTGCCTCCCACACCGAGCGCAGCACGCCCTTGTGCGTGTTCTCCACGTCCTGATGCCAGTTGAACACATCGACATCGCGTAGCAGCGGCTTGATATAGCCGTTGAGTCGCCCCTTCTCGGCCTGGGCCTCGATCACCACATCGCCGTGCCCGGCGTTGAAGTCGAACTTGCCGTAGGCGCTGGCGAAATCGTTGAGCCTGCGCAGCTCGATGCCGGTGACGCGCAGTCGAAACTGGAAGTCGTCGAAGTCGCTGAACGGGTCGAAGGTGGCGCGGCTCTCGACCTTGGCATCGCCCAGCAGCAGGGCGCTGGCCTCGAAACTGGCGTCGCGCCGGCCCTCTCTGTCGCGCACATTGGTCAGGTTGCGGATGCGGGCGTCGAGGCGGGTGGCCTTGAGGTCGACCGGTGGCTTGGAGGTGAAGTTGCGAAAGGTCAGGCTGCCGTGTTCGATGCGCACTTCGTCGAGGGTGATGGGCAGCATCTTTTCCAGTTGCTGGCGCCAATCGGTGCCCTGGCCGGTCTGGGAAGCTTGCTTACTGCCGCCGTCGACGAAGTTGAGCGTGGGGCGGGCAAAGGTCACCTTGGCCACCACCGCATGGTCGTACCAGAGCGAGGGCCAGCTTACCGACAGGTCGATCAGCGGGGCGTCGAGCAGCGGCACCGGCACCTTGCCGCTGACCTTGATGATCTTCAGGCCGTTGATCTGGTAGGCGCCGCGCCACCAGGCCAGGTCCACGTCGCTGACCTGGCCCCGGTAGTCGCCCATGTCGGCCAGTGTGTCGTTGAGGTAATCGCGCACCAGCCAGGGCAAGGCCAGGTGCAGCGCCAGCAGCACCAGCAAACTGGCCAGGCCGACCAGCGGCCAGCGGTAACGGGCTTTCATCGCGATTCTCCGCAGCAGGTTGTGCGGTTGACTGCGGGCCGCTTCAGTGAGTTCGAACGGGCTTTACGCACCCTATTTGCGGGCTTACCCTCATGGTTTTCCCTGCTGTTTCATGTTCAAGGACACCTGCCATGAGCCGTATCTACGCAGACAACGCCCACTCCATCGGCAACACGCCGCTGGTGCAGATCAACCGCATCGCCCCGCGCGGCGTGACCATTCTGGCCAAGACCGAAGGGCGCAACCCTGGCTACTCGGTGAAGTGCCGCATTGGCGCGAACATGATCTGGGACGCCGAGAGCAGCGGCAAGCTCAAGCCGGGCATGACCATCGTCGAGCCCACCTCGGGCAATACCGGCATCGGCCTGGCCTTCGTGGCCGCCGCCCGCGGTTACAAGCTGATCCTGACCATGCCGGACTCGATGAGCCTGGAGCGGCGCAAGGTGCTCAAAGCACTGGGTGCCGAGCTGGTGCTGACCGACAAGGCCAAGGGCATGAAGGGCGCCATCGAGAAGGCCAACGAGATCGTCGCCTGCGACCCTGCGCAGCACTTCCTGCCGGGCCAGTTCGACAACCCGGCCAACCCGGCCATCCACGAGAAGACCACCGGCCCGGAAATCTGGAACGACACCGATGGCGCGGTCGACGTGCTGGTGGCCGGTGTCGGCACCGGTGGCACCATCACCGGGGTGTCGCGCTACATCAAGCACACCCAGGGCAAGGCGATCCTGTCGGTGGCGGTGGAGCCGGTGAACTCGCCGCTGATCAGCCAGACCCTGGCCGGTGAGGAGCTCAAGCCCACCCCGCACAAGATCCAGGGCATCGGCGCCGGTTTCGTGCCGAAGAACCTCGACCTGTCGATCGTCGACCAGGTGGAGACGGTTACCGAGGACGAGTCCAAGGCCATGGCCATCCGCCTGATGCAGGAGGAGGGCATTCTGTGTGGCATCTCCTGTGGCGCGGCAATGGCGGCGGCGGTGCGCCTGGCGGAAAAACCGGAAATGCAGGGTAAGACCATCGTCGTAATCCTGCCCGACTCCGGCGAGCGCTACCTGTCGAGCATGCTGTTCAGCGACATGTTCAGCGAGCAGGAAAACCAGCAGTAGAGCAGCTGGCGGCAAGCTTCAAGCTGCAAGCAAAGGCTGTGCAAGTTGACCCAGATCAGCTTGTACCTTGCAGCTTGTAGCTTGCAGCTGCCCCTGAGGGGTTTATGATGTCCGGCTATTCGGGGATGGCCAGATTTCCCCTCCAAGGAGTGTTGCATGACCTTTTCCTTTGTCGCCAAGGCCGGTGTGCTGCTGGTCTTTTTCGGCAGCGTGCTGTTCGTGCATCTGCGCGGCAAGGCGCGCCTGCCGGTGCTGCGCCAGTTCGTCAACCATTCGGCGCTGTTCGCCCCGTACAACAGCCTGATGTACCTGTTCTCCGGTGTGCCGTCCAAGCCGTACCTCGACCGCCAGCGCTTCCCTGAACTGGACGTGCTCAAGGACAACTGGCAAACCATCCGCGAAGAGGCCATGCGCCTGTTCGACGAGGGTTACATCAAGGCCGCGGAAAAAGACAACGATGCCGGTTTCGGCTCGTTCTTCAAGAAGGGCTGGAAGCGTTTCTACCTCAAGTGGTACGACAAGGCGCTGCCGTCGGCCGAGACGCTGTGCCCCAAGACCGTCGAACTGGTCAACAGCATTCCCAACGTCAAAGGCGCGATGTTCGCCCTGCTGCCCGGCGGCAGCCACCTGAACCCGCACCGTGACCCCTTCGCCGGTTCCCTGCGCTACCACCTGGGCCTGTCCACCCCCAACTCGGACAACTGCCGCATCTACGTCGACGGCCAGCCGTATGCCTGGCGCGATGGCGAGGACGTGATGTTCGACGAGACCTTCGTGCACTGGGTGAAGAACGAGACCGACATGACCCGGGTGATCCTGTTCTGCGATGTCGAGCGCCCGCTCAACAGCCCGCTGATGACCCGCATCAACCGCAAGGTCAGCGCCTTCCTCGGCCGCGCCACCGCGCCGCAGAACACCGACGACGAGCGCGTGGGCGGGATCAACCAGGCCTATGCCTGGAGCAAGCGTTTCAGCAACGTGATCAGTTCGCGGGTGAAGCAGTTCAAGCGCGCCAACCCCAAGGCCTACCGCGTGCTGCGGCCGGTGCTGGCGGTGCTGGTGGCCGTCGCGCTTTACCGCTGGTTGTTCTGACGCGCTGAGGCAAGCCCGTCCTCCCGCGTGGGAGCGGGCTTGCCCCGCGATGAATACACCGATATATTCCGAAACACTCACTTCTCCAGTAGACCTGTTCATGCCAGCCATCCCTTCCACCACCGCTTACGTTCTCGCGCCTGTCGCGGGCGTGGTCGTGCGTGGCAGCCAGCAGCCGGCCATGATCAGTCACTACCCACCACCACCTGTCAGTGGCGTTGTAGGCGGCGTAGCTCCGCCTCCTTGCGTGGTCGTACTGGGCTGATCGGCTTCTGGCCGCATCCCCAGCACACGCAACCTACTGAACACGGTCGGCTATCCCTCGATACGCGATAGATCCGCCCGTACGGCTTTCCTTGCCCATACAGGTGGCAATACATGTCTGTCTTTACCAAAGCATCCGTGGCCTCGGCGGCCACCACCAGCCTGTTCGTCCTGCTGTGGAGCAGCGGGGCGATCGTCTCCAAACTCGGCCTGGCCCAGGCCAGCCCCTTCGCCTTCCTGCTGCTGCGCTCGGCGCTGGCACTGGCCGGCCTGCTGCTGATCGGCCCGTTGCTGGGGCTGCGCTGGCCGCGTAGCCGGGGTGGCATTCTGCGCGCCCTGGGTACCGGCTGCGTGTTGCTCGGCGCGTACCAGATCTTCTATCTGCTGGCCCTGAATACCCACGTTACCCCCGGCGTCATGGCCACGGTGATGGGCGTGCAACCGATCCTCACCGTGGTGCTGATGGAGCGCCAACGCTCCTGGAGCCGCCTGTTCGGCCTTGGGCTGGGGCTTGGCGGGCTGGTGATGGTGGTCTACCAGGGCATCAACCTCGGCGGTGTTTCGTTGCTCGGGATGCTGTTCGCCTTGCTGGCGCTGGCCAGCATGACCTGCGGCTCGATCCTGCAGAAACGCATCACCGACAACCCCTTGGGCACCTTGCCGCTGCAATACCTGGCGGGCTTTGCGATGTGTGCAGTATTCGCGCCGTTCCAGCCGTTGCAGGTGGAGTGGAACGCCAGCTTCGTCGGCGCGCTGCTGTGGATGGGGCTGGTGGTTTCGTTGCTGGCCACGCTGCTGCTGTACCGGCTGATCGCGCGGGGCAACCTGGTCAATGTCACCAGCCTGTTCTACCTGGTGCCGGCGGTGACCGCAGTGATGGACTTCATCATCTTCGGTAACCGCCTGGCGCCGCTCAGCCTGCTGGGCATGGGGCTGATCGTGGTGGGGCTGCTGTTTGTGTTCCGCAAGCCGGCGCTGCGTGCGGTTGAGGTTTAAGGCAAAGCGCTGAGTCGGCTCGCACTTGGACTGAACGACAATTGTAGGAGCGGCCTTGTGCCGCTCCTACAGAAGACACGCAAGGCCGTTATGTGGGCGTGTCGGCGATGATCTCAAATGGCTTTTCGTCCGGGCGCCGGGCGCAACACCAGCCACAGCGCAGCAGCAATCAGCACCCCGCCATACAGGTGCGCCATCGACAATGGCTCGTCCAGCAGCCACGCCCCCCACAGCACCCCGAACACCGGAATCAGGAAGGTCACGGTACTGGCCTTGACCGGCCCGATCTCCTCCAGCAGGCGGAAGTACAAAATGTAGGCGAACGCCGTGCACAGCAGGCCCAGGCCCAGCAGTGACAGCCATACTTGCCAGCCGCCCCAGCTGGCCGGCGGTTGGGTCAGGGCGCTCCAGGCGAACAGCGGGCTCAGCAGCAGGGTGGCGCCGAGCATGCTGCCCAGGGCCGACAGGCGGCTGTCCAGGCCGCTGATCCAGCGTCGCGCGAGGAAGCCGGCAAAGCCATAGCAGGTGGTTGCCGCCAGGCACGCCAGGGCGCCTTGCAGCAAGGCCAGGTCCAGTGCCACAGGCCCTGCGCCGCTGAGGATGCCGACCCCGAACAGCCCGAGGAAAATCCCGCTCAGCTTGGCCAGGGTCATCGGTTCACGGAAGCACAGCGCACCGATCAGCACGCCCATCAGTGGCGTGGTGGCGTTGAAGATCGCCGAATAGCCGGCCGGCAGCACCTGCGCCGCCACCGAATAGAAGGTGGCCGGGATACCGGAGTTGATCATGCCCAGCACCAGGCAGGCGCCCAGCTTGCCATTGAAGTCCCAGCGCACCCGGGTAGCGGCGAGGATCGCGATCAGCCCCAGGCAGGCGATCGACACCCGGAAGAATGCGGTCGGCACGGTGCCGAGTTCCGGGGCAATGATGCGCATGAACAGGAAGCTCGCCCCCCAGACAGCGGCAAGGGTCAGCAGGCGGGCTAGGGCGATGGGGCTCACGGGGGTCTCCGGCAGTGGGGCAGGGGCGCGAGTGTACGTCACGGGCCTTGGCGATTCTTGTGCTTTCTTGCTGTGCAATAGCGATGAGGCCCTGGCAGGCCACACACCGGCTTCGGCCCGGCTAAGCTCTTGCGATGCCCACTGCACTGAGGCCCCGCGCATGACCCAACCCTGGCCCGCCGCCGACATCGCCCGTGTGATCCTCGAGGGCTTCGACGACTACCGCGAGCATTTTCGCCGCATCACCCTGGGCGCCCGCGAGCGTTTCGAGCAGGCGCGCTGGCAGGACATCCAGCAGGCGGCCGCCGCCCGTATCAACCTCTACGAAGAAAAGGTCGCCGAGGCCAACGGCAGGTTGCGCCAGGGGTTCGAGGCGCCGGTGCTGCTGGACGTGGAGCAGTGGCCGTTGGTGAAGAACGCCTACATCCGCCTGATCGACCCGCGCCTGGACGATGAACTGTCGGAGACCTGGTACAACTCGCTGTTCTGCAGCCTGTTCAGCCATGACCAGATCAGCGACGGCTGCATGTTCATCCACACCACCCGGCCGTCGATGCGCAGCCATGAGCGCGCGGCGCAAACCTGTACCTACCCGCTCGAGGGCGGACTGAAGGGATTGTTGCGGGCGATCTTCGCCGATTACGTGTTCAACGCACCGTACGGTGACCTGGAGGGCGATCTGACGCGGCTGGAGCAACAACTGCGCGAGAGCCTGCCCGACTGGGTGTGCAAGGACCCGGCGCTGGCCGTGGAGCTGTTCACCCCGGTGCTGTACCGCAACAAGGGCGCCTATCTGGTCGGGCGCCTGCACACGGTCGACGAACAATGGCCACTGGTAATCCCGCTGCTGCACCGTGAAGGGCATGGCATCGAGGCCGACGCCCTGATCACCGACGAGGCCGAGGTGTCGATCATCTTCTCCTTCACCCGCTCGTACTTCATGGTCGATGTGCCGGTGCCGGCGGAGTTCGTCAACTTTCTCAAGCGCATCCTGCCAGGCAAGCATATCGCCGAGCTGTACACCTCGATCGGTTTCTACAAACACGGCAAGTCGGAGTTCTACCGCGCGCTGATTGGCCATCTGGCGCGCAGCGATGACCGTTTCATCATGGCCCCGGGGGTACGGGGCATGGTGATGAGCGTGTTCACCCTGCCGGGCTTCAACCAGGTGTTCAAGATCATCAAGGACCGCTTTTCGCCCTCGAAGACCGTCGACCGCGCCACGGTGATCGACAAGTACCGGCTGGTGAAAAGCGTCGATCGCGTCGGGCGCATGGCCGATACCCAGGAGTTCGCCGATTTTCGCTTCCCGCAGTCCAAGTTCGACCCTGAGTGCCTGGCCGAGCTGCTGGAGGTGGCGCCTTCCACCGTAACGCTCGAGGGCGACACCGTGCTGATCCGCCACTGCTGGACCGAGCGGCGCATGACCCCGCTCAACCTGTACCTGGAGCATGCCAGTGAGGCACAGGTGCTGGAGGCGCTGGAAGATTACGGGCTGGCCATCAAGCAGCTGGCGGCGGCCAATATCTTCCCTGGCGACATGCTGTTGAAGAACTTCGGTGTCACTCGCCATGGCCGTGTGGTGTTCTACGACTATGACGAAATCTGCTTCCTTACTGAGGTCAACTTCCGCCATATCCCCCCACCGCGCTACCCGGAGGACGAAATGTCCGGCGAGCCGTGGTACTCGATTGGCCCGCACGATGTGTTCCCCGAGGAGTTCCCGCCGTTCCTGTTCGCCGATATCGGCCAGCGCCGCTTGTTCAGCCGTTTGCACGGCGAGCTGTATGACGCCGATTACTGGAAGGGGTTGCAGGAGGCGATCCGGGCAGGGAAGGTGATCGACGTGTTCCCCTACCGGCGCAAGGTGCGCTGACTAGGGGGCTGTGGAGCGGCTGATTTACCCTTTCAGGCATTTCAGCTCACTGAAGTCGGTGCGCACCTTGTTGAGTTTTTGCTGCAAGAATTGCCGCTGCGCCGGGCTGCTCTGCTTCATCAGGTCCACCAGCAGGCTGCGTGCCTGTTGCTCACTGTTCTGGAAGGCCTGGCGGTACTCTGGCGTCCATAGGCTCTCCTTGCGCTGCAGCAGCTGCGCAAGGCGTGGCTCGAAACTGGGGGAGGCGCGTTGCTCCATCGCCAGCGCCAGTTGCTGTTGCCAGTGGGCACGGTTGGCGATCGCCTGGCCGTTCTGGTCGCCGAGCGCCTGGGACCAGCTCATCACCCGCAGGCGCTGATCGCGGGTGAGTTCACCCAGCCAGGGTTCCAGGCGCTTTTGCATGCGCGTGGCGCGCAGTTCGACCTGTTTCGGCAATGGGGTATCGGCATAGGTTTGCCGGCGCTTGGCGATGTCCTGGCGAAACGCCTGGCGCATTTCGGCCACCTGGGTATCGCTCATGCCACGCAGCAGCTCGGTGGCGGAGGGCGTGATCTGCTCGGCCACCCGGCCGATGGCCTGGCGTGCTTCGGCGGTACGCTGTTGCAGGGCGTTATCGGTGACGTTGTCGCTGGCGACCATCGACTGCACCCGGTCGAGCCAGTCGAGGTAGCCGGGCAGTTGCGTCCTGCAATGCCAGGCCAGTTGCTCCTTGAGCCGTTCGTCGAGCAGGCGCTTCTGCTCGCGGTTCATGTCCAGGTAGTCGCCCAGCGACCAGGGCACCAGGCGGTCGAGGTTGCGGTAGGCCAGGTCGATGCGGTTGCAGGCCGCCAGCACCAGGGCCAGGGCAACGACGATGAGCAGGGCTTTGGTCAGGCGTACAGGCATGAGCGAATCCTTGCAGGGACTGGCCAGGCGGTAGACGCAAGGGGCGCGCGGCGGTTCCGGTGCATGTGCGCTCGGGCGGCCGGGCGGGTCAGGTGTTAGAATAGCCGCCTTGTCTTGAGGATCTTCGGAAATGGCTCTGCTTGGGCGCTACAACAGTTTGCAAATCGTGAAACACGTGGAATTCGGCCTGTACCTGGACGGCGGCGCCGATGGCGAAATCCTGCTGCCACGGCGCTACTTCCCCAAGGGCGCAGAGCTGGAGCTCGATGACTGGCTCAACGTGTTCATCTACCTGGACAGCGAAGACCAGCTGATCGCCACCACCGAGAAGCCGAAAATGCAGGTGGGCGAGTTCGCCAGCCTCAAGGTCAAGGACATCAACGGCGCGGGCATCTTCCTCGACTGGGGCCTGTCCAAGGACCTGCTGATGCCGTACTCGGAAGAGTCGCGGCCGCTGAAGATCGGGGACTACTGCGTGGTCCACGCTTACCTGGACAAACGCACCCGCCGCATCACCGCCACCGCCAAGCTGGATCGCTACCTGGACAACGCCCCGGTCGACTACAAGCCCGGCCAGCCGGTCGAGCTGCTGGTGGCCGGCGAGACGCCGATGGGCTTCAAGGCGATCATCAACAACCGCCACTGGGGCCTGATCCACAAGAACGAGGTATTCAAGTTCCTGCGCTCGGGCATGCACGAGAAGGGCTTCATCAAGGAAGTGCGCCACGACGGCAAGATTGCCCTGAGCCTGCAGCCAGTGGGCGAAGCACTGGCCGACGGCCTGCAAGGGCAGATCATGCAGCGCCTGGAAGCGGCCGGTGGCGTGCTGCCGGTGTGCGACAAGAGCGACCCGGCGGTGATCAGCCAGCTGTTCAACGTCAGCAAGGGCAACTTCAAGAAGGCCATTGGCGCGTTGTTCAAGCAAGGCAAGATCGTCATCCATGACGACCGGATCGAGCGGGCCTGATCAGGCCTGCACGAAGGTGCGGAAATCCAGCTGCTCGCCGCCCGGGCGGGTGTCGCGCAGCAGCGAATCGCGGTCGGCGCTCAGCGCCAGGCTGATGGTCGAGCGGCGCTTGCCGGGGTGGCGCACTTCCATCTGCTCCTGGTGAGCACGGAGGAAGTTGACCGGCACCTTCAGGTGCTGCAGTTCGTCGGTTTCCGGGGTGTGCAGCAGCAGGTTGACCCAGTCGGGCTGGCCTTTGCGCAGCAGTGCCACCGGCACGTCGAACCACCACAGGTTGCGCTTGGTGTCGAGGATGGCGAACAGGGTGTTGTCGCTGTCGAGTACCGGGCGCGCCAGCGCTTCGTTGCGGCGGGCGATGGCGGTGGGTTTGTTGATTTTCATGCAGGGTCCTGCGGATTGACGCCAGAAAGGCCTGACATTGTGCGGGGTGGCGCAGGGCGGGGCAAGCCGTGCGATGTGCATTGGCCGCGCCTGCCAATCGCCGGCAAGCCGGCTCCCACAGGGATCACATAACCCTGTGGGAGCCGGCTTGCCGGCGATGAGGCCCGTACAGTCACCACAAAGCCTCAGCCCTTGTTGCCCACCAGGCTGTCCACCGCCGGCACCCGGGTATCGCTTTCCATCTGTGCATCGTGCTCCAGCTGGTGGCTGAAGCGCTCCAGCGAAGCGTTGGCCGGCTGCGAGTCGCTGGCGAACACTGGCGGGCTCAACAGGTAGCCACAGAGCAGCCGGCTGAGTGCCGCCAGGCTGTCGATATGGGTGCGCTCGTAGCCATGGGTCGCATCGCAACCGAAGGCCACCAACGCGGTGCGGATGTCGTGGCCGGCGGTCACCGCCGAATGGGCGTCGCTGAAGTAGTAGCGGAACAGGTCGCGGCGTACCGGCAGGCCCTGGTCGCCGGCCAGCTTCAGCAAGTGGCGCGACAGGTGGTAGTCATAAGGCCCGGACGAGTCCTGCATGGCCACGCTCACCGCATGTTCGCTGGAGGCCTGGCCGGGAGCCACCGGGGCGATGTCGATCCCGACGAACTCGCTGACATCCCAGGGCAGGGCGGCGGCGGCGCCCGAGCCGGTTTCCTCGGTGATGGTGAACAGCGGGTGGCAGTCGATCAGGGGCTGCCGGCCGCTTTCCACCACCGCCTTGAGCGCCGCCAGCAGCGCCGCCACGCCGGCCTTGTCGTCGAGGTGGCGGGCGCTGATATGGCCGCTTTCGGTGAACTCCGGCAGCGGGTCGAAGGCGACGAAATCACCGATGGCTATGCCCAGCGCTTCGCAGTCGGCGCGGGTGGTGCAGTAGGCGTCCAGGCGCACCTCCACGTGTTCCCAGCTGATCGGCATCTGGTCGATGGCGGTGTTGAAAGCGTGCCCGCTGGCCATCAGCGGCAGCACGCTGCCGCGGTACACGCCGGTGTCGGTGAACACGCTGACCCGGCTGCCCTCGGCGAAGCGGCTCGACCAGCAGCCCACGGCCGCCAGGGCCAGGCGGCCGTTGTCCTGCAACTGGCGCACGCTGGCGCCGATGGTATCCAGGTGCGCCGAGACGGCGCGGTCCGGCGAGCTTTGCCGGCCCTTGAGGGTGGCGCGGATGGTGCCGCGGCGGGTCAGCTCGAAGGGAATGCCCAGTTCGTCCAGGCGTTCGGCGACATAGCGCACGATGGTGTCGGTGAAGCCGGTGGGGCTGGGGATGGCGAGCATTTCCAGCAGGGTTTTCTTCAGGTAGTCGAGATCGGGTTCGGGGTGTCGTTCGGTCATGGGGTACTCCTCGAATCTTGTGCTGGACCTTTCGCGGGCAAGCCCGCTCCCACAGGGGTTTCACTCACCTAGAGGGTGGCGACGTACCTGTGGGAGCGGGTTTACCCGCGAAGAGGCCCTTGAAGGCTTACGCCGGCGCCCGGCTATGGGCGAACAGCAAATCGACAAAACGCTCGGCAGTGGGCTGCGGCTCATGATTGGCCAGCCCCGCGCGCTCATTGGCCTCGATGATCACGTAATCCGGATGCTCGGCATCACGCACCATGAAGTCGAGCCCCACCACCGGGATCTCCAGCGCCCGCGCAGCCCGCACAGCCGCATCGGCCAGCACCGGGTGCAGGCGCTCGGTCACGTCTTCCAAGGTCCCGCCGGTGTGCAGGTTGGCGGTGCGCCGCACGGCCAGGCGCTGGCCGGCCGGCAATACATGGTCGTAGCCAACGCCCGCCGCCTTGAGCGTGCGTTCGGTCTCGTCATCGAGCGGGATGCGGCTTTCACCGCCGGTGGCAGCCTGGCGCCGGCGGCTCTGGGCCTCGATCAGCGCGCGCAGGCTGTGCTTGCCGTCGCCGATCACCTGGGCCGGGTGGCGGATGGCGGCGGCCACCACCTCGTAGCCGATCACCAGGATGCGCAGGTCGCTGCCCGGGTGGAAGCTTTCCAGCAGCACACGGCTGTCGAAGCGCCGCGCCTGCTCCACCGCCTGACCGATGTCGTCGATGCAGGCCAGGTTCACCGCCACGCCCTGGCCTTGCTCACCGTCCACGGGCTTGACCACCACCGCGCCATGCTCGTCGAGAAACGCCAGGTTGTCGTCGGCGTTGCCCGCCAGTTGCTGCGCCGGCACTTGCAGGCCGGCATCGTGCAGCACCTGGCGGGTCAGGCGTTTGTCCTGGCACAGGGTCATGCTCACGGCACTGGTCAGGTCGCTGAGCGACTCGCGGCAACGGATGCGCCGCCCGCCCAGGCTGAGGGTGAACAGCCCGGCGGCGGCATCGTCCACCTGTACTTCGATGCCCCGGCGCAACGCTTCATCAACGATGATCCGTGCATAGGGGTTAAGCCCGGCTTCCGGGCCGGGGCCCAGGAACAGCGGCTGGTTGATGCCGTTCCGGCGCTTGACGGCGAAGGTCGGCAGGTTGCGAAACCCCAGCTTCTGGTACAGGCGCTTGGCCTGGCGGTTGTCGTGCAGCACCGACAGGTCGAGGCAGGCCAGCCCGCGGCTCATGAAGTGCTCGATCAGGTGGCGCACCAGCACCTCGCCAACGCCGGGGCGGGTGCAGTGTGGGTCGACCGCCAGGCACCACAGGCTGCTGCCGTGTTCAGGGTCGTCAAAGGCCTTGCTGTGGTTCAGGCCCATGACACTGCCGATCACCGCGTGGCTGTCTTCGTCCTCGGCCAGCCAGTACACCGGGCCACCGAGGTGGCGCGGGGTCAGCAGGCCGGGGTCGAGCGGCAGCATGCCGCGGGCCTGGTACAGGGCGTTGACTGCCTGCCAGTCCGCCGCGCTCTGTGCACGGCGAATGCGAAAGCCGCGGAACACCCGCTGCGCCGGCCGGTAGTCGGTGAACCACAGGCGCAGGGTGTCGGACGGGTCGAGGAACAGCTGCTGCGGCGCCCGGGCCAGCACCTGCTGCGGCGCGGCCACGTACAGGGCGATGTCGCGCTCGCCGGCGCGTTCTTCCAGCAGAGCGTCGGCCAGGCTGGCCGGGTCGGGGTAGGTGTGCCCGATCAGCAGTCGGCCCCAGCCACAGTGCACCGCGCGGGGTTGGTCGTGGGGCTCGCTGCCGTCACCGGCCAGGCGCGCCTGCAGGCGTTCGTAGGACGGCGCCTGGCCGCGCAACAGGCGCTGGCCGTAGGCGATTTCGTGGGCTTTCATCGATCAGATTCCTTGTTCGCTGAGCCACAGGTTCAGCGCTGCCAGCTGCCACAGCTTGGAGCCGCGCAACGGGGTGAGCTGGCCGTGGGGGTTGCTCAGCAGGCGGTCGAGCATCGCCGGGTTGAACAGGCCACGGTCCTGGCTGGGGTCGGTCAGCAGCTCGCGCACCCAGCCCAGGGTCGCGCCTTCCAGGTGCTTGAGGCCGGGCACCGGGAAGTAGCCCTTCTTGCGGTCGATCACCTCGTGGGGGATGACCCGCCGCGCTGCCTGCTTGAGCACCTGCTTGCCGCCGTCGGGCAGCTTGAAGCGCGCCGGGATACGCGCCGACAGCTCGACCAGGCGGTAGTCGAGGAACGGCGTGCGCGCCTCCAGGCCCCAGGCCATGGTCATGTTGTCCACCCGTTTGACCGGGTCGTCGACCAGCATCACCGTGCTGTCCAGGCGCAGCGCCTTGTCTACCGCGTCCGGCGCGCCGGGGCGGGCGAAGTGCTCGCGGACGAAGTCGCCGGCGGCGTCGTTGTCCAGCAGCCAGGGAGCCTGCACGGTGTCGCGGTATTCGCCGTGGCTGCGGTCGAAGAAGGCTTCGCGGTAGGCCGCGAACGGGTCCTGCGCGCCGTCCACCTGCGGGTACCAGTGGTAGCCGGCAAACAGCTCGTCGGCGCCCTGGCCGCTTTGCACGCCCTTGCAGTGCTTGGCCACTTCCCGCGACAGCAGGTAGAAGGCGATGCAGTCATGGCTGACCATCGGCTCGCTCATGGCACGGAACGCCGCCGGCAGCTGCTCGATGATCTCGTGCTCGGCGATGCGCAACTGATGGTGGCGGGTGCCGTAGTGGCGGGCGATCAGGTCGGAGTACTGGAATTCGTCGCCGCGTTCGCCGCCGGCATCCTCGAAGCCGATGGAGAAGGTCGACAGGTCGTCCACCCCGGCCTCCCGCAGCAGGCCGACCAGCAGGCTCGAATCGACCCCGCCGGACAACAGCACGCCAACGTCCACCGCCGCGCGCTGGCGGATCGCCACGGCGTCGCGGGTGGCGTCGAGCACGCGGGTGGTCCAGCCTTCCAGGTCCAGCTCCTGCTCGTCGGGGTTGGCCCCGTAGTGCAGCTGCCACCAGGTCTGGCGCTCGACTTCGCCGTGGCGGTCGATGCGCATCCAGGTGCCGGGCTCGAGCTTCTGCACGTTGGCCAGCAGGGTGCGCGGCGCCGGCACCACGGCGTGGAAGTTGAGGTAGTGGTTGAGCGCCACCGGGTCGAGCATCGGGTCGATGTCGCCGCCCTTGAGCAGCGCCGGCAGCGTCGAGGCGAAGCGCAGGCGTTCGCCGTTGCGCGACAGGTACAGCGGCTTGACGCCGAGGCGGTCGCGGGCCAGGAACAGGCGCTGGTTGTCGCGTTCCCAGATGGCCAGGGCGAACATGCCGTTGAGCTTGGGCAGCAATGCTGCGCCCCAGGCGTGGTAGCCCTTGAGCAGCACCTCGGTGTCGCCGTCGGAGTGGAAGCTGTAGCCCAGCGCCTGCAGTTCTTCGCGCAGCTCGGGGAAGTTGTAGATGGCGCCGTTGAAGGCCAGGGCCAGGCCGAGGGGGGTGTCGACCATCGGCTGCGCCGAGCCGTCGGACAGGTCCATGATCTTCAGCCGGCGGTGGCCGAGGGCAATCGGGCCCTGGCTATGGAAGCCCCAGGCGTCCGGGCCGCGGGGCGCCAGGTGGTGGGTGATGCGCTCCACCGCGGCGAGGTCCGCCGGGCGAGGGGCTTGGCCGAGGGGGGTGAAACGTAACTCTCCTGCTAATCCGCACATAAGTCCTTACCGGTTTTGCCGTTGGGGAAGGTGCCCAAAATGGGGGCACTTAGGTAGGGACCGGGGTGGGTTGTGAGAGTTTTAGATCATTCTGTTATATGTGGTTGCCGGGAGTGGGACCGCAAAGCGCCCCCAGCGATCTCGCTACTTACCGCGAATCAACCGGCGCAACGCGAACCGGTTCGGGTGGCAAGCTTCGGCCACGGCTCGGGCCACCGGCAACGGCTCACCACTGACCCACGCCGCAATCAGTTCCCCGGACAGCGGTGCAGTAATCAACCCACGCGAGCCATGCCCGCTGTTCACATACAGCCCCGCAAGCCACGGGCAGGCGATATCCGGCACCTGCCGCGCATCCCTGGCCAGCGCGGCGTAGGCATCATTGAACGCCTCGGTATCCGCCACCGGCCCGACGATGGGCAGATAGTCCGGGCTGGTGCAACGGAACGCCGCACGGCCTTGCAGTTGCTCGACATCGAGCTCTGCAACGGCCAAGCGCTGGGCCAGGTCGGTGGAAATCTCGTCCAGCAGCGCCAGGTTGCCCTGGTGCTCGGCTGTGGTCGGCGTGGTGACCTGGCTGTGGAAGTCGAAGCTGGCGCCCAGGGTGTGCTCGTCGCCACGCGGCGGCGCCACATAGCCTTCGGCGCACACCACCGTTTGCAGCGCCCGGCTGGCGTCGGTGGCCGGCAAGCGGGTGATCTGCCCGCGAATACGCTTGAGCGGCAGCCCGGCGCAGGCCGGGAAGTTGCGCACCTCGGCGGCACCGGCCAGCACCACCAGCGGCGCGCTGGCCAGCAGGCGTTCGCTGTCCCAGGCCTGCCACAGGCCATCGGCCTTGCGCAGTTGGAGCACATTGGCGTGGTTCAGCAGGCGGATGCGCGGATGGCCGAGCTGCGCCTGGCACAGCGCGGGCGGATGCACCCAGCCCCCTTCGGGGTAGTACAGGCCGCCAGCGGGCAGGGCGACGCCAGCGACGGTCTGGGCCTGGTCGCGGTCCAGCACCCGCAGCAGGCTGCTGTCGAACGCCGCCGCCAGTTTGGCCTGGCGTTCGGCTTCCTTGCCGTCGAAGGCCAGTTGCAACACCCCGCAGCCGTCCCAGGCCTGGCCGCGCTGCAGGCGTTCGAGCCAGCGACGGGTGTAGCCGAAGCCGGCAAGGATCATTTGCGACAGCGCCGTGCCGTGGGCGGACAGCTTGAGGTAGAGCACGCCTTGCGGGTTGCCCGAGGCTTCCCGCGCCGGGCCGTCGTGGCGCTCCAGCACGCTGACCTGCCAGCCGCGTGCGGCCAGGCTGGCGGCCGTGGCACTGCCGGCCAGGCCGGCACCGATCACCAGGGCTTCGCGCGGGCCGGGTGGCGTGGCCGGGCGGGCGTACCAAGGGGCGGGCGGGGCGGCGGGTTCACCGCTGTAGTGGCCGTGCATCACCTCCCATTTCTTGCCCAGCCCCGGCACCTTCTTCATGGTGAAGCCGGCTTCGACCAGCGACCGGCGAACCCAGCCGGTGGTGGTGAAGGTGCCCAAGGTAGTGCCGGGGTGCGACAGGCGCGCCAGCTGGGCGAACAGCTCGGGGGTCCACATGTCGGGGTTTTTCGCCGGGGCGAAGCCGTCGAGGAACCAGGCGTCGATGCGCGCATCGAGTTGCGGCAGCTGCTCCAGGGCATCGCCGATCATCAGCGTCAGGGTCACCCGGCCGCCGTCCAGGCTGAACTGCTGAAAGCCCGGGTGGATGGCCACGTACTGCTCGAGCAGCGGGCCGGTGAATGCGGCGAACTGTGGCCACAACTGCATGGCCCGCGCCAGGTCGTCACGGGTCAGCGGGTACTTCTCGACGCTGACGAAATGCAGGCGGGCATCGGCATGGGCCAGTTGGTCGAACAGTTGCCAGGCACAGAAAAAATTCATGCCGGTGCCGAAGCCGGTCTCGCCGATCACCAGGCAGGCGTGTGGCGCCAGTTCGGCGAAACGCTGGCGCAGGCGGTTCTGCTCGATGAACACATGCACGGTTTCGTCGATGCCGTCTTCCCTGGAGAAATACACATCGTCGTATTGGCGCGAGTGCGGACGGCCCTGGTCGTCCCAGTCGATCTGGGCATGTTGGTGGAGGGTGGACATGGGGGGCTCGGTTGCGGCGGATGGCCGATTTTAAGGCATTGGTACAGGGGAAACACAATCCGCTAGTCTTGCTTATCCAATGAAGGAGCCCAGCATGTTCGAATCCGCGGAAATCGGTCACAGCATCGACAAGGACACCTACGAGGCCGAAGTGCCCGCCCTGCGCGAGGCGTTGCTCGAAGCCCAGTACGACCTCAAGCAGCAGGGGCGTTTCCCGGTGATCGTGCTGATCAACGGTATCGAGGGCGCCGGCAAGGGCGAGACGGTCAAGCTGCTCAACGAGTGGATGGACCCGCGCCTGATCGAGGTGCGCACCTTCGACCAGCAGACCGACGAAGAGCTGGCGCGCCCACCGGCCTGGCGCTACTGGCGGGCACTGCCGCCGAAAGGGCGCATGGGCGTGTTCTTCGGCAACTGGTACAGCCAGATGCTCGAAGGCCGGGTGCATGGCCAGTTCAAGGACGCCGTGCTCGACCAGGCCATCGCCGGGGCCGAGCGCCTGGAGCAGATGCTGTGCGACGAAGGCGCGCTGATCATCAAGTTCTGGTTCCACCTGTCCAAGAAGCAGATGAAGGCGCGGCTCAAGGCGCTGAAGGACGACCCGCTCCACAACTGGCGCATCAGCCCGCTGGACTGGCAGCAATCGGAAACCTATGACCGCTTCGTGCGCTTTGGCGAGCGCGTGCTGCGCCGTACCAGCCGCGACTACGCGCCCTGGCATGTGGTCGAGGGCTTCGACCCGCACTACCGCAGCCTGGCGGTGGGGCGCATCCTGCTGGAGAGCCTGCAGGCTGCCCTGGCCAACAACCCCAAGGGCAAGCATCAGGGTAACGTGGCGCCACTGGGGCGCAGCATCGACCAGAAGAGCCTGCTCGGTGCGTTGGACCTGACCCTGCGCCTGGCCAAGCGCGACTACGAAGAACAGCTGGTTACCGAGCAGGCGCGTCTGGCCGGTCTGCTGCGCAACAAGTACATGCGCCGCCATGCGCTGGTGGCGGTGTTCGAAGGCAATGACGCTGCCGGCAAGGGCGGGGCGATCCGCCGGGTGGCGGCGGCGCTCGATCCGCGCCAGTACCGTATCGTGCCGGTGGCCGCGCCCACCGAGGAGGAACGTGCGCAGCCCTACCTGTGGCGCTTCTGGCGGCACATTCCGGCGCGCGGCAAGTTCACCATCTTCGACCGCTCCTGGTACGGGCGGGTGCTGGTGGAGCGGGTCGAGGGTTTCTGCAGCCCGGCCGACTGGATGCGTGCCTATGGCGAGATCAATGACTTCGAGGAGCAACTGCGCAACGCCGGGGTGGTGGTGGTCAAGTTCTGGCTGGCCATCGACCAGCAGACTCAGTTGGAGCGTTTTGAGGAACGCGAGCAGATCCCGTTCAAGCGCTACAAGATCACCGAGGAAGACTGGCGCAACCGCGACAAGTGGGACGTCTACAGCGAAGCGGTGGGCGACATGGTCGACCGCACCAGCACCGAGATCGCGCCGTGGACCCTGGTGGAGGCCAACGATAAGCGCTGGGCGCGGGTGAAGGTGCTGCGCACCATCAACGAGGCGCTGGAGGCGGCGTTTGCCAAGCACAAGAAATAGGGTCAACACCGTCCCCTGTAGGAGCGGCCTTGTGCCGCGAAAGGGCCGCGCAGCGGCCCCAGCATTCTTGCGACTGACCCGAAAGCCGGGGGCGCTTCGCACCCCGTTCGCGGCACAAGGCCGCTCCTACAAAGGGATACCCATGCCGGGTGGGAATGACCTGATGAATTCTTTTCCCGCAACCCGCCCTCGGCCCGGCGCTGCAACCCCTTAGAATCCAGTTTCCCCCACCACGGGCCTGATCGAGGACACCATGCACATCACTTCCGGCCGTTGGGTTTTCGGCCTGCTGCTCGCCCTGTTGACCGCGCTGCTGTGGGGCATCTTGCCCATCAAGCTCAAGCAGGTGCTGCAAGTGATGGACCCGGTGACCGTCACCTGGTACCGCCTTGCGGTGTCCGGTGGGTTGCTGTTCGCCTGGCTGGCGGCCCGTCGGCAGCTACCTTCGTTCGGCCGGCTGGGCGGCAAGGGCAAACTGCTGGTGCTGGTCGCCATCGGCGGCTTGTTGGGCAACTATGTGCTGTACCTGATCGGCCTCAAGCTGCTCAGCCCCGGCACCGCGCAGCTGGTGGTGCAACTGGGGCCGGTGTTGTTGCTGGTGGCCAGTGTGTTCGTGTTCAAGGAGCGCTTCAGCCTGGGGCAGGGCATTGGCCTGCTGGTGCTGCTGGCGGGCTTCGGGTTGTTCTTCAACCAGCGCCTGGAAGAGTTGCTGACCTCGTTGGGTGCCTACACCACCGGGGTGTTGACCATCCTGTTGGCCACCAGCATCTGGGTGTTCTACGCCCTGAGCCAGAAGCAACTGCTGACGGTGTGGGGGTCGCAGCAGGTGATGATGGTGATGTACCTGGGCTGCGCGATGCTGCTGACGCCCTGGGTGCACCCGCTGGAGGCCCTGCAACTGAGCCCGTTGCAGGGCTGGCTGCTGCTGGCCTGCTGCCTCAACACGCTGGTGGCCTATGGTGCCTTCGCGGAAGCCCTGGCGCACTGGGAGGCCTCGCGGGTGAGCGCGACGCTGGCGTTGACGCCTTTGGTGACGTTCATTGCAGTGGCGATCGCGGCCTGGGTCTGGCCGGACTACGTGCATGCCGAGGATATCAACGCGCTGGGGTATCTCGGGGCGGTGACGGTGGTGCTGGGGTCGGCGCTGGTGGCGTTGGGGCCATCGTTGGTGGCGGGGTGGAAGGCGCGGCTGGCGCGGGTTGGCTGATTAACTGCGTTGGCTTCTTCGCGGGTAAACCCGCGAAGAAGCTGAAGCGTAGTGTCAGATCAACCCTTGCCCCCAGGCGCCAGCATGTTCTCCGGCCTTACCCACTCATCGAACTGCTCGTTGGTCAGGTACTTCAACTCCAGTGCCGCCTCACGCAGGGTCTTGCCTTCGCTGTAGGCCTTCTTGGCGATTTCCGCGGCCTTGTCATAACCGATGTGCGGGTTGAGCGCCGTCACCAGCATCAGCCCGCGCTCCAGGTGCGCGGCCATCTGCCCGGCGTCGGGCTCGATGCCGGCCACACAGTGCTGCTGGAAGTTGCTGCAGCCATCGGCCAGCAGTTCGATCGACTGCAGCAGGTTGTGGATGATCACCGGCTTGAACACATTCAACTGCAAGTGACCCTGGCTTGCGGCAAAGCCGATTGCCGCGTCGTTGCCCAGCACCTGGCAGGCCAGCATCGACAGGGCCTCGCACTGGGTCGGGTTGACCTTGCCGGGCATGATCGAGCTGCCCGGTTCGTTGGCCGGCAGGCGTACCTCGGCCAGCCCCGCGCGGGGACCGGAGCCGAGCAGGCGCAGGTCGTTGGCGATCTTCATCAGCGCCACCGCGAGGGTTTTCAGCGCGCCGGCCAGGCTGGTCAGCGGCTCGTGGCCGGCGAGGGCGGCGAACTTGTTGGGCGCGGTGATGAAGGGCAGGCCGGAGAGGGCCGCAAGCTCCGCGGCGATGGCCTCGGCAAAACCATGCGGGGCGTTGAGCCCGGTGCCCACCGCCGTGCCGCCCTGGGCCAGCTCGCACACCGCCGGCAGGGTGGCGCGGATGGCGCGCTGGGCGTAGTCGAGCTGGGCGACGAAGGCCGAGACTTCCTGGCCGAAGGTGATCGGCGTGGCGTCCATCATGTGCGTGCGGCCGGTCTTGACCAGCTTCTGGTGGCGCGCCGACAGCTCGGCCAGCCCGGATGACAGCTCGGCGATGGCCGGTAGCAGCTTGTGCTGCACGGCCTGGGCGGCGGCGATGTGCATGGCGGTGGGGAAGCAGTCGTTGGAGCTTTGCGAGCGGTTGACGTGATCGTTGGGGTGGACCGGCACCTTGCCGCCACGGCCCTTGCCGGCCAGCTCGTTGGCGCGCCCGGCGATCACCTCGTTGACGTTCATGTTGCTCTGGGTGCCGCTGCCGGTCTGCCAGACCACCAGCGGGAACTGGTCGTCGTGCTCGCCGTCGAGCACTTCGTCGGCGGCCTGCTCGATCAGCCGGGCGATGTCGGCGGGCAGGTCGCCGTTGCGGTCATTGACCCGCGCCGCGGCTTTCTTGACCAGCGCCAGGGCGTGCAGCACCGCGAGGGGCATGCGCTCCTTGCCTATGGCGAAGTTGATCAGCGAACGCTGGGTCTGCGCACCCCAGTAGGCGTCCTCCGGAACTTCCACCGGGCCCAGGCTGTCTGTCTCGATACGGCTCATGCTGCGCTCACTCCTTTGTAGTCCGAATTCGCAGTTTAGGCCTTGATTCGATCAAGCGGTTCCCACGCTCGTCGTAGCCCTTGAGCACTTCGCCATCACGGCGCAGAATGCTCTACTCTGAGGTACCCGCCTCCCTTTCTTGAAGGAAATGCAATGACCCGTCTCCGTGTCCTCTGTGCCGCCGTAGCCCTGGTCTGTGCCAGCGGCCAGGTACTCGCTGCCACCCCCAGCCACAATGCCGCCGCCGAGAAGTTCCTGACCCTGGCCAACGCCGACAAGCTGGGCACCCCGGTGTACATGCAGGTCCAGCAGATGTTCGCCCAGCGCTTCGAGCAGACCAAGGCGCCGGCCTCCAAGAAAACCGTACTCGACAGCTACCAGGCCAAGGCCAATGCCGCCCTGGACAACGCCATTGGCTGGAAGAAGCTCAAGCCGAAGATGGTCGACCTGTACACCGCCACCTTCACCGAGGCCGAGTTGAACGACCTGGTCAAGTTCTACGAGTCGCCGCTGGGCAAGAAAGTCCTGCGCGAAATGCCCAAGGTCACCCAGCAGTCGGCCCAGCTCACCCAGCAGAGCCTCGAGCCTGCGGTACCGGTGGTCAACAAGCTGCTCGACGACATGACCAAGGAACTCGACCCGAACGCCGGCAAGGCCCCGGCCAAGAAGTGAGCCCATCGCGATGAGCATGCAGCAACGCATCGAACAGCAACTGGCGCCGCTGGGCACCGCGCACCTTGAAGTGCTCAACGAAAGCCACATGCACAGCCGTGGCCAGGAGACGCACTACAAGGCGGTGCTGGTCAGCGAGCAGTTCGCCGGGCTGAACAGCGTCAAGCGCCACCAGAAGGTCTACGCCACCATGGCTGAGCTGATGGGCGAAATCCACGCCTTGGCCATTCACACCTACACCCCTGAAGAGTGGGCCCAGGTGGGTGTGGCACCGGCCTCGCCGGTGTGTGCCGGCGGCGGGCACTGAATCCATTCCGGCATTCTGGTAGACTGCACAACGCGCCGCTTGTCGGCGCGTTTTTATTTGTCATTCCGGTCCGCCCCTTACGAGGGCAACCACCTGGAGATTCAACGCAATGACCCAACCGATCGTCGTGGCGGCGCTGTACAAGTTCGTCACCCTGGAAGACTACCTCGAGCTGCGCGAGCCGCTGCTCAACGCCATGCTGGAAAACGGCGTCAAAGGCACCCTGCTGCTGGCCCACGAAGGCATCAACGGCACCGTGTCGGCCACCCGTGAAGGCATCGACGGGCTGCTGGCCTGGCTGCGCAACGACCCGCGCCTGGTGGACGTCGACCATAAAGAGTCGTACTGCGACGAGCAGCCGTTCTACCGCACCAAGGTCAAGCTCAAGAAAGAGATCGTCACCCTCGGCGTGCCGGGCGTGGACCCGAACCAGGCCGTGGGCACCTACGTCGAGCCGAAGGATTGGAACGCCCTGATCAGCGACCCTGAAGTGCTGCTGATCGACACCCGCAACGACTACGAAGTGGCCATCGGCACCTTCAAGGGCGCCATCGACCCGAAGACCGAGACCTTCCGCGAGTTCCCCGATTACATCAAGGCCAACTTCGACCCCAGCAAGCACAAGAAGGTGGCCATGTTCTGCACCGGCGGCATCCGTTGCGAAAAAGCCTCGAGCTACATGCTCGGTGAGGGCTATGAAGCGGTCTATCATCTCAAGGGCGGCATCCTGAAATACTTCGAGGAAGTACCTCAGGAAGAAAGCCTGTGGGACGGCGACTGCTTCGTCTTCGACAACCGGGTCACCGTGCGTCACGACCTGACCGAAGGCGAGTACGACCAGTGCCACGCTTGCCGCCACCCGATCGATGTGAAGGACCGTGAGTCCGAGCACTATTCGCCAGGCGTGAGCTGCCCGCATTGCTGGGACAGCCTGAGTGAGAAGACCCGGCGCAGCGCCATCGACCGCCAGAAACAGATCGAGCTGGCCAAGGCGCGCAACCAGCCGCACCCGATCGGTTTCAACTACAAAGCCGAGGCCTGATGCATGTCCGCACGCCTGCTCTATGTGATGGACCCGATGTGCTCCTGGTGCTGGGGTTTCGCCCCGGTGGCCGAGGCGCTGATCGCCCAGGCGCGCGAGGCCGGTGTCAGCACCCGCCTGGTACCGGGCGGGCTGCGTACAGGCGGCACTGCCCTGGACGCCTCGACCCGCAAGTACATCCTCGAGCATTGGCAGGCGGTGCATGACGCCACCGGGCAACCGTTCCAGTTCGAAGGCGCGATGCCGGATGGTTTCGTCTACGACACCGAGCCTGCCTGCCGCGCCTTGGTTGCGGCCCGTGAGTTGGACGAGCAGCGCGCCTGGGGCCTGCTCAAGCTGATCCAGGCGTCGTTCTACCAGCAGGGCGTGGATGTCACCCGCGCCCCGCAACTGGTCGAGCTGGCTGAACAGGCCGGGTTCGACCGGGAGCTGTTCGCCCAGCGCTTCGCCAGCCACGACACCCGCACTGCCACCACGGCCGATTTCGCCTGGGTGCAGGACCTGGGGATCGCCGGCTTCCCCACGCTGCTGGCCGAGCGCAATGGCCAGCTGGCCCTGCTGACCAACGGCTACCAGCCGCTGCAAAGCCTGCAACCCTTGCTCGGCCGCTGGCTGCAGCAGGCCGTGTGTGCTTGACCTGCCCGGGTCGCCAGACCCTGTACCTGGGAAGCCCCCCGCTGTGCCCGATCGCTTGAGCTGGGCGGAAATCCGCCGCCTTGCCCTGCACCACAAGAAAGCCCTGTGGAGCGCCAACCTGGTGGCGGTGTTCGCCGCCCTGTGCAGTGTGCCGATACCGTTGCTGCTGCCGCTGCTGGTGGACGAAGTGTTGCTGGGGCATGGCGATGCCGCGCTCAAATGGATGAATCACTTGCTGCCCAGCGGCTGGCAGGTGGCCGCCGGGTATATCGGCCTGATGCTCTGCGCCACGCTGACCTTGCGCCTGGCCGCGCTGGCCTTCAACGTGGTCCAGGCCAAGCTGTTCGCCGGGCTTGCCAAGGATATCGTCTACCGCCTGCGCATCCGCCTGATCGAGCGGCTCAAGCGCATCTCGCTGCAGGAGTATGAAAGCCTGGGCAGCGGCACGGTGACCACCCACCTGGTCACCGACCTGGATACCCTCGACAAGTTCGTTGGCGAAACCCTCAGCCGCTTCCTGGTGGCGGTGCTGACACTCACCGGCACGGCGGCGATCCTTATCTGGATGCACTGGCAGCTGGCGCTGCTGATCCTGCTGTTCAACCCTCTGGTGATCTACTTCACCGTGCAGCTGGGCAAACGCGTCAAGCACCTGAAAAAACTCGAGAACGACAGCACTGCACGCTTCACCCAGGCGCTGACCGAAACCCTCGATGCCATCCAGGAGATCCGCGCCGGCAACCGCCAGGGCTATTTCCTCGGCCGCCTAGGCCTGCGTGCCCGCGAGGTGCGCGACTATGCCGTTGCCTCGCAGTGGAAAAGCGATGCCAGCGGCCGCGCCAGCGGGCTGTTGTTCCAGTTCGGCATCGATATCTTCCGTGCCGCCGCCATGCTCACCGTGCTGTTCTCCGACCTGTCCATCGGCCAGATGCTGGCGGTGTTCAGCTACCTGTGGTTCATGATCGGCCCGGTGGAGCAACTGCTGAACCTGCAGTACGCCTACTATGCCGCCGGCGGCGCCCTGAGCCGGCTCAACGAGCTGCTGGCGCGCGCCGACGAGCCGCAGTACCCGGCGGCCAGCGACCCGTTCGCCGGGCGTGAGACGGTGGGCATCGAGGTGCGTGACCTGCGTTTTGCCTACGCCGAAGAGCCGGTGCTGGACCAGTTGAACCTGTCCATCGCCCCGGGTGAGAAGGTGGCTATCGTGGGCGCCAGTGGCGGTGGCAAGAGCACCCTGGTGCAACTGTTGCTGGGGCTGTACAGCGCCCAGGCCGGGACCATCCGCTTTGGTGGCGCCAGCCTGCAGGAAATCGGCCTGGAGACGCTGCGCGAGCATGTTGCGGTGGTGCTGCAGCACCCGTCGCTGTTCAACGACAGCGTGCGTGCCAACCTGACCATGGGCCGCGAATGCAGTGACGAAGCCTGTTGGCACGCGCTGCGCATCGCCCAGCTGGATGCCACCATCACGGCCCTGCCGCAGGGCCTGGACAGCGTGGTCGGCCGCTCCGGGGTGCGCCTGTCCGGCGGCCAGCGGCAGCGCCTGGCAATTGCGCGCATGGTGCTGGCCGAGCCCAAGGTGGTGATCCTCGACGAGGCTACCTCGGCGCTGGATGCCGCCACCGAGTACAACCTGCACCAGGCCTTGGCGCGGTTCCTCAGCGGGCGCACCACGCTGATCATCGCCCACCGGCTGTCGGCGGTGAAGCAGGCCGACCGGGTGCTGGTGTTCGATGGCGGGCATGTGGCCGAGGATGGCGACCACCAGCAACTGATCGCCGAAGGCGGCCTGTACGCCAAGTTGTACGGGCACCTGCAGCAGACCTAAAAACAGCCGCACGTTACAAGCTTCAAGCGGCAAGAGGAGCGCGTGCGCTTTTTCTTGCTGCTTGAAGCTTGTCGCTTGTCGCTGCTTCATGGCAAATGGCCTACGCTGTGCTGTGTCTAGGTCGATTCGTGCCTTATCTGCCGCCGTGACAGGGATTACATGAAGGGAAATCGGACTCTCGAAGCGCCAAGGCTGCTGGGCATCATCTGGCCTTTCGTTGCCGTTGTGGTTTTCCAGGTGCTGCTGGGCAGCCTCAGCCTTTATGCGTTGTCCTCGGTGCGTGCCTACGTGGCGGGGGAAAGCCTGTGGTCCAAGGCCCAGAAGGACGCCATCTACTACTTGAGCCTGTACGCCGACGATCGTCACCCGCTGACCTACCAACGCTATCGCCAGGCCATTCTGGTGCCCCAGGGCGACCACGACCTGCGCCTGGCGCTCGACCGGGCGGAGCCGGACATCGAAGCCGCGCGCAAGGGCATCCTGCAGGGCGGCAACCACCCGGACGATGTCGCCCGGATCATCTGGTTCTACCGCAACTTTCGCCACATCAGCTACATGCAGACCGCCATCGACTACTGGGATATCGGCGACGACTACCTGCGCCAGCTCGATGTGCTGGCGGGTGAGATGCGCGAGGGCTTTGTCAGTGGCGCTGTCGACGCAGGCCTTGTGGCGCAATGGAAGACCCGTATCGTCGCCATCAACGATGGCGTGACCCCGGCCGCCAAGGCCTTCAGCGACGCCCTGGGCGAGGGCTCGCGGGCGCTGCTCAAAGTGCTGATGCTCACCAACCTGATCACTGCACTGTTCCTCATCGCCATGGCCTGGCTGCGCTCGAGCAAGCTGCTGGCCCAGCGCCAGGCCTTCGCCAGTGCCTTGCAGGAAGAGCGGGAGCGGGCGCAGGTCACCCTCGAGTCGATCGGCGATGCGGTGATCACCACCGACGTCGATGGCTGCATCACCTTCATGAACCCCGCGGCCGAGCAGCTGACTCACTGGCAGGCTGCCCAGGCCGAGGGCCTGCCATTGGCGGCGTTGTTCAGCCTGCTCGACGAGAACGCCGAGAAGGACAGCCGAACCCTGGTCGAACAGGTGCTCAGCGGCAGCCTCAAGGGCAGCGACGAACATGCCCGGTTGATCCAGCGTCTGGACGGCAGCACGGTCTCCATCAACCTGGTGGGTTCGCCGATCATGACCGACGGCCAGGTCAGCGGTATCGTCGTGGTGCTTCACGACATGACCCAGGAGCGCCAGTACATCGCCAACCTGTCATGGCAGGCGACCCATGACGCCCTCACCGGGCTGGCCAACCGCCGCGAATTCGAATACCGCCTGGAGCAGGCGCTCAACACCCTGATGCGCCAGGCGGGGCGCCACTCGTTGATGTTCCTCGACCTCGACCAGTTCAAGCTGGTCAACGACACCTGTGGCCATGCCGCCGGCGACGAGTTGCTGCGGCATATCTGCGCGGTGCTGCAGTCGGGCCTGCGCGAGGGTGACACCCTGGCGCGCCTGGGGGGCGACGAATTCGGCGTGCTGCTGGAAAACTGCCCGCCGGAGCAGGCCGAGCGCATTGCCGAGCAGCTGCGCCAGGCGGTGCAGAGCCTGCATTTCGTGTGGAAGGGCCGGCCGTTCGTCACCACGGTGAGTATTGGCCTGGTGCATATCGCCCAGGCACCGAGCACCCTGGAGGCGTCGCTGCGGGCTGCCGACATGGCCTGCTACATGGCCAAGGAGAAAGGGCGCAACCGGGTCCAGGTGTACCACGCCGACGACAGCGAGCTGTCCATGCGCTTTGGCGAGATGGCCTGGATCCAGCGCCTGCATGTGGCGCTGGAGGAGAACCGCTTCTGCCTGTACGCCCAGGAGATCGCGCCCTTGCAAGGGCAGGAGGGGCCGGGCCATATCGAAATCCTGCTGCGCCTGCATGATGAAAGCGGACGCACCATTCTGCCCGATAGCTTTATCCCGGCAGCCGAGCGTTACGGCTTGATGACGGCCCTCGATCGCTGGGTGGTGCGCAGTGTGTTCCAGGTGATCCGCCAATGCCTGGACGAGGGGCGCGAGGGGCCGTTGGCCCTGTGCGCGATCAACCTGTCGGGTTCGAGCATCGGTGACGACAACTTCCTCGAATACCTGCAGCGGCTGTTTGGTGAGTTCGAGATCCCGCCACGGCTCATCTGTTTTGAAATAACGGAAACCAGTGCAATCGCCAATCTTGGGAGCGCGATTCGATTCATCAATGAATTGAAAGGGCTGGGCTGCAAGTTCTCCCTCGATGACTTCTGCGCCGGGATGTCGTCATTCGCCTATTTGAAACATTTACCGGTAGACTTCCTGAAGATCGACGGAAGTTTTGTCAAAGACATGCTCGACGACCCGATCAATCGGGCTATGGTTGAGGTGATCAATCACATCGGTCATGTGATGGGCAAGCGCACCATCGCCGAGTTCGTCGAGACACCCTTGATCGAGCAGGCTTTGCAGGAAATCGGCGTGGATTACGCCCAGGGCTATCTCATCGAGCGGCCGCAGGTATTCACCTGCGACAGCCTGCAGCGCCAACGGATTGCCGCGAGACCCCTGTTACACCGGGCGCCGGGGACCTTTCGCTGAATTCAGCCCGGAAATCACAGGGAATCAAGGAGCTGACAGTGATTGACGCATTCATAAGGATCGGACCCTTGATGGATCCGGCCAGTTATCCGGATTGGGCCCAGCAACTGATCGAGGATTGCCGCGAAAGCAAGCGCAGGGTGGTCGAGCATGAGTTCTACCAGCGTCTGCGCGATGGTCAGTTACGCCCGGCAACCATCCGCCAGTACCTGATCGGCGGTTGGCCGGTGGTCGAGCAGTTCTCGCTGTACATGGCCCACAACCTCACCAAGACCCGTTACGGGCGCCACGCCGGTGAAGACATGGCGCGGCGCTGGCTGATGCGCAACATCCGCGTTGAACTCAACCATGCCGACTACTGGGTGCACTGGTGCCAGGCCCACGGCATTCACCTGCACGAGCTGCAGGCGCAGGAGGTGCCGCCCGAGCTTAATGGCCTGAACGACTGGTGCTGGCGGGTCTGCGCCACCGAGTCGCTGGCCATCGCCATGGCCGCCACCAACTACGCCATCGAAGGTGCCACGGGCGAGTGGTCGGCGGTGGTTTGTGCCGATGACACCTACGCCCAAGGCTTCCCCGACGAAACCCGCAAGCGCGCGATGAAGTGGCTGAAAATGCACGCCCAGTACGACGATGCGCACCCGTGGGAGGCGCTGGAAATCATCTGCACGCTGGCAGGTGAGAACCCGACGCTGGGGCTGCGCACCGAACTGCGCAGGGCGATCTGCAAGAGCTACGACTGCATGTTCCTGTTCCTGGAGCGTTGCATGCAGCTGGAAGGGCGCCAACAGGGGCGGATGCGCCCGGCCTTGGCGGCGGGCTGATTGCTGGGGTTTGCGGCTCTTTCGCGGCACAAGGCCGCTCCTACAGAAGCATGCGTACCTCTGTAGGAGCGGCCTTGTGTCGCGAAAGGGCTGCGCAGCGGCCCCGGCAATCTTGAACGTTACTGCGCGTTCAGCGCCTGCCCGTTCACTTCCTTGCTGTCTGGCCCCATCAGGTACAGATACACCGGCATGATCTCTTCGGGCAGCGGATTGTTCTGCGGGTTCTCGCTCGGGTAGGCCTGCGCGCGCATCGCCGTGCGCGTGGCGCCTGGGTTGATGCTGTTGGCACGCACCGGCGCCACGCCTTCCAGCTCGTCGGCCAGGGTCTGCATCAGCCCTTCGGTGGCGAACTTCGACACGCCATACGCCCCCCAGTAAGCCCGGCCCTTGCGCCCGACGCTGCTGGAGGTGAACACCACCGAGGCGTCCTCCGACAGCTTGAGCAGCGGCAGCAGGGTGCTGGTGAGCATGAAGGTGGCGTTGACGTTGATGTGCATCACGCGCATGAAGTTATCGCCCGACAGCTGTTCCATCGGCGTGCGCGGGCCGATGATCGAGGCGTTGTTGAGCAGGCCGTCGAGGCGGCCGAACTGCTCCTCGATCATCGCCGCCAGTTCGTCGTACTGGTGGGGCAGGGCGGTTTCCAGGTTGAACGGGATCACCACGGGTTGCGGATGACCGGCAGCCTCGATCTGGTCATAGACCTCGTTGAGGTTGGCTTCGGTCTTGCCCAGCAGCAGCACGGTGGCGCCAAGGCCGGCATAGGCCCTGGCGGCGGCGGCGCCGATGCCGCGGCCGGCGCCGGTGACCAGGATGATCCGGCCTTTGAGCAGGTCGGGGCGGGCGGTGTAGTCGAACATGTCCAGATCCTTCGAGTTCGTTGATGCTGCACCGCTCCCACAGGACGGTGTTCGGGGCATCAGTTGGCGTTCAGCAGCCGCACAGCGCGCTGTCGATCACCTTGCGCAGTTCCAGCGGGTGGTCCACCACCACGTCGGCGCCCCAGTTGTTGGGGTTGTCCTGTGGATGAATATAGCCATAGCGCACGGCGGCGGTGCGGGTGCCGGCATCGCGGCCCGACTCGATATCGCGCAGGTCGTCGCCGACGAACAGCACGCTGGCCGGGTCCAGGTTCAGTGTCTTGCAGGCGAGGATCATCGGCTCCGGGTCGGGCTTGCTGCGCGTCACGTGCTCGGGGCAGATCAGCAGCGCCGAGCGTTCGGCCAGGCCCAGGCGCTGCATGATCGGCTCGGCGAAACGCACCGGCTTGTTGGTGACCACGCCCCACAGCAGGTTGCCGCGTTCGATGTCGGCCAGCAGCTCCGGCATGCCGTCGAACAGCTTGCTGTGCACCGCGCAGTCGCGCTGGTAGCGCTCGAGGAACTCCAGGCGCAGGGCCTCGAAGCCGTCGGCGTCCGGGTCCATGGCGAAGGTGGCGGCAACCATGGCGCGGGCGCCACCGGAGATCTCGTCGCGGATGCGCGCGTCATCGATGGCCGGCAGGCCGCGATCGGCGAGCATGGCCTGGCAGATGGCGATGAAGTCCGGCGCCGTGTCCAGCAGGGTGCCGTCCATGTCGAAGAGTACTGCTCGCAGGCGCATGCTCATTCCTCGCGCAGGGTCTGGATCATGTAGTTGACGTCGACGTCGTTGCACAGCTTGTAGTGCTTGGTCAGCGGGTTGTAAGTGAGGCCGATGATGTCCTTCACTTCAAGGCCGGCAGCGCGGCTCCAGGCGCCCAGTTCGGAGGGGCGGATGAACTTCTTGAAGTCGTGGGTGCCGCGCGGCAGCATCTTGAGGATGTACTCGGCGCCGACGATGGCCAGCAGGTAGGCCTTGGGGTTGCGGTTGATGGTCGAGAAGAACACCTGGCCGCCTGGCTTGACCATGCGGTAGCAGGCGCGGATCACCGAGGATGGGTCGGGCACGTGCTCGAGCATTTCCAGGCAGGTGACCACGTCGAACTGCTCGGGCATTTCCTCGGCCAGGGCTTCGGCGGTGATCTGCCGGTATTCGACTGCGACGCCGGACTCCAGCTGGTGCAGCTGGGCTACCGCCAGCGGTGCCTCGCCCATGTCGATGCCGGTGACGGTGGCGCCGCGCTGGGCCATCGCTTCACTGAGGATGCCGCCGCCGCAGCCGACGTCGAGCACTTTCTTGCCGGCCAGGCTGACCCGTTCGTCGATCCAGTTGACGCGCAACGGGTTGATGTCGTGCAGGGGCTTGAACTCGCTTTCGCGGTCCCACCAGCGGTGGGCCAGGGCTTCGAACTTGGCGATTTCGGCGTGGTCGACGTTGCTCATTTGAACAGTCCTCTGAAACTTCGATAAAGAGTGTCACGGGGCGGCAGCCGTGGCTGCCGGCCAGTCATTCGTTGCGCCCGTTGATGCGGGCTCCCCAGGCGCGGGCCGTGGCGGCCAGTGCCTGCTCGTCCATCCGCGTCAGGCGGCGGTCCTGCACCAGGGGATGGCCGGCGACCCAGACGTCTTTGACGCAGTCGCGGCCGGTGGCGTAGATCAGTTGCGAAACCGGGTCGTGCACGGGTTGCTGGGCCAGGCCGGACAGGTCGAACACGGCCAGGTCGGCGGCCTTGCCCGGCTCCAGTGAGCCGGTCACGTCCCCAAGGCCCAGCGCACGCGCGCCATTGAGCGTGGCCATGCGCAGCGCCCGGTGGGCGTCCAGGGCGGTGGCGCTGCCGGCGACGGCCTTGGCCAGCAGGGCGGCGGTGCGGGTTTCGCCGAGCAGGTCGAGGTCGTTGTTGCTGGCCGCGCCATCGGTACCGATGGCCACATTCACACCGGCCTGCCACAGGCGCTCCACCGGGCAGAAGCCGCTGGCCAGCTTGAGGTTGGATTCCGGGCAGTGGACCACGCTGGTGTTGCTTTCTACCAGCAGCGCCAGGTCTTCGTCGCTGACCTGGGTCATGTGCACTGCCTGCAGGTTGGGGCCGAGCAGGCCCAGGCGCGCAAGGCGCGCCAGCGGGCGCTCGCCGGTGTCGTTGAGCGCCTGCTCGACTTCGCTGGCGGTCTCATGGATGTGCATGTGCAGCGGCGCGTCGAGCTGGTCGGCGATGATGCGGATCTTTTCCAGGTTCTGGTCACTGACCGTGTAGGGCGCGTGTGGGCCCAGGGCGATGCTGATGCGCGGGTGGTGGCGCAGGTCGCCGAACAGCTCGATGGCCAGCTGCAGGCCTTCTTCCGGGGTGCGTGCGCCGGGGATCGGGAAGTCCAGCAGGGGCACTGCGATCTGGGCGCGGATGCCGCTGCGGTGCACGCGGTCGCAGGCTTCGCGGGGGAAGAAGTACATGTCGGCGAAGCAGGTGATGCCGCCCTTGAGCTGTTCGGCGATGGCCAGGTCGGTGCCGTCGCGCACGAAGGCCTCGTCGACCCAGCGCCCTTCCGCCGGCCAGATGTGTTCCTGGAGCCAGGTCATCAAGGGCAGGTCGTCGGCAAGCCCGCGGAACAGGCTCATGGCGGCATGGCCGTGGGCATTGATCAGCCCGGGGCTGAGCAGGCAGTCGGGCAGCTCGCGCACCGCGTTCGCCTGGGGGGCCCGCTCGCGCGGGCCAAGCCAGGCGATCAGGCCGTCGCGAATGCCCAGCGCGTGCCCCGTCAGTACCACCCCTGCCGGCTCCACGGGCACCAGCCATTGCGGCACGAGCAGCAGGTCGAGAGGGGGAGTGGCGGTGGGCATGCGCGGCATATACCTGGGTCGGTTCGGCGAAACGCGCAGTATACCCGAGCGTCCGGGGCGCAGGGTCGCTATAATCGCCGGCTTTTGATGCCAGGGCGACGGGGAGAGGCGATGCGCGAGCAACTTTTGGCGGCGGAGACGGTGACGGGCATCGAGTGGCGCGACGGCGCGTTGCACCTGCTCGACCAGCGCCTGCTGCCGCTCGAGCAGCATTGGCTGGCCTGCACCGACGTTGCGGCGGTGGTCGAGGCGATCGGCGACATGGCCGTGCGTGGCGCCTCGGCAATCGGCATCTGTGCCGCCTACGGGCTGGTGCTGGCGTTGCGTCAGCGGCTGGCCGAAGGCGACGGCTGGGAAGAGGCCCTGGAAGAAGACTTCATGATGCTGGGCGAGGCGCGCCCCACGCCGGCCAACCTGTTCTGGGCGCTCAACCGCATGCGCGAACGCCTGCAGCGCCTTCGCCCTGAAGAGGACGTGCTGGCGGCGCTGGAGGCCGAGGCGGTGGCCATCCATGAGAGCGATCGCGAGGCCAACCTGACCATGGCCCAGTTCGGTGTCGAGCAGATCCGCAAGCACCAGGGCAGCGAGCAGGTGCTGCTGACCCATGGCAATGCCGGGGCCCTGGCCAGTGGTGGTTTCGGTACCGCACTGGGGGTGATCCGGGCTGCGGCGCTGGAAGGCATGGTCGAGCGGGTCTATGCCTGTGAGTCGCGCCCGTGGTTGCAGGGCTCGCGCCTGACAGCTTGGGAACTGGCCGCCGATGGCGTGCCGGTGACCGTGGTCGCCGATTCCGCTGCCGGGCACTTGATGAAAGTCAAAGGCATTACCTGGGTGGTGGTCGGCGCCGACTGTATCGCCGCCAATGGCGACGTGGCGGCGAAGATCGGTACCTATCAGATGGCGGTAACGGCGATGCACCATGGCTTGCGCTTCATGGTGGTGGCGCCGAGCACCAGCATCGACCTGAACCTGGCTACAGGTGAAGACATCCCGCTGGAAGTGCGCGGCGAAGAAGAGCTGCTGGAGGTGGAAGGCATCCAGGTAACGGCCGATGTCGAGGCCTACAACCCGGTGGTGGATGTCACCCCGGCCGACCTGATCGACGTGATCGTTACCGAAAGAGGCGTGGTCGAGCGCCCGGATACCGCGAAGATCGCCCAGCTGATGTGCCGCAAACGCCTGCATTGAGGGGGTTTCAGCGGCTTCGCCCTGTCCAGATGGATGGGGCTGTCAGGGGGCGCGGCGGCATCCTGCCATATCTCCCATGCGCCCAGCCTTTGTGGTAACATCCGGCAGTTTCCAAGGCCGCTCGTTGAGGCGGCCTTCATTGCGCAGATCCATGGCACAACTCATTGATTTGTCGTATGTCGTCGCACCCCTATGCACTGCGGCGGCGAGCTTCGTTCGTCCTTCGAGGGATCAGGCGAAGTTTCACCAGAAAAAGGAATCAGGCTTCTCATGGGCGAACTGGCCAAAGAAATCCTCCCGGTCAATATCGAAGACGAACTGAGACAGTCTTACCTCGACTACGCGATGAGCGTGATTGTCGGGCGAGCGCTGCCCGATGCGCGTGACGGCTTGAAGCCCGTGCATCGTCGCGTTCTGTATGCGATGAGCGAACTGGGCAACGACTGGAACAAGCCGTACAAGAAATCCGCCCGTGTGGTCGGTGACGTGATCGGTAAGTACCACCCCCACGGCGACACTGCCGTGTACGACACCATCGTGCGTATGGCGCAGCCGTTCTCGCTGCGCTACCTGCTGGTCGATGGCCAGGGCAACTTCGGTTCGGTGGACGGCGACAACGCCGCGGCCATGCGATACACCGAAGTGCGCATGTCCAAGCTGGCCCACGAGCTGCTGGCCGACCTGCACAAAGAGACCGTCGACTGGGTGCCCAACTACGACGGCACCGAGCAGATCCCGGCGGTCATGCCGACCCGTATCCCCAACCTGCTGGTCAACGGTTCCAGCGGTATTGCCGTGGGCATGGCCACCAACATTCCGCCGCACAACCTGGGCGAAGTGATCGATGGCTGCCTGGCACTGATCGACAACTCCGATATCACGGTCGATGAACTGATGCAGTTCATCCCGGGCCCGGATTTCCCCACGGCCGGCCAGATCAACGGTCGCCAGGGCATCATCGAGGCCTATCGCACCGGCCGTGGCCGCATTTATATGCGCGCCCGCTCCGAGATCGAAGACATCGACAAGGTCGGTGGCCGCCAGCAGATCGTCATCACCGAGCTGCCTTACCAGCTGAACAAGGCGCGCCTGATCGAGAAGATCGCCGAGCTGGTGAAAGAGAAGAAGATCGAAGGCATCACCGAGCTGCGCGACGAGTCCGACAAGGACGGCATGCGCATCGTCATCGAGCTGCGTCGCGGCGAGGTGCCGGAGGTGGTGCTCAACAACCTCTACCAGCAGACCCAGCTGCAGAGCGTGTTCGGCATCAACATTGTTGCCCTGATCGACGGTCGCCCACGCCTGCTCAACCTCAAGGACCTGCTCGAAGCGTTCGTCCGTCACCGCCGCGAAGTGGTGACCCGTCGTACCGTGTTCGAACTGCGCAAGGCCCGCGAACGTGGCCACATCCTTGAAGGTCAGGCGGTCGCGCTGTCCAACATCGACCCGGTCATCGCCCTGATCAAGGCTTCGCCGACGCCTTCCGAGGCCAAGGAAGCGTTGGTCGCCATGGCCTGGGAATCCAGCGCCGTGCAGGTCATGGTCGAGCGCGCCGGCGCCGAGTCGTGCCGCCCGGAAGACCTGCCGGAGCAATACGGCCTGCGCGAAGGCAAGTACTACCTGTCGCCGGAGCAGGCCCAGGCCATTCTCGACCTGCGTCTGCACCGCCTGACCGGCCTTGAGCACGAGAAGCTGCTGGCCGAGTACCAGGAGATCCTCGAGCAGATCGGCGAACTGATCCGCATCCTCAGCAGTGCTGAGCGCCTGATGGAAGTGATCCGCGAAGAGCTTGAAGCGATCCGTGCCGAGTATGGCGATGCCCGCCGCACCGAAATCCTCAATGCCAGCCACGACCTCAACTACGGCGACATGATCCCGGAAGAAGAGCGTGTGGTGACCATCTCCCACGGTGGTTATGCCAAGACCCAGCCGTTGTCCGCCTACCAGGCCCAGCGCCGTGGTGGCAAGGGCAAGTCGGCTACCGGCGTCAAGGACGAGGACTACATCGAGCACCTGCTGGTCGCCAACAGCCACGCCACCCTGTTGCTGTTCTCCAGCAAGGGCAAGGTGTACTGGAAGAAGACCTACGAAATCCCCGAGGCCTCCCGTGCCGCCCGCGGTCGCCCGCTGGTCAACCTGCTGCCGCTGGAGGAGGGTGAGCGCATCACCGCCATGCTGCAGATCGACCTGGAGGCGCTGCAGCAGCACGCAGACCCTGAGGAAGAGCTGGAAGACAGCGATGACAACGTGATCGAAGGCGAGCTGGTAGAGGCCGAAGAGATCGACGAGGAAGACGGTGACACGCCGGAGTGGGTTGCCGAAGCGACAGGCGCCTACATCTTCATGGCCACCGCTTCCGGTACCGTCAAGAAGACCCCGCTGGTGCAGTTCGCCCGTCCGCGTTCCAACGGCCTGATCGCCCTGAAGCTCAAAGAGGGCGACACCCTGATCGCCGCGGCCATCACCGACGGTGCCAAGGAAGTCATGATGTTCTCCGACGCCGGCAAGGTGATCCGTTTCGCCGAGAGCGTCGTGCGCGAAATGGGCCGTACCGCCCGCGGCGTGCGCGGCATGAAGCTGGGCAAAGGGCAGCAGATTATCTCGATGCTGATCCCGGAGTCCGGCGCGCAGATCCTCACCGCTTCCGAGCGTGGCTTCGGCAAGCGTACCCCGCTGTCCAAGTTCCCGCGTCGCGGCCGTGGTGGCCAAGGCGTGATCGCCATGGGTACCAAGGGGCGCAACGGTCTGCTGGTCGGTGCTATCCAGGTGCAGGAAGGCGAAGAGATCATGCTGATCTCCGACCAGGGCACGCTGGTGCGTACGCGGGTTGGCGAAGTGTCCAGCCTGAGCCGTAACACCCAGGGTGTGACGCTGATCAAGCTGGCAGCCGACGAGACGCTGGTAGGCCTGGAGCGTATCCAGGAGCCATCCGAGGACGAACTCGACGATGTCATCGAGACGGACGAGGAGGGCGCACCGCTCGACGCGGTGGATGCCGCTGACGAGGACAGCGCCGGCGCTGAAGAGGCGCCGCAAGAGTAAGCAAGTGCTACAACCCGAACGGGGCGACCAAGGTCGCCCCGTTTGACTGATTAGAGCCGGCAGCGCTGGCCCCTGTAGGAGCGGCCTTGTGTCGCGAAAGGGCTGCGAAGCAGCCCCGGATTCATGCGGTGTCACTGAAATCCTGGGGCCGCCATACGGCCCTTTCGCGACACAAGGCCGCTCCTACAGGGGTGGGCGGGGCCTGCAAGTTACGATTTGTTCTATTTGGCAGAGCGAGAGTGGATGTGAGCAAACGAGCCTTTAACTTCTGCGCAGGCCCTGCCGCGCTTCCTGATGCCGTCCTGCAGCGTGCCCAGGCAGAAATGCTGGACTGGCGCGGCAAGGGTTTGTCGGTGATGGAAATGAGCCATCGCAGCGACGACTACGTGGCCATCGCCGAGAAGGCCGAGCAGGACCTGCGTGACCTGCTGTCCGTCCCCTCCAACTACAAGGTGCTGTTCCTGCAGGGTGGCGCCAGCCAGCAGTTCGCCGAGATCCCGCTGAACCTGCTGCCGGAAAACGGCACCGCGGACTATGTCGAGACCGGTATCTGGTCGAAAAAGGCCATCGAGGAAGCGCGTCGTTTCGGTAATGTCAATGTCGCTGCCAGCGCCAAGCCCTATGACTACCTGGCCATCCCGGGCCAGAACGAGTGGCAGCTGAGCAAGAATGCCGCCTACCTGCACTACGCCTCCAACGAGACCATCGGTGGCCTGCAGTTCGACTGGGTGCCCGAGGCAGGCGACGTGCCGCTGGTGGTCGATATGTCCTCGGACATCCTCTCGCGCCCGATCGACGTGTCGCAGTACGGCCTGATCTACGCCGGTGCGCAGAAAAACATCGGCCCGAGCGGCCTGGTGGTGGTGATCGTGCGTGAAGACTTGCTGGGCCGTGCCCGCAGCAGCTGCCCGACCATGCTCGACTACAAGGTCTCGGCCGACAACGGCTCGATGTACAACACGCCGGCCACTTACTCTTGGTACCTCTCGGGCCTGGTGTTCGAGTGGCTCAAGGAGCAGGGTGGTGTCGAGGCCATGGAGCAGCGCAACCGTGCCAAGAAAGACCGCCTGTACGGCTTCATCGATGCCAGCGAGTTCTATACCAACCCGATCAGCCACAACGCCCGTTCGTGGATGAACGTGCCGTTCCGCCTGGCCGACGAGCGTCTGGACAAGGCCTTCCTGGCCGGCGCCGATGCCCGTGGCCTGCTGAACCTCAAAGGCCACCGGTCGGTGGGCGGCATGCGCGCATCGATCTACAACGCCCTGGGCCTGGAAGCGGTCGAAGCGCTGGTGGGTTACATGGCTGAATTCGAGAAGGAGCACGGCTGATGTCCGAACAGGAACTCAAGGCCCTGCGCGTACGCATCGACAGCCTCGACGAGAAGATCCTCGAGCTGATCAGCGACCGCGCGCGTTGCGCCGAAGAAGTGGCGCGGGTCAAGACCGCCTCGCTGGCCGAAGGCGAGAAGCCGGTGTTCTATCGCCCCGAGCGCGAAGCTGCCGTGCTCAAGCGCGTGATGGAGCGTAACAAGGGCCCGCTAGGCAACGAAGAGATGGCGCGGTTGTTCCGCGAGATCATGTCGTCGTGCCTGGCGCTTGAAGAGCCGTTGAAGATTGCCTACCTCGGCCCTGAGGGGACCTTCACCCAGGCGGCGGCCATGAAGCACTTCGGCCATGCCGTGGTCAGCCGCCCGATGGCGGCCATCGACGAAGTGTTCCGTGAAGTGGCGGCCGGTGCCGTCAACTTCGGCGTGGTGCCGGTGGAAAACTCTACCGAAGGTGCGGTCAGCCATACCCTGGACAGCTTCCTCGAGCACGACATGGTGATCTGCGGTGAGGTCGAGCTGCGCATCCACCACCACCTGCTGGTGGGCGAGAACACCAAGACCGATAGCATTACCCGCATCTACTCCCATGCCCAGTCGCTGGCCCAGTGCCGTAAGTGGCTGGACGCGCATTACCCGAATGTCGAGCGCGTGGCGGTTTCGAGCAACGCCGAGGCGGCCAAGCGGGTCAAGGGTGAGTGGAACTCTGCGGCGATCGCCGGTGATATGGCGGCGAACCTGTATGGTCTGACCCGCCTGGCCGAGAAGATCGAGGACCGCCCGGACAACTCCACGCGCTTTTTGATGATCGGTAACCAGGAAGTGCCGCCGACCGGCGACGACAAGACCTCGATCATCGTCTCCATGAGCAACAAGCCCGGTGCGCTGCATGAGCTGTTGGTGCCGTTCCATGAAAATGGCATCGACCTGACGCGCATCGAGACCCGCCCGTCGCGCAGTGGCAAGTGGACCTACGTGTTCTTCATCGACTTCGTCGGCCACCACCGCGACCCGTTGATCAAGGCGGTGCTGGAGAAGATCAGCCAGGAGGCTGTGGCGCTGAAGGTGCTGGGTTCCTATCCGAAAGCGGTGCTTTGATCGATTTTGCAGGGGGCCGCCTTGCGGCCCATCGCCGGCAAGCCGGCTCCCACAAGGAGCGGTGTGTCGCCGGCCCTGTGGGAGCTGGCTTGCCAGCGATGGGCTGCGCAGCAGCCCCCTGCGGCCTCACTGACTGGCATGTTTTTGAACAGGGTTCGCGCTCGTGGTTAATGCTGTAACAAACAATTCCACCCCACTGATCAACCGCCTGGTCGTCGTCGGTCTCGGCCTGATCGGCGGCTCCTTTGCCAAGGGGCTGCGCGAAAGCGGGCTGTGCCGCGAAGTGGTCGGCGTCGACCTGGATGCCGAGTCACGCAAGCAGGCGGTGGCGCTCGGTGTGGTTGATCGCTGTGAAGCCGACTTGGCCGCGGCCTGTGTCGGCGCCGACGTGATCCAGCTGGCCGTGCCCATCCTGGCGATGGAAAAGGTGCTGGCGCTGCTTGCGCAGTTGCCGCTGGGCGATGCGGTGATCACCGATGTCGGTAGCGCCAAGGGCAATGTGGTGCGCGCGGCCCGTGAGGCCTTTGCCGCAGGCCTGTCGCGCTTCGTCCCGGGCCACCCGATCGCCGGTTCCGAGCAGAGCGGGGTGGAGGCCTCCAATGCCGCGCTGTTCCGCCGGCACAAAGTCATTCTCACGCCATTGCCAGAGACCGATCCGGCCGCGCTGGCGCTGGTCGACCGGCTGTGGCGCGCGCTGGACGCCGATGTCGAGCACATGCCGGTGGAGCGCCACGACGAAGTGCTGGCAGCCACCAGCCATCTGCCCCACCTGCTGGCATTCGGGCTGGTCGACTCGTTGGCCAAGCGCAATGAAAACCTGGACATCTTCCGGTACGCTGCGGGGGGCTTCCGCGATTTCACGAGAATCGCCGGCAGCGACCCGATCATGTGGCATGACATCTTCCTCGCCAACCGGGAAGCGGTCCTGCGCACCCTCGATACATTTCGCAGCGATCTCGACGCCTTGCGCGACGCGGTCGATGCTGGAGACGGGCACCAACTGCTGGGTGTGTTCACCCGCGCCCGGGTTGCCCGCGAGCATTTCAGTAAAATCCTTGCCCGTCGGGCCTATGTGGACGCTATGAACGCCAACGACATGATTTTCCTGGCCCAACCTGGTGGCCGCGTCTCCGGACGGATTCGCGTACCGGGCGACAAATCGATTTCCCACCGTTCGATCATGCTCGGCTCCCTGGCCGAAGGCACCACTGAAGTCGAAGGCTTCCTCGAAGGTGAAGACGCGCTTGCCACCCTGCAAGCGTTCCGTGACATGGGCGTGGTCATCGAGGGCCCGCAACATGGCCGCGTGACCATTCACGGTGTTGGCCTGCACGGCCTGAAGCCGCCGCCTGGCCCGCTCTATGTCGGCAACTCCGGCACCTCGATGCGCCTGCTCTCGGGCCTGCTGGCTGGCCAGCCGTTCGATGTGACCATGACCGGCGACGCCTCGCTGTCCAAGCGCCCGATGAACCGCGTGGCCAACCCGCTGCGCGAAATGGGCGCGGTAGTCGAAACCGGCCCGGAAGGGCGCCCACCGCTGACCATTCGTGGTGGCGCCAAGCTCAAGGCCCTGACCTACACGCTGCCGATGGCCAGTGCCCAGGTCAAATCCTGCCTGCTGCTGGCGGGCCTGTACGCCGAAGGCACCACCACCGTAACCGAGCCTGCGCCGACCCGTGACCACACCGAGCGCATGCTGCGTGGCTTCGGCTACTCGGTCGAGTCGAACGGCCCGGTCGCCTCGCTGCAGTCCGGCGGCAAGCTGACTGCGACCCGCATCGAAGTACCGGCGGACATCTCTTCCGCAGCGTTCTTCCTGGTGGCCGCTTCGATCGCCGAAGGTTCCGAGCTGGTCCTGGAGCATGTCGGCATCAACCCCACCCGCACCGGCGTGATCGACATCCTGCGCCTGATGGGCGGTGACATCGCCCTGGAGAACCAGCGTGAAGTCGGCGGCGAGCCTGTGGCCGACCTGCGTGTGCGTGGCGCCAAGCTCAAGGGTATCGATATCCCTGAAGAGCTGGTGCCACTGGCCATTGACGAGTTCCCGGTGCTGTTCGTCGCCGCTGCCTGCGCCGAAGGGCGTACCGTGCTGCGCGGTGCCGAAGAGTTGCGGGTGAAGGAGTCGGACCGCATCCAGGTGATGGCCGACGGCCTGATCACCCTGGGTGTGAAGTGCGAGCCGACCCCGGATGGCATCATCATTGACGGCGGCCAGATCGGTGGCGGTGAAGTGCACGGCCATGGTGATCACCGTATCGCCATGGCGTTCAGCATCGCCTCGCTGCGCGCTACTGCACCGATCGTCATTCATGACTGCGCCAACGTCGCCACGTCGTTCCCCAACTTCCTGGCGCTGTGCAAGGAAGTCGGTATTCGCGTCGCAGAAGAGGGCAAGTCGTGAATTCGCAAGCGCCGGTCATCACCATCGACGGGCCAAGCGGCTCGGGCAAGGGTACGGTCGCAGGGTTGCTGGCCCGTGAGCTGGGCTGGCGTCTGCTCGACTCCGGCGCCCTGTACCGCTTGCTGGCATTCAATGCCAGCAACCACGGTGTCGACCTGACCAACGAAGAGCTGCTCAAGGCCCTGGCGGCCCATCTGGACGTGCAGTTCATCGCCGCCGAGCCTGGCAAGCTGCAGCAGATCATTCTCGAGGGCGAGGATGTCAGCAACGTCATCCGCACCGAGACGGTCGGCGCCGGCGCCTCGATGGTCGCCTCGCTGCCGGCGGTGCGCGAGGCGCTGCTGCAGCGTCAGCGCGCGTTCCGCGAAGCGCCCGGGCTGATCGCCGATGGCCGTGACATGGGTACCGTGGTATTCCCGGACGCGCCGTTGAAAGTGTTCCTCACCGCCAGTGCCGAGGAGCGTGCCCGTCGCCGTTACCTGCAGTTGAAGGGCAAGGGCGAAGATGTTAGTCTGTCGAGTCTGCTAGATGAGATCCGTGCGCGCGATGAGCGCGACATCCAGCGCGCAGTGGCCCCGCTCAAACCGGCGGCCGATGCGATCCAGCTGGACTCCACGGAGTTGTCCATCGAGCAGGTGCTGCAACGCATCAGAAGCGAGCTCGCCCTGCGCGACTTGGTCTGATGGAGAGGAGAGCGGGCAGGGGCACCAGTCAACGTCCTGTCAGCGCTTCTTAACTTAACGAAACCCACATTGTCTGGAATGTGGCTATGGGCGTCTTTTTCGCCCGAATCTACAGGAATTAAAATGAGCGAAAGCTTTGCAGAACTCTTTGAAGAAAGCCTGAAAACCCTCAATCTTCAGCCGGGTGCGATCATCACCGGTATCGTTGTCGACATCGACGGCGACTGGGTTACCGTACACGCTGGCCTGAAGTCCGAGGGCGTCATCCCGCTCGAGCAGTTCTACAACGAAGCTGGCGAACTGACCATCAAGGTCGGTGACGAAGTTCACGTTGCGCTGGACGCGGTCGAAGACGGCTTTGGCGAAACCAAGCTGTCCCGTGAAAAAGCCAAGCGCGCCGAGTGCTGGATTGTTCTGGAAGCTGCTTTCGCTGCTGAAGAAGTGGTCAAGGGCGTTATCAACGGTAAGGTTAAAGGCGGCTTCACTGTCGACGTTAACGGCATCCGTGCGTTCCTGCCGGGCTCCCTGGTTGATGTCCGCCCAGTGCGCGACACCACCCACCTCGAAGGCAAAGAGCTGGAATTCAAGGTCATCAAGCTGGACCAGAAGCGCAACAACGTTGTCGTTTCCCGTCGCAGCGTCCTGGAAGCCGAAAACAGCGCCGAGCGCGAAGCTCTGCTGGAATCGCTGCAGGAAGGCCAGCAGGTCAAAGGTATCGTCAAGAACCTCACCGACTACGGTGCGTTCGTTGACCTGGGCGGCGTCGATGGTCTGCTGCACATCACCGACATGGCCTGGAAGCGTATCAAGCACCCGTCCGAGATCGTCAACGTTGGCGACGAGATCGACGTCAAGGTCCTGAAGTACGATCGCGAGCGCAACCGCGTTTCGCTGGGCCTGAAGCAACTGGGTGAAGACCCATGGGTTGCTATCAAAGCCCGTTACCCAGAGAGCACTCGCGTAACTGCTCGCGTTACCAACCTGACCGACTACGGCTGCTTCGCTGAGCTGGAAGAAGGCGTTGAAGGCCTGGTACACGTTTCCGAAATGGACTGGACCAACAAGAACATCCACCCGTCGAAAGTCGTTCAGGTTGGCGACGAAGTGGAAGTCATGGTTCTGGACATCGACGAAGAGCGTCGTCGTATCTCCCTGGGCATCAAGCAGTGCAAGTCCAACCCATGGGAAGACTTCTCCGGCCAGTTCAACAAGGGTGACAAGATCACCGGTACCATCAAGTCGATCACCGACTTCGGTATCTTCATCGGCCTGGACGGCGGCATCGACGGTCTGGTTCACCTGTCCGACATCTCCTGGAACGAAGCTGGCGAAGAAGCCGTGCGTCGCTTCAAGAAGGGCGACGAGCTGGAAACCGTCATCCTGTCGGTTGACCCAGAGCGCGAGCGCATCTCCCTGGGCATCAAGCAGCTGGAAGATGATCCGTTCTCCAACTTCGTTTCGATCAACGACAAGGGCGCTATCGTCAAAGGTATCGTCAAGGAAGTTGATGCCAAGGGCGCTATCGTGACCCTGGCCGACGACATCGAAGCTACTCTGAAAGCTTCCGAAATCAGCCGTGACCGCGTTGAAGACGCCCGTAACGTGCTGAAGGAAGGCGAAGAGATCGAAGCCAAGATCATCAGCGTCGACCGCAAGTCCCGCGTTATCAGCCTGTCCATCAAGTCGAAGGACGATGCTGAAGAGCGCGAAGCCATCCAGAGCCTGAAAAACGCTCCGGAAGCGGCTGCCGATACCACCATGGCTGCGCTGCTGCGCGAAGCAATGGCCAAGCAGAACTGAGTTCTGTTTGATCGGTAAGAAAAAGGGCGACTTCGGTCGCCCTTTTTCATGCTCGCAATTCGGCTTCGTCCGTCACGGGTTTGCGACGATCAGCGTTCAAGCGGGTTAAAGCGTAATCTTGAATTTTTTCTTTTAGTCAAGAACTAGCCTGTTCAAATCAGCTGGAGCGTGCTACAAACTGATTAAGCAATGATCTAGCTGCTTGATAACGAAGGGAAAAATATGACGAAGTCGGAGCTGATCGAACGTATTGTCACCCATCAGGGGCTGCTCTCGTCCAAGGACGTTGAGCTGGCCATCAAGACCATGCTTGAGCAGATGGCGCAGTGCCTGGCTACAGGGGATCGCATCGAGATCCGTGGCTTTGGCAGCTTCTCTCTGCATTATCGCGCGCCGCGCGTAGGGCGCAATCCCAAGACTGGCCAGTCGGTCGAGCTCGAAGGCAAGTTCGTGCCGCACTTCAAACCCGGCAAGGAATTGCGTGATCGGGTGAATGAAGAAGAGCATGAGCCAGGCTGAATCACTTAAGGAGCGATCCGATGCGTAACCTCAAACGCGTCCTGGCGGCGTTGTTCGTGTTGCTGCTTGCGGCCGTGGTGCTGTTCTTCGTACTAGAGAATCAGCAGGCTGTTTCGCTGGTAATGTTTGGCTGGGCGGCGCCTGCAGTGCCGGTCGCAGTGTTGCTCATCGCGGCGCTGGTGCTCGGCTTGGCGGTCGGTCCACTGCTGGGGGCTTATGGCCTGATGCGTGGTAAGCGCAAGATCCGGGCGAGCGCTCGCAAGGATGCCTTGGCCGGTCGTTAAGGAAGTTTCTCACGAAGGGCGTGGCGTTCGGGTGCTGTGTTGGTGGTTGAGGGGGTGACTAAATAGAGCGCTCTTTCCCCTGGCACAAGGCCTTGATGCAATGACCTATCCATTCCTTTCTCATCATGGTGGTACCCGTGGTGTCACGGGCTCCTGTCACCAGTTACATCTTGATTCGACATTCAGTCTGTTGGTCGACTGCGGGTTAGAGCAGGGCGCGGGGCTCGGGGGTGGCGAGGCCTCGGCGGAGATCAATTTTGACGTCGCTGGCATTCAGGCGTTGGTCGTCACGCACGTCCATCTCGATCATGTTGGTCGAATCCCTGCGTTGTTCGCAGCGGGCTTTCGTGGCCCGATCTATTGCAGTGAGCCCTCGGCTCGGTTGCTCCCATTGGTACTTGAAGACGCCTATCGGCTCGCGATCAGTAGCGATCCTGTTGAGGTTGCGCGCTACCTGGCGTTCGTACAGCAGCGTATCGTTGCGCTGCCATTCGATCGTTGGCAGGTGCTGATCGAGGATTCGGCCCTGCGTTGTGCAATACGCTTGCGACGTGCTGGCCACTTGCTTGGCTCTGCTTACGTCGAGTGTGATGTGGTGTGCCCCGATGGCGGCGCGCGTGTGGTGTTCTCTGGTGACCTGGGTGCTCCCGATAGTCCGCTGCTACGTCCGGTGGAGCCTCCTGAGCGGGCTGACGTGCTGGTGCTCGAAAGCACGTACGGCGGCCGCATGCATCCTGATCGTGGCGATCGTCGCCAGCAATTGGAACACGCCATCGATCGTGCTCTTGTTGATCGTGGAACGATATTGATCCCAGCGTTCAGCTTGGGGCGTACCCAGGATCTGCTGTGTGAGATCGAAGAAATTCTTCATGGCAAAGCCTTGTTGGGCGAGCCTGCGGTCAAGGTCCAGGGGGATTTCCCTGGGTGGTCGCAGTTGCCGATCATTCTTGATTCCCCATTGGCCAGGCGTGTGACCGATGTCTATCGCGAGCTGCACCAATATTGGCGCGAGGCGGCCGAGGATCGGATAAGCCAGGGGCGCGATCCGCTGGGCTTTCGCCAGTTGATCAGCATTGATACCCATGCTCGCCATCAACAAGTGGTCAACTACCTGAAGAGTACTGGGCGCCCGGCTATCGTGATTGCGGGCAACGGCATGTGCTCCGGCGGGCGAATTGTCAACTATCTCAAGGCTATGCTCACAGACCCCAGGCATGAGGTGTTGTTCGTGGGGTATCAGGCCAAGGGCACGCCTGGCGCGGTCATCCAGGCCAGCGAGGGTGCAGAAGGCTTCGTGCAGATCGACCTGGATGGGCGAATGTACGATATCCGCGCGAAGGTGATGACGGTGAGCGGGTATTCGGGGCACGCGGACCAGGAGGGTTTGATCAAGTTTGCGCTGTGCCAGGAGGAGCCGGCCAAGCGGGTGGTGCTGGTGCATGGGGAGCAGGCCAGCAAGCAGGCGTTGGCCCTGGCGTTGCGTCGCAGAAGTCTCGATCTAGGTTGCGCGATGGATGTCAGCGTGGCGCAGTAGGTGCCCGCTGCTTGGCTGCGGCTGCGGCTGCGGCTGCTCTGTGATGAGTGGGGCTTCAATCGGCGTAGGTATGTCTGGGCGTATAAATGATGTGGCCTACCCCCGATTTTGTTAGTATCAGCCGTTTACGTGGGTGTGGCATCGAAGTGCCGGGCATGAGCTGCAGTCGGGGCGAGGGGCGATGAGTGTGACTGGAATCGGCTGCTGCATGGGTTCGCTGTCTACGACCTTGTCGTGAGTGTACTTGCGTCCATTAAAGATTCAAGGCGCACGTCCGATACTGCCTATGCCTGAGCAGGCTTGTGTCTTGATGGCATCTTTTGTGCTCGCCATCCTCTAGTGGCGCGTAAATTGCGTGCCGCATTGCAGCGATTGCTTGCGGTCCATAACCAGCGCTGAGTGTGTGAGGTGGCCGATTTCGGGCGGCAGAGGAAATTCATGAGGTTCTGGTGTGTCTGAATGTAAGCGAGTGGGTTTTTACAGGGTACGCCTGCTCGTGAGGCCGGGGGTGCCGTGCGGCCAGGGCACAGAATACAGTCCACAGAAAAAGCAGTTACTATGACGTTGGCGCAGTATTTTCACAGATTGCTGAATATGGGCCTGCGCGGTATGACGCTGGTTGGCAAGTTTGTATTATTGTTTTTCCTGGCCAAATATCTGGTTCCAGAGGATGTGGGGCTGTATGGGCTTTTGGTCGTTACCATTGCTTATGCTACTTACCCATTGGGCCTGGAATTCTATGCCTATAGCTCTCGCGAAATAATAAAGAGTGGGCCCTGCAGTCGCGGGCGGCTCTTCAAAAATCAACTTGCCCTGCATGGCTGGTTGTATGTCATTTCCTTGCCATTGTTGCTTTTGATTTTTTATTTTGACTTCTTGTCTTGGCGGATGGCTCCTTGGTTTTTTGCCCTGGTGGTGCTGGAGCATGCTTGTCAGGAAATGACGCGTCTGCTGATTGCGCTCGAAAAGCAATTGATAGCGAGTATTACGCTGTTCGTTCGGCAGGGGTTGTGGGCTTGCGTGGTGATCTTGCTGATGGCGTTCGATCCAGGTTATCGCCAATTAGACAACGTCCTGATGGCCTGGCTTATGGGGGCGGCAGCGGCCGCGGTCATGTGTGCTTTTGCTTTGGCCAGGGCATCGGGAGGGATGGGCTTCCTGTCTGAAGCGGTGGACTGGCGCTGGATACGGCGGGGATTGAAGGTCGCTATTCCCATGTTTATCGGTACCATGTCCCTGAATTTTGTCACGAGCGTTGATCGCTATTGGTTCGAGTCATTGCAGGGGCGTGAAATGCTCGGCGGCTATGTGTTCTACATGTCGATCTCTGCCGCCATGATGTCATTTCTGGAGGCGGGGGTGTTCTTCTTCATGTACCCGTCTATTGTTGCGGCGCACAGTGCTGGAAACGAGGTTCTTTTCAAGAGCCACTTGCGCAAGATGTTGATTCAGACCGTCGTGCTTGCTATAGCGTTCGCAGTAGGGGTTTTACTGTTCATTGACTGGGTTTTGCTACTGCTGCAGCGAGACGTGTATTCTGGAATGAAAGATATTTTGTATGTTTTCTTGCTCGCCATGTTTTTCCAGGCGCTGAGCTACATTCCACATTATGCGCTCTATGCCCAAGGGCGGGACCGTGCGATCGTGGCGGCGCATGTGTTGAGCGTTCCGGTATTCATATTGGTGGTGTGGTTGGCAGTTGACTGGAATGCGTTTTATGCGGTGCCAGTGGGTGGTTGTGTAGCTTATATATTTATGCTCCTCTACAAATATTGTGCCTACCGCTACAGTGACGCCAAGGTCGCAGTGCTGCAGTGATAAAAAATAATGTTAAATCGTGTGCCTTGTTTTACTAAAGTTTGAGGAAAATCGGCAAATGATACCCTACGGGCGGCAAGAAATTACGCAAGCCGATATTGATGCGGTGGTGAGTGCACTGCAATCAACGAATCTCACCCAGGGCCCTAGAATTACGCAATTCGAAGATGCTGTGAAAGCCGTGTGTGGTGCCCGTTATGCGCTGGCTACCAATAGCGCGACCTCAGCGTTGCATATCGCATGCCTGGCGCTGGAGTTAGGCGCAGGGGATTGGCTGTGGACGACCCCCAATACATTTGTCGCATCTGCAAACTGTGCATTGTACTGTGGGGCTCGGGTCGACTTCGTCGATATTGACCCGAAAAGCTACAATCTTTGCCCTTTGCGTCTTGAAGAGAAACTGAAAGAGGCCAAGGCGCTGGGCACGCTGCCCAAGGTGGTGGTGCCGGTGCATTTCTCCGGGCAGTCTTGCGACATGCGTGCGATTCGCGCGTTGAGCCATGAGTATGGGTTCAAGGTCATTGAAGATGCCTCTCACGCGATTGGTGGGAAGTATCAAGGTGACTACATTGGCGGGTGCAGCTACAGCGATATCACGATATTCAGCTTCCATCCGGTCAAGATCATCACGACGGCTGAAGGTGGCATGGCGGTTACCAATGATCCGCAATTGGCCGAGAAAATGGGGCTTTTGCGCAGCCATGGCATAACCCGTGAGCCGCATCTGATGACGCATGAGATGGATGGACCCTGGTATTACCAGCAGGTTGACCTTGGTTTCAATTATCGCATGACCGATTTGCAGGCGGCGCTTGGTGTCGCTCAGATTGAGCGTCTGGATGAATTTGTTAACAAGCGGCATCTGCTGGCCCAGCGGTATAACGAAAAGCTTCAGCATTTGCCACTGACGCTGCCTTATCAGTACCCTGATAATTATTCCGCCTATCACCTTTATGTCGTCAGGATCCAGCTGGATCGTATCAAGGCTAAGCACGTCGATATTTTCACGTCGATGCGTGAAGCCGGAATAATGGTTAACCTGCATTATATTCCGGTGCATACGCAGCCCTATTATCGAAATTTGGGCTTTCAGTTGGGGCAGTTTCCCGAGGCGGAGCAATACTATCAGGAGGCTATCAGTATCCCGTTGTTCCCTGGGCTTACCGAGGCGCAGCAGGACTTTGTCATCGACAAATTGCAAGAGTTGCTCGTGTGAAGGTTGCAATCATTCCTGCGCGCGGTGGTAGCAAGCGTATTCCACGCAAGAACATAAAAATGTTTTGCGGGAAACCGATGATTGCTTATTCCATCGAGGCCGCCTTGGCCAGTGGCTGCTTTGATAAAGTGGTCATTTCAACGGATGACAGCGAGATAGCGACCCTTGCACGCGAGTGTGGCGCGAGTGTCCCCTTCCTCCGCCCTGGCGCGTTATCGGACGATTACACGGGCACGGTACCTGTCATTCGCCACGCTATCGAGCAATTGAAGGCCGAAGGCGAGATGCCGACGCATGTCTGTTGCATCTACGCAACGGCACCTTTTGTCAATGCGGCTGATATAGAGCGCGGGCTTGTGTCGATGGCAGACGAGGCGGTGGATTACGCCTTTTCGGTAACGAGCTACGCGTTTCCCATTCAGCGTGCCGTGCGGGTCACTGCGCAGAACCGTATTGAGATGTTCCAGCCGGAGCACCTCGGCACGCGCTCTCAAGATCTCGAAGAGGCGTTTCACGACGCTGGGCAATTCTATTGGGGGCGTACGTCAGCCTGGCTTGAGGAGCGACCCATCTTTGGGCCTCGTTCCGTGCCGGTGGTGCTGCCGCGCCACCGTGTCCAGGATATCGACACTCAGGAAGACTGGGTTCGGGCTGAATGGCTGTTCAAAGCCATGCAGGCGGGAAATTGATACGCAAGGTGGTTTTCCGTGCCGATGCCTCGCTGGAGATTGGTGCGGGTCATGTCATGCGTTGCTTGACGTTGGCGGACGCCCTGCGTCAGCACGGTGTTGAATGCCATTTCCTCTGCCGCGAACATCCTGGGCACCTTGTTGAGTGGGTGCGGCAAAAAGGTTATCGCGTCCATGTGTTGCCCCGTGGGCCGGCAGGGCCTGTTGAAGACGATGGGGTGGCTCACAGCGCGTGGCTGGGGGGTACTCAGCTCGACGACGTACAGGCCTGTCGGGGCGTATTGGCGGGGCTGCGACCCGACTGGTTGATTGTCGACCACTATGCGCTCGACAGTCGTTGGGAGCGCGAGTTGACGCCTTATTGCGGCAAGCTCCTGGTCATTGATGATCTGGCGGATCGATCGCATGAGTGCGACATGCTGTTGGATCAGACCCTAGGCCGTGATGAGGCGGATTATCGGCCTTGGGTGTCTGGGCACTGTGTCATGTTGTGCGGTGTCAGGTATGCGCTGCTGCGCCCGGAGTTCGCTGCGCTTCGTGCTGCCAGCCTGAAGCGACGGTCCGTCCCGAGGTTGCTTGAGGTGCTGGTTACGATGGGCGGGGTCGACAAAGGCAATGCGACAGGCCAAGTGCTGGAAGCGTTGCGGCTCTGTCGACTACCGGCTCGGTCTCGAATTACGGTGGTCTTGGGGGCGAGTGCTCCATGGCTGTCCGAGGTCCGCAGCCTTGCCCAGGGGATGCCGTGGGACACTCGCGTGCTGGCGGGTGTCAGCAATATGGGCGAGTTGATGGCTGACAGCGATCTGGCGGTGGGCGCGGCGGGCGCTACGTCATGGGAGCGCTGCTGCTTGGGCTTGCCTACCTTGATGATGGTACTGGCTGATAACCAGCGTTTGATCGCCAGTGCGCTTCAGGCTGCCGGGGCGGCATGGGTTTTGGAGGGTGACGGGGATGCCGTTGCGCGGCTTCCAGAATACATGGCAACGCTGGTCAGTGATCCTGGGTGTCTCAACAGAATGAGCGCCGTGGCGGCAGGCCTGCTGGACGGGCGTGGCGCAGAGGTCGTGGTTGAGCGGATGGAGGCACTGAAATGATCAGGCAGACACTGCGTCCCATGGTGGACGCGGACCTGGAGCGGGTTTTGATGTGGCGCAATCACCCTGAGGTGCGTCGTTACATGTATACCCAGCATGAAATCACCCTTGAGGAGCATGCTCGCTGGTTCGCGAAGGCGTCGCGGGACAGCGCGCGCCATCTATTGGTGTTCGAGTGCGATGACACGCCATTGGGGTTTGTCAGCATCCATGAAACCGGGCGCGGTGGGGTGGCCGACTGGGGGTTTTATGCTAGCGCCGATGCCCCGCAGGGCACCGGGCGGCTGCTGGGGCAAGCCGCATTGCGGTACGCGTTCGGCGAGGCAAAGCTGCATAAATTGTGTGGCCAGGTGCTCGACTACAATGTGCGCTCCATTCGTTTTCATGAGCGCCTGGGTTTCAGTCAGGAAGGCGTGCTGCGTCAGCAGCATTATGATGGCCAGCGCTATCATGACGTCATTTGTTTAGGGTTGCTGCTCAGTGAGTGGCAAGCCGTATAGTGTGAGATCAGCCAATGTCTTCGTACCCCAGCATCACGATTGCCGGCCGCCGGATTGCAGGCGATGAGCCGCCCTACATTATTGCCGAGTTGTCAGCCAATCATAATGGCCGGCTTGAGACCGCACTGAAGATTATCGAAGAAGCTAAAAAAGCCGGTGCGGACGCTATCAAGCTGCAAACGTATACCGCTGACACCATTACGCTGAATTGTGATGATGAGGCGTTTCAGATCCAGGGTGGCCTGTGGGGTGGCAAGACCCTCTATCAGCTCTACCAGGAAGCGCATATGCCTTGGGCTTGGCATCAGCCCTTGTTCGAGCATGCGCATCGGCTGGGTATTACCATTTTCAGTTCACCCTTTGATCCTTCGGCGGTCGACCTGCTGGAGGACCTGAATGCGCCGGCCTACAAGATCGCCTCGTTCGAAGCTGTCGATCTGCCTTTGATCAGGTATGTAGCCAGTACCGGCAAGCCGATGATCATATCCACGGGCATGGCGGATGCCGAAGAGATACAAGAGGCGATCAATGCTGCTCGTGAAGGCGGCTGCAAGGAGCTGGCAATCCTGCATTGCGTCAGTGGATATCCTGCCCCTGCCGAAGATTACAACCTTCGTACCCTGCCTGACATGATGCGTCGCTTCGGCTGTGTCACCGGGCTTTCTGACCATACGCTGGATAACACGACGGCAACGGCCAGTGTGGTGTTGGGGGCGTGCATCATCGAGAAGCACTTCACCCTGGATCGCAATGGCGGTGGGCCAGACGACAGCTTCTCGCTGGAGCCTGCCGAACTGGCGGCGCTGTGCCGTGACAGCAAGACGGCCTGGCAGGCGTTGGGGCAGGTTGACTATGGGCGTAAGTCGAGTGAACAGGGGAACGTGAAGTTTCGGCGCTCGCTCTATTTCGTGAAGAAGATGAAGGCGGGTGAGCGACTGACGGCGGATGCGGTCAGAAGTGTTAGGCCGGGCTTTGGGCTGGCCCCCAAGTTTATGGATGACATTGTGGGGCGTGAGCTGCGGTTGGCGGTGGAGCCAAACACTCCAGTGACGCTGGCTCATTTTATATAGTTTTGGTTGCGATTGATGAACAAGTTCAAAATTAAAGAGCTTCTGGATAACTGTGTTTTCCTGATGTACAACACCCTGGCGACAGTCATTTTCCTGTGCAGCTTCAAGACGAGAAAGCTGCTCGAGAAAAACCGCGCCTACCAGAACAAGCATCAGGGGGAGCGCTGTTTTATCCTGGGGACCGGGCCGTCCCTGGGTGAACTCAGCGACGCACAGATCGAAAAGTTGAAGCAAGAGCGAACCTTTGGCTTGAACTCCCTGTACAAGGCTGGCGTGGGCAAGGCTGTGCGGCCTGACTACTACGCGCTGGTCGATAATAACTACTGGGAGGTTCATCAGCATACCTATGCCGAGGTGGCGCAGGCCTATGGCGCGGATGCACCGGTATTCATTACCGACCCGCGGGCCAAAGCGGTGGTCGACGGTGCCGGTCGAGAGCTGGATGCAATTTATGTGTACGCCAAGAAATACCCGGTTTCCGAGGTGAGCCTGGCGCTACACAGCGATATACATGGTTTGATGAATGTGGTGAGCGTCTGCATTGTCTCTGCCATGTACATGGGCTTTAAGGAAATCTATTTGCTGGGCTGCGACTATAACGCGTTCTGCAATTTTGGTCGTGGTCACTGTTATGACGATGACGATGAGTTGTCGGCGGTCACCTACAATCTCGCTTTTTATCTCAAGTATTATCACTTGACGACCGAGTTCCATTATTTGATTGCGAAGCTGGCCAAAAAGCATGGTGTCAAGGTGGTCAATTTGACCGACGTGAGCTTGCTCGATGCTTATCCTCGTCGTCCGGTCTCCACGGTGCTGTGAGGGAGAGAAGCGTGTGAAGTTTTTCAGGTTCAGTCTTGCCTACCTGGTGTCAAAAACGCTCAAGAAATTGCGCCTGGCTGCGGTAATAGATTCGCAGGTGCATGCAACGGCCAAGGTGGAGTCGGGCACCAGCTTTGTATCCTCGCGCATGGGGCGATATAGCTTCTGTGGCTACGACTGCGATATTGCTCATTGTGCCATCGGTAGTTTCACCTCCATTGCCAGTGGGGTCGTGGTGGGCGGGGCGAGGCACCCGATGGAGTGGGCCAGCATGTCTCCGGTTTTCTACAAGGGGCGTGACAGTGTTACCCGCAAGTTCGCCGAGCACCCGTTACCCCCGTCTGCATCGGTCGAGATCGGGCATGACGTGTGGATTGGTCGCTGCGCGATCATCCTGCCGGGTGTGACTGTGGGTAATGGTGCCGTAGTGGGCGCGGGAGCGGTAGTGACCCGGGATGTACCGCCCTACGCCATTGCTGCGGGGAGCCCGGCGAAGGTGATTCGCTACAGGTTTGACCCAGAGGTGATCGCGCGCCTGGAGCGTGTCAGGTGGTGGGAGTGTTCAGATGAAAGGCTCGCGTTGCTGGGGGAAACTGTCACTGACGTAGAGGCTTTTTTGCAGGCTCTGGAGGGGGCGGCGATGGACGGTGGTCTTCCAGCCGAGGGGCGATCGCCACAGCAAGGGTAGCGTTCGCGCAAGTGGTTGACCGATTACAATGTTCCAACAGTTTTTTCTGATGTGACCGGTAATCTATTGCGCATTTTGCGGTTGTTGATCGCGCGCGCAGTGCACATCGCGAGTTGTTCAAGCGTGTGGGAAGCGGATGTGCGGGCCTGGCGTGCGGGTGGCCAGGCTCTCTCGTTCAACCTATGCGTGAGGGGCTTATGCATCGCCGCTTGGGCATTTCACACGTTTTTCGCATATGCCTTTTGCTGTACCATTGCCGCTCGGTCGAGTTGGCCGAAGCCGTTGCCGATGCGCAGCGCACTTGCCGGGGGCGCCGAGCGGCGATCAGGCGAGGCGAAAGCTGATGAGGAGCGGTCGAAGTCGCGCTCGACTTGACTGGCTGTCAATGAGCATTTCGGGCCTGTTTTCAACGCGGCATGACCTTAGCGCAGACACTTTTTTACACAGCCTACTTCATGTTTTGCAAAGGGTGCATTCGATGGTGAAGGATTTGCGCCGACGGGCTGGGCAGTACTTTTTTATTTTTAAGTTTGGATTTTCTAACGGCAGTCGAGAGAGTATCGACGTCACAGTATAGCGGTGAGCAGGATCAGATTTTGCAAAATAAGGGTAGTGTATGATTTGCTCTAAGTGCATTATGGATACGTCGGATCCTAATATTACTTTCGATGAAGCGGGTGTTTGCGAATATTGCAGCAATTTTGAGCGCAATATCAAACCCAGCTGGGATACCGGGGCTGCCGGCCAAGCACGTCTGGCGCAATTGGCGCACACCATCAAGGCGGCAGGTGAGGGCAAGGACTTTGACTGCATCATCGGCCTCAGTGGCGGCTTGGACAGCTCTTATGCCGCTTATATCGCCAAGGAGAAGATGGGCTTGCGCCCATTGCTGTTCCATGTTGATGCGGGCTGGAACACCGATCAGGCTGTAGGCAATATCGAAAAGCTGGTGGACGGGCTGGGGCTCGATCTTTACACGGAAGTGATCAACTGGGATGAGGTGCGTCGGCTTCAGACCGCCTTCCTGCGCGCAGGCATTCCTGATCAGGACCTGGTTCAGGACGCGGCGTTCTTTTCTGGCCTCTACAAGTTCGCACGTCAGCATGGCATCAAGCATATCATCACGGGCTCCAACTTCTCGACGGAGTGCTGCCGTGAGCCTGAAGAGTGGGGCGGCTACCTGGGCATCGACACGCGGCTGTTCGGTGATATCTGGAAACAGCACGGCGAGGGCCAGCTCAAGAGCTTCCCGCTGACCGATATTCTGATCTACAAGGTCTGGTATCAAAAGATCCTCGGGATGAAGGTCCATCATCCGCTTAACCTCGTGCCCTATGTGAAGCAGGAGGCGGAGGAGGAACTGGGTCGCTTATATGGCTGGCGTTCGTTCAAGCACAAACATCACGAGTCGCGCTTTACTCGGTTTTATGAAGACTACTGGTTGCCGCGGCGATTCGGCTTCGAAAAGCGCCGCGCGCATTTTTCCAGCCTGATCATGACTGGGCAGATGACCCGTGAGGCCGCACTCGAACGCATCGCCCGCCCGGAAATGGACGAGCATTTCCTCGAGCAGGAATTCGAGTATGTCGCGCACAAGTTGGGGCTGACGGTGGACGAGCTACGTGTGCTGTTCGACAGCCCGAAGAAAACCTATCGCGACTACAAGAACAAACGCTGGGTCATTGATTCCGGCGCGAGCCTGCTACGTGCGTTGGGCCTGGAAAAGAGGTTCTTCCGGTGATTCGTATCGTCGATTACGGCGTTGGCAACATCCAGGCCTTTCTTACCCTTTTCAAGCGTTTGGGCGTAGATGCCCAGCGTGCGACCTGTGCAGAGGCCCTAGCTGACGCCACGCGTCTTATCCTCCCTGGCGTGGGTCATTTCGATCATGCCATGCAGCGTCTCAACGATTCCGGGATGCGCGAGCGGCTGGAAGCGCTTGTGTTGGAAGAGAAGGTTCCGGTGGTAGGCGTTTGCGTGGGCATGCAAATGCTGGCTACCGGTTCGGAGGAAGGGCAGTTGCCAGGACTCAACTGGATACCGGGGCATGTGCGGGCCTTTGCCAGCCATCCCCAGGCGAAGGCGCTGCCCATGCCGCACATGGGGTGGAACACGCTCAATGTGCGCGAGGGCAGCACGTTGTTCGCGCAAGCTGCCGAGGAGGCGCCGCAGTTCTATTTCCTGCACTCCTATTATTTTGACGCGCAACACCAGGACGATGTGGCGGCCACGGCGCACTACGGCTTTGACTTTGATGCCGTGGTATCGCGAGGGCATATCCATGGCGTGCAATGCCATCCGGAGAAAAGCCATCATTGGGGCGCGCAGCTTTTGAAAAATTTTGCGGAGTGCTGATTGATGCTACGGCCACGAATCATTCCTTGTCTGCTCATACACCAGGGTGGCCTGGTCAAGACCCAGTTGTTCAAGGACCCGAAGTACGTGGGTGACCCGATCAACGCGGTCAAGATCTTCAATGAAAAAGAAGCCGACGAGCTTATGGTGTTGGATATCGACGCCACGGTCAGAGGGGTTGCGCCCAACTTCGACCTGATTGCCAAGTTGGCTGCCGAATGCCGGATGCCGTTGTGTTACGGCGGTGGGGTCACGACTGCGGCGCAAGCGGCTCGCATCATCGAGCTTGGCGTGGAGAAGGTCGCGGTCAGTGCCGCGGCGATTGCCCAGCCCGCCTTGATAACCGAAATGGCCAGGGCGGTGGGTAGCCAGTCGGTGGTCGCGGTGATGGATGTGCGCAAGAAAAGCGGGTTGTTCTCCAAGGGCTACCAGGTGTGCACGCATAACGCGCAAAAACTGCACAAGCTCGACCCGGTGGAATTCTCCAGGCAGCTGCAGGATGCTGGGGCGGGCGAGATCGTGATCAACTCGGTTGATCGTGATGGCATGATGCAAGGTTACGACATCGAACTGGCTGCGTCGGTCAAGGCCGCTGTCAGGGTGCCGGTTACCGTGCTCGGCGGCGCGGGAGCCCAGGAACATCTCGAGGATCTGATCAAGCGATTGGGTGTGGTGGGTGCAGCAGCGGGAAGCTTGTTCGTGTTCAAGGGGAAGTACCGGGCTGTGCTGATCAACTACCCGACTCCGGCTCAAAAAACGCAGCTTTGCCATAGCGCGTTGCAGAATTAAGAAAGGATGTAGAGATGTTCACTAACAAGGTGCTTTTGATTACCGGTGGTACGGGATCGTTTGGTAACGCCGTGCTTCGCCGTTTTATCGATTCTGGTTTTTCCGAGATCCGCATTTTCAGCCGGGACGAGAAGAAACAGGATGACATGCGCAAGCGTTATTCCAATACCAAGTTGAAGTTCTACATCGGTGATGTTCGCGATTATCAAAGCGTGCTCAATGCCACGCGGGGTGTCGATTACATCTTCCACGCCGCGGCCCTCAAGCAAGTGCCGTCGTGCGAGTTCCATCCCATGGAAGCGGTCAAGACCAACGTCATCGGTACCGAGAACGTACTGGAGGCGGCGATCCAGAACCAAGTGCAGCGTGTGGTGTGCTTGAGCACTGATAAAGCGGTCTACCCCATCAACGCCATGGGTATTTCCAAGGCCATGATGGAAAAAGTGATGGTCGCCAAGTCGCGTAACGTCGATGACAGCAAGACTGTTATCTGTGGCACGCGCTACGGAAACGTCATGGCATCCCGTGGCTCGGTGATTCCGCTGTTTATCGACCAGGTCCGGGCAGGCAAGCCGCTGACCTTGACCGACCCCAACATGACCCGGTTCATGATGACGTTGGGTGATGCCGTGGACTTGGTACTTTACGCCTTCGAGCACGGCAACAACGGTGATCTGTTCGTGCAGAAGGCGCCGGCCGCGACCGTGGAAACACTGGCGCGCGCACTGACCGGTCTGCTCGGTGTGCCAGAGCATCCCATCGAGGTGATTGGCACTCGCCACGGCGAGAAACTGTACGAAGCACTGCTCAGCCGAGAAGAAATGGCCTGCGCCGAGGACATGGGCGAGTACTTCCGAGTACCACCAGACCTGCGCGACTTGAACTATGCCAAGTTTGTGGAGCAGGGCGAAACCAAGATCTCCCGCACCGAAGACTACAACTCGCACAATACCGAGCGCCTGGAGGTGGCCGGTATGCAGCGTTTGCTGTTGAAACTGGATTTCATGCGTGCCATTCAACGCGGTGAGCACGCAACGCCCGAGGAATGAACATGAAGGTTCTGATTACCGGTGCCAATGGCTTCATCGGCCGCAATCTTGTCGTGCACCTGGGTGAGCGACAGGATGTCGAGGTGCTGTCCTTCACCCGGGACGATGCCCTGGAAAGCTTGCCGAGCCTTGTGGCGCAGGTGGAATGCATTTTCCACCTGGCCGGTGTCAACCGCCCTCAGGACCCTCAGGAGTTCCACCACGGCAACACCGACCTGACCGCCGCCCTGTGCGCAGCGGTCAAGGCCAGCGGGCGGAAGATAGCGGTGCTGTATGCCTCGTCCAGCCAGGCCGAGCTTGAGAATCCATACGGTGCCAGCAAGTTGGCTGCAGAACGGCTGCTGCTGGCAATGAGCGAGACACAGGGCTCGCCGGTGCATATCTTTCGCTTGCCCAACGTGTTCGGTAAATGGGCGCGACCTCACTACAACTCGGCAGTGGCGACGTTTTGCCACAACATCGGTCGGGACTTGCCAATCCAGATCAATGATCCTGCCGCACGCATGACGCTTGTCTATATCGACGATGTGGTTCGTCAGTTCATGGCGATCATGGACGGCGCGGCGCCCGACGGGCCTTACGTCAACGTTTTGCCGCAGTATGAAATGACGGTCGGGGCGTTGGCCGAGCAAATCCAGGCATTTCGCGACAGCCGCAAGACACTGGTGACTGAGGCGGTAGGCAACGGCTTGGTGAGGGCGTTGCACTCCACTTATCTGAGCTATCTGCCGCCAGAGCGCTTTACCTACGAGGTCCCGGCGTATAGCGACCCTCGGGGAGTGTTCGTGGAAATGCTCAAGACCCGCGATGCGGGGCAGTTTTCTTTTTTCACGGCGCATCCGGGTGTCACCCGGGGTGGCCACTACCACCACTCCAAGACGGAAAAGTTCCTGGTCATCAAGGGGCGGGCGAGCTTCTGCTTCCGGCACATTGTGACCGGAGAGTTCTACGAGCTGATCACCCAGGGTGACCAGCCGCAGATCGTTGAAACTGTACCGGGGTGGACGCACAACATCACCAATATCGGTGATGACGAAATGATCGTGGTACTTTGGGCCAATGAGATCTTTGACCGAGAACATCCGGATACCTACGCCCGGCCGGTCGGTAAACAAGCCTGAGCGGCGACAGGAATTTGCAATGAAAAAGCTGAAAGTAGTGAGCGTGGTGGGGACCCGCCCAGAAATCATTCGCCTATCGCGCGTGTTGGCGAAGCTGGATGAGCACTGCGACCATGTGCTGGTCCACACCGGCCAGAATTATGACTACGAACTGAACGAGATCTTTTTTCAGGATCTGGGCATGCGCAAACCCGATCACTTCCTCAACGCGGCGGGCGCATCGGGTGCCGAGACCATCGGCAATGTGATCATCGCCGTGGACCGCGTGTTGTCTGAAGTCAATCCTGAAGCGCTGCTGGTGCTGGGCGACACCAATAGTTGCATGGCGGTGATACCGGCCAAGCGCCGCAAGATTCCGACATTTCACATGGAGGCCGGCAACCGTTGTTTCGACATGCGGGTGCCCGAGGAAATCAACCGCCGCATCGTCGATCACACTGCCGATATCAACTTGACCTACAGCACGATCGCGCGTGACTACCTGCTGCGTGAAGGCCTGCCGCCGGATCGTGTGATCAAGACTGGCAGCCCGATGTACGAAGTGCTCAACCACTATCGACAGGGCATCGACGCCTCCGATGTGCTGGTTCGCCTGGGTGTCGAGCGGGGCCGCTTCTTCGTGGTTAGTGCGCACCGGGAGGAGAACATCGACTCCGACAAAAACTTCATGAAGCTGGTCGAGGTGCTCAACACCGTTGCCGAGACCTACGATTTACCGGTCATCGTTTCCACCCACCCGCGCACGCAAAAACGCGTCGACAGCCTGGGTATCGTATTCCATGACAACGTGCGGCTGCTCAAGCCGCTTGGTTTCAAGGACTACAACAAGCTGCAGATGGATGCCAAGGCGGTATTGTCAGATAGCGGCACCATCAGCGAAGAGGCTTCGATTCTCAACTTCCCGGCCTTGAACATTCGAGAGGCGCACGAGCGTCCCGAGGGCATGGAAGAGGCGGCGGCAATGATGGTCGGCCTGGAAATCGATCGTGTTCTGCAGGGGCTTGCCATCCTCGACAGCCAGGGCCGGGGCGAAAACCGCAGCCTGCGTCTGGTCGAGGACTACAGCATGCCTAATGTCGCAGACAAGGTCGTGCGTATCCTCCACAGCTATACCGACTACGTGAATCGCGTCGTCTGGAAGCAGTATTGAGTCAGATCGAGCGAACATGTCAGACACTTCTTTGAAGGTACTGGTGGTTTCCCAGTACTTCTGGCCAGAAAATATGCGGATCAATGACTTGGTCCGCGATCTGACCGCCAAAGGTCACCAAGTCACCGTCCTGACCGGGTTGCCCAACTACCCGGAAGGTAAGGTATTCGAACGCTTCCGAAAGAACCCGGAGGCGTTCGCGCACTATGAGGGTGCCGAAGTGATTCGCGTGCCGATGGTGTCGCGAGGGAAGCGTAGCTTCACACTGGTATTGAACTACCTGTCGTTCCTCCTGAGTGCTGCCACGCTGGGCCCATTCAAGTTGCGCGGGCGGCACTTCGATGCCGTGTTCGTGTACGCCGTATCGCCGATCCTGGCAGCCATCCCGGCCCTGGTCATCGGGCGCCTGAAGCGTGCACCGGTATTCGTCTGGGTGCTGGACCTGTGGCCCGAAACCCTGCGTGCGGTCGGTGTGGTCAAGCACCCCCGCCTGCTGGGGCTGGTCGGCAGGATGGTCTCGTGGATCTACAATCGCACCGACTACCTGCTGCTGCAGTCCCACGGTTTTTTCGACAATGTACGCCGATATTGCAGCCGCCCGATTGCGGAGGAGCGTCTGGTTTACTTCCCCAGCTGGGCGGAGGACGACTTTTCCCAGGCGTCGTTATCTGGCTCGGCGCTGATCCAGCGCGACCCCGAACAGTTCACTGTGGTGTTCGCCGGCAATCTGGGCGAGGCCCAGGACTTTCCCGCCGTGCTCGATGCCGCCGAAGCCTTGCGCGGCAAGGTGGCGGTGCGCTGGGTGATCGTGGGTGACGGGCGCATGAGCGAATGGCTTGGCGCCCAGGTCGCCTTGCGCAAGCTAGACAACGTGCATCTGCTCGGGCGCCATCCCCTAGAGGCGATGCCGGGGTTGTTCGCCCAGGCCGACGCGTTGCTGGTGTCGCTCAAGACCAATGATGTGTTCGAGCAGACTATTCCCGGCAAGGTTCAGGCTTATCTGGCATCGGGGCGGCCTTTACTCGGTATGATCAATGGCGAGGCCGCACGGGTGATCGAGGAGTCAGGCGCAGGTTATGCCTGCAACTCCGGCGATGCCGGTGGCCTGGCTACGATTACCCGCTCCCTGGCCCAGGCCAGTGAGGCTGAGCGGGTGGCCATGGGGCGAGCGGGGCGTGCTTACTACGAGCAGCGCTACGCCAAGGAAAAACTGATGACTCGCCTGGAATCCCTGCTGCGTGGCGCCTCGTTGCGAAGGACAAGTTGCTGATGAGTTCGATGGTGTTGTTGACGGGGGCTACCGGTTTTGTCGGCAGGGCCGTGTTGGCCGACCTCGTCGCCCGTGGCCATACGCTGCGCGCTGCGATTCGTGGGGCGACCCCGGCCGAGTTCGCGGCTACGGCGTTCGCGATCAAGGCGATCGACGGTGAGACCGACTGGCGGACTGCCCTCGACGGCGTCGAAGTGGTAATCCACTCGGCCGCCCGTGTGCATGTGATGAACGATACCGAGGCAGACCCCTTGGCGGCCTTTCGCAAGGTCAATGTCGAGGGCACCCTCAATCTGGCCCGCCAAGCGGTGGCCGCGGGCGTGCGGCGGTTTGTCTTCATCAGCTCGATCAAGGTCAATGGCGAAGGCACCTTGCCCGGGCGGCCCTATCGCGCGGACGACAGGCCGGCGCCTGCCGATCCTTATGGCGTGTCGAAAATGGAGGCCGAGCAGGGGCTGCGCGAACTGGCCAGGGATACCGGCATGGAAGTGGTGATCATTCGCCCCGTGCTGGTCTACGGCCCGGGCGTCAGGGCCAACTTCCTGGCGATGATGCGCTGGCTGGACAAGGGCGTCCCCCTGCCATTTGGAGCCATCCACAACCGCCGCAGCCTGGTCGCCCTGGACAACCTTGTCGACCTGGTGCGCACCTGCGCGAGTCATCCGGCCGCCGCCAACCAGACGTTCCTGGTCAGCGATGGCGAGGACCTGTCCACCACCAGCCTGTTGCAGCGCATGGCAAGCGCTCTGGGCAAGCCCGCGAGGTTGTTGCCCATTCCCGCTGCATGGTTGGCCTTCGGCGCGACATTGCTCGGGCGTCGTGCGCTCTCGCAGCGCCTGTGCGGCTCGCTGCAGGTCGATATCGAAAAAACGCGTTCGCTGCTCGGCTGGACGCCGCCGGTGAGCGTGGACCGGGCGCTGGCGCAAGCCGCCCACCATTACCAGGAACACATGAACAAATGACTCAATGGTGGCTGGCACCGCTGGTGCTGCTGATCTCTCTGCTCATGACCGCAGGTTTGCGCCGCTATGCGCTGGCCAGGAGCATCATCGACATTCCCAATGCGCGTAGCTCCCATGTGGTACCAACGCCCCGTGGTGGCGGCGTGGCCATCGTGGTCTCGTTCCTGCTGGCACTGGTGGGGCTCGGCGCTGGCGGCCTGCTGGAGGCGCATGCCGTGTTGGCTGTCGCCGGCGCGGGTGGCCTGATCGCGATCATCGGCTTCATGGATGATCACGGGCATATCGCCGCGCGCTGGCGGCTGCTGGGGCACTTCATCGCCGCAGCCTGGGGGCTGTTCTGGCTGGGAGGCCTGCCGCCACTGACCGTGTTTGGGGGCGAGATCGATCTTGGCTGGGCGGGCTCGATCATTGCGGCGGTTTACCTCGTCTGGCTGCTCAATCTCTACAACTTCATGGACGGAATCGACGGCATTGCCAGCGTGGAGGCCATTTGTGTCTGCCTGGGTGCCTGTGGGGTGTACTGGCTCGGTGGCTACGAGCAACTGATGGTGTTGCCGGTGATCCTGATCATGGCGGTAGGCGGTTTTCTGTATTGGAATTTCCCGCCTGCCAAGATCTTCATGGGTGACGCCGGCAGCGGTTTTCTCGGCATCGCCCTGGGGCTCCTGTCCCTGCAGGCGGCCTGGGTGTCGTCTGAGCTGTTCTGGTGCTGGTTGATCCTGCTCGGCGTGTTCATTGTCGATGCCACGTTCACCCTGATTCGTCGACTGTTGCGTGGCGACAAGGTCTATGAGGCGCACCGCAGCCATGCCTACCAGTTCGCCTCGCGGCGCGTAGGTGGGCACCTGCCTGTGACGCTGGCGGTGGCGCTGCTGACGCTATGCTGGTTGTTGCCGGTAGCGGCCTGCGTCATGCTGTTCGACATCGATGGATTCGTTGGCCTGCTCGTGGCCTACGTCCCGCTGGTAGGGCTGGCCTTGGCCTACAACGCGGGCGGCGTCGAGTAACCCGCTCAGTCGGGCTCGCGTGTCCTCACGAACAACCAAGATTTGCTCAGATAGGGACAGTAAAGGTGTACGAAAGGGGCTGTGAAAGAATGCGGGCATTTCTGCTGGGGCTGCCGCGCGCCAAGAAGCGAATGATCCAGGTGCTGGCCGATGTGGTGCTGGTGTGGCTGGCCATGTGGCTCGCCTTCGTGGTCCGCCTGGGGTTCGTGGAGTCCATCGAGCTGGCCCAGGACCACCTCTGGCTGTTCGCCTGCGCGCCGTTGGTGTCGATTCCGCTGTTCATCCGGTTCGGTATGTACCGAGCTGTGATGCGCTACTTCGGCAACGACGCGCTGATGGTCATCGTCAAGGCGGTGACGCTGTCAGCATTGATTCTCGGCCTCGTGGTCTACTGGTCGGCCAATCATCAGTACCTGGTGCCGCGTTCGGTCATCTTCAACTACTGGTGGCTGAGCCTGGTATTGATCGGCGGGTTGCGCTTGGCCATGCGCCAGTATTTTCTCGGTGACTGGTTTGCCGCGGCTCAGCACATACCCTTCAGCAATCGTGACGATGGCCTGCTTAAAGTCGCAATCTACGGCGCAGGCTCTGCAGGCAACCAACTGGTGGCAGCGTTGCGGATGGGCAAAGTGATGCGCCCAGTGGCGTTCATCGACGATGACAACAGTATCGTCGGGCGGATAATCGCCGGTCTTCATGTTTATAAGCCCCGCCAGATCGAGCGCATGATCGAAGAGACCGGTGCCCAGGAATTGCTGTTGGCCGTGCCGTCGATCAGCCGTACGCGCCGGCGCGAAATCCTCGGGTTGCTCGAAGGCTACCCGTTGCATGTTCGCAGCGTGCCGGGCTTCATGGACTTGGCCAGTGGCCGGGTCAAGGTCGATGACCTGCAAGAGGTGGATATCGCCGACCTGCTGGGTCGCGATGCCGTGCCAGCCCAGGCCGACCTTCTCGAGCACTGCGTAAAGGGCAAGACGGTGATGGTGACCGGCGCAGGCGGCTCGATCGGCTCGGAGCTATGCCGGCAGATCCTGGCGCTCAAACCCAGCACGTTGCTGCTGTTCGAACACGGTGAGTTCAACCTCTACAGCATCCTCTCCGAGCTGGAAGCCAGTGCCCAGCGCACATCGATGCCGACCCGTATCTTGCCGATCCTTGGCTCCGTGCGTAATCCGGCGCAGTTGTTCGATGTGATGAGCACCTGGGGGGTGGACACGGTCTATCACGCGGCGGCGTACAAACATGTGCCGCTGGTCGAGCACAATATTGCCGAAGGTGTGCTGAACAATGTCATGGGAACCCTGAATGCGGCCCAGGCGGCCCTGCAGGCAGGTGTGTCCAACTTCGTGCTGATTTCCACCGACAAGGCCGTGCGTCCGACCAATGTGATGGGGAGCACCAAGCGCCTCGCAGAGATGGTGCTGCAGGCGTTGAGCCGTGAGCAGGCCCCCGTTTTGTTCAATGATCCGGCCAATGTTTCGCGGGTCAACAAGACGCGTTTTACCATGGTGCGCTTCGGCAATGTGCTGGGGTCTTCCGGTTCGGTCATTCCGCTGTTCCACCAGCAGATCAAGGCGGGTGGGCCACTGACGGTGACTCATCCGAAGATCACCCGGTACTTCATGACCATCCCTGAAGCGGCGCAACTGGTGATCCAGGCGGGCTCCATGGGGCAGGGCGGCGACGTTTTCGTGCTCGACATGGGTGAGCCGGTGAGGATTGTCGAGCTGGCGGAGAAGATGATTCACCTCTCTGGTTTGAGCTTGCGCTCGGAGAGCAACCCGCATGGCGACATAGCCATCGAGTTCAGCGGGTTGCGCCCCGGAGAAAAGCTTTACGAAGAGCTGCTTATCGGCGATAACGTGGTATCTACTCGGCACCCGATGATCATGAGTGCTCAGGAGGACTATCTCTCGTGGGAGCGTTTGAAGGAGCGTCTGGAGCTGCTGCTCAAGGCGATTTCCGGCGATGATTATGGCCAGGTTCGACAACTTTTGCGGGAGGTGGTCAGCGGCTACGCACCAGATGGTGAGATTGTCGATTGGATCTATCAGCAACGTCGGCAGGAGCCGTGATGGGTGGGCAGATGCTTTGCCTGGCCTTGTTGAAAGTAACGATTGGCGCTTCACGCCACTCGGATTAATCTCTGTTATTCTGATTATTCGAGGCTGACGCTAGCAGTCGAGAGATGTCAAAAAGCTATCATTTGGAGATGCGCGGATTAGGTATCCTGTCGTGTACACGGTGGGTCAAATAATAATGGTAGCCAACCCCCGGATATCCTGAACATTGGGTAGCCGTTAAGGAATCAAATATGGAATTGATCCCGGTAATTCTCTCGGGCGGCGTGGGAAGTCGCTTGTGGCCAGTATCGCGTGAGGCGCATCCAAAGCCTTTCATGGCATTGCCTGATGGGCAGAATCTTATTCAGAAGACCTTTCTGCGTGCGGCCCGGCTTGAAGGTGTTGTAGAAGTTCTGACGGTTACCAACCGTGAGTTATTGTTCAAGACTGAAGACGAATACCGCGCAATCAATAGCCAAGGTCATGCCCAAGGCTTCATTCTCGAACCGTTTGGTCGCAACACCGCAGCTGCCGTCGCCGCCGCGGCCCTGCAGTTGGCCGAGACCCACGGCCCCGATGCAAACATGTTGGTGTTGGCCGCAGATCATCTTATTCAGGACGAAGCGGCATTTTCTGCCGCCGTGAATAAGGCGGTGGCGCTGGCAGGTCAAGGGTGGTTGGTTACTTTCGGAATAAAGCCCCAGTATGCCGAAACCGGCTTCGGTTATATTGAAGCGGCCAAGGCTGGCCAGCTTGATGGTGCTATGAAAGTTGCGCGTTTTGTCGAAAAGCCCGATGCCAAAACCGCTGAAAGTTATATTGCTGCCGGTAACTATTTCTGGAACGCTGGCATGTTCTGCTTCCGCGTAGGCTCGGTATTGGAAGAGCTTCAGGAACATGCGCCCGACGTATTGGCAGCCGTTGCAGAAACCTTGGAGGCATCGCGTCGATCGACGTCTGTAGGGTATAGCTGCTTGTCGCTCGATGCTGACAGGTTCGCGAAAGTGCCGGATATTTCCATTGATTATGCGTTAATGGAACGTTCGCACAAAGTAGCCACCATCCCATGCGATATTGGATGGAGCGATATCGGCTCATGGAATGCCGTCAGTGAGCTGACCGTGGCTGATGCTCAGGGCAACCGCTTCGAAGGGGAGGTCCTGGCCTACGGTTCGTCCAATAACTACGTCAACAGCGAAGATCGTCTGACCGCTTTGGTGGGGGTTCAGGACCTGCTTGTGGTAGACACCCCGGACGCTGTGCTGATCGCTCACAAGGACCACGCCCAAGATGTGAAGCACATCGTCAAGCAGCTGAAATGCAATGGTCATGCCGCGCATTTGTTGCACCAGACCGTGCACCGTCCGTGGGGTACCTATACCACCCTGGAAAAAGGTGAGCGTTTCAAGATCAAACGCATCGTCGTGAAACCCAAGGCGTCCCTGTCGTTGCAGATGCATCACCATCGTAGCGAGCACTGGATTGTCGTCAGTGGTACTGCGGTGGTCCTCAACGATCAGCAGGAGCTGATGTTGCATACCAATGAGTCCACCTTCATACGCGCTGGACATAAGCATCGCCTGCAGAATCCGGGTGTCATCGACCTTGTACTGATCGAAGTGCAAAGTGGTGATTACTTGGGTGAAGACGACATTGTTCGCTTCGAAGATAACTATGGTCGAGTGGGCCAATTAAAGTAAGGGGCACGCGACTTTCAATCGCCCTGGGAGCTACCATTTATCAATAATGGTGCATGGCGATCGCTAAAGGGGCAGGGCTTTCGTCCTGCAGTCATAGATAGGTCGGTTGCCTCCCTATGAACTTAGTTGTTTGAGGCCTAAGCTTCCCGCCTTGCGAAGTTTGTGAGCTGGTCTTTTCGCAGTCGAGCGAAGGAATTTATGTAGGGTGGATCGAGCGACCGCGATGGGGCTGTAAGGAGGGGGCGTCATGCGAAAGTGCATGTTGTTTGAGCATTGTTTTTAGTGTTGGCGTCGTTCAGTAGAGTCATTGGTACGGGTGGTGATATTTATTTCTGTGCTGATTGTTGTGGTGAGCCGTTTAAGAGTTGTTGCGGTTGAAGGCGCGCATTTCTAGCCCTTTTGGCGCTAGCCTTCGGTCGATAGCGCTATGAAGATCCTAGCGCTATGGTGTATGTTCTGTAGCTTTCAGAAGCCAGCTCGCCGCCACAGAGGTCAGATCAGCAAGCTGAGTGCAGTCGCCTGGAGCTACTTTCAAAAGGCATGATGAATGGTGATTCCTGTAACCATATTTTGTGAGGCGAACAGTGAGTGCTCACTGACATCTCTGAGGGGACGGATGCTTGCTGCTTGCTTAAGATATTCAGATTGCACGAATGCGGCCGAGAGGCCTTTTCTGGAGGCGGCAGGGCGGAAGGAAGCACACGCCGTGAACATTCCCGGCAGTCACAAACCATCTAAGATGCTGCAGCCCAAGCGTAGTAGTACGATCACGCGAAAGCGTTACGAGGGGGATGTGAGCAAAATAGATCGCTGCGATTATCATGTGCTCCATATAGAGAGTCCATTTAGCAGGGCGGAGGGAGCGTTTTTCGCTTTTATTGTTGCGTCTGGTTATCAACCAGTTGTTTGCGAGGAATATGGTCGTGTCGATGCCAGTCGTTAATAATAACTCTACGCGGTTTAGTGTGGTTGTGCCAACGTTCAACTCGGCGAAAACCTTGTTGTTGACACTAGAGTCGCTGCGCAGCCAATTTTGGTCAAATTTAGAAGTCTTGATTGTAGACGGTTTGTCTAGCGATAATACAGTTGAGATTGCTAGGTCGTTTTGTGGTCTGGACTTGAAGATTATATGTGAGCCGGATCAAGGGATCTATGATGCCATTAATAAGGGCGTGGCAAACGCCACTGGCGACCTCATCTGTGTAATCGGTTCGGATGACCGACTGGCTATAGGCGCATTACAAGCAGTTCATGATGCTTGGATGGTTTCTAAAACCGATATCGTTGCTGGCGGTGCATTGTTAGAGTCCCCTGAGGGAGTTGCTACACTTCGCGTGGATGAGCATTACGGCGTGGGTGCACTGGTCAGTGGAATCCCATTTTGTCACAACAGTATGTTTGTGACTTCCGGCGCATACTTGAGCGTTGGCAAATACGACCTGAATTACAAGATTTGTGCTGATGCAGATTGGGTGCACCGGTCTATTCGAATGGGCTGTACTTGCGCCCGTATTGACAAGCCGCTGGTTCATTTCAGTCTGTGTGGTACTTCGTCGGTAAATGACGAACTTATAATGGCTGAAACCTACGCGGTGATAGCTTCGAATTTCCCTGGTCTCTCACTTGATGATGCGGAAACACTTTTCAAGGCTGTTAGGCGTTGGACTGATGACTCTCAGGTAGCAGACGTACTGGGTAGAAATTCTGACAATTTAATGCTTGCACAGGCCGTCGCGACTGGACTGTATTCTGGCGCTACAATTGAGGAGGCCGGCGGCGTGCGAGTAAGTCGGTTGGGTAACTCATTAACAGTGCGGGTGTTGCGTAAAATTCAGCGTCTTTTCCGCCTTCGGAGTGAGAATTATTAATATGTCAATCTCATTCATTATTCCAGCATATAATTCTCAGGCTAGTCTGAAGAAATGTCTTGATTCGATACTGCAGCAGCCCTATGACCAGTACGAAATTATTGTTGTAAACGATGGCTCTACGGATGGTACGCAAGAGATTATCGAAGAATATCTCCGGTTGGACGGTCGGATAAAAACAATCTATCAGGAAAACTCCGGGCAAGGTGCAGCACGTTCTAACGGCCTCGCCTTGGCGCGTGGCGATTATGTCTGGTTTGTAGATAGTGATGACTGGTTGCTTCAAAGCGTTTTGCCTCGCTTGAGCCGATTGTTGTCACAAATCGATCCCGATGTTTTGGTTACTAACTTTGAATATGTATTTGACCATCAGCCTGCGGTGCCTTCGAGCTTGGTGCCCCAACATTTGGCGGGCAAGGTTCTGTGCCCAACAGAAAATGCTGGTGATTTCGCTGCTATTTCGTGCTGGAATACTCCGCCCTGGCGTCTTATTGCCCGGCGTAGTCATTTGATAAAGCATGACATCACTTTTGCCCACGGTGTTTTCTACGAAGATCACCCATTCGCGATACACTTGATGCTGACGGCCGCGCGTGTCTACGTAGATGCGGGTATAACTTATGCTTATTATCAGCGTGCAACATCTACCACAAAGACTAACGATCAAAAGGCGTTTGATTTTTTGGTTGTGCGCAAGTTGTGTCTTGAGCTGTTTAAGCGTTTCAATCAGTACGAAAAACTGGCGCCTATCGTCGCAGGTTATATATTGCCAGCAAATTTCTTTTCGGCACATGTTGCTACACCCTACCAGCAAGAATTTATCGAGCGTCTTCATCAGGACATGGATCCAGAAGACCTTGAGTTCGGTGAAAAGCACGGGGATTGGTCCAGTCAGTTGTTTGCTAAAGCTGTTCGCAGTAAGGATCCTTCTGTAATCGGTAGAGCGCTTGATACGCAGCGAATTCGAATGAAATATAGTCGCGCCGGTGCTCGGCGTCTCATTGCTCGGATCAAGAAAGCTGTAGTGCACAGAATTGTTGGGCGGTTGCAGTCGCTGAAACAGTTTTTGTTAAATCCAGCGCGGCATTTGGGGATAGATGCTAGCGGGTATCGATTCCTCAGTGCTGGTGCAGGGGTTCGAGTTGAACCGATTTACATCGATGTTCGGGTTAGTGTGGAAAACAGGCCGTATGTCAAAGTGGGTGACTATAGCCATGTTGGCGGAACCTTTGTTTTTGAGCGTGGTATAGGGTCTGTCACAATTGGTGAGCGTAGTTCCATTGGTAGCGGTTGTAAGTTTATTTGCGCTCAAGAACGAGGTATCCACATTGGTAGCAATGTGATGCTGTCATGGGATTGCACAGTTATGGACTCGAACGCGCATTCGCTCGATCCAGACATTAGAGCCAATGACGCCTATGACTGGAAGGTCGGTGTTGATGCGGGCCGGATGGGGGCTTACAAGGATTGGTCGCAAGTAGCCTCGGCGCCGATTTACATTGAGGACAATGTTTGGGTTGGTTTTGAGTCTGTCATCCTCAAAGGCGTTCGCATCGGCAAAGGGTCCGTTGTTGGGGCCCGCTCTATGGTGACTCGTGATGTTGCTCCGTTCTGTGTTTATGCAGGATCCCCGGCGCGGTTTGTTAGTTTCGTTCCACGAGACCGTTGGGCCTGGGAGGAAATTATTCAAGCGGCTCAGGGCGACCCCAGTCTAGAGAAAACGCTCATTGAATCCTATCTCCACACCGATCTTATGGGTTCACTTCGTCGCTATATGGCAACAGAAGAGTTCACTCAAACGCTCAATGAGTTTAGGCAGCATTCACCGCACGCGAGATCTGTTTTGGATGTCGGTGGGGCGGGGGGGGTAATGGCGATTGCATTCGCGTTGTCTGGCTACCATGTAACTCTTGCCGAACCCTCCACCGATGAGATTGTAGGGGTTGGTGCCGCTAGAAAACTGCTGGAACTTGCAGCGGCCCAAATCGATGTGACAGTAGTTGATCGCGTTAAAATTGAGCCGTTGCCGATCGAATTACTGAGCGCGACGGAGTTGTACGATATCGTCTACTGTCGTCAGGTCGTTCATCACTTTAGAGACCCTGTGATTGCATTGAAAAAAATTGGCACTCTCATGCAGGATGATGCGACTGCGTTTTTTGTTCGAGAGCATGTGGTATTTGATGATGCCGATATGGAATTCTTTTTGGCAAACCATCCGTTCCACCGGTACACCGGAGGGGAGAATGCGTATCGTCGAGAGGAGTACTGTGACTTCATTGATAAGGCAGGCCTGGCGCTGGTAAAAGAATACAAATTTGCTGATAGTCCAATAAATTATTTCCCTCACTCTGAGCAAACGGTGGCTAGCTTTGATGAGCGGCAGATAGCGGGCCGCCCGTATACATACATAGTCCAGAAGAAAAAGGCTGAGGCATGAAAGTTTTAGTTCTTGGAATTCACGGGTTTATTGGTCGACATATCGCTGACTTTTTATCAGGCTTGGGCCATCAGGTTGTTGGTGCTGACCTTGCGTTAGTGGGGGATGGTGATTACTTTAGTGTTGATCCGTGCAGTCCGGACTTTGAAGGGTTGTTCAGAATTGCACAGTGCGATGTTTGTATTAACTGCACCGGCGCCGCTAGTGTGCCCGAATCATTCGTAAGTCCGTTGCATGACTATACGTTAAATACAGTGCGCATTGCGCAAATGCTTGATGCGATTCGTATCGTTTCGCCTCGTACAAAATTCGTTCACTTTTCAAGCGCGGCGGTCTATGGCAATCCATCTAGTAGTTTGCCGATTAGAGAGTGCGATAAGCTTGAGCCTTTATCCCCTTATGGTTGGCACAAAAGGAGCGCTGAGGAAATTTGTCTTGAATATTCTCGGCTGTTTTCCGTGCAAACCATATCCTTGCGGGTATTCTCGGCTTACGGTGCTAATCTAAGAAAACAGATTTTTTGGGATATTTACAAAAAATCTATAGAGTGCCCTCGGGTCGAGCTGTTTGGTACGGGCGAAGAAACACGGGATTTCATCTATGTGGCTGATATCGCTCAGGCCTTGCATGTGCTGCTTTCTCGTGGAGAGTTTGATGGGCGTGCGGTGAACGTTGCCAGCGGCACGTCGACCACAATCAAAAATGCCGCTACTACCTTGTTGAGTGCCCTTGGAGTGCATAAGGACGTTGTATTTTCTGGTGCTGAACGCGCGGGAGATCCTACTCGTTGGCAAGCTGATGTCTCGTACCTTAAGAGTCTTGGTTTTGTCCCCCAGGTTGATCTTAACGCCGGCCTGGAACATGTTGCTATTTGGCTGAAGTCGCTCTGAATCGATGGTTGTTGGAGGTTATGTGTTGAAGCGTCCGGTCATTGGCATTCCTTTCAATTATGACGAGAGTTGGATCGGTGGTACGTATTACATTAAAAATCTCGTTAGCTCTTTGAATCTAATAGGTAGTGATGAACAGCCTGACGTATGGATTATTTGTCATTCGCAGGCGTCATTTGATTTCATTAAAAAAGAAACGGGCTATTCACGCCTTAACTGGATTAGGCCTGAATTGATTGAGGGGGTTGATGGTGGAATTTCTCGAAGGATAAAGGTGCTTTCTTGGTTGGTGCCGCGTTTATGGAAAAGAAAGCTGCATTTTGATTTGATCTATCCCTATCCGATTGATAGCAAGCATCAGCAGACCGCCTGTTGGATTCCAGACTTTCAGGATAAGCGGTTGCCAAGTTTCTTTAGCGAGGACGAGCTAAAAGCTAGAGAAGTACAACATCGCTCCTATTTTAATGGTTTTCGACATCTCGTTTTCAGTAGTCACGCAGCGCAGTTCGATTTTGAAGAATTCTATCCAGAAGCACGCGTTCAAAAGCATGTAGTGCACTTTGCAACATTCGAACCGCTTTCTCCATCTTTGGATTCTTCGAGTGTCTTGGGTCGATATGATCTGCCGGAGCATTTTTTCTATTGCCCGAATCAGTTCTGGATTCATAAGAATCATGAAACCGTCATTGATGCAGTGAAGTTACTAAAGGATCGCGGCGTTGATGTTGTGGTAGCTTTCTCAGGGAAGGAGCATGATCACCGTGCGCCGGAGCACACAGCTAAACTTCGACAAAAAGTTGAGCGACTGGGTTTGGCATCCAATGTCCGTTTTCTAGGGTTTATCCCCCGCGAAGATCAAATGGTGATCTTCAAGTGCGCAGCAAGCATTGTTCAGCCGTCGTTGTTCGAAGGGTGGTCGACAGTAGTTGAGGACGCAAAGTCGGTTTCTCAGTACGTTATCGCCTCTCGCATACCTGCCAATGTAGAGCAGGCTAATGAGAATATTGAGTTTTTTGATGCTACTGACTCGATGGCCTTAGCTGCGCTCATCGAGAAATATGCAAAGGTGCCGCCGGTGCGTAAAGAGCTTGACTACAGACGCTGTCAGCAAGAATTCGCCGACTCCTTCATGGGTGTCGTTCGTTCCGTCATGAACACCTCCGGGTCTTGAGAGGTAGCGCGTGGGTACAGGGCTATTCAGTGGTATTCGCTCAATCGTAAGAAATCGCGGGCTCATCTTTGAGATGACGCGCCGCGATATCTCTATGCGTTACAAAAATTCCGTGCTTGGCAGCTTATGGATAGTTGGCCAACCCTTGCTTCAGCTTTTATTGTACGGGTTTGTCTTTCAGGTTGTGCTGCGCGCTCGCTGGGGCATTCAAACGCCAGATGGACGCGATGTCCCGTTTGGGTTGCTTTTATTTTGCGGCATTCTCCTGCATGGCTTACTTGCAGATACGTTAGTGCGCGCGCCGTCATTAATTGTGAGTAACACCTCATATGTGAAGCGGGTCATTTTTCCTCTGGAGATTCTACCTCTGGTAGGGGCTGCAAGTACTGCTGTAGGGGTAATTTTCGGGATTGGTATTCTATTAGTTGGTGTTCTTTACTATTCTGGCGCCGTGCCACTACAAGCATTGTTGTTGCCAATTCCGCTGGTGCTGTTGTTTATTCTCACCGTTGGATTAGGGTGGCTGCTCTCTGCGGTGGGGGTGTTTTTTCGGGATCTACCGCAGTTGACGACCAGTCTGGCGACGATAATGCTCTTTACGGCACCAATATGCTACCCTGCAGAGATGGTGCCTCAGGCTTTCCGCTGGCTACTAAATATTAACCCTTTGACGATTCCTGTGGAGACGGTGCGTACGTTGATCTTCTCTCATGATAGTATCGATTGGTTGGCCTTAGGGAGTTATGCGATCGTGGCGGCTGTTACTGCGGCAGTTGGCTACGTTGTCTTCCACAGAATGCGCTCAGGGTTTGCCGATGTGCTCTGATTACACTATCAGTGTCGAAAATGTCTCTAAGCTGTACGATCTGTACAAAAGTCCTTTGCACCGTGTCAAAGGGCTATTGTTAGGGCGCCAGCGGAAGCAGCAAACGTTCACAGCGCTGAAGTCCCTGTCTCTGAAAATTCGTCGCGGTAGCTTTTTCGGTATTATTGGTCAGAACGGTAGCGGAAAGTCTACTCTGTTACAAATCATCAGTGGGATACTTAAGCCTACGACTGGCGATGTCACCGTGTATGGTCGTGTCGCGGCGCTTTTAGAGTTGGGTGCGGGTTTCAATCCTGAATTCACAGGCCGTGAAAATGCCAGGCTAAATGCGCAGATTCTCGGGGTTTCTGGAAAAGACTTCGATAAGATTTTCCCTGAAATTGAATCATTTGCTGATATTGGGGAGTTTATCGATTCTCCCGTTAAAACGTACTCTAGCGGTATGTTTGTACGCCTTGCATTTGCAGTGCAGGCCTGCATTGATCCAGACGTTTTGATTGTCGACGAGGCATTGGCGGTAGGCGACATATTTTTCAGGCTCAAGTGCTATGAGCGTTTGGAGAGATTGCGTCAACGTGGATGTACGGTGATTTTGGTCACGCACAGCATGGATGATGTGATGCATTATTGTGATGAAGTGTTGCTGCTTGATCATGGAAGTGTCATCTATCAGGGTGATGCTGCAGAGGCGATAAATCGCTATTATGCGTTGGGGCATATAAGCGCAAAGAAGATGCTGAGCGAGGATGCACAGCGTTTGAATCAGAAGGCAGAGCATCTGGAAGACCCGAGCGAAGCGCCTTCTGGTGCCCGTTTCCTATGGCCTGAGCACGCGGGCGTGGACATGTCCTCTCGCGAGCAAACGGGTGACGGGATGGTGACATGTACTAAGTTAATCACGACCGATGAGTTTGACGAGGCACGTCAAGTTTTCCGGCAGTTCGAGAAACTTAGAATCTATGCAGAATTTTTCGTGCATGAGCCTCTTGAAACACCGGTTGTTGGTTTTGTACTCCGTACAGATCGCGGCGTGGTAATCCACGGCAAAAACTCAGGTCAGTGCGCGGCTCCCGTGCCTACTCGTTTGCGAAAAGGGGATATCATACGTGCCTCGTTTGATGTTCCCCTGGCATTTGCAGCCGGAGAATATGTACTGGACATAGGGTTCGCAACGTGGCCCAGAGCGCTGCATCGCAATATCGAAAGCGTTACAATGGCAGAAATTGAATCAACATCTTCGCGTCATTGTGTTGTAACCGGTGGTAGCAGTTTCTCTATTATTCCGCTGGGACATATGGGATACCAGGCACAACCTTTCTATGGTATTGCTGGAGTCGACTCCACTGCTAGAATCTGTACGGAAAGCTGAGATGATGGCAGGCAATAGGTCGCTAGGTGCTCGGGTTCGGACGCTGTTAGGTATAAAGCTCGGCGTTTTGCAACAAGGCAATGTACACTACCAGTTGGTTGATCAAGTGTTGCAGGCGAAAGTCCCTGATTCGCTACCGCTGATATCAATCGTTACCCCGTCATACAATCAGGGTGGTTTCATCGGTGAAACCATTCGCAGTGTATTGTCTCAAGGGTATTCTAATCTTGAATATATTGTTCAAGATAATGAGTCTACAGATGGTACGCTTGATGTATTGACGGCTGAGTTGTCCAGTTGTTTCAGATTCTATGTGGAAAGCGATCAGGGGCAGGCCGATGCTATAAATCGTGGGTTTTCCCGTAGTCGCGGCGAGATCATGGCGTTTTTAAATTCTGATGATGTTTTACTACCAGGGACCCTGGCTTACGTCGCTCAGATCTTTCAAGAATATCCTGAAGTTGACGCCATTTATGGTAATCGCGTGCTGATAGACGCAGAGAGCAATATAGTTGGTCGCTGGGTACTGCCAGGCCATGATGGTGAGTTGTTGCGCCATGTTGACTACATTCCCCAGGAGACACTGTTCTGGCGTCGTGAGTTGTGGACGCGAGTCGGTGGGCGATTGGATGCTGGTTTAGCATTTGCACTGGATTGGGACCTGCTGCTGAAATTCATGACTTGCGGAGCGCATTTTTTTCATGCGCCTCATTTCCTTGGCGGGTTTCGTGTCCACGAAGAGCAAAAAACGAGTAGTGAATACATTAAGAATGGCGTTGATGAGATGCGGGTTCTTAGACGGAAATACGCGCCGAGTCGAATAGCCAAGATACTCATGCCTATCAGGCATTTGATTTTTTTAATAAAGCACGTTCGAGCGGATAGCAGGCTCTCAGCGACTCTGAAGATTCTGCGTAAATAAGGTGGAGATAATCATGAAAGTTGCCCTAATTACTGGTGTTACAGGTCAAGATGGCGCCTATCTGGCCGAATTTCTGCTTGGGAAGGGTTATGAGGTTCATGGTGTCAAGCGGCGGACCTCGCTGTTTAATACTGACCGTATTGATCACCTCTACCAGGATCCTCATGTCGAAAATCGCAACTTTATACTTCACCACGGTGACTTGACCGACTCGACTAGTTTGATTCGAATCATTCAACAGGTGCAGCCTGACGAGATCTACAATCTCGCGGCCCAGTCCCACGTTGCAGTCAGTTTTGAGGAGCCCGAGTACACTGCGAACTCCGACGCGTTGGGTTCTCTACGTATTCTTGAAGCAATTCGTATCCTGGGCCTTGAAAAGAAGACCCGGTTTTATCAGGCGTCCACGTCGGAGCTGTACGGTCTAGTCCAGGAAATTCCGCAGCGAGAGACAACTCCATTCTACCCGCGTAGCCCCTATGCTGTGGCTAAGCTCTATGCGTATTGGATCACCGTAAACTATCGTGAATCGTATGGCATGTATGCTTGCAACGGCATTCTGTTCAACCATGAATCGCCTATTCGTGGTGAAACATTTGTAACCCGTAAGATTACACGTGCGCTTGCGCGAATCAAACTGGGTTTACAAGACTGCCTGTATCTGGGGAACATGGATGCGAAGCGCGACTGGGGTCATGCGCGTGACTATGTGGAAATGCAATGGCTTATGCTTCAGCAGGAGAAGCCAGAGGACTTTGTTATTGCGACTGGTGTTCAATACAGCGTGCGTGACTTTGTCGATGCTGCCGCTAAAGAGCTTGGCCTCGCTATTAGCTGGAAAGGCGTAGGCGTTGACGAAAAAGGCTTCGATGACAAGGGAAATTGCATCGTCGCTGTTGATCCACGTTATTTCCGTCCTGCGGAAGTCGAAACGCTCTTGGGTGATGCGTCGAAAGCGAAAAATAAACTCGGTTGGACGCCTAAGACCACCTTCCAGGAATTGGTCTCCGAAATGGTTCGAGAGGATCTGAAGGCAGCCGAGCGTGACGAGCTTGTTAAGCGTCATGGTTACAGCGCGTTTAATTATCACGAGTAACAACGTCATGGCGCACATTGAAAAAATATATGTGGCCGGGGATCGCGGAATGGTGGGCTCTGCCATTCTGCGTGAGCTCCGTAGTCATGGTCATGAAAATATCGTAACTCGCACTCGGCAGGAGTTAGATCTCTGCAGCCAATTGCAAGTAGATAATTTTTTCGCAGAGCAGAGACCAGATTATGTGTATCTGGCAGCTGCGAAAGTTGGTGGTATTCATGCCAACAATACTTATCCGGCAAGCTTCATTTATGAAAACCTCATGATTGAGGCAAATATAATCAATTCGGCTTGGAAGTACGGCGTCAAGCGTCTGCTTTTTCTAGGTTCCAGCTGCATCTATCCACGGCTCGCACCTCAGCCGATGTCTGAAGACGCGTTACTCACAGGGGTTCTTGAGTCTACCAATGAGCCCTACGCGATTGCCAAGATCGCGGGTATTAAATTGTGTGAGTCATACAATCGTCAATACGGTACAGATTTCCGCAGTGTCATGCCAACCAACCTTTATGGCCCAGGTGACAATTACCACGGCGAGAATAGTCATGTCATTCCTGCGTTGATACGGCGTTTTCATGAAGCAAAGCTTGCGAATGCACCTCGCGTCAGTATTTGGGGAAGCGGGACGCCCAGAAGAGAGTTTCTCTATGTGGATGATATGGCCAAAGCCGCAGTGCATGTGATGGATTTGAATTTGGAGTTATATCAGAAGATTACGCTTCCGACGCTTTCGCATATTAACGTGGGCTATGGGGCTGATCTCAGTATCTTGGAATTGGCAAGGTTGGTAGCTGGTGTTGTTGGCTTTGGGGGTGATATTGAAACGGACCCAAGTAAGCCAGATGGAACGCCTCAGAAATTGATGGACATTAATCGGTTAAAGGCCATGGGGTGGCGTCCTCGCGTATCGTTGGAAGACGGTCTGAAGCTGGCTTACTCCGACTTTCTACAAAGCACGAGAGTATAAATTGAGCGAACCATTAGTGACGATTGCTGTTCCCTCGTTCAATCAAGGGAAGTTCTTGGACTCGGCCTTGTCATCAATATTCAATAGCGAGGTCGAGGTAGAAGTTTTCGTGGCTGATGCCGGCTCTACTGATGGTTCGGTTGAAATTATTAAGTCTTGGGCGCATCGCCTGGCTGGGTGGCGTAGTCATGCTGACCAGGGGCAGGCGGCGGCGATAAACGAATCTATCCGCAGGGGCTCCGCCCCGTATGTTTGTTGGCTGAATAGTGATGATCTTTACTTGCCGGGTGGCTTGGACATGCTTGTTCGTGCTCTTGAGAGCTCTGCCAAGGCGCCATTTGTATACGGCAAGGCCTTGAACCTTAAGGAGGATGGGAGTCGCTCCGCTGTCTGGACACAACGATTTACTGAGCGCCGGCTGGCCATGCGCTGTATCGTTTCGCAGCCTGCAACACTTATCCGTCGAAGCGCATGGGAGGCCATCAATGGAGTTGATGATAGCTTGCACATGGCGATGGACTATGATCTCTGGTGGCGTCTGTTCAGATTTGCTGGTGACCCTTCCTATGTAGAAGAATTTGTAGCTGTCAATCGAGAACATTCCGATACAAAAACAAACACTCAAAGGGCCAGGCATTATAGTGAGGCGATGGCGGTTGTAGGTAAGCATCATGGAAAGATTCCCTTGAAATGGTGGCTATACCAGCCTTATGCCGTTTGGTTCAAGTCACTAAAAAATAGATTTGATAAGATGCTATGAAGGTACTTCACTTCTTTAAGACCTATTACCCCGATACTTTTGGGGGGATTGAGCAGGTTATATTCCAGATATGCGAGGGTGCGCACTCATATGGTGTTGAAAGTTCTGTACTGACTGTCACTGATGGCAAGCCGGGGGTGCGAAGTGTTGCGGGGCACAACGTGGTAGCGCTTAAGAAAAATTTCGAGCTGTTGTCGACCCCCTTTTCTTTGTCTGCTATTTCTAAGTTGAGTCAGCTTTCGCGAGAAGTGGATGTTGTTCACTACCATTACCCCTGGCCCTTCATGGATGTGGCTCATTTGCTGGGAGGGGTTAAGGCAAAGAGTGTCGTAACTTATCACTCTGATGTGGTAAAACAGAAATTTGCTATGCGTCTGTATGCGCCGCTTATGAATCAATTTCTAAGTTGCGTAGATAGTATCGTTGCGACATCGCCAAACTATTTACGCAGCAGTCCAGTGCTAAAAAGGTTTGCTGGTAAGACCGAAATCATTCCGATAGGTCTTGATGTTAACACCTACCCGGTGGTGAAGGAGTCGATTCTTAGCTCGTGGAAGGCTAAGTTTCCGGGCCCTTTCTTCCTGTTTGTTGGTGTGCTTCGGTATTATAAAGGGTTAGATACCCTGTTAGAGGCATGCTTGCAGGTTCCTTATCCGGTTCTTATTGTAGGGGATGGGCCAGAAGGTGATCGGCTACGTCAGCTGGCGATGCGAAAAAAATTGCAGAATGTTCACTTTCTAGGCGCGCTTCCGGATCATGACAAAGTGGCACTTCTTCATCTCTGCCATGCGCTTGTATTCCCTTCACATTTGCGTTCGGAGGCGTTTGGAATATCCTTGCTTGAGGCGGCAATGTATGGCAAGCCAATGATTTCCTGTGAAATAGGTACGGGCACTACTTATATTAATAGGCACGATGAAACAGGCCTTGCAATTTCCCCTGGCTCCCCTGTTGAGTTGGCGACTGCAATGCATCAGTTGATGAAGAACCCTATAGAAAGTGAGAGGATGGGCGAGCGCGCCAGAGAGCGCTATCAAGCATTATTTACCGCGGATGAAATGGTAAAAAAATACGTGGCGCTATATGGCAGGCTAATGGGTTGAGGTTGTGGCCTCAGGGGCCAGCATTCCGCACGCTCGCCTATCTTTGCCCTGCTTGATCGCCGTTTGGCGATTTTTCCTACAAAGCCTAAACCAAGAGATGCGTATGCTTGCCCTGCGGATCGCTTCGCTCCGCCGACCCGAGGCGGGTTCGCATACGGTAGCTCCGCATGTACGAATCTATGTGAGTGCGGGTAGCTGCCATCCCTAACGCGACTGGCGCTGTGTCGAAGCGCCTATCCGCACCAGAAGTAGGGCATTTCCTACTCATCGCCTAACAGGATCTTCATGAATTGTAGGGTTTCTTCACTATGTCTTTAGATTTTTCTGAGAGCGTGGTAGGATTTTTCGCGATTTTGCAATGGCTTTTTGATGGCACTTTTAGGTGCGTTTACGACAGCTCGCGTGGGCGAGTGTCATTTCAGGGATGAAGAAACGTGGCGGTGCTTATTCAGCCTCCTGGCCTCGATACGGCAGATACCATGGCGTTTTCTCGCGAGCTCAGTCTCCCGGGAGTCGCCCATGTTGCCATCCTGATGTGCACCTACAACGGTGCCTCGTTTTTGCGCCAGCAGCTCGACTCCTTCGAGCAGCAGACCTATCGCAACTGGTCGTTGCACGTTTCCGATGACGGCTCCGAAGACCGGACGCCGACCGTTTTGCAGTCCTACGCCGAACTATGGGGCGCGCACCGCGTCAAGGTCTTCGATGGGCCGCGGGCTGGTTTTGTACGTAATTTCCTCAGCCTTACCTGCCGCGCCGATATCAATGCCGACTATTTCGCCTGGTCGGATCAGGACGATATCTGGAGCCCGGAGAAGCTGCAGGTCGCTGTGGAGTGGTTGCAGGGCATTCCTTCCGAGGTGCCGGCCATGTATTGCGGTCGCACTCAGCTCATCTGCGAGGGTGGTATTCACCGTGGGCTCTCGCCAAACTTCTCGCTGCCACCCCATTTCAAAAATGCCCTGGTGCAAAGCATCGGCGGTGGCAACACCATGGTGTTCAACAAGGCCGCCCGGTCAATGATCCTCGAAGCAGGGTCGAATCTGGAAGTGCCTTCCCATGACTGGTGGTGCTACCAGCTCATCACCGGGGCAGGTGGGATTGTCCATTACGACCCCCAGCCACGGGTGTTCTACCGTCAGCACGAGTACAACGTGATTGGCGCCAACTCCGACTGGCCCGCCCGCATTCGCCGCTTGGTCATGGTTTTCCAGGGGCGCTTCTACCAGTGGAATGCGCAGAACATCCGTGCCCTGGAAACCATGAATCACCGTTTGAGCAACGATCACCGCAAAACCCTCGCGCTGTTCAAGGCAGCGCGCGAGCAGCGCCTGCCTGCGCGATTGGCGAACGTGTTCAGGGCTGGCCTGCATCGGCAGACACTTCTCGGCAACCTTGGTTTGTTCCTCGCGACATTACTGAAAAAGATTTGATCTCATGACTATTCTGGTAACTGGTGGCGCCGGTTTCATCGGCGCCAACTTCGTGCTCGACTGGGTGGCTCAGTCGGGTGAAACCGTCATCAATCTGGACAAGCTGACCTATGCAGGCAACCTGGAAAACCTTGCCAGCCTGGAAGGTAATGCCCAGCATGTCTTCGTGCATGGCGATATTGCCGATAGCCAACTGCTGCTGCAGCTGCTGACCGCGCACCAACCCCGTGCCATCATCAATTTTGCCGCCGAATCCCACGTCGATCGTTCCATCCATGGCCCGGAAGATTTCATCCAGACCAACATAGTTGGTACATTCCGCCTGCTTGAGGCGGTGCGTTCCTATTGGAATGGTATGGACGGCGAGCAGAAAGCAAAGTTCCGCTTCCTGCATGTTTCCACCGACGAAGTGTATGGTTCCCTTGCCAGTGATGCCCCGGCGTTCACCGAGAACCACCAGTACGAGCCCAACAGCCCCTACTCGGCGAGTAAGGCGGCCAGCGATCATCTGGTGCGTGCCTACCACCACACCTACGGGCTGCCGGTGTTGACCACCAACTGCTCGAACAACTATGGCCCGTACCATTTCCCGGAGAAGCTCATCCCGCTGATGATCGTCAATGCCCTGGCAGGCAAGGCGCTGCCGGTATATGGCGATGGTCAGCAGATTCGCGACTGGTTGTACGTGAAAGACCACTGTAGCGCTATTCGCCGGGTACTCGAGGCAGGCGTGGTGGGCGAGGTCTACAACGTCGGGGGCTGGAACGAAAAGCCTAACCTGGAGATCGTCAACCGGGTCTGCGCGCTGCTGGACGAGCTGCGTCCACGGCAAGACGGCAAGGGCTACAGCGAGCAGATCGCTTACGTGGCCGACCGTCCAGGGCATGATCGCCGTTACGCGATTGATGCCCGCAAGCTTGAGCGTGAGCTGGGTTGGAAGCCTGCCGAGACCTTCGAAACCGGAATTCGCAAGACTGTTCAGTGGTACCTGGAAAACCAAGCCTGGGTCGAAAGCGTACAGTCGGGTAACTACCGCGAGTGGGTCGCGAAAAACTATGCCGGGCGCAGCGAATGAAGATTCTCCTGCTGGGCAAAAACGGCCAGGTTGGTTGGGAGCTGCAACGCAGCCTCGCGCCGCTGGGCGAATTGTTGGCATTGGATGCGCGCAGTAGCGACTACTGCGGTGATCTGGCCAACCTCGAGGGGCTGGCCGACACGCTGAGGCGCTACGCGCCGGATGTGATAGTCAATGCGGCGGCCTATACCGCCGTGGACAAGGCCGAGTCCGAGCCACAGCTGGCCCACCAGGTCAATGCCCAGGCAGTGGCGGTGCTGGCTGAAGCGGCGGCGCGTCAGGGTGCCTTGCTGGTGCATTACTCCACCGACTACGTGTTTCCCGGACATGGCCATGACGCTTGGCACGAGGGCGATGCTGTTGCACCGCTGAATCAGTATGGCGCCAGCAAGCTGGCGGGTGAGCGGGCGATCCAGGCAGCCGCTTGCCAGCATCTGATTTTCCGTACGAGCTGGGTGTATGCCGCGCGCGGCAACAACTTCGCCAAGACCATGCTCAGGTTGGCCCGCGAGCGTGACAGCCTTGGCGTGATCGATGACCAGTATGGCGCTCCGACCGGTGCCGAGCTGATCGCGGACGTGACCGCCCATGCCATCGTGGCCTGCCGCGCGCAACCTGCCTTGGGTGGCCTCTATCACTTGGCCGCGGCAGGGGAAACCACCTGGTGTGAATATGCCCGCTTCGTCCTCGCGCAAGCCCAGGCGGCTGGTGTCGAGTTGCAGGTGCGGCCCGAGGCGATCAGCGCCTTGTCCACCGACGCCTACCCAACGCCAGCCAAGCGCCCAGGCAATTCACGCCTGAATACACAGAAACTGCAGGCTGCCTTCAAGTTGCAACTCCCCGCCTGGCAACACGGGGTAGCACGGATGCTGACGGAAATTATCGAGAAACAATGATGAGCAAACGTAAAGGCATCATCCTGGCCGGTGGATCGGGAACCCGACTGCATCCCGCCACCCTGTCGATCTCCAAGCAATTGCTGCCGGTGTACGACAAACCCATGATCTATTATCCGCTGACCACGCTGATGCTGGCGGGGATCCGCGACATCCTGATCATTTCCACCCCCCAGGACACCCCACGCTTCGAGCAACTGCTCGGTGACGGCCAGCGTTGGGGAGTAAACATTTCCTATGCGGTCCAGGCCTCGCCAGACGGGCTTGCCCAGGCGTTCCTGATCGGTGAGCAATTCATCGGCAACGACCTCTCGGCACTGGTGCTGGGCGACAACATCTATTACGGGCACCACTTCAGCGAACTGCTCGATAGCGCCAGTCAGCGCGAGCAAGGGGCCACGGTGTTCGCCTACCACGTGAATGATCCCGAGCGTTATGGCGTGGTCGAGTTCGATCAGCAGGGCAAAGCGGTAAGCCTGGAAGAAAAGCCTCTGCAGCCCAAATCCAATTATGCCGTCACCGGTTTGTACTTCTACGACCAGCAGGTCGTGGAGATTGCCAAGAGCATCAAGCCATCCGCCCGGGGTGAGCTGGAAATCACCGATATCAACCGGATCTACCTTGAGCAGGGTGGCCTGTCGGTGGAGATCATGGGCCGAGGGTACGCCTGGCTCGATACCGGCACCCACGATTCGCTGCTCGAAGCCAGCCACTACATCGCTACCATCGAGCACCGTCAGGGGCTGAAGGTTGCCTGCCCGGAAGAGGTCGCTTTCCGCCAGGGCTGGATCAGCCCGGAGCAGCTGGAAAACCTCGCCGTGCCGATGCTCAAAAACGGCTACGGCCAGTACCTCAAGCGCCTGCTGCAGGAGAAGATCTACGGATGAAAGCGATTCCCCTGGCCATCCCCGAGGTGGTGCTGTTCGAACCTCGCGTATTCGGTGACGAGCGCGGCTTCTTCTTCGAGAGCTTCAACCAGAAGATCTTCGACGAAGTGGTGGGGCGTACGGTCAATTTCGTCCAGGACAACCACTCCCGCTCACTGAAAGGCGTGCTGCGCGGCTTGCATTATCAGGTGCGCCAACCCCAGGGCAAGCTGGTGCGGGTGGTCCAGGGCGAGGTGTTCGATGTTGCGGTCGACATCCGGCGCAGCTCACCGACCTTCGGTCAGTGGGTGGGTGCGCACCTGTCGGCCGAAAACAAGTGCCAGCTGTGGGTACCCGAGGGTTTTGCCCACGGTTTCGTGGTGCTCAGCGAAACGGCCGAATTCCTCTACAAGACCACAGACTTCTACGCGCCAGCCCATGAGCGGTGCATCGCCTGGAATGATCCGCAGATCGGTATCTCGTGGCCACTCGATGACGCGCCGCAACTGTCCGCCAAGGACAGTGTCGGCAAGCGCCTGGCTGAGGCAGAGCTGTTCGATTGATCCACTGTGGCAGTACTGCAGCGTAAACAAAGACGGACGGGTTGGCTTTCTATGTCTCATACCGCAACACTGGCGCCGGCGGACGCATTCGAGTTGGCCATGGAGCCGATGCGTCACAGGCGTTGGGCCGAGGCCGCAACCTTGTGGCAGATGCTGCGTACGCAATTCAACGATCACCCTACACCTTGGCTGCAAGGGGCGATCAGCCTGATTCGCCAGGACGATTTCCAGGGCGCCGACAGCTTGCTGCAACACGCCCGTGCACAGTTCGCCAACCACGCGGTAACCTGGATTACCAGCGCGGAATGGGCCTTCCTGTCCGGCGACGAGGCGCTGGAAGAGCAGTTCCTCACCACTGGTCGGGAACAGCTCGGCAACCATTGGCACCTGCTCTACAAGTCCGCCGAAGTGGCGCTGCGCCTGGGCAACCTGGAGTTGGCGAGCACCTTCAATCGGCAGGCGCGCGCACATGCGCCGGAGCGTACCGAGCCGCTGATCCAGGGGGCTGACCTTGCCAATCGACGCAAGGATTGGGCAGACGCCGAACAGTGCTGGAAGCAGGCGATCGTCTTGAAGCCAGAGAGCCGCGAGTACCTGTCGCGCCTGGCCGATGTCTACCGAAGCATGGGCAATTTTGTATTGTCCAAACGCTACCGTCTTGCCGGCCAATATGGCGCCGAGTTGTTGCAGGACGGGCCTGAGCCGTTGCAGTCGCCCAACTTGGTGAACCGTCAGAAAGCCCCGTGGCACTTCCTGCAGCTGGTATTCGTCAAGTCCTGGTTGAACCTGAAGTCGGAATCTTCCGGCATGCGCCTGAACCATGCCTGGGTGGTGATGGAGCCATTGCTGCACTTGATGATCTACTACTACCTGTTCGGTACTTTGTTGAACGCAGGGGTCGAGAACTACGGCTTGTTCCTGTTGTGCGGGCTGGTGCCGTGGATGTGGTTCACCAAGGCCATTTCCACCAGCAGCGGCAGCATCGTCAGTGGCCAGAGCCTGATGCTCAACTGCAGTATGCCGCCAGCATTCTTCCCCTTGGTCAGCATTGTCCAGAGCACCCTCAAGCAACTGCCGCCGTTGATGATCCTGCTGTTGCTGGGCGCCGCAACCGACAGCAAGACTTTGAGCTGGCACCTGATGTACCTGCCTGTGGTGGTGTTGGCCCAATTCATGCTGACCGCCGCATTGGGCATGCTGGTGGCGGCTGCCGTGGCTTTCTTGCGTGACCTGGCGAACCTGGTGAGCACAGGCTTGTTGATGCTGATGTTCCTGTCAGGGGTGATCTACAACGCCAGCGCACTGTCCCCCGGCGTGGCGGCGGTGATTCGGCTCAATCCGATGACCCTGGTGATCGGCGCCTACCGTGACATCATCATGGAAGGCCGCGCCCCCGACTTTGCCGCCATGGGCTACGTCGGTCTGTGTACCTTGGGTGCGGCGGTGCTGGCCTATGTGATCTATCGCACTCAGCGCAGCGAGTTCGTCAAGCGGGGCATGGTCTGATGATGCCCAAAAAATACTTGTCCCTCGCGAACATCGGCGTGCGTTTCAAACGCTCCGCTGGCGTACCCGGGGGGCGTTACTTCGAGCCGCTCAAGGACATCAGCCTGGAGGTCTATGCCGGGGAGACCCTCGGCATCCTCGGCGTCAATGGCGCCGGTAAATCCACGCTGCTCAAGGTGATGTCCGGTGCATTGAAACCCGACAGCGGCCGGGTCGAGAACCATGGCGCCAGTGTGTCGCTGTTGGCGTTGCAAGCCGGTTTCGATGTGAACTTGTCGGGGCGTGACAACGCCATCTTCGGCGGCATGCTGTTGGGTTACACCAAACAGCAGGTGGTCGCCCAATTGGAGGCCATCAAAGAATACTCCGAGCTGGGTGACTATTTTTACGAGCCGGTGAGGAAGTACTCGACCGGCATGTCGTCGCGGCTGGGCTTTGCCATCAGCACCATCATCAGCCCGGATGTACTGCTGGTGGACGAAGTGTTGAGTGTGGGCGATGCGCACTTTCGAGACAAAGCCGAGAAAACCATGATGCTGAAGATTGCGGCCGGCCAGACGGTCGTGCTGGTCTCCCACTCCCGTGGCCAGGTGGCCAGCCTGTGCGACCGCTGCGTCATTCTTCACGGCGGAGAGTTGATCGCGGGCGAGTCGGTTGAAAGTGTCCTGGCCATTTATGACGAATTGATCAAGTCGCAGTAATTATCAAGGAAATGATTCAGATGATCCGCACGTTTCATTCGGCGTTGGTACCCCTTGTTGCGGCACTGCTCGTCAGTGGTTGTGGCGATCAGGAGCGTCCGGCGAGTACTGGCCTGGTTACCCCGGTGATCTACTGCGCGCTCGACAGTGCCAATGGCACGGAGGGCGTGGTGCTACGGGTCAAGCAGGGGCCAGTACGGTTCCAGGGCTGGATGGCAGGCAACACGAAGAGTGAGGCCAGCGACAAGGTGGTTTTGGAACTCAAGTCCGGCGCAGGCAAGACTTATCCGTTCGAGGGCGCTGAGCGTATGGCGCGGCCAGACGTGGCTCGGGCAATGAGCAGTGATGCGCACCTGAATGCCGGGTTCAAGCTTATGGCCGACCTGTCGACATTAGAGAAAGGCAGTTATGGCATCGCCATCCGTCTGTTGGACCCCCATGGCGTCTTGCTGTGCCAGGTCAAGAAAAACGTAATCGTTGAATAAGGTTCACGCCTGGGGCTGCCAGGCGTTGGTGAGGTTTTCGTGCAAATAGTTCAGCGGATAAAAAACTACTTGGTCTACCCGGCTGCGTACGCCTACATGGCCTACCAGTCGAAGGTCAACAAGTTCAAGGGCATGGGGAAAAAGGATCGCGTTGTCTTTGCCAGCCCCTATCACGGACAGCCAATCATGCTCATGGCGCTGTTCGAAAAGGGTGAGCTGCGCAATGACATCCTGGCGTTCCTTGAGGCGGCCCAGCAACAGGGCATCTATGTCGTGTGCGTCAACACCCTCAAGGTGGCTGACCCCCAGCGCTATGACCAGGTCATTGACTGTTACATCGAGCGCTACAACTTCGGCCGTGACTTCGGTAGCTACAAATCCGGCTTTCAGTACCTGTACCAAAGTGGCCTGGCAGCCCAGTGTCCGCGCATGATGCTGGTCAACGACAGCGTGTTCTTCAGCGCCAAGAACAACCAGGGCTTCATTGCCGAGATGTTCGCCTCGCCAGTGGAGGCCCTGGGCGCCACCGAGAACTACGAAATCGAACACCACCTCGGTTCGTTCTGCATTGCGCTGAGCGGCAATGTGCTGAACAACCCGCGCTTGAAGAAGTACTGGAAAAACTACGTGTGCACTGACGTGCGCCCGGTGGTCATCGATACCGGGGAGATGGAGCTGTCCAAACTCCTGAAGAAACTCGTCAGTACCCCTGATAACTTCCGTGCCCTGTACGACATGTCCCGAGCTTGCGAGGTCATCGGTAAAGACCCTGCCTTGCTCGAAGATGTCTCGAGCCTGGCGCGCGATTCCGACCTGGTGCATTGGCCGCGCTTCTCGTTCGCTTCGGTCGCCGACAGCGTGGCTTCCAAGTACCTGCACTCGACCACCAGCATGGCGGGTATTTCCCTGGACAAGGCCGAGCTGGAAAACCTGCACGGTATCGACATCCACTTCGCCAACTCCCTGAGCAGCTTCAAGCAGTACGTCAGCTCGACCGTCGTCGATGGTGCTGCGCGAAACGATGCGCTGTTTCCGGTTCTCAAGGAGGAGGTGATTGCCCGCTTCATGGCGTGCTTCGCCCATGGCTCGCAAATCCACCAGAACAATATCTTCCTGCACCGTATCGGCTTGCCGATCATCAAGCTCGATGGCGTATTCCGTGGCGCGTTCACCACGCGTGACATCGAGCGGCTTGCATTCGACCTGGAAGAAGCGCAGCGCCCGGAGTTTCGCCGAATCATGTACTCGCGCCCGTACGGCGGCGATGTGTTGTTTGGTTGGAAGCGCGCGGCATTTTTCCGTGGCCTGATCTAAGCACGGCAAGCGCAAGGTTCACCTATTTACCCGACGGGTTGGAGATGTGTGTTGATTTCGGAAATTGTCGAACTTTCAGTGCAGGATCAAAGCACCATGCAGATGGTCGACGCGATCGCGCATTCGTGCCTGGATTTTCCTCAAGACCGACAATTGTGCGCGGGGCCTGTGACAATCTCCGGTTGGCTGTTGCCGACCGAGGAAGCCCAGCGCGCGAGCCTGGTGATTCGCACGGGCAAGAACAAGGTCGTGCGCAAGCTCAATATCGAGCGCGCCGATGTGCTGTGCGCAATACTCGACGTTGCCGAGGCAGGGCATCACGGCCATGCACAGTTGAAGTGCGGTTTCAGCTTTGAAGTCGATATGCAGTTCGGCGTACCGACCGAGTTGTCGCTTCAGCTCAACGGCGTTGAACACCCCTGGAAGGTGATCCATTGCCAACCGTCGGGTATTGACGCCAGCGTAGTCGGTGGCCTGTGGTCTGCTTATTGCCACGGCAAGGTCCTGGATGCCGATGCCCATGCGCTGGTCGATCAGCTGGACCGGCTCAATGACAGCATGCTACGCGCACTGCTCTTCGAGCAGTTGGATGAGTACTTGGCAGAGGACATCCTCGCCGGTGCCGATGCACCCGGTCTGGAGCGCTGCCGAGGCTTTCTGCAGTACGTGAGCCGCGAAGAGTTCTGCATCGATGCGGTGCAGTCGGCGACGACCAAGGGCGCGATCATCGTCCCGGACCCGTTCGGCTACGGCATGGCCTTCGCCGATGAAAGCTACCTGTTTACCGATGAAATCAACGTCCTGAAGTTCATCTCGTCCACCGGCGAGATGTTCTTCCTGTTCCAGCATGTTGGATCTGCCGATACGATCTACTTCCCCACCCGCCGCGCGATGGTGACGATCCACCATGTCGATGCCGTGCTGGTGAGAAACTTCGTCTACCGCTTCATTCGCAACCTGGAGCGGGTCACGCACTACAGTGCAGGGCAACGTCGCTTCCTTGGTGTCATCGCTTCCCACGCCCGCCCTTACCACTTCTACTACGATGTGGCTGCGGCGATGAGTGACCTGAACGAGGCCGGTGTACTCAAGGATGTGGCGCAAATCATCTATTACCCCGGTGGTGATTTCTGCTCCTTCAAAAGCCTCTATGCGCTCGAAGCCACAGAGCAACGCCTGGCACCCGATGAGCTTTGGGCGCAGAGCGTGGCCGAGCAGGGCTTCTACTTCCATGTTGGCATGGTGTTCGACAACAGCCGATTGAAGAGCACCTCGCGCTTCGATGGCGAATTCAATGCCTATTCCAGAAAGCAGCTCATCCAGCAGCAGCCCAGTGCGCCGGCACAGCTGCTGACGTGTTATCCACTGGTCTGGTTCGGCATCACCGTGCAGAAGCGTGCGTGGATCGAACAAGTCGAGGCGGCCGCCAGCCTGCTGACGGCGTTGCAGAAGACTTATCCGGATGTGGGCGTTGTGTTCGATGGCTGGACTTCCCCGCTTCACCCTACCGCAAGGGATCTTGAAGAGACCGCGCAGGACAACCGAGTGGTCGAGCAGATCGTTGCCCAGCTCGACCCGGGCATCAAGGTGTTCAGTGTGGTGGGCGCGGACAGCGTGCAGAAGATCTTCTATGGCAAGTGCGCTGATGTGTATGTGGGCAATTCGGCGACGGGCGGGTTGCATGTGGCCAGGTTCGCCGGTTGTCCTGGGGTTGCACACCTGAACACGCAGATGATCGATGCCGACAACCATATCCGCAAGCGCACGCGCCTGGTGGACAAATCACTGATCATTGATCAACCCGATGCAGCGGACCGTCGAATGGATTTCATCAGCTACAGCCTCGATTGGCGCGTGGTCTATGACGAAGTGCGCGATATCTTGCAAGGAGTGTCGGTATGAAAACGTGCACGGTGATCGACTGCACACTGCGCGACGGCGGTTACTACAACGCCTGGAATTTCCCGCCCGAGGTGGTGGACAGCTACCTCAAGGCCATGGCCGCGGCCAATGTCCCGATCGTCGAGCTGGGGCTGCGCTCGCTCAATAACAAGGGCTTCAAGGGCGCCAATGCATTCACCACGGATGCCTATCTGCGTGGGTTGAACATTCCTCAAGCCCTGACCGTCGCGGTCATGGTCAACGCCGTCGAGCTGCTGGGCGCCGAAACGTCGCTGGAGCAGGCCCTCGAGCGCCTGTTCCCCGAGGGGGCGAGCACCAGCCCGGTCCAACTGGTGCGCATCGCCTGCCATGTGCACGAGTTCGAGCGATCGCTGCCCGCGGCCGCCTGGCTCAAAGAGCGTGGTTTTACAGTGGGCTTCAACCTGATGCAGGTGGCCGACCGCCAGCAGCATGAAATCGAAGCGCTTGCCCGGCAGGCCAGCCGCTGGCCGGTGGATGTCCTGTATTTCGCGGACAGTATGGGCAGCATGAGCCCTGCGTGCGTGAGCCAGGTGGTGATGTGGCTGCGATCGCATTGGCAGGGCGAATTGGGCATTCATACCCACGACAACATGGGGCTGGCCCTGCAGAACACCCTGTGCGCCGTCGACAACGGGGTCACCTGGCTGGACGCTACCGTGACGGGTATGGGGCGCGGGCCAGGCAATGCAAAGACCGAGTACCTGATGCTGGAGTTGCAGCAGCACGCAGGTACACAAGTGAACATCGTGCCGTTGATGTCCTTGATCAACCAGTACTTCAGGCCGATGCAGCATAGCTGCGGTTGGGGCACCAACACCTATTACTACCTCGCGGGCAAATACGGTATTCACCCCACCTATATTCAGGAAATGCTTGGCGATCCGCGTTACAACGAAGAAGACGTACTGGCGGTGATCAACCACCTTCGGGTCAAGGGCGGCAAGCGTTTCTGCCTGGATACGCTGGACAGCGCACGTAATTTCTACCAGCAGTCCCCTGGCGGCGCCTGGTCTCCGGCTGAGGCTGTGGCTGGGCGAGAAGTGCTGTTGCTGGGGACCGGGCCGGGTGTCGAGGCACACCGGTCAGCATTGGAAGCCTATATCCGGCGCAACTCACCCTTCGTGATGGCGCTCAACACCCAGTCGCGGATCGACCCGGCATTGATCGACATCAGGGTGGCGTGCCACCCGGTGCGGCTGCTGGCCGACAGCGCAGAGCATGCCCGGTTGCCACAGCCGTTGGTGGCGCCTGCCAGTGTCTTGCCGGAAGACGTCCTGGCGGCGCTGCAGGGCAAGACCCTGCTGGACTTCGGCATCACAGTGAAAGCTGACACCTTTGCCTTCGAGGCCACGTGCTGCACGTTGCCCACTTCCTTGGTCTTTGCCTATGCCCTGGCCATTGCCGCCAGCGGCAGAGCGCGTTGCGTTCACTTGGCTGGTTTCGATGGCTACGGCGCCGACGACCCCAGAATGGCAGAGGTGCAAAAGGTGCTCGAACAATTCCTCGAAGCCTCACCCGGACTGTCGGTGAGTGCCGTGACGCCATCGCGTTACATGATCAAGTCGAAATCAATTTATGCAATGTGAGTATGTGGCTATGAAGACGGTCGTGGTCATCCCCGCGCGATACAAGTCGTCTCGCTATCCAGGCAAACCGCTGGTTCCGCTCAACGGCAAGCCCATGATCCTCTGGGTGGCCCAGCTGTCGGCCAAGGCCGTGGGCACAGGCAATGTCTATGTTGCCACCGACGATCAGCGTATCGCCGACGTTGTTACCGAAGCGGGTTTCCAAGTGGTGATGACCAGTGAGCAAGCCATGACCGGAACTGACAGGTTGGCTGAAGCGGCCCGGCAGATCGAGGCGGACATCTATATCAACGTCCAAGGCGATGAGCCCTTGGTCGACCCCCAAGACATTCTCAATATCGCGCGCATCAAGCAGTCCGACATGGGTTCGGTGATCAACGGATTTTGTTGGATCAGTGATGCCGAAGATCCACGCAGTGTGAATATTCCCAAGGTGCTGACGACCGAGGCGGGCCGTTTGATCTACATGTCACGGTTACCGATTCCGGGGTTCAAGAGTTCGGAGTTGGCGCCTGCCCGTTACAAGAAACAGGTGTGCATCTATGCCTTTACCGCTGAGCAGTTGGCGGCATACGCAGGCCTTGGGCGCAAGAGCGATACCGAGCGTTGCGAAGACATCGAGATCCTGCGTTTCCTCGAGCTCGATGTGCCGGTAAGGATGATCGAAACCTCGGGCGGAAGCCTTGCCGTCGATGCCCCCGAAGACGTGCCCGCGGTAGAGCTGGCGTTGCGCGGAGCGCACGCGCTGTGATCGACCTTGGCCACTACAAGACGATCGTCTTCGACTGCGATGGCGTCATCCTGGATTCAAACAAGATCAAGACCGACGCGTTCTATCAGGCTGCGCTGCCTTACGGTCATGAGGCGGCGAAGCGACTGGTTGAATATCACCAGCGCAACGGCGGGATTTCCCGGTTCAAAAAGTTTGAATATCTACTGAGTCACCTTGTCGCGGCAGACGCCGAAGGGCCAGGCCTGGACGAACTGTTGAGGTGCTACGCCACTGAGGTTGCCAGCGGCCTGATGAACTGCGCCGTGGCGGACGGCTTGCTTGAACTCCGTGCGCAGTACCCGGCAACGCGCTGGATGGTGGCATCCGGAGGCGCGCAATGCGAACTGCGTGAAGTATTCGAGGCGCGCGGGCTGGCGCCGTTGTTCGATGGCGGCATCTTTGGCAGCCCGGATACCAAGGAAGTGATCGTCGCGCGGGAACTGGTGGCTGGCAACCTGCAGTTGCCAGCGTTGTTCCTGGGCGACAGCCGTTACGACCATGTCGCGGCTTCGCAGTTTGAGCTGGATTTCGTTTTTGTTTCCAAGTGGTCGGAGTTCGACGGCTGGGAAGTGTATTGCCGCGACAATGGATTGCCGAACATCGAGGCTGTTTCTTCGCTCGCCGATTTCGCCTGACGCGAAGGCCTTGGGCGTTTATTCAAAGAGAACTTATTTATGGCTTTTTTCCCCTGCTTCCTGTCCGTGGTCTTCGTGGTGAAGAATCAGTCGCACGCGCTGGAGCGCATGCTGACCGAGGCGGCCAGCGTGGTGTCGTCGATCGTCAGTGACTACGAGTTGATCATTGTCGACAACGCCTCCGATGACGACAGCATCGCCGTGCTCAAGCGCCTGACCGGCGAAAAGGGCCTGGCCAACCTGCAGGTCTACGCCCTGACCAAGGAAGTCGATGGCGACACCGCCTCGTGGGTCGGGCTGGAAAACGCACTGGGCGACTACGTGGCGGTCATCGACCCACTGTTGGACGACATCAACTTCGTGCCACAGATGCTCGAACAGGCCTCCCAGGGCGCTGACGTAGTGTTTGCCAGCAACCAGCAAAAGCCCGCGCAGAGCTGGGCCTACCGTACCGCCTACACGGTCTTCCATCGCCTCTACAGCGCATTCAACGGTGTGCACCTGGCCAAGGAAGCGCCGCAGTACCGCATCCTCAACAAGCGGGTGATCAATTTCATCCTGCAACACCCGCAGCCAGCCATGACCTATCGCCACCTGCCGGCGACGGGGGCTTCGCCCGCGCCTACCTGACCTACAGCTCGACCCCGCTGGCCCCGGCCGCCAAGCGCCTGGGCGAGAGCATCGACAGGGGCATGCGCCTGCTGGTCTCCACCACCCGGGCACCGATGCGCCTGGTGACCTCGCTGTCGCTGTTCGGCGCCATCGCCAACCTGGTCTACTGCATCTATGTCATTGCCGTTGCGTTGTTCAAGGACAATGTCGCCGCCGGCTGGACCAGCGTCTCGCTGCAACAATCCGGGATGTTCTTCCTGATATCCCTGGTGTTGCTGGTGTTGGGCGAATACATCCTCAACATGGCCAGCCTGTCCAACGAGGGGCCGCAGTACCACGTTGGCCAGGAGCTCAACAGCGCACGCATTACCCGCCACGAAAAGCTCAATGTCGAGGACGTTTCCGCGTTGTCCGGTGGCCAGGTTGAACCGGTGCAGGAGCGCGCTTGATGGGGGCAGGGAGCGGCGAGAGCTTCGATGCGGTCATCATCGGTGGCGGCTTCTATGGCTGCGCCATCGCCATCTACCTGGCCCGGCAGCGCGGGTTCAAGCGCGTGCTTCTGGTGGAGCGCGAGCCGTCGCTGTTGCAGCGCGCTTCGTACCACAACCAGGCCAGGGTGCATAACGGCTACCACTACCCGCGCAGCTTCACCACGGCGTACCGCAGCCGGATCAACCTGCCACGCTTTGTGCAGGATTGGCCCGAAGCGGTCCGCCAGGACTTCACCAAGCTGTACGCCATTGCACGGCGCAACTCGAAGGTGACCGCCGCCCAGTTCCAACGCTTTTGCAAAGACATCGGCGGCAGCATCCTGCCGGCGGCGCCTGAGCACAAGCAGTTGTTCGAGCCTCGGCTGATCGAAGATGTGTTTCTGGTGCAGGAATATGCTTTCGACAGCACCAAGCTTGCGTCCTGGGCCAAGCGTGAGCTGGCCGAAGGCGGCGTGCAGGTGCGTTGCAACAGTCGTGTGAGCGAAATCAACCGGCAGCCCAAACAGCGCTTGCAGGTGGTGATGCAGAACCCGGGGCGCGCGCCCGAAGCGATCGACTGTCGCTATGTGTTCAACTGCACCTACAGCGGGCTCAACCAGTTTGCCGGCGACTTCCCCGGGGTGCGCAGCGAGCTCAAGCAAGAAATCACCGAAATGGCGCTGATGCGCATGCCCGAGCCATTGGACGGTATCGGCGTGACGGTCATGGATGGGCCCTTCTTCTCGATGATGCCGTTCCCTGCACGAGGCCTGCACACACTGTCGCACGTGCGCTACACCCCGCATCTTCATTGGAACGACCAGGCGGGGGTTGATCCCTACTCGCGGCTGGACGAGTATGCACGCGATTCACGTGTCGACCGCATGGTCCGTGACGTCGCACGTTACATCCCGGCCATCCAGGGCGCCGCCCACATTGACTCGCTCTACGAGGTCAAGACGGTGCTGCAAAAGAACGAAGGGGATGATGGACGTCCCATCCTCTTCGAACGACATCAAGGCCTGCCTGGCTGCTACTCCGTGCTGGGCAGCAAGATCGACAACATCTACGACGTGCTTGAACAGCTTGACGGCGAGGCGCTTGTGCCTGCCTCGCTGCAGCAAAGCCAAGGTATCGAGTACTGAATGAATACGAACGCGCTGATTGGTTTCTCTGGTTTTGTCGGTGGCACGCTGCTGCGCCAGCATGAGTTCACCTCCCTCTATCGCTCGACCACAATCGCCGAAATCGAGGGCCTGACATTCGATACCGTGGTCTGTGCCGGCGCGCCGGCACAGAAGTGGATCGCCAATCGTGAGCCGGAAGCGGACCGGCAGAAGATCGAGGCGTTGATTGCCCATCTGAAGACCATTCGCTGCAAGACCTTCATCCTCATCAGTACCGTGGATGTGTTCGCCAACGCCATGGGCGTGGACGAGGACAGCCCGGTGCCAGAGCAGGGGCTGCATGCTTATGGCCTGAACCGCCGCCTGCTGGAACGCTTCGTCGAGGAGCATTTCCCCAGCCACCTGATCGTCCGCCTCCCGGGCCTGGTGGGGCCTGGGCTGCGCAAGAACGTGATCTACGACTTCCTCAACGACAATAACCTGGCCGCCATCGACAGCCGGGGCGTGTTCCAGTTCTATCCGATGGTCAACCTCTGGCATGACATCCAGGTGGCGTTGGCTGCGGGATTGAAGCTGGTGCACCTGACCGGGCAGCCGCTCAGTGTCGGTGATGTGGCCAGCCAGGGCTTCGGCAAACCCTTTGCCAATACCCTGCACAATCCGCCTGCAGTCTATGACATGCGTACCCGCCATGCCGCGTTGTTCGGCGCATCCGGCGCTTATCAGTACAGTGCCCGGGAAACCCTGCTGGCGGTGCGTGCCTATGCACAGTCGGAGCCGCGCAAAGCCATTGCCGAGGTCGGCGCATGAGGCTGTCGATTTCCAATATCGCCTGGGAGGTCGCCGAGGACGAACAGATCGCCGAGTTGCTTGCTGCCTCGGGTGTCGACGCCATCGATATCGCACCGGGCAAGTACTTCCCGCAACCGGCCCAGGCCAGCGAGCAGCAGATCCTGCAGGTTCGCGACTGGTGGCGCGCCCGTGGCGTCGAGATCGTCGGCATGCAGGCCCTGTTGTTCGGTACCAGCGGCCTGAATGTATTCGGTGATGCTGACAGCCGTGCGGCCCTGCTCGAGCACCTGGCGGCGGTGTGCCGCATCGCAGGCAAGCTGGGAGCCACACGCGTGGTGTTCGGCTCGCCGAAGAACCGTGATCGCAGCGGGCTGGATGACCAGCAGGCGCAGGCGATAGCGGTCGCGTTCTTCCGCCAGGTGGGCGCTATCGCCCAGGCCGAGGGCGTGGTGTTCTGCCTCGAGCCGAACCCCACCTGCTATGGCGCCAACTTCATGACCTGCGCGGCCGACACCGCGCACATCGTGCGCCAGGTCGCTCACCCGGCGGTGCGCATGCAGTTCGACACGGGGGCCTTGGCGATCAATGGCGAGGACCCGTTGGCGGTGCTGGCGGATTGCGCCGAGCTGATTGGTCATGTGCACGCCAGTGAGCCGCAGCTGTTGCCCCTGGGCGATGGCGCGACCCCCCACGCCGACATGGCCGTGGCGATTGCCCGCTACCTGCCGGAGCACATCGTGACTGTCGAAATGGTCGCCACGGCGGGGGAGGCGCACGGTCAGTCGGTGGCGCGCGCCCTGGGCATTGCCCGCCAGCATTACCTGGAGGTGCGCCCATGAGCGTCAAATGGTTGATTCTGCTGCTGGGCATCTTGTCCAACGCCTCGGCCAGCGTGCTGGTGAAGATGGCGATGTTGCCGCCACGCAAGTTTCCTTCTCTCGCCGAGCCCATGGCGGCGCTGAGCAATTGGCCGTTCTGGCTGGGGCTCGGGCTGTATGGTGCGGCGTTCCTGCTATATGCGGCGGCGCTGGCGCGGTTGCCGCTCAATGTCGCCCATCCGGTGCTGACGGCGGGGGCCGTGGCGACGGTGGCGCTGTTTTCGGTGATCTTTTTTCGTGAGGCCTTTCACTGGACGACCGGTGTAGGGATCTTGCTGGTAATAGCTGGCGTGGGGCTGATTACGGCCCGAGTGGCCTGATGGTAGAGACAATGAATACAACCGAAATGGACGTTGCTGCGCGAACTCACTGGCAGGTACCCGCCTTTGAGCAGACTCTTTGGAATGGCCGAAAGCACAAGTATTGCGTAGTCATTCCTGTGATCAACGAAGGAACCAGGATCCAGAACCTGCTGGCACGCATGCAAGCCAATCGCGTGTCCGATCTGGCCGACATCATTATCGTCGACGGTGGTAGCACCGACGGTTCCCTGGCGCTTGCCAGACTTCAGGAACTGGGCGTTTGCGGCCTACTGCTAAAGACCGGGCCAGGCAAGCTGAGTGCGCAATTGCGTTGCGCCTATGCGTTTGCGTTGGATCAAGGGTACCAAGGCATCGTCACTATCGATGGCAACGACAAGGATGACCCTGAGGCTATCGCACGGTTCATCGAGGCCCTGGGCAGCGGGGTGGATTTCGTCCAGGCGTCGCGCTTCGTCTCGGGTGGGGTTGCGGAAAACACACCAGCCTCTCGCGACCTGGCAATCCGTTTCATACATGCCCCGATGTTGAGCCTTTCATCCGGCTTTAAGTGGACCGATACCACACAAGGGTTCAGGGGCTATAGCCGCAAGATGCTGCTGGACCCGCGGGTGGCCCCGTTCCGTGAAGTTTTTTCGACCTATGAATTACTGGCCTATCTTTCTTATCGAGCTCCGAAGCTCGGTTATCGGTGTGTGGAGTTGGCAACGGTCAGGCGCTACCCCAAAGGTGAAGTCCCCACCAAGATCAGTGCGGTGAAGGGCAACCTTGCGGTATTGGCGGTTTTGTTCAAGGCATGTTTTGGGCAGTACAATGCATAACGTTGAATTGAAAATTAACAAAGCTGTCGACCCAAGGCTCAATGAGTCTGGTCAGCGCGTACTGTCCTATCTGTACCTGGCAACCTTCGCGGTATTTGCCATCCTGGCGATACGCTACCAATATTATTTGCTGGACTATGCGGTCTTCGGCGACGAAGCTGAAACAATCGTCGCGGCGAAGATGATGGTCGCCGGGCAGAAGCTCTATAGCGAAATATTCAACCATCATGGGCCATTGACATTCCTTACTGGATATCTGCTGGAGAGCTTCGGCAGCTTTTCCGTGCCAGGGCATCGTGTGCCCGTTGCCATACTCCAAGTCGTGAGCATGCTCGCCGTGTATTACTCTCCGTTGTTAAGGGGAGGGCTTGTCAAGAAAGCCTACGTGATGCTGGCCAGTTCGGTGCTGTTGCTCTATTTCGCCGATAACTTCGGCAGCATGTACATGTACCAGATCCTGGCTGGCTTGCTGCTGGTGATCATCTTGTCGCAGTACGCACTGCCGGCCATTGCAGAGCCGCAGTTGCTGGGGCGCAAGTGGGTGTTCGCAGGTAACGTGCTGATTGCCTGCCTGCCGTTCCTCGCCATTACCTACGCGCCGATTGCAGTATTGCTGCTTCTCGCCAGCTTGCGTAGGTCGTATCTCAAGGTCGCGCTAGTTGGCCTGATGGTCGGCGTAGCACTGAACCTGGCATTTCTGCTGATCACGGGCTCGATTGCCGGTTATCTGGCATATCATATTTACCTGAACTCTCAGGTGCTGTCGCTGTACAATGGCGGGCAGTCCGGGTTCAACTTGATCATGACCGCCTTCAATGCGGGGACCGCTAACCTTGCAGGGTTCACGTTGTTTTCCGTTGTGGTCTTCGCAATCATTCGACTGGCCCAGGAAGATAGTCGCATTCCATGGCGCAGCATCCTCGTGGGCCTGGGCGCGGGTAGTCTGCTGATCAGGGGGCTTGGGTTGCACGGTGTGCCATTTTACTACATGGCCCTGGCATTACCGTTGATCTTCTTCGTCAAGCCGCTCGCGCTGGCGTTCCAGGCACGCTTGGTGCTGTTGCTGCTGCTCTGGGTCTGTCTGTTGAAAGTGTCGTTGTTGTTGCCGGGTGACAAGCAGAGGCTCTTGTCGAAAAAGAACCCGGCAGTGACTGAGTTCTCGCAGCTTGTGCAAAGGCTGACGGACAAGGATGACAAGATTATTGCCTACTCTTTCAATAATCATGAGTACCTTGCGGCGAATCGGCTGCCGGCCTCTGGCTATTATTTCTATTTGCCTTGGCAGGAGAAATATAATGAAAGCCCGCGCTATGGTGTGCGAATCGATGCCTGCGAGCAAATTGCTCAGAATCGTCCGAAAGTGATGTTGATCAACAAGTGGAAAGTTTGGGACAAATACCCATGGGATAGCTATGCGGGGTGCGTCCAGTCCTTGATTGACAAGGAATATGTCCAGATTCCAGGGCGTCCCTTCTACGTGAGGAAGGACCTGTATCAAAACCTCCTGCGCAGTACGCGCGAGGGTTTTGTTGCACAGCGTCAGGGTGCAGAGAACTTCCTGCATGATGTCGTCAAATTGCCGGACGGATCCTACAAGATTACCGGCGGTGATCCCTATGTCGTGTTTGGCTTGCCAGAGGCCTCGCAGAATCATGCCGATGATTACCTGGCGATGGATTTGACCTGCTTGGCGCCACGCTCCACGGATAATATTCTGATGGAGGTTTTCTGGCGCAACGCTGCCATGGGATTCAAACAGACCAACAGCTTTACCTTCAATGCCCACCAGGGCACGACGGTGCTTAACCTTTCGAGGGTTATATTGGACGCGGGCTCAACGCCGTTGAAAGAGGTCCGCCTGGACTTCCCGAGTGCCAGCACCTGTGCGGTAGTGGCATTGAAGAACGTCGAGCTTGGAGCGGTTTCGCCTTAACTTGTAGTTCAGAGAGTTTGATGGTGTGGGAAAAGGTCAGCGTTGCTGGCCTTTTCTATTTTTGTGCAGGAGTTGCTCGCTCCTGATTAACAGATTGTTAAATATCAATGCTTGTTGAGCGCAAGGGGAGCGTCTACTTTTTCGATGCAGCACAGGAACTGCTGCCGTCGAAATACTACTCAAGGAGTTATCGCATGATACGCAATACAATCATTCCCTACCTTTTGGTATCGCTGTTAGCTTCTGCCTCGCTCCCCTTGAATGCTGCAGAGAGCCATGCCTCCCCTGTGATTGCCGCCAGTGCCGAGGTAAGCAGTAAACTTGACCTCAATACAGCAGACGCGGCGAGCCTGCAGAGCACCATGATGGGTATTGGCAAGGCCAAGGCTCAAGCCATAGTCGATTACCGTGAAGCACACGGAGCCTTCACGTCCGTAGATGAACTCCTTGAGGTCAAGGGCATCGGTCAGGCCTTGCTCGAGCGTAATCGTGATCGACTGAGCATTGGCAATTAATGCATATCCTGTAGCTTAGGGGCCTGTCCAAAGCAGGCCCCCTCCTTTTTGAATAGCGGTGCCATTGGTCTCGTGCTGAGACGGGAGTGCTACTATCAACGATCCTGCGCATCCTTCGCATCCGCCTCGGCATTGCGCTCATGCACCTTCCTCAACTGCTCATCCGTCAGCGGCAATTTCTTCGCTGTATCGCGCAGCATCATCAGCCCGCCGACGATCGAGCCAAGGGCAATGATGAGTATCAACCAGGCATACCAAGGCATCGGAGTTCTCCTGCAAACCAACGGGGTCAACGCTTGCATGACGTTCGAGCCATGTTCGCGAGGGATGGTTCAATTATAGGAGTGACGTTGCCTGGGGCCAATTCTCGTGACCCGCGGCCCCCAAACCCACCACCACTTCGTTTACAATGCGCGCCGTTTACGACTTGCCAAGAGACCGCGCCCATGTCCGCCTGCCAGACGCCCCTGATCGTCGCCCTGGATTTCCCCACCCGTGACGCCGCCCTGAAGCTGGCTGACCAGCTCGACCCCGCCCTGTGCCGGGTCAAGGTGGGCAAGGAGCTGTTCACCAGCAGCGCTTCGGGGATCGTCGAGACCCTGTGCAGCAAGGGGTTCGAAGTGTTCCTCGACCTCAAGTTCCACGACATCCCCAACACCACCGCGATGGCGGTCAAGGCTGCAGCCGAAATGGGCGTGTGGATGGTCAACGTGCACTGCTCCGGTGGCCTGCGCATGATGTCGGCCTGCCGTGAAGAGCTGGCCAAGCGCAGCGGCCCACAGCCACTGCTGATTGGTGTGACGGTGCTGACCAGCATGGAACGTGAGGACCTTGCCGGTATCGGCCTGGATATCGAGCCGCAAGAGCAGGTGCTGCGCCTGGCGGCGCTGGCCGAAAAGGCCGGCATGGACGGCCTGGTGTGCTCGGCGCTGGAAGCACCGGCACTCAAGGCGGCGCACCCGTCGCTGCAACTGGTCACCCCGGGTATCCGCCCGGCGTGCAGTGCCCAGGACGACCAACGCCGGATCCTGACCCCGCGCCAGGCCCTGGATGCAGGTTCCGACTACCTGGTGATCGGTCGCCCGATCAGCCAGGCGGCGGATCCGGCGCAGGCGCTGGCCGCAGTGGTCGCCGAAATACGCGGCTGATTCGAGCCTGCCGGGGCTGCCTTGCAGCCCCGGGGGGTTCAGACCTTCAACACCAGCTTGCCGAAGTTCTCCCCGCTGAACAGCTTGAGCAGCGTTTCCGGGAAGGTCTCCAACCCGTCTACCACATCTTCCTTGCTCTTCACCTTGCCGCTGGCCAGCCAGCCGGCCATCTCCTGTGCGGCCTTGCCGTACTCCTTGACGTAATCCATGACCACGAAGCCTTCCATGCGCGCACGGTTGACCAGCAGCGCCAGGTAGTTGGCCGGGCCTTTGACCGCTTCCTTGTTGTTGTATTGGCTGATGGCGCCGCAGATCACTACCCGCGCCTTGAAATTCAGGCGCGACAGCACCGCGTCGAGAATGTCGCCGCCGACGTTGTCGAAGTAAACGTCCACGCCCTTGGGGCATTCGCGTTTCAGACCGGCCAGCACGTCCTCGGCCTTGTAGTCGATGACGCCGTCGAAGCCCAGCTCGTCGAGCAGGTACTGGCATTTCTGCGCGCCGCCGGCGATGCCGACCACGCGGCAGCCTTTGAGCTTGGCGATCTGCCCGGCAATGCTGCCCACCGCGCCAGCCGCACCGGAAATCACCACGGTGTCGCCGGCCTTGGGTTGGCCGACGTCGAGCAGGGCGAAGTAGGCGGTCATGCCGGTCATGCCCAGGGCGGAGAGGTAGCGGGGCAGGGGGGCCAGCCGTGGGTCGATCTTGTGCAGGCCCTGGGGTTCTCCGGTGAAATAGTCCTGCACGCCCAAGGCGCCGCTGACGTGGTCACCTGGCTTGTAGTCCGGGTGCTGCGAGGCAACCACTTCGCCCACGCCAAGGGCACGCATCACCTGGCCCAGGCCCACCGGCGGGATATACGACTTGCCTTCATTCATCCAGCCGCGCATGGCCGGGTCGAGGGACAGGTAAAGGTTCTTCACCTGGATCTGGCCCGCGGCGGGTTCGTCAGCCGGCACCTGCTCGAAGGTAAAGTCGTCGCGGCGCACGGCGCCGACCGGACGCTTTGCCAGCAGGAAACGGCGGTTGGTCTGGGGCATGGCGGATTCTCCTGAACAGGGTATAAGGGCGCTGATGATCGGCTGTGATGATGGATTGCGTCACGCAAAATCACCGCAAACGATAGTAGTCCAACCGTGCCCCTGATGATGCTGCCCAGCCTGCGGGAGGGCTGACTAGACTCAGCCTCGACTCAATTTCTCCATGCAGGAGCCAGTAATGAGCATGACGTTCTCCGGCCAGGTCGCCCTGGTCACCGGTGGTGCGGCGGGTATCGGCCGGGCGACAGCCCAGGCGTTCGCTGCCGAGGGGCTGAAAGTGGTGGTGGCCGACCTGGATGCCGCAGGCGGCGAAGCCACGGTGGCGCTGATTCGAGAAGCGGGTGGCGAGGCCCTGTTCGTGGCCTGCGACGTGACCCGCGACAGCGATGTGCGCCAGTTGCACGAGAAGACCGTGCAGGCCTATGGCCGGCTGGACTACGCCTTCAACAATGCCGGTATCGAGATCGAGAAGGGCCGCCTGGCCGAGGGCAGCGAGGCCGAGTTCGACGCCATCATGGGCGTCAACGTCAAGGGCGTGTGGCTGTGCATGAAGTACCAGCTGCCGTTGCTGCTGGCCCAGGGCGGTGACGCGATCGTCAATACCGCCTCGGTGGCGGGCCTGTCGGCGGCGCCGAAGATGAGCATCTACGCCGCGTCCAAGCACGCGGTGATCGGCCTGACCAAGTCGGCGGCGATCGAGTACGCGAAGAAGGGCATCCGGGTGAACGCGGTATGCCCGGCGGTGATCGACACCGACATGTTCCGCCGTGCCTACGAGGCCGACCCGCGCAAGGCCGAGTTCGCCGCGGCGATGCACCCGGTCGGGCGCATCGGCAAGGTCGAGGAGATTGCCAGTGCGGTGCTGTACCTGTGCAGTGACGGCGCGGCGTTCACCACCGGGCACAGCCTGACCGTCGATGGCGGTGCACTGGCGATCTGAGTGTCTTGTTATCGCTGAACAGGTGGGAGCGGGTTTATCCGGGAAAGGGCCGGCAAGGTTATCCACAACCGCCAGGCCACTCCCGCGCAGCCTAACAGCAGCACCACTCCGAACACCATCAATGCCAGCCGCGACCCCAGCCTGTCGCTGAGCAAGCCGGTAAAGATCACCGGCAGGCTGAACCCCAGATAGGCCAGCAGGAAGAACCCGGCACTGGCCCGGGTCTTCTCGCTGCCGGCGAGCTGGTTCACCGCGGCCAACCCACCCAGGTAGACAAAGCCATAGCAGGCACTGCTGGCGGCAATCGCGCCCAGCAGCACGCCGGCCAGCTGGCCGCTGTCGGCGCCCCAGGCCAATAACCCATAGCTGCAGGGCAGGATCAGCAGCCCGAGCAATGTGGCCTGGGCGTTTGGTAGATGGCGGGCCATGGGTTGGAACAGCAGCCCGCAGCTGATCACGCAAAAGGTCGAGAACCCCGACCAGGCACTGAGACCGTGCTGGCGCAGGATCCCCGGCAGCAGCGCAATCACCAGGCCGACACAGGCCCAGGCGAGCAGGATCGCCAGGCCGTAGGCCAGGCTGCCGGTGGGGAAGCTGGGCAGGCGCAGCATGGCACTGCGCTGCACCGGGCGCGGGTCGGGCAGGCGCCACACCAGCAGCACGGCGATGCCTGCTAGCAGCAGTTGCAGGTGGAAACTTGCCGGTGCCAGGGTGGGCCCGCGCAGCAGGCACAGGCTGGTCAGCGCCGCGCCCAGGCCAAAACCCAGCGAGGTGCTGGCCGTGACCCAGCTGGCGGCGCGGCCGCTATCGCTGCCCGCCATCAGTTCGCCCATGTACGCGGTGGCCGTGGCCGAGGCCAGCCCGGTACCCAGCCCCAGGAGCATGCGCGCGACACCCAGTGCCTCCAAGCTTGGGAACAGCAGCATGATCAGCGTGGCGAGCATCGACAGAGCCAGGGCGGCGATGATCAGCGGGCGTCGCCCGACCCGGTCGGCCAGGCCACCAAGGGCCAGCAGCACCGGCAGCACGCCGAGCACATAGCCGGAAAAGGCCACGGCGGTGGCCGCCGCGCCACGGCCGGCGAGGTCGGCGTAGGTGATGTACAGCGGTGCCTGCAGGTTCACCGCGAGGGTGATCAGGCACAGCGCGAAAGCCAGTAGGGCTGGGGCATGGCGCGTGGTCATGGGGTTATCCGCTAACAGGGTGAATGTCTGTCGGCAGCATCGAGGTTGGAGGGGGGCACAACAAGGCACACTCCCCAGACATTTGTGATTAACTGTTTGCCTGAAATCAGCGAACACTTGCCATGCACCTGAACCTGGATCGCCTGCACCCAACGCCCCTGGTCCAGCAACTGACCGAACAGTTGCAAGCCTGGATCGAACAGCAACGCCTGCGCCCCGGCGCTCGACTGCCGTCGATCCGCACCCTGGCCAAGGCCCAGGCGGTGAGCGCGTCCTGCGTGATCGAGGCCTACGACCGCCTGGTGGCCAGCGGCTGGCTGGTGGCGCGGCACGGTGCCGGTTTTTTTGTTGCCGAACGCAAGCCGGGGCAACAGATGGATGCCGGCAGCGCCTGGGGCGAGGCCATTGACGGTAGCTGGCGCTTGTTCGGCGAAGGCCATGAAGCACTGCTCAAGCTGGGCTGCGGCTGGCTGCCGGTGGCCTGGCGCGCCGAGGCGGAACTGGCGCAGGCCGTGCGCCAGGTCAGCCGCGGCGAGCCCGAGGCGCTGTTCGACTACTGCCCGCCCCTGGGGCTGGCCAGCCTGCGCCTGCAGCTGCACAAGGGCTTGGCGCGGCTCGACATCAGCGCCGAGCCCGAGCGCATCCTCACCACCCAGGGCATCAGCCATGCCCTCGACCTGCTGGTACGCACCCTGCTGGCGCCAGGCGACACCGTGCTGGTGGAGCGCCCCGGCTACTACAACCTGTTCAACCTGCTGCGCCAGCACGGCGTGCGCATGCTAGAAGTGCCGCGCACGCCCACCGGGCCCGACGTTGCCGAGCTCGAGCGGCTGCTGGCCGCGCACCGGCCACGCTGCCTGTTCACCAACAGCCTGTACCAGAATCCCACCGGCACCAGCCTGACCCCCAAGGTTGCCTATCGCCTGCTGGAACTGGCCCGTGAGCATGACCTGCGGATCATCGAGGACGACCTCTACGCCGACTTCCAGGAAGGCCCGGCCACCCGCCTGGCCACCCTCGACAGCGAGCAGCGGGTCATCTATCTGGGCAGCTTCTCCAAGACCCTCAGCAGTTCGCTGCGGGTCGGCTACGTGGTCGCGGAGCCGGCGCTGATCGCCCGCCTGGCCGAGTTGAAGATGGTCAGCGGCATCGGCACCTGCCGCTTTGCCGAGCAGGTGATCGGGCAGATGCTGGCCAACGGCAGCTACCGCAAGAGTATCCAGCGCCTGCGCGTGCGCCTGGGGCAGCACATGGCCAAGCTGCTCGGGCAGCTGGAGGCGTGGGGCTGGGAGGTGTTGTGCGAGCCCTGTGGCGGCATGTTCGTCTGGGCCCGCGTACCCGGGCGCGACTTTGCCGGGCTGGAGCGCCTGGCCCTGGAGCATGCCGTGCTGCTCACGCCCGGCAGCGCCTTCGACCCCCTGGGGCGGGCCTGCGACTGGTTGCGCATCAATGTCGCCTACGGGCAGGACGTTCGCGCCCAGGCGTTCTTCCGGCATGCGGGGCGACCTCCAGTGGCCTGAAAGCGACACGCTCATAGCTAAATGACACCATTCTGACGCCAGGCTCTTGTGAGGTGGCGGCTGCGATTGTCACTCTTGCCTTTCGCAAAAGCCCGACAAGGCAGAGGGGAATCGGTGATGGCGGTGACCAAGCACGGTGTTCTGGCCAACCTGGGCATGGCCCGCAAGCTCGGTTTGGGCTTTGCCTTGGTGTTGCTGCTGACACTGCTGGTGGCGGCCATCGGCGTGTACGCGCTGTCCAGCGTGGGCCAGCGCTTCGACGGCTTGCGCCAGATGGCCCAGTTCAATACCGACCTGCTGCGCCTGCGCCAGCACGAGCAGGCGTTTGCCCTGCGCTCCGATATCACCGAAGCAGATGCGCTGCGCACTGGCCTGCAGGGCCTGGTCGAGCGTGCCCGCGGGCTGCCGGGGCTGGCCTCGGCCGAAGGCGAACTCAGCGCCTACGGCCAGGCGTTCGACCAGTTCGTGCAGGCGGTGCAGGGCAAGGAACTGGCACTGGATACAGCCAGTTGGTCGGTGTCCAGCGTGGCCAACAACCTTGACGTGCTGCAGGCGGGCCTGGCCGATGACGGCACCTACACCCTCAAGCAATCGCAAGGCCAGCAGGGAGGTGAGTTTCTCGAACAGGCCGGCCAAGTGGCGCAGGTGTCACGGCTGATGCTGCAAGCCATGGATGAGGCCCGGGTGCGCCTGGAGCAGAGCCGAAAGGGCGGCGAGGTGGGCCAGGGGCGTATTGCCCAGACCGTGGAGGCCGCCAGCCTGGTCGAACAGCTCAAGGGTTCAGTAAGTGATGCCGGTTACCAGAGCGTGCTGGGTGAGGTGGCCGGGCATATCGCCAGCTTCTCCGAAAAACTCAACGAATACACCGACCTGCTGGCTCAGGAGCAGGGCATCAAGGCCCAGTTGCAGGCCCGCGCGGAGCAGGCCACGGCGCGGGTCGAGCAGGCCTACAGTGCACAGGAACAGGCAATGCAGGCCGAACTCACGCGCAATGCCGTGGCCATCGCGGCCGCCACCGCGCTGGCGCTGTTGGTCGGGGTGCTGGCGGCCTGGCTGATCACCCGTGCGGTGGTCGCGCCGCTCAAGCGGGTGATCACCCGGGCCCGGCGCATCGCCGCCGGTGAGCTGGCCATCGAGGCCGAGGCGCCGCGGGGGGACGAGGTCGGGCAGTTGCTGCAGGCCATGCAGCAGATGGCCGAAGGCTTGTCCGGTGTCGTCAGCGGCCTGCAGCAGGGGATCGAACAGTTGGCCGGCAGCGCCCAGGCGTTGTCCGTGGTGACCGAGCAGACCAACCGTGAAGTCGGCAGCCAGAAGGACGAAACCGAGCAGGTGGCCACCGCCATGCAACAGATGACCGCCACCGTGCATGATGTGGCGCGCAACGCCGAGCAGGCGGCCGAAGCGGCGCAGGCCGCCGACGATAAGGTCGAATCCGGCCAGCAGGTGGTGCGCCAGAGCATGCAGCGCATCGAGCAGCTGGCCGCCGCCGCCGAAACTGCCAGCAGCGGGATCGACAGCCTAAGTGCCGAGATCCATACCATCGGCGACGTGCTGGCGGTGATCAAGAGCGTCGCCGAGCAGACCAACCTGCTGGCGCTCAATGCCGCCATCGAGGCCGCTCGGGCCGGTGAACAGGGGCGTGGTTTCGCCGTGGTGGCCGATGAAGTGCGCGCCTTGGCGCGGCGTACGCAGCAGTCCACCGAAGAGATCGAGCGCCTGGTGGCCAGCCTGCGGGGCAATGCCCAGCAGTCGGTGACACAGATCCGTGGCAGTACCGAGCTGGTGCGCCTGGCGGTGGCCGATGCGCTGCAGACCGAAAGTGCGCTGGGCAGCATCGCCGCTGCGGTGTCGTTGATCCAGCAGATGAACCAGCAGATTGCGGCGGCAGCCGAGCAGCAGAGCTCGGTGGCCGAGGAGATCAGCCGCAGTGTCACGCAGATCCGTGGCAGTGCCGATCAGGCGGCGCTGGCGATGGAGGACAATGCCCGCTCAAGCGTCGAGCTGGCGCGGCTGGGGGATGACCTTAAGGGGATGGTGGGGCATTTCAGGTTGTGACTGCCTGTACTGCCCCATCGCCGGCAAGCCGGCTCCCACAGGTGGTGTGCAGGCCTTGAGCATGGCGCGATTCATGTGGGAGCCGGCTTGCCGGCGATAGGGCCGGGCCGGCAGCCTAATACTCAAGCCTTGCGCGGGCTCAGGATCAGCAAGGTCAGTACCCCCGCCACAATCCCCCAGAATGCCGACCCGATCGAGAACAGGGTGAACCCCGACGCCGTCACCATGAAGGTGATCAGCGCCGCCTCACGCTCGCGTACCTCGCCCATGGCCACGCTCAGGCCATTCATGATCGAACCGAACAGCGCCAGCGCGGCGATCGACAGCACCAGCTCCTTGGGCAGGGCGCCGAACAGCGCCGCCAGGGTGGCGCCGAAGGTGCCGGCGATACCATAGAAGATCCCGCACCAGACCGCCGCGGTGTAGCGCTTGCGTGGGTCTTCATGGGCGTGCGGCCCGGTGCAGATCGCGGCGCTGATGGCCGCCAGGTTGACGCCGTGCGAACCGAACGGTGCCAGCAGCAGCGAGGCGAAGCCGGTGGCCGAGATCAGCGGCGAGGCCGGCACCTGGTAGCCGTCGGCGCGCAGCACGGCGACCCCGGGCATGTTCTGCGAGGTCATCGCCACCACGAACAACGGAATGCCGATGCTGATGGTCGCCGCCAGCGAGAAGCTGGGCGTGGTCCACACCGGGGTTGCCACCTCGAGCTGGAAGTCGCTGAAGTCCAGCAGGCCCAGCGCGCCGGACAGCGCGGTGCCCACCAGCAACGCGGCCAGCACGCAGTAGCGCGGCGACAGGCGCTTGACCAGCAGGTAACTGAAGAACATTCCCAGCACCAGCAGGGTGCGGTGCTGGGCGGCGACGAAGATTTCGCTGCCGATCTTGAACAGGATGCCCGCCAGCAAGGCGGAGGCCAGCGACGCGGGGATGCGCCTGACCAGCCGTTCGAAGCTGCCGGTGAGCCCGCAGATCAGCACCAGCACGGCGCAGGTGATGTAGGCGCCGATGGCCTCGCCGTAGCTCACGCCGCCGAGGCTGGTGATCAGCAGGGCCGCGCCGGGCGTCGACCAGGCCACCGTGATCGGCGTGCGGTAGCGCAGCGACAGGCCAATGCTGCACACCGCCATGCCGATCGACAGCGCCCAGATCCACGACGAAATCTGCGCGCTGGTCAGGCCTGCCGCCTGGCCGGCCTGGAACATCAGCACCAGCGAGCTGGTGTAGCCGGTGAGCATGGCGATGAAACCGGCGACGACCGCCGAGGGGGAGCTGTCTGCCAGTGGGCGCAAGGGCACGGTGGTGGCCTCGGTCATAGGGTGAATTCCTTGTGCAGGTGTAAGCATTTTTTTCAGGCTACCGTGCCATGGCTTGATCCTTGCCATACAGCAGGCATTGCATTTAGCCGTACAGTCGCCAACTATTGGCCACGGTTGTGCAACTGCGTGAAAGGGGAGGGGCGATGTACAAGGTGTATGGCGATTACCAATCGGGCAACTGCTACAAGGTCAAGCTGATGCTCAGCTTGTTGGGCCGCCCGTACGAGTGGCAGGCGGTGGACATTCTCAAGGGCGAAACCGAGACCCCCGAGTTCCTGGCCATGAACCCCAACGGCAAGGTGCCGGTGCTCAAGCTGGAGGATGGCACCTGCCTCTGGGAGTCCAACGCGATCCTCAACTTCCTCGCCGATGGCAGCGAGTTCCTGCCCAGCGAGCCACGCCTGCGCACCCAGGTGCTGCAGTGGCAGTTCTTCGAGCAGTACAGCCATGAGCCGTACATTGCCGTGGCGCGGTTCATCCAGTTTTACCTGGGGCTGCCGGACGAGCGACTGGAGGAGTACAAGGGGCTGCACAAGGGCGGCTACAAGGCGCTCAAGGTGATGAACAAGCAGCTGGAAATGACGCCGTACCTGGTGGGCGAGCAGTATTCGATTGCCGACGTGGCGTTGTATGCCTACACCCATGTGGCGCATCAGGGCGGGTTTGATCTGTCTGCCTATCCGGCAGTGCAAGCCTGGCTGGCGCGCGTGGCCAGCCATCCACGGCATGTGCCGATGGTGGATTGAGGCATTATTGGCCTCATCGCCGGCAAGCGGCTCCCACACATTAACCCTGTGGGAGCCGGCTTGCCGGCGATGACGTCGATGCAGGATTCTCAGACCGCCGCGAAGCGCTTGTCCAGGTAGGCAATGATGTCCTTGGACTCATACATCCAGGTCACCTTGTCACCTTCTTCGATACGCAGGCACGGCACCTTCACCCGGCCACCGCCTTCGAGCAGCGCCTGGCGGTGCTGGGCATCGTTCTTGGCGTCACGCAGTGCTACCGGCACGTTCAGGCGGTGCAGGGTACGGCGCGTCTTGACGCAGAACGGGCAAGCGTGGAACTGGTACAGGGCAATGCCCTTGGCTTCCTGTTCCACGCGCGCCTGGGCCGAGGCATCGCGTTTCTTCTTGGCCGGGCGGCTGATCCAGTCGCCGAACACGATGAGCTGGCCGAGGCCGACCCGCAGGGCTTTGACGATCATGACTGACTCCTGATCTGGTTGAGGCGCACAAAACAAAAAGCCGACCCCTGGGGGTCGGCTGCGGATCACAGGCCGATCACTTGATCAGGCTGAGGAACTCGCTGCGGGTGGCGGCGTTGTCACGGAACTCGCCGAGCATCACCGAGGTGAGCATGGTGGAGTTCTGCTTCTCGACACCGCGCATCATCATGCACATGTGCTTGGCTTCGATGACCACGGCCACGCCGGCGGCACCGGTCACCTGTTGCACGGCCTCGGCGATCTGGCGGCTGAGGTTTTCCTGGATCTGCAGGCGACGGGCGAACATGTCGACGATGCGCGCCACTTTCGACAGGCCCAGTACCTTGCCCTTGGGCAGGTAGGCGACATGAGCCTTGCCGATGAACGGCAGCATGTGGTGTTCGCACATCGAATACAGCTCGATGTCCCGGACCAGCACCATTTCGCTGTTGTCGGAGCTGAACAGCGCGTTGTTGGTGACTTCTTCCAGGGTCTGCTCATAACCGCGGCAAAGGTACTTCATGGCCTTTGCAGCCCGCTTGGGCGTGTCGAGCAGGCCCTCGCGGGAGACGTCCTCACCCAGTTGGCTGAGGATCTCGGTGTAGTTCTGTTCCAGGGACATGGATCTACCTGTGGAAAATTTCGCAAAGGCGAAGGGTACGGCGGCGGCGGCGGCGCTGCAAGCGCGATGTCACTCGTCGCGGCCTTCGAGCATGGTTCGCTTGAGCATGACATACACCGCGCCAGTGCCACCGTGGCGGGCCTGGCACGAGGCAAAGCCGAGCACCTGCGGGTGCTGGCGCAGCCAGGTGTTGACGTGGCTCTTGATCATCGGGCGCTTGCCATCGATGCGCGCGGCCTTGCCGTGGGTCACGCGCACGCAGCGCACCTCCAGCTTGGTGGCCTCGGCGATGAAGTCCCAGAGGATCTCGCGGGCCTTCTCCACACTCATGCCGTGCAGGTCCAGGCTGCCCTCGAAGGCGATCTGGCCGAGCTTGAGTTTGCGGATCTGGCCTTCCTGCACACCGTCGCGGCGCCACATCAGCTCGTCTTCGGCGCCGACGTCGATGACGAATTGGTCGGACAGGCCGTCGACCACCAGCGGCTGGTCGCTGCGGATGGTCGCCGCCTGGCGCAGGCCGGCCAACTGCTTGCGATCAGCCTTGGCTTTGCCGACTTCGGCGCGGTCGTGCTTGATCTGTTTGACCCCGCGCACTTCGCTGCGGAAGAGGGAAAAATCGTCGTCTTGCATGATGCCTCCACGTGGGCGGCGTAGTTTACGCGAGTCCTGCCCCGAGTGAAGTCCTGTGTTTCACGTTCTCTGTAGGAGCGGCCTTGTGCCGCGAAAGGCCGCGAAGCGGCCCTAGATTCCAGCGCAAACGTTCGAATCGCCGGGGCTGCTTTGCAGCCCTTTCGCGGCACGAGGCCGCTCCTGCAGAAGAGCGAGTCTGCAGCGATTAGTCGTGCTTTTTCATCAAATGCGGCGACAGGTTCAGCTCACGCCCGCGGCGCAGGCGAATGCGGCTGCGCCGCCAGAAGCGCACGCCGACATACAGCAGCAACAGCCCGACCACGGTCAGTATGGCCGCGAGCGGGCGGTTGGCATTGAGTTCGGCGAGGGCAGGGTAGTTGCCCAGCAGGCCGGCGATGCCGGCCATGGCGAGCAGGACGCCCAGGGTAGCCAGCAGGACGGAGAAGGCGGCGGCCAGGCGCGCGCCCCAGTTGCGCGGTTCGCGCTGGCGCAGGCGTCTGGCATCGAAACTGCCTTTGAGCTTCATTCGAATTCCTCAGGATCTGGTGTAGCTGATCCGGGTTTCGACCTGCTGCCCGCCCTCGGGTTCCGCCCGTCCGCCGGGCGGTGCCTGGCTCAGACCAGGCTGGCGGTAGGGGCCACGCAGGCGAAGTTGTCGGCCATCACGGCCATCTCGCACTGGTGGATCTGCGCGGCAGGAATGACCCCATCCTTGAAGGCCAGGTCACGGGTTGCCGAGGCGTCTTCCACCAGGGTGCAACGATAACCATAGTCCTTGGCGCGGCGCACGGTGGTGCTGACGCTGGAATGGCTCATGAAGCCGCAGACGATCAGGTCCAGGTGGCCGAGTTCCTGCAGCGTTTCGTGCAGCTTGGTGTTCTTGAAGGCGTTGGGCATGCGCTTTTCGATGATGGTTTCACCGGCCAGCGGCTCCAGGCCCGGGATGAACTCGCCGCGCGCGCCCTGCGGGTCGAACAGGCCGCCGACGGTGCCCAGGTGGCGAACGTGGATGATCGGGCGCCCGGCCTTGCGGGCAGCGTCGAGCAACCGGGCGATGTTGGCCACGGCCTCGTCCATGCCCGACAGCGCCAACGGACCGCTCAGGTACTCCTTTTGCGCGTCGATGACGATCAGGCTGGCTTGGCCCAGCTTGGCCGGCGGGTAATCGCGGCCGCTGAGGCGGAACATCGTGGTTGGAACGGACATCAAGGGCTCCTTGGGTAGGGCTTTTGTGCACCTATTCTCCCTTGCCTTGGCGCCAATGTGAATGGTTGACATTGCAGGCGGCATGGTTACTGGCCTGTGGCTACCCATTCGGCTATCGCAGAGAACAATTGTGTGGTGTGGGCTGTTAGACTTTTGGCCTGTCTGAAAAGGAGTCCTCCGTGATCACATCCCGCCTGCGCACCCTGCGCGACCATATCCGCTGGGCGGTCAGCCGCTTCCATGAGCATGAGCTGTTTTTCGGCCACGGTGCCGACAATGCCTGGGACGAAGCCCGCCTGCTGGTGCTCGGCGCCGTGCACCTGCCGTGGGAGGTGGCCGACAGCTACCTGGACTGCCAACTGGAGGACGACGAGCGGGTGCGCTTGATGCACTTGCTCAAGCGCCGTATCGAGGAGCGGGTACCGACCGCCTACCTGCTGGGCGAGGCGTGGTTCTGCGGTATGTCGTTCATCGTCGATGAGCGTGTGCTGGTGCCGCGTTCACCGATCGGCGAGTTGATCGAAAAACGCTTCGAGCCGTGGCTGGCGGCAGAGCCTGCGCGCATCCTCGACCTGTGCACCGGTTCCGGCTGCATCGGCATCGTGGCCGCCGAGGTGTTCCAGGACGCTGAGGTGGTGCTGGGCGACCTGTCCTTCGACGCCCTGGAAGTGGCCAACCAGAACATCGAGCGGCATGGGCTCGACGCGCGCGTTTACACCGTGCAGGGCGATGGCTTCGCCGGCCTGCCGGGGCAGCGCTTCGACCTGATCCTGTCGAACCCGCCGTACGTCGACTCGGAAGATTTCGCCGATATGCCGGCCGAATACCACCACGAACCCGAACTGGGCCTGGCCTGTGGCAACGACGGCCTGGACCTGGTGCGGCGCATGCTCGCCGAGGCGGCTGACCACCTGACCGAGAAAGGCTTGCTGATCATCGAGGTGGGCAACAGCCAGGTGCACGTCGAGGCGCTGTACCCCGAGGTGGACTTTGCCTGGCTGGAGTTCGAGCGCGGCGGGCACGGGGTGTTCATGCTCACCGCCGAGCAGTGCCGACAGCATCAGGAACTGTTCGCTTCGCGGGTTTGATCGGCGCTCGGTGAACTGGGGGCTGCTGTGCAGCCCTTTCGCGGCACAAGGCCGCTCCCACAGGAGACCCCGTACCCCTGTAGGAGCGGCCTTGTGCCGCGAACCGGCCGCAAAGCGGCCCCAGCTTTTGTCAACGGGTGGCAATCCAGATCAGCAACCCCGCCTGGAACACCGCAAAGGCCACCAGGCAGGTGATGGTAAAGCGCAGCCCGTTGTCTTCGCGGCGGTACTTGGCCACCCGCTCGTCGCGTTCGCGCAACTGCGCCTCTTTTTCCATCAGGTTCTGCTCGGCCTGCTGCAGCATGCCGGCCGCTTCGAGGATATCGACGCGCTGCACCTTGTCGCTATTCCAGCCGCCCTTGAGCTGGCCCACGGTGGTTTCCACCACGGTGCCCTTGAGCACCTGACCTTCGCTGTACTCCACGGCCAGGCCGACGCTGGTCAGCACATGGTCGCGGCGCAGGCGCGTGTCTTCGTTCAACGCGTCCTTGATCGGCAGGTTCATGCCTTCGATGCGATAGCCCATGCAGCGCTGTTGCAGCCACTGCACCGCCTGAGCCAGCAGGTAACGGCCAAGCCCACGGTTGAGCGGCTCGAGCTGCAGGCCGGCGTCGCTGCCGATGCTTACCAGGCGTTGCTCGTGATCGACGCGCACGTCCAGTTGATTCTGTTCCTTGCGCACCTTCTGCCCAGGCAGGCGGATCTCCATGCGCAGCAGGCTGTGGGCCTTGTCATGCCGCTCGGCGTAACCGAACTGGACGAAGCGCAGTGGGCGCGCGCCGCTGTTGCGGTCGGTCGGCAGGGCGGCCAGGCGCAGCAGCTGGAAGTGTTCGGCAGCCAAGTCCGCCCACGGCAGCGGGGCGCTTTCTGGGGCTTGTTCTTCGGTCGCCTCGGCGGCGGGAGCATCGGTCATCAGGGCAATCCTCAGGTGCGCGGCGGCCGGGTGCGCGTGGACGTCGCACGCGCAGTCACCACCTTTCTCATGCCGCGTTATCGGCAGCCTTCGTCAAGACCTGAGGCCCCGCGCCAGCAAAGCTCACGCCGGCGGCAGGCCATGGATGAAGGCGACGATGCGTTCGCCCAGTTCGCGGGCCAGCGGCAGTTCGGGATTGCTGTAGCTGTCGCGTTGCTGGCGCATGTCCCGGGGGCTGATGCGCAACATATGGTTCATGCCGTCGATCAGCGCCAGTTGCGCGTCGGGCTTGGCGGCCTTGAGCAGCTTGGCGTCGGCAACCTCCACCTGCACGTCGTTGCGCCCCTGGATGATCAGCGCCGGTACCTTGAGCCGGGCAAACGCCGCCGCCGGGTCCTGGCGCAGCAGCGAAATCAGGTACGGCTGCACACTTGGGCGGAACACCTGGCGCAGCGGGGCCGGCACATCCAGGCTGGTCTGCCCGGCCTGCAGGCGGTCGATCAGTGCTACGCCGCCGGCCAGTTGCGCCGCTGGCAGGCGCTGGGCCAACTGCTCGCGCAGCACATCGGCCACTGGGCGGCCGCTGCCGGCCAGGGTAATGACGGCGCTGGCGCCGGCCTGCTCGGCGGCCAGGCTGGCAATCAGCGCGCCCTCGCTGTGGCCAACCAGGATCAGCGGGCCGAAACGCGGGTCCTGGCGCAGTTTGCGGCCCCAGGCCACGGCATCGGCGACGTAGCGCTCGACGCTGAGCTCGCGCTCGTCCGGGGTGGCCGGCTGGCTGGTGGCCACGCCGCGCTTGTCGTAGCGCACGCTGGCGATGTGTTCGCCGGCCAGCAGCAAGGCCAGGCGCTTGAGGTTGTCGATACGCCCGGAGGCCGGGTTGTTGCCGTCGCGGTCGGTGGGGCCGGAGCCGGCGATGATCAGCACCACCGGCGGCGGGGTGTCCTGCTGCGGCAACAGCAGGCTGCCGTGCAGGGTGCCTTGGCCGGTGTCCAGGTCGATCGGGCGTTGCAGGACCGTAGGTGCTGCCTGGGCGAGGCTGGCGCAGAACAGCAGGAGCAGGACGACTAGGCGCGACATCATGGAGGGGCACTACTTGATGGGATGACAGTAGGACAGGGTGGATGATGGAAGGTTCGTGCACCTGTAACGCCCCGATTTCCGTATACTGCCGCTTTCGTTCACTTCAGGCAGACTCGCGGAGCGTCCATGTCCGGCAATACCTACGGCAAGCTGTTCACTGTCACCACCGCTGGCGAAAGCCATGGCCCGGCGTTGGTCGCCATTGTCGATGGGTGCCCGCCCGGCCTGGAAATTTCCCTGGCCGACCTGCAGCACGACCTTGACCGGCGCAAGCCCGGCACCAGCCGGCACACCACCCAGCGCCAGGAAGCCGATGAAGTGGAGATTCTCTCCGGCGTGTTCGAAGGCCGCACCACCGGCTGCTCGATCGGCCTGCTGATCCGCAACACCGACCAGAAGTCCAAGGACTACTCGGCAATCAAGGACCTGTTCCGCCCGGCCCACGCCGACTACACCTACCACCACAAGTACGGTGAGCGCGACTACCGCGGCGGCGGGCGCAGCTCGGCGCGCGAGACCGCCATGCGCGTGGCCGCCGGCGCCATCGCCAAGAAGTACCTGGCCACCCAGGGCATCCGCGTGCGCGGCTACATGAGCCAGCTCGGCCCGATCGAGATCCCCTTCAAGACCTGGGACTCGGTGGAAGACAACGCCTTCTTCAGCCCCGACCCGGCCAAGGTGCCGGAGCTCGAGGCCTACATGGACCAGTTGCGCCGCGACCAGGACTCGGTCGGGGCGAAGATCACCGTGGTGGCCGAGGGCGTGATGCCGGGCCTGGGCGAGCCGATCTTCGACCGCCTCGACGCCGAGCTGGCCCATGCGCTGATGAGCATCAACGCCGTCAAGGGCGTGGAAATCGGCGCCGGTTTCGCCAGCGTCGCCCAGCGCGGCACCGAACACCGCGACGAAATGACCCCGGAAGGTTTCCTCAGCAACAACGCCGGCGGCATTCTTGGTGGCATCTCTTCCGGCCAGCCTATCGTCGCCCACCTGGCGCTCAAGCCGACCTCCAGCATCACCACCCCGGGCCGCTCGATCGACATCGACGGCAACCCGGTGGAAGTGATCACCAAGGGCCGCCACGACCCGTGCGTCGGTATCCGCGCCACGCCGATCGCCGAGGCGATGATGGCCATCGTGCTGATGGACCACCTGCTGCGCCACCGTGGGCAGAATGCCGATGTGAAGGTGAATACCCCGGTGCTGGGCCAGCTCTGAGTATTCAGCCGACTGTGCCGGCGCTATCGCCGGCAAGCCGGCTCCCACAGGTCATGGGTTGCCGCTGAGGCCTGCGCATTACCTGTGGGAGCTGGCTTGCCAGCGATAGGCCCGGTCAGACACCACCGAGCCCGCGGTCTGCCCCATGCCCCCCATCCCCTACTGGCGCCTGTCCAGCTTCTACCTCTTCTACTTTGCTCTGCTCGGCTCCACGGCGCCGTTCCTGGCCCTGTACTTCGATCACCTGGGCTTTTCTCCAGCACGCATCGGCGAGCTGGTGGCCATCCCCATGCTGATGCGTTGCATCGCCCCCAACTTGTGGGGCTGGCTGGGCGACCGTAGCGGCCAGCGCCTGTTGATCGTGCGCCTGGGGGCGTTGTCGACCCTGGCGACCTTCTCGCTGATCTTCTTCGGCAAGAGCTACGCCTGGCTGGCGCTGGTGATGGCCCTGCACGCGTTCTTCTGGCATGCGGTACTGCCGCAGTTCGAGGTGATCACCCTGGCCCACCTGCACGGCCAGACCGCGCGCTACAGCCAGGTGCGGCTGTGGGGCTCGATCGGTTTCATCCTCACCGTGGTCGGCCTGGGGCGGTTGTTCGAACAGCTGAGCCTGGACATCTACCCGGTGGCCCTGGTGACCATCATGGCCGGCATCGTCGCTGCCAGCCTGTGGGTGCCCAACGCCCAGCCGGTGGAGCATGCCGAGCGGCGCGGGGCAGGGGGCTTCCTCAAGCAGCTGCTGGCCCCGGGCGTGCTGGCGTTCTACCTGTGCGTGGGGCTGATGCAGCTCAGCCACGGCCCGTACTACACCTTCCTCACCCTGCACCTGGAGTCGCTGGGCTACAGCCGCGGTGCGATCGGCCTTTTATGGGCGCTTGGAGTGGTGGCCGAGGTGCTGGTGTTCATGGGCATGAGCCGCATTTTTGCGCGTTTTTCGGTACGCCGGGTGCTGATGGCGAGCTTCCTGCTGGCCGCCGTGCGCTGGCTGCTGCTGGGCAACCTTGCCGATATCCCGGCGGTGCTGGTGCTGGCCCAGGTGCTGCACGCCGCTACCTTTGGTTGTTTCCACGCCGCCAGCATCGCCTTCGTGCAGGCCAGCTTCGGTGCCCGCCAGCAGGGCCAGGGCCAGGCGTTGTACGCCGCCCTGTCCGGCACCGGCGGTGCGCTGGGCGCGCTGTATTCGGGCTACAGCTGGAAGTTGCTGGGCCCGCACTTCACCTTTGGTATGGCCAGCGTCGCGGCACTGGCGGCAGCCGTTATCATTGCCTTCCGTTTGAAAGACAGCAGGAACGACCCCTGATGAGCATCCTCAGCGTTTTCCACCGCAGCAGCCCAGAGATTGCGAACAAGGTGCTGACCCACCATGACGATATCGTCGCCACCCTGGCCGAGCAGGGTGTGCGCCTGGCGCGCTGGGAGTCCGGCGCTCGCCTGCGTCCGGGCAGTAGCCTGGGCGAGGTACTGGACGCATGCCGCGCACCGCTCGACCGCCTGATGAGCGAGCATGGCAGTGCAACCTTCAGCCTGCTCAGCCGTGATGGCGTAGACCCCGCCGAGGTCGACTTGCGTGACGAGCATGTGCATGAAGACGAGCAAGTGTTCGCGCTGATCAGCGGCCGTGCCCAGGTCAGCCTGCGCCTGGGCGAGTTCGTCTATGCCGTGCTGTGCGAAAAAGATGATGTGCTGGTGGTGCCGGCCGGCACCCCGCGCTGGCTCGACCTGGGGGACACCCCGTTCTGCCTGGCGCTACGGCTTCACGCCAGCGAGCAGGGCGTGCAGCCGCACTTCACCGGTGATGCCAGTGCCCGACAGTTCCCGGGGTTTGGCGAGCTCTGAAGCAGCTGTTCAGCGATAGGTCGGCAGCGCGAAGCGCTGCTGGCTCTGCAACCTGGAGATCACCGGCAGTTCACTGGCTTGTTCGGCGAGGTCACGGCGCAGTGCGCTGATCGCCCAGGACAGCTGTTCGGCGCTGTGCAGTTGCGCGTAGCTCAGTACGCGACGGGTGACCACGCCATCGGCGGCGCGCAGGGTCAGCAGCACCCCGCCGTCCGGGCGGGCCTGAGTGTCCACCTGATACGCGGAAAACACCGAGACGAACTTTTGCTGGATGAGGTCCATATCAACTCCTGACTGATGTGTGGGCAGACATGAGTTGAGTTTTGCAGTGATCGTGCCATTCTTTTTATTGTGAAAAAACCTTTAAAAACAATGACTTACAGATGAGCGCGAAGCGCGTGGCATTGCATTCTGCAAGGTCGCGCACTGTTGCACAGTGCAATTTGCACGGTCATAGCTTCTGTCTCTGTACCCCATAGAATCTGAACCTTTGACCCACTGGCGGTGCCTGACCAACACTTGGGCCCATTCAATTGCCAGGAGGTTCCAGATGTCCGACCAACAGCCCGCGCCCATGACCGCCGAAGAAACCGCCGCGTTCGCCGAAGAAGTCTTCGAACGTGCCCGCCGCGGCGATGCGCCGATGCTCGGGCGCCTGCTCGACAGCGGCCTGCCGGTGGATTTGCGCAACCACAAGGGCGATACCTTGCTGATGCTGGCCAGCTACCACGGCCACCATGAGGCGGTGCAGGTGCTCCTGGCCCATGGTGCCGACCCCTTGATCGCCAACGACAACGGCCAGTTGCCCATCGCCGGCGCGGCATTCAAGGGTGACCTGGCGATGATCCGGCTGTTGCTGGAGCAAGGCGTACCGGTGGACGCCGCCGCAGCGGACGGCCGCACTGCGCTGATGCTGGCGGCGATGTTCAATCGGCTGGAGATCATCGACTACCTGCTGGCCCAGGGCGCCGACCCGGCGCACCGCGATGCCGCGGGTGCCACCGCGCTGATGGCGGCGCGCACCATGGGCGCGGCGGACGCCGCAGCGCGCCTCGAAGCACTGGCCGGCTAACGGCCCGGGGGCGTTTGCGGCTATCCTTGGCGCTTTTCACGCCAACCCGCAGGGCCCCCCCATGAAAGACCAGTTGCTCGAACTCATCCGCCTCATCGGTGCCGGCTGCATGCGCGATGAGGACATCGAGCGCATCGCCGACGAAGCCGCCCAGGCCTACGCCGACCCCGCCGCCTTCCTCGCTGCCAACCCCGACATCAACTACGACGACAGCTTCCCGTTCCCGCTGGGCGAATGGGTGGTGGTCGGCAGCCTGCCCGACACCGTGTTGTTCCAGGCCGACAGCTACCAGGACCTGTTCCAGCAGATCAGCGACTCGTTCGACAAGAGCGTGCCGTTCACCCTCAAGCCCAAGCAGCTGGCGCGCACCGAGCCGCTGACCGCGCTCAACCGCATCCAGGTGCAGATGGGCGCGCTGAACAAGGAAGCCGGCGGTTATGTGCTGCTGAACTTCAGCCAGTTGCTCGATGACGAGCTGCAGATGGTGATGGTGGGGCAGAACGACCTGGCGCGGGTGCTGGAGCTGGGCGCTGCGGTGGGGATCAAGGCCGAGCCGGCGCTGGAAGCGTTGAAGGTGGCGGTACACGTCTAAAGGCTGGTGTAGGAGCGGCCTTGTGCCGCGAAAGGGCCGCATAGCGGCCCCGGGCGATCTTGAAGCTACTTGAGATCCTGGGGCTGCTGCGCAGCCCTTTCGCGGCACAAGGCCGCTCCTGCACCAGCAGTCAGGGCTCCTTCAGCCCAGCGCGGTATCGAGAAACATCATCACCGCAAACCCGCCCATCAACCCCAGTGTCGCCGCCGTCTGGTGGCCGTTGCGGTGGGTCTCCGGGATGACTTCGTGGGACACCACGAAAATCATCGCCCCCGCCGCCAGGCCCATGCTGATCGGGTAGGCCAGGGCGAAGCCGGTGGAGATGCCCAGGCCGATCACCGCGCCCAAGGGTTCCATCAGGCCGGAGCCGATCGCCACCAGCGCCGCCTTGAAATTGGACAACCCCGTGGCACGCAGGGCCAGGGCCACGGCCAGGCCCTCCGGGATGTCCTGGATGGCGATGGCGCTGGTCAGTGGCAGGCCGATGCTCATGTCGCCATTGGCGAAGCTCACGCCGATGGCCATGCCTTCGGGCAGGTTGTGCAGGGTAATGGCCAGCACGAACAGCCACACCCGGCTCACCCGTTCAGCCTGCGGGCCACAAGGGCCGGTGCTTTCGTGCTCGTGCGGGGTGAAGCGGTCGAGGCCGAGCATCAGCAGCACGCCCAGGCCCATGCCCAGCACCACGGTGAAGGCCGCGGCCGGGCCATTGCCGGTGATTTCGCGGGCGGCGTCGAGGCCGGGCAGAATCAGTGAGAAGGAACTGGCGGCGAGCATCATACCGGCGGCAAAGCCGAGCATTACGTCCTGGCTACGCGCGCTGACGTCGCGCAGCACCACCGCCAGCACCGCGCCCAGCGCGGTGGCCGCAAAGCCCGACAGGCCGCCGAGGGTGGCCAGGGGCAAGTGGTCGGCATGGTCGCCATTGAGCGCATTCCAGACGCTCGCCAGCAGCAGCGCGACGATGGCCAGCAGGCTCAGGCCCAGGCCGGCGCTGAGCCAGGGGGTGCTACGAGCCTGTTGCCGCCAGGCGCTGAGCGGCGAGAAGGGGGTGGCGTCTTGGCTATGGGCTGGGGACATGCGGACCTCGAAGCGATGAATGCTGGCAGTCTATCCACTGACCGGCCCGCGGGACCAAGGATTCCCCTCTATCGAGGCCATAGGCAGCTATGCTGTGGCTCACATTCATCCCACGGGAGCGGCGGCATGGGCTCTACTTTCAACGGGCTGGTCGGCCTGATCATCCTCGCCCTGGACATCTGGGCGGTGCTCAACGTACTCAAAAGCAGCGCCGAAGTCGGCATCAAGGTGCTGTGGATCCTGCTGATCGTGCTGCTGCCGGTACTGGGGCTGATTATCTGGGCCATTGCCGGCCCGCGGGGCAACCTGCGGATCTGACGCTGTGCTCCGCAGAAAAGCTGGCATCAGTAGTTACAATTTGCCAACAACAAGGCCTATCCTGCCATAGCCTGTGACGGGCGCTATCGACAAAATTTTCACACTCGATTTTCGAGAATCCGCGCCGCACAATACCGCGCAGGTCCTGCGCCATGTTCGATGGCAAGGCCTGGCTGTCGGCGATTTCGCCCTTTTCGCAAACCCGCAATCCTAGGACCTCTCCATTCATGGCTAACACGGACGCCTTGAAGCAAGGGGGCGCGCGAGGCTCATTCTCGCCGACCCTGAAATCCCACCTGGCCTACACGCTGCTCAGCGGCCTGGTGATCATGCTGATGCTCAGCCTCGTGCGCCTGGCGCTGCTGGTCTACAACAGCGACATGATCGGCGACACCCCGTACTCGACCGTTGCCGAAGGCTTCCTCAACGGCCTGCGCTTCGACCTGCGGGTGGTGGTGTACATCAGCATTCCGCTGCTGCTGGCCGTGCTCAGCCCCTGGTTGATGGCCCGACGCGGCCTGTTCCGCCTTTGGCTGACCATCGCGTCGAGCGTGGTGATGTTCCTCGGCCTGATGGAGATGGATTTCTACCGCGAATTCCACCAGCGCCTGAACGGCCTGGTGTTCCAGTACATCAAGGAAGACCCCAAGACCGTCATGAGCATGCTCTGGTACGGTTTCCCGGTGGTGCGCTACATCCTGGCCTGGCTGGTCGGTACCTGGCTGCTGAGCCTGCTGTTCAAGGGCATCGACCGCCTGACCCGTGGTGGTGGCGCCAGCCTGCAAGGCACAGGCTCCCGCACTGTGGCGCCGTGGTATGGCCGCCTGGTGGTGTTCGTGGTCATCCTGCTGATCGCTGTGATCGCCGCCCGTGGCACTCTGCGCCAAGGCCCGCCCATGCGTTGGGGCGATGCCTTCACCACCGACTCGAACTTCGTCAACCAGCTTGGCCTGAACGGCACCTTGACCCTGATCGATGCTGCCAAGAGCCGCTTCGGTGAAGACCGCGCCAACATCTGGAAAGCCACCCTGGACCAGAACCTGGCCACCCAGAGCGTGCGCGACCAGCTGCTGACACCGCATGACACCCTGGTCGATGCCGACGAAGCGGCGATCCGCCGCGACTTCGTGCCGCCGCAGGAGCGCACCCTGCCGATCAAGAACGTGGTGGTCATCCTGATGGAGAGCTTTGCCGGGCACTCGGTGGGCGCCCTGGGCAGCGAGACCAACATCACCCCGTACTTCGACAAGTTGGCCAAAGAGGGGCTGCTGTTCGACCGCTTCTTCTCCAACGGCACCCATACCCACCAGGGCATGTTCGCCACCATGGCCTGCTTCCCCAACCTGCCGGGCTTCGAATACCTGATGCAGACCCCGGAAGGCGGCCACAAGCTGTCCGGCCTGCCAGCGCTGCTCAGCGCCCGCGACTATGACGATGTCTACGTCTACAACGGCGACTTCGCCTGGGACAACCAGTCCGGGTTCTTCGGCAACCAGGGCATGACCACCTTCATCGGCCGCAACGACTTCGTCAATCCGGTGTTCTCCGACCCGACCTGGGGCGTTTCCGACCAGGACATGTTCGACCGCGGCAACGAAGAGCTGGCCAAGCATGACGGCAAGAAGCCGATCTATGCCCTGCTGCAGACGCTGTCCAACCACACCCCGTACGCGCTGCCCAAGGACCTGCCGGTCGAGAAGGTCACCGGTCAAGGCCGCCTGGACGAACACCTGACCGCCATGCGCTACTCCGATTGGGCGCTGGGCCAGTTCTTCGAGAAGGCGCGCAAGGAGCCGTACTTCAAGGAGACCCTGTTCGTCATCGTCGGCGACCACGGCTTCGGCAACCACCAGCAGGTTACCGAGCTGGACCTGGGTCGCTTCAACGTACCGCTGCTGTTGATTGCCCCGGGCATCCAGGACAAGTTCGGCGCGGTCAACCACACCGTAGGCACCCAGGTCGACATCGTGCCGACCATCATGGGCCGCCTTGGTGGCCAGGCACGCCACCAGTGCTGGGGCCGCGACCTGCTCAACCTGCCGGAAGGCGACCAGGGCGTGGGCATCATCAAGCCATCGGGCAGCGAGCAGATCGTCGGCCTGGTGCAGGGTGACCGCATCCTCATCGAGTCCAAGGACATGAGCCCGCGTATGTACCGCTACCAGCTGGGCCGCGAGTTCAAGGCCGAGCTGATCGAAAGCCCGGACGAGTCGCAGTTGCAGAAAAAACTGGAGGCGTATATCCAGACCGCAACCAAGAGCCTGCTGGACAACACCGCGGGTGTGGTCCATGGCACGCCGAAGTAAGTAAGCCGCTGCATTGAAAAAGCCCGCCCTGACCCGGCGGGCTTTTTTTATCAAGTTTCATGCTTGGGGCTGAACAATTGCCCCCTTGCCACGGTCAAGCTAGTACGCAGTTTCACTCACCGTAGTGGTAGCGAGGGCTCATCGATGAAAGAGTGGGAAGTCCGCTTTGCCGACCAGAAGGGCGAACCGCAGACGCTGTTGCTCAACGCCGAGCAGCGCCCCAGTGAGGAAGATGCCGCGCGGGCGATTCGCTCTCGTTTGTTTCCGCTCATGGATGAACTGGACCTCAACGATTTTCAGGACCGCAGCTTTTCCCCGACCGCACGTTGGCTCAAGGAGCAGAGCGGCGTCACCATCACCGCTATTCAAGAAGCCCCCTGAACAACGGTTTTCTGGCGTGGTGCCGGCTCAGGCACTACGCTGCATGAAGGCGTGGGCCTAATCTGCGGGCCCGCGTCGTCTTCATTCTCGTTTTGCATCAGCTCTAAACGTTTGGCAGCCTTCACATGCCAGGCGAGTGCGTTGTGCACGGAAAGTCTATCCATTGCATTGCAGGAGGACGTTTCATGAGCAGCCTGAACGACGATGTCAGCAGCAGTGTCCTCAGCCAGATGAAAGCTGGCGGTTTCGATTTCACCCGCATCCACCCCATCGAGTTCTATGCCGTGTTCCCCGACGAGGCCTGCGCGCGCCGGGCGGCGGGGCATTTTCGTGGGGAGTCGCTCAACGCCCAGGTGAGCGAGCGTGACGATGGCGCCTGGCACCTGGAGCTTAGCAAGGTGATGTATGCCACCTACGGCGGGATTGGCGCTTTCGAGGCCTCTTTCGAACGCGTGGTTTCACCCTATGGCGGCGAGGTCGAAGGCTGGGGCGTCAAGCAGGAACGGCCGATCGCCTGAGACCATGTCAGAAGGGTTTTTACGCTGTTCCTGTAGGAGCGGCCTTGTGCCGCGAAAGGCCGCTCCTACAGTCGGCGCAAGATTGGCCTCATTTTTTGCGTCCGGCCATATGCTTTAGATACGCCAGCAACGCATCAAGCTCCTGCTCGCTCAGCACCTCCGTGGAGAACCCCGGCATCCTTGCCTGCGGCCACTGGCGCAGGCTCTGCGGGTCGCGAATGTACTGGCGCAGGAACGTTGGCTGGAAATACTCGGTGGGGTTGTGCGGCAGGTTAAGGTCCGGGCCGAATTGCGCATCGCCCGCGCCATTGAGCCGGTGGCAGGCCAGGCAGTTTTGCTGGAACAGTGCAAATCCCTGGCGTACCGGATCGTTCTCCGGTAACGAAGGGGCGGGCAGCAGGGCAGGGAAGCGTGTCTGCACCGCTGCCAACTGGCGGATCGTGGCGATCTGGAACGGCCATTGTTCGGGGCGGATACCGCTGGCCTGCGGGTGGGTCCAGACAAGGAAGAACGGCCCCGCACTCGGCTTGCCTGCGGCAAGTGGCGGCCAGCCTTGGGCAGGGTCTTCGATGGCCAGCCAGGCTTGGGCCGGGCCGCTTTGCAGTAGCGGGCCTGCCGGCATTTCGGCGGCGAAACCATCCAGGGCCACGGCTTGCAGGTGATCGACCGGGCTCACACCCGTTAGCAACGCCGCCAGCGGTACTGCGCGGTAATGCATGGTGCGCTTGTAGGCAACGTCCTGGTCGACAGTGATGTCGCGGGCTTGCGGGTGCTTGAGCAACTGCTCGCTCTGCCATTGCCGGTGGGAATTGCCCAGCTCCAGGTTCAACTGCGCCGCCGTCAGCGGTGGTGTGAGCAACAGGCACAGCAGGGCGAGGTACAGGCGCATGGGGGTCTCCAACCATCAAGGTCGGCAGATTACCTGTGCATTACCCACAAAGGCCACAGCCACTGTCAGCCAAACAGCCGGGTGAGGTTCGGCAGAATCAGCAGCAGCGTGGTGGCGAACAGTATGAGCCCGGCTTGGCGTACTTTCGATTGTCTGAACATGGCGGACCGCCTTCTTGTTGTTATTCCTGAATAACCCTTGGCTTCCCTGTCACGCGTCGGGTCGATCGCAGTGGCGTGGCATCACGCCGTCGCTGCTTGCCTCGTGTTTTGTCGATATACAACCAACAGTAGGGCGCGCGTCAGGCATGTTTCAGAACCCTTTGTTCTATTGGTGTTTGCATTGATTCCTGAGCGTTTTAAGGCCACTGGCCACCTCGCTGGCACGCTCTGGCTAGACGAGTGCGCGCAGGGGGTTACCGAGGGTTACAGGGCCTACCGTTCGTCCGGACATCCTACTTGCTTGTGCTGATATTTCGCGTCAGTCTTTACAGCAAATCCCACCCACATGTCGTTCAGGACTACCGCTATGTCGTTACGCATCTGCATCCTTGAAACCGATGTCTTGCGACCGGAACTGCTCGCGCAGTACCAGGGCTACGGAAGGATGTTCGAGCAGCTGTTTTCGCGTCAGCCAATCGCCGCCGAGTTTGACGTGTACAACGTCATGAACGGCGACTACCCCCCGGACGGCATAACCTTCGATGCTTACCTGGTCACCGGCAGCAAGGCCGACTCGTTTGGCAACGACCCGTGGATCCAGGCCCTCAAGGCCTACCTGCTCAAGCTGTATGAGCGTGGCGAGAAGCTGCTGGGCGTGTGCTTCGGCCATCAACTGCTGGCGTTGACCCTCGGCGGCAAGGCCGAGCGCGCCGACAAGGGCTGGGGCGTGGGTATTCACCGCTACAGCCTGGCGGCCCATGCCCCGTGGATGGACCCGGAAGTGACCGAGCTGACCCTGCTGATCAGCCACCAGGACCAGGTCACCCAGCTGCCCAAGGATGCCACGGTGATTGCCTCCAGCGATTTTTGCCCGAACGCCGCCTATCACATTCGCGACCAGGTGCTGTGCTTCCAGGGCCACCCGGAGTTCGTCCACGACTATTCGCGCGCCTTGCTCGATGCGCGCCAGGACTACCTGGGTGATGAGGTCTATCAGAAAGCCGTGGCCAGCCTGGCCACCGAGCACCAGGGTGACCTGGTGGGCGAGTGGATGCTGCGCTTCATCCAGCAGCCGGCCAAGGCCAAGCCCAGCGCTGCCTGAGTGGCGTGACCGCCCGCTCCCACGGATATGCGTGGGAGCAACTGTCTAGCGCAGTTTTTTGTAGGAGCGGCCGTCAAGTGGGAGCGGCGGTGCGCCGCTATGGCGCGCCCCGCGATGCGTTCTACAGCCAGCCCGAACGCTTGAAGCTGTAGAACAACCCCGAACACCCCAGCCCGATCACACTCAGCACGGCAAAATAGCCGTAATGCCAGCCCAGCTCCGGCATGTTCTGGAAGTTCATCCCGTAGATCCCGGCAATCGCCGTGGGGAACGCCAGGATCGCCGCCCAGGCCGCGAACTTGCGTTGGGTGATGCTTTGGCGTGATGACTCCAGCAGCATGCCGATCTCGATGGTCTGGCTGGCGATGTCGCGGATACCGGCCAGGTCTTCCATCTGCCGCGTAACGTGGATCTGCACGTCACGGAAGTACGGGCGCATGTTCTTGTCGATGAACGGGAAGCTCAAGCGCTGCAGTTCCTCGCTCACCTCGACCATCGGTGCCACGTAGCGGCGCAGGCGCAGGATGTCGCGGCGCAGGCTGTGCAGGCGCTGGATGTCCTCTTCCTTGAGCGAGTTGCTGAGCACGCTCTGTTCCAGCTCCTCGATCTCGCCGTGGATGGCTTCGCTGACGGGCTGGTAGTTCTCGGTGACGAAGTCGAGCAAGGCATACAGCACAAAGTCCTCACCGTGTTCGAGCAGCAGCGGGCGCGCTTCGCAACGCTGGCGCACCAGGGCATAGGATTTCGAATGGCCGTTGCGGCAGGTGATGATGTAGCCGTTGCCGGCAAAGATGTGGGTTTCGATGAATTCCAGCCGGCCCTCGTGACGCACCGGGGAGTAGGTGACGATGAACAGCGCGTCGCCGAAGGTTTCGAGTTTCGGCCGGCTGTGTTTTTCCAGGGCATCCTCGATCGCCAGCTCATGCAGGCCGAACTGCCGCTGCAGGTTGGCCAGCTCCTCGGCATTGGGCTCTTCAAGGCCGATCCAGACGAAATGCCCAGGCTTGCGTGCCCACTCTGCGCCTTCATCGAGGCTGATGTTGGTGACTTTCCTGCCGGCGCTGTACACCGCAGACGCGACGACTCGACCCATGGTTGTCCGCTTATTCGGTTGAACACATCGGACAGCTTGGGCTGTGCGGGCGCTGGGGGCAACCCGCGGGCATGAAGATTTGCGCGGGCCCGGCTTGCCAGCGATAGGGCCCGAGCGCGAGGCTCAGTTGCCTGGCAGCTCGTTTTCCATATGGTCGATGCAGTGCTGCATCTGCGCCTGGCACTGCTCGATCAGCGCGGGCAGGTCCTGCTGGGTCAGGCCTGCGGTGGCGATCGGTGCCAGCGAGCGGATGATCACCGTGCGCCGGCGCCAGCTGTTCAGGGCCATGCGCTGCGAGTAGCGGCTGACGCACACCGGCACGATCGGCACGCCGGCTTCGAGCGCCATGTGAAATGCCCCCTTCTTGAAGGGCAGCAGCTGCTCGCCGGGGTTGCGCGTACCCTCGGGGAAGACCCAGATCGAGGTGTCGTGCTGCAGGGTGCGGGTGGTCGCCTGCAGGGCCTGGCGTGCCTGGAAGCTGTTTTTACGGTCGATCAGCACGTTGCCGCCCAGCCAGAACAGCTGGCCGAACAGCGGGACCCAGCCCAGGCTTTTCTTGCCGATGGCTACGGTGCGCCGCGGTACCACCTGGCCAATGATGAACAGGTCGTAGTTGGACTGATGGTTGGCAATGATTACGCAGCCTGGGGGCTGGTCCCACAACGGGCCGACCTCGGCCTTGACCTTGATGCGTAGGAACCAGGCGGCGGGCACGCTGTAGAGGCGGGCGAACAGGCGGCTGTTGTCGGGGTTGAACGGGCGCAGCAGGCCGATGAACAGGCCGAGCACACCCACGAGCAGGAAATGCAGCCCCAGCAGGAGCATGCGAAGCAGATAAAGCATGGTACGGCTCACACAAGACGATCGCGGCGCAGTGTACGGACGTGCACTGATGGCGGCAAATGCTGTGGGAGTCGGTCTTTGCGTACTGCCTGTGAGAGCGACGCAAGGCCGCTCCCACAGTGAGCCAATCAGCCCAGGTGGTTCTGATCAGCCAGGATGGCCTCGTCCAGCACTTCCAGCAGGCCCTTGCGCACCTTCAGCTTGGTGTTCTTGTGCGCCAGCATGTTCAACTTCTTCATCTCGCGGGCCACCGCCATGGCGGTTTCCTGCAACTGCTCGGCCGGCACCACCTTGTCGAGGAATCCAGCAGCCACCGCAGACTGCGGGTCGAACACCTCGGCATTGTTCACCGAACGCTGGAAGGCCGCACGGCTCAGGCGGTCACGGGCCAGTTCGATACCGGCATGGTGCATGGTCATGCCGATCTGCACTTCGTTCAGGCAGATCTTGTAGGGGCCTTCGACACCGATGCGGTAGTCGCCCGACAGCAGCAGGAAGGCGCCCTTGGCCACCGCGTTGCCAGGGCAGGCGACGATCACCGGGAAGGGGTGCGAGAGCAGGCGGCGGGCCAGGGTGGAGCCGGCGGTGACCAGCCCGACAGCTTCTTTGGGGCCGGCGGTCATCACCTTGAGGTCGTAGCCGCCGGAGAGAATGCCCGGCTGGCCGGTAATGATCACGATGGCACGTTCTTCAACAGCGCGGTCGAGCGCGGCGTTGAACGCCTTGATGACGTCCGGCGAGATCGCGTTGACCTTGCCATTGTTCAGGGTCAGGGTGGCGATGCCGTCTTCGGCGTGGTAGGTAATCAGCTCGCTCATGGCAGAGTCCTTAGGGTGGCGTGGCGACGACGTTACCCAGCGTCGCCTGCCAGGTAAAGCGCCAAGACTGACCGGTTGGTCAGCGCCGGGCCGCTACCCCTCGCGCCATTGGGCCTGCGCATTAACGGCGGGTAAAAGCGCAGGCCACAATGGCAGCTTTGCCTTGATAACCCAGAGAATTCGGCTAATTGGCTTAAGCGCATGAAAATTCTGAAAAAAATGCTTGCCAAAGAAAAGCGCTTCTACTAAATTAGCGCGCCTCGACAGGCTGAATAGCTTGAAGAGAAACGGTGAAGTGTCCGAGTGGTCGAAGGAGCACGCCTGGAAAGTGTGTATACGAGAAATCGTATCAAGGGTTCAAATCCCTTCTTCACCGCCACATTCTACGAGAAGCCCCCGAATCGAAAGGTTCGGGGGCTTTTTGTTTTACCGCCCGTTCGCGGGGCAGGTCGCATCGGCTACCGTCCACCTGATCGGCTTGCACGACCACTGTAGGAGCGGCCTTGTGCCGCGAACGGGTCGCGAAGCGGCCCCGTTGACTTGCGGTGCGGCACAGATGGTTGGGGCCGCGTTGCGGCCCGTTCGCGGCGCAAGGCCGCTCCTACAGAAAGCAGTACGCTTAGAAACTCACCGAAGCCGACAGCCTTGCCGTGCGCGGCGCGCCCTGGAACAGGTAGTTGTCACCCAGGTAGTCGCCCACGTCGCGCCAGTAGCGCTTGTCGAACAGGTTGTCCACGGTCAGGCGCAGCACGGTGTCGTAGCCGCCGATGCGGGTGCTGTAGCGGCTGCCGATGTCGAACACGGTGTAGCCGCCGACTTCGACGTTACCGGCTTGGCTGGCATATTTGCTGGCGCTGTAGCGCGCGCCGCCGAGCAGCGCCAGGCCCGGCACGGGCAGGGCGTAGTCGGCGTGCAGCGCGGCGCGCAGGCGGGGCACGTTGATCGCCTGGTGGCCTTCGTAGGCGTCGGTGCCGCTGTCCTGCACCCGGGCGCGGATTGCTGCGGCACTGGCCTGCAGTTGCAGTTTCGAAGTTGCCCAGCCGCTGGCGCCCAGTTCCAGGCCGGTGTTCTTCTGCTGGCCCTGCTGCACGTAGGTGAAGCTGCCGTCGCCCTGCGGCTGCGCGTACTGGTAGGCCTGGCGGATCTGGAACAGCGCGGCGCTGAAGCTCATGCCCTGCCAGTCGCGTTTGATGCCCAGCTCCAGCTGGCGTGACAGGGTAGGGGAGAGGATTTCTGTTTTGTTGTTGGTGAACCACGGGGCCGTGCCGCCGGCGGACAGACCTTTTGAATAGCTGGCGTACAGCGTGGTATCCGCCTGCGGCTTGTAGATCAGCGCGGCGTTGGGTAGCAACTGGTATTGCCGGGTATGCCGGCCGGCGACACCGTTTTCATCCCAGGTCTTCTCGTCCAGGCGCACTTCGCGGGCGCCGATGACGGTCTGCCAGTGTTCGTTGAAGGTGATGCGGTCGCTGATGAACAGGCCGTACTGGCGGCTGTCCAGGCGGCGTTCGCTGTCGCCGATGGGCTTGTCGGACGGTGCCAGCGCCGGTGCGCCGGTGTAGATGTTGCCGGGTTCTGCCAGCAGCTCGTTGTAGTAGGAACGTTGATCAAGTGTTCGTCGCTGTGCACTGGTACCGACTGTCAGTTCATGCCCGACGCCGAGCGCGTCGAAGCGACCATCGAGCATGGCCTGGGCCTCATCGATTCGACGCGTGTCATCCGGACTGCGGAAGTCATAGATGTCGTAATCGCCTTCTGGGCTGAAATGCGATGCCCATCCGCGAGCGCTACCCCAGGCAAACGCGCTGTAGTCATCGATCACCACCTTGCTGCGCGACGCACTCAAGGTGCCGTTCCAGTCATCGTTGAAGCGGTACTTGAAGCGCCCGCCCAGGTTCAGCGAGTCGTTCTGCACAGGCTTGGCCCACTGCTGCCAGGCCAGGTGGTCCTTGGGGTCGACGTTGTGTGGCAGCTGGCTGCCGCCCAGCAGTTGGTAGCCGGGCACCGAGTACTGCTCGCGGTGCTGGTATTCGGCATCCAGCTCCAGCACGGCGTCGGGGTTGATCTGCCAGTCGGCGGCCAGCGAGGCGAAGTCGCGCTTGCCGTCGGCATGGTCGACGTAGCTGCGGATGTCCTCATGGGCCAGGTTGACGCGCAGGCCGAACTGGCGCTCGGCGCCGAACCAGCCGCCCAGGTCGGTGGCTAGGTAGCGTTCACCCTGTTCGTTGCTGGAAGCACTGAGCGTGCGCACGTCTTCCGTGCGCTTGGTCACGTAGTTGACCAGCCCGCCAGGCTCCGACACCCCGCTTTGCAGCCCGGACAACCCCTTGAGCAGCTCCACCTGCTGTTTGTTTTCCAGCGCCACGTTCTGCTCGCCGGCGATGGTCTGGCCGTTGACCCGGTAGCTGCTGGCGGCATTGAGCTCGAAACCGCGCACGTTGAAGTTTTCGTAGTAGCCGACCGGCGCATAGCTTTCACCCACCGAGGCGTCGCTCTGCAGCACTTCGCTCAGTTTGCGCACCTGGCGGTCGTCGAGCAGTTGGCGGGTGAACACGCTGACGGCGGCCGGGGTATCGAGCAGCGGCGCATTGTGCAGCCCGCCAACCTGCGCCTCGCGGGCCTGGTAGCCATCACTGCCGTACACCTCGGTGACCTTTACCGGTGCCAGGGCCACAGTGTCTGCCGCCAGGGCATGGGTGCTGTGCAGGGCAAGGCCGAGGCCGATCAGGCCAAGGGGCAGGCGAGGGCGAAGCGGGGTCATGCGGGGCTCCTTGAAAATACCGACGCAGCCGTTATCGGTCGGCGGCGGTCGGCAGGGCAGGTGTCGGGCAGGGGTGGCCGGCCAGCGTTGCGCAGGTCAGGCGGATGCAAAAGGGCGCCATGTTAACAGGCGCACACGAGCGAGTGCCTGCAAACGCAGGCACTCAGGGAGAAAACGTGTGGGGGCCGGGTAAATTCAGGCGGCGACTGGCCGTTGATGCCGGCGCCAGGTGTCGTCGATCTTCGACCAGGTCTTGCCATCGGTGATGGCCAGCAGCTTGCGGCCATCCTTGAAGGTGGCGATGAAGGTCACTTCCTCCTCCTTGCCACCCAGCAACAGGCCGGCGAGCAGGCCGACCGGCCCGGCCACCAACGCGCCGGCCACGCCCCAGCCCAGGGTACCGCCCAGGCTGCGCGTCGACTCCAGGTTGGCCAGTTTCAGCTCCTGGATGCGTGTGAGGGAAATGCGCTCGCCAGGCGAGGGGCTGCGCGGGGTCTTGAGTGTGAGCGCTCCGTTGCGATACTCGCCTTCACCTTGCAAGAAATCGCCGGATTGCACCGTGAGTCTTGTCATCGTGTCGTCCTGTCAGGAAAGGGCTTTTGACCAACGCCTAATGAGCGCCGAGGGCGCGGGCAAGTCAACGGCCAGGCGACGGAGGGTCATGCGGCCGGTTGTCGCGCAGTAAAGCGCCTAAACGAAATGCTGCTTCGAATGAACATCAAGTGGTCGCATTTTCATAAGTAAACTTCGAGCGGATGAATAAAAACCACGGAGTCATTAACGGGACTCATGGTTTTATCGAGGTTTGCCGGGGTAATAACAGTTTGCGCAAATAACGGCATGACAGTGTCGGTGTTCACAAACGAAAAAAGACTGTCAGAAAACGCTGGACAGAAAGTTTCAATATGTGTCAGTTTTTTTGCGCCTCATAAGGGCGAGTGACAGGATGAACTCGCCAAGTGGGAGACTCCTGTCTGACATCAACGCTTGTTTGTAAACAAGGAAGTAACCTGCATGTCGAAAGTCAAAGTTAATGCCAGTGTTTCGGCCACTTCTGCGTTACAACCGCACGGGCCGAGTACCGGGGCCGGTTTGATCGACAGCTTCGCCCATCAGTACGATCGCGGCGGCGCCAACATCAACGGCAAACCGTCCTATACCGTCGACCAGGCGGCCGATTTCATCCTGCGCGATGGTGCGGCCTGGAAAGACCTGAATAAGGACGGCACCATCAGCCTCACCTACACCTTCCTCACCCGCGCACCGTCGGACTTCTACAGCCGCGAACTGGGCAGCTTCAGCCAGTTCAGCAGCCTGCAGAAGGACCAGGCCAAGCTCGCCATGCAGTCCTGGGCGGATGTGGCCAAGGTAACCTTTACCGAGGCGGCATCGGGCGGCGACGGTCACATGACCTTCGGCAACTACAGCGCCAACGACGGCGGCGCGGCCTTCGCCTACCTGCCATTCGACCAGCCGGGCTCGCACAAGGGTGAATCCTGGTACCTGATCAACAGCGGCTACCAGGTCAACACCACTCCGGGCACCGGCAACTACGGGCGCCAGACCCTCACCCACGAGATCGGCCACGTGCTCGGGTTGTCCCACCCCGGCGACTACAACGCCGGCAATGGCAACCCGACCTACCGCGACGCCACCTACGCCCAGGATACCCGCGGCTACAGCGTCATGAGCTACTGGAGCGAGAGCAACACCGCGCAGAACTTCGTCAAGGGCGGCGGGCAGTACTACGCCTCGGCGCCGCTGGTGGACGATATCGCGGCGATCCAGAAACTCTACGGCGCCAACTACGCAACCCGTTCGGGCGACACGGTGTATGGCTTCAACTCCACTGCCGATCGCGACTTCTACTCGGCGACCTCGGCGGTGTCCAAGGTGGTGTTCGCGGTGTGGGACGGCGGCGGCAATGACACCCTGGACTTCTCCGGGTTCACCCAGAACCAGAAGATCAACCTCAACGAGGCGTCGTTCTCCGACGTGGGCGGCATGGTCGGCAACGTGTCCATCGCCAAGGGCGTCACCGTGGAGAATGCCTTCGGCGGTTCGGGCAACGACCTGCTGATCGGCAATGCCGTGGCCAACCTGCTCAAGGGCGGGGCCGGCAACGACATCATCTATGGCGGGGGCGGTGCCGATACCCTGTGGGGCGGTGCGGGCGCGGACACCTTCGTGTTCGGCGCGGTCAGTGATTCGGCCAAGGCGGCACCGGACCGGATCATGGACTTCACCAGCGGCCAGGACAAGATCGACCTGTCGGGCATTGCCGCCTTTGCCGTGGGCAAGCTGCCGCTGCAGTTCGTCAACGCCTTCACCGGCCATGCCGGCGAGGCGGTGCTGAGCTACGACCAGGCGACCAACCTGGGCAGCCTGGCCATCGACTTCACCGGGAACAGCCTCGGCGATTTCCTGGTGACCACCGTTGGCCAGGCCGCTGTCACTGACATCGTGGTCTGATGCAACAAGGGGGCGGTGCTTGCGCGTCGCCCCTTGCCTTGATGAGGCAGGCAGATGAATTCAACCTTGCGAAGGGTCGCGCAGGCCGCGATCACGCTGATGTCGATGACCGAGGTAGCCATGGCGAGCAGCCTGTTACTCCCCAACGCCGCGCAACTGGCCGGCCGTTGGCAGTTATACCCCGTACAACAGCAGGCCCAGGCCTGCGACCTGAGCCTGCAAGCCAGCGAAGGCAAGCTTGCAGGTGACCTCGATTGCGCCGAGGGCCTGCTGGGTGTGCGCCCAGGCAGCTGGCTGGTGACCCCCGACACCCTGGCCCTGGTGGGCGCTGACGGCAGCAGCGTGGTGCACTTCAGCCGCGAAAGCGTCCAGCGCTACGCCTGGACCGCCCCTGACGGCAAGCAACTGGTGCTCGAGCGCCTGGACAAATAACCCCCGCCTGTAACGTCAAACGTTCCAGGCAAGCAGGGCGAAACATGAAACTACCGAGCCATAAGCCCGGGGCGCCCTTGTGGGCGGCGCTGGGCAATTACAAGTCGACCTTGATCAGCGTCGGCTGTTTTACCGCACTCATCAATCTATTGATGTTGGTGCCGTCCATTTATATGTTGCAAGTGTACGACCGTGTACTGAGTTCGCAGAACACCACCACGTTATGGATGCTGACGTTAATGGTCGTCGGCTTTTTCGTTTATATCGGTGCGCTGGAAGCAGTACGCAGTTTCATTGTTATCCGCGTGGGTAACCAGTTGGAGAAAAGTTTCAACCTGCGTGTGTACCGCGCGGCCTTCGAGCGTAACTTGCGCCAGCGTGATGGTGCCGCCGGGCAAGCGTTGAACGACCTCACCCAACTGCGCCAGTTCGTCACCGGGCCTGCGTTGTTCGCCTTCTTCGATGCCCCCTGGTTCCCCCTCTACCTGGCGGTGATCTACCTCTTCAATGTGTGGCTCGGGGTGATGGCCACGGTCGGTGCGCTGCTGCTGGTCGGCCTGGCCGTGCTCAACGAACGCCTGACCCATGCCACCCTGGCCGAGGCCAGCAACGTACAGCAGCAATCGACCCTGCTGGCCGGCAGCCAGCTGCAAAGCGCCGAAAGCATCCAGGCCATGGGCATGCTCGGCGCCCTGCGCCAGCGCTGGTTCACCCTGCACGGGCGCTTCCTCGACCTGCAGAACCGCGCCAGCGACACCTCGGCGGTGATCACCGCCAGCAGCAAGGGCCTGCGCCTGTGCCTGCAGTCGCTGGTACTGGGCCTGGGCGCGCTGCTGGTGATCGAAGGGCAGATGACCCCCGGCATGATGATCGCCGGCTCCATCCTCATGGGCCGGGTGCTCAGCCCGATCGACCAGCTGATCGCGGTGTGGAAGCAGTGGAGCGGCGCCCAACTGGCCTACCAGCGCCTCGACAGCCTGTTGCGCGAGCACCCCGAGCCGCCGGCGCCGATGCCGTTGCCGGCACCCGCCGGTGCCCTGGCGGTGGAGCAGCTCAGCGCCGGCCCGCCCGGGCGCAACCTGGCCACGCTGCAGCAGGTGAGCTTGAGCCTGGCGCCGGGTGAGTTGCTGGGTGTGCTCGGTGCCTCGGGCTCGGGCAAGTCGACCCTGGCCAAGGTATTGGTGGGCGTATGGCCGACGCTGGCCGGCCACGTGCGCCTGGATGGCGCCGAGCTCACGCAGTGGGACCGCGAGGCCCTCGGCCCGCACATCGGCTACCTGCCGCAGAACATCGAGCTGCTGCGCGGCAGCATTGCCGAGAACATCGCCCGCTTCGGCGAGCTGGATGGCCCCAAGGTGGTCGAGGCCGCGCGCCTGGCGGGGGTGCACGAGCTGATCCTGCGCCTGCCCCAGGGCTACGACACCCGCCTGGGCGAGGCGGGCGCCGACCTGTCCGGCGGGCAGAAGCAACGCATTGCCCTGGCCCGCGCGCTGTATGGCAACCCGTGCCTGATCGTGCTCGACGAACCCAACTCCAACCTCGACAGCCACGGCGAAGCCGCCCTGGCCAGCGCCCTGATGCAGCTCAAGGCCCAGGGCCGCACCGTGGTGCTGGTGACGCATCGCAGCGCGGCGCTGGCCCAGGCCGACAAACTGCTGGTGCTCAACGAAGGACGCATGCAAGGCTTCGGCCCGGCCCGTGACATTCTGCATGCCCTTGGCCAGGGCCCGGCGCAACGCCCGTTGCAGGCCGGAGGTGGCGCATGAGCCGGCATGAGCGCGATGCGCGTTTCCATGTGCGCCTGGGTTGGCTGCTGACCCTGGTCGGCTTTGGCGGGTTCATGGCCTGGGCCAGCCTGGCGCCGCTCGATCAGGGCGTGCCGGTGCAGGGCACGGTGGTGGTGTCGGGCAAGCGCAAGGCGGTGCAGTCCATGGCGGCCGGCGTGGTCAGCCGGATCCTGGTCAGCGAAGGCCAACAGGTGCGCCAGGGCGAGCCGCTGTTTCGTCTCGACCGCACCCAGGTGCAGGCCGATGTCGACGCGTTGCAGGCCCAGTACCGCATGACCCGCGCCAGCCTGGCGCGCTGGCAGAGCGAGCGCGACAACCTCGGCCAGTTGCAGTTTCCCGCCGAGCTCAGCGCCGATGCCGACCCCAGGCTGGGGCTGATCCTTGAAGGCCAGCGCCAGCTGTTCGACAGCCGGCGCCAGGCCCAGGCCCGCGAGCAGGGCGCCCTGGCCGCCAGCATCGACGGCTCCCAGGCCCAGCTGGCCGGCATGCGCCGCGCCCGGGGCGACCTGCAGGCCCAGGCCGATTCGTTGCGCGAGCAACTGGACAGCCTGCGCCCGCTGGCCGGCGAGGGTTACATCCCGCGCAACCGGGTGCTGGAGTACCAGCGCCAACTGTCGCAGGTGCAGCGCGACCTGGCGCAGAACGCTGGCGAAAGCGCGCGGCTCGAACAGGTGATCGTCGAGGCGCGGCTCAACCTGCAGCAGCGCCGCGAGGAGTACCAGAAAGAAGTGCGCAGCCAGCTGGCCGAGGCCCAGGTGAAAGCGGCGACGCTCGAACAGCAGCTCAACTCCGCGCATTTCGACCTGCAGCACAGCGAGATCCTCGCCCCGGCCGATGGCATTGCGGTGAACCTGGGCGTGCACACCGAGGGCGCGGTGGTGCGTGCCGGCGACACCTTGCTGGAAATCGTCCCCCAGGGCACCGCCCTGGAGGTGGAAGGGCGCCTGCCGGTCAACCTGGTGGACAAGGTGGCGCCACAGCTGCCGGTGGACATCCTGTTCACCGCCTTCAACCAGAACCGCACGCCCCGGGTGACCGGCGAAGTGGCATTGGTGTCGGCCGACCAGCTGATCGACGAACGTACCGGCCAGCCGTATTACGTACTGCGCAGCAGCGTCAGCGACGCGGCGCTGGCACGCCTGCAAGGGTTGTCGATCCGCCCCGGCATGCCGGCCGAACTGTTCGTGCGTACCGGCGAACGCTCGTTGCTCAACTACCTGTTCAAGCCCCTGCTCGACCGTGCAGGCAGCGCCTTGACCGAACAATAAGGACTGCGTGTGAACAAGCTGCAATTGATCGGGCTGCTGGCGGCCTGTGCCTGGCTGCCGGCGGCCGCGCAAGCGGCCATGGGGCCGTTCCAGGTCTACGAGCAGGCGCTGCGCCGCGACCCGACCTACCTGGCCGCTTTCAAGGAGCACGAGGCCGGCCAGGCCTACCGCGACATTGGCCGTGCCGGGCTGCTGCCGAGCCTGACGTACAGTTACAACCGCGGCCGCAACGATTCCGAGGTGTCCTACCTGGGGGATTCGCGGCGCCAGACCGAGGACCGCAACTACAACAGCATGGGGTCGAGCTTCATCCTGCAGCAGCCGCTGTTCGACTACGAAGCCTATGCGAGCTACCGCAAGGGCGTGGCCCAGGCGCTGTTCGCCGACGAGAGCTTCCGCGATCAGAGCCAGCAACTGTTGGTGCGGGTGATGACCAGCTATACCCAGGCGCTGTTCGCCCAGGACCAGATCGCCATCAGCGTGGCCAGCAAGCAGGCCTACCGCCAGCAGTTCCAGCAGAACCAACGGCTGTTCGATGCGGGCGAAGGCACCCGCACCGACATCCTCGAAGCCCAGGCCCGTTTCGAGTTGGCCGATGCCGAGGAGATCCAGGCGCGCAACGAGCAGGATGCCGCGCTGCGCGAGCTGGGTGCGTTGATCGGCGAGCCGGCGGTGCGGGTCGAGGACCTGGCGCCGCTGCAGGCCGGCTTCGTCCTGCCGCCGGTCGAGCCGAGTGGCTATGACGCCTGGCAGGAACGGGCCGTGGCCAACAACCCACAGCTGGCGTCCTCGCGCCAGGCGGTGGAGGTGGCGCGTCACGAAGTGGAGCGCAACCGCGCCGGGCACCTGCCCAGGGTCACCGCGTTTGCCACCTCGCGGCGCCAGGAGTCGGACAGCGGCAATACCTATAACCAGCGCTACGACACCAATACCGTGGGCATCGAGGTCAGTGTGCCGATCTTCGCCGGTGGCGCCGTCTCGGCCTCGACCCGCCAGGCCAGCCGGCACCTGGAACAGGCCGAGTACGCCATGGACGGCACTACCCGCAGCACCCTGATCGAGCTGCGCAGGCAGTACAACGCCTGCCAGTCCGGGGCCAGCCGCCTGCGTGCCTACCAGCGGGCGCTGGTGGCGGCCGAGGCGTTGGTGGTGTCGACGCGCAAGAGCGTGCAGGGCGGCGAGCGGGTCAACCTGGATGTGCTCAATGCCGAGCAGCAGCTGGCCACCACCCGCCGCGACCTGGCCCAGGCGCGGTATGACTACCTGCTGGCATGGATCAAATTGCATTACCAGGCGGGGGTGTTGAGCGAGACGCAGCTGGCGCGGGTGGATGAGGCGTTTGGTGTGGGTGGGGCCTGAACAGCTGCGTGGGCTTCATCGCCGTCTCCCACTTAATGGGCTTGCTCGTCCGTTGTAGGAGCGTGCAAGTCCCTCATGCAGGCGCAGGCGCCGCCTTGACCCGTTTGCGCTCGGCCAACCCCCACACCGCCAGCGCCACGGCGCCGATCACCACCCCGGCGGCGACGATCCCGTTCCAGCCATACAGCTGGAACAACTGCGTCCCCAGCAACGACCCCAGCGCGCCGCCGATGAAATAGCAGGTGATGTAGCCGGCATTGAGCCGTGTACGCGCTTCAGGGCGTAGCACGATCACCGCATTCTGGTTGCTCACGTGCACTAGTTGCACCGCCAGGTCCAGCAGCAGCACGCCCAGCAGCAGCGCCGCCAGCGAGCTTTGCGCAAAGCCCAGCGGCAGCCACGACAGCAGCAGCGCCACCAGGCCCACGGTGGTGCCCAGCGAACCCTTGCCGCGGTCGGCCAGGCGCCCGGCCCAGTTGGCCGCCAGCGCCCCGGCCGCGCCGGCCAGGCCGAACAGGCCGATCACGGCGTCGGAATAGTGGTACGGCGGGCTGCTCAGCAGGAATGCCAGCGGCGTCCAGAACAGCGCGAACAGGCTGAACGCCAGCAAGCCGAGCAGTGAACGCAGGCGCAGCACCGGCTCTTCGATGAACAGGCGGAACACCGAGCCGATCAGTGCCGGGTACTTGAGCCCGGCGTGGCTGTGGTGCTGTGGCAGGCTGCGGTAGAGGGCGAGGGCGGTAATCGCCATCAGCACCGCGGCCAGCACGTAGATGCTGCGCCAGCCGCCCAGCTCGGCCATGAAGCCGGCGGCGGTACGGGCCAGCAGAATGCCCAGCAGCAGGCCGCTCATCAGCGTGCCCACGGCGCGGCCGCGCTGGTCAGGGGCGCTCAGGGCGGCAGCCATCGGCACCAGGATCTGCGCCACCACCGAGAACAGCCCGGTGAGCGCGGTGCCAAGGATCAGCCAGGGCAGGCTCGGTGCACAGGCGCTGATGACCAGGCCGGCGGTGGCGATCAGCACCATGGTCACGATCAGCCGGCGCTGTTCGAACAGGTCACCCAGGGGCGCCAGCAACAACAGGCCGGCGCCATAGCTGAGCTGGGCGGCGATGACGATGGTGCCGGCGCCGGCGGTGCTCAGGCCGAACTGCTCGGCGATGCTGTGCAGCAGCGGTTGGGCGTAGTAGTTGCTGGCCACGGCCAGCCCGGTGGCGGTGGCCATCAGCAGGATCAGGGCGCGGCTGAGAGTGGGGGTGTTCATGGTTGTCTCGTGGCAGGCAAGGTGGAATGGCGACCAGTATCAGGAAGTGTCTGGCATGACGCCAATGTATAGTTTTCAGCTTATCCATCTCGAAATAAGATAAATCGATGAATCTCAAGCAGCTTGAATACGCCCTGGCGGTGGCCGACACCGGCAGTTTCACCCGTGCCGCCGAGCGCTGCCATGTGGTGCAGTCGGCGCTCAGCCACCAGGTGGCGCGGCTGGAGGCACAACTGGGCGTGAGCCTGTTCGAGCGCAGCTCGCGGCGGGTGCGCCTGACCCACGCCGGTGAAGCCTTCGTGCTCAGCGCGCGGCCGGCGGTGGAGGCCGCCAGGCGCATTGCCGATGACGTGGCCGCTGCCTGTGGCCAGGTGCGCGGGCGGCTGTCGATCGGTGAAATCAGTTCGCTCACCGCGCTCGACCTGGTCGACCTGTTGGCCGTGTTCCATCGCCGCCACCCGGACGTGGACGTGCGCTGGCTGACCGCCAAGAGCGAGCTGCTGATGGCCGATGTGTGCGAGCGGCGCCTGGACGTAGGGTTTGTGGGGTTGTGGCAGGGCGAAGTGCTGCAGGGTGTGCAGCATCGCCTGCTGGCGCGCGAAGAGCTGGTGGCGGTGCTGCCCCCTACGCATGCCCTGGCGGGCACGGCACGGTTGGCCCTGGCGGATTTGGCCGCCGAGGTGCTGGTGGACTTCCCCGAAGGCACTGGCGCGCGCCGGCAGACCGACGAAGCGTTCCAGGCGGCGGGGTTGGTGCATCGGGTGCAGTTCGAGATCGGCCATATTCGCCTGGTGGAAAAGTTCGTCCAGCGCGGCATGGCCGTGGGGCTGGTGCCGGAGCGGATTGCCCGGGGGTTTGGCGGGGTGGCGGTGGTGCCGTTGCGCGATGCGCCGGTGCGGCATTTGTATGCGGTATGGTCGCCCAGCCCGACGCCCGCGGCGCGGGCGTTTCTGGAGGTGATGGAGCAGAGCTTGGGTTCAGATGGCTGAGGGTGTTGCTGCCTGTGCTGGCCTCATCGCCGGCAAGCCGGCTCCCACAGGGTGATGTGCTATTGCCTGACCCTTGTGGGAGCTGGCTTGCCAGCGATGAGGCCAGCACAGGCTAAGTTTGCCTCAGGCCGCAAACCCACCATCGGCCGTCAAGCTGGCGCCGGTGATATACCCCGCCTCCGGCCCGGCCAGGTAGGCCACGAAGCTGGCGATTTCCTCCACATGCCCATACCGCCCGATGGCCATCAGCGGGATCAGGCTGTCGGCGAAGTCGCCGCTGGCCGGGTTCATGTCGGTGTCCACCGGCCCGGGCTGTACGTTGTTCACGGTGATGCCCTGCGGCCCCAGGTCACGGGCCAGGCCTTTGGTCAGGCCGACCAACGCCGACTTGCTCATGGCATAGGGCGCGCCGCCGGCAAACGGCATGCGTTCGGCGTTGGTGCTGCCGATGTTGATGACCCGCCCGCCCTGGCCCATGTGTTTCGCTGCGGCCTGGGTGGCGACGAACACGCTGCGCACATTGACTGCCAGGATGCGGTCGAAATCGGCCAGGTCGAACTCGGCCACCGGCGCCACCGCCAGCACGCCGGCATTGTTGACCAGGATATCGAGCCCGCCGAAGGCTTTGGCCGTGTCGGCCACGGCCTGCTGCACGGCAGCGGCCTCGGCGCTGTCGGCGCGCAGTGCCAGGGCCTGGCCGCCGGCGTTGTTGATCTCGCCGGCCAGGGCTTCGGCGGTGGCGGCCGAGCTGACATAGGTGAATGCTACCTTGGCGCCGTCGCGGGCCAGGCGGCGCACGATGGCCGCGCCGATGCCACGGGAACCGCCCTGGACCAGGGCCACTTTGCCGCTCAGGGGAAGTGCTTGGGACATGCTGATCTCCAGTATTCAAGCAAGGCAGGTTGCCTTGGATGGGCGCAGTATCGACCGATGATTACCCACTGATAAGATGGTAATCACGATCATCTGAGTAAACCGTTGGTTGAGAATCCAAGCCATGGAATCGTTCAGTCACCTTGAATGCTTTGTCCGCAGCGCTGAAGTGGGCAGCTTCGCCGAAGCCGCCCGGCGCCTGTCGCTGACCCCGGCGGCGGTCGGCAAGAACGTCGCCCAGCTTGAGGCGCGCCTGGGCGTGCGGTTGTTCCAGCGTAGTACCCGCAAGCTGACCCTGACCGAGGCGGGGCAACGTTTTCTGGGGGAGGTCAGCGACAGCTTGCGCACTATCCAGTACGCCATGGCCAACCTGGCCAGCGCCGAGGGCCAGCCGGCGGGCGTGCTAAGGGTGAGCATGGGCACAGTGTTCGGGCGGCTGTATGTACTGCCGCTGTTGGGGGAGTTTCTAAGGCGTTATCCCGCGATTACCCCGGACTGGCATTTCGACAACCGCCAGGTCGACCTGATCGGGCAGGGCTTCGATGCCGCCATCGGCGGTGGTTTCGAGCTGCCGCTGGGGGTGGTGGCGCGCAAACTGACCCCGGCGCACCGGGTGCTGGTGGCGGCGCCGGCGTACCTGCAGCGGCACCCGCCGATCGAGCATCCCAGCGCGTTAGCGCAGCATGAAGGCATCCTGATCCGTTCGCCGCAGACCGGCCGCGTGCGGGCCTGGCCGCTGACCAGCCGTTGGCAGGAACAGTGCCCGCTGCAATTGCCGCAGAGCATGACCATGAGCGACTCCGATGCCGCCTGCGCCGTGGCCGGGCAGGCGCTGGGCATTGCCCTGGTGAGCTTGCCGTTTGCGCTGCCGTACCTGACCGAGGGCAGGCTGCAGCGGGTGCTGCCGGACTGGTACGTGGACGATGGCAACATCAGCCTGTATTACGCCGAACACAAGCTGTTGCCGGGCAAGACCCGGGCGTTCATCGATTTTGTGGTCGAGCAGTTTGCCGAACAGGGGTTGGCGGGGCGGTTCAATGCGTTGCAATGATTAGCGCGGGACTCTGTGGGAGCAACTGCCTTGCGCGGTTTTTCTGTAGGAGCGGCCTTGTGCCGCGAAAGGGCCGCACAGCGGCCCCGGTTTTTAGCGTTACCACATAAATTGCCGGGGCTGCTGTGCAGCCCTTTCGCGGCACAAGGCCGCTCCTACACACCGCTGAGCAGGCAGTTCAGGCAACAGCGACGATGAACTGCACCTGCGCCACCCCATTCACCACCAGGCTCACCTCGTCATCCAGCTTCTTGCCCACCAGTTGCTGCCCCAGCGGCGCACGCGGGGTGATCACCGTCACCAGGGCATCGCCCTCGCCAATCTTCAGCCCGGCCCCTTCAGGCCCGAGGAACAGCAGGCGCTGGCGGCCGTCTTCGTCTTCCAGTGTCACCAGGCAGCCGATCTGGATGCCCCGCGCCGGGTCGTAGTCACGCAGCACCAGTTGTTGATAGGTCAGCAGCGCCTGGCGGATCTCGGCGGTGCGCCGGGCCTGGCCGGTGGCGAGATAGGACGCCTCCAGCCCCAGGGTGTCGTATTTGTTCTCGGCGATGTTCTCTTCGGCGGTGGCCGTTTCGTAGGCAGTCTGGGCTGCCTGGCGCAGCACTTCCATGTCGTGTTCGAGGGTGGCGATGATGCGCTGCAGCAGGCTGGTCTTGTTCATCTCAGTAGCAGAACTCCAGCACGTTGGCCTGGCTCTTGTCGGTCGGCGCGGTACGGTTCTGCTGCAGCCAGAACTGGCACTTGGGGTTATTCAGATTACGGGGGCTTCGCTCGGCCGTTTCAGCCGCCTGTTGCAGTTCCTGCTGGTGCAGGATGTCCTTGTAGCGTTCGAACATCTGCGCCTGGGCATCCCCCGGTTGCACGGGCGCAGCGGCGGGGGCGGGCTGGGCAATGGCGGGTGCCACCGCCTGGGCCACCGGCTGCACCTGTTCCGGCCACAGGCGCAGGGCCAGCCACAGGCTCAGGGCGATAGCGACGGCGCCCAGCCACAGGCCGAAGGCGACGCACAGGATCAGCTGCACGGGCTTGAGGGTGATCTTCAGTTCGCGGGGGCGGGGCATGGCGGCCTCCTGGCAGGGCGGATCGATGGCGGCATTGTCGCATGGCGTGGCAGGTTTTTTTAGCGCGGCGCTTTTGTCGGCGCGCATTTGTGCGCAGAATTCGCGGTCTTTTTTGCAGGTAACGGGACGTGGCGATGAAAACCACCTGGGACATCTTCTGCACGGTCGTCGACAACTATGGTGACATCGGCGTGACCTGGCGCCTGGCCCGCCAGTTGGTGGCCGAGCATGGGCTGGCCGTGCGCCTGTGGGTGGATGACCCGCAGTCCTTCGCACGCCTGTGCCCGGCGCTGGACTGCAATGCCGGGCAGCAATGGCAGGAGGGCGTCGAGGTGCGCCGCTGGGCCGCCGAATGGCAGGGCGCGGAGCCTGCTCAAGTGGTGATCGGGGCCTTTGCCTGCCAGTTGCCGATGGCGTTTGTCGAGGCCATGGCCCGCCGGCCCAAGCCGCCCCTGTGGCTGAACCTGGACTACCTGAGTGCCGAAGACTGGGTCGAGGGCTGCCATGGGCTGCCTTCTCCGCAGGCCAACGGGCTGCGCAAGATTTTCTTCTTCCCGGGCTTCACCGAAAAAACCGGTGGACTGTTGCGCGAAGCCTCGTTGCTGCCACGCCGTGAGGCGTTCGAGCGCACGAGCTTCCTGGCCGGGTTGGGCATTGCCCCCCAACAAGGCGCGCGGCTGATCTCACTGTTCGCCTACGAGAACCCACAACTGGGCAACTGGCTGGATGTGCTGGCGGCCGATGGGCAGCCTGTCCACCTGCTGGTGCCGCAAGGGCGCATCCTGGGTGACCTGGGCCGCTGGCTGGGCGAGCCGGAGCTGCCCGTGGGGGCGTTGCACCGGCGCGGCGCCTTGACCGTGCAGGTGCTGCCGTTCGTCAGCCAGGACGATTACGACAGGCTGCTGTGGAGCTGCGACTTCAACGCCGTGCGCGGCGAGGATTCGTTCGTGCGCGCGCAATGGGCCGGCGCGCCGATGCTGTGGCACATCTACGTCCAGGACGAGAACGCCCACTGGGAAAAACTCGAAGCCTTCCTGGCCATTTACCGTCGCGGGCTGTCGGACGCCGCCGGCCAGGCGCTGACCGCCATGTGGCGTGCCTGGAACATGGACCAGCCGATGGGGCATGCCTGGCAAGCGCTGCAGCCGCACTGGGATGAATTGCGCGCCCACGCCCGCCAGTGGTGCGCCGAACAGGCCGCTCAGCCGGACCTTGCCACGAGGCTGGTACAGTTTTACCGAAATTCGCTATGATACGCGGCCTCGATTTTTATAAATCCATCCAGATTCGGATACTTCGTAATGAAAACTGGTAAAGAGCTGAAACCCGGTACCGTACTGCGGATCGATAACGACCCGTGGCTGGTTCAAAAAGCTGAGTTCACCAAGTCGGGCCGTAACAGCGCGATCATGAAGACCAAGCTGAAGAACCTGCTGACCGGCTACAAGACCGAAACCGTATACGGTGCGGACGACAAGCTGGACGACGTGATCCTGGATCGCAAAGAAGCGACCCTGTCGTTCATCAGCGGTGACTCGTACACCTTCATGGACACCACCGACTACACCATGTACGAACTGAACGCCGAAGACATCGACGCCGTTCTGCCGTACATCGAAGAAGGCATGGAAGACATCTGCGAAGCCGTGTTCTTCGAAGGCCGCCTGGTATCGGTAGAACTGCCGACCACCATCAGCCGTCAGGTTGTCTACACCGAGAACGCTGCTCGCGGCGACACCTCGGGCAAGGTCATGAAGCCGGCCAAGCTGAAGAACGGTACCGAGATCTCGGTTGCCGACTTCATCCAGATCGACGAGTGGATCGACATCGACACTCGCGACAACAGCTTCAAGGGCCGTTCCAAGAAGTAATGCTTCTTGCGATGAGCACGAAAAACCCGGCCTTGGCCGGGTTTTTTTTGTGCCTGTGAAACGGCGTCGCTTTCATCGCCTGCAAGCCGGCTCCCACAGGGTTAGCGCAAGGCTTGGGCTTACGCTGTAGGTGGGAGCCGGCTTGCCGGCGAATGGGGCGCGTAGCGGCCCCGCGCAATGTTTAGACCGTCACATGCAACCGCACATCCACATTGCCGCGGGTGGCGTTGGAGTAAGGGCAGACCTTGTGCGCCTTCTCCACCAAACCTTCGGCATCGGCCTGGGCCAGGCCCGGCAGGTTGATGTGCAGGTCGATGTCCAGGCCGAAGCCACCGGGGATCTGCCCGATACCCACCTTGGCGGTAATCGAGGCATCGGCCGGCAGGGCCTTTTTCTCCTGGCCGGCGACGAATTTCAGGGCGCCGATGAAGCAGGCCGAGTAGCCGGCGGCGAACATCTGCTCGGGGTTGGTGCCGTCACCGCCAGCGCCGCCCAGCTCTTTAGGGGTGCTCAGCTTGACTTCCAGCTTGCCGTCGCTGGAGCGGGATTTACCGTCGCGACCGCCGGTGGAAGTGGCTTCTGCGATGTACAGCGGAGTGACCTTTTGCATCTTGAGCCTCGTTCATATGCTGTGCGCCCGTTGATGGAAGGGGCGCTGGGTGGGTACGGGACAGAACTTAGCGCGCAATTAGTTTGTGCGCAAGCTAAATGTTCGGCCACTCGTCCGAACGGCCACCACCCAGCATAGTCGTCAGAGGTTTTCTTGCAGGTTCGCGCGCAGTTCGATCAGTTCTGCCTGCAGCTTGGCCAGTTGCTCGACCGTGCGGCCGCTGGCCTTGAGGATGCAGTGCGGCACGTCGCGGGCTTGCTGTTGCAGGGCACGGCCCTTGTCGGTCAGCTGCACCAGCACCACCCGTTCGTCTTCACGGCTGCGGGTGCGCTTGAGCAGGCCTTCGCTTTCCAGGCGCTTGAGCAGCGGGGTGAGCGAGCCGGGGTCGGTGAGCAGGTGCTGGCTGATCTCGCCCACTGTCATGCCGTCCTGTTCCCACAGCACCAGCATGGCCAGGTACTGCGGGTAGGTGAGGCCCAGCGCCTGCAGCAGGGGTTTGTAGACCTTGGTCATCAGCAGCGACGTCGAATGCAGGGCGAAGCAGACCTGGTTGTCCAGCAGCAGCTCGTCGCAGGGGGCTTGGGGGGTGGCGTTCATGCAGGTCCTTGAAATCGGTGTAGGGGAAAATCTAGCACGCTGAAGGTTGGCGCGCTCATTGCCAGCGCAGCTCGCTGCGCAGCGCCAGGTCCCAGGGGGGCACCGGGCTGAAGCGGCTCTTGAGGAATTCGAGCAGCAAGCGGCTGCGAGAGTTCGTTTCATGTTCCAGGCGCAGCGCATAGATGCCACTGCTCTCAGGCTCAGGCAGGCCGTTGTCGCAGAACAGTGGCAGCAGTTCGCCGCGCAGCAGGTAGTCGCTGATCAGCCAGGTGGGCAGGTGGGCGATGCCCAGGCCGCCCAGTGCGCCGAACAGCAGGGTTTCGGCATTGTTGGCGGTCATGCGCATGCGCGTGGGCCGGTACAGGCGCGCCTGGCCATCGACCGTGAAGCGCCAGGCGAACGGCGGCGCCAGGCCGTCCCAGTCGAGGCCGTCATGCCCGGGCAGCTCGCTGGGGCAGGCGGGCACGCCACGGCTGGCCAGGTACCCAGGGCTGGCGCAGGCGATCCGCACCATGTAGGCCAGGGGCGTGGCCACCAGGCGGGTGTCGGCCAGGGGGCCGGCGCGCAGTACCAGGTCTACTTCGCCCAGGTGGCTGCCGTGCAGGTCGACAAAGCTGTCGATCAGGCGTAACTGCACGTCGAGCCCGGGGTAGGCCACCAGGAAGTCGGCGATGGCCGGGGCCAGGTGGCGGCGACCGAAGGCCGCCGGGGCATCGATACGAATCAGCCCCTCGGGGGCGTTGCTCAGCGACACCGCCTCGGCACGGGCAAGGCGCAACTCTTCGATGATGCGCCGGGCCCGCTCGGCGAAAGCGTTACCGGCGGGCGTGGGGCGCACGGCGTGGGTGCTGCGGGCGAACAGACGGCTGCCGACGGCGCTTTCCAGGTTGTCGATGCGCCGGGCCACGGCTGATGGGGTCAAGGGGTGGCGGCGGGCGGCGGCAGAGAAACTGCCGGTTTCCAGCACGTCGAGGAACAGGCTCAGTTGTTCGGTGAGGATATCGGGGCTCATGGCGGGTCTGCTTATGCGTATTGCGCACAGCCATTGTGCGCTGCTGTGCGTTTCCCCGCCAGCCGCGACTGGGTAGCATGCGTTGATTCTTTGCAGGTGTGCGGATGAGGCGCTGATGATCGAGTGGTTGATGTATATCGTGTTGGGCGCCGCGTTAGGCACCATGGGCGGGCTGTTCGGCATCGGTGGCGGGTTGATCGCCATTCCGGCACTGGGCGTGCTGTTTGGCCTTGACCAGCAACTGGCCCAGGGCACCGCGCTGGTGATGGTGGTGCCGAACGTGCTGCTGGCGCTGTGGCGCTACCACCAGCGCAACCGCATCGAGCTGCGCCATGCCGTGCCATTGTCGCTGTGCAGCTTCCTTTTTGCCTGGCTGGGCTCGATCTGGGCGGTGGGCATCGATGCCCAGTCGATGCGCCTGGGCTTTGTCGGTTTCCTGGTGGCGCTGGCGGTGTGGAACGTGGCGCGGATGTTCCTGCGGGTGCGGCCGCCGAGCAATGAATTGCGCTATCCCTGGCCATGGCTGGGCGTGCTGGGCAGCTTCGCCGGGACCATGGGCGGGTTGTTCGGTGTGGGTGGGGCGGTGGTGGCCACGCCGATCCTGACCAGTGTGTTCGGCACCACCCAGGTGGTGGCCCAGGGCTTGTCGCTGGCGCTGGCGGCACCGAGTACCACGGTGACCTTGCTCACCTACGGGGTGCATCAGAGCGTGGACTGGAGCGTCGGTATCCCGTTGGCGGTGGGTGGGCTGCTCAGCATCAGCTGGGGGGTGAAACTGGCCCATGCGTTGCCGGAGAAGGTGTTGCGCGCGCTGTTCTGTGTGTTCCTGGTGGTGTGTGCGGTGATGCTCGGTTTCGAGCTTTGATTGCAGGGGCCGCTGCACCTGTTGCACGTCCGCTGTAGGAGCGGCTTAGGTCACTTGAACCCCTCGACGATGTACTCGGCCATGCAGTCGGTGATCGGCGACTGCTGCTGCGCGTTGCGCAGCAGCATCACATTGGCCATGTGCAGCTGCGGCAGGCCATCTTCCTCACTCAGGATGCGCAGCTCGCCGCCGACCAGGCTGTGCAACTGCGCGGTCACCGCCAGCCCGGCGCTGACGATGGCGAAAATCGCCGCCAGGCTGGGGCTGGTGTAGGCGATGCGGTATTCGATGCCCTGTTGCTCCAGGGCATTGCAGGTCCAGGCGCGGCAGAAACAGTCGGTGTTGAACAGCGCCAGCGGCATCGGCCGCTGTTCCTGTGGGCAGTACCCTCGGGCCGCCGCCCACACCAGCCGTTCCTGGCGCAGTAGCTGGCCAACTTCGTTGCCCGGTTCGCGGGTGACGATGGTCAGGTCCAGGTCCTGGCGCAGCATCAGCTGTTTCGACGAGTCGCAGTGCACCTCGACATGGATCAGCGGGTAGGCCTGGGCGAAGCGGGTGAGGATGCCGGGCAGGTAGCGCATGGCGTAGTCGTCGGGTGTGCCGATGCGCACCACCCCGACCATGTGCGGCATGCGCAGGGTATTGAACACTTCGCCATGCAGCTTGAGGATGCGCCGGGCGTAGCCCAGCAGCACCTCGCCCTCGGCGGTCAGGCGCACCTGGCGGCCGTCGCGCTCGAACAGCTGGCGCTGCAGGATGTCTTCCTCCAGGCGTTTCATCTGCATGCTGACCGCCGACTGGGTGCGGTTGACCACTTCACCGGCGCGGGTGAAGCCGCCTTGCTCGGCGATGGCGACGAAGGTGCGCAGCACGTCGGCATCGAGACTCTGATACTGGGACATTGCATCAATCTCCGAGATGCATGGCATCAGAAACATTCGTTGGATTGATCTTAGGCCTGGGCAGAGACTGAAGCCATCCACAAGGAGGGCGTCAAGATGAAAGGTCATTTCAATGCTGCTCACCAACCTGTGTCGACCCTGAACCATTGGCTTCACGATGCCGGCGGGCTGTTCCTGCGCTGGTACGAGTTGCACCGCCAGCGCGATGAACTGGCGCGCCTGAGCGATGCGACGCTGCACGACCTGGGGCTGTCGCGCGCGGATATCCAGCAGGAAGCCGACCGCCACTTCTGGGAGGACCCGCTGCGTAAGTGAGAGGCTGAAGACCTCGCTGGCTTCTTCGCGGCTAAAGCCGCTGCCACAGGTACTCGCTGAACCTGTGGGAGCGGCTTTGGCCGCGAATGCTATGGTGCAGACACTAGAAGGGTTGCAGATCAATCGGAGTGACAGGCTTTGCCCCTCGAACTGTCCATCCAGCAGGCCCGCCGCCTGGCGCTGTGCGCTCAAGGTTTTGGCAAGTCTCCCGATACCCCGGCCACGCCGGCCAGCCTCAACCGCACCTTCCAGCGCCTGGGCGTCGTGCAGATCGACTCGGTCAACGCCCTGGTGCGTTCCCACTACCTGCCGCTGTTCTCGCGCCTGGGCGACTACCCACAGGCGTCGCTGGACCAGCTCGCCTGGGGCACGCGTCGCCAGCGCCGGCTGTTCGAGTACTGGGGGCACGAGGCTTCGTTGCTGCCACTGGCGCTCTATCCGCTGATGCGCTGGCGCATGGCTCAAGCCCGTGAGGGCAAGGGCATCTACCGCCAGCTCGCGGCCTTTGGCCGTGAGCGTCCCGAGGTGATCGAGCGCGTACTGGCGGCAGTGTGCGAGCGCGGTGCACTGGGCGCTGGCAGCCTGTCGACCCGCGAGGAGCGCGCCGGCCCCTGGTGGGACTGGAGCGAAGAGAAGCACGCGCTGGAATGGTTGTTCGCCGCAGGCGAGGTGACGGTGGCTGGGCGCCGCGGCTTCGAGCGCCTGTATGACCTGCCCGAACGGGTGCTGCCAGCGGCCATTCTCGACCAGCCCGTGCCCAGCGAGGCCGAAGCCCATCAGGGCCTGCTGCTGCAAGCCGCCAACGCGCTCGGCGTGGCCACCGAGCAGGACCTGCGCGATTACTTTCGCCTGTCACCCCAGCAAAGCAAGGCCGCCCTGGCCGAATTGCTGGCGGACGGGCGCTTGCAGGCGTGCTCGGTTCAGGGCTGGAAGCAGCCGGCCTACCTGGCGGGCACGCCGCGAATCCCCCGGCGTATCCACACCAGCGCCTTGCTGTCGCCGTTCGATTCGCTGGTCTGGGAGCGCAGCCGCACCGAGCGGTTGTTCGACTTCCGCTACCGGCTGGAGATCTACACCCCTGCGCACAAGCGGGTGTACGGCTATTACGTGCTGCCTTTCCTGCACCGCGAGCGCATTGCCGCGCGCCTGGACCTGCGCGCCGAACGTGGCCATGGTCGGCTGGCGGTACATGCGGTGCATGAAGAGGATCGAGGGCTGGACGAGGAGGGCTACCAGGCGCTGGCCATCGAGTTGCGGCGCCTGGCCGGCTGGCTGGGGCTTGCGCAGGTGCAGCTCAACTGCCCCCGTGGCGAGGGCAGCCGGCTGCGTCAGGCCTTGCTCAGCGGCGCACCTGCTTGAGGGTTTCGGCGATCAGGAACGCCAGCTCCAGCGACTGATCGGCGTTCATGCGCGGGTCGCAATGGGTGTGGTAGCGATCGGACAGGGCGTCCTCGGTGATCGGCCGGGCACCGCCGATGCATTCGGTGACGTTCTGCCCGGTCATCTCGATATGGATGCCGCCGGCATGGCTGCCCTCGGCCTGATGCACCTGGAAGAACTGCTTGACCTCGTCGAGGATCTGCGCGAAGTCACGGGTCTTGTAGCCGCTGCTGGCCTTGATGGTATTGCCGTGCATCGGGTCGGAGCTCCACAGCACCTTGCGCCCCTCGCGCTCGACGGTGCGGATCAGCCCCGGCAGGTGCGCGCCAACCTTGCCTGCGCCCATGCGCACGATCAGGTTCAGGCGGCCCGGGTCGTTGTCCGGGTTGAGCACGTCGATCAGGCGAATCAGCTCTTCGGGGTTCATGCTTGGCCCCACCTTCACCCCGATCGGGTTGTGCACGCCGCGCAGGAACTCGACATGGGCACCGTCCAGCTGGCGGGTGCGGTCGCCGATCCACAGCATGTGCGCCGAGCAGTCGTAGTAATCGCCGGTCAGGCTGTCCTGGCGTACGAAGGCTTCTTCATAGTTGAGCAGCAGCGCTTCGTGGGCGGTGAAGAAGCTGGTTTCGCGCAGCTGTGGCGCGGTATCCAGGCCGCAGGCACGCATGAACGCCAGGGTTTCGTCGATGCGGTTGGCCAGTTGGTGGTACTTGTCGGCCAGCGCCGAGTTGGCGATGAAGTCCAGGTTCCACTTGTGCACCTGGTGCAGGTCGGCAAACCCACCCTGGGCGAAGGCGCGCAGCAGGTTGAGGCTGGCCGTGGCCTGGTGGTAGGCCTGCAACAGGCGCTCGGGGTCGGGGATGCGGCTGGCGGCGTCGAAGCCGATGCCGTTGACGATATCGCCCCGATAGGCCGGCAGGGTGACGTTGCCGATGGTTTCGTCGTTGGCCGAGCGCGGCTTGGCGAACTGGCCGGCCATGCGCCCGACCTTGACCACCGGGCAGCCGGCAGCGAAGGTCATGACGATGGCCATCTGCAGCAGCACCTTGAAGGTGTCGCGGATTTTCGCCGCCGAGAACTCGGCGAAGCTTTCGGCACAGTCGCCGCCCTGGAGCAGGAACGCCCGGCCCTGGGTGACCTCGGCGAACTGCCGGCGCAGCTCACGGGCCTCGCCGGCGAACACCAGCGGTGGATAGCTGGCCAGCGTCTGCTCCACCTTCAGCAGGTGGGCGGCGTCCGGGTAGACGGGTTGCTGCTGGATCGGCAGGGCGCGCCAGCTGTCAGGGCTCCAGGGTTGGGTCATCACGGGCTCTATCTATAAGTGTCGGTTCAGGCGTAGCTGCCATGGTACAGCCGCCGACGTGCTTGTTGCACCACCGGCATTGGCGGACAATGCGCGTTTTGCGCGGGCGGTGGTGGGATGGCGACGGAGCGGGAAGAGCGGCTGCTGGCACGGGTGGAGGATGCCTTCGGCGTCATCAGCGTGTACGAGGTGGAGGACTACCGCTTCCTCGAGTTCGGCGACGCCATCGAGCAGAGCTGCACCTTCACCGCCGACCCCAGCTGGCTGGAGTACGACTACACCCGCGCCATGCTGGTTGGCGCGCTGTGCCATGAACAGCCCGAGAGTGCGCTGTTCCTTGGCCTCGGCGCCGGCACCCTGACCCAAGCTTGCCTTAAGTACCTGCCGCTGGACGATGTCGAGGCCATCGAGCTGCGCCCCGACGTGCCGCGCCTGGCCATGGAGTTCATGGGCCTGGACGATGACCCGCGTCTGTATGTACGGGTGGGCGACGCCATCGAGCTGCTGCCAACGGCGGAAAAGGCCGATCTGATCTTTGTCGACCTGTACACCGACCATGGTCCCGGTGTCGGCCACCTGGCCTGGACGTTCCTGGAGAACTGCCAGAAGCAGCTCAACCCGGGTGGCTGGCTGGTGATCAACCAGTGGGCCAGCGATGACGGCCGGCCGCTGGGCGCCGCCTTGTTGCGCGGGCTGTATCACCGCCATTACTGGGAGCTGCCGGTGAAGGAGGGCAATGTGATCCTGCTGGTGCCCGCCGACCTGGATCAGCAGCTGGACATCGACAGCCTGCGCGCCCGGGCCGAGTCGCTGGCGCCTCGCTTGGGGTATTCGCTGGAGTACCTGATCAAGGCCGTAAGGCCGGCAACCTGACAGGGTCGCAGGCCAACGCGATCTGTGTAGGAGCGGCCTTGCCGGGGCGCCGGACCGGCCGGAAAGGGCCGCAGAGCGGCCCCAGGATGTGTACCCACCACAAGATTGTCGGGGGCCGCTTTGCGGCCCTTTCGCGGCACAAGGCCGCTCCTACAGGGAAACGTTTCAGCCAGGGCGAAGCAGTGGCCACATACTGGCCTTTCCCGCTGAAATATTTCTCACGGTTGCAGGCAATTTCGTATATAGTACGCGCCGGTCTTTTAGCGGACCTCAAATCAGGTGGTGCAAATCCTCCGAACCCAGCTTCGGCTGCGCGTCCGCTAGTCGGACTTTCCCAAGACGTTCCCTTTTTCCATCGTTTTCGCAAATCCCCGCCGCCAAAGCTGCCTGGGTGACCGTTTGGTCTTTCAAGGCATGTGCAGTTTTGGAGCATGGGTCTTTGCGGATGCACTTTAGAGGCAGACCCATGACCCAGGAAACCGGCGGATTCGCCGCTCTCGAACTCAATCCGAATATTGTTGCTGCCGTTGTGGCCACCGGCTACGAAGAGCCGTCGGCCATTCAGCAACAGTCGATCCCGATCATCCTCGCCGGTCACGACATGATCGGCCAGGCGCAGACTGGCACCGGCAAGACCGCTGCCTTCGCCCTGCCGATCCTCAACAAGATCGACGTGAGCAAGCGCGAACCGCAAGCCCTGATCCTGGCGCCAACCCGTGAGTTGGCGCTGCAAGTTGCTACCGCATTCGAAACCTACGCCAAGCAGATGCCGGGCGTTAACGTAGTGGCTGTCTACGGTGGTGCCCCGATGGGCCCACAACTGCGTGCCATCCGTAACGGCGCGCAAATCGTCGTTGCCACCCCTGGCCGCCTGTGCGACCACCTGCGTCGCGACGAGAAAGTCCTGTCCACCGTGCAGTACCTGGTACTGGACGAAGCGGACGAGATGCTCAAGCTCGGCTTCATGGACGACCTCGAAGTGATCTTCGACGCCATCCCGGCCTCGCGCCAGACCGTGCTGTTCTCCGCCACCCTGCCGTCTTCGATCCGTTCGATCGCCGAGCGCCATCTGCGCGAGCCGAAGCACGTCAAGATCCAGAGCAAGACCCAGACCGTCACCGCGATCGACCAGGCCCACCTGATGGTCCATGCCGACCAGAAGATCCCGGCTGTTCTGCGCCTGCTGGAAGTGGAAGAGTTCGACGCGCTGATCGCCTTCGTGCGTACCAAGCAAGCCACCCTGGACCTGGCCGCCGCACTGGAAGCCAAGGGCTACAAGGCTGCCGCGCTGAACGGCGACATCGCCCAGAACCAGCGTGAGCGCGTGATCGACTCGCTCAAGGATGGCCGCCTGGACATCGTTGTCGCCACCGACGTCGCTGCCCGTGGCCTGGACGTACCGCGCATCACCCACGTGTTCAACGTTGACATGCCGTACGACCCGGAGTCCTACGTGCACCGTATCGGCCGTACCGGCCGTGCCGGTCGCGAAGGCCGTGCGCTGCTGCTGGTCACCCCGCGTGAGCGCCGCATGCTGCAGGTCATCGAGCGTGTGACCGGCCAGAAAGTCGCCGAAGCCCGCCTGCCTAACCCGCAAGCGGTGCTCGATGCACGCATCAAGAAGCTGACCAAGAGCCTGGCGCCGCTGGTGGCCGAGTCCGAGGCCAGCCACGGCGAGCTGTTCGACCGCCTGACCGCCGACCTGGGTTGCAGCGCGCGTGCACTGGCTTCGGCCCTGCTGCGCAAAGCCACCAACGGCCAAGCCCTGGACCTGGCTTCGGTCGAGCGCGAGCAGCCGCTGGTGCCGACCCACACCCCGCGCGAGCGCACCGAGCGTGCCGACCGTGGTGAGCGCAGCGAGCGCAGTGGTGACCGTGAGCGCCGTGCGCCGATGCCGCTGGCCGAAGGCCGTGTGCGTTGCCGTACTGCCCTGGGTGCCCGTGACGGTATCGCCGCCAAGAACCTGCTGGGCGCGATCCTCAACGAAGGTGGCCTGGCGCGTGACGCCATCGGCCGCATCCAGGTACGCGACAGCTTCAGCCTGGTCGAGCTGCCGGAAGATGGCCTGGAGCGTCTGCTGACCAAGCTCAAGGACACCCGCGTAGCCGGTAAGCAGCTCAAGCTGCGCCGCTACCGCGAGGACTGATCCTGGCGCTGTAATGAAAAAATCCCCGGTCTAGGCCGGGGATTTTTTTTGCCTGAGAATCGGGGGGCTTTGCGACCTTTCGCGGCACAAGGCTGTGTCAGTCGAATCGGTAGATGTCCATCCCCAGCGCCCCCAGGGTAAACCCCTGGTGCACGATGCCGAACTGCCCGCCGGCCCCCATGGCGAAATACAGCGGCAACAGGTGCTCATCGCTCGGGTGGTTGCGCACCGCGAACGGCGCTTGTTGGCGGTAAGCCAACAAGGCCGCCTGGTCGTCCGCTTGCAGCTTCTCCACCACCCAGTCCCGAAACGCCAGCGCCCAGGGCTCGATGGTATCCGGCCCGGCGTGCCAGTCGAGTTCGCCGAGGTTATGGGTGATGCTGCCCGAGCCGATCAGCAGAATGCCTTCCTCGCGCAGTGCCGCCAGCGCCGCGCCCACCTTCAGCTGCAGGGCTGGGCCGGCCTGGCTGGGCAGTGATACCTGGATGACCGGGATGTCCGCTTGCGGGTACATCAGCGACAGCGGCACCCAGGCGCCATGGTCGAAGGGGCGTTGATCGTCCAGCCTGGCGCCCAGCAGATCGGCCACTCGGCGGGCCAGCGCCGGCTCGCCCGGTGCCGGATACTGCACGGCGTACAGTGCCGCCGGGAAGCCGCCGAAGTCGTGCCAGGTCTGCGGTTGTGGGTTGCTCGTTACCAGCAGTTCACGGCTTTCCCAGTGCGCCGACACCACCACGATCGCTTTCGGGCGTGGCAGGGCGCGGGCCAGTGCGGCCAGGGCCGGGCCGCTGGCGCCGGGTTGCAGGGCGAGCATGGGCGATCCGTGGGAGATGAACAGGCTGGGCAGCATGGTGAGGTCCTGGCAGGTAAGATGCTGTCATCTTCGGTCAGTAAACGATCGAGATCCAATATAAGTTTTCACGGCTATATATCGAAAAACCGGGAGGAATCATGGAGCCAGCGTTCTGGCACAAGCGGTGGGCGGACAACCAGATCGGCTTCCACCAGCCCCAGGTGAACCCGTACCTGCAGGCGCACTGGCCGGCGTTGGGCCTGGCCGCCGGGGCCCAGGTGCTGGTGCCCTTGTGTGGCAAGAGCCTCGACCTGCTGTGGCTGGCGGCGCAGGGGTATCGGGTGCTGGGTGTCGAGCTGTCGCGGCGGGCGGTGCAAGACTTCTTTGTCGAGCACGGGCTGGTGGCCGAGGTTTCGCAGCAGGGCACTTTCGAGGTGTGGCGCTGTGGCGAGATCGAGCTGTGGTGCGGGGATATCTTTGCGTTGAATGCCGAGGATGTGGCCGGCTGCACCGGGCTGTACGACCGGGCGGCGCTGATTGCCCTGCCACCGGATATGCGCGAGCGCTACATGGAGCTGCTGGATGCGTTGCTACCCAAGGCCAAGGGCTTGCTGGTGACACTGGATTACGACCAGGCGTTGATCGACGGGCCGCCGTTTTCGGTGGGGGATGAGGAAGTGCGCCAGGGGTTTGCGGGTTGGCAGCCTTTGCAGGCTGAGCAGGCACAAATACTGGCTGACAGCCCTAAGTTTCAAAACGCTGGAGTGCCAAGCCTGGTAGAGAGGGTTTACCGGTTGAGCCGTTGACAGCGAGGGTGGCCCGTCTGGCCTCATCGCCGGCAAGCCGGCTCCCACCCCGATCGCACCAGCCCAAGCTATGCGCCTTTCCTGTGGGAGCTGGCTTGCCAGCGATGAGGCCGGATCAGCCATCACACACGTATAAAAAAGGGCGACCGAAGTCGCCCTTTTGTTTGCTGTCCTGAATCAACCGCGGCGGCGCAGTGCGTCGATGCGGTCTTCCAGCGGCGGGTGGCTCATCAGCAGGCCGGCCAGGCCGTGCTTGAGGCCGCCGTTGATGCCGAAGGCCTTCATGGTATCGGGCATGTGCACCGGCAGGCCCTGTTCGCTGCGCAGGCGCTGCAGGGCGCCGATCATCGCGCCGGTACCGGCCAGGTGGGCGCCGGCTTCGTCGGCGCGGAACTCGCGGCGGCGCGAGTACCACATGACGATGATGCTGGCGAGGATGCCCAGTACCAGCTCGGCGACGATGGTTGCCACGAAATAGGCGATGCCGTGGCCTTCTTCGTTCTTAAAGATCACCCGGTCGACGAAGTTGCCGATGATGCGGGCGAAGAACATCACGAAGGTGTTCACCACGCCCTGCACCAGCGCCATGGTGACCATGTCGCCATTGGCCACGTGGCCGATCTCGTGGGCCAGTACCGCACGCACTTCATCGGGCGAGAAGCGCTCGAGCAGGCCTTGCGATACCGCGACCAGCGCGTCGTTGCGGTTCCAGCCGGTGGCGAAGGCGTTGGCCTCGTAGGCCGGGAAGATACCCACCTCGGGCATCTTGATGCCGGCCTCGCGGGACAGCTCCTCGACGGTCTGCAGCAGCCACTGCTCGTGGCGGGTGCGCGGCTGGCTGATGATCTGGGTGCCGGTGCTCATCTTCGCCATCCACTTGGAGATGAACAGCGAGACCAGCGAGCCTGCGAAACCGAACACGGCGCAGAAGACCAGCAACTGGCCAAGGTTGAGGTCAACCCCGTTGGCGGCCATGAACCCGTTGAAGCCGAACAGGCTCAGGGTAATGCTTGCAACCAGCACCACCGCGAGGTTGGTGGCTACAAACAACAGAATGCGCATCATGGTTGTCACGTTCTCCTGACGGATAAGATTGTTGCGTACTGCGGGGGTATATAAGGGGGAGGCCTGGCGGATTCAACCGGTCGACTATTTCAAACTGTGTACGCGGGGAGTATGGCAGAGGATGCCGGAAGGGCTGTGGGATAGAGCGTTGCAGGATGTAAGAATGCTTTACGGATCATCGCAGGCTGTCGCCAGCTCCCACAGAGAGACCAGTTACCTGTGGGAGCTGGCGACAGCCTGCGATGGGGTTATCACTTACTGCGAATAGGTGCGCAGGAAGTTACCGATGCGGCCAATGGCCTGCTCCAGGTCATCCACCCGTGGCAGGGTGACGACGCGGAAGTGGTCCGGCCACGGCCAGTTGAACGCCGTGCCCTGGACGATCAGCAGTTTTTCCGACAGCAGCAGGTCGAGGGCGAACTTTTCGTCGTTGAAGATCGGGCACACCTTGGGGTCGATCCGCGGGAACGCATACAGCGCGCCCATCGGCTTGACGCAGCTCACGCCGGGGATTTCGTTGAGCAGCTCGTAGGTGCGGTTGCGCTGCTCCAGCAGGCGGCCTGGCGGCAGCACCAGGTCGTTGATGCTCTGGTAGCCGCCCAGGGCGGTCTGGATGGCGTGCTGCGCCGGCACGTTGGCGCACAGGCGCATGTTGGCCAGCATGTCGATGCCTTCGATGTAGCTCAAAGCATGCTGCTTGGGGCCCGAGATGATCAGCCAGCCGGAGCGGAAACCGGCCACGCGGTAAGACTTGGACAGGCCGTTGAAGGTCAGGCACAACAAGTCCGGGGCCAGCGATGCGGTGCTGATGTGCACGGCCTCGTCGTAGAGGATCTTGTCGTAGATCTCGTCGGAGAACACCACCAGGTTGTGCTGGCGCGCCAGCTCCAGCATGCCCAGCAGCAGCTCCTTGGAGTACACGGCGCCGGTGGGGTTGTTCGGGTTGATGATCACCAGGGCCTTGGTGTTCGGGGTGATCTTGGCCTTGATGTCTTCGAGGTCAGGGAACCAGTCGGCCTGCTCGTCGCACAGGTAATGCACCGGCTTGCCGCCGGCCAGGCTTACCGCGGCGGTCCACAGCGGGTAGTCGGGGGCCGGGATCAGCACTTCGTCGCCGTTGTTGAGCAGGGCCTGCATCGACATCACGATCAGCTCGGACACGCCGTTGCCGAGGTAGATGTCCTCGATGCCGACGCCTTCGATCTGCTTCTGCTGGCAGTACTGCATCACGGCCTTGCGCGCGCTGAACAGGCCCTTGGAGTCGCTGTAGCCCTGGGCGGTGGGCAGGTTGCGGATCACGTCCTGGAGGATTTCGTCCGGCGCCTCGAAGCCAAACGGCGCCGGGTTGCCGATGTTCAGCTTGAGGATGCGGTGGCCTTCCTCTTCCAGGCGTTTGGCGTGCTTGAGCACCGGGCCGCGAATGTCGTAGCAGACATTGGCGAGCTTGTTCGATTTGCTGAACTGCATGATGGGATCCTGGTTGGACAAGGCGCGGCGCGCCGCCGGCGTAAAGGTTTGAAAAGGGCGAGGCGCATGCCAGACTGGCTGGCTTGGAAAGCCAACTAATATACGTTCCACCCGCGCCATAAATAAAGACGGTGCGAGGTGAAATTCAGCCTGCCGAGGTTCCTTCATGCAAAAGATCGACAAGACACTGGAAGAATGGCGCGCCATGCTCGACCCCGCCCAATACCAGGTGTGCCGCCTCAAAGGCACCGAGCGGCCGTTCAGCGGCAAGTACAACAGCGAACGGCGCGACGGCATCTACCACTGCATCTGCTGCGACCTGGCGCTGTTCGACGCCAAGGCCAAGTTCGACTCCGGTTGCGGCTGGCCGAGCTTTTACCAGCCCATTGAAGAGGCCGCGATGATCGAGATCCGCGACACCTCCCACGGCATGATCCGCACCGAAGTCACCTGTGCGCAATGCGACGCCCACCTGGGCCACGTGTTCCCCGACGGCCCGCCACCGACCGGCCTGCGTTACTGCATCAACTCGGTGTGCCTGGACCTCAAACCCCGCGATTGAAGGAGCAAACGCATGGCCGATGCACTGCTGGACATTCCCTGCGTCACCCTCGGCGGCGAGCAGAAAGTGCTGGGCGATTTCGCCGGCAAGGCGCTGCTGGTGGTCAACACCGCCAGCCAGTGCGGTTTTACCCCGCAGTACAAGGGCCTGCAGCGCCTGTGGCAGGACTACCGCGAGCAGGGGCTGGTGGTGCTGGGCTTCCCCTGCAACCAGTTCGGCAAGCAGGAGCCGGGCGATGCCCGAGAGATCGCGCAGTTCTGCGAGGTCAATTTCGGCGTGAGCTTCCCGCTGTTTCGCAAGGTCGAGGTCAACGGCCCCGGCACCCACCCGTTGTTCGCCGCGCTCAAGCAGCGCGCCCCGGGCCTGTTGGGCTCGCAGAAGATCAAGTGGAACTTCACCAAGTTTTTGCTCGACCCGGCCACCGGCAAGGTCACCCGCTACGCGCCGACCACCAAGCCCCAGGCCCTTGAGGCCGACATCGAGCGTTTGCTCAAACGCTAAGCGGCACCCAATGGTCGATCAGCGCCAGTAACTCCTCGCGGCGGAATGGCTTGGCCAGGTAGTCGTTCATGCCGGCGGCGCGGCAGCGCTCGCGCTCCTCGGGCATGGCATTGGCGGTCAGGGCGACGATGGGCAGCTCCGGCCAGCGACCGCTCTGGCGGATACGCCGGGTCGCCTCGTAGCCGTCCATCACCGGCATGTTGCAGTCCATCAGCACCAGGTCGAAGCCTTCCTGCTCAAGGAATTCCAGGGCTTCGGCACCCTGGGCAGCGACTTGCACCTGGCAGCCGAGCTTGCCCAGCATGCCCTTGGCCACCAGTTGGTTCACCGGGTTGTCCTCGACCAACAGGATGCGTGCCCGGCGTTCCTGTGCCATCGACACCTCGTGGGGCAGGGGGGCGTTGGCCTCGCCCTGCAGGGTGCGGCGCAGGGTGTGGTAGAGGGCGTTGCGCGCCAGGGGGCGGGCCAGTTGCTGCAACGGTGCCAGTTGCGTCGCCTGCTCGCTGGGCAGGAAGCTGCCGTAGGCGGTGACCAGCAGGATCGGCGCCTGGATGCTTGGGCGCAGCGCCAGTAGCGGGTCCAGGTCATCGGTGATCAGCAGGTCGACGGCCCCGCTCAGCTCGCTCGCCGCGTCTATCCGCGCATAGTCCAGCCCCCAGCGCGGCAGCAGCCCCTGCAGCAGCTCGGCCAGGCCACTGCCGGCACTGGTCAGGGCCACCACGCGCCCGGTCAGCGGCACCGGCGGGATCGCCTCGGTGTGGGCGGGCAGCGGCAGGTCGGCGCTGAAGCGGCTGCCAAAGCCGGTTTCGGACTGGATGTGCAGGCGGCCCTGCATGGCCTTGCACAGGTTGTGGGTCAGGGTCAGGCCCAGGCCGGTGCCGCCATACTGGCGGGTGATACCCGCGCCGGCCTGGGTGAAGGGCTGGAAGATGCGCGCCTGGGCCTCCTCGGGGATGCCGATGCCGGTGTCGCTGACCTCCAGGCGCACGCCGCCGACGATGCTCGACAGGCGCAGGTCGACGCGCCCGAAGCGGGTGAACTTGAGGGCGTTGGACAGCAGGTTGCTGACGATCTGCCGTACCCGGGTGGGGTCGCCGAGCACGCTGCTGGGGAAGTTTGCGGCAATCAGGCAGGTCAGCTCGACACTGGCTGCGGCGTTCTGCGACAGCAGGTTGGCGGTGTCCTCGACCATTGCCCCGAGGTCGAAGGGGATGCGTTCGAGCTCCAGCTGGCCGGCGTCGAACTTGGACAAATCGAGGATATCGTTGAGCAGCTCCACCAGTACCTTGCCCGAGTCGTGGGCGATCGACAGCTGCTGGCGCTGTTCGCCGGCCAGGGGGCTGTCCAGGGCCAGGGCGATCATGCCGAGCATGCCGTTGAGCGGGGTGCGGATCTCGTGGCTCATGTTGGCCAGGAAGGCGGCACGCGCCTGGGCCATGCCCAGGGCGCGCTGGCGCGCTTCGTCGAGTTCCTGGTTGGACTGGCTCAGGCGGCTGTTGCTGGCCTCAAGCTCGTTGGTGCGGGCCGAGACGATGTCTTCCAGTTCGTTAAGGTACTGGGTCAGGCGGTTCTCGGCGTTGCGCCGCTGCTGGATCTCGGTGGCCATGCTGACGAACTGCTGGTTGGCGACCTTGACCAGCACGCCGATCTCGTCGTTTTCGTGGCCCTTGGGGCAGTCCACCCGGGTTTGCCGGGGTGTGCGCGCATCGCCACCGCTCAAGGCGCTGATCACCGTCACCAGCGGTTTGGTCAGCATCAGGTAGAACAGCCCCAGGAGAATGCCGGTGAGTACCAGGCTGCGGGCGAAGCCGTTGACCAGGGTGACCCCGGCGCGGTCGAGGAAACGCCCGCCGAAGGCAAAGGTATCGACGTCCAGATACAGGGTGCCCAGGTATTCGCCGGGCATGTGGGCCAGGTACAGGCGGTCCTGGAACTGGCGCTGCTCGCCGAACAGGAAGTCCGACAACGGCCGGTAGCGGCTTTCCAGCCGCGGGCGTTCGGTGTCGGCCAGTACCGTGTCATTGTTGTCGATCAGCCGGGCGCGCAGCAGCGCCGGGGACTTGAGCAGGCCGCCGGTGAGTTCCTGGGCCAGTTCGGTGTCGATGTTGTAGGCAATCCGTGAGGCGGTGTCGTGGCTGATCTTCAGCAGCGCCTGAATTTCACGGTTGATGGACGCGTCTTCGCTGGCATAATCGATGCCGATCTGGATGAGACTGAGCAATGTTCCCAGGATGAAGCCGACCAGGACTGTCAACCGGGCTTGCTTGTATGACAGGCGATTGGTGAACTTGATATCCATGGGTCCCAAGCCGGTGATGTGCTCCGTGCGCTGCGCAAGCATAGCCGATCAGCCTTGGCTGCTGGCGGGTCTGTCAAACATTCAGCCTTGCTAGCCATCTACCAGGAGTCGTCATGGATCCCCGCCTCATTACCTTCCTCGACCGCGCCGAATCCGTCCTCGCGCGCCTCGAGCCTTTGCTGCCCGCCCCACGCCCCGACATCGACTGGTCGCAGACCCTCGCCGCCCGCTGGCAGCGCGATGGTCGCAGTGGCTACCTGATGCCGCTCGAGGTCAGCCTGGATATCCGCCTGTCCGACCTGATCGGCGTCGATCAGCAGCGCGACCAGCTGGGCCGCAATACCCACCAGTTCATCAACGGCATGCCGGCCAACCACGCCTTGCTGTGGGGCTCGCGCGGCACCGGCAAGTCGTCGCTGGTGCGCGCGCTGCTGGCCGAACACGCGAGCGAAGGCCTGCGCCTGATCGAAATCGAGCGCGACCACCTGGCCGACCTGCCGCGTGTGGTGGAGCAACTGCAAAAGCTCGAACAGCGCTTCATTCTGTTTTGCGACGACCTCTCGTTCGAAGCCGGGGAGGGCGACTACCGGGTGCTCAAGAGCGTGCTCGACGGCTCGCTGGAACAGGCCCCGGACAACGTGCTGCTGTACGCCACCTCCAACCGCCGCCACCTGGTGCCGGAAAAACAGAGCGACAACGAAAACTGGAAGATGGTCGACGGCGAGCTGCACCCCAACGAAGCGGTGGAAGACAAGATTGCCCTGTCTGACCGCTTCGGCCTGTGGCTGTCGTTCTACCCCTTCAGCCAGGAGCACTTCCTGAACGTGGTCGAGCACTGGATCGGCCAGTTGGCGCGCCCGGCCGGGCTGCGCTGGGAACGTACCGAAGCACTGGATATTCTCGCCGTGCGCTGGGCCACCGGCCGCGGCAACCGTAATGGCCGTTGTGCCTATCAGTTCGCCCGCTACTGGGTCGGGCTGCAATTGCTGGAGCAGAAATAAATGATCGACCTCAACGCCAGTGGCCAGGGCCTCGACGGCTACGCCCTGCTGGCTGCGCAAGTGCAGGCGCTGTTTGCCAACGAGCGTGACTTCATCGCCAACGCGGCGCAGTTCTCGGCTTTTTTGTACAACCAGGTGGATGACCTGAACTGGGCCGGCTTTTACCTCAACCGCAACGAGCAGTTGGTGCTCGGGCCGTTCCAGGGCCAGGTGGCGTGCGTGCGCATTCCGTTCGGCAAGGGCGTGTGCGGCGCGGCAGCGGCCACCCGGCAGACCCAGCGGGTCGAGGACGTGCACGCCTTCCCCGGGCATATCGCCTGTGACAGTGCGTCGAACAGTGAGCTGGTGATTCCGTTGGTAAAAGACGGTCGGTTGATCGGCGTGCTTGACCTGGACAGCCCGAAGCTTGGGCGTTTCAGTGAGGCCGACCAGGCCGGGCTGGAGCGCCTGGCGGCGATCTTCCTCGAGCTGAGCGATTGCTGAAATGAAGAAGGGGCCTGCAAAGGCCCCTTTCTTGTGTCACCTGTGTTGGCCGGCTCCCACACGGTTCGCACGGACCCTGTAGGAGCGGCCTTGTGCCGCGAAAGGGCTGCAAAGCAGCACCGGCGATATCTGCTTTTACGCTGAGACCCTGGGTCCGCTGCGCGGCCCTTTCCGACCGGACCGGCGCCCCGTCAAGGCCGCTCCGCGGCGATGCGTAATCAGTCGTAGATGACCTTCTTCTTCCAGGTCTCGTCTTCGTCGGTCTTGAGGCCTTCGGTCAGCGCATTCTGATCGTCCGCTGCCGGCTCCATCTGATCCAGCACCTGGGCGTTCGCCCGGTTCAGCAGTTTCTCCATGTAGGTGAGCTGCTCTTCATACTGTTTGGGTTCGGGCTGCTTGCGCAGGTACTGGACGCCACGCTCGAAGGCCAGCCGCGCCTGGCCCGGCTGGTTCTGCTGCAGCGCCTGCTGGCCGAGGTTGTTGAAGAACTCGATGTGCAGCAGCACCAGGATGTGGCGGATCTCCTTGACCCAGTACTTGCCCTCGTTGGTGGCCAGGAAGCCTTCCTGGGTGGCGCGCACGATCTGGTTGTGCAGCAGCTCCAGCAAGAAACGCACGTCCTTGGCCTTGACCTCGGTGTGGATAGGCGAGGGCGGGTTGCCGACCGGGAGCTTGTCGCCCTGGGCGATCAGGCCTTCGAGCTCGGCGATACGCGCCTTGAGCTCGGCACTGTGCTTGTCCAGTGCCAGCTGGCGCTGGTTGAGGTTCAGCTCCAGGCGGGTCAGCAGCAGCTTGAGCGCCGGGGTCATGAACTGGCCGGGGAAGGTTTCGGTGATTTCGCCGCAACGGCGCAGGCGGTCGGCCAGTTCTACCTTGAGCCTGGCGCGTTCGAGTTTGCCGTTTTCGACCACGTTGTTGAGGTAGCCGATCACGATCAGCAATGCGATACCCGCAACGATAAGCAGGGTGATCAGAAGTGGTGTCACCGTAAACGCCTCATGAAGAAGTTTTGCATCTGTCGAGAGTGTAGTGAGTTCGCCGAAAAGCGAACAGTGCAGCCCGGCGGACAGGTAGGGGTCGTTGTATGCACAGGCCTGCGGGGCTACTGCTGTATATCGGCCGCGATCTGGATTTCTCTAGGTGCTGGCGCATTGCCATGAGCTTGCCGGGCTGCCGTCAGAAAATCAACGCCAATCCTCGGGCGCGCCTGTCAGCACCTTATAGGAACGCGGGAAGTCATTGATTTAAATAAATTTCTACAAAGGGGTTGACGGCTTTCCATGGCATCCATAGAATGCGCGCCACTTGCAGCGTAAAGCACACAGCGAAACGCGGCAGGGAGTGAAGATGTAGCTGTGTCCCCTTCGTCTAGTGGCCTAGGACACCGCCCTTTCACGGCGGTAACAGGGGTTCGAGTCCCCTAGGGGACGCCAATGCGGGAATAGCTCAGTTGGTAGAGCACGACCTTGCCAAGGTCGGGGTCGCGAGTTCGAGTCTCGTTTCCCGCTCCAGTTTCTCCGGCAATGCTTCGGCAGGGCAGGAAAAGAAAATCCAGGTTGAATCGCGAGGTTCATGCCCTGGTGCGCTGAAAAGCGTCGGCTTAGTCCCCTTCGTCTAGTGGCCTAGGACACCGCCCTTTCACGGCGGTAACAGGGGTTCGAGTCCCCTAGGGGACGCCATATTGCGGGAATAGCTCAGTTGGTAGAGCACGACCTTGCCAAGGTCGGGGTCGCGAGTTCGAGTCTCGTTTCCCGCTCCAGTTTCAACGGCGTCGTTCTAAACGGTGCAGGGTGGTGAAGGTCTTCAAGGCGCTTCACGCCAAATGCGGTAAAGCTTCACATTGCGGGAATAGCTCAGTTGGTAGAGCACGACCTTGCCAAGGTCGGGGTCGCGAGTTCGAGTCTCGTTTCCCGCTCCAAATAGATGAACGAAAAAAGAGACGAAAGTCTCTTTTTTCGTTTCTGGCGTTTTAAAAGTCGCATAGAAAGCCCCGTGTGCCGCTGGCACCCGGGGCTTTTGCCTGTTCAGCGGTAGGTGATGGTGAAGTCCAGCGCGCCTTCGGCCAGCCTGCGGGCAGCACCCACCAATGCCTGGCCAGCATCCGCGATGCCAGCGGCGCACACCTGTTACAGGTGGATTACGCCAGCAGCAACCGCTACAACCTGAACCTGCACCCCAATGCCGGCGCTGGGGGCAAGGCGCTCGCCAGCTATGCGGTGCACCTGATCGGGGGCCTGGTGGACAAGGTGGTGCTGCCTGACGAGCAAGGCAGCTGGCGTTTTACCTACCTCACTGATGCCAGCACTCAGGGCATGACCTGCCTGGCCAGCGTGGAGACCCCGACCGGCAGCCTGGAAACCCTCACCTACGACGCGGGCGGCCATCGCTTGCCGCAAGGCGGCCCGCGTGAGCGGCTGCCGCGGGTCGGGAGCCACACGCTCGACCCCGGTGGCAAGCAGCCGGTGATGGAAACGCGTTGGGCCTACAGTGCCGAGAACTTCATGGCGGGCAACAGTGCGGTCAGCTGGATCGACGGCGAAGACAACCTCTATAACGCGGGTGCCAGCTATGTGTTCCACTCCGAGGAAAGTCTGTACCGAGCAGGCGAGGTGGTGCGCAAGATCAAGCGTGTTTATGACCGTCATCATTTGATGTTCCAGCAGGTAGCTGACCCGGGTCGGGCGCGCCTGGCCCTTCGGCAACGGGTACGCCTGGCGGGCGAAGGGCGCCACCATGGCCGCGGCCTTCACATCCTGTGTCTGGCTTTCGGCACCGACCCGCAGGTGGTTGAAGGTGTAGTGATAGGGGGAGGGGTTGTCGACCACCAGGTGCGGCTTGCCGTCGAGATCTTGCAGCGACCAGGCCAGGCGTTCGAGCTGATCCTCCGGCTTGTCCTTGAGCTGGGCCGGGCGATGGAAAAGCTTGATGCGCGTGCGCAGGGCGATGGTCAGCACGTTCTCGCCGCCGCTGGCTTGCTGCGGGATTTCCTGAACGTTAAAGAAAAACAGTGACTCGCGATCCTGCGGCAGGTCGTTGGGCAGGCCGTTGATCTGCACCATCTGCTCTTTGCCTGGGTCCAGGCGGAACAGCGCGGGTGTGGGGATTAGCGGCACGGCGGCCAGGGTGTCATCTTTTTCGGTGTTGACCCAGGTTTGCACGGCGAAGGGGCGGTTGCTGGGGTTGGCGACCACCACCGACGAACTGCGTGCGTCGCTGCTGTGGATGACCCGGGTGGCGTTGATGGTCAGTGCGGCTTCGGCGCAGGGCAGGCTGGCGGCCAGGCCCAGGCTCAGCAGGGCGCGGCGAAGGCGTTGAGGGCGAAGGTTCATGGGGGACCGTGGTGATGGGTTGCGGCACAAGGACGCCCGGTCAGGCAGGGTGCCTCACCGGGCGTGGGGATTACTTCAGGGTGAACACGTAGGCGACGTCGGTGTTGGCCGGGCCAGGGGCGACGTTCGCGGCGATGGAGCGGTAATGCGCCGAGAACAGCATGTCGGTCGGGTCGGTGTCGTCCAGGTCGTATTCCTTGGAGTCGCTGCCATAGGCGATCAGGGTCTTGGTGTTGTCCTTGATCGCCAGGGCGAGGCCGGCGGTGCTGGCCGAATCCAGAGCGTGCAGGTCTTGCCATAGGCGATCAGGGTCTTGGTGTTGTCCTTGATCGCCAGGGCGAGGCCGGCGGTGCTGGCCGAATCCAGAGCGTGCAGGTCGCCCGCTGCGCCCGCCGCGCCATACGCGCCGGTGAAGGTCACCACGCCTTTTTTGCCGGTGGTGTCGCAGTTGGTGCCAGGTGTGACACGCATGGAGAAATCGCGGCTGCCGAACTCGGTACCGATGGCGGTGAACTTGCTGGCCGGCACGTTACCCATGAACACGCGGCTCAGTGGCAGGCCGGTGGTGGGGTCGATGATTTCGATGGAGCAGGTACCGGCGGTGACCAGGCCATGGAAGTTGATGGTGCCGGTGTTGGCGTGGGCAATACCGGCGGTGGCGCCCAGGCTCAGGCCCAGGGCAATCAGGGTTTTTTTCATGAAGGACATCCGTAGTCTATGGGATGCCCCACAGTAGGCGGGGCCTGCTGCGGGGCGGAGCACAAGACTACGTAAGGTGGGCGCACAGGCGATGTAGGGTAAATCGACTTGCGGGGGAGGGAATTTCGAAAGGGCTCGATCAGTGGCTGGTGGTGTTGTCGCCCGGCATCGACAGCAGCTGCTTTTCCTGGTGCCAGTCGAACGGCTCGCCGTTCTGCTCGGCCTCGTAACGGCGCTCTTCCAGTTGCTGGTACAGGTCGAGCTCTTCGTCGGGCATGAAGTGCAGGCAGTCGCCGCCGAAGAACCACAGCAGGTCGCGCGGTACCAGGTGGGCGATTTGCGGGTAGCGCTGGATCACCTGGCACAGCAGGTCCTGGCCCAGGTACTGGCTTTCGAGCGGGTCTTGCGGCAGCAGGGTCAGCAGCTCGTCGTAGCGGTCGAGGAACAGGGCGTGGCTCTCCTCGGGCACCTGCTCGGCCTCGCCCAGCGCGGCCAGGATGGTGCGCAGGTGGTGCAGCAGTTGCAGGTGGTAGTCCAGGTGGGGGGTGGCCATGGGGTGGTCCTCGGTGGTTCAAAACAGGGGGCGGAGTATACGCCTAATCGCGCAACGTCTGGCTCCAGCGCCGTACCTGTGGGAGCGGGCTTGCCCGCTCCCACAGGCCCAGCGATGGAATTCAACGCACCTTGCCGGGTACCGGCAACAGTTGCTCCTTGTCGAACGCATCCACGTCGATCACCACCCGCCTGGCCTGCTCGGCGGCCTGCAGGCGTTGCCCGTCGGCCGGCTGCAACACCCCGGCCTGCACCGCCGCATCGATCACCGGCTGGCCCGCTTGCGGTTGCACCGTGCCCGCCTTGAGGGCCTTGTGCATCACCACCTGCAACGGCGCTACCTCGTCCAGCAGGTCGCAGGCCCGTTGCAGGGCGGCCACCGGGTCACCCGCGGCCTGTGGCCGGAAGCAGCCGGCCAGCAGTTCTTCCAGTGCGGCATCGCCTTTGCTGCGGCCGATCAGTGCCGCCACTTCGGCATCCAGTTCATCACTGGGCCCGGTGTGGCGGCGGCCGAGCGGGAACACCAGCACGCGCAGGGCGCAGCCGATGAAGCGGTTGGGGAAGTTGTCCAGCAACGCATCCAGGGCCTGCTCGGCCTTGCCCAGGCTCTCCTCCAGTGCCCAGCGCAGCAGCGGGCGCATGCGCTCGGGCGAGCCGAGGTCGTGGTAGCGCTTGAGCGCGGCGCTGGCCAGGTACAGGTAGCTGAGCACATCACCCAGGCGGGCACTGAGCCGTTCGCGGCGTTTGAGTGCGCCACCGAGCAGCATCATCGACAGGTCGGCCAGCAGGGCGAAGGCCGCCGCCTGGCGGTTGAGGGCGCGGAAATAACCCTGGCTCAGGGCATCGCCCGGCACCCGCTCGAAATGCCCCAGGCCAAGGCCCAGCACCAGGGTGCTGGCGGCGTTGCCGGCGGCGAACAGGATGTGCTGCATCAGCAGGTCGTCGAACTCCTTCAGCGCATGGTCGTGGTCTTCGCGCCCGACCAGGGCCATCTCGCGCAGCACGAACGGGTGGCAGCGGATGGCGCCCTGGCCAAAGATCATCAGGTTGCGCGAGAGGATGTTGGCGCCCTCGACGGTGATGAAGATCGGCGCGCCTTGCCAGTTACGGCCCAGGTAGTTGTTGGGGCCCATGATGATGCCCTTGCCGCCGTGCACGTCCATGGCGTGCTGGATGCACTCGCGGCCGCGCTCGGTAAGGTGGTACTTGAGGATCGCCGACAGCACCGAGGGTTTTTCGCCCAAATCCACCGCCTTGGCGGTGAGCAGGCGGGCGCTGTCCATCAGCCAGGCGTTGCCGCCGATGCGCGCCAGGGATTCCTGGATGCCCTCGAAGGCATTCAGCGGCACGTTGAACTGTTCGCGCACCCGGGCGTACTGGCCGGTGACCAGGCTGGTGTACTTGGCCGCACCGGTGCCCACGGCGGGCAGGGAGATGGAGCGGCCCACCGACAGGCAGTTCATCAGCATCATCCAGCCCTTGCCGAGCATCTGCTGGCCACCGATAAGCTGGTCCAGCGGCACGAACACATCCTTGCCGCTGTTGGGGCCGTTCATGAAGGCGGCGCCCATCGGTAGGTGGCGCTTGCCGATGTCCACGCCGGGAATGTCGGTGGGGATCAGCGCCAGGCTGATGCCCAGTTCTTCCTGTTCACCCAGCAGGTGGTCTGGGTCGTAGGCTTTGAACGCCAGCCCCAGCAGGGTGGCGACGGGGCCGAGGGTGATGTAGCGCTTTTCCCAGTTCAGGCGCAGGCCGATGACTTCTTCGCCATTCCACTGGCCCTTGCAGACGATGCCGGTGTCGGGCATGGCGCCGGCGTCGGAGCCGGCCAGCGGGCCGGTGAGGGCGAAGCAGGGGATCTCCTCGCCACGGGCCAGGCGGGGCAGGTAGTGGTTGCGCTGTGCGTCGGTGCCGTAGTGCAGCAGCAGCTCCGCCGGGCCCAGGGAGTTGGGGACCATCACCGTCGAGGCCAGGTCGCCGCTGCGGGTGGCCAGTTTCATCGCCACCTGCGAATGGGCGTAGGCGCTGAACCCCTTGCCGCCGTATTCCTTGGGGATGATCAGGGCGAAGAAGCCGTGTTGCTTGATGTGCGCCCAGGCCTCGGGGGGCAGGTCGAGGTCCTGGCCGATCTGCCAGTCGCTGACCATGGCGCAGAGGGCTTCGGTGGGGCCGTCGATGAAGGCCTGTTCTTCTTCGGTGAGCTTGGGCGCCGGGTAGTCGAGCAAGGTGTGCCAGTCGGGGCGGCCGCTGAACAGGTGGCCGTCCCACCACACGGTGCCGGCGTCGATGGCTTCGCGCTCGGTTTGCGACATCGGCGGCAGGGTGCGCTGGAACCAGGTGAACACGGGCGCGGTGAACAGCTTGCGGCGCATTTCGGGCAGGGCGATGAAGGCGACCTTGAGGGCGATCACCGCCCAGATCAGCGTCAGCAGCCAGCCGGGGGCGTGGCTGAACAGGCCCATCAGCAGGGTGTAGGCGGCCATCGCCGCGAGGATTTGCAACGGCGGCAGGCGACGGTGCGTGAGGTACGCAGCGCCCAACACCAGAACCAGCAACCACAACAGCAACATGATGCTTCCTCCTTGGAACCAGGGGCAGTGAGCCGACCCACAGAGCTTAGACGGGCTGGCTGGCTTGTTAGGAGGACAGACAGGGTGGGGCGGTGGGAGTTCTGCGGGAGATGTGTTGGTTGGTTGATTTTGGGGCCGCTTTGCGGCCCTTTCCGGCCGGTCCGGCGCCCCGGCAAGGCCGCTCCTACAGGGGATACGCGGTCCCCTGTAGGAGCGGCCTCGTGCCGCGAAAGGGCTGCGCAGCAGCCCCGAAGGCTACTCGCTACCTCGGCCCATCCCCAATTCCATGTCATCAATCAGCGCCTTGGCCATGGCACTGAGGATGCGCGCCGAACTGCCGGCGAGCAGGTCGCTTTCCATTTCGGCCTCGCAGGTGAGGTGGCGGATGCAGCCGAGCAGTACCGACAACTCGTCGAAGGCATGCTGGAAGGGGATGCCGGGGCGGATGCTGTACAGCTCAAGGCAGTGGGTGCGGCCGGCCGTGTTCCCCTGGGGGGCTGGCTCGCTCATGGCTGTGCCCCCGTTTCGTGGCGGATCAGCGGGTAGAGCAACTGGTTCAGGTACACGCAGGTGTTCAGCAGCGTTTGGCGCTGCTCTTCGGAATCGGTGTCGAAATAGAAGTCGAGGACTTCGCGCAGGCATTCCATCAGGGAGGTGGCTTCGGCGCGGGCGGCTTCGGGGGTGAGGTCGGGGGAGACGGTCAGGTAGGGAAAGAAGCGGGG
>NZ_BQHO01000003.1 GCF_021601385.1 Pseudomonas parasichuanensis | reverse complement strand
ATCTTATATCAAATGATTACCACGGGCACGGCCCAATCGCTGGCAAGCCAGCTCCCACAGGTACAGCGCCACCCTTGTTGATGGCGCTATCCATGTGGGAGCTGGCTTGCCAGCGATTGGGCTGCAAAGCAGCCCTCAAAAGCTCAAGCCTGCTGCGCCTCGGCAGCCTTCTCTACAGGCTTGGGCAACGACGACAACAACGCCATCACCAGCGCCGCCACATAGGGCAGCGACTGCACCAGCAGCATCGCCACCCAGAACTTCATGTCCGAGCTCGGCAGCCCCTGCACCAGGTAGATCCCCAGCGCCGCGCCCCACAGCAGCAACATGATGAACAGCTCTTCGCGCGCTTCGGCGATCGCCACCAGCACACCATGGCTGTCGGCGTTTTTCGGCGTGCGGAAGAACGGCATGCTGCTGGTGAAGAAACCGTACAGCACCGCCTTGGCGATGGTGTGCGACAGCGCAAGCCCCGCCAGGGCGGCGGCGAAGGCGTCTTTCATGTTGACCCCCACCGCACGGCGGTAGAGGAACAGGATCTTGCCGACTTTGAAGAAGAACAGCGCCAGCGGTGGAATGGCAAACATCATCAAGGGCGGGTCGACCCGGTGCGGCACGATGATCATTGCTGCCGACCACAGCAGTGCGCCGACGGTGAAGAAGATGTTCATGCCATCGGCGATCCACGGCAGCCAGCCGGCCAGGAAGTGATAGCGCTGGCCACGGGTCAGCTCGCTGCCTTTACCGCGCAGCAGGGCACTGGCGTGGTGCTTGATGATCTGGATCGCGCCATAGGCCCAGCGGAAGCGTTGCTTCTTGAAGTCGATGAAGGTGTCGGGCATCAGGCCCTTGCCATAGCTGTTGTGTGCGTAGGCCGCCGACAGGCCTTTCTCGAACACCCGCAGGCCCAGCTCGGCGTCTTCGCAGATGCACCATTCGGCCCAGCCCAGCTCTTCGAGCACGGTGCGCCGGGTCATGGTCATGGTGCCGTGCTGGATGATCGCGTCGCGGTCGTTGCGGGTAATCATGCCGATATGGAAGAAGCCTTTGTATTCGCTGTAGCAGAGCTTCTTGAAGGTGCTCTCATGCTGGTCGCGGTAGTCCTGGGGCGACTGCACCACGGCGATTTTCGGGTCGGCGAAGTGCGGCACCATGTGCTTGAGCCAGTTGCGGTCGACGCAGTAGTCCGAGTCGATCACCGCGATCACTTCGGCGTCCTTGGCGGTGTGCGGGATCAGGTAGTTCAGCGCGCCGCCCTTGAAGCCGGCCAGGGGGGCGACGTGGAAGAAGCGAAAGCGCGAGCCGAGCTTTTCGCAGTGCGCCTTGAGCGGCTCCCACACGGCCGGGTCCTTGGTGTTGTTGTCGATCACCAGCACCTCGTAGTCCGGGTAGTCCAGCGCGGCGAGGGCGTCGAGGGTCTGCTTGACCATCTCGGGCGGCTCGTTGTAGCACGGCACATGCACAGACACTTTGGGCCGGTACGCGCTGTCGGCCTGCACCGGCAGGAATTCGCGCCTGCGCTTGTGCGTCCACACAGCTTCCGCCAGTTCATGGGCCTCGGTCAGCAGCACGATGAACACCCCCAGCGCACCCAGCGCCAGCAGCACGCCCACGGTCATGCTGAACCAGGTGCTGTATTGCTGGCTGTAGTCGTAGGCGATCCACACCAGCACCGACCCGCACAGGAAGGTGATGAAGGTGAGGAAGGTGCGCCCGCGCTGGCGCAGCGCCGAGCCATCGATCAGCAGCACCGCCAGGGCGATCATCGCCAGCACCACTGAGGCCACCGCCAGGGCGCGCCATTGCGGGATGGCGACGATCGGCCCCTCGAAGTTGAATTTCTGCTGGCGCTCGGCGTTGTACACGCCCCAGTAGGCGCCCACCGAGCCTTCGTCGCTGGCCTTCCACGGCTGGTCGTAGGCTTCGATGACGAAGTAGTTGTAGCCGCGGCGGTTGAGGGTGTTGACCAGGGTGCGCAGGTAGATGGCCTGGTCGGCCTGGGTGGCGTCGGCACCGCCGCGCATGCGGCCGTTGCTTGGCCAGCCGACTTCCGACAGCAGCAGCGGCTTGCGCGGGAACTGCTTGCGCAGGTCGCGGGCGCGGTCGAGGACGAACTGCACCGACTCGTTCATCGGCACGAATTCCCAGTAGGGCAGGATGTGCGCGGCGATCAGGTCGACGTGCTTGGCCAGCTCCGGGTGTTCCTTCCAGATATGCCACTGCTCGCTGGTGGTTACCGGCACCTTGACCGCGGCGCGGACCCGGTCGAGGTAGCCGATCAGCTCCTCGGGGGTGACTTCTTCACGGAACAACGCTTCGTTGCCGACCACCACCCGCACCACGCTGCGCGAGGTGTTGGCCAGGCCGATGGCCTTTTCGATCTCGCGCTCGTTACGCTCCAGGTCCTTGCTGATCCAGATCCCCAGGGTCACACGCAGACCCAGCTCTTCGGCCAGCCGCGGAATCTCGGCCTGGGTGCCTTCGACGGTGTAGATACGGATATTGTCGGTCAGCTTGTTCAGCTGTTCGAGGTCCTGGCGGATTTCGTCGTCGCTGGGGTACTGGCCCTTCTGCGGGCTTTCACCCAGGCGGAACGGCGAGTAGGAAAAACCGGAGATCTGCTCCGGCCAGGCAGGGGCGGACACCGGGCGGTTGATAAGCGCCCAGAACCCGCTGAACAGCGCGGCGATGGCCAGGACCACCACCAGGTTGAGGCCGAATTTGCGTGATGACATAAGGATTCGAGGTTCCGAAGCTGAGGGCGGGGCGGTGTCTTCGGTGCGTCGGTCCTACGCTTGCCGAAGTGGGCAACGCGTTGGATTTTCGACAGGGGATGAAGTTCTGTGACCGCCCGGTTGTCGTCCAGATCTTTTTGTCTGATAGGACATTAAAGCAGGCTTGGTAGGACACTTGCCAACGGCAGCCCTTAATCCGGGCGCTTGGCTTATACTGCGCGCCGTTTTTTGAGGTATCGGCTTGAGGGTTGGAACATGAGCACAGAAGATCCACGCTTTGCCGGCGTCGCCCGGCTGTACGGCGATGACGGGCTGCAACGCCTGCGCCAGGCCCATGTGGGCATCGTCGGCATCGGCGGGGTGGGCTCGTGGGTGGCCGAGGCCCTGGCCCGCAGCGGCGTGGGCGAAATCAGCCTGTTCGACCTCGACGATGTCTGCGTCAGCAATACCAACCGCCAGGCCCATGCGCTGGAAGGGCAGGTAGGGCGGCCCAAGGTCGAGGTGATGGCCGAACGCCTGCGGGCGATCAACCCGGCTTGCACGGTACATGCGGTGGCCGACTTCGTCACCCGCGAGACCATGGCCGAGTACATCACCGAACAGATGGATTGCGTGATCGACTGCATCGACAGCGTGATGGCCAAGGCCGCGCTGATCGCCTGGTGCAAGCGGCGCAAGATCGCCATCATCACCACCGGTGGCGCCGGTGGGCAGATCGACCCGACGCGCATCCAGGTCGGCGACCTGAACAAGACCTTCAACGACCCGCTGGCCTCGCGGGTGCGCTCGACCCTGCGCCGGGACTACAACTTCTCGCGCAATACCAGCCGCAATTACCAGGTGCCGTGTGTGTTCTCCAGCGAACAGCTGCGCTACCCCAAGGGCGATGGCAGTGTGTGTTTGCAGAAGAGCTTCGTCGGTGAGGGCGTGCGGCTGGATTGTTCGGGCGGTTTTGGCGCGGTGATGATGGTGACCGCGACGTTCGGCATGGTGGCGGCGAGCAAAGCGGTGGAAAAACTGGTGGCCGGCGCGCGGCGGCCGTCGGAGCGGGTCAAGCCCGAGTAAAGGCGCTGATCCCCTGTAGGAGCAGCACAAGGCCGCTCCTATAGTGATTGCGTGAACCTCGGTGATTAGCTCTTCGCCAGCTCACTCATCCGCTGCAACACCGCATGCAGCCCATTGCTGCGCGAGGGTGACAGCTGGCGCTCCAGGCCTAGCTGGGTGAACCATTCGCCCAGCGCCAACGCACTCAGTTCGGCGCTGTTCAATCCCTGCACCCTGACCAGCAGCAGCGCCAGCAAACCGCGCAACAGCCGCGCATCGCTGCCGGCCTTGAACCGCCATTGCCCGTTATCTTGAGCGGCCACCAGCCACACCAGGCTCTCGCACCCGTGGACTCGGTTGGCCTCAATCTTCTCGCTGTCATCCAGCGGTTGCAGCCGACCCCCCCACTGCATCAGCAGCCGTGCCCGCTGCTCCCAGCCGCGCGCCTGCTCGAAGCTCTCCAGCGCCTGGCTGGCTTCTGGCGCCAGGCTCATCGCAGCAACTCCAGGCCTTGGTCGAGCGCGTCGAAGAAACGCTGCAGGTCATCGCTGTCGTTGTACAGCCCGAGCGACACGCGGATCGCACCTTCCAGCCCCATGCCCTTGAGCAACGGCATGGCGCAATGATGCCCGGCACGCACGGCGATGCCCTGTTCGGTCAGCAGGTGGGCGATATCGGCGTTGTGCACACCTTCGATGATGAAGCTGGCCAGCGCCGCCTGTGGTGAGCCCAGCACGCGAATACCTTCGCGGTCCCCCAGGCCCCGCAGCAACTGCTGGTGCAGGCTGGCTTCATGACGGGCGACGGCCTCGTCATCGAGGCTGGCCAGGTAATCCAGGGTCGCCCCCAAGGCGATCACGCTGGCGATTGGCGGTGTACCGGCCTCGAAGCCCAGCGGCGCCGGGCGGAAGCTGGCGCTCTGGTAGTCGGCCAATTGCACCATCTCGCCACCGAACTGCCAGTGGCGCAGCAGCGCCATGGCCTGTTGCCGGCCATACAGCACGCCGACACCGTCGGGGCCGTACAGTTTGTGGCTGGAGAATACGTAGAAGTCGCAGCCCAGTTGCTGCACGTCATGCCGGCCATGCACCACGCCCTGGGCGCCATCGACCACGGTGAGTGCACCCTGGGCCTGGGCGTGTGCCAGCAAAGGGGCCAGGGGTTGCCAGGTACCAAGCACGTTGGACAGTTGGCTGATGGCGAGCAGTCGGGTACGTGGGCCGATCATCTGCAGGGCCCGGTCCAGGTCGACAAGGCCGTGTTCATTCACCGGCAACACCACCAGGCGCAGTTGCCGACGCTGTGCCAGTTGCTGCCAGGGCAGCAGGTTGGCGTGGTGTTCCAGGGCGCTGACGGCGATTTCGTCTCCGGCCTCGAAGCGGTGCTCCAGGCCATAGGCGAGCAGGTTCAACGCTGAAGTGGCGCCATGAGTGAAGACGATCTGCCGCGAGTCAGCGGCATTGAGCCAGGCGGCGACCTTGTCGCGGGTGGCTTCGAAGGCTTGGGTGGCGAGGGCGCCCGGCAGGTGCTGGGCCCGGTGCACGTTGGCTGCGCCATGGCCGTAATAGTGGCTCAAGGCGTCGAGCAGGGCCTGCGGTTTCTGCGTGGTGGCGGCGCTGTCCAGGTAGGTCTGGTGCTGGCGTTGCAGGGCGGCGATGGCGGGGAAGTCGGCACGCCAGGGGGAGGGCTGGAACATGTTCGCGGGGCCTGGAATGAAAAATCGGGGCTGACCTTGCGGCCAGCCCCGATCTTATCACTTCGAACCTAGAGGTTCTCAGTTGTGGGCGTGCAGCGCCTCGTTCAGCTCGATGGCCGACTTGTGGGTCTTGCACTCCACTGCGCCGTTGAGCGAGTTGCGGCGGAACAGCAGGTCGGTCTGGCCGGCCAGGTCACGGGCCTTGACCACCTTGACCAGCTGGTTGTTCTCGTCCAGCAGGTTCACCTTGGTGCCAGCGGTGATGTACAGGCCGGCTTCCACGGTGTTGCGGTCGCCCAGCGGGATGCCGATACCGGCGTTGGCGCCGATCAGGCAGCCTTCACCGACCTTGATGACGATGTTGCCGCCACCGGACAGGGTGCCCATGGTCGAGCAGCCGCCGCCCAGGTCCGAACCCTTGCCGACGAACACGCCAGCGGACACGCGGCCTTCGATCATGCCAGGGCCTTCGGTGCCGGCGTTAAAGTTGACGAAACCTTCGTGCATGATGGTGGTGGCTTCGCCGATGTAGGCGCCCAGGCGCACACGGGCGGCGTCGGCGATACGCACGCCGGCCGGCACGACGTAGTCGGTCATTTTCGGGAACTTGTCCACCGAGAACACTTCCAGCAGCTCGCCTTTCAGGCGCGCTTCCAGTTGCAGTTCGGCCAGCTCGGCCAGGTCGACTGCGCCCTGGTTGGTCCAGGCCACGTTCGGCAGCAGCGGGAAGATGCCGGCCAGCGAGACACCGTGCGGCTTGACCAGGCGGTGCGACAGCAGGTGCAGCTTGAGGTAGGCCTCTGGGGTGGAGGCCAGGGCGCCGTCTTCGGCCAGTACGGTGGCGACCAGCGGCTTGTGGCTCTCGGCCAGGCGGGTCAGCAGGGCGGCCTGGGCGGCGTCGACACTTTTCAGGGCTTCGGCCAGCTGAGCGGCCTGGGCGTTGCTGAAGGCGATGGCCTGGTTGCCACCTTCATAGCCAAGGATCGGCGCGATGGCGGCGACCAGCTCGGCGGATGGGTTGAGCAAAGGCTGCGCGTAGAAGACTTCCAGCCAGGCGCCCTGGCGGTTCTGGGTGCCGACACCGAAGGCCAGGCTGAACAGGGATTGAGACATGCAATTACCTCATGCGAAATAGGGGTGAAGCGTGATTCGGGTTCAGGCCAGCGCCGCGGCGTACAGGTCGGGCTTGAAGCCGACCAGGGTGCGGCCGCCAAGGTCGAGCACCGGGCGCTTGATCATCGAGGGTTGGGCGAGCATCAGCTCGACCGCCTTGGCCTGGTCGAGGTCGGCCTTGCTGGCGTCGTCGAGTTTGCGGAAGGTGGTGCCGGCGCGGTTCAGCACGACTTCCCAGCCGTGCTCGGTGCACCAGCGGTTCAGGCTGTCGCGGTCGATGCCCTGGGTCTTGTAGTCGTGGAATTCGAAGCCGATGGCCTTTTCTTCAAGCCAGGTACGGGCCTTTTTCATGGTGTCGCAGGCTTTGATGCCGTAGAGAGTGTAAGCCATTGAATGCCTGAGGCTGCCGGGCCAAGCCTGGCGTCCTCAATACTCCTTGAAGATTGGGTGGGGCCGATTATGCGGTATCGATTGGGTTGACGCCACGGCTGAGGGCCGGGAGGCACCGGTTGATGGCTGTCAACAGCGATGAGGTAGCATTGTGTTACACATTCTCGGGCCGTCTGCGACCATCGTGCAGCGGCCTTACGTGTTCCATGGCCGCTAACATATTGTTTCAAAGGCGAAGTTTCGCCCCCCGCTGTCGTTGTTTCGATTACACAGGAAGCCTTGCCGATGCAGTCAGCCTATACCGTCCTTATCCTGCTGATGCTGGTGAGCCTGTCGAAACTGGTGGGGCGCGTGATACCGCTACCGTTGCCGCTGGTGCAGATCGGCGCAGGCGCCTTGCTGGCCTGGCCCACGCTGGGCCTGCATGTGGCGCTGGACCCGGAGCTGTTTCTGTTTCTGTTCCTGCCGCCGCTGCTGTTCGCCGATGGTTGGCGCATGCCCAAGCGCGAGCTGTGGCGTATCCGCGGGCCGGTGGTGGCGCTGGCGGTAGGGCTGGTGTTGTTCACTGTGGTCGGCGCCGGTTACTTCATCCACTGGCTGCTGCCGAGTATTCCGTTGGCCGTCGCTTTCGCCCTGGCGGCGGTGTTGTCGCCCACCGATGCCGTGGCGGTCTCGGCCATCGCCCAGGACCGCCTGCCAACGCCGCTGATGCACATGCTCCAGGGGGAGGCGCTGATGAATGACGCCTCGGGCCTTGTGACCTTCAAGTTTGCCCTGGTCGCGGCCATTACCGGGGTGTTCTCCCTGACCGAAGCCAGCCTCACCTTCGTCCTTGTCGCCCTTGGCGGCCTGGCGGTGGGGGTGGTGCTGAGCTGGCTGGTGGGGCGCCTGCGCATGTGGATGATCACCCGCGGCTGGGACGACCCGGCCACCCACGTGGTGTTCATGTTGCTGCTGCCGTTCGCCGCCTATGTGCTGGCCGAGCGCCTTGAGGTGTCGGGCATTCTGTCGGCGGTGGCCGCCGGCATGATGCAGAGCTGGCTCGACCTGCTACCACGCCAGACCAGCACGCGCCTGCTCAACCGCAGTGTCTGGTCGTTGCTCGAATTCGCCTTCAATGGCCTGATCTTCCTGCTGCTGGGCCTGCAATTACCGGACATCATCAAGGCCGTGGTCAGCCACGAGCCGACCGTCTGGCCGGCGTTGGCCTGGCGCTGCCTGGACGTACTGGCGATTTTCGCCGCGCTGGTGTTGCTGCGCTTCGTCTGGGTGCAGAGCATCTGGCGTGCCATCGGCGTGGTGCGGCGCTGGCGCGGCAAGCCGGCGCTGGTGTTGATGCCGACCGCACGGTCCTGTTGGTTGTTGACCCTGGGTGGTGTACGCGGGGCGGTGACCCTGGCCGGCGTGATGTCGATCCCGTTGTTGATCGGGGCCGGCCAGGCCTTCCCTGAGCGTGACCTGCTGATCTTCATTGCCGCCGGGGTGATCCTGTTGTCGCTGGTCTGTGCCGTGATTGCCTTGCCCATCTTGCTGCGCGGCGTTACCCGCAGCCCCGATGAGCGCCTGCGCCAGGAAGTTCAGGAAGCCTGGCGCCGCACCGCGGAGGCGGCGATTCATGCATTGGAGGCGGAAGAGGTAACGCATGCCAATGCGCCGCAGGACGCCGCACAGGCCGCCCTGGCGGTCGAGCTCAAGGCGCGGCTGATGGCCGAGTACCGGGATGAGCTGGACAGTTACAACGACAGTGCCGAGGCCCGTGCCCTGGCCGAGCAGATGGACCTGCTGGAGCGGCGGCTGCGCATTCGGGCGCTGCGCGCCCAGCGGCTGGAGCTTTACAACTTGCACCGCCAGCATCGAGTGGGGGATGAGGTGGTGCGCCAGGTGCTGGGCGAGCTGGACCTGAGCGAGGCGAAGCTGGGGCAGGTTCGCTAGCTGACTGGAACTTCGGTGCCTGGCACGGGCTGCGCCCGTGTTCGCGGGCAAGCCCGCTCCCACAGCTACAGCGCTTGTCTTTGGAAGGGCGCGATCCCTGTGGGAGCCGGCTTGCCGGCGATAGGGCCGCAGCGCGGCCCCCGGCCGATCAGCGGCGCTGCAGGAAGGCGCGAATCCGCTCGGCCGCCTCGATGCACTCGGCCAGCGGCGCGACCAGCGCCATGCGCACGCGCCCGGCACCCGGGTTGACGCCATCCACTTCACGGGACAGGTACGAGCCCGGCACCACGGTCACATGCTCGGCTTCGAACAGGTCGCGGGTGAAGTCGGCGTCGCTGCCCGGCACCTTGGCCCACAGGTAGAAGCTGCCGTCCGGGCGCTGGACGTCCATCACCGGCTGCAGGATGTCGAGCACGGCATCGTACTTGGCACGGTAAAGGTCGCGGTTCTCGCGTACATGGGCTTCGTCTTGCCAGGCGGCGACGCTGGCCAGCTGGGTCTGCACCGGCATGGCGCAGCCGTGGTAGGTGCGGTACAGCAGGAACGGCTTGATGATGCTGGCATCACCCGCCACGAAGCCCGAGCGCAGGCCCGGCAGGTTGGAGCGCTTGGACAGGCTGTGGAACACCACGCAGCGTGCAAAATCACTGCGGCCAAGCTCGGCGCAGGCGCTCAGCAGACCCGGTGGCGGTGCGTCTTCGTCGAAGTACAGCTCGCTGTAGCACTCGTCGGCGGCGATCACGAAATCGTGCTGGTCGGCCAGGGCGATCAGCTTCTTCAGGGTGTCCATCGGCACCAGCGCACCGGTGGGGTTGCCCGGCGAGCACAGGAACAGGATCTGGCAGCGCTTCCACACCTCGGCCGGCACGGCGTCGAAGTCGGGGTTGAAGCCGTTGCTTTCCAGGCACGGCAGGTAGTGCGGGGTGGCACCGGCCAGCAGCGCCGCACCTTCGTAGATCTGGTAGAACGGGTTGGGGCTGACCACCAGGCCGTCATCGGCGCGGTTGACCACGGCCTGGGTGAAGGCGAACAGCGCCTCGCGGGTGCCGTTGACCGGCAGGATATGGCGCTCGGCATCGAGCCAGCCGGCCGGCACGCCAAAGCGCCGCTCGCACCACTGGCCGATGGCCTGGCGCAGGGCGGGCAGGCCGATGGTGCTCGGGTACACCGCCAGCTTGTCGAGGTTGTCGGCCATGGCTTGGGCGACGAAGGCCGGCGATGCATGCTTCGGCTCACCGATCGACAGGGCAATGGCGCGTTTGTCCGCTGCCGGTTTTACCGTGCCCAGCAGGGCGCGCAGTTTCTCGAACGGGTAGGGCTGAAGCTGGGTCAAGGCATGGTTCATCGGCGCAAGGTCTCGTAATCGTCAAAAGGTCATGCGGGTAGGGCTGGCGTCACTGGCCTGGCCGGCCTGCAGCTGCTGGACGATGGCTTCCTGCAGGCGGCTGCACAGCTGTGGGTCGGACAGCGGCTGGTTGTCGGCATCGGTGATGAAGAACACGTCTTCCACGCGTTCGCCCAGGGTGGCGATCTTGGCGTTCTGCAACGACAGGTCGAACTCCAGGAAGATCCGCCCGATCCGCGCCAGCAGGCCGGGGCGGTCTGGGGCGGTGATCTCGAGAACGGTCACCGGGCGCTGGGCGTCGTTGAGGATGGTCACCTGGGGTGGGAAGTCGAAATGCTTGAGCTGGCGCGGCACCCGGCGCTGGATGATGGTCGGGTAGTCCTCGGGGTTGCGCAGGGCTTCGGTCAGGCCATCACGGATCTGCTTGACCCGCTGTGGGTTATCGCCGATCGAGCCGCCGTCGTTGTCGAGCACGATGTAGGTGTCGAGGGTGAACTGGCTGCTCGAGGTGATGATGCGGGCGTCGTGGATGTTCAGGTTGAGCTGCGACATCGCGGCTACGGTCACGGCGAAGAAATCGTGCTGGTCGGGGGCGTAGATGAAGATCTGCGTGCCGCCCTCGAACTCGCGCTGGGTGGTCTCCTTGATCAGCACCAGCGGGCCGCCGTCGGCCGGCTGCTGGAGGATCGCATCGGTGTGCCAGGCCACGTCGGCGGCGTTGTGCTTGAGGAAATAGTCATCGCCCAGCTGCGACCAGAGCTGCTCCACGTCGTCCGGGTCGGTGCCTTCGCGCACCAGGATGTCCAGCGCCGCGGTTTGGGTCTGGCGGATCTGCTCTTCGCGGTCCAGCGGGTTTTCCAGGCCGCGGCGCAGGGCGCGCTTGGTCTCGGTGTAGAGCTGGCGCAGCAGGCTGGCGCGCCAGGAGTTCCACAGGCTGGGGTTGGTGGCGTTGATGTCGGCCACGGTCAGCACGTAGAGGTAGTCCAGGCGTGTCTCGTCGCCGACATGCAGGGCGAAGTCGTTGATCACCTGCGGGTCGGAGAGGTCCTTGCGCTGGGCAGTGGTGGACATCACCAGGTGGTTGAGCACCAGCCAGACGATCAGGCGGCTGTCCCAGGCCGGCAGCTGGTGGCGCGCGCAGAACGCTTGCGCATCGACGGCGCCCAGCTCGGAATGGTCGCCCTGGCGCCCTTTGCCGATGTCGTGGTACAGCCCGGCCAGGTAGATCAGCTCGGGTTTGGGCAGGCGCCCCATGAGCTTGCTGGCCAGCGGGAATTTCTCCGACACCGGGGTGTATTGCAGTTTGCGCAAGTGCTTGATCAGGTTGAGGGTGTGCGCATCGACCGTATAGATGTGGAACAGGTCGTGCTGCATCTGCCCGACGATCAGGCCGAACTCCGGCAGGTAGCGGCCAAGAATGCCGTAGCGGTTCATGCGCCGCAGGTTGCGGTGGATGCCGATCTCGCACTTGAACAGCTCGATGAACAGGCTGGTGTTGCGAATGTCGTGGCGGAACTTGTCGTCGATCAGGTGACGGTGTTCACGCAGCAAGCGCACGGTGTCGGCGCGCACGCCCTTGATCTCGGGGTGCTGGGCCATCAGCACGAAGATTTCGAGCATGGCGAACGGCGTGCGGCGGAACACGTTGGGGCTTACCGCTTCTATATAACCGTCGTGCAGGCGGAAGCGGGCGTTGAGCGGTGTGGTGGTGCCGCTGTCGTCATCGGCGAGGATCACTTCCTCGAAGTGCTGGATGATCAGGTCGCACAACTGGCTGATGCTCATCACCACCCGGTAGTACTGCTGCATGAACTGCTCGATGGCGCGCTTGGGGTTTTCGTCGCTGTAGCCCAGCAGCGCGGCGATGCTGCGCTGGTGGTCGAACAGCAGGCGGTCTTCGGCGCGCCCGGCGAGCATGTGCAGGGCGTAGCGCACGCGCCAGAGGAAGGCCTGCGACGAGGCCAGCAATTCGTTTTCGCTTTCCAGCAGGAAGCCTTCGCCAGCCAGTGCATGCAGGTTCAGGGTGCCGTACTGGCGGCGAGCCACCCACAGCACGGTCTGGATGTCGCGCAGGCCACCGGGCCCACCCTTGACGTTGGGTTCGAGGTTGTACTCGGTGTCGTTGTACTTGTGGTGGCGTGCCTTGAGTTCGGCGCGCTTGGCCAGGAAGAATTCCTTGCTCGGCCACATGTGCGCGGTGCTGGTGGCTTCCAGCATGCGCTGGCGCAGCGGCTCGGGGCCGGCAATGGTGCGGCTTTCCATCAGGTTGGTGATGACCGTGAGGTCGGCCCGGGCCTGCTCGGCGCACTCGTCCACGGTGCGCACGCTCTGGCCGACTTCCAGGCCGATGTCCCACAGCAGGGTCAGGAAGCGTTCGATGGCGTCGCGGTACTGCTCGTGCTCGGCGGCGTCGAGCAGGATCAGCAGGTCGATATCCGACCAAGGGTGCAGCTCGCCACGCCCGTAGCCGCCGACCGCCACCAGGGCGATGCCGTCCGCCTGGCCCCAGGCGAACTGGTGCCAGGCCTGTTGCAGGATGTTGTCGACGAACCAGGCGCGGTCCTCGATCAGCCGGCGAATCTCGCGGCCTTCACGGAAACGCTTGTCGAGCACTTCGCCGGCCATGCGAATGGCTTTCTTGAAGGCGGCGATGGGGCTTGCCTTGAGGGCCAGTTCCGCCTGGAACTGGCCGCGGTCGAACAGCTCGGGATCCACCTGGGGCATCGAGTCGCGTTCCTGTGTATGAAGATCAGGCCGAGGTGCGCGGGAGGGTGTCGTCCTTGCGCAGGGTGAACACCTCGTAGCCGGTGGCGGTCACCACCAGGGTGTGTTCCCACTGGGCGGAGAGCTTGCGGTCCTTGGTGATGGCGGTCCAGCCGTCGCCCAGCACCTTGGTGTCGGCCTTGCCCTGGTTGATCATCGGCTCGATGGTGAAGGTCATGCCCTCTTTGAGTTCCATGCCGGTGCCGGCGCGGCCGTAGTGCAGGATCTGCGGCTCTTCGTGGAACACCTTGCCGATGCCGTGGCCGCAGAACTCGCGAACCACCGAGAAACCGTTCTTCTCGGCGTGCTTCTGGATCACCTCGCCGATATCGCCCAGGCGGCAGCCCGGCTTGACCAGTTCGATGGCCTTGTACAGGCATTCCTGGGTGACCTGCGACAGGCGCTCGGCCCAGACCGGGACGGTGCCGACGTGGAACATGCGGCTGGTATCGCCGTGGTAGCCGTCCTTGATCACGGTGACATCGATGTTGATGGTGTCACCGTCCTTGAGCGGCTTCTCGTTGGGGATGCCGTGGCACACCACATGGTTGATCGAGGTGCAGATCGACTTGGGGAAGCCTTTGTAGTTGAGCGGCGCCGGGATCGCCTGCTGGACGTTGACGATGTAGTCATGGCACAGGCGGTCGAGCTCTTCGGTGGTGACACCGGGCTTGACGTGCGCTTCGATCATTTCCAGCACTTCGGCGGCCAGGCGGCCGGCAATGCGCATCTTCTCGATGTCTTCTGCAGTCTTGATGGTAACGGTCATGAACAGGCTCTCTACGGCACCGCGTACGGCGCAAACAAACGGGAAAGGCCGGATTCTAACAGAGCGCGGTGGCGATCTGTCGGGATAAACCGGTAGTTCCGGCGGTCTATTGAAGGCATTCTGGCCCCAAAGCGGGGCTGCTGCAAAAGCCGCTGACGGACGAAGCATCATGCGGGTTCCGTTCGTCCGCACTCTGTGGTATAAAATGCGCCGCTTTCGGGGGATGACCTCCGTAAGCTCAAACCCACACACGTGTCGACACGATGACCTGGGTGCCCCGGATCCACGGATTCGCGGGTTGGTCATTGGGATGCGTGGAGGCCCAACCCGACTTATCAAGGAACTATCATGTCCCAAGTCAACATGCGCGATATGCTGAAGGCCGGTGTGCACTTCGGCCACCAGACCCGTTACTGGAACCCGAAAATGGGCAAGTACATTTTCGGCGCGCGCAACAAGATTCACATCATCAACCTGGAAAAAACCCTGCCGATGTTCAACGACGCTCTGTCGTTCGTCGAGCGCCTGGCCCAGGGCAAGAACAAGATCATGTTCGTCGGCACCAAGCGTTCCGCCGGCAAGATCGTCGCCGAGCAAGCTGCTCGTTGCGGTTCGCCATACGTTGACCACCGCTGGTTGGGCGGCATGCTGACCAACTACAAAACCATCCGTGCTTCGATCAAGCGTCTGCGCGACCTGGAAGTCCAGGCCGAAGATGGCACCTTTGCCAAGCTGACCAAGAAAGAAGCCCTGATGCGTTCGCGCGATCTGGAAAAACTGGACCGCAGCCTGGGTGGTATCAAGGACATGGGCGGTCTGCCTGACGCACTGTTCGTTATCGACGTTGATCACGAGCGCATCGCGATCACCGAAGCCAACAAGCTGGGCATCCCGGTTATCGGCGTTGTCGATACCAACAGCAGCCCGGAAGGTGTTGACTACGTCATCCCAGGTAACGACGACGCTATCCGCGCCATCGAGCTGTACATGACTTCGATGGCTGACGCCGTCATCCGCGGCCGCAACAATGTTGCTGGTGGCACCGAAGTCTACGTTGAAGAAGCGGCTGCACCTGCTGCTGAGTAATTGACGCTTAGCGTCTACTTGGCACGCAAAAAGGGGGCTCGGCCCCCTTTTTGCCACCTTGAAATCCTGCTGTCAGCAACATCCCCGCATCATGGGTGCGCTGATGCATGAAGGCAGCGGATTTGCAGTATTTAACGCCCGTGAAGAACGGGTGGAATGGTTGAAAAACTTTCCAAGAGGATTTTGAAATGGCAGCAATTACTGCAGCGCTGGTCAAAGAACTGCGCGAGCGTACCGGCGAAGGCATGATGGATTGCAAGAAGGCCCTGGAAAAGGCCGGCGGCGACATCGAAAAAGCCATCGACGACATGCGTGCTTCGGGCGCCATCAAGGCCGCCAAGAAAGCCGGCAACGTTGCCGCTGAAGGCGCTATCGCCGTCAAGACCGACGGTAAAGCCGCCGTTCTGCTGGAAGTGAACTCGCAGACCGACTTCCTGGCCCTGCAAGACGACTTCAAGAACTTCGTCGCTGAAAGCGTTGAAGAAGCCTTCGCCCAGAAACTGACCGACGCCGCTCCGCTGATCGCTTCCCGCGAAGCTGCTCGTGAAGCCCTGGTTGCCAAGTGCGGCGAGAACGTCAACATCCGTCGCCTGGTGCGCGTTGAGGGTGACGTTGTCGGTGCCTACCTGCACGGCAACAAGATCGGTGCTGTCGTTGTCCTGAAAGGCGGCGACGTCGAGCTGGCCAAGAACATCGCCATGCACGTTGCAGCGTCGAACCCTGAGTTCCTGCTGCCGTCGGAAGTCTCGGCCGAAGCCATCGAGCGCGAGAAGGGCGTCTTCATGCAGCTGAACGCTGACAAGATCGCCGGCAAGCCGGAAAACATCGTCGAGAACATGGTCAAGGGCCGTATCTCGAAGTTCCTGGCCGAAGCCTCGCTGGTCGAGCAAGCCTTCGTCATGAACCCGGAAGTCAAGGTCGGCGAGCTGGCCAAGAAAGCCGGTGCTGAAATCGTTTCCTTCACCTACTTCAAAGTAGGCGAAGGCATCGAGAAGCCAGTCGACAACTTCGCTGAAGAAGTTGCTGCTCAGCTGGCTGCTGCCAAGCAGTAAGACAGACTCGTCTGTCGCCCCAAAGAGGCTGCCCGCTCACGCGCGCAGCCTCTTTGTCAAAGCGCCAGCGGTTTACAAAACCGCTGCTCGCTGACGCAGAAGCTGTGTCACACCAGAGTTACACGCAGGCTTGAAACAGCCCGCCAGAATTTTACAAACGCCGCAGGAGAGATTCGCAATGGCTCAGCAGGGCAGTGGTTATCAGGCTCGCTATAAACGCATTCTACTCAAACTTAGCGGCGAGGCCCTGATGGGCTCGGAAGAGTTCGGGATCGACCCCAAGGTCCTGGATCGCATGGCGCTGGAAGTTGGCCAGCTGGTCGGCATCGGTGTCCAGGTGGGCCTGGTGATCGGTGGCGGCAACCTGTTCCGTGGTGCGGCGCTCAGTGCAGCCGGCATGGACCGTGTCACCGGCGACCACATGGGCATGCTGGCAACCGTGATGAACGCCCTGGCCATGCGCGACGCGCTGGAGCGTGCGAACATCACCGCCATCGTCATGTCGGCCATCTCCATGGTCGGTGTGACCGATCACTATGATCGTCGCAAGGCCATGCGCCACCTGAACGCGAAGGAAGTCGTCATCTTCGCCGCCGGTACCGGCAACCCGTTCTTCACCACCGATTCCGCCGCTTGCCTGCGCGCCATCGAAATCGATGCCGACGTAGTATTGAAAGCAACCAAGGTCGATGGTGTATACACTGCAGATCCATTCAAGGACCCGCATGCCGAGAAGTTCGATCATCTGACCTACGATGAAGTGCTGGATCGCAAGCTGGGGGTAATGGACCTGACGGCAATCTGCCTGTGCCGCGACCACAAGATGCCGCTGCGCGTCTTCAACATGAATAAGCCCGGCGCCCTGCTGAACATCGTGCACGGCGGCGCTGAAGGAACCCTGATCGAGGAAGTTCAGAAATGATCAACGACATCAAGAAAGACGCCCAGGACCGCATGGGCAAGTCCATCGAGGCGCTGGGTCGCCACCTGGCTGCCATCCGCACCGGCCGTGCCCACCCAAGCATCCTGGATAGCGTCAAAGTCTCGGCCTGGGGTAGCGACATGCCGCTGAACCAGGTGGCCGCGATCACCGTCGAAGACGCTCGCACCCTGAAGATCGTCGCGCACGACAAGAACCTCAGCGCAGCCATCGAGAAGGCCATCCTGACTTCCGACCTGGGCCTGAACCCCTCCAGCGCCGGTACCACCATCCGTGTACCGATGCCGGCCCTGACCGAGGAAACCCGCAAGGGTTACACCAAGCAGGCCAGCGGCGTTGCCGAAGATGCCAAGGTCGCCGTGCGCAACGTGCGTCGCGATGCCCTTGCCGACCTGAAGAAGCTGACCAAGGACAAGGAAATCAGCGAAGACGAAGAGCGTCGCGCCGCTGATGAAATCCAGAAGCTGACCGACAAGTTCGTCGCCGAAGTCGACGCCGCGTACAAAGCCAAGGAAAAGGACCTGTTGGCCGTCTAAGGCCGAGGTTTTTTAATGGAAAAGACCAAGCTGGCGGCACCGTCCTCGGTGCCGCGTCACGTCGCGATCATCATGGATGGCAACAATCGCTGGGCGAAGAAACGCCTGTTGCCCGGCGTTGCCGGGCACAAGGCGGGTGTCGATGCCGTGCGTGCGGTCATCGAAGTCTGCGCCGAATCCGGGGTTGAAGTACTGACCCTGTTCGCCTTCTCCAGCGAAAACTGGCAGCGCCCGGCCGAAGAGGTCGGTGCGTTGATGGAGCTGTTCTTCTCTGCATTGCGCCGCGAGGCCAAGCGGCTGAATGACAACAACATCAGCCTGCGCATCATTGGTGATCGTTCGCGCTTCCACCCTGAGCTGCAGGCAGCGATGCGCGAGGCCGAGGCGGCCACCGCCGGCAGCAACAGGTTCATCTTGCAGATCGCCGCCAACTACGGTGGCCAGTGGGATATCGCCCAGGCAGCCCAACGCCTGGCGCGGGAAGTCCAGGCCGGTCATCTGCGCCCGGACGACATCACCCCCGAGCTGCTGCAGACGTGCCTGGCCACCGGTGATCTGCCGCTGCCCGACCTGTGCATCCGCACCGGTGGCGAGCGTCGCATCAGCAACTTCCTGCTGTGGCAGCTGGCCTACGCCGAGCTGTACTTCTCCGACCTGTTCTGGCCGGACTTCAAACACGAGGCCATGCGTACCGCGCTGGCCGATTTCGCTTCGCGCCAGCGCCGCTTCGGTAAGACCAGCGAGCAGGTCGAAGCCGGAGCCCGTGCTTAATGCTTAAACAACGCATCATTACTGCGCTGATCCTGTTGCCGGTCGCGCTGGGTGGTTTCTTCCTGCTCAACGGTGGGGATTTCGCCTTGTTCATCGGCTTCGTGGTCACGCTGGGTGCCTGGGAGTGGGCGCGCCTGGCCGGGCTGGTGGCCCAGCCGTTGCGCATTGCCTATGCCGCGGTGGTCGCTGGCGCGCTGATGCTGCTCTACCTCATGCCCGACCTTGCGCCCTGGGTGTTGGGTGCCTCGGTGATCTGGTGGGCGCTGGCCACCTGGCTGGTGCTGACCTATCCGCGCAGCAACGAGTTGTGGGCCAGTGCCGCCTGCCGTCTGCTGATCGGCCTGCTGATCCTGTTGCCGGCCTGGCAAGGGCTGGTGCTGCTCAAGCACTGGCCGCAGGGCAACTGGCTGATCCTGGCGGTCATGGTGCTGGTCTGGGCTGCCGATATCGGCGCCTATTTCTCGGGCCGTGCCTTCGGCAAGCGCAAGCTGGCACCGCAGGTCAGCCCGGGCAAGAGCTGGGAAGGCGTTTATGGCGGGCTGGCCGTCAGCCTGCTGATCAGCCTGGGCGTCGCCCTGTACCGCGACTGGAGCGTTGGCCAGCTGCTGCTGGGCTTGCTCGGCGCGGTGGTGGTGGTCATGTCCTCGGTGGTCGGTGACCTGACCGAGAGCATGTTCAAGCGCCGCGAAGGGATCAAGGACAGCAGCAATTTGCTGCCTGGCCATGGTGGTGTGCTTGACCGTATCGACAGCCTGACCGCGGCCATTCCAATGTTCGCCGTGCTGCTTTGGGCCGCCGAGTGGGGTGTGCTGTGAGTGTGGTGCAGCGCATCACGGTACTGGGCGCTACCGGCTCCATCGGCCTGAGTACCCTGGATGTCATTGCCCGGCACCCCGAGCGCTATCAGGTCTTCGCGCTGACCGGCTACTCCCGCGTCGACGAGCTGCTCGCGCTGTGCGAGCGCCATCGTCCGGCGTTCGCCGTGGTGCCGAGCGCCGAATCGGCCATGCGCCTGCGCGAGGGGCTGGCTGCTGCGGGCTGCGCCACCGAGGTGCTCGAGGGCGAGGCGGGCTTGTGCCAGGTCGCGGCCGCGCCGGAAGTGGATGCAGTGATGGCGGCCATCGTTGGCGCTGCTGGCTTGCGTCCAACCCTGGCGGCGGTCGAGGCGGGCAAGAAAGTGCTGCTGGCCAACAAGGAAGCCCTGGTGATGTCCGGCGCGCTGTTCATGGACGCCGTGCGTCGCAGTGGCGCCGTGTTGTTGCCGATCGACAGCGAGCACAATGCGATCTTCCAGTGCATGCCTGGCGATTACGCCCGCGGCCTGAGTGCGGTGGGGGTGCGGCGCATCCTGCTGACTGCCTCGGGCGGCCCGTTCCGCGAAATGCCTGCGGCGGCGCTGGTCGATGTCACGCCTGAACAAGCTTGTGCCCATCCCAACTGGTCCATGGGGCGCAAGATTTCGGTCGACTCGGCCAGCATGATGAACAAGGGCCTGGAGCTGATCGAGGCCTGCTGGCTGTTCAATACAGCGCCTGCGACCGTGGAGGTGGTGGTGCACCCGCAAAGCGTGATTCATTCGCTGGTCGACTATGTCGACGGCTCGGTGCTCGCCCAACTGGGCAACCCGGACATGCGCACCCCGATCGCCAACGCGCTGGCCTGGCCGGAACGTATCGATTCGGGGGTTGCGCCACTGGACCTGTTCGCCATCGCCCGTCTGGATTTCCAGGCCCCCGACGAACAGCGCTTCCCTTGTCTGCGCCTGGCACGTCAGGCTGCCGAGGCGGGCAACAGTGCACCCGCGGTGCTCAATGCCGCCAACGAAGTGGCGGTGGACGCGTTCCTGGCGCGGCGTATCCGCTTCCCGGAAATCGCGGGTATGATCGAACAGGTGCTCGACCGGGAGCCTGTGGTGCCAGTTGCAACGCTCGATGCGGTGTTCGCCGCCGATCAGCGTGCGCGGGAGCTGTCCCGTGAGTGGCTGAGGCGCCACGGCCGCTGAGCGGTAGTACCGAACGTCTTGCGGAGATAGCACATGACTGCGCTGTACATGATTGTTGGCACCCTGGTGGCATTGGGTGTGCTGGTCACCTTTCACGAGTTCGGTCACTTCTGGGTGGCACGGCGCTGTGGTGTCAAGGTGCTGCGCTTCTCGGTAGGCTTTGGCACGCCGTTGTTGCGCTGGCATGACAAGCAGGGCACCGAGTTCGTGGTGGCGGCCATCCCCTTGGGTGGCTACGTCAAGATGCTCGACGAGCGTGAGGGCGAGGTGCCGCCAGCGCTGATCGAGCAATCGTTCAATCGCAAGTCGGTGCGCCAGCGCATCGCCATCGTTGCCGCCGGCCCCATCGCCAACTTCCTGCTCGCCATTGTGTTCTTCTGGGTCATTGCCATGCTCGGCACCCAGCAGGTGCGCCCGGTCATTGGTGCGGTCGAGTCCGGCAGCCTGGCGGCAGTCGCTGGCTTGAGCGTTGGTCAGGAAATAGTGTCGGTTGACGGTGAGGCGACCAATGGCTGGTCGGCGGTCAACCTGCAGTTGGTGCGGCGCCTGGGCGAGAGCGGCACCCTGCGCATCGGCGTGCTCGATGAAGGCGCAACCGCCCCGCAGCAGCGTGATATCCAGCTGAGCCATTGGCTCAAGGGCGTCGATGAGCCCGACCCGATCCAGTCACTGGGCCTGCGCCCGTGGCGCCCGGCGGTGACGCCGGTGCTGGCCGAGATCGATCCCAAGGGCCCTGCCGCAGCGGCTGGGCTCAAGACCGGCGACAAATTGCTGGCCCTCGATGGTGTGGCATTGAGCGACTGGCAGCAGGTGGTCGATGCCGTTCGCGCCCGCCCTGAACAAAAGGTCGGTTTGCGCATCGAACGAGACGGTGCGCAGTTGGATGTGCCGGTAACCCTGGCGCGCAAGGGTGAGGGGCAGGCGGCCGGCGGTTATCTGGGCGCAGGTGTGAAAGGCGCGCAATGGCCGTCTGAGATGCTCCGCGAGGTCAGCTATGGGCCGCTGGAAGCCGTTGGCGAGGGGCTGTCGCGGACCTGGAGCATGAGCGTCCTGACCCTTGAATCGCTGAAGAAAATGCTGTTCGGGGAGCTCTCGGTAAAAAACTTGAGCGGACCGATAACCATTGCTAAAGTGGCGGGCGCTTCAGCCCAGTCGGGCGTTGGGGATTTCCTGAATTTCCTGGCCTACCTGAGCATAAGCCTGGGGGTTTTGAATCTGCTGCCTATTCCAGTACTGGATGGGGGGCATTTGCTGTTTTACCTGATCGAGTGGGCGCGCGGTCGTCCGCTCTCGGATCGGGTGCAGGGTTGGGGGGTCCAGATCGGTATCAGTTTGGTCATAGGGGTGATGTTGCTCGCCCTGATCAACGATCTGGGTCGACTATAAAAGCTTCGCTCAATCGCGAAACCTGCTGCCTCATCGCGGCGGGTTGTTTATTGCCAGTTGGAATAAAAGGACTTCATGAAACGTCTGCTGCTAACTGCGGTCCTCTCCGCACTGATGATCGCTGAAGTTCACGCCGAGTCCTTCACCATCTCCGATATTCGTGTCAACGGCCTGCAGCGGGTTTCCGCCGGCAGCGTGTTCGGCGCCTTGCCGCTGAACGTCGGCGATCAGGTCGATGACCGCCGTCTGGTCGATTCCACCCGCTCGCTGTTCAAGACCGGCTTCTTCCAGGACATCCAGCTGAATCGCGACGGCAATGTCCTGATCATCAATGTGGTCGAGCGCCCGTCGGTTGCCAGCATCGAAATCGAAGGCAACAAGGCCATCAGCACCGAAGACCTGATGAAGGGCCTGAAACAGTCGGGCCTGGCCGAAGGCGAGATCTTCCAGCGTGCGACGCTCGAAGGCGTGCGTAACGAACTGCAACGCCAGTATGTGGCCCAGGGCCGCTACTCGGCCGAAGTCGACGCCGAAGTCGTGCCGCAGCCGCGCAACCGGGTTGGCCTGAAGATCAAGATCAACGAAGGCACCGTCGCTGCGATCCAGCACATCAACGTGGTCGGCAACACGGTCTTCGATGACGAAACCCTGGGTCAGCTGTTCGAGCTGAAAACCACCAACTGGCTGTCGTTCTTCAAGAACGACGACAAGTACGCCCGCGAAAAACTGTCCGGTGACCTCGAGCGCCTGCGCTCCTACTACCTGGACCGCGGCTACATCAACATGGATATCGCTTCCACCCAGGTGTCCATCACCCCGGACAAGAAGCACGTCTACATCACCGTCAACATCAATGAAGGCGAGAAGTACACCGTCCGTGACGTGAAGCTCTCCGGCGACCTCAAGGTACCGGAAGACCAGGTCAAGTCGCTGTTGCTGGTACAGCCGGGCCAGGTGTTCTCGCGCAAGGTGATGACCACCACTTCCGACCTCATTACCCGCCGCCTGGGTAACGAGGGCTATACCTTCGCCAACGTCAACGGCGTGCCACAGCCCAACGACCAGGATCACACCGTCGACATCATGTTCGTCGTCGATCCGGGCAAGCGTGCCTACGTCAACCGCATCAACTACCGCGGCAACACCAAGACCGAAGACGAAGTGCTGCGTCGCGAAATGCGCCAGATGGAAGGTGGCTGGGCTTCGACCTACCTGATCGACCAGTCCAAGACCCGCCTCGAGCGCCTGGGCTTCTTCAAGGAGGTCAACGTCGAGACCCCGGCGGTGCCAGGCACCGACGACCAGGTCGACGTCAACTACAGCGTCGAGGAGCAGGCCTCCGGCTCGATCACCGCCAGCGTCGGTTTTGCCCAGAGCGCCGGTTTGATCCTGGGTGGTTCGATCAGCCAGACCAACTTCCTGGGTACCGGTAACAAGGTATCCATCGGCCTGACCCGTTCGGAATACCAGACCCGCTACAACTTCGGCTTCGTTGACCCCTACTTCACTGCCGACGGTGTGAGCCTGGGCTACAACGCCTTCTACCGCAGCACCAACTACGACGACCTCGACGTCGACGTGGCCAGCTATGCGGTCGACAGCCTTGGTGCCGGCGTCAGCCTCGGCTACCCGATCAGCGAGACTTCGCGCCTGACCTACGGCCTGACCGTGCAGCAGGACAAGCTCAAGACCGGCCGTTACACCGTGGACGAGATCTTCAAGTTCATCCAGGACGAGGGTGACAGCTTCCTCAACTTCAAGGCCTCGATCGGCTGGTCCGAATCGACCCTGAACAAAGGTGTGCTGGCAACCCGTGGTCACTCGCAAAGCCTGACCCTGGAAACCACCGTGCCGGGCAGCGACCTGTCGTTCTACAAGCTCGACTACCGCGGCCAGCTGTTCAAGCCAATCAACAACGACTATACCCTGCGCCTGCACACCGAGCTGGGCTATGGTGATGGCTTCGGCAGCACGTCGGGCCTGCCGTTCTACGAGAACTATTACGCCGGTGGTTTCAACTCCGTGCGCGGTTTCAAGGACAGCAGCCTGGGGCCGCGCAGCACGCCAAGCCGTGGTGCAGCCGTTACGGGCAACCAAGGCACCATCGCCGACCCGGACCAGGATCCGCTGCCGTTCGGTGGCAACGTACTGGTGCAGGGTGGTGTAGAACTGCTGTTCCCGCTGCCGTTCGTCAAGGACCAGCGCTCCCTGCGCACCTCCGTGTTCTGGGATGTGGGTAACGTATTCGACACCAATTGCGGCTCCAAGCCGGATTGCTCGAAGGTCGGCTTCTCCGACATGGCCAGCTCCGTTGGCCTGGGTGTGACCTGGATCACCGCGCTGGGCCCGTTGAGCTTCAGCCTGGCGATGCCGGTCAAGAAGCCGGACAACGCCGATACCCAGGTGTTCCAATTCTCTCTGGGCCAGACCTTCTAAGGTCGGCCCTTGCATAACGACAACGGTTTATCCAGGAGTGCATCGTGCGTAAGTTGACCCAACTGGCCCTCGTGGCTGCGGCGCTGGTCGCCACCCCGGCTTTCGCCGAAATGAAGGTTGCCGTGCTGAACTATCAGATGGCCCTGCTCGAGTCCGACGCGGCCAAGAAGTACGCCGTTGACGCCGAGAAGAAGTTCGGCCCGCAACTGACCAAGCTCAAGGGCCTGGAAAGCAGCGCCAAAGGCATCCAGGACCGCCTGATCAAGGGCGGCGACAAGATGGCTCAGCCTGAGCGTGAGCGCCTGGAGCTCGAATTCAAGCAGAAGGCCCGTGACTTCCAGTTCCAGTCCAAGGAACTCAACGAAGCCAAGGCCGTGGCCGACCGCGACATGCTCAAGCAGCTCAAGCCGAAGCTGGACGGCGCTGTCGAGGAAGTGATCAAGAAGGGTGGCTTTGATCTGGTGCTCGAGCGTGGCGCGGTCATCGATGTCAAACCGCAGTACGACATCACCCGCCAGGTCATCGAGCGCATGAACCAAGCCCGTTGATATGACCCTGACCATGACGCTCGGCCAGCTGGCCGAGGCCCTCGGGGCAGAGCTCAAAGGCCCCGAGGCGCTGCAGATCAGCGGGCTGGCCACCTTGCAGGAGGCCGGGCCCGGGCAGTTGAGCTTCCTCGCCAACAAGCAGTACCGCAAGTACCTGGACGATGCCAAGGCCGGTGCGGTGCTGCTCAAGGCCGAGGATGCCGCAGCCTTTGCCGGCAACGCACTGATCGTGCCCGATCCGTACCTGGCCTATGCCCGTGTTTCGCACCTGTTCGACCGCAAACCCAAGGCTGTAGCGGGAATTCATCCCAGCGCCGTGGTAGCCGAGGACGCCCAGGTGGACACCAGCGCCAGCATCGGCCCGTTCGCGGTGATCGAGGCCGGTGCTCGCATCGGCGCGAACGTGTCGGTGGGGGCGCACTGCTTCATCGGCGCCCGTTGCGTCATCGGTGAGGGCGGTTGGCTTGCACCGCGGGTCACGCTGTATCACGACGTGACTATCGGCAAGCGTGTGGTCATCCAGTCTGGCGCCGTGATCGGTGGCGAGGGCTTCGGCTTCGCCAACGAGAAGGGCGTGTGGCAGAAGATTGCCCAGATCGGTGGCGTGACGCTGGGCGATGACGTGGAGATTGGCGTGAACACCGCCGTCGACCGCGGCGCGCTGTCGGACACCCTGATCGGCAACGGCGTCAAGCTCGACAACCAGATCCAGATCGCCCACAACGTGCAGGTCGGTGACCACACCGCGATGGCGGCTTGTGTCGGTATTTCCGGCAGCACCAAGATCGGCAAGCATTGCATGATTGCCGGCGGCGTCGGCATGGTCGGGCACATTGACGTGTGCGACAACGTGTTCGTTTCCGGTATGACCATGGTCACCCGTTCGATTACCGAGCCGGGCGGCTATTCTTCTGGCACGGCCATGCAACCACTGGCTGACTGGCGCAAGAGTGCCGCGCGGATTCGCCAGTTGGACGAAATGGCCAAGCGCCTGCAGCAGCTGGAAAAACAAGTCGATACAGTGACCTCAGGTGGCCAGCCGACATCAGAAGGCTAATGGCTTTTTCTGAGCAAGCGTTCACAATCGCTAGCTGGCTCCTCTTTGGATCTGCAAAAGGAGCGTGTGGTCAGCACCTGCGCTCCCTATTCTTATTACAGGCTTCCCCCCGAAATGATGGACATCAACGAGATTCGCGAATACCTGCCTCACCGTTACCCGTTCCTGCTGGTGGACCGGGTGACGGATCTGGACTTCGAGGCCCAGAGCATTCGTGCCTACAAGAATGTCAGCATCAACGAGCCGTTCTTCAACGGCCATTTCCCGCAGCACCCGATCATGCCGGGCGTGCTGATCATCGAGGCCATGGCCCAGGCGGCCGGGATTCTCGGTTTCAAGATGCTCGACGCCAAACCGGCTGATGGCACCCTGTACTACTTCGTCGGTTCCGACAAGCTGCGCTTCCGTCAGCCGGTACTGCCGGGCGACCAGCTGGTGCTGGAAGCCAAATTCATCAGCCGCAAGCGCATGATCTGGAAGTTCGAATGCCGTGCACTGGTTGACGGCAAGGCCGTCTGCTCGGCAGAAATCACTTGCGCGGAACAGTCCCTATGAATTCGATTGACCCTCGGGCGATCATCGACCCTTCGGCCAAGCTGGCCGACGGCGTCGAGGTCGGCCCTTGGTCGATCGTAGGCCCTGATGTAGAGATCGGCGAGGGTACCGTCATTGGTCCTCACGTGGTGCTCAAGGGGCCTACCCGCATTGGCAAGCACAACCGTATCTACCAGTTCAGCTCCATCGGTGAAGACACCCCGGACCTGAAATACAAGGGTGAACTCACCCGCCTGGTGATCGGTGATCACAATGTGATCCGTGAGGGTGTCACCATCCATCGCGGTACCGTACAGGACCGCTCGGAAACCACCCTGGGCGACCACAACCTGATCATGGCTTATGCGCATATCGGCCACGACAGCGTGATCGGCAACCACTGCATCCTGGTCAATAACACCGCGTTGGCCGGGCATGTGCATGTGGGCGATTGGGCGATCCTCTCCGGCTATACGCTGGTGCACCAGTACTGCCACATCGGTGCCCACGCCTTTTCCGGCATGGGGACGGCGATCGGCAAGGACGTCCCGGCCTTCGTCACGGTATTCGGCAGCCCGGCCGAGGCCCGCAGCATGAACTTCGAAGGCCTGCGCCGTCGCGGTTTCAGCGACGAAGTGCTGCATGCCCTGCGCCGCGCCTACAAGGTGGTCTATCGCCAGGGGCTGACCGTCGAAGAAGCGCTGAAGGAACTCGAGGAATTGGCCGGCCAGTTCCCTGAGGTCGAAGTGTTCCGCAAGTCGATCGTCGATTCCGCCCGCGGCATCACCCGCTGACATGGCCCAACTCTGTGTTGCGCTGGTCGCGGGTGAGGCCAGCGGCGATATCCTCGGCTCCGGCCTGATGCGCGCCATCAAGGCCCGCCACCCCGATGTACGCTTCATCGGTGTGGGTGGGCCCTTGATGGAAGCCGAAGGCATGGTCTCCTACTTCCCCATGGAGCGCCTGGCGGTGATGGGCCTGGTCGAAGTGCTGGGGCGCCTGCGCGAGCTGCTCAAGCGACGCAAGCTGCTGATCCAGACGCTGATCGATGAACGGCCCGACGTGTTCATCGGCATCGATGCCCCCGACTTCACCCTCAACATCGAGCTCAAGCTGCGCCAGGCCGGAATCAAGACCGTGCACTACGTCAGCCCATCGGTATGGGCCTGGCGGCAGAAGCGCGTGCTGAAGATTCGCGAAGGCTGCGACTTGATGCTGACCCTGCTGCCCTTCGAGGCACGCTTCTATGAAGAGCAGGGCGTGCCGGTGCGTTTCGTCGGCCATCCGCTGGCCGACACCATCCCGCTGGATGCAGATCGCGCTGCAGCCCGCAACGAACTTGGGCTGGCCGACGGGCCAGTGGTGGCGCTGATGCCGGGCAGCCGTGGCGGCGAAGTAGGGCGCCTGGGCGCACTGTTCCTTGAGGCCGCCCAGCGTCTGGTCGATTTGCTGCCGGGCGTGCGCTTCGTGCTGCCCTGCGCCAATGCCGCGCGGCGTGCCCAGATCGAGCAGATGCTCGCCGGGCGCGAGCTGCCGTTGACCCTGCTGGACGGCCAGTCGCACACGGCCCTGGCGGCCTGCGACGCGGTGCTCATCGCGTCCGGTACTGCCACGCTGGAGGCGATGCTGTACAAGCGCCCGATGGTGGTGGCTTATCGCCTGGCGCCGCTGACGTACTGGATCCTCAAACGCATGGTCAAAAGCCCCTACGTATCGCTGCCCAACCTGCTGGCCCAGCGCCTGCTGGTGCCGGAGTTGCTGCAGGACGCCGCCACCAGCGAAGCCCTGGCCCAGACCCTGGCGCCGCTGGTCAAGGATGGCTCGCAGCAGACCGAAAGCTTCGACCAGATCCACCGTACCCTGCGCCGCGACGCCTCCAATCAGGCGGCTGACGCGGTGCTTGCCCTGTTGAAGGACCGCTGACATGCAGATGGGACTGGATTTCAACCTGGTCGAGGACCTGGTCGCCGGTGTCGACGAAGTCGGCCGCGGCCCGCTGTGCGGCGCGGTGGTCACTGCAGCGGTGATCCTCGACCCGCAGCGTCCGATCCTTGGCCTGAACGACTCGAAGAAACTCACCGAAGCCAAGCGCGAGGCGTTGTTCGACGAGATCTGCGAGAAAGCCCTGAGCTTCTGCATCGCTCGTGCCGAGGTCGAGGAAATCGACCGCCTGAACATCCTGCAAGCCACCATGCTGGCCATGCAGCGCGCGGTCGAGGGTTTGCACGTCACGCCTAAACTGGCGCTGATCGATGGCAACCGCTGCCCGAAACTGTCGGTGCCAGCGGCGCCGGTGGTCAAGGGAGACTCCCAGGTGCCGGCCATTGCTGCCGCGTCGATCCTGGCCAAGGTGACCCGTGACCGTGAGATGAGCGCGTTCGAGCTGATCTACCCGGGCTACGGGATCGGTGGGCACAAGGGCTACCCGACGCCGGTGCACCTGGAGGCACTGGCACGGCTTGGGCCGACGCCGATTCACCGGCGCTCGTTCGCGCCGGTGCGGGCGGCGTGGGAAGCGCGTGAAGGCATCTCCAGCTCGTTGATCTGACACATTGGGGCCGCTGTGCGCCCCTTCGCGGGTAAACCCGCTCCCACAGGTCTCGCGTATCCCTGTAGGAGCGGGTTTACCCGCGAAGGGGGGCGCAGCGGCCCCAAACATTCCGCCTAATTACGCTACAATCCCGCCCTTGTCGTTCAGCACTGCTACAGGACTTTCCATGTCGGTCTCCTTCATTCACCTTCGCGTGCATTCCGAATTCTCCCTGGTCGACGGCCTGGTGCGGATCAAGCCGCTGGCCAAGGCCTTGGCCGGGATGAACATGCCGGCGGTGGCGATCACCGACCAGAGCAACATGTGCTCGCTGGTGAAGTTCTACAAGACCGCCATGGGCGCCGGTATCAAGCCGATCTGTGGCGCCGACCTGTGGCTGGCCGGCAGTGACCCTGAGGCGCCGCTGTCGCGAATCTGTTTCCTGGCCATGAACCCCCAGGGCTACCGCAATCTCACCGAGCTGATCTCCAGGGGCTGGACCGATGGCCAGCGCAATGGCCTGGTGATCATTCAGCGCGAGTGGATCGCCCCGGCCAGCGAGGGGCTCATCGCCCTGTCCGCGGGCAAGGAAGGCGATATCGGCGCGGCGTTGATGGCTGGCCGCCAGGACGAAGCCGAGGCCTTGCTCGGCGACTGGATGAGCATGTTCCCGGAGCGCTTCTACGTCGAGGTGCAGCGCACCAACCGCGCCGGTGACGAAGAATACGTGCACGCCGCCGTGGCCTTGGCCGACAAGCTCGGCGCGCCGCTGGTGGCCACCAACGACGTGCGCTTCATCAAGCAGTCGGACTTCGACGCCCACGAAACCCGGGTGTGCATCGGCGAAGGCTGGACCCTCGATGACCCCCGTCGGCCACGTGGCTACAGCGACCAGCAGTACCTCAAGTCCGCCGAAGAGATGGCCGAGCTGTTCAGCGACCTGCCCGACGCCATCGCCAACACCGTGGAAATCGCCAAGCGCTGCAACATCACCGTGCAGCTGGGCAAGTACTTCCTGCCCGATTTCCCCACGCCCAACGGCATGGGTATCGACGACTACCTGCGCCATGTCTCCCACGAAGGCCTCGAAGAGCGCCTGGCGGTGCTCTGGCCGAAGGAGACCACGCCCAACTACGAAGAGAAGCGCCAGGTCTACCTGGACCGCCTGAAGTTCGAACTGGACATCATCATCCAGATGGGCTTCCCCGGTTACTTCCTGATCGTTATGGACTTCATCAAGTGGGCCAAGAACAACGACGTGCCGGTTGGCCCTGGCCGGGGTTCGGGTGCCGGTTCGCTGGTGGCCTATGTGCTGAAGATCACCGACCTCGACCCGCTGGCCTACGACCTGCTGTTCGAACGTTTCCTCAACCCTGAACGTATTTCCATGCCCGACTTCGACGTCGACTTCTGCATGGATGGCCGCGACCGGGTGATCGACTACGTGGCCGAGGCCTATGGGCGCAACGCGGTCAGCCAGATCATCACCTTCGGTACCATGGCCGCCAAGGCGGTGGTACGCGACGTGGCGCGGGTGCAGGGCAAGTCGTACGGCCTGGCCGACCGCCTGTCGAAGATGATCCCGTTCGAAGTGGGCATGACCCTGGAGAAGGCCTACGAGCAGGAAGAACTCCTGCGCGACTTCCTCAAGAGTGACGAGGACGGCCGCGAGATCTGGGACATGGCCCTCAAGCTCGAGGGGGTCACCCGCGGTACCGGCAAGCACGCCGGTGGTGTGGTGATCGCGCCCACCAAGCTCACCGATTTCTCGCCGATCGCCTGTGACGAAGAGGGCGGCGGCCTGGTGACCCAGTTCGACAAGGACGACGTCGAGGCCGCGGGCCTGGTGAAGTTCGACTTCCTCGGCCTGCGCACGCTGACCATCATCAAGTGGGCGATGGAGATCATCAACCGCGAGCAGAAAAAGAACAATCTGCCCGACGTGAACATCGACTTCATCCCGCTGGATGACCGCAAGACCTACGAGCTGCTGCAGAAGGCCGAGACCACCGCGGTGTTCCAGCTCGAATCCCGGGGCATGAAAGAGCTGATCAAGAAGCTCAAGCCCGACTGCCTGGAAGACCTGATCGCACTGGTGGCGTTGTTCCGCCCGGGCCCGCTGCAGTCGGGCATGGTGGACGACTTCATCAACCGCAAGCACGGCCGCGCCGAGCTGGCCTACCCGCACGCCGACTACCAGTACGAAGGCCTCAGGCCGGTACTGGCGCCCACCTACGGCATCATCCTGTACCAGGAACAGGTGATGCAGATCGCCCAGGTGATGGCCGGTTACACCCTCGGCGGCGCCGACATGCTGCGTCGGGCGATGGGTAAGAAAAAGCCCGAGGAGATGGCCAAGCAGCGCGGTGGTTTCATCGAGGGTTGCGTCGGCAACAACATCGATGCGGACCTGGCCGGTAACATCTTCGACCTGGTAGAGAAATTCGCCGGTTACGGCTTCAACAAATCCCACTCCGCAGCCTATGGCCTGGTGTCCTACCAGACCGCCTGGCTGAAGACCCACTACCCGGCGCCGTTCATGGCCGCGGTACTGTCGGCGGACATGCACAACACCGACAAGGTGGTGGTGCTGGTCGAGGAAGTGCGCAGCATGAAGCTGCGTCTCGATGCGCCGGACGTGAACTTCTCCGACTTCAAGTTCGCGGTCAACGACGATGGCCGCATCGTCTATGGCCTGGGGGCGATCAAGGGCGTGGGCGAGGGGCCGGTGGAGGCGATCGTCGAGGCGCGGGCGCAAGGTGGCCCGTTCAAGGACCTGTTCGACTTCTGCGAACGTATCGACCTCAAGCGGGTCAACAAACGTACCCTCGACGCGCTGATCCGCAGCGGCGCCCTGGACCGCCTGGGCCCGCACTTCCATGACGAGATCAAGGCCTACCAGGCCAACATCGACATCAACCGCGCCACCCTGCTGTCGGCGCTGGGCGAGGCCGTCAAGGCTGCCGAGCAGGCGGCGCATACCGCCGACAGTGGCCATGTCGACCTGTTCGGCAGCATGTTCGACGCGGCGGATGTCGATGTCTACGCCAACCACCGCAAGGTGCGCGAGCTGACGCTCAAGGAGCGCCTCAAGGGCGAAAAGGACACCCTTGGCCTGTACCTCACCGGCCACCCGATCGACGAATACGAGACCGAGATCCGCCGCTTCGCCCGCCAGCGCATCATCGACCTCAAGCCGGCCCGTGACACCCAGACCATCGCCGGGATGATCATTGCCCTGCGGGTGATGAAGAACAAGAAGGGCGACAAGATGGGCTTCGTGACCCTGGACGACCGCTCCGGGCGTATCGAAGCCTCGCTGTTCGCCGACGCTTTCATGGCCGCGCAAGCGCTGCTGCAGACCGACGCCATGGTGGTGGTGGAAGGGGAGGTCAGCAACGACGACTTCTCCGGCGGCCTGCGCCTGCGGGTCAAGACGGTGATGACCATGGAGGATGCACGTACCAAGCTGGCCGAGAGCCTGCGCCTGAAAGTCGCCCATGAGGCGCTCAAGGGCGATCGGCTGAAGTGGCTGGGCGAGCTGATCACCCGTCACCGCGGGGGCTGCCCGATCACCCTGGAGTACACCGGCAGCGACGCCAAAGCCATGCTGCAGTTCGGCGACCAGTGGTGCATCGACCCGGCCGACGGCCTGATTCAGGCGCTGCGTGACCAGTTCGGGCGTGAGAACGTCTTCCTGCAATACCGTTGAAACGACGCATTTTAATCTCGACCTTTATGCGCCTGATCCCTTAAGGTAGGGCGCCACACGGATCAACCGGCCGGCCGCCTGGCCGTAGACCCAAGACGGAAGCCTATGAACCCGAATTTCCTCGATTTCGAACAGCCGATTGCCGACCTGCAAGCCAAGATCGAAGAGCTGCGCCTGGTGGGCAACGACAACTCGCTGAACATCAGCGATGAAATTGCCCGTCTGCAGGACAAGAGCAGCACCCTGACCGAGAGCATCTTCGGCAACCTGACCAGCTGGCAGATCGCTCGCCTGGCCCGTCACCCGCGCCGTCCGTATACCCTCGACTACATCGACCACATCTTCACCGAGTTCGAAGAGCTGCACGGCGACCGTCATTTCGCCGACGACGCCGCCATTGTTGGTGGTACCGCGCGCCTCAACGACAAGCCGGTGATGGTCATCGGTCATCAGAAGGGCCGCGAAGTGCGCGAGAAGGTTCGCCGCAACTTCGGCATGCCGCGCCCTGAGGGCTACCGCAAGGCGTGCCGTCTGATGGAAATGGCCGAACGCTTCAAGATGCCGATCCTGACCTTCATCGATACCCCGGGCGCCTACCCGGGCATCGACGCCGAAGAGCGCAACCAGAGCGAAGCCATTGCCTGGAACCTGCGGGTGATGGCGCGCCTGAAGACCCCGATCATCGCCACCGTGATCGGTGAGGGTGGTTCCGGCGGTGCACTGGCCATTGGCGTGTGCGACCAGCTGAACATGCTGCAGTACTCGACCTACTCGGTGATCTCGCCGGAAGGCTGTGCTTCGATCCTGTGGAAGACCGCCGACAAGGCCGCCGATGCAGCCGAAGCCATGGGCATCACCGCTGAGCGCCTGAAGAGCCTGAACATCGTCGACAAGGTCATCCAGGAGCCGCTGGGCGGCGCCCACCGCGACCCGGCCAAGGTCTCTGCAAGCATCCGCGCCGACCTGATCGAGCAGCTGGACATGCTCGGCAAGCTCGACAACGACGCGCTGCTCAAGCGCCGTTACGATCGCCTGATGAGCTACGGCCTCTGATTGGTACGGGGCCGCTCTGCGGCCCTTTCGCGGCACAAGGCCGCTCCTACAGATCATCGCGATCCCTTGTAGGAGCGGACTCGTGCCGCGAAAGGGGCGCAAAGCGCCCCCAGCGATCTCAAGTCAAGTGAGGCCCTGATGCTCAACCTCACCCCCTGGCTTTCAGCCCCCGCCTGGTACATCGCCTTCTCCGGCGGCCTCGACTCCACCGTCCTTCTGCACCTGCTGGCCGACTACACCCGCAACCACCCCGCACCGCCGCTGCGTGCCGTCCATGTGCATCATGGTCTGCAAGCTGTCGCCGATGCATGGCCCGCCCACTGCAAGACCGTCTGTGATGCCCTGGGCATCGAGCTCGAGGTTATTCACGTTCAGGTAGCCCCGGGTGCCAGTCTTGAGCAGGCTGCCCGCGATGCCCGATACACAGCGTTCAAAAAGCTGCTCGTCCCAGGCGCCGTGCTGTTCACCGGCCAGCACCGTGACGATCAGGCCGAGACCTTGCTGCTGCGTCTGCTGCGCGGCGCCGGCTTGCGAGGCCTGTCGGCCATGCCCGAGGCGCGGCCGCTGGGGCAGGGCAGCCTCGTGCGCCCGCTGCTGAAACTGTCGCGCGAGCAATTGCAGGCCTATGCCCGGAGCAAGGGGCTGGTGTGGGTCGACGACCCCTCCAACACTGACACCACGTTTGCCCGCAATTTCCTGCGCGGTGATGTCTTGCCGCTGCTGCGCCAGCGCTGGCCCCAGGCCGAAGGCAACCTGGCGCGCAGCGCCGAACACCTGGGGGAGGCCTTGGGCCTTCTGGATGAACTGGCCGCAGCCGACCTGGCGACGGCCTGCGGCAATGCGCCGCTGCCCTGGCTCGGGCTGGACTCCCTCGACCTCGCCACCCTCGCGGCGTTGTCACCGGCGCGCCAGCGCAATGCCCTGCAGTACTGGCTCAGCCAGCGCACCCGGTTGCCCGACAGTCGTCACTGGGCGGGCTGGGCCGACCTGCGTGACGCGGCCGGCGACGCCCGGCCGGTGTGGCACCTGACCGACGGCGAGTTGCAGCGTAGCCATGGACGCCTCTGGTGGTTGAATGGCGAGTGGCTGGGCACGCCTGTGGGTGAGCTGGCCTGGCAGGACCCGGCCCAGCCACTGGTGCTGCCGGGCAATGGCCACGTGCGGCTGGTGGCGCACTCGGCCGCCGAGGGCCTGCGCATCACCTATCGCCAGGGCGGCGAAGTCCTGGACCTTCCCGGCCGAGGTCGGCGCGACCTCAAGCGCCTGCTCAATGAGTTGCAGATCCCGCATTTCGTGCGCCCGCGCCTGCCGTTGCTGTATCAGGGCGAGCGCTTGCTGGCGGTGGCCAACCTGCCCGGGCTGGGGCAGGCCAATTGCCAGTTGCACTGGCAGCCACCGACCCGCGTGCAAGGTTTGAGCTGAAGGGTACATTCCGGTAGACTACCCTCCCTTCTTGATACAACTTCTGTGGGTTCCTCGAAAACACAGGGGTTGCCGATTACCAAGCAGTTTTTTGCTGGGCTGATTCTTAAAATGACGAGCGAGCTCCATGCCGGGGATACCCCTGGTCTGTACAGACGCGGCAGTTGTTCGAGATGCACTGTGATTGACGCAGGTGATCGGGGGCTTCGGCCTTCCTTCGCTTTCTCCGGCGGCGCGTGCCGCCTTAACGCAGACTTCTAGGGTTTTTCATGACGCGCTACATATTCGTCACGGGCGGTGTTGTTTCTTCATTGGGGAAAGGCATTGCCTCGGCTTCCCTGGCGGCCATCCTGGAAGCGCGGGGGCTCAAAGTCACCATGCTCAAGCTGGACCCGTACATCAACGTCGACCCGGGCACCATGAGCCCGTTCCAGCACGGTGAAGTATTCGTCACTCACGACGGCGCCGAGACCGACCTCGACCTGGGCCACTACGAGCGGTTCATCCGCACCACGATGACCCAGAACAACAACTTCACCACCGGCCGTATCTACGAGCACGTGCTGCGCAAAGAGCGCCGTGGTGACTACCTGGGCGCGACCATCCAGGTCATCCCGCACATCACCGACGAAATCAAGCGCCGCATCATCAAGGGCGCCGGCGATGCCGACGTCGCGCTGGTCGAGATCGGCGGCACCGTGGGTGACATCGAGTCGCAACCGTTCCTCGAGGCCATCCGCCAGCTGCGCGTCGAAGTGGGCTCCAAGCGCGCCATGCTGATGCACCTGACGCTGGTGCCGTACATCGCCACCGCCGGCGAAACCAAGACCAAGCCGACCCAGCACTCGGTCAAGGAGCTGCGCTCCATCGGCCTGCAGCCTGACGTGCTGATCTGCCGTTCCGACCACCCGGTCGACGCCTCGTCGCGTCGCAAGATCGCGCTGTTCACCAACGTCGAAGAACGTGCGGTGATTTCGCTGGAAGACGTCGACACCATCTACAAGATCCCTGGCGTACTGCACGCTCAAGGCCTGGACGACTTCGTCGTCGAGCGCTTCGCCCTGCAGTGCAACAGCGCTGACCTGTCCGAGTGGGACAAGGTGGTCGATGCCAAGCTCAACCCTGAGCAGGAAGTGACCATCGCCATGGTCGGCAAGTACATGGAGCTGCTGGACGCGTACAAGTCGCTGATCGAAGCGATGAGCCACGCTGGCATCACCAACCGCACCAAGGTCAACCTGCGCTACATCGACTCCGAAGACATCGAGAACCAGGGCACCAGCCTGCTCGAAGGCGCCGATGCCATCCTGGTCCCGGGCGGTTTCGGCCTGCGCGGCGTGGAAGGCAAGATCACCGCGGTGCAGTACGCCCGTGAGAACAAGGTCCCGTACCTGGGCATCTGCCTCGGCATGCAGGTGGCCGTGATCGAGTTCGCCCGTAACGTGATGGGCTGGAAAGACGCCAACTCCACCGAGTTCGACCGCAACAGCGGCCACCCGGTCGTCGGCCTGATCACCGAGTGGGCAGACGCCACCGGCGCGGTCGAGACCCGTACCGAAGCCTCCGACCTGGGCGGCACCATGCGCCTGGGCGCACAGGACTGCCAGCTGGCCGCCGGCTCCAAGGTGCATGACTGCTACGGCAAGGACATCATCACCGAGCGTCACCGCCACCGCTACGAAGTGAACAACAACCTGCTGCCACAGCTGGTTGAGGCTGGCCTGGTCGTTTCTGGCCGCTCCGAAGACGGCGCGCTGGTCGAAGTGGTCGAGTCCAAGGACCACCCATGGTTCGTCGCCTGCCAGTTCCACCCGGAGTTCACCTCGACGCCACGTGACGGCCACCCGCTGTTCAGCGGCTTCGTCAAGGCAGCCCTGGCACAGAAGAACAAGGCCTGATCCATGACTCAGAAGATCATTCGCGTCGGTAACATCGAGATCGCCAACGACAAGCCGTTCGTCCTGTTCGGCGGCATGAACGTTCTGGAGTCCCGTGACCTGGCCCTGAAGGTCTGCGAGGAGTACGTGCGGGTGACCGAGAAACTCGGCATCCCGTACGTGTTCAAGGCCAGCTTCGACAAGGCCAACCGCTCGTCGGTGACCTCGTACCGTGGCCCGGGCATGGAAGAAGGCCTGAAGATCTTCGAAGAGATCAAGCAGACCTTCAACGTGCCGGTGATCACCGACGTGCACGAGCCTTACCAGTGCGAGCCGGTGGCCAAGGTGTGCGACATCATCCAGCTGCCGGCCTTCCTCTCGCGCCAGACCGACCTGGTGGTGGCGATGGCCAAGACCGGTGCGGTGATCAACATCAAGAAGGCGCAGTTCCTGGCGCCCCACGAGATGAAGCACATCCTCGCCAAGTGCGTCGAGGCCGGCAACGACCAGCTCATCCTGTGTGAGCGCGGTTCGAGCTTCGGCTACAACAACCTGGTGGTGGACATGCTCGGCTTCGGCATCATGAAGCAGTTCGAGTACCCGGTGTTCTTCGACGTCACCCACTCGCTGCAGACCCCGGGCGGCCGTGCCGACTCCGCCGGTGGCCGCCGTGCCCAGGTCACCGACCTGGCCAAGGCCGGCATGAGCCAGGGCCTGGCCGGGCTGTTCCTCGAAGCCCACCCGGACCCGGACAACGCCAAGTGCGACGGCCCGTGCGCCCTGCGCCTGGACAAGCTCGAGCCGTTCCTCGCCCAGCTCAAGCAGCTGGACGACCTGGTGAAAAGTTTTCCGACGGTAGAAACCGCGTAAAGCTCATTTCTCGGGTAAAGTACCGCCCGTTCCACCCCCTGACCTATCGGTCAGGGGCTCCCTTCGCCAGGCCTGCCCGTGCCATGTCGCCTGGTGAACGGCAAGAATTCCCAAAAGTTGCGTTCGTTTCGTCAATTCTGGAGTGCTTACAACAATGGCAAAGATCGTCGACATCAAAGGTCGTGAAGTTCTCGATTCCCGTGGCAACCCCACCGTGGAAGCCGACGTGCTGCTCGACAACGGCATCATCGGCAGCGCCTGCGCGCCGTCGGGTGCTTCCACTGGCTCGCGCGAAGCGCTGGAGCTGCGTGATGGCGACAAGAGCCGTTACCTGGGCAAGGGCGTGCTGAAGGCCGTCGCCAACATCAACGGCCCGATCCGCGAGCTGCTGCTGGGCAAGGACCCATCGGACCAGAAAGCCCTGGACCGCGCCATGATCGAACTGGACGGTACCGAGAACAAGGCCAAGCTGGGCGCCAACGCCATCCTGGCCGTCTCGCTGGCTGCCGCCAAGGCCGCCGCCCAGGACCTGGACCTGCCGCTGTACGCCCACATCGCCAACCTCAACGGCACCCCTGGCCAGTACTCCATGCCAGTTCCGATGATGAACATCATCAACGGCGGCGAGCACGCCGACAACAACGTCGACATCCAGGAGTTCATGGTGCAGCCGGTTGGCGCCAAGACCTTCTCCGACGGCCTGCGCATGGGCACCGAGATCTTCCACCACCTCAAGGCTGTACTGAAGGCCCGTGGCCTGAACACCGCCGTCGGTGACGAAGGTGGCTTCGCGCCGAACCTGGCATCCAACGAAGACGCCCTGGCCGCCATCGCCGAAGCCGTCGAGAAAGCCGGCTACAAGCTGGGCACCGACGTGACCCTGGCCCTGGACTGCGCCGCTTCCGAGTTCTACGAAGACGGCAAGTACAACCTGTCCGGTGAAGGCAAGTCGTTCGACGCCGAAGGCTTCGCCGAGTACCTCAAAGGCCTGACCGAGCGTTTCCCGATCATCTCGATCGAAGACGGCCTGGACGAGTCCGACTGGGCTGGCTGGAAAATCCTCACCGACAAGATCGGCAAGAAGGTCCAGCTGGTGGGCGACGACCTGTTCGTCACCAACACCAAGATCCTCAAGGAAGGTATCGAGAAGGGCATCGGTAACTCGATCCTGATCAAGTTCAACCAGATCGGCTCGCTGACCGAAACCCTGGAAGCCATCCAGATGGCCAAGGCCGCCGGCTACACCGCGGTGATCTCGCACCGTTCGGGTGAAACCGAGGACTCGACCATTGCCGACCTGGCCGTCGGTACCGCTGCTGGCCAGATCAAGACCGGCTCGCTGTGCCGCTCCGACCGCGTCAGCAAGTACAACCAGCTGCTGCGTATCGAAGAGCAACTGGGTGCCAAGGCCGTCTACCGTGGCCGCGCCGAGTTTCGCGGCTGAGCAAGAGATGGTAAAAAGGCAGCAGCCGAGGCAGCCTGAACATTCGTACTGAATGTTCAGATGCTTCACACGGGTTTCTGTCGACGAAGCCTGGCCTCGGCCAGGCTTCGTGCTATCGGAAGCTCGCTGCGGCGGCCTTATACCCTGGATATCTTCATGCGCAGTCCCTATTGGTTGTTTCTCGTTCTGCTCCTGCTGCTCGGCGGCCTGCAATATCGCCTTTGGGTGGGTAATGGCAGCCTGGCGCAAGTGACCGAGCTCAAGCAGCAGATTGACGAACAGCACGCCGAGAACGAACGGCTGCTGGAGCGTAATCGCGTGCTCGATGCGGAAGTCCTGGAGCTGAAGAAAGGTATGGAGACCGTGGAAGAACGGGCTCGTCATGAACTGGGGATGGTCAAGGAGGGCGAAACCCTCTACCAGCTGCCGCAAAAATGACCCAGCAATTGCCGGCCTTCTGGGCCGTGATTCCCGCCGCGGGCGTTGGTGCCCGCATGGCTGCCGACCGGCCCAAGCAGTACCTGCAATTGGGCGGGCAGACGATCCTCGAGCATAGCCTCGACTGTTTTCTAGGCCACCCCGCGCTCAAGGGCGTGGTGGTCAGCATTGCCGACGACGACCCGTACTGGCCCGGCCTGCCCTGTGCCAGCGACGGGCGCATCCAGCGTGCCCCGGGTGGGCGCGAGCGTGCCGATTCGGTGCTCAATGCCTTGCTGTTGCTGCATGCCCAGGGGGCGTCGGACGACGACTGGGTCCTGGTGCACGATGCGGCGCGGCCGAACCTGGCGCGCAGCGATCTGGACCGGTTGTTGACAGAGCTTGCCGATGACCCGGTGGGTGGCCTGCTGGCCGTTCCGGCGCGGGACACGCTCAAGCGTGCCGGCGCCGATGGCCGGGTGAGCGCCACGGTGGACCGCAGTACCGTCTGGCAGGCCTATACCCCGCAGATGTTCCGTTTGGGGATGCTGCATCGCGCGCTGGCCGAGTGCCTGGTGTCGGATGTGGCGGTCACTGATGAGTCTTCCGCCATCGAATGGGCCGGCTATGCGCCACGCTTGATCGAAGGGCGCAGCGACAACATCAAGGTGACCCGGCCGGAAGACCTGGAGTGGTTGCGCCAGCGATGGGCCGCTCGACGCTGAAGTTTCAGTGCAGCAATGGCCCTTTCGCGGGCAAGCCCGCTCCCACGGGATCTCCACTTGTTTTGAAATCTGTGTGGTCCCTGTGGGAGCGGGCTTGCCCGCGAAGAGGCCGGTAAAACCAGCACATGTCATTCAGCCCTGCCGGTACTCCGGCAACTGCGCCAATCCTTCCTTGAGATAGTCCACCAACCGTCGCACCTTCGGCGACAGATGCCGCTGCTGCGGATACAGCGCCCACACCGCCGTATTCGGCGGCTGATGCCCTTCCAGCAACGACACCAGCGCGCCACTGTGCAGGTGCTCCAGCACGTAGTAGTCCGGCAGTTGGCACAAGCCCATCCCTTGCAACGCCGCATCCAGCACCGCCTGCCCGCTGTTGCAGCGCCAGTTGCCCTGCACCCGCTGGCTGAATTCACGGCCATCCTGCTGCAGCGCCCACAGGTCGGAACTGCCGATCAGGCAATTGTGCCGCGCCAGCTCCGACAGGCTGTGTGGCCGGCCATAGCGTTCCAGGTAGGCAGGCGAGGCACACAGGTACATGCGCCGCGGCGCCAGGCGCGTGGCCACCAGCCGCGAGTCCTGCAGGCGGCCCAGGCGGATCGCCATGTCCATGCCTTCATGCAGCAGGTCGAGGGTGCGGTTGCTCAGTTCCACTTCGACCCGCAATTGCGGGTATTGCGCCATGAATCGCGTCACCAGCGGCACGATGAAGCGTTCGCCATAAGCCACCGCACAGGTCATGCGCAGCAAGCCCTTCGGTTCGCTGGCCAGGTCGCCCATGGCGCGCAACGCCTCTTCACGGCCATCCTGCAGACGCTGGCAATGCTGGAGGAAGGTCTGCCCAGCCTCGCTCAAGGTCACCCGCCGGGTGCTGCGGTACAGCAGGCGGGTCTGCAGGCGCTCTTCAAGGCGGGCGATCTGCCGGCTGACATGGGACGAGGAAACCCCCAGGCGCTCGGCGGCCGCCGTGAACTGGCCTGACTCGGCCACGGCGACGAACTCGTCGATGCCTTCCCAGCGACTGCTCATGGATTATCCCTGTATGGCAATAATGTTTTTTAGTTGGCCGGATTATTCATCAAATAGGCATGAATTACACTGCGGGACTGATATCGACACTCTGTCTGGAGACCCATGATGATCAAGTCCCGTGCTGCCGTAGCCTTCGAGGCCAAGAAACCCCTGGAAATCGTCGAAGTCGACGTGGCCATGCCCAAGGCCGGTGAAGTGCTGTTGCGCGTGGTCGCCTCCGGGGTCTGCCACACCGACGCCTACACCCTGTCCGGTGCCGACCCGGAGGGCATCTTCCCGTCGATCCTCGGCCATGAGGGCGGGGCGATCGTCGAGGCGGTAGGCGAGGGCGTCACCTCGGTAGCGGTCGGTGACCATGTGATCCCGCTGTACACCCCGGAATGCGGCAAGTGCAAATTCTGCCTGTCGGGCAAGACCAACCTGTGCCAGGCGATCCGCGCCACCCAGGGCAAGGGCCTGATGCCCGACGGCACCAGCCGTTTCAGCCACAAGGGCCAGCAGCTGTTCCACTACATGGGCACCTCGACCTTCTCCGAGTACACAGTGCTGCCGGAAATCTCCGTGGCCAAGATCCAGAAGGAAGCGCCGCTGGAGAAGGTCTGCCTGCTCGGCTGCGGCGTGACCACCGGCATCGGTGCCGTGCTCAACACCGCCAAGGTCAAGCCAGGTGACACCGTGGCCATCTTCGGCCTGGGCGGCATTGGTTTGTCGGCGGTGATCGGTGCCGTCAAGGCCAAGGCCTCGCGCATCATCGCCATCGACATCAACCCGGCCAAGTTCGAGATCGCCCGCCAGCTGGGCGCCACCGACTGCATCAACCCCAAGGACTACGACCGCCCGATCCAGGAAGTCATCGTCGACCTGACCGACGGCGGCGTGGACTTCTCCTTCGAGTGCATCGGCAACGTGCAGCTGATGCGTGCGGCGCTGGAGTGCTGCCACAAGGGCTGGGGCGAGTCGGTGATCATCGGCGTGGCCGGTGCCGGCCAGGAAATCGCCACCCGTCCGTTCCAGCTGGTCACCGGCCGCGTGTGGCGCGGTTCGGCGTTCGGTGGCGTGCGTGGCCGCAGCGAACTGCCGAGCTACGTCGACATGGCCGAGAAGGGCGAGATCCCGCTGGATACCTTCATCACCCACACCATGGGCCTGGAGGACATCAACAAGGCCTTCGACCTGATGCACGAAGGCAAGAGCATCCGTAGCGTTATCCACTTCTGAGGCCCTTGCCATGACGCTGGAAAACATCTCCTGCCAGAAGAGCTTCGGCGGCTGGCACAAGCGCTACCGGCACAGCTCCAAGGTGCTCGGCTGCGACATGGTGTTCGCCGTGTACCTGCCGCCCCAGGCCGAGCAGGGCGAAAGACTGCCGGTGCTGTACTGGCTCAGCGGCCTGACCTGCACCGACGAGAACTTCATGCAGAAGGCCGGCGCCCAGCGCCTGGCCGCAGAGCTTGGGCTGATCATCGTTGCGCCTGATACCAGCCCGCGTGGCGAAGGGGTGCCAGGTGATCCGGAGGGTGCCTGGGACTTCGGCCTGGGGGCCGGCTTCTACCTCAACGCCACCCAGCAGCCCTGGGCCCAGCACTACCGTATGCATGACTACGTGGTGGACGAGCTGCCGGCACTGATCGAGGCGCACTTCCCGGCGTCCGATCAGCGCAGCATCAGCGGCCACTCCATGGGCGGGCATGGTGCGCTGGTCTGCGCCTTGCGCAACCCGGGGCGTTACCGCTCGGTGTCGGCGTTCTCGCCGATCAGCAACCCGATGGACTGCCCTTGGGGCGAGAAGGCCTTCAGCCGCTACCTGGGCGAAGACCGGGCGCGCTGGCGCGAGTGGGATGCCAGTGCGTTGCTGGCCGAGGCGGGTGAATGCCCGCCGCTGCTGGTGGACCAGGGTGACCGTGACGACTTCCTTGAGAAACAGCTCAAGCCAGAGGCATTGGAGCAGGCGGCCCGCAAGGGTGGGCATGGGCTGACCCTGCGTATGCAGCCGGGCTACGACCACAGCTACTACTTCATCGCCAGCTTCATCGATGAGCACCTGCGCCATCATGCGGTGGCACTGGGCAGGGTGTAACAGGTCAAAAACACATTGGATTCTTCGCGGGTGAACCCGCTCCCACAGGATTTTGCCGGCATCAGAATTTTCCGGTTCCTGTGGGAGCGGGTTCACCGGTGTGCCGGACCACCGCGAAGGGCTGCACAGCAGCCCCAATAGTGCATAAAGCAGGTAGAATCACGCCCTGTCTCAATCAGGGCGTTTTTCTATGCGTATTGGCCATGGCTACGATGTCCACCGTTTCGCCGACGGTGATTTCATTACCCTGGGCGGGGTGCGTATCCCCCACAAATACGGCCTGTTGGCCCATTCCGATGGTGACGTGCTGCTGCACGCCCTGAGCGATGCCCTGCTTGGCGCTGCGGCGCTGGGTGACATCGGCAAGCACTTCCCGGACACCGACCCGCAGTTCAAGGGCGCCGACAGCCGCGTGCTGCTGCGCCATGTGGTCGGCGTCGTGCGCAACAAGGGCTGGAAGGTCGGCAACGTCGACGCCACCATCGTCGCCCAGGCGCCGAAAATGGCCCCGCATATCGAGACCATGCGCCAGCGCATCGCCGAAGACCTGCAGGTCGAGCTCGACCAGGTCAACGTCAAGGCCACCACCGAAGAAAAACTGGGCTTCACCGGCCGTGAGGAGGGGATCGCCGTGCACGCGGTTGCCCTGTTGCTGTCGGTATGAACGAGATGCAACTGCTGGGGCCGCGTGCCTCGGGTGACGCGCTGGGCACCGCGGTGCTCAAGGCGGTGGCCGAAGACTTCCAGGTCGACGAAGTGCTCGACATCCCGTTGTCCGGCCAGGGCGAGCACCTGTGGCTGTGGGTCGAGAAGCGTGACCTCAACACCGAGGAAGCCGCCCGCCGCCTGGCGCGCGCTGCCGGTGTGCCGGTGCGTTCGATCAGCTATGCCGGCCTCAAGGATCGCCAGGCCCTGACCCGCCAGTGGTTCAGCCTGCACTTGCCGGGCAAGGCCGACCCCGACCTGTCCCGTGCCGAAGACGAAACCCTGCGCGTGCTCAAGCAAGTGCGCCACCAGCGCAAGCTGCAGCGCGGCGCCCATGCGGCCAACGGTTTCACGCTGCGCCTGACCGCCCTGCAGGCCGACCACCAGGCCCTCGATGCGCGCCTCGAGCAACTCAAGCAGCAGGGTGTGCCCAACTACTTCGGTAGCCAACGTTTCGGCCATGCCGGTGGCAACGTTTACGATGCCCAGGACTGGGCGGCGCGCCAGGCGCTGCCGGAGCAACGCAACGTGCGTTCACGCTTGCTTTCGGCGGGGCGCAGCTACCTGTTCAACCAGGTGCTGGCCACCCGCGTGGCCGATGGCAGCTGGCAGCGTGCCCAGGTTGGCGACCTGCTGGCCTTCACCGACAGCCGCAGCTTCTTCCCGGCGGGGGAGGCCGAGTGCAGCGATCCGCGCCTGGCGATTCTCGACCTGCACCCCACCGGCCCGCTGTGGGGCGAGGGCGATGCCCCGAGCAGTGGCGCCACGCTGGCGGTCGAATCGGCCCTCGCCGAACAGCACCCGGCACTGTGCCAATGGCTGGCCCGTGCGGGCATGGATCACGAACGGCGCATCCTGCGGCTCCCTATTGGGCGGCTGACGTGGCATTATCCCGAGCCTGATATCCTGCAACTGGAATTCGTCCTTCCGGCCGGATGCTTCGCCACCGTGGTGGTGCGCGAACTCGTCGATCTGGTGCCGGCAGGGCAGACGGACAGCCCATGCGTATTCTGATTTCGAATGACGACGGTGTTACCGCACCCGGCCTCGCCGCGCTGCATGCTGCGCTGGTGGATTACGCCGAGTGCGCGGTGATTGCCCCGGATCAAGACAAGAGCGGCGCCGGCAGTTCGCTGACGCTGGACCGGCCCCTGCACCCGCAGACATTGGCCAATGGCTTCATCAGCCTCAACGGCACGCCGACCGACTGCGTGCACCTGGGGCTCAACGGCCTGTTGCCGCACACCCCTGACATGGTGGTGTCCGGTATCAACCTGGGCGCCAACCTGGGCGATGACGTGCTGTATTCCGGCACGGTCGCCGCCGCCCTCGAAGGGCGCTTCCTGGGTGGTACGTCACTGGCCTTCTCGCTGCTCTCGCGGCAAACCGACAACCTGCCGGCGGCGGCCTACATCGCCCGTCGCCTGGTCGAGGCGCAGGCACGCCTGGAGCTGCCGCCACGCACCGTGCTCAACATCAACATCCCCAGCCTGCCGCTGGAGCATATCCGCGGCATCCAGCTTACCCGGCTGGGGCATCGGGCACGCGCGGCGGCACCGACCAAGGTGGTCAACCCGCGGGGCAAGGAAGGCTACTGGATCGCCGTGGCCGGCGATGCCGAAGACGGCGGGCCGGGCACCGACTTCCACGCGGTGATGCAAGGCTATGTGTCGATCACCCCGTTGCAGCTGGACCGCACCTTCAACGACGCCTTCGAACGCTTCGAGGGCTGGCTGGAGGGCGTGCTCTGATGCGCGAACAGGACGATCTGATGCGCCGTGGCATCGGCATGACCTCCCAGCGTACCCGGGAGCGGCTGATCCAGCGCCTGTGCGAGGAAGGTGTGTCGAACCCCAAGGTGCTCGACGTGATTCGCCGTACCCCGCGCCACCTGTTCGTCGACGAGGCACTGGCGCACCGTGCCTATGAAGACACCGCGCTGCCAATCGGCCACAACCAGACCATCTCGCAGCCGTTCATGGTTGCGCACATGAGTGAGCTGCTGCTGGAGGCGGGGCCGCTGGACAAGGTGCTGGAGATCGGCACCGGTTCGGGTTACCAGACCGCGATCCTGGCGCAACTGGTGGAGCGGGTGTTCTCGGTGGAGCGCATCAAGGTCCTGCAGGACCGTGCCAAGGAGCGTTTGGTCGAACTCAACCTGCGCAACGTGGTGTTCCGCTGGGGCGATGGCTGCGAAGGCTGGCCGGCGCTGGCGCCGTACAACGGCATCATCGTCACTGCCGTGGCGCCGGAGGTGCCCCAGGCGCTGCTGGACCAACTGGCACCTGGCGGGCGCATGGTGATCCCGGTCGGGCCGGCAGGGGAGGTGCAGCAATTGATGCTGATCGTGCGCGAAGAGCACGGCTTTTCGCGCCGGGTGCTGGGGGCGGTGCGCTTCGTGCCGTTGCTCAACGGCCCGTTGGCCTGACGAATACACGGAATATTTACGTCAGCAACGAATTCCCGCGCCCGGGCCCTGTCTATCTGGCGAGGTATCTGGCGTTCGCCGGTTCACCGCGAGCCACCCCAAGCGAGGCGGCTCGGGTATAATTGCAACATTATTGCATTTTGCATCGTCATCTTTCGGCACCATGAGGGGAGCGCGGGTGGGTCACACAGGCATTGGGCAGCGCAAGGAACGATCGGTTTTGAAGCTTGTGGTGATTGCGCTGGCCATGGGAACCCTGTTGGCTGGCTGCTCCAGTACCGGCTCGAGTGGTGCACGTGTGGTCGACCGTAACAACGCAGCGCCCAAGCGCCCGGCCGTCACCTCGGGGCAGTATGTCGTCAAGCCCGGCGACACGCTGTTCTCCATCGCCTTCCGCTACGGCTGGGATTACAAGGAGTTGGCGGCGCGCAACAATATCCCCGCGCCCTACACCATTCGCCCGGGCCAGCCGATTCGCTTCAGCAGCGGTACCGGTGGCAGCACTACGGTGGTCACCAGCAGCCCCTCGTCGTCGAGCAAGACCACGGTCATCCGCCGCCCTGTCGGCACCACTCCAGCTCCGGCGAACAATGGCAAATCGGCCACTTCGGCGTCTTCGTCTTCCTCGCAAACGGTTGCCCAGGTGCCCGCCGCAGAGCGCGCCGTTGGCGGCTGGACGTGGCCGGCGAACGGCGTGTTGATTGGAAAATTTGCTTCAAACGGCAGTTTGAATAAAGGCGTTGATATCGCCGGTGATTTGGGACAGCCTGTTTTTGCTGCCGCTGATGGTGCAGTGGTTTACGCGGGGAGTGGCTTGCGGGGCTACGGCGAGCTGATCATCATCAAGCACAGCGATACCTACGTCAGTGCCTACGGCCACAACCGCAGGCTTTTGGTTCGGGAGGGGCAGCAGGTCAAGGCAGGGCAGACGATCGCAGAGATGGGATCCACGGGCACTGATCGGGTGAAGCTGCATTTCGAGATTCGCCGCCAGGGTAAACCCGTCGACCCACTCCAGTTCCTGCCACGCCGTTGATCTTTGTCCCAGCCTGTTCCTCCGACGTAGAGGGGACAGGCTCCAGCGCTGCCACGGAGAGGTGACGCTCGAGTCTGAGTTCGAACTCAGCAAAGGACTATAACAATGGCTCTCAGTAAAGAAGTGCCGGAGTTTGACATCGACGATGAGCTCCTCCTGATGGAGACGGGCATCGTTTTGGAAACGGATGTGGTGTCAGACGAACCTGCTGTACCTTCGGTTCGGACCAAGTCGAAACAGAGCGCATCGCTCAAGCAGCACAAGTACATCGATTACAGCCGGGCGCTCGATGCCACCCAGCTGTATCTCAACGAAATCGGCTTCTCGCCTTTGCTCTCGCCAGAGGAAGAAGTGCATTTCGCGCGCCTGTCGCAGAAAGGCGACCCCGCAGGGCGCAAGCGCATGATCGAAAGCAACCTGCGCCTGGTGGTGAAGATCGCTCGTCGTTACGTCAATCGTGGCCTGTCGCTGCTCGACCTCATCGAGGAAGGCAACCTGGGCCTGATTCGTGCGGTCGAGAAGTTCGACCCCGAGCGCGGCTTCCGCTTCTCGACCTATGCCACCTGGTGGATCCGCCAGACCATCGAGCGGGCGATCATGAACCAGACCCGCACCATCCGCCTGCCGATTCACGTGGTCAAGGAGCTCAACGTCTACCTGCGTGCTGCGCGGGAGCTGACGCAGAAGCTCGACCATGAGCCGTCGCCGGAAGAGATCGCCAACCTGCTGGAGAAGCCGGTTGCCGAGGTCAAGCGCATGCTCGGTCTCAACGAGCGGGTCTCGTCGGTGGACGTCTCGCTGGGCCCGGACTCCGACAAGACGCTGCTGGACACGCTCACCGATGACCGCCCCACCGACCCTTGCGAGTTGCTGCAGGACGATGATCTGTCGCAAAGCATCGATCAATGGCTGGGCGAGTTGACCGACAAGCAGCGTGAGGTCGTGGTGCGTCGTTTCGGCTTGCGTGGCCATGAAAGCAGTACCCTGGAGGACGTAGGCCTGGAGATCGGCCTGACCCGTGAGCGGGTGCGGCAGATCCAGGTAGAGGGCCTCAAGCGCCTGCGCGAAATCCTCGAGAAGAACGGTTTGTCCAGCGAGTCCTTGTTCCAGTAGCACTGACGTAGCCACAAGAAACGCCCCGATAATCTCGGGGCGTTTTTGTTCGTGGAGGCTAAATGTTTAGTTATCTACCCTTGTGCTATCGCGTGTAAGCGATCGCTTACTTGTTGTGTAAGTAATCGTTGTAGGGGTTAGTAAATCAATGTCGTTTTCACTGACGTACTTTTTCTAAGTAGCTGAATATTAGGCTATTTTCTGGTGTTAACGATTGTGTCGCCTGAAATCTCTTGAGAGATTCGTCGCTTGCCGACCCCGTGGGAATCGCTAGTATTCGAACTGTGCCGACGGACAGGCACAGGCGCTCAGGATGAGTACCAGGACATCGCAGGAGGCGATTCATCAGGATGATGAGTGGGATATACAGGGACTACGGAAAAAATGTGGGCGGGTCATACCGCCCCTTTTTTTTGCCCGCTGAAAATCAAAAAAGGCCCGTTGCGGGCCTTTTTCGTATCTGGACGATCAGCGCTCCAGATCGGCGATCTTGCCTGGCTTGCCGTCCCACTCTTCAGCGTCGGGCAGGGCGTCCTTGCGCTCGGTGATGTTCGGCCAGATCTCCGCCAGTTCGGCGTTCAGCTCGATGAAGTTCTCCATGCCTGCCGGCACTTCGTCTTCAGAGAAGATGGCCTGGGCCGGGCACTCTGGCTCGCACAGTGCACAGTCGATGCACTCGTCCGGGTGAATCACCAGGAAATTCGGGCCTTCGTAGAAGCAGTCCACCGGACAGACTTCCACGCAGTCGGTGTACTTGCATTTGATGCAGTTGTCGGTGACGACGAAGGTCATTTCTAATTCTCTCCTCAGGCGACGGCAGCTTGCCCTTCCTTCCAGGGCAGCGCGGTTCACGGTGGTGGCTGCAGGCCAGGCTAATAACCTGCAGCGCTCGCGAACCGCGCCGGATTCTACCAGCTTGTTTGGGTGGCCGTTATAACAGGTTCTTCAGTTGATATAGCATTTCGATAGCTTGGCGCGGGGTCATGTCGTCCAGGTCCAGCTTACCCAGCTTTTCGATGGCCGGGTGTGGAAGGCTGGCGAACAGGTCGCTTTGGTGCGGCACGCCCGGCTCGCCCTTGCTCTTGCTGGCAATCGGCGTTTCATGGGGCAGGCTGGTGGTTTCCAACCGGCCCAGGTGCTCACGGGCACGTTGGATCACCGGCCCTGGTACACCCGCCAGTTGCGCCACGGCCAGGCCGTAGCTCTGGCTGGCAGGGCCAGGCAGTACGTGGTGCAGGAAGACGATACGTTCGTTGTGCTCGGTGGCGTTCAGGTGCACGTTGGCCACCAGCGGCTCGCTCTCCGGCAGCACGGTCAGCTCGAAATAGTGCGTGGCGAACAGCGTATAGGCGCGCAGCTGGGCCAGGCGCTCGGCGGCGGCCCAGGCCAGCGACAGGCCGTCGAACGTGCTGGTGCCGCGACCCACTTCGTCCATCAGTACCAGGCTGCGGTCGGTGGCGTTGTGCAGGATGTTGGCGGTCTCGCTCATCTCGACCATGAAGGTCGAGCGACCACCGGCCAGGTCATCGCTGGAGCCGATGCGGGTGAAGATGCGGTCGACCAGCGACAGCTCGCAGCGGGCGGCAGGCACGAAGCTGCCGATATGGGCCATCAGCACGATCAGGGCGGTCTGGCGCATGTAGGTGGACTTACCGCCCATGTTCGGGCCGGTAATGATCAGCATGCGCGTGCTGTTGTCGAGCCCCAGGTCATTGGCCACGAACGGCGTGGTCAGTACCTGCTCGACCACCGGGTGGCGGCCCTGCTCGATGCGCAGGCAAGGTTCGTCGACGAAGCTTGGGCAGTTCAGGTCCAGGTTCAGCGCGCGCTCTGCGAGGTTGCTCAGTACGTCCAGTTCAGCCAGGGCGGCAGCGCTGTCCTGCAGCGGTGCCAGGTGGCCGATCAGGGTTTCGAGCAGGGCGTCGTAGAGCATCTTCTCGCGGGCCAGGGCGCGGCTCTTGGCCGACAGCGCCTTGTCCTCGAAAGCCTTGAGCTCGGGGGTGATGAAGCGCTCGGCGCCCTTGAGCGTCTGGCGACGAATGTAATCGCCCGGCGCCTGCTCGGCCTGCTTGGTCGGCAGTTCGATGAAGTAACCGTGCACGCGGTTATAGCCGACCTTGAGGTTGGCCAGGCCCGTACGGGCTTTTTCGCGGGCTTCCAGGTCGATGAGGAACTGGCCGGCGTTCTCGCTCATCGCCAGCAACTCGTCGAGCTCGCTGTCGTAGCCGGTCTTGAGCACGCCGCCGTCGCGGATCACCGCCGGCGGGTTGTCGATGATCGCCCGCTCCAGCATGCCCGCCAGTTCGGGGTAGGTACCGGTGATGGCGGCCAGGCGCGCGAGGTGTGGTGCCTCAAGCTCGGCCATGGCGTTCTGCAGCTCGGGCAGGGCGCCGAGGGCGTCGCGCAGGCGCGCAAGGTCTCGTGGGCGCGCGTTGCGCAGGCCGATACGCGCCAGGATGCGTTCGAGGTCACCGATCTCCTTGAGCTGCGGCTGCAGCTTTTCGAAGCGGTAGCCGTCGAGCAGGCAACGGATCGAGTCCTGGCGCGCCTTGAGCACTTTGAGGTCGCGTAGCGGGCGGTTCAGCCAACGGGTCAGCAGGCGGCTGGCCATGGCGGTCTGGCAACGGTCGAGCACCGACTGCAGGGTGTTGTCGCGGCCACCGGCCAGGTTGATGTCCAACTCCAGGTTGCGGCGGCTGGCGGCGTCGAGGATGACGGTGTCGTCCATGCGCTCGTGGCGCAGGCTGCGCAGGTGGGGCAGGGCGGTACGCTGGGTTTCCTTGGCGTAGGTCAGCAGGCAACCGGCAGCGCCGATGGCCAGGGTCAGCTTGTCGCAACCGAAGCCCTTGAGGTCCTTGGTTGCAAATTGCTGGCACAGGCTCTTGCGCGCCGAGTCACGGTCGAAGTCCCACGGCGCACGGCGGCGAGCGCCCGGGCGCTTCTCGGCCGGCAGGCCCTGGGGCCAGTCATCGGGGATCAGCAGTTCGACCGGGTTGATGCGCTCAAGCTCCGCCAGCAGGTTCTCCCAGCCCTTGATTTCCTGCACGCTGAAGTTGCCGCTGGTGATGTCCAGCACCGCCAGGCCAAACAGGCGCTCATCGCCCAGCAGGGCGGCGATCAGGTTGTCCCGGCGCTCGTCGAGCAGGGCCTCGTCGCTGATCGTGCCGGGGGTGATGATACGCACCACCTGGCGCTCCACCGGGCCCTTGCTGGTGGCCGGGTCGCCGATCTGTTCGCAGATCACCACCGATTCGCCGAGCTTGACCAGCTTGGCCAGGTAGCCTTCCAGCGAATGGAACGGAATCCCGCACATGGGGATCGACTGGCCCGCCGACTGGCCGCGGGCGGTCAGGGTGATATCCAGCAGTTTCGCGGCTTTCTTCGCATCTTCGTAGAAGATCTCGTAGAAATCGCCCATGCGGTAGAACATCAGCTGGTCCAGGTGCTGGTTTTTCAGCTTCCAGTACTGCTGCATCATCGGGGTGTGTGCGGAGAAATCGGAAATTGCCTTGTTCATCAGCGGTTTAGAAGCTTTCTCGGGGTTTCGTGGGGCAATTATGGGGCAAAAACCTTAAGGCGGGCAGTGCTCGAGTAGTATCGAGCTTCAGGCTCTGCATTTTTGACCAAGCTCCGGCTTGGCTGGGGATCATACCATGACCGGCTATCTTTTCTTTTGCGCAAAGCTGAGAAGGGGGGGCTCCGGGAGCTACAAACCTCAATCGGCATGGTAGGATTGAGCACATTTTAGTCCACCCTTCTTTGCCTTGGTTAGCGTATGAGACGCCTCGATAAATGTGAACGGAATCGCCATAAACGGTTGACTAGGCTTGCTCCCCTCAGGGAGTGGAGGCGTTTCGCGCGGAAAGCTAAATCGAGCTCCCGTAGCGAGAGGGCCCGCGAGCGTGTTTCTGATCGAACGAATAGAAAGTTCAGCAATCGTAAGGTTGTATTGCCGGCAGAAATCAGTCTGAACCGTGCAGCTCACAGAGGGTTGCTGTTGGAGGCGTTGAGGTCGCTTAGAGAGCATCTATGCAACGAAGATGTCTCTATGGTCACCATTGACTTTTCCAAGGTGACCCAGCTTCTACCTTGTGGAACCATCCTCTTGATAGCGGAGTTGGAGCGATTCCTGGAGGACCCCAGGTACAAGTCAAGAATAACTGCTACCTACCCAGAGGATGAAGTGGTCGAGCAGTTATTCCAGCACGTATCTATTCTGGAAAAGCTTGGATGCCCACCTCGTATTAAAAAAATTGACAGTGAGAAGGTTGTAGTTTGGCTCTATCAGAGTGGCACTGAGGGTAACTTAGACTCGGTTGTTGGCAATTTGCCAGCCTTGCTTACTAGTGGTCGAAATATGGAACTCCGTATTGCCGTGAATAGCGGAATGGCGGAGGCGGTGGCTAACTCCAGCGAGCACGCGTATATAAGCAAGCGGCCAGATGGTATGGAGATTGATTCTCCAACCAAGTGGTGGATCTTCGCGAAGCAAGAGAATGACGAGATATTCTTAGTTATCTGTGATCTCGGGGTTGGCATCCCTGGCTCTCTTCCCGAGACACGTGGCGAAGAGTTGGAGAATTTTGTAAAGACCATGATTGGCAAAAAGCGTGAGGATCACCAGCTTATTAAGTTTGCGATGAAGTTGGGAAGGTCGAGAACCAATCTTAATCACCGTGGTCAAGGTCTCAAGGATATTTTGAAAGTGGTTACAACCCAAAGGGTGGGAAGCTTGGGTATTTACAGTAATAAGGGCGTCTATAATCATGACGGCCCTACCGCACGAACTTTTGGTTGCAGCGAACCAGAAAGTATCATGGGTACAGTGGTTCAATGGAGGGTCCCTGTAGCGGCCTTCAATCTCGCTGGTCAGGACGGGATAAATGAGTGATATTATGATCAATGTGAGCCAGTCTTTTACGAAAATGCCATGCGTTCGTAACAGGGATGATGGTGATTTTTCAGGTCAAGAGTTTCGAGAGGACGTGCTGGTTCCAGCACTCAGTACCGGATCGAAGGTAATCGTCGATTTGCGAGGTGTTTTGGCATTGGGTTCTTCGTTTCTAGATGAAGCCTTTGCGGGACTTGTGCGGAATCATGGATTTACCGCTAAAGATCTACATAAGCGTCTTGAAGTGAAGTTCGAGTTGCAGAGCTATATTGATGATATATGGCGCCGCATCGATAGCGCTCGGGGAGCTTAAAGAGTGGCTGATCAGGCAGCGAGTGTTGCGGTGCAATTTGAGTACTGGGAGCTGGCTAGGGTTTTGGTTCCTGCGGCTCTAGTCATGATTGGATGGTTTTTTGTTTCCAGAGATAATGATAAGCGTGAGACGCGAAAGGAGAAGCGTCAATTCTTAGATAGGACTATTAAGCTTTTAGAAGATATTCAAGGTGACTCCGTTTCGTATTTCTTAACGGACGATCAGGCTGAGGCGCAAAAATTAAGCTCAAAAATTGATCCTGCGCTCATGCGAGTTGAGACTGCCCTTTCTCATCTCAAGCTTCCAGGAGGGCAGGGTGCGTGCATAGACGCGACTGTGGTCCGTGATAAGGTGACTGGGCATAATGCATGGAGGGCTGCACAGAAAACTGCGCTTGCGCCCGACTGCGTCACAATTTATCAAGTTAATGTTGCGTTTGCAGAGTTGATTGCCTCGTTAGAGGCTGCTTACGCTAAAACGTTTCAAAAATAAGCCCGCGTTGCGGGCTTTACTAATCCAGCTACCGTTGAGCGCGTTTTATTCCTTCCCAGATTTGCCGTAATTCCTCCTCCGATTCATCGTCCATCCATTTTGCGTAGACCTCCACCAGCATCGTGAAGTCTTTGTGCCCCATCTGCTTCGCAATGAATGCTAGATTGCCACGGGCTGTCAGACACCAGCATGCGTAGGTGTGTCGGGTCTGGTACGGCCGCCTCGGGCGAATTCCGGCACGCCGTTGTATCCCTGCCCACTTGGTATTCCACGCGGTTGAAACGAACCACTCATTGATTACCCGTTTCCTCGCCTGAGTGCTTGGCGATAGAAGTGGGGTGACCGAATCGTCTCGCCATTCATGCCGGTTGTGGTACACGCGAATGTCCCGCTGGGGGTGCTTGGCCACGATGGCAATCAGTGTTCGGCACGCCTCGATCGCGGGCTCCATCAACAGCACCGTGCGGGGCTTGCCTGTCTTGGGGAGCTTGAATGTGCCGTCGGCGGTGATCGCCCTGGTTACTTCGATCTTTCCGGCTTGCAGGTCGATGTCTTCCACGGCCAGCGCGCAGAGTTCACCAGGTCTCAGGCCGGTGTAGATGGCAAGCGTGGTTGCCGCGACATCTTGAGGGTGCAGGCAGCCTTTCGTTATGAGCAGGTCGAACTCTTCATGCGTCAGTGGATCCGGCTCTTTCTCGCTCATGGCAAAGCGTGTGCACGCAGCAGCGAGCCCGGCCACGCAATACTTGTTGCTCTCGCACCAGGTGAGAAAGCCGGCGAAGGTGGCCAAGTAATGGTTGGCGGTCGATGGTGCGCGGGTCTCAATCAGTCGTGCGCGGAGTAAGTGGATATCCTCGGGCAGCAGGACGCCTGCCAGTCGATCCTTACCCACCAGCTCGACGCATATATCGATGGCGTAGGCATATTTCTCCTCAGTCATGGGGGTGATGTCGATCGCCTTGAGCGGCTTGTAGCGTTCCGCTAAGGCTTCCAGGCGCTCGTCCTTCGCGCTGCTGTAGTTCCCGGCATGCTTCGAGTTCGGGAAGTGGCGCCCGTACTCGAAGGTGTTGGTCTTGATCTCATGAAGAATTGCCGCCCTGAGCAGGGCGGCGTGTTTGATGTTGGCCTTGGTCACCGGCAGGCCAAGGGACTCACGGCAGCGGATGCGGCGCCACATGAAGACGATCCGCAAGTTGCCGCCGTGTATCTCGATGCCAGTGTGTTTGGCCAGCTCGGCCTCTAGGCCACTTGTGATGCGCTCTCGGCCCACTTGTCGTACTCAGCAATGTTGATGGTAATGCGGCCGTCGGGCGCCTTTCGCCAGATTCGGCCCTGTGCCCAGGTCCCGTTCTTCACCTTGTGCCGAATTGCGTCTTCGGAGTAGCCGGTGAGCTCGGCGGCACGGTTGATCAATACCCAGCGCGGGCTCATAGCGTCACCCTCTTGAATTCGACCACCCAGACCCAGGGATTGGCATCCCAGTCGCCACCCGTTGAATTCCAGAGGCCCGCAAACCCAAGGATTTCCGCTTCCCGGCACAGGTGTCGGACAGGTGATGTCTCCAGGTGCTGGCGGCAGATCTCGCCGTCGACCCCTTCAGCTACCGCCTGGTCAGGTGTGATTGCCTGCAGGCGTTCAACGCGCACGTCGGTGATTTCAAGAAGCATGCGGCTGGCCCAGCGTGGCATATGGATGCTCGGGGTCCAGCCCGTGTAGCCATTCTCGGCTGCCCAGTTGCTGCCGTGTTCTGGGTCGGGCTGCAGACAGCGGTAGGGGTGGGCATGGCTGTGATAGACCACTGGGTAAGGCCCGTCAGCTCGATAGATTGTTCGGTAGGTGACGCCGGGCGGGCCAGGAATACCTGCTTGTCCAGCTTGTGAGTAGCGGCCGTCCGCCACCTGTACGGGATGAACGTCTTGCCAGCTTTCGCGCACCCACAGGCGGTCGCCTGGCTGGCCGAATGGGCATTTGAACTCCCAGCCATTGCTGGGCACTCTGTTCAAGTGACCATGCTTGGGCCTCCAGTACCAATTAACGGTTGCGGGACCGTGAGGATAGTCACGGCGCGGGATTGCGTCGGTTACCGGTACGCCAGGCTGATGCTTGACCGCCCGGCGCGTGACCGTCTTCCGGCCTTCCAGCAGCGCGCGGATCATGGTGCCGTTGAATAGGATTGGGCGCTCTTTCATGGCTTGCACTCCAGAGCGGCGTCGACCGGGCGTATATCGCCAAGCATGCGTGCGTTTAGGTGGCCCTGGTGGTCGCGAACGCGAACGAAAACGCGGTGCACGCTTGGGTCCGGGCGATGGTTTTCCCAAACGTAATAGCCGACCACGGTGTGCTCTACCCACTTGTTTTCGCGAGCAAGGTAGATCAGCGCTTCGCTGCCGATTGATGGGAGAAGGTTGCCCTCCACCGGTGGCAGCAGCGCATCCTGCTCGGCGAGATGGGGGCGGGCGAAGAGTGGCCCGAGTTTGGCGACTTCATCCAAGCACTTGTTCCAGCCTTCACGCACGCCAGGCGCCCACGGATGGTGGGGTTCTGTGATGTTTCCGGTTGGCATTCGCGCAGGCAACGCCACTGGCCCTACCCCGTGCTGCTTGGCCGTTGGCGTCAGGATGCGATCCAGTTCGTCAGCAACGTCCTGCATGCCAACTGCAGCTGCTGCGTCGAGGGCTTGCTCCAAAAGTTCGCGGGGCACGCAGAGCATTTGATTGGTGTTGTTCATGGCTGCACCTCCAGAACATGTCTATGGTGGAAGTGCCTGGCCTTCCCGGTTTTCACATTGGTGCCGAAAAGCTCGCCTGGCCTGCTCCAATAAGCACCGTGACCAGTGATTTCCACGGTAATGAGATGGCCTCCTACATCGGCCAGCACTTTGGCCCCCTTGGGGTATGTGTGCTGGACTGCTGCGGAGTATCGGCGATTGGCAAAGTCAGCTGCCCTCATGGCGTCCTGCGCGTCGTTCATGTCGACGGCCAGATCTGCGAGATCCGGAGTTTCGACCAGAATGGCTGAGTCGATCTGTTGCTCGCCGTTACGGGTCGCATCTAGCTTTGATTGGTACAGCCCGCCTGAGCCACACCAGATGGTCATTGGTGTCAGTCGATAAGCGGCTAGCTCCGACATCTGCCGGAACACCTCTTGGGCGATCAGCTCTGTGCTCATGTCGTGGAGGTGGCGAACTGATGAAAGTGCGTGCTCAAGCGAGGTCGCGGTGAAGATGATGTGTTGAGTGCGGCTCATGCTGCCTCCCGCTGTGCGACGCTCAGGCCCACGGCAATGGGGCGGACCCAGATCGGTATGCTGCTGAGCATGAAGGTTTCGCCCTGGGCAGCCAGGAGCAAGGTGGTGCCCATCACGTGGGCAATTGCTTCCGCTGCGGCCGGCGGCACCGCATTACCGATTCGCTCGCGCCAGGCCTGATCACTCAGGCCATCGAGTTCCAGTTGTTCCTCGGGCTCCACCAGGCTTTGCAGAGCAGCCAGTTCCAGGGTGGTGAAAGGCCGGTGCCAGGTGCCGTCGAGCGATTCGATAACGCAGGTGAGGCGGTCGTTTGCTTCTGGTAGGCGTGGATCTGCAACGCTCCAGCGCCCGTTGTCGTGCATGGCGCTGGCGGAGACCGCGCCGGCCGGGCCAGACCATGGGACCACGCCGTAATGGCCACCGGTCAGGTAGGCATCTCCCTTGGTGCGACGCATGCCCGGGCGCGGGTCCTGAACAGCGAATGCGCCTTGCCCAGTGGTGCTTCCGGCGATCACTGTGCCGGCCGAGCTGGCGTATGGTGTTACCAGGTACTTGCCGAAGCCGTTACCCGCCCGCCGAGGGTCAGCAACGCTGAACGTCCCTTGGCCTGGGCTCTTGACGCCTATCACAGCGCCGCTGGTGTCTTGCCAGCGCCGCACGCCGTACTGCTGGTACTGCAGGGCCCCGGCCTTGGCTCGCGGGTCGGCAACCGAGAACTTGCCATTGGTTGGCCCGCTGCGGGCCGCCACGGTGCCAGCCGACTCGGCCCAGTCGTGTACGCCCAGGAAGCCGTCGCGAAACTGGGGCACGATGATCAGGTCGCGCAGGTAGCCATCCTCGATCGACAGGTCGTTCAGGCTGCGCCAGTCTTTGCCTGCTTCGACCAGGGCCAGGCGAACCCAGGTCTTCCACTGCAGGGCCGGTACCCGGTGCATCGGGCCGGCCTGTTCGATATCGCCGGCCAGCGGCATGCGCCCGAGGACATCGCCGACAGCGCGTAGGTTCTTCTTCTCTGGCTCGTACAGGAACGGTGGCACTTTCTCGACGTGGCGAGCTACCAGCAGGAAGCGTTTGCGGCTCTGAGCCAGACCACCGATCACCCCGCAGTCGTGGGTAGTCTCGGCAACCGCATAGCCGAAGTGGCTGAGCAGTGCGCCGATCTGGTCCAGCAGGTGTCGGCCGCGGCTGGCCAGGCGGGGGACGTTCTCGAACACCAGCAGCGGCACGGGGTCATCCTTCCAGGCCTCGCCGAACAGCCAGATGCAGCGCAAGGTCAGTTCGTTCAGGGCTTGGTACTTGGGAGTGAGGCTCATCGACTCGGACAACAGGCCACTTGCGCCCTTGCACGGAGAGCTGATGAACACGGCATCGGGACGCTGTCCGCCAGCAGCGCGGCGGATGTCCTCCGGCGTGGCTTCCCGCCATCCTGGTGGCGGTTCTTTGCCATGGAAGCGGATGTATTGGTCGCGGGTGAAAAGATCGATCAGTGTTCCCTTCACGCCAGACAAGCGCTCGAAGTCAGCCAGCCCGGCGGGGTCGACATCGACGCCGCCAATGCACTGCCAGTCGGCCTGCAGGTTGCCGACGATCGCTTCGACCAAGCTGGCCGACAAGGCGACGGTGCAAGCCGCGCTGACGAAGGCCAAGGGGGTTCACGATCTCTGCGTCGCGGCGCGCTTGCCTGAATTGACCAAGGAATACGTAGCCGCCGGCCTGGATGCCGAAGCGGTGCGGGCGCGGTTGTTCGAGAAGCTGGTCAGCGCCGGCAAGGGCTTCGAGATCAACAACAGTTTGCCGCCGGCCGATGACGAGCCGGAGAAGGTCAGGGCGCAACTACCCAAGGGGGTGAGGCGTGATCACGATCAACCGCGAAAAGGCCGAAACCATCGTGCGTGACCGGCTTCGCCAGGAGCGTGACCCTAGGCTTGCTGAGCTGGACATTGCATATGTGCGTGCGCTGGAAACTGGGAGCGATACCACTGTCATTGCTGAGCAGAAGAAGGCTTTGCGTGATGTGCCGGAGTGCGATTTGAGTGGGCTTTCGTTCGTTGAGCTGTCGGCCCTCACGCTCGACCAGGCGCTTGCCTTGTAGTGGGTTCAATGACGCCCTGCACTGACAGGGCGTTTTCTTTTCCGCTGCACCCAGGCCCCGCATTGCGGGGCTTTTTCGTATCTGGAGACTTTGTATGAGCGGTTTTTTCCACGGCGTTACCGTAACGAACGTCGACACCGGAGCGCGCTCGATCGCGTTGCCGTCGTCCTCGATCATCGGCCTGGTCGATACCTTCACTGAAGGGCCTGGCGTCACCGCCAAAGCCAACGACCTGGTGCTGATCACCAGCGAGCGCGAGGCGGTGGCAGCCTTTGGCGAGAACGCCGCGATCACCAAGGCCTGCCGCGCCATCTACACACGCGCCAAGGCGGTGATCGTCGCCTGCGGTGTGGCCAAGCTCGAAGATGCTGCCGAGCAGACCTCGGCGATCATCGGCGGTGTGAAGGCGGGCGGGCAGCGTACAGGCCTGCAGGCACTGCTCGACGGCAAGAGCCGTTTCAACGCCCAGCCGCGGCTGCTGGTCACGCCGAAGCACAGCGCCACCCAGGCCGTCGGCACCGCGCTGGTGGCCTTGGCCGACAAGCTGCGCGGCATCGCCATCATCGATGGCCCGAACACCACCGACGAGGCGGCGATCGCCTATGCCGGCGAATTCGGTGCCAAGCGTGCTTACCTGGTCGATCCTGGCGTGCAGCTGTGGGACACCGACGTCAGCGCGACGGTGAACGCGCCCAGCTCGGCCTGGGTTGCCGGCCTGTTCGCTTGGACCGACGCCGAGTACGGCTTCTGGGCCTCGCCCTCGAACAAGGAGTTCGTCGGCATCACCGGTACCTCGCGGCCCATCGAGTTCCTCGATGGCGACGAGACCTGCCGCGCCAACCTGCTGAACAACGCCAACGTGACCACCATCATCCGCGACGACGGCTACCGCCTGTGGGGCAACCGCACGCTGTCGAGCGATCCGAAGTGGGCGTTCGTCACCCGCGTGCGGACCATGGACATCGTGATGGACGCGATCCTCTACGGGCACAAGTGGGCGGTCGATCGCTCCATCACGGCCACGTACGTCAAGGACGTGACCGAGGGCCTGCAGGCGTTCATGCGCGACCTGAAAAATCAGGGCGCAATCATCAACTTTGAAGTCTACGCCGACCAAGTGCTCAACACGGCCAGCCAGCTGGAGCAGGGCAAGGTGTACTGGAACATCCGCTTTACCGACGTGCCGCCGGCTGAGAACCCCAACTTCCGCGTCGAGATCACCAAGCAATTCCTGTCCGAAGTCCTCGACACCGTCGCTTAAGGAGCGAAGCACATGGCAATGATTCCCGAAACCCTGGCCAACCTGAACCTGTTCGTGGATGGCGTTAGCTTTCAGGGCGAGCCGGCCCAGGGCACCTTCGTGCCAGGGTTGTATGGCAACGCCGGCGGGGCCCCGGACAACCGCGAGCACGTCGAGGTCTGGCGTTTCGACGACGGAGGTTCACTGAGCTACGACTGGCAGGCCCGGCGCTACGACATTCAGTTGCCCAGTGGCAAGGCAACCGTCCAGGTCGGCGCAACCACGCTCGTGGTCAGCGACAACGCCATTACGCTGGATGCCGCCTCGATCACCTTGACCGGCACTGTCGCCATCAACGGCGCGTTGACGGTCAGCGGCGATATCAACGGTGGCGGGCGAATCATCGATACGGCGGGCAATACCGCCAATCACAAGCATTGAATCCACTCCAACCGCTGCCAGGGAGGCACACCGATGCTCAAGGACTTTCGTTGTGGCAACTGCGCGCGGTTACTCGCCCGTACCGCTGGCTTCATCGAGCTCCAGATCAAATGTTCCCGTTGCGGAACACTCAATCATGCGAAGGCCACGAGCCTCGAGCGATCGCCTGGGAGCGACTTGCCGGCGCAGCCCGCTGCGCCCCTTCTTTCGACTCGATAGCCTGCCGGCCTTGTGTGCTCACCTGCACTGCAAGCAACGACGCAGGCTTTCTCACATCTGGAGAACGCCATGCATATCCAACTGCGGGATGTGCCCGATACCGGAGGTGCACCATGATCGGCATGGACCGCCGAACGGGGCAGCCCTTGAGCGGCATCGCTCACTTGCGTCAATCCATCGAAGACATCCTCGGCACGCCGCTGGGCAGCCGACGCATGCGCCCCGACTACGGCAGCCAGTTGCGCCGCTACGTCGACCTGCCGGTCAATGACGGCTGGAAAAGCGCCGTGCAGGCCGAAGTCGCCCGGGCGCTCGGTCGCTGGGAACCCCGCCTGGCACTGGAGCGGGTCAGGGTGGTGGCAGTGCTCGACGGCCAGGTCAACCTGGCGTTGGGCGGTCGCTATCTGGGTGACGAAGTGCTGGTGGAGGTGACCGTATGAGCCAGGTCGACCTGTCCAAACTGCCAGCCCCGCAACTGCTTGAAGACCTTGATTTCGAGGCGGTGTACAGAGAGGACCAGACCAGCTTTCGTACCCTGTTGGGCGAACGCTGGACCGCCTCCCTGGAAAGCGATCCGGTCACCAAGCTGCTGGAGGTGGGGGCCTACCGCACGCTGCTCAATCGGGCGCGGATCAACGATGCCGCCAAGGCGTTGCTGCTGGCTTACGCCGAAGGCAGCGACCTTGAACACCTGGCCGCCAATGTCGGCCTGCAACGGCTGGTGATCCGGGCGGCGAACCAGAGCAGTGTGCCACCGGTCGAGGCGGCGTTCGAGTCCGACGATGCCCTGCGCGAGCGGGTGCAGCTGGTCTATGAAGGCCTGACTACCGCCGGCCCGCGCAACAGCTACATCCTGCATGCCCGCAACGCATCGGGGCAGGTGGCCGACGCCACCGCGGAAAGCCCGTCGCCCGCGGTGGTGGACATCACCGTGCTCAGCCTGGACGGTGACGGCACCGCCAGCCCCGGACTGTTGGCCCAGGTCGCGGCCTACCTCAGCGACGATGATGTTCGCCCGGTCGCCGACCGGGTGACGGTGCGCAGTGCCGAGATCCTGCCGTACCGACCCCACGCCCAACGCCACCCAGACCAGCCTGATCAACGAATGGCGCCGTGCCCCCTTGAACCAGCTCAAGGTGGATGACAAGAACAGCGCAATCATCATCGCCGAGCAGGTCATCCCGGCTGAGGTCGGTGGCCGCTGGATCCGCGAGATCGCGCTGTATGACTCCGATGGCGACATGATTGCCGTGGCCAACTGCGCGCCCACCTACAAGCCGCTGCTCAACCAGGGCTCGGGGCGGACTCAGGTCGTTCGCATGAACCTGGTGGTCAGCAGTGCCAGCAACGTGCAGCTGAAGATCGACCCAGCCGTGGTCCTCGCCACCCGAGAGTGGGTGACCGAGGAATTGGCCAAGCAGGACTTCAAGCACTCGGTGCTGGTTGCGACCACCGCGGCCATCACCCTGAGCGGGCTGCAGGCGGTGGACGGCATTGCGCTGCAGGCAGGGGCTCGAGTGCTGGTCAAGGACCAGGCAGCGGCCAAGGACAACGGGCTGTATCAGGTCGTTGCGGGTGGCCCGTGGACCCGCTGCCCTGATGCGGACACCGGCGCCAAGGTCAACCCGGGCCTGTTCGTACTGGTCGAAAAGGGCATGGCCAACGCTGACAGTGCCTGGCAGCTGGTGAGCGATGCGCCGATTACCTTGGGTGTGTCGGCGCTGGCCTTCGAAATGGCCTTCGGTCGTACCGGGGTAACAGCAGATACCTACAGAAGTGTGCAGGTCGACAAGTACGGTCGGGTTGTGGCGGCGAGCAATCCGAGCACCGTGGCGGGTTATGGCATCACTGATGTGTACACCAAGAGCGAAGTCTTCACCAAGGGTGAAGTCTCCAAGGCCGTGACGGATGCGGTGGCAGCCCTGGTCGGGTCGGCGCCGGCGGCGCTGGATCAGCTCAACGAACTGGCGGCGGCCATCGGCAATGACCCGAATTTTGCCGCCACGATGGTCAACGAGTTGTCGAGGAAGGCCACCGTCGAACAGGTGAACGCCATTGCCGGCCTGACCGCTGGCCATGTCGCCCACTTCGCCATGAGCACGCCGCCGGCAGGCTGGCTGAAGCGCAATGGCGCGGCAGTGTCGCGGGTGACCTATGCACGGTTGTTTGCAGTCATCGGTACCCAGTTCGGCGCCGGTGATGGCTCGACCACCTTCAACCTGCCCGATGACCGGGGCTACTTCGATCGCGGCTGGTCCGATGGCCGCAACGTCGACCCCGGTCGCCTCCTGTTCACCGACCAGGGCAGCCAGAACATCGAACACGCTCACTCCGGGGGGACCTCGGCGGCGGGCGCGCACTCGCACGTGACATACCTGACGCGCGAGCGAATCACTGCGGCCATGGTGACTACCGGCGGCAATGCCGTGCTGGGCGACGAAATGGGCGATGGCATCGCACCCGCCATTTCCGACACGGCGCCGGCCCATGCCCACACCTTCGTAACCAACCCCAGCGGTGGCAACGAAGCCAGGCCGTTCAACCGGGCCTATCTGGCCTGCATCAAGTATTGAGAGTGACCCATGACCGATGAAATCAACAACGGCGCTGCGGCGCCATGGTGGCAGCACACCAGCGTCATCGCGCCGACGGTGTGCAACGTACACCCCGACAGTGGCGAATTCCTGGGCACCTCTGCGGCAGACCCTAGCCCGCTTGAACCCGGGGTGTGGCTGCTTGCGGCCCACAGTTATCCGATCCAGCCGCCGAACATCAAGCCAGGCTTTGCTGCCGTGGCTGCCCAAGGTGGCAGCCGTTGGGCACTGGTTGCCGATCACCGAGGGGCACCGGTGTATCGCACTGACAATGGCGAGGCCATTACCTGGACGTCATTGGGCGAATTGCCCGAAGGCTTGACGCTGCAGGCGCCGCCCTTGCGCTTCGCGATCTGGCAGGACGGCCAGTGGGGCATCGACGAGGCAGCCCGGCACGAGGCGCTGCGTCTGGCGAGCGCGCGTAAACAGTCGTTGCTGGTGCGCTACGCCACACTGCGCATCGCCACCTTGCAAGACGCTGTCGCCCTAGACATGGCCAGCGCTGACGAGGCGGCCACGCTCACGGCCTGGAAACGCTACCGAGTCGAACTGAACCGGCTTGATGTCAGCGCCCAGGCCACAGCGGCCGACGCCTGGCCGACCAGTCCGGACGAAGCCGCCGCCAACGACTGGCTGACTGCCCAAGGCTTCGAGCAAGCCGACCTTTCATAAACGCCCCGCACCGTCGGGGCGTCTTCTTATCCGCTGCACCCCAAGGCCCCGTTCACGGGGCTTACTTATATCTGGAGATTGATTCTATGAGTGGATTCTTCCACGGCGTCACCGTGACCAACGTCGACACCGGCTCGCGCAGCATCGCGTTGCCGTCTTCCTCGATCATCGGCCTGGTCGATACCTTTACCGAAGGCCCGGGCGTCACCGCCAAGGCCAATGACCTGGTGCTGATCACCAGCGAGCGCGAAGCGGTTGCAGCGTTTGGCCAGAATGCGGCGATCACCAAGGCCTGCCGGGCCATCTACAGCCGTGCCAAGGCCGTTATCGTCGCCTGCGGCGTGGCCAAGCTCGAAGACGCCGCCGAGCAGACTTCGGCGATCATCGGCACCGTGCTGGCGGACGGCAAGCGTACCGGCCTGCAGGCACTGCTCGACGGCAAGAGCCGTTTCAACGCCCAGCCACGCCTGCTGGTCACGCCGAAACACAGTGCCACCCAAGCCGTCGGCACCGCCCTGGTCGCCCTGGCCGACAAGCTGCGCGGCATCGCCCTCATCGACGGCCCGAACACCACCGATGAAGCAGCCATCGCCTACGCGAAGCACTACGGCGCCAAGCGCGCCTTCCTGGTCGACCCGGGCGTACGCTACTGGGACAACGGTGAGGAAGCCACTGTCGATGCGCCGGGTTCTGCCTGGGTCGCTGGCCTGTTCGCCTTCACCGACCGCGAATACGGTTTCTGGGCATCGCCTTCGAACAAGGCGTTCGTTGGCATCACTGGTACCAGCCGTGCGGTGGAGTTCCTCGATGGCGACGACAGCTGCCGCGCCAACGTGCTGAACAACGCCAACATCGCCACCATCATCCGTGACGACGGCTTCCGCCTGTGGGGCAACCGTACCCTGTCCAGCGACCCGAAATGGGCCTTCGTCACCCGGGTACGGACCATGGACATCGTCATGGACGCGATCCTCTATGGCCACAAGTGGGCCGTCGATCGTTCCATCACCGCCACCTACGTCAAGGATGTCACCGAGGGCCTGCAGGCCTTCATGCGCGACCTGAAGAACCAGGGCGCGATCATCAACTTCGAGGTGTATGCGGATCCTGAGTTGAACACCGTCAGCGCACTCGAGCAGGGCAAGGTGTATTGGAACATCCGCTTCACCGACGTCCCGCCTGCCGAAAACCCCAATTTCCGCGTCGAAGTCACCAACCAGTGGCTGACCGAAGTCCTCGATTCCGCCGCTTAAGGAGCGCATTCACATGGCAATGATTCCCGAAACCCTGGCCAACCTGAACCTGTTCGTCGATGGCATCAGCTTCCAGGGCGATGTACCCAGCCTGACCCTGCCCAAACTCACCCTGAAAATGGAGGAGCACCGCCCGGGCGGCATGGACATGCCGGTCGAGATGGATCTGGGCATGGAAAAGCAGGAAGCCGCTTTCACCACCACCGGCGTACGCCGAGATGCCTTGAAGTTTTTCGGCCTGGCCGATGGTTCCGGTTTCAACGGCACCTTCCGGGGTGCCTTCAAGGGCCTCAAGGGCAAGGTCAGCCCGGTGATCGTCACCCTGCGTGGCTCGCTCAAGGAGATCGACATGGGCGACTGGAAGTCCGGCGACAAGGCTGAGATCAAGCACAGTGTTGGCGTTACCTACTACAAGCTCGAAGTCGACGGTCGTCTGGTGTACGAGATCGACGCCCTGGGTATGAAGCGGGTGATCGATGGCGTCGACCAACTGGCCGCCCAGCGCGCCGCCCTTGGTTTGTAAGGAGAACCTGCAATGGCTCAAGCGAAGAAGTTGCCGCAATGGATGATGCTCAGCGCCGAACGGGTGACCGTGCGCCTGTCGCGTCCCAGCGAGGCCAATGGCCTGCAGGTGGACAGCCTGTCGCTGCGCGCGCCGACCGTGCGTGACATTCGTAACGCACAGATCGGCGGTGCCAAGGATGACGAGCAGCGTGAGCTGAACCTGTTCGCCTCCCTCGCCGAGGTGGGCGTCAAGGACCTCGAAGGCCTGGCACTGAAGGACTACAGCCGCCTGCAAAGCGGCTATTTTCGCCTGGTGCAGGACGACGAGCTTTGATCCAGCCCGGCAGAAGGCCGCCGCACGGCGGCTGGCCAGGGAGCTGAACTTTTCCGCGAGCGAAATCATGACCATGTCGTTCAGCGACATGGTCTGGTGGCTCTCGGACTGACAAGGAGGAGCACATGGCGAACACACAGGTGTTCACCGTAGGCGTCACCGTTAGCCAACCGTCCGGCAGGGTATTCGATGCTCTGCGCCAGTCGCTTGTGCAACTGCGCAGGCAGGCTGACGACACCCGGCTTGGGCGGATGGTCAACGAAGTCATTCGCCTGGGGCTGGAGTTGGACAAGGTGCGCCAGGTCGATCGGCAATTGGCCCTCGACCAGGCAGAGGGCCATGAGGCGCAGATCGACCGACTGCGCCGTGAGGGCGATGAGGTCCAGCGCTTGCGTGGGCTGTATCTGTCCCTTGGGCGCCGGCCTCTGGCGACGCCCGATCAGGCGGGCGCCGCCAAGGCGGCTGAGCGTCCTGCACCCGGTTATTCGCTCGAGGAGCGCAAAGCGGCGTTGCTGGACGGTGTGACGCCACAGCCCAGGCCTGCTGTGAATGATCCACCCCTGGCACGCAGCCCGGAACAGGGGCGGGTGCCACTGGAGCAGGCGACTTCGGGGTTGAGAGTTGTGGGCGCGGTGGCGGCAGGCGCCGCCACTGTTGGTGGAACGGTGGCGCTCTACAAGGGTTATCGGCGACTGCCAGAAGACCGTCGGCGCGAGGCGACTAAATCCGTCAGGGAAAAAACCGGCGTGTCGGTGGTTACGGCGCTCACCAAGGGCATGCTGGCATTCAACAAAGAGGATGGCCAGGATCAGGCCGAAGGGGTCGGTGGCGCACTGGGTGAACTGGTGGGCTCGCTCGGCGGTGCGTTGCTGGGTGGGCTGACCAAGAACAAGCACGCCGCGGAATACCTCAGCCTGTTTGGTGGGATGGCGGGCGAGAGCGTCGGCGGCGCACTGGGCAAGTCGGTGTTCAATTGGTTTTCCGACAAACCGGCCGGCAAAGATGGCGTCTCCGGCGATGGCTCGACATCGCCGGCACCTGCCGTTGAACGTGCCGGTTCCAGCCTGCGCAGCCGAAGTGAAAGAAGCGCGGTGGACGATGCGCGGTTTTCCGATGGTGACGTCGCAGAGGAGGAAGTCGAAGAAGAGGAGGAAGAAGAGGAGGAAGAAGAGGAGGAAGAAGAGGAGGAAGAAGAGCAAGAGGCGCAGGAAGACGAGGCTTACTACGCAGCCCAGGAACGGCCAGCCAGCGCTGAACGGGCAACGCAAAGCTCCGTTGGGGAACTGGGCTCTGCTTCGTTTGCAGGCCTGGCCAGCAGGGCGGGCGCGAGTACTTCCCTGGCAAGAAAGGCGTTCAGGCGCGTGCCTGGCGTTGGCCTGCTGGATACGGGCCTGCAACTGGCTGAAACCTACACCAGCGATGCGCCAACGGCGCAAAAACTCGAAGGTTACGCCAGCGCGGTCGGCGGCCTGGGCGGAACCTTGGCCGGTGCTGCCGCTGGCGCGGCGATCGGCTCGGTGGTGCCGGTGATCGGCACGGCGATCGGTGGCCTGCTTGGTGGCGTGCTTGGCAGCATGGGCGGGGAGAGCATCGGAGGTTGGTTGGGCAAGGCCATGGGCGTGCAAACCGGTGAGGCACAGCCGTCCGCAGGCAAGGAGGCCGGCGAACCATCCCTGGGCGCGGTCGCGCCGGTACTGAATGCATCGTCGACCTCGACGCCTGCGGCTCCAGCGCCAATCAATCAGCAGTTCACCTTCACCGCCAACATGCCCGTCACCTTCACCAACAGCCTTGACGACCCGAACATCCTGCAACAGCTCGAAGCCATCGCGCGTCGCCAGCTGGAGGAGCTGATGCTGCGGGCGCGCTCGGTGCAATTGGCGGATCAACCACAACCCTTCTGAACAGGAGACCCTGCATGATCTATCAGGAGTTGCAAACCACGCTGCAGGCTCTGGTCAAGGCGGGAGAGGCGGGGCGCCGGCGTGCCGACGCCATGCTCGAGCCAATGAATGAGGCGATCGAGCATGTCAAGAATGCGGTTGGCGAGCTGGAGGGAGTGACGCGAGCCGGTCCGATCGTCGCTGCCAGGCTGCAACGCTCGATTCGGGCGATCACTGCCGCTCAGGCACGGGTGGCGAAGGTATTGGAGCGTTTCGACCAGGCGTTGGCTGAAGTGCGCCAGGTGAGCGAACGTTTCGAGCGCTTCGCCGGTTTCGCGGCCAAGGCGGTGGCAGCGATACGCCGGGTAGCGGGAGAGGTGAGCGCTACCCTCACTGGCGCACTCTCGACCCTGGGCTTCGCGCCGCAAGCCACCCCCGCTCCCGAGGCGGTCAAGCCCTTCCCTCACCTGTTGGTGCTGCAGCCACTCAAGGCCGGTGCCTCGCCCTATTACTTCAACCTCGACAGCGCCGCCTTCGACCAGTTACGCCGGCAAACGCGCTTCCGTTGGGCCGGCCAGGAACGGCTGGGCCGCGACAGCGCCCAGCAGGCCGTCAGCCTGGGCGAGGAGAGCATCACCCTGCGTGGGGCGATCTTCCCCGGTTTCAAAGGCGGCCTCGGCCAGTTGCAGACACTGCGCAGCATCGGACGCCAGTTGCTGCCGCTGTCTTTGACTACCGGTTACGGCGAAGTGCTGGGTACCTGGTGCCTGACCAGTATCGAGGAAGAGCAGAGTGTCCTGCTGGCGGGCGGTATTCCGCGCAAACAAGGCTTTTCACTGGAGTTCGTGAGCTATGGCCAAGACCTGCACAACGTCTGAGGGGGATGTGCTCGACACCCTTTGTCAGCACTACTACGGGCATCTGACAGGCGTGGTTGAAGCGGTACTGGATGCCAACCAGGGGCTGGCGGATGAAGCCCAGCCATTTCGGGCAGGCGTGCGTATCGTGCTGCCGACGTTGCCGGTAGTGGCGAGCAACACGCTGCAGCTGTGGGAATGATGGTGTGACCATCGCTGGCTTGCCAGCGATGGTCACACCGCGCCCGTGAACTTGATTGCCACCCCAACCGCCAGCGGAGCCCAGACCATGCAACCGCAATTTCGCATCACCGCGGACGGCCACGACATCACCACGCTGATCAACGACCGCCTGCTGCTGTTACGCACCACCGACAAACCCGGCCTTGAGGCCGACGAATTCGAACTGCGCATCGACGCCCGCGATGGTGCTGTGGCCTTGCCAGCCCGTGGCGCGCTGCTCGAAGTGCAACTGGGCCATGCGGGTCAGCCCCTGAGCCGCCTGGGGCGCTACAGCGTTGACGAAGTCGAGCTGTCCGGCCCACCCGATACCCTGGTGATCCGCGGCAAGGCCAGCGACCTGCGCGGCACCGGCAAAACCATCCGCAGCGGCAGCTGGGAGCAGGTGACGCTGCAACGCATCGTCGTCGAGATCGCCGCCCGCAACGGCTGGCAAGCGGTGTGCCCGGTGGCTGTCCAGGTGCCGCGTGTGGACCAGTACAGCGAGTCGGATTTCAACTTCATCACCCGCCTGGCCCGCCAGCATGACTGCACTGCCAAGCTGGCCAACGGCCAGTTGCTGGTCATGCCGCGCCAGGGCGGCCAGAGCGCCAGCGGCAAGGCGTTGGGCGTGGTGAGTATCGCCCGCGCCGATGTCAGCCAGTGGCAATTTCGCCTGGCAGACAAAAGCACCCACAAGGCGGTCAGGACCCGCCATCAGGACAGCGCCAGTGGTCAGCTGCAGGCGGTGGAACTGGCCAACGTCGATGCCCCGGACGGCCTGCAACCGGTCTACACCGACCGTCATTTGTACCCCAATCGTGCGGCCGCCGAACACGCTGCCCGTGCACGATTGGCCAGCTTCAACCGCGACACCGCCAGCGTGCGCCTGGACATGCCTGGGCGCACCGACTTGTTTGCCGAGCGCAGCATCGAAGTGTCCGGCTTTCTTGCCGGGCTCGATGGCGCCTACCTGATCGAGTCGGTCGAGCAGGTATTCACCAGCAGTGGCTGGCGTACCACCGTGCAGTGCAATGGCGGTCGCCAGGGCAAGGCCAATGCCAAGGGGGCGGCACCGCGTCGCGCGGGAGCGCTCAAGGCCTGAGGGTGTGGGACAAGGTTTCCCGCTGCCTGTGGCTGAAGGTGCTTTCTATAGTCGGCCCAGATAGCGCGGTGATGGGGCTTTACCTCGCTGTCGATGCCCCCCTGTGCCGGGCTTTTCTGGCCAAGCGATCGCAAGGAATACCGCCGCATGCTCATCGACTTTCGCTGTGGCCAGTGCCGCAAGTTGCTGGCCCGCATCACGCCCGCTTCCGAGCTCCAGATCAAGTGTGGTCGTTGCCGCACCCTGAATCATGTGAAAGCCACGTGCTTCGAGCCATCGCCCCTGAGCGAACCACCGGCGGCATCGGCCGCCGCTCGATCAGACAGCAATGGAGTCGCCGTCAATGTTGTTAACCGAACCGCAATTGAAAGAAATCTATCCCGCTGCCGGCCAGCGGGTATCCGTCTTCCTGGCGGCACTCAATGAGGCCATGGCTCGTTGGGAAATCGACCATCCAAAGCGTATCGCTGCGTTTCTCGCCCAGGTCGGCCATGAATCCGGGCAGTTGCGCTATGTGAAGGAGTTGGGGAGCGAGCGCTACCTGGCGCGCTACGACACCGGCAGCCTGGCCCTGCGCCTGGGCAACACGCCCGAGGCCGATGGCGACGGCCAGCGCTATTGCGGCCGTGGTCTGATCCAGGTGACCGGGCGCAACAACTACCAGGCTTGCAGCCGCGCGTTGTTCGGTGACGAACGCCTGCTGGCGCAGCCACAGATGCTCGAGCAGCCGCGTTGGGCCTGTGAATCGGCGGCTTGGTTCTGGCACTCGCGAGGGCTTAACGCACTGGCCGATCAAGGTGAGTTCAATCGCATCACGCGCCATATCAATGGTGGCCTCAATGGCCTTTCCGAGCGGTTGCAGCTTTGGCAGCGAGCCCGTGAGGTGCTCTGTTGAGCCGCTGGCAACTCGGGCTTTGCGCGCTGCTGCTGTTGGTGGGGGCGGCGCTGGCCTGGCAACTGCAGGCCTGGCGCTATGGGCGGTTGCTGGCCGAGCAGGAGCAGCAGCTGGTGCAGCAACGGTTGGACCAGGCCGAGGCACTGCATGGCCTGCTGCTCGCCGAGCGTGAACAGCGCCAGGGCGTGGAGCAGCGGCTGCACGACAGTGAATCGAGACATTTCCAGGAGCTTACCGATGCGCAACAGACTCAGGCTCGCCTGCGTGACCGCCTTGCTACTGCCGATCTGCGCCTGTCGGTCCTGGTCGAGCGCGACGCCAGTTGCAGCGCAATGCCTGCCGCCACCGCCGCCGGCGGCCTGGATCATGGCTCCGTACGCGCCCGACTTGACCCAGCGCATGCTCGACGAATTATCGCCATCACCGACAGCGGTGACCGCGGACTGATCGCCCTGCGCGCCTGTCAGGACTATGTTCGTGCCCTGTCGCAGTGAGCCCTTGCCGGGTGTTAGGGTAGGGCGCAATTCACTCAGGAGCCCGTCATGGACCCGATCACCGCGCTTTCCACCCGCCTGGGTGAGCACCTGCGGCGCCTCAATGCCCAGGTGACCACCGCCGAATCCTGCACCGGTGGCGGCATCGCCGAAGCCATCACCCGCATCCCCGGCAGCTCGGCCTGGTTCGAGGCGGGTTATGTCACGTACTCCAATGCGCAGAAGACCCTGCAGCTGGGTGTGCCGCAGCCGTTGTTCGCCGAGGTGGGCGCGGTCAGCCAGGAGGTGGTGGAGGCGATGGTGCGCGGTGCCCGGCAGGCCAGCGGCGCGCGCTTTGCCGTCGCGGTCAGTGGTGTGGCCGGCCCTGACGGTGGATCGCCCGCCAAACCGGTGGGCACGGTGTGGCTGGCCTGGGCCGATGGGGACCATGTAAGCAGCGAGCGGCGTCACTTCGACGGTGACCGCGAAGCGGTGCGCCGACAAACGGTGATCGCCGCGTTAGACGGCTTGTTACAGCTTGGCGCGGAGTAAATCGCCAAGCGGGGGTTTGCGGAAACGAATCCCTGTGGAATAATACTGGCTACTTATACAGTTATTCCGGCCGTCAGGGCCAAGTCGAACACGTGAGGATTTCAATGGACGACAACAAGAAGCGCGCCTTGGCTGCGGCCCTGGGTCAGATCGAACGCCAATTCGGCAAGGGCGCGGTCATGCGCATGGGCGACCACGAGCGCCAGGGCATCCCCGCCATTTCCACCGGCTCCCTGGGCCTGGACATCGCCCTCGGCATTGGCGGCCTGCCAAAAGGCCGTATCGTCGAGATCTACGGTCCCGAGTCCTCCGGTAAAACCACGCTGACCTTGTCGGTCATCGCTGAAGCCCAGAAGAACGGCGCCACCTGCGCCTTCGTCGACGCCGAACACGCCCTCGACCCTGAATACGCCGGCAAGCTGGGCGTCAACGTCGATGACCTGCTGGTTTCGCAGCCGGACACTGGCGAACAGGCGCTGGAAATCACCGACATGCTGGTGCGTTCCAACGCGGTTGACGTGATCATCGTCGACTCCGTGGCGGCACTGGTACCCAAGGCCGAGATCGAAGGCGAAATGGGCGACATGCACGTCGGCCTGCAGGCGCGCCTGATGTCCCAGGCGCTGCGTAAGATCACCGGTAACATCAAGAACGCCAACTGCTTGGTCATCTTCATCAACCAGATCCGTATGAAGATCGGCGTGATGTTCGGTAGCCCGGAAACCACCACCGGCGGTAACGCCCTGAAGTTCTACGCTTCGGTACGTCTGGACATTCGCCGCACTGGCGCGGTCAAGGAAGGCGACGAGGTGGTTGGTAGCGAGACCCGCGTCAAAATCGTCAAGAACAAGGTCTCGCCGCCGTTCCGTCAGGCCGAGTTCCAGATTCTCTACGGCAAAGGCATCTACCGTAACGGCGAGATCATCGATCTGGGTGTTTCGCAAGGGCTGGTGGAAAAGTCCGGTGCTTGGTACGCCTACCAAGGCAACAAGATTGGCCAGGGCAAAGCCAACGCTGCCAAGTACCTGCAAGAGAACCCGGCCATCGGCGCCGAGATCGAGAAGCAGATCCGCGATAAGCTGCTCGCCACCAGCGCTGTCGCTGCCGCTGGCAAGACCGCTGCCGCTGAAGCCGATGCCGACGACATGGCTGACGCCGACGCCGGTTATTGATCTGCCCTATGTCCGCCGTACTCGACACCCCGGTCGCCGTGCGGCGGACAGCCATGGATTTGCTTGCACGCCGCGAGCATGGTCGCGTGGAACTGACGCGCAAATTGCGTCAGCGCGGCGCAACGGATGAGCTGATCGAGCCCGCGCTCGATCGGCTTGCCGAAGAAGGGCTGCTCAGCGAAGCCCGCTATCTCGAAAGTTTCATCCGCTACCGTTCCAGTGCTGGCTACGGCCCCGCGCGTATTCGCGAGGAGTTGGGGCAGCGTGGGCTCGCCCGCAGTGATATCGACCAGGCTTTGCGGGAAAGCGAGGTGGACTGGGCAGCGCAGTTACAAGATGTTTGGCAACGTAAGTTCGCCGGCCAGCGCCCACATGACCCACGTAGCCGTGGGCAGCAAACGCGTTTTCTCGCCTACCGTGGTTTTCCCATGGAAATGATCGGGCGGCTGCTCAGCGGCCGGGATCTCGACGACTACTGATGCCCTGCATGGCCACCCGAAAGGGGAGCCATGCAGGGCATTTTGCGTTCAGCTCACCTTCAAGGCTTCTCGCGCCCGCTGGGTGGTGTGCATCGGCTGGGGCTTGGCCCAGTTCTCCGGCAAGTTGATGAAGTCCACCAGCTCTCGCAGGCGCCCCTGATCGCGGCCGTTGAACGCGAACGTCAGGCGCGTCAGGTGGCTGAAGTTCCCCTCCTCATGTTCGGCGCCACTGTCCGGTTGCTGGTGGTAACGGCCACTCAGGCGCAAGTCAGCGAAACCTTCCTCCACGTCATGCAATGCCGCTTCGCTGAGTGGATGGTGCATGCGAATGACGAACTGGTTCTTCAACCAGCGGCTGGAGTGGTAGTTGCTGTAGAACTGGTTGATTTCATCCACGGCCTCGTCGGCACTGTGCACCAGGCGCACCAGCTTGAGGTCGCTGGGCAGGATGTAGCGGTTCTCTTCCAGTTGGCGGCTGATGAAATCAAGGCAGTCGCGCCAGAAGCTGCCGCCGGGCGAGTCCAGCAGTACCACAGGCACCAGCGGGCTTTTGCCGGTCTGGATCAGGGTCAGCACTTCCAGGGCTTCGTCGAGGGTGCCGAAACCACCGGGGCACAGCACCAGCGCATCGGCTTCCTTGACGAAGAACAGCTTGCGAATGAAGAAGAAGTGGAACGGTAGCAGTTTGTCGGTGCCATCGACCGTGGGGTTGGCATGCTGCTCGAAAGGCAGGGTGATGTTGAAACCCAGGCTGTGGTCGGCGCCGGCGCCTTCGTGGGCCGCCGCCATGATGCCGCCCCCGGCACCGGTGATGACCATCAGGTCGGAGCGTGCCAGTGTTGCGCCCAGCTCCCTGGCCAGGGCGTACATCGGGTGTTCCAGCGGGGTGCGCGCCGAGCCGAACACCGTCACCTTGCGCCGTCCCTTGTAGCGTTCGAGGGTGCGGAACGACTGGTCGAGCTCACGCAGGGCCTGCAATGTGATCTTGGCGTTCCAGCGGTTGCGGTCGTCATGCGCCATGCGCAGGATGGTCAGCATCATGTCGCGGTACAGCGGCAGGTTGGGGCTGTTGGGGGCGACCAGCTGCAGTTGCTTGTCGATGTTGCCCAGGTCGATACCCTGATCCCTGAAGTGGTTGAACAGAAGCTCATTCGGTTGGTAAGGCATTCAACGTCTCCTTCTGCAGCAAAACCTCTGACCGGGTCGATGGTGTGTCCCGGCCGCGGCACTGCGTGTGCCGCTGGCTGCTACGGCTCGAGTGTGCATCTCGAGCATTGCAGTAGGCCTTCAAGGCCATGATGCAGTGGCAATTCCATCTTGTTGTCGTTGTTGTGGGTCTCGTTATCAATCTAGACGCTGGCGCGCCATTGCGCCGCTTGGCCTGCGAGCGGGCCGTCGGTCAGGTCAGGCCCAGCCTTTACGGCGTTTTGGTCTACTGGAAGGGCAATAAAGCGCGATGCGGGAGGTGGCCGTATGCATCGACTGGTGATCGAGGTGGATGGGCAGCTGTTTCAGTTGCTGGCGCGCGAGGCGCAGGCCCATCACCTGAGCCTTGAAGGTGAATGCCTGCGTCGTCTGCAAGGTACAGAGCGGCAATCACGGTATCTACAGGCCTTGCTGGCCGAATTGCGCGCCGAGGAAGAGCAACGGCGCGCCAGCGATCAGGTGGCCTGAATCACTTCTTCTTGTTGTTGCCGGCCATGCAGCTGGCGGCATCGAAGGCCTGGTCCATGATGGGCTGGTTGGTCTTGTAGACGGTGAAGCGATAGACCAGCACTGCCCCTTTGGACATCAGCTGGCGGTAGCCGTTATTGCGGCAAACGCTGTCGCCCAGCTGGCTGCGAACTTGCTGCGGGTTGGCGCGCATGCGTTCGGCATGGCTTTCCCGCACGCTCAGGTGGTTGACCAGCGCCTTGCCTTTTTCGACGGTGTAGCCTTGGTCGAGGATGTCTTCGTTGATGGCGCGTGGGGTGCCGACGCTGCTTTCCTTGGCGACCTTCTCCAGCGTCTGATTCAGCTCGTATTCCTGCTTGGAAGCGGCCTGGGCAGCCAGCGGCAGGGCGAGCAGCAGGCTCAGGGTCGGGACAATTAGACGCAGCATGGATCTCTCCTGGTTCGATGACTGGCGCTTTGACCAGCGCCGGCAGGCGGCGTTCCCTGAAACTGGGTATTTCCGGCCGCCACAACCGGCGATTATAAGGGAGCCGCAGGCAGGGCTGCACGGCAAATGACGCGGCCTCTGGTAGACTGGCGCTTTGTCATCCGTCGAGTCGTTCTTGTGTTCGTCCCTTCTCAATGCCAAGGCCTGCAGCCATGAGCCACGCGGTAGCGCGGCTGCGCGCCGAGCGCCTGGCCCGCAGCATCAAACCTTTCGTCGCCCGTGGCTCGCGTGCCGAACGCTGCCCGCAGTGTCGGGTCATCGCCACGCATTGCCTGTGCGCCTGGAAACCCAGGGTACAGGCCCAATCCGGCATGTGCCTGCTGATGCATGACACCGAGCCACTCAAGCCCACCAATACAGGCTGGCTGATCGCCGACCTGATCGAGGACACCTCGGCCTTTGGCTGGCTGCGCACGTCGGTGGACGAAGGGTTGCTGGCGCTGCTCGAACATCCGCAGTGGCAGCCCTACATCGTGTTCCCCGGTGAGTTCGTTGCCCAGGAGCGGGTGGTCAGCGAGGTCGCCTGCGCACCGGGCAAGCGCCCGCTATTCATCCTGCTGGATGCCACCTGGACCGAAGCGCGCAAGATGTTCCGCAAGAGCCCGTACCTCGACAAGTTCCCGGTACTGAGCCTGCAAGCCGAACAGATGTCGCGCTATCGCCTGCGTCGTTCCAAGCGCGACGACCATTTCTGCACCGCCGAAGTGGCGGCCATGTGCCTGGACCTGGCCGGCGACAGCCGGGCTTCGCAGGCCCTGGATGCCTATCTGGATGTGTTCAGCCTGCACTACCTCAGTGGCAAGCGGCGCCTGCCGCTCGATGAGCAGGATGAGGTCCACCAGCGTTTGCATACCTTCCTATAGTCCAAGGGGCGGGCGCAACGGATTGGTTCATACTGACGGGGCTGGCAGCCAGGGAGGTGGTACGACCGGGCAATTGGCTTGACCACTCGGTGCGTGCTCGTCATCCTTGGCGCCGATTCGGGCACGACGAAGCTGCTGTTACCCCGGTCTTCGCCGTGCCGTCCCGGCCGGCGGCCCTGCCGTTCGCGCCTTGAGTTGCCTGCCAGGCGTATCCCGTATCCTCGCGCCTGGCACAGAACAGGATCCATAGATCGATGGCCACATACGAAATCCTGATTGCCGATGACCACCCGTTGTTTCGCAGCGCACTGCGCCAAGCCGTTACCCTCGGTCTCGGGCCGGACGTGCGGTTGGTTGAAGTGGCGAGCATCGCCGAGCTGGAAGCCAGCCTGACGGAAAAGTCCGATTGGGACCTGGTCCTGCTGGACCTCAACATGCCCGGTGCCTATGGCTTCTCTGGCCTGGTCCTGCTGCGTGGGCAGTACCCGCAAATCCCGGTGGTGATGGTGTCGGCGCAGGAAGAAGCGGCAGTGGTGGTGAAATCCCGTGAATTCGGCGCCAGTGGTTTCATCCCCAAGTCCAGCGAGCTGAGCAAGATCCAGGAAGCGGTGCGCAATGTGCTCGATGGCGATGTCTGGTGGCCACCCCAGGCATTCGAGAAAGTCGATGTATCGGCTGAAGCCAAGGCCGCCAGCGAAGGCCTGGCAAGCCTCACACCGCAGCAGTTCCGGGTGCTGACCATGGTCTGCGAAGGCCTGCTGAACAAGCAGATCGCCTATGAGCTGAGCGTGTCGGAAGCGACCATCAAGGCCCACGTGACTGCAATCTTCCGCAAGCTGGGGGTGCGCACGCGCACGCAGGCAGCATTACTGCTGCAACAACTTGAATCGGTTTCGGCCAGCTAAGTCCCCGCGCCTTCACGCTTTTTTGACCAGAACTGCACTAGCCTGCCAGGCTTTCATCGATGAAGTGAGTGACACATGTCGCCATTCAAGGGCCAGACCGGCCTCAAACGGATTTTCAATGCCGCCGGCTACTCGTTGGACGGCCTGCGCACCGCCTTCAAGGGCGAAGCCGCTTTCCGCCAACTGGTGTTGCTCAATGTGCTGCTGATCCCGACAGCTTTCTGGCTGCCGGTTAGCCGTGTCGAGCGGGCGATCCTGATTGCCGTGTGCCTGCTGGGATTGATCGTCGAACTGCTCAATTCGGCGGTGGAGGCGGCCATCGATCGCATCTCGCTGGAGCGCCACCCACTGTCGAAGAACGCCAAGGACATGGGCAGCGCTGCGCAGCTGGTGGCAATGTCCATGGTGGCGGTGGTGTGGGGCGTGATCCTGCTGGGTTGACCTTCAGGCGATCGGCGGCAGGACGATTTCGTCGCTGCGCTGTACGCCTGCGGTGAAGCTGCGGCACAGTTCGAGGAACTCGCGCATGGCCGAGGTCTGGTACTTCTGCTTGTGCCAGATGAAATAGAACTGCCGCGCCAAGTCCAGGGCCGGGGTTTCCACCGGTACCAGACTGCCGCGGCGGAAGGCGTCGCGCAGGGCCAGGCGCGAGATGCAGCCGATCCCCAGGCCTGACTCCACCGCGCGCTTGATCGCTTCGGTGTGCTCCAGCTCAAGGCGAATATTGAGGTTGGCGCGATGGTGGCGCATGGCCTGGTCGAAGGTCAGGCGCGTGCCAGAGCCCTGTTCCCGCAAGATCCAGGCCTCATTGGCAAGCTGCTCGATGCCGGCGTGGCCGACCTTGGCCAGCGGGTGTTGCGGTGCGCAGAACACCACCAGCTCGTCTTCCACCCACGGCTGCACCTCGAGGTCGGGGTGGTTGCAGTCACCCTCGATTAGACCCAGATCAATTTCGTAATGGGCGACCTGTTGCACGATATGCGCAGTGTTCTGCACATGCAGTTTGACCTGGCTCTCCGGGTGTACCTGCATGAAACTGCCGATCAGCAGGGTGGCCAGGTAGTTGCCGATGGTCAGGGTGGCGCCAACCGCCAGCGAGCCGAACCCGGACTTGCCATTGAGCAGGTCCTCGATCTCTTTTGCCTGGTCGAGCAGGGCCACTGCCTGGGGCAGTAATTGATGGCCCAAGGCATTGAGGCTCAGGCGCTTGCCGGCGCGGTCGAACAGTTGGCAGCTGGATTGACGCTCCAGTTCGGTGATCGAAGTGCTGGCGGCTGATTGCGACAAGGCCAGCACCCCCGCGGCCCGGGACACGCTCTGGTGCTGGGCGACGGCGACGAAGACCTGAAGTTGACGAAGTGTAAATCGCATATCTATATAACCGATAACACATATCTTGATAATTCAGTTAACAGATATTGTCGCTGCCCCTAAACTATCGCGCAACTGTGCGCCTTGTGCGCGCTGCGTTTTTCTTCAGGAGCCCCATCGATGAGCAACATGAACCACGAACGTGTCCTCAGTGTGCACCACTGGAACGACACCCTGTTCAGCTTCAAGTGCACCCGCGATCCGGGCCTGCGCTTCGAGAACGGTCAGTTCGTGATGATCGGCCTGCAGCAGGAAAGCGGCCGCCCGCTCATGCGCGCCTACTCCATCGCGTCGCCGAACTGGGAAGAGCACCTGGAGTTCTTCAGCATCAAGGTGCCGGACGGCCCGTTGACCTCGCAGCTGCAGCACCTGAAGGAAGGCGACGAGATCATCATCAGCAAGAAGCCTACCGGCACGCTGGTGCTCGATGACCTGAACCCGGGCAAGCACCTGTACCTGCTGAGCACCGGCACTGGCCTGGCGCCGTTCATGAGTGTCATCCAGGACCCTGAGACCTACGAGCGTTTCGAGAAGGTGATCCTGGTCCACGGCGTGCGCTACGTGAACGAAGTCGCCTACCGCGAGTTCATCACCGAGCACCTGCCGCAGAACGAGTTCTTCGGCGAGTCCGTGCGTGACAAGTTGATCTACTACCCGACCGTGACCCGCGAGCCGTTCGAGAACCAGGGCCGTCTGACCGACCTGATGCGCAGCGGCAAGCTGTTCAGCGACATCGGCCTGCCACCGATTAACCCGCAGGACGACCGCGCGATGATCTGCGGCAGCCCGAGCATGCTCGATGAAACCAGCGAAGTGCTGGACAGCTTCGGCCTGAAGATCTCTGCGCGCATGCGCGAGCCGGGTGACTACCTGATCGAGCGCGCCTTCGTCGAGAAATAAGGCGAGCGCGGCAAACAAAAAACGCAGGCCTTGGCCTGCGTTTTTTTATGCCTGGATCCAGCAAAGCCGGTGATGGCTCAGCAATCCCGTACGACCTCCAGCACCCGGATCTGATCCGGCTGAGGATAGTGCCAGCGCACCTGCACATCCCAGAACTTCACCCCGTACACCCGTTCGGCGGGCGGTACCTGATAGGCGGGCCTTGGGTCCTGCGCCAGGCATTGCTCGATCAACGCCACCAGCGGCTCATCCAGGCGCAGTTCATGTTCGCGAGCCTGGGGCAGGGCGCTTTCACTCCACTGCACGGCGATGGGCGCTGGTGCGGCGCCAGCCATCTGGTTGGTCGCCTCCAGAATGCTGTCGGCATAGGGCACGTAGGGCTTGATATCCAGCACCGGCGTGCCGTCGAGCAGGTCGATGCCTGAAAGCAGCAGACGCCCGGGCTCGACACCTTCCAGGCGCACCACTGACTGGCCGATGCCGTTGGGCCGATGGGTGGCCCGGGTGGCGAACACCCCCATGCTCTTGTTGCCACCCAGGCGCGGTGGGCGCACCTTCAGCCGTGGCTTGTCCTCCAGCGCTTCGTGGAACAGGAACAGCAACCACACATGGCTGACCTGCTCCAACCCCTCTACCGCATCACCCTGGTCGAAAGGTGGCAGGAGTTCGAGCACGCCTCGCGCTGCCGGCGCCAGTTGTGGCTGGCGCGGGATGGCGAACTTCTCCTTGAAGCAGGAGCGGACGATGCCGACCGGCGAGACGGTGTGTTGCATCAGCCACGCACGCGCTGGGTGAGGCCCTTGAGGAAGTTGCGCAGCAACTGGTCGCCGCAAGGGCGGTAGTTGTCATGGCCAACCTTGCGGAACAGCGCACTCAGCTCGGGCTTGGACACCGGGAAGTTGACCGCCTTGAGCACCGCGTGCAGGTCGTCTTCCTTCAGCTCGAAGGCCACTCGCAGTTTCTTGAGGATGGTGTTGTTGGTCACCGGCAGCTCGACAGGCTGTGGCGGGCGGCTGTCATCGCGGCCGCGGCGATGGATCACCAGGCCATCGAGAAAATAGGCCATGACCTTGTCCGGGCACTGTACGAAGCCCGGCTCTTCTTCTTTTTTCACGTAGCCGGCAATCGCTTCTGCGTTCACCTGCAGGCCGGCCAGGCCGATGATCTCGGCCATTTTCTGGTCGTTGGCTTTGATCATGTAGCGCAGGCTACGCATGACGTCGTTGTGGTTCATTGCAGCAAATCCTGTTCAAGAGCCGCACCTGTGCGCGCGGCAATAATGCTAGAAACGTTCTGTGGCAGCGACGTAGCGCCATTGCCCCGCTGGCAGCTTGCCCATGGACACACCGCCCAGGCGGATGCGGCGCATGCCCAGCACCTTGAGGCCGGCGGTTTCGCACAGAGCCTCGATCTGCCCGCGCTGCGGGTTCTTCAGCACCATGCGCAGGTGCTGTTCGTTCTGCCAGCTGGCCTTGGCCTTGGGTAGCTCCACGCCCTTGCGTTCCACGCCCCGGGCCAGGCGCTCCAGTGCACCAGGCTTGGCCTCGCCACTGACCTGGACGATGTACTCCTGCTCAAGGCGGCGCAGGTCGGCGTCGATCTTGCGGGTGACGCGCCAGTCCTGGGTGAACACCTGCAGGCCGCTGGCGCCCGGCAGCAGTGGGGCGATGCAGTCCTGGCGGTTGAAGTGGCCGTGCAGCGGGCGCACGCCTTCACGGTGCGCTTCACTCAGGCTGGCCATGGACATGCCTGCCTGGGCGGTTGCCACGTTCTGGCCGGGTTGTTGGTTGAGCAGCAAGGTGACCGGTTCGAGGGTTTCGGCACGGGCGCCAGGCAGTAGCTCCACGCGCTGGTCGACGATCTTGAACTGCGGCTGTTCGACCACTTCGCCATCGACCGTGACCCAGCCTCCTTCGATGTACAGTTCGGCCTCTCGGCGCGAGCAGCCAAGCTGTTCGATGAGGCGTTTGGACAGGCGGATAGGCTCGGACATGGACAATGAGTTCGCAGGGCAGGGAAAGCGCTCATTGTACCTGCCCCGATAGGTTTGGGGCTGCAAATTGGTGTCATTTGCGCCATTTCGGCAATGCGCGGTTACGTCAGCGGCAGCCGTTTCAGGGCGTTGCACGGACCCGTTGCATGTGTAGTAGCGGATAAGGCTGGCCCAGGCCATCCGTTTCCGAGCGGCCAATGATTTCAAAGCCTTCGTGCAAGTAGAAGCCAAGGGCCTGGGGGTTCTGTTCGTTGACATCCAGGCGTTCGGCATTCAGCTCCGCCACTGCGTGGCGCAGCAACCGTTGGCCAACGCCCCGGCCGAAATGTTCGGGCGCGACGAACAGCATGTCGACGCGACCGTTGGCCACTCCGGCAAAGCCAAGGATGCGCCGGTCGCGGTCCTTGCAGCAGACCAGCATCACCGCATCCAGGTACCGGGCCAGCACATGCTCACGCAACAGTTGGATGTAGGCTTCTGGGAGAAAATCATGGGTGGCCCGGACCGACGCCTCCCAGATCCGCACCAGTTCCGGGTAGTCGGCGTAGCGGGGGGTGTGCAGTGTCAGCGTCGGCTTCATCCTCGGCGGCTCCGGTGTGCGTTGGCCTCTGCACAAACATAGATGCAAAAAAATACCCCGCCAGTGGGCGGGGTATTTTCAGTGCAGGGGACTGTCAGATTGGCTCTGCCCACATGTCGTATTCATCGGCATCGACAATACGGCAACGCACTTTGTCGCCCGGCTTGAAGCCGTGGTCGCCATCGATGAACACGCTGCCGTCGATTTCCGGCGCGTCGAAGAAGCTACGGCCTACCGAACCCTGCTCTTCGACTTCGTCGATCAGCACTTCGATTTCCTTGCCGATGCGCAGTTGCAGGCGGGCGGTGCTGATGGCCTGCTGGTGGGCCATGAAGCGGTCCCAACGCTCCTGCTTGACGTCATCCGGTACCTCGTCCAGGCCCAGGTCGTTGGCCGGGGCGCCTTCTACCGGCGAGTACTGGAAGCAGCCGACGCGGTCGAGCTGGGCTTCGGTCAGCCAGTCCAGCAGGTACTGGAAGTCTTCCTCGGTCTCGCCAGGGAAACCGACGATGAAGGTCGAGCGGATCACCAGCTCAGGGCACTGTTCACGCCAGTTCTTGATACGGGCCAGGGTGCGGTCTTCAAAGGCTGGGCGCTTCATCGACTTGAGCACTTTGGGGCTGGCGTGCTGGAACGGGATGTCGAGGTACGGCAGGATCTTGCCGGCGGCCATCAGCGGGATCACGTCGTCCACGTTCGGGTACGGGTAGACGTAGTGCAGGCGCACCCAGGCGCCCAGGCTGCTCAGCGCCTCGCACAGCTCGAGCATGCGGGTCTTGACCGGGCGGCCGTTCCAGAAGTCGGTCTTGTACTTGACGTCGACGCCGTAGGCGCTGGTGTCCTGGGAAATCACCAGGATTTCCTTGACGCCAGCCTTGACCAGGCGCTCGGCCTCGCTCAGCACTTCACCGACCGGGCGGCTGACCAGCTTGCCGCGCATCGACGGGATGATGCAGAAGCTGCAGCTGTGGTTGCAGCCTTCGGAAATCTTCAGGTACGCGTAGTGGCGCGGCGTCAGCTTGACGCCCTGTGGCGGCACCAGGTCGATCAGCGGGTTGTGGTCCTGACGTGGCGGCACCACTTCGTGCACGGCGTTGACCACCTGCTCGTACTGCTGGGGCCCCGTGACCGACAGCACGCTCGGGTGCACGTCGCGGATGCTGCCCTCTTCGACGCCCATGCAGCCGGTGACGATGACTTTGCCGTTTTCCTTGATGGCTTCGCCGATCACTTCCAGCGACTCGGCCTTGGCGCTGTCGATGAAGCCGCAGGTGTTGACCACCACCACGTCGGCGTCCTCATAGGTCGGCACGACTTCATAGCCTTCCATGCGCAGCTGGGTCAGGATGCGCTCGGAATCGACCAGGGCCTTGGGGCAACCCAGGGAAACGAAGCCGACCTTAGGGGTGGCGGGAGTGGTGGACATGGCTAACCTCGGTATTGAATACAGGCCGCCCGGCCGGTAACGGGGGCGATCCTGGCGGGCGCTTTTCGCGCCTCTGATCAAAAAGTGCGCAATTCTAGCGAGCGCAAGGTCGCTTGACCAGCAGAAATACGACGAACGCTGCGCTATGCTTCGCGCCGTTGCGCGGGGGCCTACGGGATGCCTCGACGCGGATGGGAATTCAATCGGTCTAACAGGCCTTCTGCGGGAGTGGTCGATGGTTCAGGCAAGCAGTCACGCCGAGGGCGGGCACGAGGGTAAGCAGGGCGCGACGCGGTCGCTGGGCCTGCTCGTGGCAGCTGTTGGGGTGGTCTATGGCGATATCGGCACCAGCCCGCTGTACACCCTCAAAGAGGTCTTCACCGGGGGTTATGGCGTACCGGTCAACCACGACGGGGTGCTGGGCATTCTGTCGCTGATTCTCTGGTCGCTGCTGTGGGTGGTGTCGTTCAAGTACGTGATGTTCATCCTGCGTGCCGACAACCAGGGCGAGGGTGGCACCATGGCGCTGACAGCGCTGGCGCGGCGGGCCACGGCCAGCCACCCGAAACTGCGTGCGCTGATGGTCATCTGCGGCTTGATCGGCGCCTCGCTGTTCTATGGCGACAGCATGATCACCCCGGCGGTGTCGGTGCTGTCGGCGGTGGAGGGCATGGGCCTGGCGTTCGACGGCATCGACCACTGGGTGGTGCCGATCTCGCTGGTGGTGCTGGTGGCACTGTTCCTGGTGCAGAAGCACGGCACCGAGACCATCGGCAAGCTGTTCGGCCCGATCATGGTCACCTGGTTCGTGGTGCTGGGGGCGTTGGGGGTGCATGGCATCTCGCAGAGCCCGGAAGTGCTCAAGGCCTTCAACCCAGGCTGGGCGTTGAATTTCTTCATCGTTCATCCGGGCATGGGCGTGGCGATTCTCGGGGCGGTGGTGCTGGCGCTGACCGGTGCCGAGGCGTTGTACGCCGACATGGGGCACTTCGGCCGCAAGCCGATCGCCCGCGCCTGGTTCATCCTGGTGCTGCCGGCGCTGGTGCTCAACTACTTTGGTCAGGGCGCGATGCTGCTGCAGAACCCTGAAGCGGCCCGCAACCCCTTCTACCTGCTGGCGCCGAGCTGGGCGTTGCTGCCGTTGGTGGGCCTGGCCACCATGGCCACGGTAATCGCTTCGCAGGCGGTGATTTCCGGCGCGTTCTCGCTGACCCGTCAAGCCATTCAGCTCGGTTACATCCCGCGGATGCAGATCCAGCACACCTCCAGCGACGAGCAGGGGCAGATCTACATCGGCGCAGTGAACTGGACGCTGATGGTTGGCGTGGTGCTGCTGGTGATCGGCTTTGAGTCTTCTGGCGCCCTGGCTGCGGCCTATGGTGTGGCGGTGACTGGCACGATGCTGATGACCACGATCCTGGTGTCGGTGGTGATGCTGCTGCTGTGGAAGTGGCCGCCGGTGCTGGCAGTGCCACTGCTGGTGGGCTTTCTGCTGGTGGATGGGCTGTTCTTCGCCGCCAACGTGCCGAAAATCGTCCAGGGCGGTGCTTTCCCGGTGCTGGCGGGGATTGTGCTGTTCGTGTTGATGAGTACCTGGAAGCGCGGCAAGCAGATCCTGGTCGACCGCATCGATGAAGGTGCGTTGCCGCTGCCGCTGTTCATCGGCAGCATCCGTGTGCAGCCACCGCACCGGGTCGAGGGCACAGCGGTGTTCCTTACCGCGCGATCGGACGCCGTGCCCCACGCGTTGTTGCACAACATGTTGCACAACCAGGTGCTGCACAGCCAGGTGGTGTTGTTGACCGTGGTCAGCGAGGACCGGCCGCGGGTACCGGAGAGCGAGCGTTTCGAGGTGGAGGCCTATGGCGACGGGTTCTTCCGCGTGTTGCTGCACTTCGGCTTCATGGATGAGCCTGACGTGCCGGCGGCCTTGAAGCTGTGCCACCTGGACGAGCTGGATTTCAGCCCGATGCGCACCACCTATTTCCTCAGCCGGGAAACGGTGATCGCTTCGCGGTTGGAGGGGATGTCGCGCTGGCGCGGCAACCTGTTCGCGTTCCTGCTCAAGAACGCCAACGGCAACTTGCGCTTCTTCAACCTGCCGTTGAACCGGGTGATCGAACTGGGAACCCAGGTCGAGATCTAGAAACTGCAAGGGGCCGCATAGCGGCCCCTTTTTCATTTCACTTCTCAGCGACGCTGGACTTCCCCTGGCGGGTCTCGATCTCGTTGATCAGGCGCTTGGCCAGTGCCGGGTAGTTCTCGTCGAAGTGGTGGCCGCCGGGCAGCTTCATGCGCTCGCCCACGGCAGTCTTGTCGGTGCAGCCGCTTTCGTCGGTTTCCTCGACACCGTACACGCACACCACCTTGGCGGCGGGCAGCTTGGCCATCTCTTGCCCGGTCGGGGCTTCCTGGCCTTCCTTGCCCAACCAGCCCTCGACCTCGATCTCGAAGCTGCCGCTGCGGGCGAAGGCCAGCAGGATCACGGCATCGATGCGCTTCTGGTCCTCTTCGGGCAGGCGGTTGTAGATAGCCGGCAGTACGTCGGCGCCGAACGAATAGCCGGTCAGCACGAAGCGCTTGGTGCCCCATTTCTGGCGGTAGTGCTGCATCAGCTCGGAGAGGTCGGCGGCGCTCTGTTCCGGCGTCTTGTGCTGCCAGTAGTAGCGCAGGGTGTCGATGCCCACCACCGGGAAGCCGAGCTTGGCCATCTCGCCGGCGACGTCGCGGTCCAGGTCGCGCCAGCCACCGTCACCGGAGAGGAACAGGGTGACAGTGTCGGTGGTCTGCCCGGCGGGTACTTCCACTACCGGGATCGCCAGGGCATTGCCGTCCTGGCCGACCAAGGCTTGCGTGAGCTGGGCCTTGAGTACCTGGGGCAGGTGGATGTCGTAGTCGGCAATGCTGGTCTCGGCGTTGGCCTGGTCGCGCACGAAGGCGGCACTGGCATCGTCCGGGTTATCGTTCCAGGCCACGCTCCAGTGGCCGTGGGCCGCGGATTTTGGCAGCTCAGCCTGACAGCCCGGTTGCTCGAGGGTGAAGTCCACCGAGATGGCACGGGCCTTGTCATCATTCTGTGTGGCCAGCCAGCGCCAAGCCTGGGCGGCGCCGGGGCCGATGCCGGCGACCACGGTGGGTTTGTCGGACAGCTGGGCCAGCGCCTCATCCATGGCTGCCTTTTGCTTGCCGCAGTCGGCCGGCGGCAGGATTACCTGCACCAGCTGGGCTTCACCGGCCTGGCTCAGGTCCAGCAGCTGCTTGTCGCTCAAGGCCTGGTCCTGCGGCACGCCGATGGCTACCCGGGCCTTGGCGTGTACGCCAGGGGTGGCACGGGTCAGGCTGCTGCCCTCACCCAGGGTAAGATGGTCCAGGCGTGCCTCTGGGGCAGGGCGGGTCCAAAGCCAGAAGGCCACGCCACCGGCCAGGGCGGCCAGCAGCAGGGGAATCAGTACGTACAGCCAATAGCGTCGGATCATCAACGTTTCACCAATCCAGTCAGGCCACCAGCGATCAGGGCGGCGGTATCAGCCAGTGCCACAAGCGGGTCGAGCCCGGCCGGCACGGCCATGTAACGGGGTTCCCAGTCCGGCTGGAACTTGTCCTTGAAGCGCCGCAGGCCCTGGAAGTTGTACAGCTGCTCGCCACGCTGGAACACCATCGAACCCAGGCGTTGGGTCAAGGGTGCTCCGCGCCGCGGCTGCAAGCCGGAAAGGGGGACCATCCCCAGGCTGAAACGGCCATAGTCATGGCTCTTGTAGTGAAGGATCAGGCCAACCATCATGAATTCCATGGTCAGCTTCGGCGCGTCCGGGTGGGCGCGCATCAGGTCCAGGCTGGCCAGCTCGTTGCTGTGGGTTTCCAGCAAGTTGGCAAAGGCCACCGGGCGGCCCTGGAAGCGGATCAGCGCGATGCGAAAATGCTGCAGGTACTCGGGGCTGAAGCGGCCGAGCGAGAAGCCTTTTTCACGCACGTTCTTGCCTTCGAGCCAGGCATCGGAGATTTCCTTGAGCTCCGCCAGCGGCGCCTGGCCGGGCTCGTGGACCTCAAGGGCCAGGCCGTCGCGCCCGCCGCGGTTCCAGGTATAGCGCAGGTCCTTCATCTCCTTGCCCTTGGCTTCGAGGTCGAAGCGGCGCAGGTCGACGCGGGCTTCTTCGCCGAGCTTGATCGCGGTCAGGCCAATGTCCATGTAGAACGGCAGGTTCTCCGCGCGCACCTGGTAGAACACCGGGCGGGCATGGTGCAGGTCGCACAGGTCGCGGAACTGCCAGATCATTTCGGCGCGCTCCTGGGCCGGGCCGATCGGGTCGTACAAGGCCACCAGGCTGCGGCCACGGCGGGCGTACATGAGGAAGGCGTCGTCGCTGGGGTGGAACAACAGCGCCTTGTCGCCGGTCAGCGCCAGGCCGCCGTCGGGCTGGTCGGAGGCCAGCAGGATGCGGTTGGCGCGCTGCAGTTCGTCTTCGGTGGGCAGATGGATCACCGGGCGGGCGGTGCGCAGCAGCCAGGTCAGGGCGACGATCACCAGCAGTACTGCACTGCCCATGGCCGCGCGCAGTCCACGTGGGGCATCGGCATCGAGGGTGAACTGCCACCAGAGTTTGTGGGTGTAGGGGACGTCCTGATAGGCGAACAGCAGCAGCCAGATCGAGGCACCGACCACGCACGCGCTGGCCACCAGGTATACCGGCGAGAATGGCAGTTCGAGCAGCCGGCTGGGGCGATAGAACGAACGGCGGAACAGTGCCAGCAGGGCGGCGGTGAGGCACATGAGCGTGGCCTCTTCCCAGTCAAAGCCCTTGAGCAGCGACAGGACTGCACCTACCAGCAGCAGTACGGTGGTCAGCAGCCAGGCAGCTGACAGGCGGCGGCGCAGGCCCTGGGCCAGCAGCAGGCACAGTACGCCGATGAGGCTGGCGCCGAAGTGCGACGCATCGATCAGCCGGTGGGGGATCAGGAAGCCCATGTGTTCCAGGCGGCTGTCGATTTCGGGGGTGGCGCCGGAGAACAGCAGCACCACACCGGAGAGGAATACCAGGATTGCCAGAACCGGTGCGGCCAGCCCGGAAGCTGCGCGGATGGCTTGCTGGGCGAACAGCAGGCGACGCGCTTCGTTGGCCAACAGCAGTACGCAAGCCAACAGCAGCGGCAGTACCACGTAGATCAGGCGGTACAGCAGCAGCGCGGCAGCAAGTGGTGCGGCACCCAGCTGGTTGGCAAAGGCGGCTAGCAGGATCGCCTCGAATACACCGACACCGCCCGGTACGTGGCTGAGCACGCCTGCAGCGAGTGCCAGCAGATAGACCAGTACGAAGGCACCGAAAGGCGGCGCTTCCGGCAGCAGCAGGTACAGCACGGTGGCGGCGGCGGCAACGTCCAGCGCGGTGATCAGCAGTTGCAGGCCGGCCAGGCGAGCGCTCGGCAGGCGCAGGGTGCGGCGGCCGAACTGAACCAGCAGGCTGTCCTTGAGCGGTTGCTCGGCCAGGCGGCGACGGTACAGGCCCATCACCAGCGCAGCGGTCATGACCAGGACCGCCACGGCAATGCCGCCCAGCAGCGGCGCAGGCAGGCGCAATGCAGTGGCGGCTGCCGGCAGGTTGCTAAGGGTGGCCAGAGCCGCCAGCGGCGGCAGCGCACAGCCCAGCGAGAGGCTGGCGAACACGGTCATGCGCGCGACTTCAGCAGCGCTCAGCCCTTGGCGGGCATACAGACGATAACGTACCGAGCCACCGGAGAGCATCGACAGGCCGATGGCATTGCCAATCGCGAAGGCGCTGAAGCCACCCAGTATCAGGGTGCGCGGCGGCAACTGCACGGCCGCGAAGCGGCTGGCTGACCATTCGTAGCCCAGCAAAATCAGGAAACCGACTGCGGTGGCTAGCAGCGCCCCGAGCAAGGCGTGGGACGGCACGCTGAGCATGGCGTCATGCAGCGCGTAGATGTCCAGTTCGCTCAACAGGTGGCGGCAGGCAATCAGGCCCATGGCGAACAGCACCAGGGTCAGCGCCAGGCCCAAGGGTTGGCGGTACTTGCTCAGGCGTTCCAGCCAAGGCAGGCGTTGCGCAGCCGTAGGCAAGGCCGCAGTCAGCGGTGCCTGGGTTTCGGGAGTGGGGGCGGTCATGGGGTGCCCCGTGCGGTCAGCGCGAGGTGAAAGCAAGCTACGGCCAAGTGAAAGTCCCTTTGGAAAAACGTGTCCAGATATTACTCCGGCCCATGTAGTTAATCTGTTTCAGGATAGTTAAAGATAGTTCATTCAGCTATGTGGAGCAGGGGCGGGGGAAGCGGGATGCGCGCTGCGCTTGGCCTGGGTGGTTGAGAACGATAGGCCTGAATGCAACAAGCCCCGCACTATCTTTCGATAGGCGGGGCTTGTTCTGACGAATATGGTTGCGGGAGCCGGATTTGAACCGACGACCTTCGGGTTATGAGCCCGACGAGCTACCAGGCTGCTCCATCCCGCGTCAGTGGTGCGAATTTTACGGATTATCGAATGCTTGTCAAGCGTAAATGCCTGATTTAGCTAAAATTTTCCGTATGCCAGAGCACGGGCAATAAAAAAGGCCACTGTCGAAACAGTGGCCTTTCTAGAATCTGGTTGCGGGAGCCGGATTTGAACCGACGACCTTCGGGTTATGAGCCCGACGAGCTACCAGGCTGCTCCATCCCGCGTCAGAGGGGCGCATTTTACGGATTACCAGCAAGCTGTCAAGCATTAAATGTTCGATATTCTTTACGTGGGTTTCCGCGATGCTTTTCACAGCTCAATAAAAAAGGCCACTGTCGAAACAGTGGCCTTTTTTATTGAATCTGGTTGCGGGAGCCGGATTTGAACCGACGACCTTCGGGTTATGAGCCCGACGAGCTACCAGGCTGCTCCATCCCGCGCCTGTGAGATCGAATTCTACGGAATTCCTTCCCGATGTCAACATTTAAATCAAAAAAACCTTTCCCGTTCAGACTCTTAGCGTGCCAAATTGACGCCAGGCTCAGTATTGGCGGGGGTTCCAGGCCGATTGTCGTGTGCAGGCTGTCTCCGTCGATGGGGGTTGGGGTACTATCTGTATGAATTTACAGTACTGGCTGTCGTCCATGTCCTTGCGCAAGATCATCCATGTCGACTGTGACTGCTTCTACGCCGCCATAGAAATGCGTGATGACCCGCGCCTGGTGGGGCGCCCCATGGCGGTGGGTGGGCAGCCTGGGCAGCGTGGGGTGATTGCCACCTGCAATTATGAGGCGCGCGCCTATGGCGTGCGCTCGGCGATGTCTTCGGGGCATGCCATGAAGCTGTGCCCGGACCTGCAGATCGTCAAGCCGCGCTTCGAGGCCTACCGTGAAGCCTCGCGCGAGATACACGCGATTTTCCGCGACTACACCGAGCTGATCGAGCCCTTGTCGCTGGACGAGGCTTATCTGGATGTCAGTGACAGCCAGTGGTTTGCCGGCAGTGCCACGCGTATCGCTGAAGATATCCGCAGGCGTGTCGCCCAGCAGTTGCATATCACGGTGTCTGCCGGCGTGGCGCCGAACAAGTTCCTGGCCAAGATTGCCAGTGACTGGCGCAAGCCCAACGGTTTGTTCGTGATCACGCCGGATCAGGTGGAGACGTTCGTTGCCGCGCTGCCGGTCGCTCGCCTGCACGGGGTGGGTAAGGTCACGGCGGACAAGCTGTCGCGGCTGGGCATCGATACCTGCCTATCCTTGCGTGACTGGTCGCGCCTGGCGTTGGTTCGTGAATTCGGCAGCTTCGGGGAGCGATTGTGGGGGCTGGCGCGGGGTATTGATGAGCGTGCGGTGCAAAATGACAGCCGGCGCCAGTCGGTAAGCGTGGAAAACACCTACGACCATGACCTGCCGGACCTGTCCAGTTGCCTGGAGAAACTCCCCGACCTGCTGGCCAGCCTGAATGAGCGGATTGCCCGGATGGATAGCAGCTATCGGCCCGACAAGCCGTTCGTCAAGGTGAAGTTCCATGACTTCAGTCAGACCACCCTGGAACAGGCGGGGGCAGGGCGTGACCTTGAGAGTTATCGGCAGTTGCTCAGTCAGGCGTTCGCGCGCGGAGCCAGGCCCGTGCGCTTGCTGGGCGTAGGGGTAAGGTTGCGCGATTTGCGCGGTGCCCATGAACAGCTGGAGCTGTTCGAAGACAAATAATAAGGAAGGGGCGCGATATGCGCCCCTTGCGGTTATTGCGTCAAGCTAACTATTGCGCACCAGGGTCGGCGACCAGGCGGCCGGTTTCCTTGGTCAAGGTCTTGAGGAAGTCCTGCTGCAGCTCCGGATCGTTGCGGGTGAGCTCGATCAGGCTCTGCTCCAGCTCGCTGGCTTCTTCTTCCAGGCCTAGCTCCGAGAGGCGCTTGACCCGATGTACCCACTGCCCGACATCGTCGTCTTCGAGGTCATCGAAGATCAGCTCGTGTGCCTCCAGCAACTTGCCGCGCAGGTTGCCACTGATCAGCAGGCTGGCATCGCCACGCACGCCGTTGTCCTCGTCGACCACCTGCAAATGCAGGGTGCCTACGTGCTTGAGGTTCTGCTCGGAGAACGGGCTGTCGAGCAGGTTCAGGCGTAGAACGCCGTTTTTATCGGTGGTCAGTTCGTGGGTCATCTTGCCGGCCTTGACCTCGACCAGGCGCTCGTTCCAGGGCACGCTGGTGAATTCTTCGCGCTTGCCTTTCTCGACTTCGCTGATGCCAGCGAGGTTCTGTTGCGCGCGGCCGTTGGACGGCGTGTTCATGAACGGGTTGAGTCCGTCAATGCCATAGCTGAGCCAGTCGTGGGTCATGCTCTCGGGCAGGTTGCCGAGGGCGAACACGTTGGCCACGTTGGCCCCAACACCGGCGACCACGGCAACCGCGCCCAGCGGGATTTCGTAGATCTCCCGCCAGGGCTGGTAGGGCGTATAGCGGTCGTAGCGGCGGGTGACTTCGAACTCGGTGACTTCGAAACGCTGCTGTTCGTGAATGCGCACGCGCCGCTGCGGAAGCTCCATCACCTTGGGCTCGCCGACATCGATCTGCAGACTGTGTTCGAGCAGCTTGCGCTCGACGCGCTCTTCATGGTCGCTGCGCTGGGACATCTGGTTGGCGCAGCCGCTGAGGAGCAGGGCGCCGCACAGTGCGGCGCCCCCCAGGGTGTAGGTACTTCGCTTGGACATGATCACTCGCGCAACGGTTTATCAGCGGCGGATACGGGCCTGCAGGAAGCTCAGCACTTCATTGAGCGGCAACGCCTGGGCGTCCTGCTCGGTGCGGTGCTTGTATTCCAGGTTGCCTTCAGCCAGGCCGCGATCGCTGACGACGATGCGGTGCGGGATGCCAATCAGCTCCATGTCGGCGAACTTGATGCCGGGGCTGGTTTTCTTGTCACGGTCGTCCAGCAGCACTTCGAAACCGGCGGCGGTCAGTTCGGCGTACAGCTTGTCGGTGGCTTCGCGCACCACGTCGGTTTCGTAGCGCAGCGGTACCAGGGCGATCTGGAACGGTGCCAGGGCGTCGTTCCAGATGATGCCCTTGTCGTCGTAGCTCTGCTCGATGGCGGCGGCGACCACGCGGGATACGCCGATGCCATAGCAGCCCATCGACAGCACCACCGGCTTGCCGTTTTCGCCCAGTACCTGGCACTTGAGTGCCTCGCTGTACTTGGTGCCGAGCTGGAAGATGTGGCCGACTTCGATGCCGCGCTTGATCACCAGGGTGCCTTGGCCGTCCGGGCTCGGGTCGCCTTCGACGACGTTGCGCAGGTCGGCGACCTGTGGAACCGGCAGGTCACGCTCCCAGTTCACGCCGAAGTAGTGCTTGTCGTCGATGTTGGCGCCGATGCCGAAGTCGCTCATCAGGGCGACCGAGCGGTCGATGATGCACTCCAGTGGCAGGTTCAGCGGGCCGAGCGAGCCCGCGCCGGCGCCGATGGCGTCGCGCAATTCGGCTTCGCTGGCCATGACCAGTGGCTCGGCAACCTGTTCCAGCTTGGTGGCCTTGATTTCGTTGAGTTCGTGGTCGCCACGGACGATCAGGGCGATCAGCTTGCCCTCTTCGGCGCCATGCACGATCAGGGTCTTGACGGTCTTCTCGATCGCCAGGCCGAAGTTTTCCACCAGTTGCGCGATGGTCTTGGCGTCTGGGGTGTCGACCAGGCGCAGCTCTTCGGTCGGGGCAGGGCGCACGGTTTCGCGCGGGATGGCCTCGGCCTTCTCGATGTTGGCGGCGTAGTCGGAGCTGTCGCTGAAGATCACGTCGTCTTCGCCGGAAGAGGCGAGCACGTGGAATTCGTGGGAGTAGCTGCCACCGATGGAGCCGGTGTCGGCCTGCACCGGACGGAAGTCCAGGCCCAGGCGGGTAAAGATGTTGCTGTAGGCCAGGTGCATGCGGTCGTAGGTTTCCTGCAGGGAAGCCTGGTCGGCATGGAAGGAGTAGGCGTCCTTCATGATGAACTCGCGGCCACGCATCAGGCCGAAGCGCGGACGGATCTCGTCACGGAACTTGGTCTGGATCTGGTACATGTTCAGCGGCAACTGCTTGTAGCTCGACAGCTCGTTGCGTGCGAGGTCGGTGATGACTTCTTCGTGGGTCGGACCGACGCAGAAATCACGGTTGTGGCGGTCCTTCAGGCGCAGCAGCTCAGGGCCGTACTGTTCCCAGCGGCCGGATTCCTGCCACAGTTCGGCGGGCTGGATGCTGGGCATCAGCACTTCGAGGGCACCGGCGGCATTCATTTCCTCGCGGACCACGGCCTCGACCTTGCGCATCACCCGCAGGCCCATCGGCAGCCAGGTGTACAGGCCGGAGGCCAGCTTGCGGATCATGCCGGCGCGCAGCATGAGCTGGTGGCTGATGACCACGGCATCTGCCGGGGTTTCTTTTTGGGTGGCGAGCAAATATTGACTGGTGCGCATGGTGAGCCGTGTCGATTGCCTGAATGTGAAATGACCCCGCATTGTACGGGGGCGAGACGAAAGCGTACAGAATGCAGCACGCGTGTGTTTGTGTCAGCCATGAAAAAGCCCGGCCTAGGCCGGGCTCCTTCATTCGCAGAGCGTTGCAAGCACTGGCTTACAGGATGCTCAGCGGGTACTCGACGATCAGGCGCAGTTCGTCGATCGAGCTCGAACCGTAGTACACGCCATCGCTGGAGCGGTAGGTGGCCTGACGGACGCGGAAGCTCAGGTCTTTAGCCGGGCCTTCCTGCAGGACGTACTTGATGTCCACGTCGCGTTCCCATTCCTTGCCGTTGTCGGTGCCGGCAACGTTGGCACCGGTACCACGGACATAACGGGTCATGAACGACAGGCCTGGAACGCCGTACTCGGCGAAGTTCAGGTCGTAGCGAGCCTGCCAGGACTTCTCGTCTTCGGCGTTGAAGTCGGAGCGGGCGATGGAGTTGGCCAGGAAGATGGTGCCGCCGCCGTCCACGCCATAGCCGTAGTCGCCGTCACCGGTAACTTTCTGGTAGGCCAGGGTGAAGGTGTGTGCGCCGATGTTGTAGGCGCCGGACAGGCTGAATGCACGGTTGTCCAGTTTGTCGCCGTCGAAGGCCTTGTAGAGGGCCGCGCCGTCGCTCTTGGTGTCATAGATGTTGAAGTCGAACACCAGGCCTTGCTTGTCGGAGATCGGCAGCGCCCAGTTGACGTTGGCGTAGTATTTGCGCCAGTAGTCTTCAACTTTGGAGTAGTACAGGCTGGTGCTCAGGGTATCGGTAAAGGCGTAGGTACCGCCGATTACGTCAGCTTCCTTGAGGTGCAGGCTGTCGCGGTTGGTCTCGGCTTGCGCGGTCAGGCTGGTGAAGCGACCGGCGTGCAGGGTGAGGCCTTTGATCTCGTTGCTGGTGATCAGGGCGCCCTGGGCGATCTCAGGCAGCAAGCGGCTGTCGTCGGTGGCGAAGACCGGCAGTGCGGTGAACTGGTCGCCGACCTTCAGTACGGTGTCGGATACGCGGAATTTGACCGCGCCGCCGCCCTTGGAGTAGTCATCCTGCGAACGGCCGTCGGAGCCGGTTGGGAACAGGCCGGTACCGGCGCGACCTTTGCCGCTGTCCAGTTTCAGGCCCAGCATGCCGATGGCGTCGACGCCAACACCGACGGTGCCCTGGGTGAAGCCGGACTCGTAGGTGCCGAGGAAGCCCAGGCCGGTTTCTTCAACGCGGCTTTGACGGTTGCCGTCTTCGTCACGCTCGTTGTTGCGGAAGTCACGGCTGAAATACAGCATCCGGGTCTTGACGTTGAGCTTGCTGTCTTCGAGGAAGCCCTTGGACTCATCCTGCGAAGAGGCGACGGCAAACTGCGAGGTCCCTGCTGCTACGGCCAGGGCGATCATGCTCCACTTCATCACGCGCATCGTGATTTGCTCCTTTGGTTTTTAGGAAGAGTACCGCTGCGCCCAGGAGTTTTAGTTATCGGGGCAGCTCTTTCTTGTTATGTCGGCGAAAATGTATATCACGCTGACTATTCTTGGCGATACGGGCAAAAACAACCTTTCGATAACTTTATGGCCGTGTCGCGTACAGTTATTTCCATGTCGCAAATCACGCCCTGTTTAGTTGGGCGTACAACGCCAGCGCTGTTGTCAAGCCATCAAGGATGTGTAATCACAAAGTTGTGGCTTGCCAACTCCCTGGTGGATCCGATGCCGCTGTTGTTATTTGTCGCGTCCACCCGACAATGCAGGTGTCGTGCCGACTTGGCGTCAAACGAATGCAACAAGCGTGCTCAAAATCGCGAACGTTTCATGAAATTTTCACGTGCGCCGAAGCGGCAGGGTGAAAATCGCCGTAAACACGGGGCGGCGCCTGTCTTATGGTGTGCCAGGGTTCAATGTCCTGCTCGTCTCTGACAGTTGCCTTCAAAGTCAAGGTGTTACCGGCAACTGTTGATCCTGGCTGTTTTGTGTGAAGAAAGTGTGGTGGTGCGGTGACGATTGGCATCATTTTGGTGCGAAAAGTAGCGTGGTGTTACCGCGGCGGGTTCAAACGTGTGCATGAAGCTGTTCAAAGCGTGCCCCCGTTGATGTGGCAATAGAGGAAGCAGGGTATCCTTCGCCCCTGTTTTCGCCCTGTGGGGCGTCATTGTTTTTCTGGAGGTACGCCGTGTTCACTCTCGATTCGCGCCTGCAACAGGATTCCCTGGTGCTGGGCGATCTGCCGCTATGCCGTTTGCTGCTGAGCAAGGATGCCAACTACCCCTGGTTCATCCTGGTGCCGCGTCGTGCCGACATCAGCGAGCTGTTCGACCTGGAGGAGGCTGATCAGCAGCAGCTCTGGCAGGAAACCAATGCCTTGGCCGAAGCCTTCAAGGATGCTTTTGCTGCCGACAAGATGAACGTCGCCACGCTCGGTAACGTTGTCAGCCAATTGCATATGCATGTCATCGTCCGCCGCCACGGCGACGCCGCCTGGCCTGCGCCGGTATGGGGCAAGGTGCCGGCCATCGACTATGCGCCGGAACAGGTGGAAGGCATTCGCCAGCGTGTGCGTGCGCTGCTCGGCGACAGTTTCAAGGAGGCCTGAGGTATGTCGCTGGAATTGCAGATCGTCGAGCTGGAAACCCGTCAGGCGTTCCAGGATGACACCATCCAGGCGCTGAATGACGTGGTGGTCGAGCAGGGGCGTGTGATCGAACGCCTGCAATTGCAGGTGGCCGAGCTGATCAAGCGTTACGAAGAGATGGTCGGCCAGTACGGCAGCGAGGGAGAGGAGGCTCCGCCGCCTCATTATTGAGAGCGGCGGAGTTTGTGGTCAGCGGCGCGAGACTGCGACCACGTCTTCGGCCTGCAGGCCCTTGTCACGGTGCATCACCGAGAACTCCACGCGCTGGCCTTCGACCAGCACGCGGTGGCCTTCGCCCCGGATGGCGCGAAAGTGCACGAAGATATCGTCACCGGTGTCGCGGGAAATGAAGCCGAAGCCCTTGGAGGTGTTGAACCACTTCACCGTACCGGTATCGCGCAGGCCTGCGTCTTGCGCCGCGCCCTGGCTGCGGACTTTGCGCGGGGTGCGGGCAAAGCCTGCCGCCAGGTGCAGGGCGCAGGCGAGAAGTGCACAGGCCAGTGCAGGCAGGCTGCCCAGCTCCGGGCGTGCCAGCAGGGTGAGGGTCTGCAGCGCTACGGCCAGGACCAGCAGGATGCTGGTCGCGCGCTGCAATTGCTGGCGCATGCCGTTGTAATACAGCGGCAGGGCGGGGGCCAGGATCAGGTTCAGCAGCCCGAGCAAGGCCAGGTAAACGGCTTCGGGTTGTTGCAGCAGGGGTGTTGCGTCGGTTCTGAGGCTGGGTATGAGCGATAGCAGCAAGGCAGCCACGCCCGTCACCAGATGGACGATCTTGAACATTTGATTTGGCTCACGTTGATAAGGCCGATCACAGGATGAGCTGGCTGCACGGTGCGCGTGAGGTGTAGGCGCGAAAACGTGACATCCCAGCCTATGCACCCGGCAATAACAGTCCGCACGGGTGGCACGCTGCCTATTTAACAGCAAAGGCGCAGGCATCTCAAACCGCGTGCGCCGGCTGGCCATCGCGTCCTGCGTGGCGTGGAATCTCTTGCTAGGGTTGGTAGGGTCGTCGTGCAGGTGCGCTTGGCAGTGGCTGGCGCACGCTCGGTCAACCAGGCCTTATGGAGAGGGGAATGTCATGGCAATCGATATCGGTATCAGCGAAGAGGATCGCAAGTCCATCGTCGAAGGGTTGTCCCGGTTGCTGTCGGATACCTACGTGCTGTACCTGAAAACCCACAACTTCCACTGGAATGTCACTGGGCCTTCGTTTCGCACCCTGCACCTGATGTTCGAGGAGCAGTACAACGAGTTGGCGCTGGCGGTGGATTCCATTGCGGAGCGTATTCGGGCGCTGGGCTTTCCCGCGCCGGGTTCCTATGCCTTTTATGCGCGCCATTCGTCGATCAAGGAGGAAGAGGGTGTGCCCGTCGCCGATGAAATGATCAGGCAACTGGTGCAGGGGCAGGAGGCGGTGGTGCGCACCGCACGCAGCATTTTCCCGGTGGTGGACAAGGTCAGCGACGAGCCGACCGCCGACTTGCTCACTCAGCGCATGCAGGTGCATGAAAAAACAGCATGGATGCTGCGGGTGTTGCTCGACGGGAAGTGATTGCCGCTTGATCATGCTGCAAGCATTGAAGGCAAGGCTCGGCGCCATTGTGGGTGTCGGGCCTTGTTCGTTTGAGGGGAAAGCCTTGCCGCTGCTATCGGCACGCGTGCCAGCGCTTCATTGACGTCACGGGCCCCGTTTATTGCGACCAACGGGGAGAACTTCGTGACGGTGGAGCGATGCGATGCACGGTGTTATGCAAAGTGTGAATACGGGTGTCAGGCAAGGGCAGGGGGCCGTCAGGCCGCGCATCGACCCGTTCAAGGTGGATTTCGACATGCAGCAGGCCGGGCCTGTGTCGCGATCGGTGCGGCTTAATGGCTTTGCAACCTGTTTGCGCCTGGAGGCGGTTTACTGGCGGATCCTGGAGCGGATTGCCCGGGCCAATCGGTGCTCGGTGAGCGCCGTGCTGTCCTACGTGGACCGTGAGGTGCACCTGCGCCATGGCGGTGTGAGGAACTTCAGTGGCCTGATCCGGGTGATCTGCGTGGCATGGCTGCAGGATGCGCCGGATACGCACTGATCGCCGGGCGGGCTGCACTGCTCCGGTTAACCATATATAATCCCGCTCTTTGCTGCCGTGGGCAGCCTGCAATGTGGTTGACGAGAGACACCATGCCCCTTTACGACTATCAATGTGCATCCTGCGAACACCGCATGGAGGTGTTGCAGAAGATCAGTGCCGCGCCGCTGACCGATTGCCCGGCATGCCAGGCCCCGGCATTGAAGAAGCTGCTGTCGGTCCCCGGTTTTCGCCTGAGCGGCAACGGCTGGTACGAGACCGACTTCAAGACCGGGGCAAAAAAGAATCTGGCAGGCGGCGACAAGGCCGACTGAGTTGAATTGCACCGACCGGGTCTTGCAGTATTAGCCCCTTGGGCGGCGAAGACCTCCACCGAATACACGAATCACGAGAAGCGAAACCACGACCATGATGCGCAGCCATTATTGCGGCCAACTGAACGAGAGCCTGGACGGCCAGGAAGTCACCCTTTGCGGCTGGGTCCATCGTCGCCGCGACCACGGCGGGGTGATCTTCCTCGATATCCGTGATCGCGAAGGCATGGCCCAGGTCGTATTCGACCCGGATCGCGCCGAAACCTTCGCCGCCGCCGACCGCGTGCGCAGCGAATACGTGGTGCAGATCACCGGCAAGGTGCGCAAGCGTCCGGATGGCGCGGTCAACGCCAACATGGCCTCCGGTGCCATCGAAATCCTCGGCTACCAGCTGACCGTGCTCAACGAAGCCGAGACGCCGCCGTTCCCGCTGAACGAATTCTCCGACGTTGGCGAGGAAACCCGCCTGCGTTACCGCTTCATCGACCTGCGTCGCCCAGAAATGGCCGAGAAGCTGCGCCTGCGTTCGCGCATCACCACCAGCATCCGCCGCTTCCTTGACGAAAATGGCTTCCTCGACGTCGAGACGCCGATCCTGACCCGCGCCACCCCGGAAGGCGCGCGCGACTACCTGGTGCCGAGCCGCACCCACGCCGGCAGCTTCTTCGCCCTGCCGCAGTCGCCACAGCTGTTCAAGCAGCTGTTGATGGTCGCGGGCTTCGACCGCTACTACCAGATCGCCAAGTGCTTCCGTGACGAAGACCTGCGTGCCGACCGCCAGCCGGAATTCACCCAGATCGACATCGAGACCAGCTTCCTCGACGAAAGCGAGATCATGGGCCTCACCGAGAGCATGATCCGCAAGCTGTTCAAGGAAGTGCTGGACCTGGAGTTCGGCGAATTCCCGCACATGACCTTCGAAGAGGCCATGCGTCGCTACGGTTCCGACAAGCCCGACCTGCGCAACCCACTGGAGCTGGTAGACGTTGCCGACCAGCTGAAGGACGTGGACTTCAAGGTCTTCGCCGGCCCTGCCAACGATCCTAAATGCCGCGTCACCGCCCTGCGCCTGCCAGGTGGTGCAAGCATGCCGCGCAGCAAGATCGACGAGTACACCAAGTTCGTCGGTATCTACGGTGCCAAGGGCCTGGCCTACATCAAGGTCAACGAGCGCGCCAAGGGTGTCGAGGGTCTGCAGTCGCCGATCGTCAAGAACATCCCCGAGGCCAACCTCAACAACATCCTCGATCGCGTGGGTGCGGTAGACGGCGACATCGTGTTCTTCGGCGCCGACAAGTTCAAGGTCGTCAGCGAAGCCCTGGGCGCGCTGCGTATCCGCCTGGGCCACGACTTCGAATTGCTGACCTGCGAGTGGGCTCCGATGTGGGTCGTCGACTTCCCGATGTTCGAAGAGAACGAAGACGGCAGCTTCACCGCGCTGCACCACCCGTTCACCGCGCCGAAGTGCACCCCCGAAGAGCTGGAGGCCAACCCGGCCACCGCACTGTCCCGTGCCTACGACATGGTGCTCAACGGCACCGAACTGGGTGGCGGCTCGATCCGTATCCACCGCAAAGAGATGCAACAGGCGGTCTTCCGTCTGCTGGGTATCGAAGCGGCGGAACAGGAAGAGAAGTTCGGCTTCCTGCTCGACGCCCTGAAGTTCGGTGCGCCGCCCCACGGTGGCCTGGCCTTCGGCCTGGACCGCCTGGTCATGCTGATGACCGGCGCCCAGTCGATCCGTGAAGTGATTGCCTTCCCGAAAACCCAGAGCGCCGCGTGCGTGATGACCCAGGCCCCTGGCCTGGTCGACGCCAAGGCCCTGCGCGAGCTGCACATTCGTCTGCGCGAGCAGACCAAGGTCGAGTAATAGCGACCCTGGGCGCAACGGTAGCGCTGCGCCCACGTATTTTTCGCGTTCCGCCCTTCGGGGCGGAACCTGTTTCTGTTTCAAGGATTTGGAGTCGTTATGGCTGGTCATTCCAAGTGGGCGAACATCAAGCACCGCAAAGAGCGCCAGGATGCCAAAAGGGGCAAGATCTTCACCAAGTGGATCCGCGAGCTGACCGTCGCCGCCAAGCAAGGCGGTGGTGACCCGGCGTCCAACCCGCGTCTGCGCCTGGCGCTGGACAAGGCCCTGGGTGCCAACATGAGCCGCGACATCATCGATCGCGCCGTGGCCCGGGGTGCTGGCACCAACGAAAGCGACAACGTCGAAGAGCTCAGCTACGAGGGTTACGGCCCAGGTGGCGTGGCGATCATGGTCGAAGCCATGACCGACAACCGCAACCGTACCGCCGCAGCCGTGCGCCATGCCTTCACCAAGTGCGGTGGCAACCTGGGCACCGACGGTTCGGTGGCCTACCTGTTCGAGCGCAAGGGGCAGATCAGCTTCGCCGCCGAACTGGCCGTTGACGAAGATGCGCTGATGGAAGCCGCGATGGAGGCCGATGCCGACGACGTGGTGGCCAACGACGACGGCTCCTTCGATGTGTTCACCTCGTTCAACAGCTTCTACGCGGTGCGTAATGCGCTGGAAGAGGCGGGCTTCAAGGCCTCTGATGCCGAGATCGTGATGCAGCCGACCACCAGTGCCGAGCTGGATCAGGAGGGCGCGGAGAAAGTGCTCAAGCTGATCGACATGCTCGAGGATCTGGACGACGTACAGAACGTCTACTCCAATGCACAGATCTCCGACGAGATCATGGAAGCGCTGGGTTAAGGTTGGCGGTAACCGTCAGGCCTATTCGCGGGCAAGCCCGCTCCCACAGGTAGTGCGCAGTACGTCCGGATGGCGCTGTACCTGTGGGAGCGGGCTTGCCCGCGAATAGACCGATATGAAATGCAATTGATGCAGGCGTTATGACTCTGATTCTTGGTATCGACCCCGGTTCGCGCATCACCGGCTTCGGTGTGGTCCGTCAGACCGCGCGCGGCTGCGAGTACGTCACCTCGGGCTGTATCCGCACCGGTGATGGCGAACTGCACGATCGGCTGCTCGTCGTCTTTCGCGGCGTCAGCGAGATCATTCGCCAGCACGGCCCGGTGACCATGGGCATCGAGCGGGTGTTCATGGCACGCAATGCCGATTCGGCGCTCAAACTGGGGCAGGCGCGTGGTGCCGCCATCGTTGCCGCCGCAGAAGCGGGCCTGGAGATCGCCGAATATACCGCCAGCCAGGTCAAACAGGCGGTGGCAGGGACCGGCGGGGCCAACAAGGACCAGGTGATGCTGATGGTCATGCACCTGCTCAAGCTCACCCAGAAACCGCAAGTCGACGCCTCCGATGCCCTGGCCATCGCCCTGTGTCATGCCCATACCCGCTCCAGCCTGATTCCACATGGCTTGACCACGGCGCGTCGGCGCGGCGGGCGCTTGCGTCTGTAACCGCTTCATGCGCTGATACACATTTTGTCCGGGTGGCCCGTTCACCGGACGCATTAGCTGATAGGGTTGTGCGGTTTCTGACCGGCGCCCCAGAGAAAGGATCGGAACGTGATTGGACGTTTGCGCGGCACCCTGGCGGAAAAACAGCCGCCGCACCTGATTGTCGATGTCAATGGCCTGGGCTATGAGCTCGAAGTGCCGATGACCACGCTCTATCGCCTGCCCAAGGTGGGGGAGGTCGTCACCCTGCATACCCACCAGGTGGTGCGTGAAGATGCCCATCTGCTCTATGGCTTTGCTGAAAAACGCGAGCGTGAACTGTTCCGTGAGCTGATCCGGCTCAATGGCGTTGGCCCCAAGCTTGCGCTGGCGCTGATGTCCGGGCTTGAAGTCGACGACCTGGTGCGTTGTGTGCAGGCCCAGGATGCTGCCGTGCTGGTACGCGTGCCGGGAGTTGGCAAAAAGACCGCCGAACGCCTGCTGGTCGAACTCAAGGACCGCTTCAAGGCCTGGGAAACCTCGCCGGCGATGTTCGCCCTGGTGTCCGACGGCCCGCTACCGGTGGCCAGCGTCAATACGGCCGAGGCCGACGCGGTGAGCGCGCTGGTATCGCTGGGCTACAAGCCGCAGGAAGCCAGCAAGGCGATTTCTGCCATCGAAGGCAAGGCCAGCCTCAGCAGTGAAGAACTGATCCGTCGCAGCCTTAAAGGGATGATTACCAAGTGATCGAGACCGACCGCCTGATTGCCGCCTCCGGACGCGACCGCGAAGAGGTCCAGGATCGCGCAATCCGTCCGCTGCGGCTGGAGGAATACATCGGCCAGCCGGTGGTGCGTGAGCAGATGGCGTTGTTCATCCAGGCAGCGCGCGGTCGCAGCGAGTCTCTCGACCACACCCTGATCTTCGGCCCGCCCGGCCTGGGCAAGACCACGCTGGCCAACATCATCGCCCATGAAATGGGCGTATCGGTCAAGAGCACCTCGGGGCCGATCCTCGAGCGCCCGGGTGATCTGGCGGCGATGCTCACCAACCTGGAACCGCACGATGTGCTGTTCATCGACGAAATTCACCGCTTGTCGCCGGTGGTCGAGGAAGTGCTGTATCCGGCCATGGAAGACTTCCAGCTGGACATCATGATCGGTGAGGGGCCGGCCGCGCGCTCGATCAAGCTCGATCTGCCGCCGTTCACCCTGGTCGGTGCCACCACCCGCGCGGGCATGCTCACCAACCCTCTGCGTGATCGCTTCGGCATCGTCCAGCGCCTGGAGTTCTACAGCGATCGCGACCTGGCGACCATCGTCAGCCGTTCGGCCGGCATTCTCGGCTTGACGATCGAAGACAGCGGCGCCTTCGAGATTGCCCGCCGTGCGCGCGGAACTCCACGTATCGCCAACCGCCTGCTGCGCCGAGTGCGTGACTACGCCGAGGTGCGTGGCAAGGGCGAAATCACCAAGGCCGTGGCGGACATGGCACTCAACCTGCTGGACGTCGACGAGCGTGGTTTCGACCATTCCGACCGGCGCCTGCTGCTGACCATGATCGAAAAATTCGACGGTGGCCCGGTGGGCGTGGACAACCTGGCCGCAGCGATCAGCGAAGAGCGGCACACCATCGAGGACGTGCTGGAACCTTACCTCATCCAGCAAGGCTACATCATGCGTACCCCGCGAGGCCGGGTGGTCACCCGCCACGCCTACCTGCATTTCGGCCTGAACATTCCCGGGCGCTTCTGCGAAGGTGGGGAATATTCCGCGCAGGACGACGAATGACAGATCGAACCGGCGATTTCGTGGTCCTACCGCAGGCATGCCCACCAAACGCTGGCAATACGACATTAACCCGGCAAAAACAGTTGCCTGGGCGGATTGGCAAGTTCAGGAGTAAGCACTAGAGTATGCGCGCGCAAAATGGGCTGGAACCGTTCGCACACCGCTGTCGCGTCTATTACGAGGATACCGACGCGGGTGGGGTGGTGTACTACGTCAACTACCTCAAGTTCATGGAGCGAGCGCGTACCGAGCGCCTGCGCCACCTGGGCTTTTCCCAGGCGCAACTGGCGGGTGACAATCTTCTGTTCGTCGTGCACTCCAGCGAAGCGCGCTACCACGCGCCGGCGCGGCTGGACGACGAATTGCGGGTCACCGCGCAAGTGCTTGAATTGAATCGCGCCAGCCTGCGCTTCGTGCAGCAGGTATGGCGAATAAAGGATGAAGTGCTGCTCTGTGAAGGGCAGTTCCTTGTGGCCGCGGTGCGTGCCGACACTTTCAAGCCCCGGGCCATTCCCCCAGAACTGCGCGACGCGTTCCTGGCGGACGGCACGGGTACTCAATCCAACGCAGGAGAATAAGCGTGGAAGCAAACGTCGTCGACCATACCTCCATGTGGAGCCTGGTCGCCAATGCCAGCGTCGTGGTTCAGCTGGTGATGCTCACCCTGGTGGCCGCCTCGGTCATGTCCTGGATCATGATCTTCCAGCGCAGCACCATGCTGCGTGCCGGTCGTCGTGCCCTGGATGCCTTCGAGGAGCGCTTCTGGTCGGGTATCGACCTGTCCAAGCTGTACCGCCAGGCCGGCAGCAACCCGGACCCGGATTCGGGTGTCGAGCAGGTGTTCCGCGCCGGCTTCAAGGAGTTCTCCCGCCTGCGCCAGCAACCGGGTGTCGACCCGGACGCGGTGATGGAAGGTGTTGGTCGGGCCATGCGCGTTGCCATCTCCCGTGAGGAAGAAAAGCTCGAGCAGAGCCTGCCGTTCCTGGCCACCGTCGGTTCCACCAGCCCGTACATCGGCCTGTTCGGTACCGTCTGGGGCATCATGAACTCCTTCCGCGGCCTGGCCAGCGCCCAGCAGGCGACCCTCGCCACCGTGGCCCCCGGCATCGCCGAGGCCCTGATTGCCACCGCGATCGGCCTGTTCGCCGCGATCCCGGCGGTCATCGCCTACAACCGCTTTGCCGCGCGCAGTGAAGTACTGATCGGTCGTTACTACACCTTCGCCGACGAGTTCCAGGCGATCCTGCACCGCAAAGTACACACCAGCGAAGAGTGATCAGGTAGAAACCCATGGCCCGAGTTCGCCACAAACGCAAGCCGGTCGCCGAGATGAACGTGGTGCCCTACATCGACGTGATGCTGGTGCTGCTGGTCATCTTCATGGTGACCGCCCCCATGCTCAACCAGGGCGTGAAAGTAGACCTGCCCAAGGTGTCCAGCGAAGCGCTGCCGCAGGACAACAACGTGCAGATCCTGACCATCTCGATCAAGGCCGACAAGACTTACTTCTGGAACCTCGGAAGCGAAGTCGACACCGACAAGCAGATGGACAAGGCCATGACCTTGCCGGAAATGACCAGTGCGGTGACCAAGATCATCGCCGCCGGTCGCGACCAGGGCAAGCAGACCCAGGTCTTCATTCGTGGTGACAAGTCCGTCGACTACGGCGCGGTCATGGGTGCCATGGGCGGGTTGCAGAAGGCCGGTGTCGGTAACGTTGGCCTGATTACCGAGGCGCCCTGATGCAGCAGCGAGAGCCATCCGCCTCGGAAAGCTACTTCTGGCCCAGTGTCTGGGCCATCGGCCTGCATGTGCTGGTGTTCGGCATGTTGTTCGTCAGCTTTGCCATGACGCCTGAGCTGCCGCCCTCCAAGCCGATCGTCCAGGCCACGCTCTACCAGCTCAAGTCCAAGAGCCAGGCGACTACCCAGACCAATCAGAAGATTGCCGGGGAAGCGAAGAAGACCGCGTCTCGCCAGACCGAAGTCGAGCAGCTGGAGCAGAAGAAGGTCGAGCAGGAAGCCGTGAAGGCTGCGGAACAAAAGAAAGCCGACGCAGCTCAAAAAGCTGAGGAAGCCCGCGAAGCTGCCGAGGCCAAGAAGGCCGAAGAGGCCGCCAAGGCGACCGAGCAGAAGAAAGCCGCAGAAGCCAAGAAGGCCGAAGAAGCGAAGAAGGCGGCTGAAAAGCAGCAGGCTGACATCGCCAAGAAGAAGGCTGAGGAAGAAGCGAAAAAGCAGGCCGAAGAAGAGGCCAAGAAACAGGCTGCGGAAGAGGCGAAGAAGAAAGCCGCCGAAGACGCCAAGAAAAAAGCAGCCGAGGACGCCAAGAAAAAAGCGGCGGCCGAGGAAGCGAAGAAGAAGGCAGCTGAAGAGGCCAAGAAAAAGGCCGCTGCAGACGCCCAGAAGAAAAAGGCACAGGAAGCGGCTCGCAAGTCGGCGGAGGACAAAAAGGCTCAGGCACTGGCCGAGCTGTTGTCCGATACCACTGAGCGCCAGCAGGCACTGGCCGATGAGCAGGGTGATCAGGTGGCCGGTGATTTCGACGACCTGATTCGTATGCGAGCAGCCGAAGGCTGGGCGCGTCCGCCTTCTGCGCGCAAGGGCATGACGGTAGTTCTGCAGATCAACATGTTGCCGGACGGCACCATCACTAACGTGAACGTGGCCAAATCCAGCGGCGACGGTCCGTTCGACAGCTCGGCCGTGGCCGCGGTGAAGAACATTGGCCGGTTGACCGAGATGCAGGGCTTGAAGCCGAACGAATTCAATCCGTATCGTTCATTCAAGATGACATTTACACCTGAGGATCTAGCGTTGTGATTAAACGTCTGAGAGGACTCCTGGTCTTGCTCTGCTGCGTGGCAGGCATGGCCATGGCAGAGGAAAAGAACATCCTGGTCACCAGCGGTAGCGACCGGGCAACCCCAATCGCGGTAGTGCCCTTCGGCGTGCAGGGCGGCAGTGTGCTGCCCGAAGACATGGCCGACATCATCGGCAATGACCTGCGCAACTCCGGCTACTACTCGCCCATTCCCAAGCAGAACATGATCAGCCAGCCTACCCAGGCCAGCGAAGTCATCTTCCGCGACTGGAAAGCGCTGGGTGCGCAGTACGTCATGGTCGGCAGCATCGTGCCGGCCGGTGGCCGCCTGCAGGTCAGCTACGCCTTGTTCAACGTCGCCACCGAGCAGCAAGTGCTGACCGGTAGCGTCGCGGGCGGCGTGGATCAGCTGCGTGACATGTCCCACTATATTGCCGACCAGTCGTTCGAGAAGCTCACCGGCATCAAGGGTGCGTTCTCCACCCGCATGCTGTACGTGACCGCCGAGCGTTTCTCGACCAACAACACCCGTTACACCCTGCAGCGTTCGGACTACGACGGCGCTCGGGCAGTGACCCTGCTGCAGTCGCGTGAGCCGATCCTGTCGCCACGTTTCGCACCCGATGGCAAGCGCATCGCCTATGTGTCGTTCGAGCAGAAGCGCCCGCGCATCTTCATCCAGCACATCGACACTGGCCGTCGCGAGCAGATCACCAACTTCGAAGGCCTGAACGGCGCGCCTGCCTGGTCGCCTGACGGTACTCGCCTGGCGTTCGTGCTGTCCAAGGACGGCAACCCGGACATCTATGTGATGAACGTCGCCTCGCGTCAGATCAGCCGTGTCACCGCCGGCCCCGGTATCAATACCGAGCCGTTCTGGGGCAAGGATGGCAACACCCTGTACTTCACCTCCGACCGTGGCGGCAAGCCGCAGATCTACAAACAGTCGGTCGGTGGCGGTGGTGCCGAGCGAGTAACTTTCGTGGGTAACTACAACGCCAACCCGAAACTGTCGGCGGATGAAAAGACCCTGGTGATGATCCATCGCCAACAGGGTTTCACCAACTTCAAAGTGGCTGCCCAGGATCTGCAGCGCGGAAGTGTAAAGATTCTCACCGAGACCAGTCTTGATGAGTCTCCCACTGTTGCGCCAAACGGCACCATGCTAATCTACGCCACCCGCCAGCAGGGCCGGGGAGTCTTGATGCTCGTGTCGCTTAACGGCCGCGTGAGGCTCCCACTTCCTACCGCTCAAGGCGAAGTCAGAGAACCGTCCTGGTCCCCTTACCTGAACTGATTGCGGCGTAACACGTTTTGCTTAACACATTGGGGTTTCATTAGGAGTTTCAAGATGGAAATGCTGAAGTTTGGTAAATTCGCTGCGCTGGCTCTGGCCATGGCCGTAGCTGTAGGTTGCTCCTCGAAAGGCGGTGACAACGCTGGTGAAGGCGCTGTTGATCCGAACGCTGGCTACGGTGCCAACACTGGCGCTGTTGACGGCTCCCTGAGCGAAGAAGCCGCCCTGCGCGCAATCACCACCTTCTACTTCGAATACGACAGCTCGGACCTGAAGCCAGAAGCCATGCGCGCTCTGGACGTTCACGCCAAGGACCTGAAGTCCAACGGCAACCGCGTTGTCCTGGAAGGCAACACCGACGAGCGCGGCACCCGCGAGTACAACATGGCTCTGGGTGAGCGTCGTGCCAAGGCCGTTCAGCGCTACCTGGTTCTGCAGGGCGTTTCCCCTGCTCAGCTGGAACTGGTCTCCTACGGCGAAGAGCGTCCAGTTGCCACCGGCAACGACGAGCAGTCCTGGGCTCAGAACCGTCGCGTAGAACTGCGTAAGTAAGTTCCTATGCGTATGTGCCGCCGTGTAGTAACCGTCCTCGCACTCAGCCTGCCCCTTTCGGCGTGGGCTGCGGTTCCCGTAGTAGATGACAACGCAGGTGGTTTGCCACCTGCGGGTTATGGCACGAGCGGCGCCTATGCCGGAGCAGGGGCTTCGGCCCCTGCTTCTGCAAACGGCCAGCTGTTCATGCAGCTGCAGCAGATGCAGGACCAGCTTTCCCGCCAGCAAGGCATCATCGAAGAGCTGCAGAACGATGTGTCGCGCATGAAGCAGGAAAACCTCGAGCGCTATCAGGACCTGGACCGCCGCATTGGCAGCGGAACGGCACCTGCCGCGACTCCCGATAATTCCTCCACCGGTGGTGCGAACAACGCAGCCACGGGTGCCGCCGCCGGCGCCAGCGCCGCGCAGCCACCGGCCGCCAACAGCAGCGAGCCGGGTGATCCGGCGAAAGAAAAGCTCTATTACGATGCCGCTTTCGACCTGATCAAGCAGAAGGACTTCGACAAGGCCAGCCAGGCCTTCAACGCCTTCCTGCGCAAATACCCCAACAGCCAGTACGCCGGTAACGCGCAATACTGGTTGGGTGAGGTGAACCTCGCCAAAGGCGACTTGCAGGGTGCCAGCCAGGCCTTTGCCAAGGTCAGCCAGCTGTATCCAGAGCACAGCAAGGTGCCGGATTCACTGTACAAGCTGGCCGACGTCGAACGCCGCCTGGGCCACACCGACAAGGTCAAGGGCATCCTGCAGAAAGTAGTCACTGACTACCCGAAAACCACCGCCGCCAAACTGGCCGAGCGTGACCTGCAAAAGCTCTGAGCCAATGCTTCATGAAGAAACCCGCGCCTGTCGCGGGTTTTTTCGTTAGAATCACTGCCCTTTTTTCGTAAACACGCTGCTGCGGATAACGCCATGTCGAGTCCGCGACAGTGCCTGACGGAGGCGGACAGCCTGTTCAGCTGTCACGCCCGTGGCGATCATGCAAGACACATTACGCATCACCGAAGTCTTTTACTCGTTGCAGGGTGAAACGCGAACGGCTGGGCTGCCCACGGTATTCGTGCGCCTGACCGGTTGCCCCCTGCGCTGCCAGTACTGCGACAGTGCCTATGCCTTCACCGGTGGCACCATCCGTAGCCTCGATTCGATCCTCGAGCAGGTGGCCGGCTTCAAGCCGCGCTACGTGTGCGTCACCGGCGGCGAGCCTTTGGCTCAGCCGAATGCGCTGCCGCTGCTGCGCAGCCTGTGCGATGCCGGTTACGAGGTATCGCTGGAAACCAGCGGCGCCCTCGACATCAGCGGTGTCGATACCCGGGTCAGCCGCGTGGTCGACCTCAAGACGCCTGGCTCCGAAGAGTCGCACCGTAACCGCTACGAGAACATCGAGCTGCTGACCCGCAACGATCAGGTCAAGTTCGTTATTTGCTCGCGCGAAGATTACGACTGGGCGGTCTCCAAACTGATCCAGTACAACCTGGCCGAGCGTGCTGGCGAGGTGCTGTTCTCGCCCAGCCACCACCAGGTGAGTGCCTCCGACCTGGCTGACTGGATCGTCGCCGACAACCTGCCCGTGCGTTTCCAGCTGCAGTTGCACAAGCTGCTGTGGAACGACGAACCTGGACGCTGAGTACAACGACATGACTGATAAACGCGCGGTAATCCTGCTGTCCGGTGGCCTCGATTCGGCCACTGTAGTGGCCATGGCCAAGGCTGAAGGCTACGCCTGCTACACCATGAGTTTCGACTATGGCCAGCGCCATCGCGCCGAGCTCGACGCTGCGGCGCGGGTCGCCCGAGACCTGGGCGTGGTGGAGCACAAGGTGATTGGACTGAACCTGAACGGCATCGGCGGCTCGGCCCTGACCGACAGCAGCATCGATGTGCCCGAGGCGCCAAGCGAGGGCATCCCGGTCACCTACGTGCCGGCACGCAACACCGTGTTCCTCTCGCTGGCACTCGGCTGGGCTGAAGTGCTGGAGGCGCGCGACATCTTCATTGGTGTCAATGCGGTCGATTACTCCGGTTACCCGGATTGCCGTCCCGAGTTCGTCGAGGCTTTCGAGCGCATGGCCAACCTGGCCACCAAAGCCGGGGTCGAAGGGCAGGGCTTTCGCATCCAGGCGCCACTGCAGAACCTGAGCAAGGCGCAGATTGTTCAGGCTGGTATCGCCCGTGGCGTGGACTACAGCCTGACCGTGTCCTGTTACCAGGCCGATGATGAAGGGCGCGCCTGCGGCAAGTGCGACAGCTGCCGCCTGCGTGCCGATGGCTTCAGTGCTGCCGGTGTAGCGGACCCGACCCGTTATTTTTAAAAATATGCGTATAGGGTGTTGATTTCTCCTGAGAAATCAGTAATATACGCGCCATCCAACGGGTCGTTAGCTCAGTTGGTAGAGCAGTTGGCTTTTAACCAATTGGTCGTAGGTTCGAATCCTACACGACCCACCATATGCAGTACGAAAAGCCCGCCTTCATGGCGGGCTTTTTCGTTTTCGTTGCCGGGGGCATACCTTTCTCAATCTCCCCCAAAAGCAAAAAGCCGATACCTGAGCAATCAGGTATCGGCTTTTTTATGGGCGTTGTCGCCATCAGCCTTTGCCAGGCTTGACCTCATCGCTGGCGGCGGTGCGCTGCTCGTTCTGCGCCTTGCCGTCGGGCAGCTGGTCGAACTCACGCAGGCCGTTCTTGGCATAGGGGTTGCCGATCCAGCGCGGGCGGGGGCTGAACTGCGTGCTTACCAGGCTTTTGGCGGGCTCGAAGCGGTCATAGCTCAGCCCGGCCAGGTCGGACAGGGTGTGGATCAGGTGCGAGCTGCTGTAAGGGCGCGAGGCCATTGCCTGCAGGTCCCGTGGGTGGCTGGCCTGCCAGCTTGGCGAGGTCCAGAGCAGGAACGGGATGGTGTACATCGGCCGGGTCGGATCGCCTTCGTTGCGCCCCAGGCGATCGTGCTGGCCGGAGCTGTAGACATCCTCGCCATGGTCGGAGAGGTACAGCAAGAAGCCGTTCGGTGCGGTCGCCGAATACTGTTTGATCAGGCTCGACACCACGTAGTCGTTGTAGCGCACCGCGTTGTCATAGAAGTTGTAGGTTTGCAGCTTGTCCGGCGACAGCGCTGTGGGTGCGCCGGCATTGTCCTTGAAGTGCTCGTAGCCTGCTGGATAGCGGAAGCGGTAATCCATGTGGGTGCCGAGCAGGTGGACGATGATGAACTTCTTCTGCGCCGGGTCCTGCAGCGCTTTTTCGAAGGGCGCGAGTACCACGTCGTCGTACTGGCTGGCGTTCTGGTTGCGCTGGTTGTTCAGGTAGACCTGCTCGTCCGTCTGCTGGGAGAAGGTGGTGAGCATGGTGTTGCGCTTGGTCATGGTCTGCTGGTTGGTGATCCAGTAGGTCTTGTAGCCCGCCTGTTTCATCAGGTTGATCAGCGACGGATCGGTCAGGAAGCGGTCCGGGTGTTCTTCGTCACCGAAAGTGAGGATCTGCTGCATCACTTCGATGGTGTAGGGGCGTGGCGAGACCACGTTGCGGAACACCGTCAGGCCCTTGTCACTGGCGGCCAGGGCGTCCAGGTTCGGCGTGGTGTCGCGGTTGTAGCCATACAGGTGCATGTGTTCGCGGGTGGTGGACTCACCCAGGATCAGCACCAGGGTGCGCGGCGTGTCGCCGTTGCTGTCCGCAAGGTTCTGCAGCGGCGGCAAGGCGGCGTTCTGTTGCAGCAGTTCCTGCATGTTGTCCAGTTGCTGGCGGTATTGCCGGTAGCCCACCACCAACTGCCAGGGTACCGCCGGCTCCATGCGCTGTTCGACCTTCTCCCGGGCTTCGGCAAAGGTGCGTTGCTGGGTGACAAGCTGCTTGTAGAACGGCAAGACCAGCAGCGACACCAGCAGCAAGACCACCACGGGGATCCGGCTGCGCAGAGGCAGGGTTACCGGGCGGATGCGGGTCCACAGCAGTACCGCGACCGCCGTGTACAGCAGCAGCGCCAGGCACAGCGAAACACTAAAGTACTGGCTGAAGTACTCGCTGGCCTCGGCGGTGTTCGACTCGAACATCACGAAGATCACGCTCTGCGAGAACTCCTGGCGGTAGATGCCGAAATAGCTCAGGCCCACCAGCGAGCTGGCCCACAGCACCAGGCCGATGGCAGCCGCCAGTGGCCGAGTCAGGCGTGGCAGCAACAGTACTGGCGCCAGCCAGAGGCTGCTGAGGATGAAGGCGTCGCGAAACCCGGCGAAACCGGTGGTGCCGCTGAACAACAACAGCGCCTGTGTGACGCCGGAGAAGTACCAGAAAAACAGCAGGAGCCAGCCGAGGCCTGCCCAGTCCATGGTTTTTTTTGCGGTAGGGGATGGGGTGGTCACGTGCGCCTCAGGAGCCAGGTAGCCGCCATCAGGCTGGCGGCTGCTTAAAGGAGGCGACGCTAGAGCAGGCGAAGTGAAAAGATCGTCAATAGAAGATGAAAGGCTTGCGAAACATCTGGTGACAGTTGTCAGGGCCGCCATACGGCCCTGAAAATGCCGAGTGAACTGCCGTTCCTACACGCGGAACTGCTCCATCAAGGCCTGCTGCTGGTTGGCCAGCCGGTTCAGTGCCTGGCTGATCCGCGCCGACTCATCGGCCTGCCCGGACAGCGACTCGGTCACATCGCGAATCCCCGCGACATTGCGATTCACCTCTTCGGCCACCGCGCTCTGCTGCTCGGCGGCGGAGGCGATCTGCAGGTTCATGTCGGTGATCACCGTCACGGCTTGATCGATGCGTTGCAGGGCGGGCAGGGTCTGTTCCATTTGCGCGGCGCTTTCGCGGGCCTGGCGCTGGCCGCCGTGCATGGCGCCGACCACGTCCTGAGTGCCCTGCTGCAGGCCTTCGATCACCTGGCGGATTTCCTCCACCGACACCTGGGTGCGCTGGGCCAGGCTGCGCACTTCGTCGGCGACCACTGCGAAGCCGCGCCCGGCCTCGCCGGCGCGGGCGGCCTCGATGGCGGCATTGAGTGCCAGCAGGTTGGTCTGCTCGGCAATGGCGCGGATCACCTCCAGCACCGAGCCAATCTGCTCGCCACGGCTTTCCAGCGAGCGCGCCTGCGCCATGGCTGCATCCATGCCGCTGGCCAGCTGGTCGATGGCCTGGCGGGTGGCCGCGACCAGGGCCAGGCCCTCGCGGGTGGCCTGGTCGGCGCCGCGCGCGGCTTGGGCGGCTTGTGCGGCGTTATGGGCAACGTCCTGGGCGGTGGCGCTCATCTCGTTGGCGGCGGTGGCCACCTGTTCGATTTCGCGGTGTTGTTGCTGCATGCCGGTGCTGGTCTGGCTGGCGATCAGCGAGGATTGGTCGGCGGTGCCGCGGGCCTCCTGCACCGAGCCCTTGAGCTGGGCAATCACCGGCTGCAACTTGTCCAGGAAGCGGTTGAACCAGCCGGTCAACTGCCCCAGCTCGTCGTCGCGGGCGTAGTCCAGGCGCCGGGTCAGGTCGCCTTCACCGCTGGCGATATCTTCCAGGCGCGCGGCTACCGCCAGAATCGGTCGAGTCACGCCGCGGGCGGTCAGCCACACCAGCAGCAGGCCCAGCACCGCAGCGCCCAGGCCGATCAGCAGGCTGGTCAGGTTGGCGCGTTGGTTGTGATCGTCCAGGCGCTGGTTGAGGGCGACCGCTGGCGCTTGCAGCACGCTCTCCGGCAGCTCCAGCAGTACCTGCCAGGGTGCGGCGCCAGGGATGGGGGTGAAGGGGCGCGAGATGCGCATCATGCCGCCGTCCAGGCGTTCGACCGGCTGGCCAGCGCGCAGGGGGCCGGCAAAGGCGCTGGCGGCGCTGCCGAAGGCCTGCTCCACGGTCTTGCTCAGTTGCCGGGCGTCCTGGCTATGGCCGGCCAGCAGCCCGACCGGGCTGACGATACTCACCTGGCCCTGGCCATCGAACAGTTCCTGGCGCCCGGCCAGGGCCAGCTGCTGCAGGTTGTCCAGGCCGATGTCCAGGCCGATCACGCCGACCACCTTGCCACCTTCGAGCAGCGGCAGGGCGATACTGGTCATCAGCACCTTCTGGCCGTTGATCTCGTCGAAGTACGGGTCGAGCACGCAGGCCTTGGCCGTCTCCATCGGGCAGGTCAGCCAGCGATTGTAGGGTGAGCCGTTGGCGCCGATGCTGGCGTCGGCGAGCATCGCTTCGGGCATGGCCTCGGTTTCCAGCGCGCCGGGGCTGCTTTGCGACCAGTACAGCGAGAAGCGCCCGCTGTCGTTGCTGCCGGCGTCGGCCTGGCCGACGAACTGGGCATCGCGCTGGTCCAGGGCGTTGGGCTGGAACACCAGGTACAGGCCGATCAGGTCGGGGTTGCCGGCCAGTGCCGCGCGGGCTTCGTGGTTGAGCTGGTTGCGCAGGTCGGCGCCGCCCCGGGCCTTGAGTGCCTGCACCAGGCGGGCGAAACCGTTGCCGTACTGGTAGGCGTCCATGAAGTAGCGCTGGATGCGCAGCGCCTGGGTTTCGCCGTGGGCCTGCAGGCGCAGGCGAGCGCTGTGGTCGAGCAGCTCGGTGTTGGCCTGGAACACCTGCTCGGCGTTGCGCCGGGCCTGGGTGAGCGAAGTGGCCACCAGCAGGGCGACGATGGCCAGCAGGCACAGGCCGGCGAGCAGGGTGATCTTCCACTGGATGGAGAGGCGGCGCAGCGACATGGGCTTTTCCTTCTCGATCAAAACAGAACGCCCGCGGTCAGGCGGGCGTCGGGTGTGGTTCATTCAGCGATGTAGTTCGGGGGCGCAACCCGGAAGGCCTTGGTCAGCCAGCCCAGGTACAGCACGCCAAGTGCCGCCCAGACCCCGCCGAACAACAGCGAGTGTTCATTTAGGTCCAGCCACAGCGAAACGATGATGCAGAAGCCGATGGTCGGCAGCACCAGGTACTTCATCGTGTTGGCCAGCCCCTGGCGGTTGCCCTCGCGCAGGTAGCAGTGGTTGATCACCGACAGGTTGACGAAGCTGAACGCCACCAGCGCACCAAAGTTGATGATCGACGTGGCGGTGACCAGGTCGAAGAAGACCGCCGACAGCGACACCAGGCCGACAATCGCGATGTTCAGCACCGGGGTCTTGTAGCGCGAGTGCAGGCGGGCGAACACGCTGGCCGGGATCACCTTGTCGCGGCCCATCACGTACAGCAGGCGCGACACGCTGGTCTGCGACGCCAGGCCCGAAGCGATGGTGTTGATCACGGTGCAGGCGATGAATATCGACTGGAACAGCTTGCCGCCAACGTACAAGGCGATTTCCGGCAGCGCCGCTTCCTGGTCGTGGAAGCGCTGCATGGTCGGGAAGTAGGCCTGGATGAAGTACGACACGCCGATGAACACCACACCGCCGATCAGCGCGGTGAGGAAGATCGCCAGCGGGATGGTCTTGCCTGGATTACGGGTTTCTTCCGACAGGCAGGTGACCGCGTCGAAGCCCAGGAACGAGAAGCACAGGATGGTCGCACCCGCGGCCAGGGCGGCGAACTGGGTCTGCTCGTCGGCGAACGGCACCAGGCTCCACGCGGTGCCCAGGCCCTCTCCTTGATCCAGGCCACGCACGCAGAGGTAGACGAACACGCTCATGATCGCCACCTGGACGAGCACGAACAGCAGGTTGAAATGCGCCACCAGGTTGATGCTGCGCATGTTGATCAGGCTGATCAGGGTGACGAAGCCGGCCACCCACATCCATGCCGGTACCTCGGGGAACATCGCCGACAGGTAAAGCTTGGCCAGCAGCGCATTCACCATCGGCAGCAGCAGGTAGTCCAGCAGCGACGACCAGCCGACCAGAAAGCCCACGTGCGGGTTGATCGCGCGTTGGGTGTAGGTGTAGGCCGAACCCGACTGCGGGAAACGCCGTACCAGGGTGCCGTAGCTCACTGCGGTGAACAGGATGCCCGCCAGCGCCAGGATGTAGGCACTGGGCACGTGCCCGGCGGTGATGCCGGAGACGATGCCGAAGGTGTCGAACACGGTCATCGGGGTGAGGTAGGCCAAGCCGATGATCACCACATGCCAGAGGCGCAGGGATTTACGGAACTGGCCGTTGCCGGTGGCGCTGTGGTCAGGCTGCATGCGCGGGGCACTCCTGGCTTTGGACAGCGGGCACGGCGTGCGGCAGGCACGGCAAGGTCGAGCGGGTGGGCTCCATGTTGTTCACCTTTTATGTTGGAGCTGCGAAGTGCGCAGAGAGGGCGCGGGTGTCAGGGCTTCAAGCGCCAGGACGAGGAAGGTGGCGCGTGCGGGCAGGGGCGTTTGGGCATGATGGCGGCGCGATTGTTCTTCTTCGTGGAATGGGCGCTTGCAAGGTGGGTGAAATAAAAAACGATGGTCATTAGGGTGTCAAGTTAAACATGACAGACTGCCCGGTCATGTTGTTTTTTATCTACATTGAAAGGGTTTTTCGGCCGTTTATTGGCGCTTTACCTGTTTTTTATGGATTTCCGTGTCTATAAATATTTACGAAAAGGCGGGCGGTGGTGCGGTGCCTCGCTTGTGCGTGTGCGACTGCCGTGCCATGCGGTCACCCTGACAGTGCTATTCTGCGCGTCCTCGCGTACTCCACGCGCAGCCCCTATGGACAGCAATCGGTTCTATTCATGAAGAAATCAGTAGGCATCCTCTCCGGCCTGGCCGTCGCCATCGCCGTCGCAACCACCGCTGGCGCCTGGTACACCGGCAAACAGCTGCCGGCGGAGCTGGAGCGCTCCATCACCCAGGCTAACCAAGAGCTCAAGAGAGCCCTGGTCGGCAGTGGCGGCAGCATGACCGTCGAACTGGCTTCGCTGGAGCAGCATTTCTTCACCAGCACGGCGCACTACCGCCTCAAGGCCAAGGACGTTCCACTGGGCGAGGTCGAGAAGCTGAACTTCGATGTCGGTGTGATCGACCAGATCGAGCACGGCCCGTTCCCCTGGTCGCGGGTCAAGGCGTTCAAGCTGATGCCGGTGATGGCCACCAGCAACAGCGCCCTGGAAAAGGACGATTTCACCGCGCCGTGGTTCGCTGCGGCGGGGGACAAGGTACCCGTCAGCGGCCAGGTCAGCCTGGGCTATGGCGGCACGGTCGAAAGCGATATCCGCCTGGCGCCGGTCAAGCTCGAACAGGATGGCGAAAAGGTCCTGGACTTCTCCGGCATGCAATTGCGGGTGAGCGGTGACCGCGAGGGCGAGGCTACCGAAATTCACGCCAATGCTGATCGTCTGGAGATTAATTTCGCCGATGCGCAAGAGACGCCGGTGAAGATCCTGCTCAACGGCTTCAAGGTTGGCGGCAAGCTTACCCAGACCGACCACGACATGATCTACCTCGGCAACATCGACCTGGCCCTGGCTGACACGCAGATCACCAGCGGTGCCGATCAGCAAGTGCTGGTGCTCAAGGGGCTGCAGCAGAACAACCTGTACAGTGCCGAAGGCCAAGCCAAGGACAAGCTGGCCGGGCGCCTGGAGTACAAGGTGGCCGATATCAGCTATGCCGGGCGCAAGGTGGGCAGCGCCGAGATGGTCCTCACCATGAAGTCGGTCGACATCCAGGCCATGCAGGGGCTGATGCAGTGGTATCAGGGCAACATGCCGGTAATCCAGCAGGCGGCGGCCGAGGGCAAGGACCTGTCATCGGTGGATGCCGTCATCCAGGGGCAGGACAAGGCCGAGCAGGACTTGCGCAAGCTGCTGGCGGCAGAGCCGAAGCTGGCGATCGACAAGCTGTCGTTCAAGACCGCCAACGGCGAGAGCCATTTCAGCCTGGCAATGGACTTGGCCAACCCGACGTCCTTCGACCTGCCGCCTGAGCAACTGGGCAAGCAACTGGTGAGCCGCCTGCACAGCAAGCTGAGCGTGTCCAAGCCGATGGTCGGTGACCTGGCCACCCTGCAGGCGCTGCTGGGCGGTGAGACCGACGCCCAGGCCATTGCCCAGCAGTCCAACCAGGCCGGTGAAATGGTCGGCATGATGGCGGTGCAAAGCGGCATGGCCACGGTGCAGGGCAATGACGTGATTTCGAGCCTTCAGTATGCCGATGGCATGGTCGACTTCAACGGCAAGAAGATGACCGTCGAAGAGTTCGCCATGTTGATCAGCGCCCACTTGGCGGCCCTGCAGCCACAAGGCTGAGGTCGGCCAGGCGAGCCTGCCTTCGCACGGTCTGCACGGGCCTTGTGGCAGCGGGCTTGCCCGCGAAGGGGGTAACGCAATTACCCCCCGACAATCCCCGCAAAAACCCCTTTTGCATCGCTCCGATTGCCTGTAGCCTTCGCCCTCCGATAATAGTCCGCGCCCACAGAAGGGGCCGCGAAGGCCCGCCATGCAGGCCGTCCGGCACCATTAGCCGATCTGTCAGGGCCGGGTGATACACTCGACTGACGCGCGTACGCGCCCCGCAGGTCCAGCGATCATGACCCAGATTTCCGAACGCCTGTTGGTACAGGCCCACCTCGACGCCAAGCAGCCCCACCCGCTGACCCCCGCGCAGGAGGCCGAATACCGTGCGGCCATCGCTGCCGAGCTGAAAAAACAGAATGCCGTGCTGGTCGCCCACTACTATTGCGACCCGGTGATCCAGGCCCTGGCCGAGGAAACCGGCGGCTGCGTGTCCGACTCGCTGGAGATGGCCCGCTTCGGCAAGAACCACCCCGCCGACACGGTGATCGTGGCCGGGGTGCGCTTCATGGGCGAGACAGCGAAGATCCTCACCCCGGAAAAGCGCGTGCTGATGCCGACCCTGGAAGCCACCTGCTCGCTCGACCTGGGCTGCCCGGTCAAGGAGTTCTCGGACTTCTGCGACCAGCACCCCGAGCGCACCGTGGTGGTGTACGCCAACACGTCTGCCGCAGTGAAGGCGCGGGCCGACTGGGTGGTGACCTCCAGCTGCGCTTTGGAAATCGTCGAAAGCCTGATGGACAACGGCGAGACCATCATCTGGGGCCCGGACCAGCACCTGGGCCGCTACATCCAGAAGCAGACCGGCGCCGACATGCTGCTCTGGGACGGTGCCTGCATCGTTCACGAAGAGTTCAAGTCGCGCCAACTGGCCGACATGAAGGCACTGTACCCGGACGCGGCGATCCTGGTGCACCCGGAATCACCGGAAGCGGTGATCGAGCTGGCCGACGCGGTGGGCTCCACCAGCCAGTTGATCAAGGCCGCGCAGACCCTGCCGAACAAGACCTTCATCGTGGCGACCGACCGCGGCATCTTCTACAAGATGCAGCAGCTGTGCCCGGACAAGGAATTCGTCGAAGCCCCCACCGCCGGTAACGGCGCGGCCTGCCGCAGCTGCGCGCACTGCCCGTGGATGGCGATGAACACCCTGGAGCGGGTGCTGGATTGCCTGCGCACCGGCAGCAACGAGATCTTCGTCGAGCCGGCGTTGATCCCCAAGGCGATCAAGCCGCTCAACCGCATGCTCGATTTCACCCAGGCGGCGCGTTTGAAGTTGTCCGGTAACGCCTGATGTCTCATGCGCAGCCTCTAAAGAGCTGACGCGACCCCTGTGGGAGCGGGCTTGCCCGCGAACACGGGCGAAGCCCGTGCCAGGCGCCGCAGTGCCATCTTCGCGGGTAAATCGCAGCGGCGAACCGCCGCTTTCACGGTGATCATGCCTGGCCTGTGCTTCAGCGCCCCATCATGTCCTTGACCATGCGCTGCTGCTCCATGATCTCGCGCTGGCGCTGGTCGATCTGCGAGGCCAGCGGGAAGTTGCTGCCCGAACGGCGTTTGGCATAGTCGAGCTGCTGGATCGCCTGGTCGAAATCGCCGACCAGGGTGAAGTACTCGGCGCGGGCGCGGTGCAGGCCGATGGTGTTGCCGGACAGGCCGCGCACTTCGGCTACGTCGTACCACACGTCCGGGTCGTCCGGGCGGCTCTTGACCAGATCATCCAGCACTTTCTCCGCCTCGGCCGGCTTGCCCTGCTTGATCAGCAGGTCGGCGCGCACCTGTTTCAGCGGGTAGTTGCCAGGGTACAGCGCCTGCAGGCGCTGGGCGCGCTGCTGGGCGTCGGCCAGGCGGTTGTTGGTGATGTCCAGGTCGATTTGCGCCAGGTTGTAGGTGATGTCGTTGGGCGCCTTGGCCAGCAGCGGCTTGAGGCTCTCCCGTGCTTCGTTGAGCTGGCCGCCCTTGATCTGCGCCAGCGCCAGGCCGTAGCGCGCGGCGTCCATTTGCGGGTTCTCGTCAAGCTGGGCGCGGAAGCGCTTGGCAGCCAGGCCCGGGGTGCCTTCGTAGGTAAGCTGCACGCGGGCGCGGATCAACTGGTAGCGCAGGCTGTCCTCGACACCGCCCTGGGGCGCCTGCTCGGCGCGGTTGCGTGTGTCGGCCACCCGGGACTCGGTGACCGGGTGGGTCAGGAGGAATTCCGGCGGTTTGGCGTCGTAGCGATATTGGCGTGCCAGGCGCTCGAACATGTTGGGCATGTTGCGCGGGTCATAACCGGCTTTTTCGAGGTTCTGGATACCGATGCGGTCGGCCTCCTGCTCGTTCTGCCGGGAGAAACGCCGCTGCTCCTGGATGGCCGCCGCCTGGGTGCCGGCAATCACGCCGATGCCGGCGTCGCCACCGCCACCCGCCGCGAGCACGATGCCCGCCAGCAGCGCCGCCATCATCGGCAGCTGCATGCGCTGCTGGGCTTCGACGCCACGGGCGAAGTGGCGCTGCGACAAGTGCGCCAGTTCGTGGGCCAGTACCGAGGCGTATTCGCCCTCAGTCTGGGCGTTGAGGAACAGCCCGCCGTTGACCCCGACGATGCCGCCGGGTGCGGCGAAGGCGTTGAGTTCCTTGCTGTCGATCAGGATGAACTCCAGGCGCCGGTCCTGTACCTGGCTGGTCTCGGCCAGCTTGTACACGCTGGTCTCGACGAAATCCTTGAGTTGCGGGTCGTTCAACTGGTTGACGTTGCCGCGCAGCAGGCTCAGCCAGGCGCGCCCGAGCTGGTGTTCCTGTTGCGGCGAAACGATCGCGGAGCTGGCATCGCCCAGTGACGGCAGGTCGTCGGCGTGGCCGGGGAGGGCCATCAGGCAGGCCAGCGTCAGCAGGGTGGGGCGCAGTAGATTCATGCACAGGCTCGCGTCGGTCAAAAGCCTTACTGTAGCCGGGTCGCACGATGCCGACCAGTGGCGGTATCCTAGTGCCCTTTTTGCCCTGCCTGTGGAGACGCGCCCGATGAGTGACACCCTGACCTGCGACGCCGAACTCGACGCCAGCGGGCTGAACTGCCCGCTGCCGCTGCTCAAGGCGAAGATGGAACTCAACCGCCTGGCCAGTGGTGCGGTGCTCAAGGTGATCGCCACCGACGCAGGCTCGCAACGCGACTTCCGCACTTTTGCCCGGCTGGCCGGTCATACGCTGCTGCACGAAACGGCCGAGGCCGGGGTGTACACCTACTGGCTGCGCAAGGCCTGAGTTTTCTTTCAAGGATCGGCAATGATCAAAGTGCTACGCGACTGGATGCAGCGCTATTTCTCCGACGAGGAGGCGGTGGTGCTGGCGGTCCTGCTGTTCCTGGCCTTTACCGTGGTGCTGACGCTGGGCGGGATGCTCGCGCCGGTGCTGGCGGGCATGGTCCTGGCCTTCCTGATGCAGGGGCTGGTCAACGCCCTGGAGCGCTTCAAGGTGCCGACCCGCTTGGCGGTGTGGCTGGTATTCGCGCTGTTCATGGGCGCCCTGGCGGCCTTCATGCTGGTGCTGGTGCCGCTGCTCTGGCATCAGTTGATCACCCTGTTCAACGAACTGCCCGGCATGCTGGGCAAGTGGCAGTCGTTGTTGCTGTTGCTGCCCGAGCGCTACCCGCACCTGGTGTCGGACGAGCAGGTGCTGCGCGCCATCGAGTCGGTGCGCGGCGAAATCGGCAAGTTCGGCCAGTGGGCGCTGACCTTCTCGTTGTCGAGCCTGCCGCTGCTGGTCAACGCGATGATCTACCTGGTGCTGGTGCCGATCCTGGTGTTCTTCTTCCTCAAGGACCGTGAGCTGATCGGCCGTTGGGTCAGCGGCTACCTGCCACGTGAGCGCGCCCTGCTCAACCGGGTGGGCGACGAGATGAACCGGCAGATTGCCAACTACATTCGCGGCAAGGGTATCGAGATTCTGATCTGCGGTGTCGCCACCTATATCGCCTTCATCAGCCTGGGGCTCAACTACGCCGCACTGCTGGCGCTGCTGGTGGGGCTGTCGGTGGTGGTGCCTTACGTGGGGGCGGTGGTGGTGACCGTGCCGGTGACCTTGATCGCGCTGTTCCAGTGGGGCTGGGGCGATCAGTTCATCTACCTGATGGCGGTGTACGCGATCATCCAGGCGCTCGATGGCAACGTGCTGGTGCCGCTGCTGTTCTCCGAGGCGGTGAGCCTGCACCCGGTGGCGATCATCTGCGCGGTGCTGTTGTTTGGCGGGTTGTGGGGCTTCTGGGGGATCTTCTTCGCGATCCCGCTGGCGACGCTGTTCAAGGCGGTGCTGGATGCGTGGCCGCGGCAGGAAGCGTCAGTCGCGCCGATGCTCTGAATTGCCGGGGCCGCTTTGCGGCCCTTTCGCCGGCAAGCCGGCTCCCACATGGATCGCTTTACCTGTGGGAGCCGGCTTGCCGGCGAAAGGGCTGCGCAGCAGCCCCATGCGTCTTTAAGCCTTGTTCAAGGCCTCGGCCGCCGCCAGCACGGCATCCACATGCCCCGGCACCTTCACCCCACGCCATTCCTGGCGCAGCACACCGTCCTTGTCGATCAGGAAGGTGCTGCGGTCTACGCCCAGGTATTCCTTGCCATACAGCTTCTTCAGCTTGATCACGTCGAACAGCTGGCACAGCGCCTCGTCCTTGTCGCTGATCAGCTCGAAGGGGAAGGCTTGCTTGGCCTTGAAGTTCTCGTGCGACTTGATGCCGTCGCGCGATACGCCGAACACCAGGGTGTTGGCCGCCTGGAACGCCCCATGCTGGTCACGGAAACCCTGGCCTTCGGTGGTGCAGCCCGGGGTGCTGTCCTTGGGGTAGAAGTACAGCACCACCTGCTGGCCCTTGAGCTGGGCGAGGCTGACGGTCTGGCCGCTGGTGGCCTGGACCTGGAAATCGGCAACGGGTTGGTCGAGTGCTACGGCCATGAGGGCTTCCTTAGACAGGGTTCTGTGGGCGCCACGGTTCGATCAGCGCGTCCAGGTTGAGGGCATCGGCAAAGTCCAGGAACTGATCGCGCAGCCAGCTGATCTGGGTGCCGGCCGGCAGGATCACGGTGAACTGGGCATTGAGCATGCTGCTGCCGGTCTGTGGGGCCAGGTAGGTGTCGCAGGTCATCGCGTCCAGCTCGACGCGGTGGTCGAGGAAGAACTGGCACAGCTCGTTGATGATGTCCGGGCGATAGGCAGCGCTGACATAGGCCACATACGGCAGGGCCTGTGGGCGCACTTCCTGCTCGGCGCTGCGCACCACGTCCAGGGTCAGGCCGTGCTTCTTGGCCAGGCCAGGCAGCGTGGTTTCGAGGCGTGCCAGGGCGTCCCAGCTACCGCCGACCTGCAACACCAGGGCGCTGGTTTCGCCATGGCGGCTCAGGCGCGAAGTAACCACCGCGCAGCGGTTTTCGAAAGCTGCGCGGCTCAGAACATTGGCCAGCTCCATCGGGTTGGGGCCCAGGGCGCTGATGACGAGGAATTGTTCGCGAACGGTGGGGGTGGACATGCAGCATTCCTAAAGCGATGAGCGGTCGGTACAGGACGGCGGCAAGCCAGCTGTTTGCGCGAGGTCACGGCCACGCTTTGGTGGCGATGAACACAGGCCGGGAGCACTGTCGACGGCCCGGCGGGCCGCGCTGTACCGATCAAAGGATCAAGGGTAGCGAAAAGCGGCGCGAAGGGGAATGCTCCGCCCGCCTGCTTCGCTTGTGCAAGGCCGATGGCGCCAGTACCATTACCGCTCTCTTTTTCCGGCAGGAGCAGTTACATGATTGCGGGCAGTATGGTGGCATTGGTCACACCCATGGATGCACAAGGGCGTCTTGATTGGGACAGCCTCGACAAACTTGTAGACTTCCACCTGGAAAATGGCACCCACGCGATCGTCGCTGTCGGCACCACCGGTGAGTCGGCCACCCTGGATGTAGAAGAACACATCCTGGTCATCAAGCACGTGGTCGAGCGCGTCAAGCACAGCAAGAAGCGCATCCCGGTCATCGCCGGCACCGGTGCCAACTCCACTGCCGAAGCCGTGCACCTCACGCAAAACGCCAAGAACGCCGGCGCCGATGCCTGCCTGCTGGTCGTCCCGTACTACAACAAGCCGACCCAGGAAGGCCTGTACCAGCACTTCAAGCACATCGCCGAAGCCGTCGACATTCCGCAGATCCTCTATAACGTACCCGGCCGCACCTCCTGCGACATGCAGGCCGAGACCGTGATCCGCCTGTCGAGCGTGCCGAACATCATCGGCATCAAGGAAGCCACTGGCGACCTGGTACGTGCCAAGGCCATCCTCGACGGCGTCAGCAAGGACTTCATCGTCCTGTCCGGTGACGATCCGACTGCCGTCGAGCTGATCCTGATGGGTGGCAAGGGCAACATCTCCGTTACCGCCAACGTCGCCCCGCGCGAAATGGCCGACCTGTGCGAGGCCGCCCTTGAGGGCAATGCCGAGAAGGCCCGCGCGATCAACGAAAAACTCATGCCGCTGCACAAAGACCTGTTCTGCGAAGCCAACCCGATCCCGGTGAAGTGGGCACTCGTTGAAATGGGCCTGATGCACAAAGGCATCCGCCTGCCGCTGACCTGGCTGAGCGACAGCTGTCACGAAAAAGTCCGTACTGCCTTGCGCCAGTCCGGCGTACTGGTTTAATCGAGGAAGTACACCGCATGAAGCGACTGGCTGGTCTTTCCACCCTTGCCCTGATCATCTCCAGCACCAGCGGTTGTGGCTGGCTGTGGGGCGAGGATGGCTATTTCCGCGACCGCGGCAGCGATTACCTGCAGGCGCAACCTACCGCGCCGATGCAGCTGCCGCCGGACGCCAGCAACGTCAAGCGCATGGATCCGCTGTTGCCGATCCCGCGTAACGTTGCCGACGATCGCGCCACCGGCGAGTTCGAAGTGCCGCGCCCACAACCGCTGTCGGCCACCGCCGATATCAGCGATTTCAGCCTGCAGCGCAGCGGCAGCAGCCGTTGGGTGCTGGCCCAGCGTTCGCCGGCCGAAGTCTGGCCGGTGACCCACCAGTTCTTCGAGGACAACGGCTTCCGCATTGCCGATGAGCGCCCGCAGACCGGTGAATTCAGCACCAGCTGGCAGCGTTTCGACGAGCTGTCCGCGTCGCTCGGCCAGCGTCTGGCCAGCGCCTCCAGCAGCCCCGACAGCGAAGTCCGTGTGCGTGTGCGCATGGAGCCTGGCGTGCAGCGCAACACCTCGGAAGTTTACGTGGTCAGCGTCGAGCGCCCGGCCGGCAGCACCGCCGAGCCCGAGTTCCCGTCCACTTCGAGCAATACCGGCGCCGACGCGCTGCTGGTCGACGAAATGCTCGCCAGCATGAACCGCAACGCCGAGAAGGGCGGTTCGGTATCTCTGCTGGCCGCCCGTGATTTCGACGCGCCGAGCCAGGTCAGCCTGAGCGAGGACGGCAGCGGCAACCCGGTGCTGTTCCTGGGCTCCGACCTCGACCGTGCCTGGTCCGGCGTGGGCCGTGCCCTGGAGCAGGGCGAATGGCGTGTCGAGGACATCAACCGCAGCCTGGGCCTGTACTACATCAACCTGTCGGAAAAACCGGACGACAAGCAGAAGGAGCCAGGCTTCTTCAGCCGTCTGTTCGGCAGCGAACCGAGCAAGGAAGAGCGTGAAGCCCGCGCCGAGCGTTACCAGGTACGCCTGAGCAAGGTCGGTGAAAGTGTCCAGGTCACCGTCGAGAAGAACATCAACACCGTGGCCCCGGCCGATGTGGCCCGCCGCGTGCTGAGCGCAATCCAGGACCGTCTGGGCTAAGTGCGTTTCGCGGTTCTTGGAAGCGGTAGCCAGGGAAACGGCACGCTGATCGCCAGTGGTGACACGCTCATCCTGGTCGATTGCGGCTTCTCGCTACGGGAAACCGAGCGGCGCCTGGCGCTGCTCGGGGTGTCGGCCACGCAACTGAGCGCGGTGCTGGTGACCCACGAACATGCCGACCATGTGCATGGGGTGGGTTTGCTGGCGCGCCGCTACAATGTACCGGTCTACATGAGCCAGGGCACGTTGCGTGGCCTGCGCAAGCCGGTGGAGGTCGCGGGGTTTCTCAGCTGTGGCGATACACTGCAGGTCGGCGATCTGCAGGTCAGCGCCGCACGGGTCGAGCATGATGCCTACGAGCCCTTGCAGTACGTGATCAGCGATGGTCGCCGACGCTTTGGCATGCTGACCGACCTTGGCAGCTACGACATGTACCTGCTGCAGCGTTACCAGGCCCTCGACGCCTTGCTGATCGAGGCCAACCACTGCCGTGACCTGCTGGCACGCGGGCATTACCCGCAGTTCCTCAAGCGTAGGGTCGGCGGCAGCCAAGGACATCTGAACAACCACCAGGCCGCAAGCCTGGTGGCCGAGTTGGGCTGGCAGAACCTTCAGCACCTGGTGCTGGCCCACCTCAGCAGCAAGAACAACCAGCCACACCTGGCCCGCCAGTGCTTCGTCGACGCCCTCGGGTGCGACCCGGACTGGCTCCAGGTGGCTAATCAAGACCATGGGCTCGACTGGCGCCTGATCGCCTAGCCCACCTACTCAAGCAAGCGGAGCCCATCATGGAAAAACGCGAAGAACTCTACCGTGGCAAGGCCAAATCGGTTTACAAGACCGATGACGCCGATCGCTTGATCCTGCTGTTCCGTAACGACACCTCGGCGTTCGACGGCAAGCGCATCGAGCAGCTCGACCGTAAAGGCATGGTGAACAACAAGTTCAACGCCTTCATCATGCAGAAGCTCGAAGAAGCCGGCGTGCCGACCCAGTTCGACAAGCTGCTGGGCGACAACGAGTGCCTGGTCAAGAAGCTCGACATGATCCCGGTCGAGTGCGTGGTGCGCAACTACGCCGCCGGTAGCCTGGTCAAGCGCCTGGGCGTGGAGGAGGGCATCAAGCTCGAGCCATCCACCTTCGAGCTGTTCCTCAAGAACGACGAGAAGGGCGACCCCTTCATCAACGAATCCCACGTTGTCGCCTTCGGCTGGGGTACCGCCGAGCAGCTGGCCGAGATGAAGAAGCTGTCGTTGAAGGTCAACGAAGTGCTGAACAAGCTGTTCGATGACGCCGGCCTGCTGCTGGTCGACTTCAAGCTGGAGTTCGGCGTGTTCCACGGCCAGATCGTCCTGGGTGACGAGTTCAGCCCGGACGGCTGCCGCCTGTGGGACAAAGAGACCCGCAAGAAGATGGACAAGGACCGCTTCCGCCAGGGCCTGGGCGACGTGATCGAAGCCTACGAAGAAGTTGCAAAACGCCTGGGCGTGCCGCTGTAACCGGCACGTTCACGCAAGCGCCTGATACCACGCGAATTTTTTTCAAAAAAGGTTTGCCAGAATCAAAAACGCTGGTATGATGCGCGCCATTGGAGAGATGCCGGAGTGGTCGAACGGGACGGATTCGAAATCCGTTGTACTGGCAACAGTACCTAGGGTTCAAATCCCTATCTCTCCGCCATATGCGAAGTAGTCGAAGCCCCCGAAAACGCTGAGTTTTCGGGGGCTTCGTCGTTTATGGATGGTTTTTCGAATGTTTGCATCGGCGGCCTGATGCCTTCGATCTGCGTAAGATCCTTAAGATCGGCCATGAGACCGTCAAGCCAACTGTCAGGGCTTAGATGTGGCAGTTTCATTCGAGATTATGAATTTTACGCTGATGTGATCATGACGTTCCTCACGGCAATAATGTTCACGCGGGTAGCCAATTGATCGAAAGCAATTTTTAAACAGCGCGGGACAAGAGCCGTACACAGCCCCTTTCTGTCAATGCAGTCGACAATGAAGTTCCACTTATCCTTCATCCGCCAGGTGTAGTGCCTATTCGTTTTGCCGGCTAACGTCCTTCCTGATTCTAATGATCTTCATGCCGCATTTGATCTTGGTCAAAAAATCAGGTGCAACTGTTGCCACACTGGTCAGTATGGCGGAATCGCGACTTCCCAACCTGTCGAGCGCCCTTGGCCGGCTCGCCAGGTCGATTGGATGGATCTTGATGATCAAGTCATCCATACGGTTGGCCAGCCTGGTTTGACTGTCTAGTTGCTAAATATTAAGGGGCTTCATTCGTTTCACCTCGACGCAATAACTTCGGGTGGACGACACATTGCTTGAACGACACGCACATTTGCGAGGGTGCAACTAGAGCAGAGCAATATGTATGGGGTCTGCCGATTCAGGGTGAATGGACTAACGGCTTTTAATCATTGAACGTTTCCCGTATCATCCCGCCGCCATCAGCATGATGGCGGATAATGGACTAAAGGATTTTCTAGATGAAAAAGCTGATCAAAGCTACTGTTGCTGTTGCTCTCGTTTCGGGCGTTGCCCTGCTGTCCGGCTGCACTGGCCAAGTCTACAACCAGCCTAAGAACTGCTCGTACGACTACCTGTTCCACCCATCGGTTTCCATCTCCAAGATCATTGGCGGCTGCGGCGCGATCGACAAACTGCCTCAGCAGTAATCTTGGTGGTACCCCGATCGGGTCAATGATGACCTGATCCAAGACCCCCGGCCATGGATGTGGCTGGGGGTTTTTGTTTTTTGCCGCCCGCATTGCCCGGTGGGGCGTGGCACCTTGTCGCGTGACAACCCACCGCCTTGCGGCTTGCCCCGCAATTTGTTTGTGCTGGCAATTCATATACAATCCGTAAATCGTTTCAGCCTTGTCGGTCAATCCGACCAAAGGCTGGCGCGTCCAATGCTCTCTGGCTGCTGAACAATGATCACAACAAGCCTGCGCTGAAGAACATGGAATACCTGGGCCAGCCACAGGCCCACCCTCCGTTCTACACACTGGAATCGATCAATGTTCAAGAAAGCTGGCAAGACCTTGCTGGGTCTGGCTGTTGCAGCGAGCTTCATGCAAGCGCACGCCGCAGAGACCAAAAAAGTTGACGTGCTGCTGGTTGGCGGCGGCATCATGAGCTCCACCCTGGCTGTCTGGCTCAACGAGCTGGAGCCGAGCTGGTCGATGGAGATGGTCGAGCGCCTGGACGGCGTCGCCGAAGAAAGCTCCAACGGCTGGAACAACGCCGGTACCGGCCACTCCGCGCTGGCCGAGCTGAACTACACCCCGGAAGACAAAGACGGCAACGTCAACATCACCAAGGCCATCGAGATCAACGAGTCGTTCCAGATCTCCCGCCAGTTCTGGGCCTGGCAAGTGCGCCAGGGCGTGCTGAAGAACCCGCACTCGTTCATCAACACCACCCCGCACATGAGCTTCGTCTGGGGCGATGACAACATCAAGTTCCTGAAGAAGCGTTACGACGCGCTGCAGACCAGCCCGCTGTTCCGCCCGATGCAGTACTCCGAAGACCACGCGCAGATCGCCAAGTGGGTCCCGCTGATGATGGAAGGGCGTGACCCGAACCAGAAGCTGGCCGTGACCTGGACGCCGATCGGTACCGACGTCAACTTCGGCGAGATCACCCGCCAGTTCGTCGGTCACCTGAAGACCAAAGAGAACTTCGACCTCAAGCTGTCCACCGAAGTGCAGGACATCACCCGCAACGCGGACGGTTCCTGGCACGTCGAGTACAAGAACCTGAAGGACGGTACCGCATCGGCCACCGACGCCAAGTTCCTGTTCATCGGTGCCGGCGGCGGCGCGCTGAAGCTGCTGCAGAAGTCGGGCATCCCGGAAGCCAAGGAATACGCAGGCTTCCCCGTGGGCGGCTCGTTCCTGGTGACCGAGAACCCGACCATTGCCATGCAGCACATGGCCAAGGCCTACGGCATCGCTTCGACCGGCGCGCCACCCATGTCGGTACCGCACCTGGACACCCGCGTGCTGGACGGCAAGCGCGTCATCCTGTTCGGGCCATTCGCCACCTTCTCGACCAAGTTCCTGAAGAACGGCTCGTACCTGGACCTGCTGGGCAGCACCACCATGCACAACGTGTGGCCGATGACCAAGGTCGGTATCGAGCAGTACCCGCTGGTCGAGTACCTCGCCGGCCAGCTGATGCTGTCGGATGACGACCGCTTCGAAGCCCTGCGCACCTACTTCCCGAACGCCAAGAAAGAAGACTGGCGCCTGTGGCAGGCGGGTCAGCGCGTGCAGATCATCAAGCGTGACGAAGAGAAGGGCGGCGTGCTGAAGCTGGGCACCGAAGTGGTGGCCTCCGAAGACCGCACCATCGCCGGCCTGCTGGGTGCCTCCCCAGGTGCATCGACTGCCGCGCCGATCATGCTCAACGTGCTGCACACCGTGTTCAAGGAAAAGGTCGCTACCCCTGAGTGGCAGGCCAAGATCAAGGAGATCGTCCCGAGCTACGGCACCAAGCTGAACGATTCGGCCGCTGCCACCCAGAAAGAGTGGAACTACACCGCCGAAGTGCTGCAGCTGGAGAAGCCGCCAGTGATCGACCAGAGCGTCGGCACCAGCGCAGCTCCTGCCGCAGCGGTCGAGAGCAAGCCTGCTAACGACATGGCGCTGTAAGGCCCTGCCGCTTGCCGGGGAAACCCGGCAACACCAACCACGAGCGTCGCCCCAGGCGGCCTCGTGGTTTTTTTGTGCCTGCAATATGGGGCCGCTGTGCGGCCCATCGCCGGCAAGCCGGCTCCCACCCCGACCGCATCGCTTCAGGCGATGCATTACCCTGTGGGAGCTGGCTTGCCAGCGATGAGGCCAGCCCAGAAAACACAGGACGTGGCGTCGAACCCCACCGCTTGGGCCGTGGCTTCAGCGCTGCCCGAGAATGCTGCCCAGCAGCCCGGGGAAACGCCCCTCAAGCTCATCGCTGCGTAGCGAATTCATGTGCGTGGTCCCCACATTACGGGTAAACACCAACCCCGCCTCGCGCAGCACGCGGAAGTGATGGGACATGCTCGACTTCGGCCGCCCGCCATCCAGCTCGCCGCAGCTGGCCTCGGCCACACCGGCCAGGTGGCGGACGATTTCCATGCGCACAGGGTCGCTCAGGGCGTAGAGCAGGCGCTCCAGCGTGAGGTTGTCGGGGGAGGGGTGGGTATAGGTTCGCATGGCCGACATGATAACGGGGTTTCACAAATTGCCATAGTTCGAATATGATCGAACAATCGTAAGTTAACTCACCCCCGGAGTAACGACATGTCCGCCCTGTTCGAACCCTATACCCTCAAGGACGTCACCCTGCGCAACCGCATCGCCATCCCGCCGATGTGCCAGTACATGGCCGAGGACGGCATGATCAACGACTGGCACCACGTCCACCTGGCCGGCCTGGCCCGTGGCGGTGCCGGCCTGGTGGTGGTCGAGGCCACCGCCGTGTCGCCGGAAGGCCGCATCACCCCCGGCTGCGCCGGTATCTGGAGCGACGCCCACGCCCAGGCCTTCGTGCCGGTGGTGCAGGCGATCAAGGCCGCAGGCGCGGTGCCGGGCATCCAGATCGCCCACGCCGGGCGCAAGGCCAGCGCCAACCGCCCATGGGAAGGTGACGACCATATCGCCGCCGACGATGTACGCGGCTGGGACACCCTCGCCCCGTCGGCCATCGCTTTCGGCGCCCACCTGCCGAAAGTGCCAAAGGCCATGACCCTGGATGACATCGCCCGGGTCAAGCAGGACTTCGTCGACGGTGCTCGCCGTGCCCGTGATGCCGGTTTCGAGTGGATCGAGCTGCATTTCGCCCACGGCTATCTGGGGCAGAGCTTCTTCTCCGAGCATTCCAACCAACGCACCGACGCCTACGGTGGCAGCTTCGAAAACCGCAGCCGCTTCCTCCTGGAAACCCTGGCGGCCGTGCGTGAAGTGTGGCCGGAGCACCTGCCGCTGACGGCGCGCTTTGGCGTGCTGGAATACGACGGGCGTGACGAGCAGACGTTGCAGGAGTCCATCGAACTGGCGCGGCGTTTCAAGGCCGGTGGCCTGGACCTGCTGAGCGTCAGCGTCGGCTTTACCATCCCCGAGACCAACATCCCGTGGGGCCCGGCGTTCATGGGGCCGATTGCCGAGCGCGTGCGCCGGGAAGCGAAACTGCCGGTGACCTCGGCGTGGGGCTTCGGTACGCCGGAGCTGGCCGAAGGGGCACTGCAGGCCAACCAGCTGGACCTGGTCTCGGTGGGGCGTGCGCACCTGGCCGACCCACACTGGCCGTACTTCGCGGCCAAGGCGCTGGGGGTGGACAAGGCGTCGTGGACGCTGCCTGCGCCTTATGCGCACTGGCTTGAGCGTTATCGCTGAGTGACAAGGGGGCCGCTTTGCGGCCCATTCGCGGGCAAGCCCGCTCCCACAGGTAATGCGCCAACCTCAGGGCCGCGAACATCCTGTGGGAGCGGGCTTGCCCGCGAATGGGCTGCGCAGCAACCCCAGTTTCAAAAACGATCCAGCCGATAGGCCTCGCAAACGCGCAAGCCATCAATCAATTGCCCTACCCACTGCGCCGTCACCGCCGCCTGGGTCAACCCCAGGTGCTGGTGCCCGAACGCCAGCAACACCTTGCCATCCGCCACCCGATCGATCACCGGCAGCGAATCCGGCAACGACGGCCTGAAACCCATCCAAGGTGTCGCCCCCTCGGTATCCAGCTCGCGCCGGAACAACCCCTTGCTCAAGCGATGCAACTGCCACGCCCGCTGCATGCTCGGCGCGGCAGCGAGCCCGGCGAACTCCACCGTGCCGGCCAGGCGCAAGCCATCGGCCATGGGCGTCATGATGAACTTGCGCTCAAGCGACGTGACCGCGAACGGCAGCCGCTGCTGTTCGTTGGGCAGCATCAGGTGGTAGCCGCGCTCGGTGTCCAGCGGCACGCGTTTGCCGGTCAGGCTGTGCACCAGCTTCGCCGAATGCGCCCCGCAGGCGATCAGCACCTGGCGGGCCTGCAGGTCGCCCTGGTCACTGTGCAGGGTGACCCCGCCAGCGTGCAGCCGGCCACCGTTTACCTGCCCCCTGGCGAACCGCACACCAGCCGCCTGGGCAGCGTCGAACAGGGCGCCGACCACCCGGTAGGGGTCGACGAAATGGCCGGTACGCGGGAAGAACAGGCCACCCTGAATCGACGGGCTCAACTGAGGCGCTGCGGCCTGTACGGTCTGTGCCGACCAGTAGTCCACCGGCACCGCCTGCTGCTGCAGACGGGCGCGCAAGGCCTGCAGTGCCGGGCGTGATTCGGCACGCTCGAACACCAGCAACGAGCCATCCTCATGCAGCAGGTCACTGCGCCCGATCGAGCCCAGCAAGCGCTGCCAGGCGTCCAGGCTGGCCTCGTTGAGCGCACGCAGACCGGCCACGCTGCGCTGGAAAGGCGTCGGGCGCAGGTTGAGCAGCAGCCGGGTGAACCAGGGCAACGCCCTGGGCAGGTACTTCCAGTCCAGGCGCAGCGGGCCCATCGGGTCGAGCAGCATGGTCGGCAGGCGCTTGAGGATCGACAGGTCGGCGATGGGGAACACCTGCTCGGTGGCCAGATGCCCGGCATTGCCCCAGGAGGCGCCATGGCCGGGCGCCTGGCGGTCGACCAGCAGCACCCGCTTGCCCTGGCGGGCCAGTTGCAGGGCACAGGCGACGCCGACAATGCCGGCGCCCACCACGGCGATATCGGTTTCAGGGGTTTCGAGCATGCCTAGCCTTCCCGTTTGCCGTCGAGCAGACGCCGCAGATGCAGCGGGTTACCGTGCTGCAGCTCAGCGGGCAGCAGGGCATCGGGCAAGTCCTGGTAACAGACCGGGCGCAGGAAGCGCAGGATGGCCGCCGTCCCCACCGAGGTGCTACGGGTATCGGACGTGGCGGGGAACGGCCCGCCGTGGACCATCGCATCGCACACCTCGACCCCGGTCGGCCAGCCATTGACCAGGATGCGCCCGGCCTTGCGCTCCAGGGTCGGCAGCAGTTGCCGGGCACTGTCGAAGTCGGCGTCGTCCAGCTGCAAGGTGGCCGTCAGTTGCCCTTCCAGGTGCTCGGCGACCTGGCGCATCTGCGCGTCGCTGTCGCAAGCCACCACCAGTGACGCCGCGCCAAACACTTCGGCCTGCAAGGCCGGGTCAGCCAGGAAGGCCGTAGCCTCGGTCACGAACAGCTGTGCCTGGCACTGGTTCGGCCCCCGCGGCGCCTGGCCGCTGGCGGCCAGCTGGGCATTGCGGTTTTCAGCCAGCATGGCAACGCCGGCGGTATAAGCACTGAAGATGCCGGGGGTGAGCATGGTCTGCGCGGCGGCGCCTTGCAGCTGCTCGCTGGCGGCGGCGATGAAGCGTTGCAGCGCCGGGCCCTGGCGGGCGATCAGCAGGCCGGGGTTGGTGCAGAACTGCCCGGCACCCTGGGTCAGCGAGGCGATGAAGCCTTGCGCCAGGGCTTCGCCGCGCGCCTGCAGGGCGGCGTCGAAGAGGAACACCGGGTTGATCGAGCTCATTTCGGCGTACACCGGGATCGGCTCCGGGCGTGCCTGGGCGGCCTGGCACAGGGCGACGCCACCCGTGCGCGAACCGGTGAAGCCCACTGCCTTGATACGCGGATCGTTGACCAGGCCCAGGCCGATATCGCGGCCGGCGCCGTACAGCAGCGAGAACACGCCTTCGGGCAACCCGCACAACTGCACCGCCCGGGCCACGGCCTGGCCGACCAGCTCGCTGGTGCCAGGGTGGGCACTGTGGGCCTTGACCACCACCGGGCAGCCAGCCGCCAGCGCCGAGGCGGTATCGCCACCGGCCACCGAAAAGGCCAGCGGGAAGTTGCTGGCGCCGAACACCGCCACCGGGCCCAGGGCCACCTGGCGCTGGCGCAGGTCGGCGCGGGGCAGTGGCTGGCGCGCGGGCAGGGCGTGGTCGACGCGTACGTCCAGCCATTCGCCGGCACGTACTACCCGGGCGAAGGTGCGCAGCTGGGTGCAGGTACGGCCGCGTTCGCCTTGGATGCGGGCTTGGGGCAGGCCGGTTTCGGCCATGGCGCGGTGAATCAGTTCATCGCCCAGTGCCTCGATCTGCTCGGCGATGGTTTCGAGAAAGCGGGCGCGATGCGCAAGCGAGGTTGCGCGGTATTCATCGAACGCCGCCCAGGCCAGGGTACAGGCCTGGGCCAGCTGCTCGGTGCTGGCGCCGGGGTAGGGGGGATCGAGCAGAGTGTCGGTGGCCGGGTCGATGGCGCGGATCGCGGCCTGGGTGCCGGTTACGGCGCGCTGGCCGATCAGCAGGTTGCCGGTGAGGGGCATGGGGTGTCCTTGGAAAGTTGAGGTCAGGATCAAGCCGCGCCGCCGTCCCTGTAGGAGCGGGTTTACCCGCGAACACCGGCGAAGCCGGTGCCATGCACCGAGTTGCCTGCTTCGCGGGTGAACCCGCTCCCACAGGGACGGAGGCGCGCCTGCGGGTCAGGCCACGTTCTGCTCGGCCGACCAGTTGGCGTACCAGGTGCGGAACAGCGTGTACTGCTGCTCGGCGTAGTGGCGCTGGGCGTCGGTCAGGGCGTCGGTTTCGTTGAAGTGCAGGCTGTATTCGGTATCGCCGTTGAGCACCATCAGGTGCTTGTAGTACAGCACCAGGTCGCAGCCTTCATCGAACGACGACAGCACCGCCAGCGCCGCCTCCAGCTCCCGCGCCTGGCGCCGCGCCTTGGCGTCGCCCATGGCCGCCTGCTTGCTCAGGCTCACCAGTTGCAGCACCTGGCGTGGCAGGGCGTTGCCGATGCCGGTGATGGCGCCGGTGGCGTTGCAGTTGACGAAGCCGTGCACCACTTGCGTGTCGACGCCGACCATCAGGGTCACGTCGTCATCCTGGGCGGTGATGTGCTCGGCGGCGTAGCGCAGGTCGGCGGCGCCGCCGAATTCCTTGAAGCCGATCAGGTTGGGGTATTCGCGACGCAGCTCGAAGAACAGGTCGGCGCGGGTGGCGAAGCCGTAGTAGGGGCTGTTGTAGATCACCGCCGGCAGCTTGGGCGCGGCCGCCAGGATGGCCGAGAAGTGATGCTTCTGGGCAATCAGCGAAGCGCCACGGGACAGCACGCGGGGGATGACCATCAACCCGGCGGCACCGACCTTGGCCGCGTGGGCGGCATGGGCCACCGCCTCACGGGTGTTCACCGCGCCGGTTCCAACGATGGTCGGGATGCCGGCGGCCACCAGGCGCGCCACGCCTTCCTGGCGCTCGGCCTCGGTCAGCAGCGGCCAGTCGCCCATCGAGCCGCAGTACACCACTGCGCTCATCCCAGCCTCGATCAGTTCGCGGCCCTTGCGCACCAGGGCATCGAAGTCGGGCGTGCGCTGTGCGGTGCACGGGGTCATCAGGGCGGGCATGCAACCGGTGAAGATGTTGTCAGTCATTGTTGTCACTCCTTGCAGTGTTCGTTGGGAAGAAAGCGGGGTCAGATGCCCCAGGCAAACGGGTCTTGTTCGTCGATCAAGAGGGTGCTGTCGGCGGTCATGTGGGCGCGGCCGGTGATGAACGGGCGGATACGCTCGCCCTCGCGCTCGAAGCGGCCCTGGAACTGGCTGCCGGTGATGCTCGCCTGCACCCAGGTCTGGCCTTCGGCGAGCTTGCCGTCGGCGGCCAGGCACGCCAGCTTGGCGCTGGTGCCGGTGCCGCAGGGCGAGCGGTCATAGGCCTTGCCCGGGCACATCACGAAGTTGCGGCTGTCGGCGTGGGCGTCGTCGGCGAACAGCTCGATATGGTCGATCGGTGCGCCGTGCTCGCCGGTGATGCCCTGGGTTTCCAGGGCCTTGAGCATTTTCCAGGTGTAGTCGGTCAGGGCCTCGACGTTGTCCAGCGCGATGCGCTGGCCGTGTTCGGATACCAGGAAGAACCAGTTGCCGCCCCAGGCAATGTCGCCCTGCACGCGGCCGAAACCCGGCACCTCGACCGCCACCTGCTGGCGGTAGCGCCAGGCCGGCACGTTGCCGACGGTGACCGCGCCGTCCTCATGCAGGGTGGCGCTGACCTGGCCGACCGGGGTGTCGATCTTGTGCACGCCCGGTGCGATCAGCCCCAGGTGCTGCAGGGAGGCGACCAGGCCGATGGTGCCGTGGCCGCACATGTTCAGGTAGCCGGCGTTATTGAAGAAGATCACCCCGCAGGTGGCGTCGCTTGAGACGGGCGGGCAGTACAGCGCACCCACCAGCACATCGTTGCCGCGTGGCTCCAGCAGGCAGGCGCGGCGCCAGTGGTCGTGCAGTTCACGCAGTTCGTCGCGCTGCTCGGCCATGCTGCGGCCGGTCAGCTGCGGGAAGCCTTTCATCACCAGGCGGGTCGGTTCGCCGCCGGTGTGGGAGTCGATGACGTGGATCTGTTTCATGGGTTTGTCCGTTTTCCGATAAGCGAAGTTTTGTGCTGTTGGTGCGGGCCTCATCGCCGGCAAGCCGGCTCCCACAGGGACCGAGCTGCCCCGGCGGCCTATGCCACACCTGTGGGAGCCGGCTTGCCGGCGATAGGGCCAGTAGCCCTCACGGCGCCAGTGCAGCCGGACGATGACCAACCTGGGGCTCATGGCTGGCTTCGCTCTCATCGTCACCTTCCAGCCGCACCAGGTGTGCCGGCACGCCGGTCGCTGCGCCCCAGTAATAGATACCCAGCGCCGCGGCAGCCACGACCGCCGTGTCGAACGGATGCCCGATCACCCCCAGGCCGCCAAAGCTGCCCAGCCAGGACAGCAGGATGGTTACGGCGTAAAAACCGATCAGCCAGGCCGACGAGCGCACTTGCTGGCCAATGGAAAGATGCTCGGTGGGCACGAAGCGGCGGCACAGCAGGTACAGCACGAACATCACGATCTGCAGGGCCAGCAGCCACGACACGGTGTTCCAGCCCGACCAGTAGACGATCAGCGCGGCGATGATGAACGACAGCGGGCCGAGCACCCCCATGCCCTTGACCCGGAACGGGCGCGGCATGTCCGGGGCCGTGCGGCGCAGGGCGGCGACGGTCACCGGTGCCACGGCGTAGCTCAGTACCAGGGCGGCCGAGACCACGTTGATCAGCGCTTCCCACGACGGGAACGGCAGGGTCCAGAACACCGACAGGGCGAAGGTCAGCCACAGTGCCGGGCGTGGGATGCCGGACTGCTCGTCGATGCGGGTGAAGTACTTGAAGAAGGTGCCGGTCTGCGCCCAGCCATAGATCACCCGCGGGGTGGCGTTCATGTAGATGTTGCCGCAGCCGCTGGGCGAGACCACCGCATCGGCCACCACCAGGTAGGCCAGCCAGCCGACGCCCAGGGCCAGGGCGATGTCACGGTAGGGCAGGGCCAGTTCCTTGGTCACCCCGGCCCATCCATTGGCCAGCATTTCGGTGGGCACGCTGCCGAGGAAGGCCAGTTGCAGCAGGGCGTAGATCGCGGTGGACAGCAGTACCGAGAGGATCAGCGCGATGGGGATGGTGCGTTGCGGGTTCTTCACCTCGCTGGCCACCGAGATGATCGGGGTCAGGCCCAGGTAGGCGAAGATGATGCCGCCGGCCGACACGGCCATTTCCACGCCGGACATGCCGAACGGGGCGAAGCCCTGCACCGCGAAGTTTTCCGGCTTGAAGAAGGTGAACAGCACGCCGATCACCAGCAACGGCACGATGAACTTGAACACGCTGACCAGGTTGTTGGCCTTGGCGAAGGTCTTCACGCTGCGGTAGTTGAGGGCGAAGAACAGCCCGAGCAAGGCGAACTGCACCAGCCAGCCAAGCACCGTCGGGTCGCTGGAGCCGGCCTTGGTCAGGCTGGGGAACCAGGCCGCGGCGTACTGGCGCGAGGCGACCACTTCGATGGCGATCAGGCTTGAGAAGGCAATCAGGGTAATGAAACCCATCAGGTAGCCCAGCAGCGGGCCGTGGGAATACACCGGGTAGCGCACCACGCCACCGGCACGCGGCAGCGCAGCGCCGAGCTCGCAGTAGACGATGCCCAGCAGCAGTACGGCGAAACCGCCGAGGAACCAGGAGAGGATCCCGGCCGGGCCGGCGATGGCCGACACGTGGCTGGCAGCGAACAGCCAGCCGGAGCCGAAGATGGCGCCGAGGCCGATGAAGGTGAGGTCCAGCAATGACAGCTGTTTCTTGAATTTGCCTGACATGGGGTCGCCTTTTTGTAAGTTTTGGATAGGCAGGTCTGATGTCACGATGCGGCTTTGCGGGCCGCGTTCTTGTAGGTCATGGGCGGCTTGCGTGGGGCATAGAGTGGACCGATCGGGGCGGGGGTTCTTGATGGTTTTCGGCAAGGGGGATGACGAAATCGGCACAGTTGCAAAAAACGCTGGCGCCTTGTGGTGCCCGCTGAATAGTCTGCGGGGCATGCCCGGTGCGGGCTTCAGATAGGCAGTGGCGCCGCCGGCCCTTTCGCGGGCAAGCCCGCTCCCACAGGCCCTGCGCCAACTCCGAACTCAGCGCCGTCCCTGTGGGAGCGGGCTTGCCCGCGAAAGGGCCGTAACAGCCACTTGAGATGCAAGCCGATGACCAAGAGCCCACTGACCGCCCTGTACCAGCAGCTGGACCAGCACCGCCCCGAATCCCTGGAGGCGCTGCTCACTGGCGTGGTCTGGCTGCTGCCGATGCTCGACGTCATCGCCAACGCGGCGATCTTCATCAAGGACGAGCAGGCCCGTTACGTGCTGGCCAACCGCACGTTGGTGCAACGCTGTGGCCTGAAGCAGCTGCAGCCTCTGCTGGGCAAGACCAGCGCCGAAGTGTTCCCGGCCCGGCTCGGCCCCGGCTACACCGAGCAGGACCGCCGTGTGCTGGAGCAAGGGTTGGTGCTGGAGGACCAGCTGGAGCTGCACCTGTACGGCAGCCGCGAACCGGGCTGGTGCCTGACCCACAAGCGCCCGCTCTACGATCCCGCCGGCAGGATCATCGGCCTGGTAGGGATTTCGGTGGACCTGCAATCCGCCGCCGACACTCACCCCGCCTACCAGCGTCTGGCCGCGGTGGACGCGCATATCCGCGCGCATTTCCACCAGCCGATCAGCATGGGCGAGCTGACCCGTATCGCCGGGATTTCAGTGGCGCAGCTGGAGCGCTACTGCAAACGGGTGTTCCACCTGACCCCGCGGCAGATGATCCACAAGGCCCGCCTGGAGCACGCCCACCAGTTGCTCCATTCGGACCTGCCGATCACCGAGGTCGCCCTGCGCTGCGGCTACACCGACCACAGCGCGTTCAGCCGCCAGTTCCGGCAACTGACCGGGTTCACGCCACGTCAGTATCGCCAGGCAACGGCTCAGGAAGGCTGAAACAGCGCCTTGGCCTCGATGAAACACTGCTCGGCAATCGCCGAGCGTGGCTCGCTGCGGCGCAGCAGCAGGCCCACCGGGCTGTGGATGCTGGCGTCGGCCACCGGGATGATCCGCAGGTGCGTGCTCAGCTCTTCCAGGCCGCAATCCAGCGGCATGATTGCGCAGCACACCCCGACGTTGATGGCCTGGATCAGCTGGAAGGTCGAGTCGCTTTCCAACACTGAGTTGGGTTCAAGGCCACGGCTGCGAAAACTCAGGTCAAGTGACTGGCGGTAGTGCATACCCTTGCTCAGCAGGCCAAGCGGGATCTCGCCGAGTTGGTCCCAACGCAGCGTGTCGGCGTCGAACTGGAAGTGCCGGGTGTCGTGCAGCAGGCCCATGGTGGTGGTGCTCAGCTCGATCACTTCGAAGAAGCTGGCGTTGACCTGGTCGAGGTAGCAGATGCCCAGGTCCAGCTGGTTGCGCGACAGGCCGTCGATGATCTGCTCGGAGCTCAACGACGACAGCTGGAAGCTCAGCTCGGGGTATTTTTCGCGCAGCGGCAGCAGCAGCTGCATGGGGTTGAAGCTGGCCAGCGGCACGGTGCCCAGGCGCAGGCTGCCAACCACCTGGCCACGGCAACTGGCGGCCTCGGCCTGCAGGCCGTCGTGGGCGGCCAGCAGGGTGCGGGCCCAGGCCAGGATACGCTCGCCAGCCTCGGTGAAACCCTCGAAGCGCTGGCCGCGCTTGACCAGCACCAGGTCCAGCTCGTCCTCCAGGTTGCGCAGGCGCATCGACAGGGTCGGCTGGGTGATATGGCACAGCGCCGCGGCCTGGCCGAAGTGGCGGGTCTGGTCGAGGGCGATGAGGAACTTGAGCTGCTTGATGTCCATGGTGCGGCCTGGCGAGCGGGGTGGCGGGTTCGGCGACCTTAACCAACTCCGCGGGGGCTGGCCAATCTTTAATGGTGACCGGTTGATAGAGGCCCTTGATCGGCTGGTTCGCCCTATCGATTGGACGCGGTACGAGGCTTGCCCCTAACGTGGCCGCGAGGCCAATCACGGAGCACAAACTGATGAGTGTTAAACCGGATGCGGTGTTCGTGCCACTGAACATCGCCGTACTGACTGTCAGCGATACCCGCAGCTACGCCAACGATACCTCCGGCGAGCTGCTGGCCAGCCGTGCGGTGGAGGTCGGCCATCGGCTGATCGCCCGTGAGCTGCTCAAGGACGACCTGTACAAGATCCGCGCCCAGGTTGCCACCTGGATTGCCGACGAGCAGGTGCAGGTAGTGCTGATCACCGGCGGCACGGGCTTTACCGGCCGCGACAGTACCCCTGAAGCGGTTGAGTGCCTGCTGGACAAGCGCATCGATGGTTTTGGCGAGTTGTTCCGCGCGCTGTCGATCCTCGATATCGGCACCTCGACCGTGCAGAGCCGGGCGCTGGCCGGGCTGGCCAACGGCACCCTGGTGTGCTGCCTGCCGGGGTCGACCGGGGCGTGCCGTACGGCGTGGGAGGGGATCCTGGCCGAGCAGTTGGATGCCCGGCACCGGCCGTGCAATTTCGTGGCGCACCTGAAGCCGATCGGGCTGTGCGAGAGCCGCGGTTAAGGGTTGCCTGCACCGGCCTCTTCGCGGGCAAGCCCGCTCCCACAGGATTACCTTGAGCCTGAAGACACAGGTGACCCTGTGGGCTCCCACAGGATGACTTTGAGCCTGAAGACACAGGTGACCCTGTGGGCTCCCACAGGATGACCTGGAACCTGAGGACACAAGTGACCCTGTAGGCTCCCACAGGATGACCTGGAATCTGAGGACACTGGTGACCCTGTGGGAGCGGGCTTGCCCGCGAAAGGGCCGGTTCAGAAGAGCGCCAATCTTCAACTCAGCACGTGATCAACCGGAAGCAACACCGGCGGCAGTGGCTCATGCCCCAACGCCGCCAGCACATCCCGTTCGAGGGTGCGCACCAGCGCATCGGTCGGCAGGTCGTTCTCATCGCGCCCGAACGGGTCTTCCAGCTCGTTGCCAATGGCATCCAGGCCGAAGAAGGTGTAGCTGACGATGGTGGTGAACAGCGGCGCCAGCCAGCCCAGCGGCTCGGCCAGGGCGAACGGCAGCAGCAGGCAGAAGATGTAGATGGTGCGGTGCAGCAGCAGGGTGTAGGGGAACGGCAGCGGCGTCCCCTTGATCCGCTCGCAGGTGGCCTGTACTTCCGAAAGTCCCGACAGGCGCTGTTCCAGGGTGGTGTAACGGAACTCGCTGATCGCCTGTTGCTGCGCAAGCCGTGAACATTGCGCACCGATGTCCTGCAGGATGCCGTTGCACACATTGTGCGGGGTCAGCGGCGCCTGCTCCGCCAGCCACGGGCGGGCGGCGCGCAGCTCGTCCTCGTTGCGCAACCGGGCATTCAGGGCGTGGGCAAAACCGCACAGACTGCGCAACATCGCCGAGCGCAGCTGTGCATCCTCGATCACCACGCTTTCACGCACGAACGAACGCACCTCGATGATCATCCGCCCCCAGGCCTTGCGGCCTTCCCACCAGCGGTCGTAGCAGGCGTTGTTGCGAAAGCTCATGAAGATCGACAGCGACAGCCCGAGCAGGGTGAACGGGGTGGCGCTGACCGGGTAGAACAACGCCGGGTAGTGCCGCTCGATCAGCACGATGAACGCGGCCAGCAGGGTGACCATCAGGCAGCGCAATGCGATGCGCTTGACGATCGAGCCCTTGAGGGTGAACAGCACGCGCAGCAGGTCGGGGCGGGAATGGACGATCAAGAGGGTTCCCGAGGCGGCTGCTCAGCCGCCGGTCATGTTCATGAAACGCAGGATCTGCACCTCGCCACCCACTTCGAAGTGGTGGCGCCAGGGCTTGAGCTGCATGGCCTCGCGGATGGCGTTGTCCAGGCGGGCACTGTCGCCGGGGTGCTGGCGCAGCACCTGCTTGAGGTCCAGCGAATGCTCGTTGCCCAGGCACAGCAGCAGGCGGCCTTCGACGGTCAGGCGCACGCGGTTGCAGGTGGCGCAGAAGTTGTGGCTGTGGGGCGAGATGAATCCGACCCGGGTGTTCGGTGCTTCGGCCAGGCGCCAGTAGCGGGCCGGGCCTTGGGAGGATTCAGCCGACTCGATCAGGCTGAAGTGCCCGGCCAGGCGCTCGCGCACAGCGTCGCTGGAGCAGTAGGACTCGCCGCGCTGGTGTTCGCTGATCACCCCCAGAGGCATTTCCTCGATGAACGAGATGTCCAGCTCGCGGTCGATGGCGAAACGCACCAGGTCGACGATCTCGTCGTCGTTGCGGCCCTTGAGCACCACGGCGTTGAGCTTGGTACGGCGGAAGCCTGCGGCGCGCGCGGCATCGATGCCGGCGATCACCTGCGCCAGGTCACCGGTGCGGGTCAGGGCGCGGAAGCGCTCGGGGTCGAGGCTGTCGAGGCTGATGTTCAGGCGTGACACGCCGGCATCGAACAGCGGCTGGGCCAGGCGGCCGAGCTGCGAGCCATTGCTGGTCAGGCACAGTTCACGCAGGCCGGGCAGCGCGGCGATACGTTCGCAGAGCCCGACGATGCCCTGGCGGACCAGGGGTTCACCGCCGGTCAGGCGGATCTTGCGGGTGCCCAGGGCGACGAAGCGTTCGGCCACCTGATACAGCTCTTCGAGACTGAGGATCTGCTGGCGCGGCAAAAACTGCATGTCTTCGGCCATGCAGTAGACGCAACGGAAGTCGCAGCGGTCGGTGACCGACATCCGCAGGTAGTCGACCTTGCGGTTGAAACCGTCGATCAGGGCCTGGGGGGTCTGTTCCACGTGGGCGCTCGAAAGGGTTGGGGCTATGCAATCCAAGCTATCGCCTGGGACCAGACCCGTCAAATTGCTTTCCCTGACCGCTTGATCAATGGCCTCTATCACGACTGCGACGAACGAGCCCGTGGGAGCGCGCTTGCCCCGCGAGAGGCCAGTACAGGCCTGGTTTTAGCCATGATCGACACGGCCTATCACCCCGTCAGACATTTCGATTGGACGCCCCACACCACCCTCCATAGGCTGGAAAAAAGCAGCGGGCAACGCGATCCGCCGCACCTTTACCATGCCCGCGTGAGGATTGACCGCATGAGCCAGGACGAACACATCAGGGACTACAAGGGGCCGGCCGCCGGCTGGGGCGCGCTCAAGAGCGTGACCAAGAGCTGGCTGGGCAGCGAGAACGCCTTCAAGAACCTGCGGGCCATGCTCAAGACCAACCAGAACGGCGGCTTTGACTGCCCCGGTTGCGCCTGGGGCGAGTCGCCGGAAAGCGACATGGTCAAGTTCTGCGAGAACGGCGCCAAGGCCGTGAACTGGGAGGCCACTGGTCGCTCGGTGGATCCGGCTTTCTTTGCAAAGTACAGCGTCAGCGCGCTGCTGGAGCAGACCGACTACTGGCTCGAGTACCAGGGCCGGCTGACCCACCCGATGCGCTATGACGCGGCCACCGACCACTATGTCGAAACCAGCTGGGACGAGGCCTTCGCCCTGATCGGCCAGCACCTGAACAGCCTTGAGTCCCCCGACCAGGCCGAGTTCTACACCTCGGGCCGGGCCAGCAACGAGGCAGCGTTCCTCTACCAGCTGTTCGTGCGCGCCTATGGCACCAACAACTTCCCCGACTGCTCGAACATGTGCCACGAAGCCAGCGGCGTGGGCATGTCGCAAACCCTCGGCGTGGGCAAGGGCACCGTGGTGTTCCATGACCTGGAGCTGGCCGACGCGATCTTCGTCATCGGCCAGAACCCCGGCACCAACCACCCGCGCATGCTCGAACCGCTGCGCGAGGCGGTCAAGCGCGGCGCCCAGGTGGTGTGCTTCAACCCGCTCAAGGAGCGCGGGCTGGAACGTTTCCAGCACCCGCAGCACCCGCTGGAGATGCTCAGCAACGGCTCCGAATCCACCAGTACCGCGTATTTCCGCCCGGCGCTGGGCGGCGACATGGCGGCCATGCGTGGCATCGCCAAGTACCTGCTGCAGTGGGAGCGCGAAGCGCAGCTCAACCATGAGCCGCCGGTGTTCGACCATGCCTTCATCGCCGAGCACACCAGTGGCGTCGAGGATTACCTGGCCGTGGTCGAGGCCACGCCCTGGGACCATATCGTCGAGCAGTCCGGCCTGACCAAGGCCGAGATCGAGCTGGCCGCGCGCATGTACCGCAAGGCCGAACGGGTGATCATGTGCTGGGCCATGGGCGTGACCCAGCACCGCCATTCGGTGGCCACCGTGCAGGAAATCGTCAACCTGCAACTGCTGCGCGGCAACGTCGGCAAGCCCGGTGCCGGCCTGTCGCCGGTGCGTGGCCACAGCAACGTGCAGGGCGACCGCACCATGGGTATCGACGAGAAACCCAGGGCGCAACTGCTCGACGCCCTGGAAAAGCGCTTCCAGTTCCAGGTGCCGCGCGCCCATGGCCACAACGCCGTGCTGGCGATCAAGGCCATGGAGGAGGGGCAGGCCAAGGTGTTCATCGCCCTGGGCGGCAATTTCGCCCAGGCCACCCCGGACACGCCCCGCACCCACGCGGCCCTGCGCAACTGCGCGCTGACCGTGCAGATCTCCACCAAGCTCAACCGCTCGCACCTGGTGACCGGGCGCGACGCGCTGATCCTGCCGTGCCTGGGCCGTACCGAGATCGATATCCAGAGCGAGGGCCCGCAGGGGGTGACGGTCGAAGACACCTTCAGCATGGTGCACATCTCCCATGGCCAGCTGAAGCCGCGTTCGCCGCACCTGCGCTCGGAGCCGGCGATCGTTGCCGGCATGGCCAAGGCCACCCTGGGCAACACACCGATCGACTGGATGTATGCAATTGCCGACTACAGCCGTATCCGCAGCATGATTGCCGATGTGATCCCGGGCTTTGCCGGCTTCAACGAGCGATTGCAGCATCCGGGCGGTTTCCATCTGGGCAACAATGCCGCTGATCGCAGTTTCCGCACTGCCACCGGCAAGGCGCGCTTCACCCCGAGCGCATTGCCCGAGCAACTGGTCAACGACCAGGTGCTGGCCCGTGGCGACAAGCCCGACCTGATCCTGCAGACCCTGCGCTCGCACGATCAGTACAACACCACCCTGTACGGGCTGGATGACCGCTACCGCGGGGTGTTCGGCCTGCGCGAAGTGGTGTTCGTCAACGAAGCCGACATCCGCCGCCTGGGCTTCGAGCCGGGCGAGCAGGTGGACCTGGTGTCGCTGTGGGCGGATGGCCGCGAGCGGCGGGTGTCGGGGTTCCGCCTGGTGGCCTATGACGTGCCCGAGGGGCAGGCGGCGGCGTACTACCCGGAGACCAACCCGTTGGTGCCGTTGGAGAGTTATGGCGAGGGGACTTACACGCCGACCTCGAAGTTCGTGGCGATCAAGCTGCAGAAGGCCAGCGCGGGGAACCGGATCGCGGCAGTGGCTGACTGATCGGTTGCCGGTCAGGGCCTCATCGCCGGCAAGCCGGCTCCCACAGTGGGTTCGCATTATCCCTGTGGGAGCCGGCTTGCCGGCGATGAGGCCGGGCCTGCAGGCAGCGGAATCAGCGGCTCACCGGATACGCCGTGGTGTACTTCATCTGCTCCATGGCAAAGCTCGAGGTGATGTTCGACAACCCGTCGGTGCTGGTGATCAGCTTCTTGTAGAAGGAGTCGTAGGCCTTTATGTCAGCCACCACCACCCGCAGCATGTAGTCCCAGTCACCGGACATGCGGTACACCTCCATCACCTCCTCGAACGCCGTCACCGTGGCGGCGAATTGCGCCAGCCAGGCGCTGTCGTGGCGCTGGGTCTTGAGCTGGACGAACACCGTCAGGCCCAGGCCCAGGCGTTCGGGGTCGAGCAGGGCAACCCGGCCGCGGATATAACCTTCGTCCTCCAGGCGCTTGACCCGCTTCCAGCAGGGGGTGGTGGTCAGGTTGACCGCTTCGGCCAGGTCCTTGAGCGAAATCGAGGCGTCGCGCTGGAGCAGGGTGAGGATGTGCTGGTCGAAACTGTCCATGCCACTCTTGGGCTCCAGGCGAGAAAAAGTTTCCCGAGATTAGCCGTTGGCGGTGCAGCTTGGAATCGGCAAGGCTCGCATAAGGTAATAATGTTCTGGCTGGCGCCGGTCGGTGGCGGATATGAGATAGTTGCGCTTTTCCACCCCTAGTCAATGGACCCGACCATGTCCGAAAAGCCGCGCAATTTCGCCACCCGCACCATCCACGCCGGCGAGCAGTCCAGCGTTGCCGACAACGCCATCTTCCCGGCCATCGTCACCTCCAGCTCGTTCATCAAGCGTGGCCTGGACGATAACCCTGAATACGCCTACAGCCGCGTCAGCAACCCCACCCGGCATGCCTATGAGACCTGCGTGGCGGCCCTTGAGGAAGGTGTCGGCGCGGTGGCCTGTGCTTCTGGCGTCAGCGCTACGGCCACGGTGCTCGAACTGCTGTCCAAGGACGCCCATGTGGTGGTGATGAACGGTGTCTACGGCGGCACCTTCCGCCTGCTGGAAGACTACCGCGGGCGCACCTCGGGCCTGACCACCACCTACGTCGACCTCAACGACGTGGAAGCCGTGGCCGCGGCGATCCGCCCGGACACGCAACTGATCTGGATCGAGTCGCCGACCAACCCGCTGCTGCACCTGGTGGATATCAAGGCGGTCTGCGACCTGGCCCGTGCCCGCGGCATCATGACCTGCATCGACAACACCTTCTGTTCGCCGTGGAACCAGCAGCCGATCACCCTGGGCGTGGACCTGGTGATGCACTCGGCGAGCAAGTACATCGGCGGCCACTCCGACCTCACCGGCGGCGTGGTGGTGGCGGCCAACGACGCGCTGCTGGGGCGCCTGCGCAAGATCAGCATGGCGGTGGGCGCGATCCAGGGGCCGTTCGACTGCTACCTGGCGCTGCGCGGGCTGAAGACCCTCGACGTGCGCATGGAGCGCCAGAGCGCAAACGCCCTGCGCGTGGCGCAGTACCTGGAAGGCCATCCGCAGGTCGAGCAGGTGTACTACCCGGGGTTGGAGAGCCACCCGCAGCATGAGCTGTGCAAGCGCCAGATGCGCACCGGCGGGGCCGTGGTGGCGATTCGCATCAAGGGTGACCGGGCCGCGGTCAATCGCCTGGTCGAGGCGCTGCAGATCTTCGTCCTGGCCGATTCGCTGGGCGGGGTGGAGAGCATGATCAACCATTCCTGGAGCATGTCGCACAACTCGCTGAGCCCGGAGCAGAAGGGCGTGATGGGGATCAGCGAGAACCTGGTGCGGTTGTCGATGGGGATCGAGGATTATCGCGATCTGATCGAGGATCTGGATGTGGCGCTGCAGGCTTCGGCTCAGGCTTGAGATTTTGGGGCCGCGCAGCGGCCCCGATGGAATGCGATTTAGGACTTGGGCGGATGGATGATCCGTTCGATCTTGTCCTTGATCAGCAGCCGCTCCTTGCGCAGCAGGTTGACCTTGTCATCGGCGGTGCCGTTGGCTTCGGCAGCCAGCACTTCCTTGTCCTTGGCGTTGTAGTCCTTGTGCAGCTTGTGCAGGTCCTGGTTCTTGTCGATCAGGGCCTGGAATTGGTCGGCGCTAACGTGCAGGTCTGCGAGCAAATCGTGCGGAACTGGCATTTCTTCACCTCTTTCAGGGTTGGCGAACGGGCCTGAACCATGAGGATAGTCGCCTTTGCCCTACTGGGGGACTGGAGTAGTCTGTCAGATCTTTTCCCGTGACCGGAACCTGCGCCATGCCTCACCTGAACCTGGAATACAGCGACAACCTGCGTGAACTCAACGTCGATGTGCTGCTGTTGCGCCTGAACCACGCCCTGGTAGGCAGCGGCCAGTTCGCCGACGAAGCCGACATCAAGAGCCGCGCCCAGGCCTTCGCCAGGTACCGGGTGGGCACGGCACCGGGCGAGCGAGCCTTCGCCCATGTCCGCCTGGCGATCCTCAGCGGGCGTTCCGAGCAGGTGAAGCAGCAGTTGTCGAACAGCCTGTTGGCGGTGCTGCAGGACGCGATCCCTGCCCAGGCCGGATTGGACATCCAGCTGTGCGTGGAGGTGCTGGACATCGACCGAGAGCCTTACGCCAAGCTGCGCCTGCCGGCTGAATAAAGGCTGAATGAAACTTGTTTAATTGATGAAAGTCGCGTCCCGACCAATTGTTACCAAGTTTTTCACAAAAAATTGATGCTAGCCTTCTTAGAGTTCGGCCAACTTCCCAAGGTGCCCGTCCGGGCACCCTGGCCGCTCATGAACTCTACCTGCGAATGCCATGCTCAACGTCAAATCCCTGCGGACTGAATGGGTCACGCTGCTGGCCAGCCTTTACCTGTTGATCGGCTTGAACACCTTCCTTTGGCAACACCTGCAAACCATCGTGCCGCCCGGCATGGTGGGGTTGTGGCTGGGCCTGGCGTTCGCCGTGCTGATGTTGTTCGCCTTCAACCTGATATTGACCTTGCTGGCATTCAAGTATGTGTTGAAACCGATATTGATCCTGTTGTTCATGAGTGGCGCGGGTGTTGCGTACTTCATGAATCAATATGGCGTGCTGATCGATACCGGCATGTTCCGCAATGTGGCGGAAACCAACGTGGCGGAAGTGCGTGACCTGCTGTCGATCAAGTTTGCGCTGTATATCGTGCTGCTCGGTGTGCTGCCGTCGTTGTTGGTGTGGAAGGCAAGAATCGCCTATCGCCCCTGGTATCGCGAAGTGCTGGGCAAGTTGGTGGTGACGGGTGCTTGTGTGGCAGCGCTGGGCTCGGTGGCACTGGTCAACTACCAAGGGCTTTCGTCGCTGTTTCGCAACCACCACGAACTGCGCCTGATGCTTACCCCGAGCAATATCGTCGGTGCGTCCATCGGTTATGTCAGCGAAAAAATCGGTACTGCGGCTCGTCCCTTCCAGCCCTACGGCACGGATGCCCGTCGCGATGCCGCCTGGCAGCACCATGAGCGCAAGTCGCTGACCGTGCTGGTGGTGGGGGAAAGTGCCCGCGCCGAGAACTTCGGCCTGCTGGGCTATGCCCGCGACACTACGCCGAACCTGGCCAGACAGCAGGGCCTGCTGAGCTTTACCGATGTGCACTCGTGCGGTACCGAAACCGCCGTGTCGGTGCCGTGCATGTTCTCCGGCATGACCCGCAAGGACTATGACGCCCGCGTGGCCAAGAACCGCGAAGGCCTGCTCGACATCCTCCAGCGCGCAGGCCTCACCGTGCAATGGCGTGACAACCAGTCCGGCTGCAAGGGCACCTGCGACCGCGTGCAGTTCGTCGACGTGAGCAACCTCACCGACCCGGCCCTGTGCGCCAACGGCGAGTGCCACGACGAGATCCTCCTGCAGGGCCTGGGCGAGCTGATCGACAACCTCGACCAGGACACCGTGCTGGTGCTGCACCAGATGGGCAGCCACGGCCCCGAGTACTTCAAGCGTTACCCGACGGGCAGCGAGCCGTTTACCCCGGTGTGCCGCAGCAATGCGCTGAACCAGTGCAGCCAGCAGGAAATCGTCAATGGTTATGACAATACCCTGGCCTACACCGACAAGGTGCTCGCCTCGCTGATCGACACCCTGCGCAGCAAGCAGGACAAGGTCGACACGGCGATGATCTACCTGTCCGACCACGGCGAGTCATTGGGTGAATACAACCTCTACCTGCACGGCACCCCCTATGTGATGGCGCCGGACCAGCAGAAGCACGTGCCGCTGCTGACCTGGTTCTCCGACAGCTACCAGCAGGACTTCGGCCTGGACACCGACTGTCTGGCCAAGCTGCGCGACGCGCCGCTGTCCCAGGACAACCTGTTCCACTCGATGCTCGGCCTGTTGCAGGTGCGCACCCAGGTCTACCAGCAATCGCTGGACATGTTCGCCAGCTGCCGGCCGTGGATGGCGGCAGGGCGCTGAACCACGGTGTTTATGCCATCGCGGAGCAAGCTCGCGATGATGAAGTCCGGTCACTGTTCCGGGCGACCGCCCGGCACCATGGATGGCGCGAGGTTTCACCCCCAGGGGCCGCGCCGTATATACTGCGCGCCAATGTTAGTGGGAGAGCCTCGTGGCCATCGAAATTCACTGGATCCGTGACGACCAGACCCTGGCCGAACACTGCCAAAGCTGGCGCGAACTGCCCTTCGTAGCGCTCGACACCGAATTCATGCGGGTCGACACCTTCTACCCGAAAGCCGGCCTGATCCAGGTGGGCGTCGGCGAGCACGCCTACCTCATCGACCCTTTGCTGATCAAGGACTGGCAGCCGTTGGGCGAACTGCTCGACGACACGGCCGTGGTCAAGGTGCTGCACGCCTGCAGCGAAGACCTCGAAGTGCTGCTGCGCCTGACCGGCAAGCTGCCGCAGCCGCTGTTCGACACCCAGCTGGCCGCCGGCTACCTGAACATCGGCTTCTCCATGGGCTATTCGCGCCTGGTGCAGGAAGTCCTCGGGCTTGAACTGCCCAAGGGCGAGACCCGCTCCGACTGGCTGCAGCGCCCGCTGTCCGATACCCAGGTGAGCTACGCCGCCGAGGATGCCGTGCACCTGGCCGAGCTGTTCAGCGTGCTGCGCCCGAAACTCTCCGACGACAAGTACGCCTGGGTGCTCGACGACGGCGCCGAGCTGGTGGCTGCGCTGCGCCGCGAAGTCGAGCCCGAAACCCTGTACCGCGACGTCAAGCTGGCCTGGAAGCTGGGCCCTCAGCAGTTGGCTGTGCTGCGCGAGCTGTGCGCCTGGCGCGAGCGCGAGGCCCGCAGCCGCGACGTGCCGCGCAACCGTATCCTCAAGGAACACTCGTTGTGGCCCATGGCCAAGGGCCAGCCCAGCAGCCTGCAGGCCTTGGGCAAGATCGAAGAGATGCACCCGCGTACCATCCGCCAGGACGGCGAGTTCCTCATCCAGCTGATCAAGCGCGCCGCCGGCCTTCCCGCCGAACAGTGGCCGCAGCGCTTGCCTGAGCCGCTGCCGATCGAGGCCGCCGGCATCCTCAAGCGCCTGCGCGCCATCGGCCAGGCCGAAGGCGAGCGCCTGCAGATCGCCCCGGAGCTGATGCTGCGCAAGAAGACCCTCGAAGCCCTGCTCAAGAGCGGCTACCCCGACGGCCCCTATCAACTGCCCGATTCGCTGCGCGGCTGGCGTCGCGAGCGTATGGGCCAGGCCCTGCTGGACGACCTGGCAGGCGCCGGAGACGCTAAATGAAACGTATCTGCTCGATCTACAAGAGCCCACGCAAGAACGGCATGTACCTCTATGTGCTCAAGGCCGACGGCCTGGAGCGCATGCCGGAAGGCCTGTTGCCAATCTTCGGCACCCCGATGCACGCCTTCGACCTGGTGCTGACCCCGGAGCGCAAGCTGGCCCGCGAGGACATCGTGAAAGTGCTGGAGAACCTCGACAGCCAGGGTTACCACCTGCAGATGCCGCCGCCGGACGACGAGTACATCGAGCACCTGCCCGAAGAGTTGTTGCGCCGCAACGACCCGGTCTGATTCGGCCACGGTCACCCTCATAGCTGCGGCCCGCCTGGCGGGCCGTTTTCGTTGTTTGCCAAGGTTGTGTTTCACATGCGCGTACTGATCGCTGAACAGGATCATGCCAACTACGCCCGCCTGCTCGGTGAGGCGGCACCGGACCTGGAAGTGCTGACCAGCGGCGACTCCGCCGAACTGGCGCGCTTCGCCGCCGAATGCCCGGTGTGGCTGGGCCAGCCGGACCTGCTGGCCAGCCTGCTGCGCCAGGGCCATAAACCTGAGTGGATGCAATCGACCTGGGCCGGCATCACTCCGCTGCTGGCCGATGCGCTGCCGCGTGACTACCGCCTGACCCGGGCAGTGGGCATCTTCGGCCAGGTGATGGCCGAGTACATGCTCACCTACATGCTGGTGCACGAGCGCGAAGTGTTGTCGCGCCTGGTCAGCCAGGTCGAGCGGCGCTGGGACGACCGCCCCGGGCGCAGCCTGGAAGGGCGCCGGGTATTGATCGTCGGCACGGGCGACATCGGCCAGCGGGTCGCCGAGTTCCTCGTGCCCTTTGGCGTGACCCTGTACGGCGTGGCCAGCAGCGCCCGTGAGCAGGCGCCGTTCGTCGAGGTGGTCGGGCTCGACCAGTTGCCACGCATGGTCGGGCAGGCCGACTACGTGCTCAACCTGCTGCCCGATACCCCGGCCACCCATGACCTCTACGATACGGCGCTGTTCAAGCGCTTCCAGCCCAGCGCATTGTTCATCAATGCCGGGCGTGGCGCGGCGGTGGTCGACGCGGACCTGGTCGAGGCACTCAAGGAAGGCTATCTGGCCGGTGCGGTGATCGATGTCTGCCGACAGGAGCCGTTGCCTCAACGGCACCCGTTCTGGACGGCCTGGGGGCTGCTGCTGACCGGGCACAGCTCGGCGCCGACCTCGCCGCCGGCGATGGTGCGTCTGTTCGTCGAGAATATGCGGGCGTATGAGGCAGGGCAGGGGTTGCGCGGCGAAGTGGATTTCGCCCGCGGGTACTGATTGAGGCCCTATCGCCGGCAAGCCGGCTCCCGCAGGGTCACGTTTGCCGTTGTGGGAGCTGGCTTGCCAGCGATGGGGCCAGGGCAGGCAACCTACCGCTTAAAGACTGAACTCACCCTCAGCCGCCAGCTCGCTCAGCGGCCGGCGCGGGCTCGGCACTTCGCGGGCCTGCAGGCCCTCGGCCAGGGTCGCCTTGTCGCCCAGTTTGCCGATCGCCACCATCGCATGCAGTGCGTAGCCCTCGGGGATCTTCAGCTCGCGGCGGGCCAGGTCCTGGTCGAAACCGGCCATGCCATGGGTGTGCCAGCCGCTGATGCTGGCCTGCAGCGCCAGGTGGCCCCAGGCGGAACCGGTGTCGAAGGTGTGCCACAGCGCCGGCTTTTCTTCATCCGAGCCCGGTGCGGCGAAGGTGGTCTTGGAAATCACCAGCACCAGCGCCGAAGCCTGCTGCGCCCAGCTGCGGTTGAACTCGTTGAGGATGCCCAGGTAGCGCTCCCAGCTCGGCGTGTCGCGGCGCGCATAAAGGAAGCGCCAAGGCTGCGAGTTGTAGGCCGACGGCGCCCAGCGCGCGGCTTCGAGGAAGCTCAGCAGGGTCTCCTGGCTGATCGGCTCGGCGGTGAAGGCGCGTGGCGACCAGCGGTTGATGAACTGCTCGTTGATGGCGTAGTCGGCGATACGAGGGGTGGCGCTCATGGCTGCTCCTGCAGTGGGCGGGGTAAAGACCGCACGCTACTGCGTCCGGCAAGCACTGACAAGCGGTCTGGCGTTGCCGCCGGACAGCCTCTAGACTGGCGCCGCCGCGCGCCGCGGATTCAAGTTGATTGCAGGAATACGTGTGATGATCGCCGACACCGCGCCCTTCTGGCGGCGCAAGACCCTCGAAGAACTCGACCCGCGCGAGTGGGAGTCGCTGTGCGACGGCTGCGGCCTGTGCTGCCTGCAGAAGCTCGAGGACGAAGAAGACAACAGCGTCTATTACACGAGCATCGCCTGCAAGCTGCTCGACCTCACCACCTGCCAGTGCAGCGACTACCCCAACCGCTTCGCCCAGGTGCCCGACTGCATCCAGCTCACCCCGGGCAAGGCCGACCAGTTCAAGTGGCTGCCGCCCACCTGCGGTTATCGCCTGGTCAGCGAGGGCAAGGACCTGCCGGCCTGGCATCACCTGGTCAGCGGCGACCGCGAGCAAGTCCACGAGCAGCGCATTTCCCGGTCCGGACGCATGCTCAGTGAAAACGATGTGGATGAAGACGACTGGGAAGATCACCTGATTTTCCGCGCTGGTTGAATCGCCCGGGCTTTCGCCTCTGGGGAACAAGGAGTTTTCTGTATGCGTCGCCCGCTGTTGCTGCTGCTTGGCCTGCTGGCCAGTTCCCAGGTACTGGCGAAGAAAGTCGACCTCGATTACCAGGTGCGCCTGCTGCCGCAAAGCGGCCAGGCCGAAGTGCGCCTGACCCTGGCCGACGGCAGCGTGGTGCGCAGCCTGGACTTCGACCTGGGCCAGGGCGGCACCTACAGCGACTTCCTCGCCGACGGCCAGTGGCAGGCCCAGGGTGGCCGCGGTGTGTGGCGCCCGGCCCCGGGCAAGACCAGCCTCAGCTACCGGGTACTGCTCGACCATGCGCAGCCTGGCGCCAGCCATGAGGCCCGTGTCACCGCGCAGTGGGCCCTGCTGCGCGGCGAGCAACTGGTGCCGCCGGCGCGCCTCGACCAGCAGGACGGTACCGAGCTGGTGGCACGCCTGACCTTCGAATTGCCCGCGGGCTGGAAAAGCGTGGAAACCGCCTGGCCGCGCATCGGCCGGCAGAAATTCCGTATCGACGATGTTTCGCGGCTGTTCGACCGCCCCACCGGCTGGATGCTCGCCGGCAACCTCGGCAGCCGCCGTGCGCGCCTGGGCGAGACCGAGGTCACCGTGGCCGCGCCGCAGGGGCAGGGCATGCGCCGCATGGATACGCTGACCCTGCTGACCTTCGTCTGGCCGCAACTGCAGGCGGTGTTCCCGCGCAACCCACCCAAGCTGCTGCTGGTCGGCGCCCGGGACGGCATGTGGCGCGGTGCCCTGGCCGGGCACAACTCGCTGTACCTGTACAGCGGCGGCCCGCTGATCAATGACAGCGGCGCCAGCCCGCTGCTGCGCGAGGTGGTGCAGCTGTTCGCGCAGATCAACGACCGCGACGGCAGCGACTGGCTTGGCGAGAGCCTCACCGACTACTACGCCACCGAACTGCTGCGCCGGGCCGGCGGGATCAGCGATGACCGTTATGAGGCGCTGCAGGCGCGTCTGCATAAGCAGGGCGCCAAGGTGACCCAGCTCAAGGGCGCCAAGGCCGACGCCGGGCAGGTCGCCCGAGGGGTGTTGCTGCTGCAGGCGCTGGACCGCGAGATCCGCCTGCATAACCACGACAAGCGCTCGCTGGACGATGTGGCGCGGGCGCTGATGCGCCTGTCCAGCGTGAGCACCGAAGAGTTCGTGCAGATCAGCGAGAACGTGCTCGGGCGCCAGTCCGAGGTGTTGCAGAGCAAACTGGTGCGCTAGATCCGATTACTTTTATCGCCTGTGCCGGCCTAATCGCTGGCAAGCCAGCTCCCACACCGACCGCGTGCGCTGACCCTGTGGGAGCCGGCTTGCCGGCGATGAGGCCCTGACAGGCAAACCGTGCCAGGCCCCGCGTCGCCATCTCGGCACCTGCGTTGAGCGCCGCCAACTCCGTCCCTCCCTTCGATCTCTGCACACAACCGCTCTGGCATGACCTCCCTGGCCAAGTGCAGGTCCGTCTTGGGCAATCCGCCCCGCTGGCGCTCGCTTAGCTTGGATTGGCGCCAAGCCCGTCCAACCCGGCCTGGCGCGCTCCCATAACAACTCCAAGAAGGGATCAGGATGACCAATCCAAGCGCGGGACATGCCGGCGGCCAGCTGGCGCAAGGTTTCAAACCCAGGCACGTAACCATGCTGTCGATCGCCGGGGTGATCGGCGCCGGGCTGTTCGTCGGCTCCGGGCATGCCATCGCCGCGGCGGGCCCGGCGGCCATCGTCGCCTACGCCCTGGCCGGCACCCTGGTGGTGCTGGTGATGCGCATGCTCGGCGAGATGGCCGTGGCCAGCCCCGACACCGGCTCGTTCTCCACCTACGCCGACCGCGCCATCGGCCGCTGGGCGGGCTTTACCATCGGCTGGTTGTACTGGTGGTTCTGGGTGCTGGTGATCCCCATCGAGGCCATCGCCGCCGGGGTGGTGCTCAACAACTGGTTCCCACACATCGAACCCTGGTTCTTCGCCCTGGCGATGACGGTGCTGCTGACCTTCACCAACCTGTTCAGCGTGGCCAAGTACGGCGAGTTCGAGTTCTGGTTCGCCATGCTCAAGGTGATCGCCATCGTTGCCTTCATCGCCCTCGGCGCGTTTGCCCTGGCCGGGGCCTTGCCCGCGCGCGAGGTCAGTGGCCTGACGCGGCTGATGAACGAGCACGGCGGCTTCATGCCCAACGGCTGGACGGCGATCATCGGCGCCTTGCTCACCACCATGTTCAGCTACCTGGGCACGGAGGCGGTGACCATCGCCGCTTCCGAGTCCTCGGACCCGGCGCGCAACATTGCCAAGGCCACCCGTTCGGTGATCTGGCGCATCAGCGTGTTCTACCTGCTGTCGATCTTCGTGATCATCTCGGTGGTGCCGTGGAACGACCCGCTGCTGCCGGTGCAGGGCTCGTACCAGCGGGCGCTGGAGGTCATGCAGATCCCCTACGCCAAGCTGCTGGTGGACATGGTGGTACTGGTGGCGGTGGCCAGCTGCCTGAACTCGTCGATCTACATTTCCTCGCGCATGCTGTTCTCGCTGGCCAAACGCGGTGACGCACCGGCGGCCATTGGCCGTACGTCCAAGGTCGGGGTGCCGCGCGCGGCGGTGATCGGCAGTACGCTGATCGGCATGCTCACCACCGTGGTCAATTACTTCGCGCCGTCCGAGGTGTTTGGCTTTCTGTTGGCCAGTTCGGGCTCCATCGCGCTGCTGGTGTACCTGGCGATTGCGTTTTCGCAGTTGCGCATGCGCGCGATCCTTGAGCGGCAGAACCAGGAAATCGCCTTCAAGATGTGGCTGTACCCCTGGCTGACCTGGGCGGTGATCGGCTTCATCGTGTTTGCGTTGGGGGTGATGTTCGTGATGCCGCAGCATCGGTTGGAGGTGTCGTTGACCCTTGGCTTGGCGGTGGTGATTCTGCTGATCGGGGTGGTCAATCAGCGGCGGCATGGGGCGGCACTGGTCGAGCGTACGGCCTGAGACAGCATTGGCCTCATCGCCGGCAAGCCGGCTCCCACCTCGACCGCGTGCGCTTATCCTGTGGGAGCTGGCTTGCCAGCGATGAGGCCATATCAGGCAGACAGAAGTTCAAGCCCCGTCGCGTTTAGGCGCCTTTACACAACCAAACCGCTTCTCCCGCGACGGGCTGTAGCCGAAGAACGACGCATAGCACTTGCTGAAATGGCTGGCCGAGACAAACCCGCAGGCCACCGCCACGTCCAGGATCGGCAGGTCGGAATACTGCAGCAGCCGCCGGCTTTCGGTAATCCGCAGCTCCAGGTAATAGCGCACCGGCGTGGTGCCCAACTGGTGTTGGAACAAACGCCCGATCTGGCGCTTGGAGCGGCCTACATAGTCGGCCAGCTGGTCCTGGCTCAGCGGCTCCTCGAGGTTCGCGCTCATCAGGTTGATCGCCTCGCGCAGGGGCTCGCTGATGTTGGTCTGCGGCGCTGGCGTGGCGCGCTTGTAGCGTGACGCCTCGAACGCCAGGATCGCGCCGATCCCTTCTGCCAGCTCGCTGCCGCGCAGGCGGCCGAGCCATTCCTGCACCATGCCGAATGCACCGCTGGGGCTGGCGGCGCTGAGGCGGTCGCGGTCAACCACAAAACTGTCGCTCGAGACCTGGCTGTGCCGGGCAATCTCGGCCACCGCGCCGCGATGCTCCGGGTGCACGGCGCAGCGGTGGCCGTCGAGCAGCCCGGCCTGGCCGAGGAACCAGGCGCCATTCCACAGCCCGGCCAGGGCCACACCTTTGCGTGCCAGGGCCTGCAGCAGCCCGGCCAGCTCCGCCGACGCCGCCAGCGCGGTGCGCAGCCCGCCACACACCACGAACAGGTCAAGCGGCTGTTCAAGACTGTGGGCCATGGCACCGGCGGGGCAGATGACGATGCCCAGGTCGCTGGTGACCGAGTGGCCATCGAGGCTGAAGGTGGTACTGGCGCAGGCGTCGGGCTGGATCAGGTTGGCAGTGACCAGGGTGTCCAGGGCCTGGGTGAAGGCGGGCAGGGAAAAGTGCTCCAGCAGCAGAAAGCCCACGCGGGCCTGGTGGCCGGTGGGCTGTGCTGCGTTGCTGGTGAACCGTGAATTGTGCCCTTGCAGGGCGTTGCTGAAGTGTCGTGTCGGGAGCAACGGGTGTTTCTCTTGCTGGCAGGTTGAAAGACGGCGGGCACCGTTGCCCGCCGCGTGTGGGTTCAATGGGCGGGCAGGGCGCCCCGGCGTCGTTCCAGCAGGCCGCGGGACAAGCGGTCGAGCAGCAGCGCCACGGCCACGATCGCCAACCCCGCGCGCAGGCCCAGGCCCATTTCCATGCGGGTCAGGCCGCGGGTCACTTCCGCGCCCAGGCCACCGGCACCCACCAGCCCGGCCAGCACCACCATGGCCAGCGACAGCAGGATGCACTGGTTAAGGCCTACCAGCAGGGTGGGCAGGGCGCTGGGCAGTTCGATCTTGAGCAGGATGATGCGGGGTGTGGCGCCAGTGGCCTGGCCGAGTTCGAGCAGGTCCTTGGGCACCTGGCGGAAACCCAGGCTGGTCAGGCGCAGCATCGGCGGGATGCCATAGATGATGGTGGCGATGATCGCCGGCACCTTGCCCAGGCTGAAGATGATCACCGCCGGGATCAGGTACACCCACGGCGGCACGGTCTGCATGATGTTCAGCAGCGGGCCGATGGCGTTGTCGAAGCGCTTGACCCGCGCCGCCAGGATGCCCAGCGGGAAGGCGATGGCCACGGCGATCAGCACCGCCACCGACACCAGGGCGATGGTCTGCATCGACGCGGTCCAGAAGCCGCTGCCCCAGCAGAAGCCCAGCAGCACGCCGGCCAGCAGCGCGTTGCGCAGGCTGATGAACAGCGCGGTGAGCCCGCACACCACGGCGATCAGTGCCCAGGCCGGGGGCAGCAGCAGGGCTGCCTCGATGGCACCGAGCACCGCTTCGACGAAGTGGCTGATGGCGACGAACAGGCCGTGCAGGTTGGCATTGAGCCAGTCGAAGACGGGGGCCAGGTAGGCGCCGGGGGAAAACTTAAGCTCAGTGAGTGTCATGGCCGGTCTCCTGGCGGGTGCCGCTCTGGGCGAGGCGGTCGAGGATCAGGGTCAGCACCACGATGGCGATGGCGGCGTTGATCGAACGGGCGATGTCCAGGGTGCGGATGGCGGTGTAGATCACCTCGCCCAAGCCGCCGGAGCCGACGATGCCGGCGATCACCACCATGCCGAAGGCCATCATCAGGCTCTGGTTGATGCCGGTCATGATGCTCGGCAGGGCGAACGGCAGGCGGATCTTGACGAACTGCTGCCAGCCGGTGGTGCCGCTGGCGTGGCCCAGCTCGATGAACACCTTGGGCGTCATGCGGATGCCCAAGGCGGTCAGGCGCACCACCGGCGGCACGGCGACGATGAAGGTGGCCACCAGCGCGGTGCCGGCGCCATAGCCGAGCAGGGCGATGGCCGGCAGCAGGTAGATGTACGGCGGCAGGGTCTGGATCAGGTCCATCACCGGTTCGCTGATGCGGTACAGGGTGGGTGACAGGCCGGCGGCCACGCCGCAGGGGATGCCCACCAGCAGCGCCAGGCTGGTGGCGGTCACCACCAGCGCCAGGGTGCTCATGGTCTGCGGCCACAGCCCCATCACCGCGCACAACAGCAGCGCGGCCAGGGTGCCGAGGGCAAAGCGCCGCCCGGCCAGGCGCCAGGCCAGCAGGGCGAACAGCACGGCGACCACGTAGAACGGCGCCAGGGTGGTCACGGCCAGCACCGCCTCGTACAGCGCCTTGAGCACGTCGTTGACCGCGTCGAACAGCTGCGAGGCGTTGTCCGACAGCCACATCAGGCCGTTGTCGACGGTTTCGTCGAAGGCAGCGGCAAAGTCGGCGGGGTTCATGCCGAGCCCTCCCGCGAGGTGGGTACCGCATGCAGCGGCGTTTCCGGCGCTACGCCCTGCACCGCGCGCAACAGGGCGCGCTGGCTGATCACACCCACCAGCGCGCCGTTGTCGCGGATGCCCACGGCATCGTGCCCCGAGCGGATCAGCAGGTTGATCAGGGTGTCCAGGTCGCTGTCGGGGCTGGCGCATTCCAGGTGTTCGAGGCTCTCGCCACGGGGCGGCGGCTGCATGATCGAATGGGCCTTGACCAGGTGCAGGCGCGAGATGCCGGCGACGAACTCGGCCACGTAGTCGTCGGCGGGGCTGAGCACGATGTCCTCGGCGGTGCCTTCCTGGATGATCACCCCGTCTTTCATGATGGCGATGCGGTCGCCAATGCGGATCGCTTCCTCAAGGTCATGGGTGATGAACACCGCCGACTTGCCCAGCGACTTGGTCAGTTGGCGGAACTCGTCCTGCAACTGGCGGCGGATCAGCGGGTCGAGGGCGCTGAACGGCTCGTCCATGAGGATCACTTCCGGGTCCGAGGCGATGGCCCGGGCCAGGCCGACGCGCTGTTGCATGCCACCGGACAGCTCTGCCGGGTAGCGGTTGGCCCAGTCGCTCAGGCCCACCTTGGCCAGGGCGCGGCCAGCCACCTCGTGGCGCTCGGCCTTGTTCACGCCTTGCACTTCAAGGCCGAAGGCGGCGTTCTCCAGCACCGTGCGGTGCGGCAGCAGGGCGACGCTCTGGAACACCATGCCGATGTGCTTGGCGCGCACGTCGCGCAGGGCGGCGGCATCGAGCTTGGCGATATCCCGGCCCTTGACCAGCACTTCGCCGCTGGTGGGGGTGATGAGCCGGTTGAGCAGGCGGATCAGCGTGGACTTGCCACTGCCGGACAGGCCCATGATGCAGAAGATCTCGCCACGGCGGACCTGCAGGCTGACGTCCGAGACGCCCACCACGCAGCCGTATTCCTGGAGGATCTGGGTCTTGCTCAGGCCGCACTCGCGGTAGGCCTGCAGGGCGGCCGGCGCGCGGTCGCCGAAGATCTTCCAGACGCCGCGGCAATCGACCAGTGTTTCAACAGCATGTTCAGTATTCATAGGTGCACCCGAACCAGAGTCTTCTGGTGTGTTCTTGTGTCAAGTTCGGCAGTGGCGAAAAGGTGTGGCGTTAATCAGTATTTTTTGATGTTTTCCCAGCGCTTGAGCAGGTCGGCGTGCTTGTCGGCCCAGTCCTTGACCGCGTCGTCCATGGTCTTGCCATCTTTCACCTCACCGTTGATGGCGGTGATGTCGGCCAGGGGCACATAGACGCTGGCGATCACTTCGCGGGCCTGAGGGTTGGCGGCGGAGAAGCCTTTCTGGCCGACCCAGTAGTAGCCCTGGGGTGGGGCGAAGGCGCCTTTGGGGTCCTTGAGGAACTTGATGTCGTACTTCTGCGCCATCCAGGACGGCTCCCACAGGGTCACGGCCACCCACTCCTTGCGGTCAACGGCCGACTTGAGCGCGGCGGTCATGGCCGCGGTGCTGCCCTCGAGCAGGTTGAGCTTGAGGTCGTAGGCCTTCACCGCGTTGGCGGCTTCGTTCATCAGGCCCGAGCCGGGCTCGATGCCGACGATCTTGTTGCCGAACTTGTCGGCGTTTTCATTGAGCTGCTCGATGGAGTCGATGGTCACGTACTTGGGCACGGCGATGGCCTGGTACAGGCCGTGGGACACCGGCGAGATCTTCTCCAGGCGGTTCTTGTTCTTGTTCCAGTAGTCCTGGGCCACGTAGTCGATCTGCGAGGCGAGGATCTGCACGTCACCCTTGCCCAGTGCCGCGTAGGCGATGCCCCATTCGGAGAACGAGGTCACCTCGACTTTGTAGCCGGCGTCTTCCAGGACTTTCTTGGTGATGCCGCTGATGGGCGTGAGGTCTTCCCAGGACAGGGTGCCCATCTTGATGACCTTGTCTTCGGCGTGGGCCTGGCACAGGCCGAGGCCAACGATGGTCAGTGCGCAGAGCGCCTTGCGGATGCGGTTCATGTGTTGCTCCTTCGAGGTGTCGTGTGGGCTTTGGGGGCCCTTCATGTTGTTGTCGTTGTTGAATTTCACCTGCGCAGGTCCGCCGCCGGGCCGAAGCCCGCCAGGGGTGCGTACTACCAAGTCCGTTGTTCACCGGGCACCGCCCGGGGTGCGCTCAGCCGCCGCCGATGCCGCTGGCCAGGTCGTCGACCAGCCCTTGCGGGGCGATGTACAGCTGCATGTTGCAGCGCGACAGCTCCCAGTGTTCGAACACCAGGTCGACCACCGCGCCTTCGTCATGCCGGTCGAAGGCTTCGATGAAGCTGTCGTGGTGTTCCACGGCCAGGGCCAGGTGGCGCTCCATCTCGCTGTTGCGCGGACGGAAGAAGGTGTGGCCGATGCGTGCGTGGTCGATCAGCAGGCGGCCGAGGCTGGGTTCCAGGTAGGGGTTGCCCGACATCTGGCCCATGATTTCGTGGAAGCGGTTATTGGCCACCACCATGGTGCGGGCGTCGTGCTCGGCGCTGGCAAGGCGGAAGCGCTCCTGGGTGGCGCGCAGGTCGCGCAGCTGGCCCGGCTTGTAGTTGTGCACCGCCAGGCGGCCGATGGCGGCATAGACCATGGGCGCGACCAGGAAGAAGTTGCGCAGGGTCGAGTGGTTCATCGGCGCCACCCGGGCGCCACGGTTTTCCTGGATGTCGAGGTAGCCTTCGCCGGCCAGGCGGCGGAACACCTCGCGGACCGGGGTTCGCGACAGGCCGTAGCGCTCGCTCAGGCCCAGTTCGTCGAGCACCTGGTCGGGGTCCAGCTCCATGGTCAGGATCTGGTTTTTCAGATCCTCGTACAGATCGTTCTTGCCGCTTCTCATGAAGACCCCCGCTGCGCTGACACCCGGAGTGATGGCTGTTTTGCAGCAGACTCGCACGGGATCGGAGGGCGGTCAATCGCATTGTATTCTTTATGTATACTTAAAAAATTCAGCAAGAATACTCAGCGACCCATGCGTTTCATGGGGTTGCGTGCGGGAGGGCGGGCGAACACAGCGCGCAAAACCGTCGTTGCCGGGCATGATTCTGTCGCCAATGGATAAGCGTCTGCCCTCAGGCCCGTTCCAGCGCGGGTAAACAGCGGATGTGGTCAAATACCCAAAGCGCGCAACAGGTGTTTCCGACACTTCAACCGCTCATCGAAAAAGCTGTAGACACATTGTCTAACGCTACCCTATAGTCATTATACAAATTGTAGACACAGACCTATGACAAGCAAAAAGGCCTCCATGAAAGCCAACGTCGATGTCCAACCCACCACTGGCGATGTGCCGCTCGACCGCAAGGGCGTCCTCGCCGACGCCCTGCGCCGACGCATCCTCAGCATGGAGTTGGCGCCTGGCGCGGTGGTCGATGAACTGGCGATGTGCGAAGAGTTCGGCCTGTCGCGGCCTCCGGTGCGCGAACTGCTGCGCCAGATGGCAGCCGAGGGCTACCTCGAGCTGGAAGCCAACCGCGCACCGCGTGTGGCAGCGATGAACCACGACTCGCTGCACAGCTTCTTCATGGCCGCGCCACTGATCTACATCGCCACCACGCAGCTGGCGGCAACCCATGCCACCGCGCAGGAAATCGAGGGGCTGAAGGCGATCCAGGCCCAGTTCCGCCAGGCCATCGAAACCCAGGACGTGGAAAACCGCGTGCTCTACAACGATGCCTTCCACCTGGAAATCGGCAAGATGGCGCACAACGACTACCTGATGCCGAGCCTGCGCCGGTTGCTGATCGACCACACCCGCCTGGGCAAGATCTTCTACCGCCACCCGACCACCGTTGACATGCAGCGCGACCTCGAGCTGGCCTGCACCCAACACGATCAGATGATCGAGGCGATCGAACGCCGCGATCCAGAAACCGCCGGGCAGCTGGTGCGCGAGCACTTCGAGCTGTCCCGTCGCCGCATGGCCGAATACGCGGCGCCCCAGGGAATGGAAGTGGCACTGGCCTTGACGTGAAACTCACCGCCACCCCACCACCCGGCTGGAGGCCGGGAAGGGCGGGCGTGATGAGGAACAGAAGCTAAAAACAACATCTGGTTCCTGACATGACAAAGATCACCTCGTTGCCCGCCGACGACAGTACGTGCGGTTGGTATCACCTGAGCAAAGGGCGGCGCATCAAGGCGCCGCACAGCGGCCACAGCACGGCGCGCTGGGTTGTGGTCGGTGCCGGTTTCACCGGCCTTGCCGCGGCACGCCAGCTGGCGCTGAACTTTCCCGACGAGCAGATCGTGCTGCTGGAAGCTCAGGAGGTTGGTTTCGGCTCGTCCGGGCGTAACGCCGGGTTCGCCATCGACCTGCCCCACGACATCGGCGCCGACGACTACATCGGCGACATCGGCGTGGCCCGCACGACGCTCAAGCTCAACCTCAGTGGTCAGTCGTATCTCAAGGAACTGGTGGAGCGCTACCAGATCGATTGCCAGATGAAGCACTGCGGCAAGTACCAGGCTGCCGTCGAGCCTCGCGGCATCGCCGTGCTCGAGGCCTACCGCCGTGGCCTTGACAAGCTCGACCAGCCATACCAGATGATCGAGGCCAGCGAGCTGCCCGAGCACATCGGCACCCACTTCTATCGCAAGGCGCTGTTCACCCCGGGCACCTCGTTGATCCAGCCGTCGGCGCTGGTCAAGGGCCTGGCCGACAACCTGCCGGCCAACGTCACCCTGTACGAGCGCACGCCGATCACCGAAGTCGAGTACGGCAACAAGACCGTGCTGCGCCACGCCAACGGCTCGATCACCACCGACAAGCTGGTGCTGACCACCAACGCCTTCGGTATGAGCTTCGGCTTCCTCAAGGGCCGCATGCTGCCGGTGTTCACCTATGCCAGCCTGACTCGGCCGATGACGGCCGAAGAACAGGCGCGCCTGGGCGGCAAACCCTACTGGGGCGTGATCCCCGCCGACCCCTTCGGTACCACGGTGCGCCGCACCCCGGACAACCGCCTGCTGATCCGCAACAGCTTCAGCTTCAACCCCGATGGCCGGGCCAACGGCAAGTACCTGGAGCGCTTCGCCCTGCGCCATCGCGATTCTTTCGAGCGGCGTTTCCCGATGCTCTCCGGCATGCCGTTCGAATACACCTGGGGTGGCGCACTGGCGATGTCGCGCAACCACATGGGTTACTTCGGCGAGCTGGCGCCCAATGTATACGGCGCGCTGTGCTGCAACGGCCTGGGCGTGACCCGCGGCACGGCCACCGGCAAGTTGCTGGCCGACTGGCTGGCGGGCGAAAAGAACGAGCTGATCGACTTTGTCCGCAATGCCCCAGGGCCTTGCGCCAACCCGCCGGCGGCCCTGGTGTCGCTGGGCTTGAACCTCAACCTGAAGTGGGGCCAGTACCGGGCCGGGCAAGAAAGTTGAATTGAATTAAAGCGTTGTAACTGACGGTTTATTCGCTGGGTCTCGATACCCGGCCTGCGGTTTCTATTGCGTGCTGTTTTCCCCCCGAAGTGCAACTTCGGGTTCACGGTGCTGAAGTTTATTTCAGTGGCGCGGGTTCGCTCGGGCGGAATTCAGGGTGCGTTTGATGGTGGCAGGAGAAAATAATGACAACTAACAATGTATCTATCGAAGATGTACCGCTTAATCGCTTTCACCAATGGCTCACCGTGCGTTCGGGCGGCGGCTCGTTCGTCGACGGCTATGTACTGAGCATCATCGGCGTGGCCATGGTGCAGATGGCCGCCGGCCTGGCCCTGAGCAGTTTCTGGCAAGGCATGATCGCCGCCTCGGCACTGATCGGGATCTTCTTCGGCGGTTTCCTCGGCGGTTGGCTGACCGACCGCTTCGGCCGCAAGCGTGTGTTCTTCGTCGGCCCGGTATTGTTCATTCTCGCCTCGGTCAGCCAGTACTGGGTCGAGTCAGGGGTGGTGCTGTTCCTGCTGCGCTTCGCGGTGGGCATTGCGGTCGGCATCGAATACCCGGTGGCCACTTCGCTGCTGGTGGAATTCCTGCCCAAGAAGAACCGCGGCCCGCGCCTCGCCACCCTGACCATCCTCTGGTTCGCCGGTGCCGCCGCTGCCTACATCCTCGGCGACCTGTTGCTGCGCCACGGCGGCGATGATGCCTGGCGTCTGGTACTGGCCAGCCCCGCATTGATCGGTGCCATCCTGTTCCTGATCCGCCTGGGCACGCCCGAGTCGCCACGCTGGCTGCTCAGCAAGGGCCGCGCCAGCGAAGCCGAAGCTGTGATCAAGGGCGTCTACGGCAATGGTTTCTCGCTGCGCAACCTGCCCGAGGAGCCGGAGCAGAAGAAGCTGTCGTTCCTCAGCCTGCTGCACTCGGGCTATGGCAAACGCATGATGTTCGTCGCGGTGTTCTGGTCCTGCTCGGTGATCCCGGTGTTCGCCGTGTACGCCTTCGCCCCCAAGGTGCTGGGCGCGCTCAACCTCAAGGGTGACTGGGCTTCGTTCGGCTCGGTGGCGATCACCTTGCTGTTCGTGGTCGGCTGCATCATCGCCACGCGCCTGATCAACAGCATGGGCCGGCGCAACATGCTGATCCACAGCTTCTTCTGGTCGGGCCTGGCCCTGCTGGGGCTGGGGGTGTTCCACGCCGGCTCCGAGCTGCTGATCCTCGGCCTGTTCGGCGCCTATGCCTTGTTCATCGGCGGCGCCCAGGTGCTGCAGCTGGTTTACCCCAACGAGCTGTTCCCCACCGAAATCCGTGCCAATGCCGTGGGCGTCGGTACCTCGCTGTCGCGCGTCGGCGCGGCGGTCGGCACCTGGCTGGTGCCCATGGTGCTGGATAGCCACGGCATCGCCTTCACCATGTATGCCGCGGCCGCCGTCACCCTGATCGGGCTGGTGGTGTCGTACGCCCTGGCCCCGGAAACCCGCTCGCTGAACCTGCAGCAGGCAGCGTCGCTGGCTTGATTCGTCACACCGCGTCGGGTGTGACCGGCGCGGCCTGAAACCTTGCGTTCACTGGAGAACCTCATCGTGAAATTCGAAGGCATCTATACCCCGGCAATCACCCCCCTGGCCGCCGACGGCTCGATCGACAAGGCAGCCTTTGCCGATGTGCTGGAGTACCTGGTCGAGTCGAAGATCCACGGCGTGATCATCGGCGGCTCCACCGGCGAGTACTACGCCCACACCACCCAGGAGCGCGTCGAGCTGGCCGCCCAGGCCAAGGACGTGCTCAATGGCCGCCTGCCGCTGATCGTCGGCACCGGTGGCATTCGTACCGAAGACGCGGTGGCCTTCGCCAGCCACGCCAAAGAGATCAAGGCCGATGCGCTGCTGGTGGGCACCCCGCCGTATGCGCTGCCGACCCAGCAGGAAATCGCCCTGCACGTCAAAGCGGTCGACGCCGCCGCCGGTCTTCCGATCATGCTCTACAACTACCCGGGCCGCATGAGCGTGAGCATGGGCGAGGAATTCTTCGACGCCGTGGCCGATGTGAAGAACATCGTCGCCATCAAGGAAAGCTCCGGCGACATGGCCCAGCTGCACCGCCTGGCCATCCAGCGCCCGAACATCCAGCTGTCGTGCGGCTGGGACGACCAGGCCCTGGAGTTCTTCGCCTGGGGCGCCAAGAGCTGGGTCTGCGCCGGCTCCAACTTCATCCCGCGTGAGCACGTGGCCCTGTACGAGGCCTGCGTAATCGAAAAAGACTTCGACAAAGGCCGCCGCATCATGGGCGCCATGATGCCGCTGATGGACTTCCTCGAAGGCGGCAAGTTCGTCCAGGCGATCAAGAACGGCGTCGCCCTCAACGGCCTGAAGACCGGCGGCGTGCGCAAGCCGCTGTACGACCTGGACGCTGCCGAGAAAGCAGAGCTGGCGCGGGTGGTCACCGAACTCAAGCGCAACATCGCCCAGATCACCGGAGGTGCCTGAAATGGCTGACCTGCTGAGCAAGGATCAATACGCGGCCATCGCCGCCGACCTGCAACTGCGCACCAAGGCGTTCATCGACGGTGAATTCCGCGATGCCATCTCGGGCCGCACCTTCGTCACCACCAACCCGGCCACCGGCCAGCAACTGGCCGAAGTCGCCGCTTGCGACGTGCAGGATGTGGACCTGGCCGTGGCCGCCGCCAAGCGCGTGTTCGAAGCGGGCACCTGGTCGAAGATGCAGCCGAACGACCGCAAGCACGTGCTGCAGAAGTTCGCCCAACTGCTCGAAGACCACGCCCATGAGCTGGCGGTGCTGGAAGCCCTGGACAGTGGCAAGCCGGTCAGCGAGTGCCAGAACGTCGACGTGCCGGAAACCATTCACACCCTCCGCTGGCATGCCGAGCTGATCGACAAGATCTACGACGCCACCGCCCCGACCGGCAACGCTGCCGTGACCATGGTCGTGCGCGAAGCCATCGGCGTGGTCGGCCTGGTGCTGCCGTGGAACTTCCCGCTGCTGATGCTGGCCTGGAAGATCGCCCCGTCGCTGGCCGCCGGTTGCTCGATCGTGGTCAAGCCGGCCAAGGAAACCACCCTCAGTGCCTTGCGCGTGGCCGAGCTGGCCCACCAGGCCGGTATTCCGGCGGGCGTGTTCAACCTGGTGCCTGGCGGTGGCCGCGAAGTGGGCGAGGCCATTGGCCGGCACATGGACATCCCGATGGTCAGCTTCACCGGGTCCACCGACACCGGGCGGCTGTTCCTCAAATATGCCGCCGAGTCCAACCTCAAGCGCATCGTCCTGGAGCTGGGTGGCAAGAACCCGGCGGTGGTCATGAACGACTGCGAAGACCTTGACGAAGTGGCGCAGTTCGTCACTGCCGGTGCGTTCTGGAACATGGGCGAGAACTGCTCGGCGTCCTCGCGCCTGATCGTCCACAAGGACGTCAAGGACGAGCTTCTTGGCCTGATCGGCAAGCACTTGAAGGACTGGAAGCTGGGTGACCCGCTGGACCCGGACAACCGCCTGGGCGCTATGGTCAGCAAGGCGCACTTCGAGAAGGTCAAGTCGTACCTGGACTACGCCGTCGAGCACAAGCTCGACGTGGTACAGGGCGGCAAGACCGAAGAAGGGCTGCGCGTGCAGCCGACCATCGTCGACAACGTCAGCCGTGACAACAAACTGTTCGTCGAAGAGATCTTCGGCCCGGTGCTGAGCGTGACCAGCTTCGAGACCCTCGACGAAGCCATCGAACTGGCCAACGACACCGTCTACGGCCTGGCCGCTTCGGCCTACACCGGCAGCCTGCGCAACGCGCTGCGCCTGTCACGGGAGATCCGTGCCGGTGTGGTGACGGTGAACTGCTTCGGCGAGGGTGATGTCACCACGCCGTTCGGGGGCTACAAAGAGTCCGGATTTGGCGGGCGCGACAAGTCGATCTGGGCCCATGATCAGTACACGGAGCTGAAGACCATCTGGATCAACGCTTCGTAAGGCGAGCAACACCGGTGCTGTTCTGACGGAGTTCGGCACCGCCACTGGCCTCATCGCTGGCAAGCCAGCTCCCACAAGGTCCACGCAAACCCTGTGGGAGCCGGCTTGCCGGCGATGAGGCCAGACCTGCTTACTTGAACTTCGGCCCCGACCGGGTATTCAAGCCCTTGGCCATGCGGTCATACAGCACCACATTGACCGTCGCCGCCAGGTTCATGCAGCCCTGGGTCGGGATATAGATAGTCTCTTCGCACCAGCCCCGCACATCCTCGCTCAGCGAGCCATCCTCAGGCCCGAAGATGTAGATCGCCCGATCCGGGTGGGTGTACTCCGGCAGCGGCCTGGCACCGTCCACCAGTTCCACCGCCACCGGCGTGCAGCCCAGCGGGATGATGCGCTGCAGGTCGTCGATGCCGATCAGCGGAATGTCGTAGTGCACGCGCTTGGTGTCGGTGACGAAGTCACGGGCACGCTCGTAGCGCTTGCCGGTGTAGAACACCGAGTTGACCCCGTAACAGCCTGCCGCACGCATCACCGAACCGACGTTCTCGGCGGATTTGGGGTTGAACAGGCCGATGCAGCTGTACCGTTTGTTCGCCACGAGTCGGGCCCTTCGCAAAAAAGAGCGCGATTATACGGGCTCGCCGACGCGGTGGGGGCGGGAATCGACGTTCAGTCTTTCTTCAGCAGGCTGGCCAGCCCGGCGAACGGGTTATGGGTGGCCACGGCGGTTTTCGGCGAGCTCAGCGAGCCTTCGCTGAAATACTGCTGGTCGGTGTAGCGCGAGTGCTCGTTGTCGTGGCAGTACAGGCACAGCAGTTCCCAGTTCGAGCCGTCCTGGGGGTTGTTGTCGTGGTTGTGGTCGCGGTGGTGCACGGTCAGTTCGGACAGGCGCTTGCCGGAAAACTCACGGGTGCAGCGGCCGCACACGTGGGGGTACATCTTCAGCGCCTTGTCGCGGTAGCCCATTTCCTTGTCGCGCTTGGCGTCGGCGAGGATGCGGTCGAGGCGGGCGGTGGCAGCGGAGGTGGAGCTCATGGTGTTACCTTTTTTTCTGATCAGGCGGATGACGGTTATGGCGTTGAGTCTAGCGCGCCTGTGGCGTCAGCGGACAGGCAAAAACGCAGGGATCGGCCTAGCCTGTAGGAGGGTTCCCGACAGGAGGTGGCAGATGTTGCATGCGATCCTCGCCGCGCTGCTGAGCGCCGCCCCCCCCATGGCCGATGCCGCCGGCCAGCAGGCCGGCCCCCTCACGCCTGCGCCCGGTGCGCCCGGCACCGCGACCCCCACGCCGTATCCGCAGATCACCCCGAGCACGCCGCCCAAGGCCGGCGCCAACCGCCCCGGTGCACCGCTGTTACCGCCCATGCCGGTGCCCGGGCCGCCGAAGGATCAGCCATTGCCCGGGTTGAACCAGGACCCGCCGAAAGCCCCGGCCAAGGGCGACTAGACCTGGCGGGCCAGGCTTTGCCCGTCCTGCATACGCAAGCGCTTGGACAACGCCACCGCCAGGGCGCGGATGATCCGTGCGGCGATGCGCGGCGCGTCCATCAGCATCTTTTCCAGTGAGTCCTTGCCCAGGGTGAGCAGTTGGCAGTCGCTGGCCGCCACGCAGGTGGCCGAGCGCCGCTCACCGTCGAGCACGGCCATCTCGCCGAAGGCACGGCCTTTACGCAGGGTGGCGATTTCTACCAAGACGCCTGTGGCGTCGGTCTTGCGTACCGAGACCACGCCGCGATGGAGGATGCACATGAAGGTGCCGGCATCGCCTTCGCTGAAAATGGTCTGGCCTTCGGTGATGGTGGTGAGGCTGAAATAGCCGGCGGCAGTGAGGTAGTCGCCGGGTTGCAGGGTATCGAACTGGCCGCAGTCCATGAGCATGTCGCGGATTTCGGCGTTGAGGTGGGATTGGTCGGGCATGTGTTGTTGTTCTCACCGGAGGTTGTACTTGAGATCGCCGGGGCTGCTGCGCAGCCCTTTCGCGGCACAAGGCCGCTCCTACAGAGGGATTGCGTTCTACCTGTAGGAGCGGCCTTGTGCCGCGAAACGAGGGCAGAGCCCTCGCCATTGCCAACCCTATGACAACCAAAAACGCGTTTTACACCACGCCCAGCTCATTGAAGACGAACGCATATTCCAGCGCCACGTCACGCAGCCCCTGGTAGCGCCCGCTCATGCCGCCATGGCCGGCGCCCATCTCGGTCTTGAGCAACAGCAGGTTGCTGTCGGTCTTGTGCGTGCGCAGGCGCGCCACCCACTTGGCCGCTTCCCAGTACTGCACGCGGCTGTCGTTGTAGCCGGCAATCACCAGCATGGCCGGGTAGGCCCGGGCCTTGACGTTCTCGTAAGGCGCGTAGGCCTTGATCCGCTCATAGACCTCGGGCTCCTCGGGGTTGCCCCACTCGTCGTATTCGGTGACGGTCAGCGGCAGCTCCGGGTCGAGCATGGTGTTGAGCACGTCGACGAACGGCACTTCGGCGATGGCGCAACGGAACAGTTCCGGGCGCAGGTTGAGCACCGCGCCCATCAGCAGGCCGCCGGCGCTGCCACCGCTGATGGCCAGGCGATCACGGGCGGTGACGCCCTCGCTGATCAAGTGCTCGGCGCAGGCGATGAAGTCGTCGAAGCTGTTGTGCTTGTGTTCCTGCTTGCCGGCCCGGTACCAGGCTTCGCCCAGCTCGCCGCCGCCGCGCACATGGGCGATGGCGAAGGCCACGCCGCGCTCCAGCAGGCTCAGGCGGGCATGGGAGAACCACGGGTCGAGGCTTTCGCCGTAGGCGCCGTAGCCGTACAGATACAGCGGCACGGTCTTGTCCAGGTCGGCGCGCCGGCGCACCAGGCTGATCGGCACCCGCGTGCCGTCCTTGGCCACTGCCCACAGGCGCTGGCTGACATAGTCGTCGGCATCGAATGCGCCCAGCACCGGGGTCTGCTTGAGCACGGCCTGCTCGCCCGTGGCCAGCGCCAGCTGGCGCACCTGGGCCGGGCGGTTGAGGGCCTCGTAGCGCAAGCGGATGCGCGTGCTGGTGAACTCCAGGCTGTCCTGCACGTACAGGCTGTAGGCGGCGTCCGGCAGCTCCACGCGATAGGCCGGCAGCCCTTGCGGGCGCACCTCGATGATCGGCAGGCCGCCTTCGCGCAGGCTCAGGCTCAGGGCCGAAGCGTTGAGGCTCACGCCTTCGAGCATGATGTCGTCGCGGTGCGCCACCAGCAGCTGCCAGTCGGCGCGGGTCGGTACCTGTTCGGCCGGGGCGTGGTACAGGGCGAAGTTGATGCCGTCCTGGTTGCTGCGGATGAACCAGCGCCACTGGCCGTCGAGCTGGCCGTGGTCGGGGAAGTACTCGTGGCCTTCGACCCGTGGTGCCAGGCAGGCGAACGTGGCCTGCGGCGTGGCGGCGTCCAGCACCCAGGCCTCGCTGGTGGTCTTGCTGTTGAGCAGCAGCACCAACTGGCGCTCGGAGCTGGCGCGGTAGCAGTGCAGGAAGAAGCGCCCGTCGGGCTCTTCGAACACGGTCGTGGCCTCGGCCTCGCCCAAGGTGTGGCGGCGCAGGCGCCAGGGGCGGTGGGTGTCGTCCAGTTCGGCGAAAAACAGTGTCTGGCTGTCGTTGGCCCAGGTCATGCTGCCGTCGCAGTCCTCGAAGGGCAGGGTGGTCAGCGCGCCGCTGGCCAGGTCCTTGACGTACAGGGTGTAGATTTCGTCGCCGCTGGTGTCGAGGCTGTAGGCCAGCAGGCGCTGGTCGGGGCTGACGTTGAACGCGCCGAGGGCCAGGAAGCCGCCGTTGGCCAGGGCGTTGGGGTCGAGCAGCAGCTCTTCGCGGCGTTCATCCACCGTGTTGCTGTCATCCGCCGGGCGCGGGCAGCGGTAGTGGCGCGGGTACTCGTCGCCGGCGGTGGTGCGGGTGTAGTACAGGTAGGGGCCCCAGGGCGAGGGCAGCGACAGGTCGGTCTCGAGGATACGGCCCTTGATCTCTTCGAACAGCTGTTCGCGCAGGGGCGCCTGGTCGGCCAGGCAGGCCTCCTGATAAGCGTTTTCCGCGTTCAGGTAGGCCAGTACCTCGGGGGTGTCGCGGTCTTGCAGCCAGGCGTAGGGGTCGGTGCCTTCGGCTTTGTGGGCAATTGGGGGGCAAGGGGCTTTGGGCATCTGGGATCTCTGTGATTGAGGCTACTGGCCTCTTCGCGGGTAAACCCGCTCCCACAGGTGCGCCGCCAAACCTGTGGGAGCGGGTTTGCCCGCGAAGAGGCCCTGACAGGCTTACTGCACCGTCGGGGGCGCCTGCGCCGGTAAAAGTGTTTATCATAGGCGTCTCTTTGCCTGGCATGCACGAACACCATGACCGAACACGACTATCTGCTGGCCTGGGGCCTCTACGCCGTCGCCGCCCTGGGCTGCCTGCTGGTGGCCTGCAAGCTCACCGGCTGGATGTGGCGCTGGCTGCGCGAGCCGCTGCGGGTGATCGTCGCCGTGCTGCTGTTCAGCCCGACCATCGTCGACCCGGTCAAGGACAGCTTCGCCCCGGCCATCGCCATCACCGCGCTGGACCTGGCCTTCAAGGTCGGCAACAACGCCTGGCGCGCCGCGTCTGACCTGGCCATGTACGGCATGATCGCCTTCGCCCTGTACATCGCGTTTGTGCTGATCCGCTGGCCGCTGGAAAAACGCGCCGGCGAGCGCCGTGCCCAGCGTGAAGCCGCGGCCCAGCGCCAGGCCAAGGAAGATGAAGAAGCGCTGGTCGAAGCCCCGGTGGCCGCCGACCGCAACGACCGCTACCGCGATGCCCCGGCACCTGCCCCCGTGCGCCGTTCCGGCCCGGGCCAGGGCCGCGTAGAACCCCGTCTGTAAGCCAGGAGCCGCGAGCATGTGCGAACTGCTGGGCATGAGTGCCAACGTCCCTACCGATATCGTCTTCAGTTTCACCGGCCTGATGCAGCGCGGCGGCCGCACCGGCCCGCACCGCGACGGCTGGGGCATCGGCTTCTACGAAGGGCGTGGCCTGCGCCTGTTCCAGGACCCGGCGGCGAGCTGCGAGTCGGAGGTGGCCAACCTGGTGCAGCGCTACCCGATCAAGAGCGAAGTGGTCATCGGCCATATCCGCCAGGCCAACGTCGGCCGGGTCTGCCTGTCCAACACCCACCCGTTCGTGCGCGAGCTGTGGGGTCGCAACTGGTGCTTCGCGCACAACGGCCAGCTGGGTGAGTTCAGCGGCCAACGCACCTTCTATCGTCCGATTGGCGACACCGACAGCGAAGCGGCCTTCTGCGACCTGCTCAACCGCGTGCGCGAAGCCTTCCCCGAGCCGGTAGAGATCGAGCAACTGCTGCCGGTGCTGGTCGAAGCCTGCGCCGAATACCGTGGCAAGGGCGTGTTCAACTGCCTGCTCAGCGACGGCGACTGGCTGTTCTGCTTCTGCTCCACCAAGCTGGTGCACATCACCCGCCGCGCCCCGTTCGGTGCGGCACGCTTGAAGGATGTCGACCTGATCGTCGATTTCCATACGCAAACCACCCCCAACGACGTGGTCACGGTGATCGCCACCGAAGCCCTGACCGAGAACGAGACCTGGAACCGCTACGAGCCGGGCCAATGGGGCCTGTGGCGCCATGGTGAGTGCGTCGCCCACGGCCAGAGCTAAGGACGCTCCATGTTCAGAAGCTACCTGCGTTTGCTGTTGTTCACCTTCGGCCTGCTGGCCGGTATCCAGGTGCCCGGGCTGGTCAAGGACTACAGCCAGCGGGTCGAGGCGCACCTGCTGGAGTCGCGCCAGGCGCTCGACGGCTTCCGCCAGACCGCCCAGCGTTTCTTCAACGGCGACCTGCAGGCGTTGGTGCAGCATTACCGCAGCAGCGACGACCCGGTGTTCAACAGCGATGCCAACAGTATCGAAAGCCTGTTGATCCGCAACCAACTACTGGAGCACGAGTGGCAGGCGCTGCAAGGCTCGTGGGTGAGCCGCACCTGGCATGTGCTGGTACAGCCGGAGCCGGCGCTGCGTGAAGAGACGCTCAAGGGCTACAGCTACCAGATCCTGCTGGTGCCCGAGGCGATCGGCTGGGGGATTGGCGCAGGCTTCGTGCTGGCGTTCGTGGTCGAGAGCCTGTTGCTGCTGGTTGGCTGGGTGATCATGGGTGGGCGGCGCAAGGTGGTCAAAGAGAGCTGGCGCTGACACTGCAGGGGGCCGCCCTGCGGCCCTTTCGCCGGCAAGCCGGCTCCCGCCCCGACCGCGCCATTCTCAAGACTTGCGCTGTACCTGTGGGAGCCGGCTTGCCGGCGATGAGGCCGGTAAAGGCGAGCAATGCCCTCAGATCAACACAATCCGCTGCCCCCCCACATCCCGCGCATAGCGTTCCAGCACCTGTCGGCAAACCCCCACCACTTCATCCACCAGCGCCACCCCGGTCTGCCAGGCCACCACCAGCTCCAGGCTCGGTGGCGGCTGCAACCCCTCCAGCAGCACCAGTTCACCCCGGCTCAACTCGCTGTCCACCAGCGCCGGCGGCAGCGCGCCGATGCCGAAGCCATCGCGCAGCAAGCGGGTGATCGCCGCCACCGAGTTCACGCAGTTCAACCGCGGCGTCTGCGCCCCGGCACCTTGTAACAGGCTGAGCACCTCCTGGTGAGGCCGTGAGTTCTTCGAGAAAGTGACGATGCGTTCGCGCCCCAGTTCAGCCAGCGAGCCGTAGTCGCGGTGGTGGATGGAGCCTGCGGCAACGATCCAGCCCATGGGATAGCGCGCCAGGTCCAGGCTGCGGATCGACGGCTCGCGCAGCAGGTCGGTCTGCAGGATCACGTCGAGAAAGCCCTTGTGCAGCTGTTCGCGCAGGTTCAGCGCGGTGTCGGCCACCAGTTCGATCTCCACCTGCGGGTAGCGCTCGGTCAGCTCCGCCACCAGCGCGCTCATCCAGGTGTGGATCACCGTGTCCATCACCCCCAGGCGAATCCGCCCGGTCTTGGCCCGGTCGCTGTCCAGCGACTGCTTCATGGCCTTGGCGGTGTCGAGCATGCGCTCGGCGTATTCGAGCACCTTGCCGCCCTCGGGCGTCAGGCTGACCCCGCGCGAATCGCGCAGCAGCAGCTTCACCCCAAGGTCGGCCTCCAGCGCGGCGATGCGGCTGGACACCGAGGCCTGGGTGGTGAACAGCTTCTCGGCGGTGAGGCGGAAGCTCTTGAGCCGGGCGACCCAGACGAAGGTTTCGAGGAAACGAAGGTTCATGATCAGTTTTTCTTGTTCCAGACCGGCGGATTTTCTCGTTGGACGCGTGAAGCGTTGGCTCTGAACATGGCAATCAGGCCGCGACCTCGACGTCGCCCGTAAAACAATACCAACAAGCCGAGGCATACATGAACCCGACCGGCGTGCAGCAGCAGGCCCCCGCCCGATCTTCGAGCGGCCCCTTCGCCTGGTACCGCGACATCGACTCCCAGCAACGACGCACCTTCTGGAGCTGCAAGATCGGCTATGGCCTGGATGGCATGGACACCCAGATGCTCAGTTTCGTGGTGCCCACCCTGATCATGCTCTGGGGCATCAGCACCACCGAGGCCGGGCTGATCCACACCAGCACGCTGATCGCCTCGGCCCTGGGCGGCTGGATCGCCGGCATCCTCTCCGACCGCATCGGCCGGGTACGCACCCTGCAACTGACGGTGCTGTGGTTCGCCTTCTTCACCTTCCTGTGTGGCTTCGCCCAGAACTACGAGCAACTGCTGATCGCCCGCACCCTGATGGGCTTCGGCTTCGGCGGCGAGTGGACCGCCGGCGCGGTGCTGATCGGCGAGGTGATCCGCGCCCAGGACCGCGGCAAGGCGGTGGGCATGGTGCAATCGGGCTGGGCCATCGGCTGGGGCCTGACCGCCATCCTCTATGCGCTGCTGTTCTCCTGGCTGCCACCCGAACAAGCCTGGCGCGCGCTGTTCCTGCTCGGCCTGCTGCCGGCGCTGTTCGTGATTTTCGTGCGCCGCCTGGTCAAGGACCCGGAGGTCTACCGCCAAGCCAAGGCCGCTGAAACTGCCGCCGAACCCTTGCATTTCTACGAGATCTTCGCTCCCGGCATGCTCTGGATTACCGTGCGCGCCTCGCTGCTGACCACCGGTGCGCTGGGTGGTTACTACGCCATCACCTCGTGGCTGCCGACCTTCCTCAAGAACGAACGTGGCCTGAGCGTGCTCGGCACTGGCGGTTACCTGGCCACGGTGATCGTCGGTTCCTACATCGGCTACGTGGTCAGCGCTTACCTGTCCGACCTGCTGGGGCGCAAGAAGAACTTCATCCTGTTCGCCGTGGGTTCGTTCGTGATCGTACTGCTGTACACCCAACTGCCGGTCAGCGATGGCGTGATGCTGTGGCTGGGCTTGCCGCTGGGCTTCTTCGCCTCGGGCATCTTCAGCGGCATGGGTGCGTTCCTGACCGAACTGTTCCCCACCCGCATCCGCGGCTCGGGGCAGGGCTTCTGCTACAACATCGGCAAGGTCTTCGCGGCATTGTTCCCACTGCTGATCGGCCTGCTCAGCCAGAAAATACCCCTGGGCCTTGGCATTGGCGCCTTCGCCGCGGTGTCCTACGGCGTGGTGATCCTGGCGGCGCTGAGCCTGCCGGAAACCCGCGGCAAACAACTGCAGGCACGCTAAGGTAGGCAGCATGAACATCGACACGGGAATCAGCCAAGTGAAGCGCCTGCTACTCAATTGCGACATGGGCGAGAGTTTCGGCAGCTGGCGCATGGGCCTGGATGCCGAAGTGATGCCGTACATCGATTGCGCCAACATCGCCTGCGGTTACCACGCCGGCGACCCAGGCACCATGCGCCGCACCGTGGCCCTGGCGCTGGAGCATGGCGTGACCCTTGGCGCGCACCCGGCCTACCCGGACCTGGTGGGTTTCGGGCGCCGCTCCATGGCCTGCAGCAATGAAGAAATCCGCGACCTGCTGCACTACCAGATCGGCGCGCTGGACGGCATCTGCAAGGTGCTGGGCAGCCGGGTGGCCTACATCAAGCCCCATGGCGCGCTGTACAACGACATGATGGCCGACCCGCATAAGCTGCGTGCCGTGCTCGAAGCCGTGGCCGCGTACGACAGCAGCCTGCCGCTGATGCTCATGGCCACCGCCGACAACAGCGCCGCCCAGGCCCTGGGCGACGAAATCGGCGTGCCGCTGTGGTTCGAAGCCTTCGCCGACCGCGCCTACACCGCCAGCGGCCACCTGGTGTCGCGGCGCCTGCCGGGCGCGGTGCACCACGACCCGGCGCGGGTGGTCGAGCAGGCGTTGCGCCTGGCCCGGGGTGAAGCACTGGTGGCCGATGACGGCAGCGCCGTGCGCCTGAACGCCAGCACCCTGTGCGTGCATGGCGACAACGAAAGCTCCGTGGCCGCCGTACGCCAGATCCGCCAGGCCCTCGACGCGCTGGAGCTGCCATGACGCCGCGTATCGAGGTGGTGGGGTTCGACAGCCTGATGGTGCGCCTGTTTGATGCCATCGACGAAGCCAACATGCCGTGGATCCTCGCCGCCAGCCAACGCCTGCAGGCGGTGTTCGGCGCGCAACTGATCGACCTGGTGCCGTCCTATACCACGCTGATGGTGCAGTTCGACCTGGCACCGACCGACGCGCGCCAACGCATTGTGCAAGCCTTCGAAGGCTTGCAGCCGGACCCCGGCACCGCCGGGCGGCGCCACGAAATCCCGGTGTGGTACCACGCCAGCGTTGGCCCTGAACTGCCGCTGCTGGCCGCCCGCAGCGGGCTGAGTGAAGCCGAGGTGATCGGCCTGCACAGCGGCCGCGACTATCCGGTCTTCGCCTTGGGCTTTGCCCCCGGCTTCGGCTTCATGGGCCTGGTGGACGAGCGCCTGGCCAGCCCGCGCCTGAGCACCCCGCGCAAGCGCGTGGCGGCGGGTAGCGTGGGCATCGCCGAGCGCCAGACGGCCGCATATCCTGCGGTATCGCCGGGCGGCTGGAACCTGATCGGGCGCACCCCGGTGCGCCTGTTCGACCGTGAGCGCGAAGGCTACAGCCTGCTGCAGCCGGGCGACCGGGTACGTTTCGTGGCGGTTGATCGCCGAGAATTCATTACGCTGGGCGGCGACGACAGCCCGTTGGAGGCCCAGGCATGAGCCAGTTGCGGATCGAGGCCAGCACTGCGCTGTGCCTGTTGCAGGATGCCGGGCGTTTCGGCGTGCGCCACCTGGGGGTGACCCAGGGCGGGGCGCTGGATTGGGTGGCCATGCGTTGGGCCAACTGGCTGCTGGGCAATGACCTGGACAGCGCGGTGGTCGAAATCGCCCTGGGCGGTTTCAGCGTGGTTGCCGAACAGGACTGCGTGCTGGCGTTGGCCGGTGCCGACCTGGATGCGCGTATCGATGAGCAGCCCGTGGTGCCTTGGCGTAGCTTCCGGCTGGGCAAGGGCCAGTGCCTGAGCTTGCGCCAGCCGCGCCAGGGTGTGCGCGCCTATTTGGCGGCGCCGGGTGGGTTCCGGGGCGAGCAGGTGTTGGGCAGTTGTGCCACGGTGGTCCGCGAGGAACTGGGCGGCATCGATGGGCAGGGCAGGGCGCTGGCCAAGGGGCAGACACTGATGTTCGGCGGTGAGTTGCCCGAGCCGCGGGACGTGCCCGAAGCACTGCGTCCGGTGTATGCGGACAAGCCGGTGTTGGACTTGGTGATGGGCGCGCAGATCGGTGATTTCAGCGGCACCAGCTTGTTCGAAGCGTTCAACCGCGACTGGGCCCTGGACAGCCGCGCCGACCGCATGGGCATCCGCCTGTTGGGGCCGCAGTTGGTATACCAGGGCGCGCCGATGATTTCCGAGGGCATCCCGCTGGGCGCGGTGCAGGTGCCGCCGGACGGGCAACCGATCGTGCTGCTCAATGATCGGCAGACCATTGGTGGCTATCCGCGGCTGGGGTCATTGACGCCGCTGGCGTTGGCGCAACTGGCGCAGTGCATGCCGGGGGCGGTGGTGCGGTTTCGGGCGGTGGTGCAGGACGAGGCTTGGCAGGAGCAGCAGGCGTACCTGCAACGCTGGCGGTGAGCGTACGGGCCCTATCGACGTCAAGCCAGCGATAGGGCCCGTGCAGCCACAAAGGATCAGAACGGAGCAGGGCACTCGAACTTCAACCGCTCCCCGCTGACAGGGTGGGTAAAGCTCAGCATCGAGGCATGCAGGCACAGCCGCTCATGGGCCGCCAGCGCCTCGGGGTTGGCATACAAGCGGTCCCCCAGCAGCGGGTGGCCGATCGACAGCATATGCACACGCAACTGGTGCGAGCGCCCGGTGATCGGCGTCAGTTCCACCCGGCAATGGTTGTCGCAGCGTTCGATGATGCGCCAGAAGGTCAGGGCGTGCTTGCCTTGCTCATGGTCGACCACGTGGCGCGGCTTGGTCGGCGGGTCATAGCGCAGCGGCAGGTCGATGCTGCCGCTGTCAAGCGTCGGTTGGCCCCAGCACAGCGCGGTATAGGCCTTTTCCGTCTCGCGGTCGTGGAACTGGCGCGACAGCTCGCGGTGGCTGTCGGCGTCACGGGCGAGCAGGATGATGCCCGAGGTTTCCCAGTCCAGGCGGTGGACGATCAGCGCGTCGGGGTAGCCGTTTTCCTGCAGGCGGGTGATCAGGCAGTCCTTGTTGTCCTCGGCGCGGCCCGGCACCGACAGCAGCAGGGTCGGCTTGTTGATCACCAGGATGGCGGCGTCTTCGTGAAGGATCTGGATGTTCGACAGCGGCATTGCTAGGTCTCAGTGAATGTTGGAAAGCACTGGGGCCGCTGTGCGGCCCATCGCCGGCAAGCCGGCTCCCACAGGTTGCACAGATCCCTGTGGGAGCCGGCTTGCCGGCGATGGGCTGCAGAGCAGCCCCAATGATCACAGCCCGATGTGCGAATCAGCGATCAGGCAGGGTGATGTTCAGTTCCAGAATCGAGCAGCTGCCCTGGTTTTCCAGTTCGATCTGCACGTCATCATTGCCGATGTTGACGTACTTGCGAATCACCTCGACCAGCTCCTTCTGCAGGGCAGGCAGGTAGTCCGGGGTGCTGCGCTGGCCACGCTCGTGCGCCACGATGATCTGTAGACGCTCTTTCGCTACCGACGCGCTGCTCTGTTTCTGTCTGCCACGAAAGAAGTCAAAAAGGTTCATGGTTTATTTGCCTCCAAACAGGCGTGCGAAGAATCCTTGCTTCGGCACTTCGATGAACCGCAGTGGCTTGGGCTTGCCCAGCAGGCGGTCGACGGTGTCGCTGTACGCCTGGCCGGCATCGCTCTGGTCGTCGAGGATGACCGGGATGCCCTGGTTGGACGCCTTGAGCACTGCCTGGGATTCGGGAATGACACCCAGCAGTTCGACCGAGAGGATTTCCTTGACGTCTTCGACGCCCAGCATTTCGCCTTTCTCGACACGCTCCGGGTGGTAGCGGGTGATCAGCAGGTGTTCCTTGATCGGGTCTTCACCTTTCTCGGCGCGCTGCGACTTGCTCGACAGCAGGCCGATCATGCGGTCGGAGTCACGTACCGAGGAGACTTCCGGGTTGGTCACGACGATGGCTTCGTCGGCGAAGTACATCGCCAGGTGCGCACCTTTTTCGATACCGGCCGGCGAGTCGCAGACGACGAAGTCGAACTGCTCCTTGAGTTCCATCAGGACCTTTTCCACGCCTTCCTTGGTCAGCGCGTCCTTGTCGCGGGTCTGGCTCGCGGCCAGCACGTACAGGTTTTCGAGGCGTTTGTCCTTGATCAGGGCCTGCTGCAGGTTGGCTTCGCCGTTGACCACGTTGACGAAGTCGTACACCACGCGGCGTTCGCAGCCCATGATCAGGTCGAGGTTACGCAGGCCGACGTCGAAGTCGACGATGACAGTCTTGTGCCCACGCAGTGCGAGGCCGGTACCGATGGCGGCGCTGGTGGTGGTCTTGCCCACACCACCCTTGCCGGAAGTCACCACGAGAATCTTGGACAAGGCGTTTCACCCCTAAATAAGTCGGGACAAGAGGTCCCTGCAAATACAAAAAACGGCAACGGTAAAAAAGTTGCGCTAAAAATGCCGGCAAGTATCCGTTAAAGACGGGTGATGTTCAACACGTCACCGGACAGGCTGACCTGCACGCCCGAGCCCCACAGCGGGTCGCGGCGCAAGTCTTCGCACACTTTGTACTGGCCGGCGATGGAGACCATTTCCGCGGTCATCTGCTGGCAGAAGATGCGCGCCTTGGTATTGCCCTTGATCCCCGCCAGGGCCCGGCCGCGCATGGCGCCGTACACATGGATGTTGCCGTCGGCAAGAAGTTCCGCGCCTGGGCTGACGGAGCCGGTGACCACCAGGTCGCCGCCCTGGGCATAGATCTGCTGGCCGCCGCGCACCGTGGTGGTGATGATGCGCGTCGGGCGCACCTCGGGTTCGGCCGGCGGCGGTGGCGGAGCTGGTTCAGGCGCTTTCACTTCCGGCTCCGGCTCCAGCGGGCGCTCGCGGGCACCGGACGGCGGCAGCACCGGCAAGTCGATGGCGATCGCCGCGGCGATGTCCTCGATGCGGTTGGCGCGGATCGCCAGGGTGCGCAGGCCATGGTGGCGGCAGACGCGCATCAACCCGGGCAGGTCGATGGCGCCCTCGTCAGGGGGCAGCTTGTCCAGGGCCAGCACCAGCGGCGTGTTGCTGAAGAAATTCGGCGCCTGCGCCACCTTGGCCGCCAACTGGCGGTCGAGGGATTCGAGGTCGTTGCGCGCCAGTTCCAGCACGGTGATGGCAAGCATGCTGCCCTTGAGCTGGAACACGGGGGCGTTGTCGGGTGTCTGGTTAGGGCTCATGGTCTGCATAGACGGCTTGTTGCGAAAAAAGTGCCCTGACTTATAGCGATAAGACCGATTGCCCGCAACCGATGTAGAATGCCCGGCCCTTGTCTTGCCGGAAGCTTCAATGGAACGCCCGCGTTTTCGCCCCTATTTTCTCCACCCGCGATTCTGGGCCCTGTGGCTTGGCCTGGGGCTGCTGTGGCTGGTCGCCCAGTTGCCCTACCGCGCCCTGCTCGGGCTCGGCCGCGCCCTCGGTGCGGTGATGTACCGGGCGGCCGGCGAACGTCGGCGCATTGCCGCACGCAACCTTGAACTGTGCTTCCCGGCGCTTTCCGGCGACGAACGGCAGCGCCTGCTCAAGGAAAACTTCGCTTCCACCGGCATCGCCTTCTTCGAAATGGCCATGAGCTGGTGGTGGCCACAGGCCCGCCTGGCGCGCCTGGCGCACATCGAGGGCATCGAGCACCTGCAGGCTGCCCAGCGTGAAGGGGAGGGCGCGATCCTCATGGCCGTGCACTTCACCACCCTGGAGATCGGCGCCGCGCTGCTGGGCCAGGTCCACACCATCGACGGCATGTACCGCGAGCACGGCAACCCGGTGTTCGACTTCATCCAGCGCCGTGGCCGCGAGCGCCACAACCTCGATTCGCTGGCGGTGGAGCGCGACGATGTGCGCGGCATGCTCAAGCTGCTGCGCAAGGGCCGGGCGATCTGGTATGCGCCCGACCAGGACTACGGCATCAAGCAAAGCATCTTCGTGCCGCTGTTCGGCATCCAGGCCGCCACCGTTACCGCCACCAGCAAGTTCGCCCGGTTGGGCAAGGCCCGGGTGATCCCGTTCACCCAGAAGCGCCTGGAAGATGGCAGCGGCTATCGTCTGGTGGTGCACCCGCCGCTCGAAGGCTTCCCGGGCGAGACCGAAGAGGCCGACTGCCTGCGCATCAACCAGTGGGTCGAAGGGGTGTTGCGCGAGTGCCCGGAGCAATACCTGTGGGCGCACCGGCGGTTCAAGTCGCGGCCTGAGGGTGAGCCGCGGCTGTACGACAAGAAGAAAAAATGAGAACCATCGCGGGGCAAGCCCGCTCCCACGTAGGTGTACCCAACGTGGGAGCGGGCTTGCCCCGCGATGGTCATTCAGGAAGAAATCGATGACCCCCACCACCGGCCTGATCCTCTCCGGCGGCGGCGCCCGCGCCGCCTACCAGGTCGGCGTGCTCGCCGGCATCGCCGAGCTGCTGCCGCCCGGCGCGGCCAACCCGTTTCCGGTGATCGTCGGCACCTCCGCCGGTGCCATCAACGCGGTCAAGCTGGCCAGCGGCGCCACCCGCTTCGCCGAATCGGTGCAGCACCTGACCAGCTTCTGGCAGAACTTTCGCAGCCACCTGGTGCTGCGCAGCGACTGGCCCGGGGTGATTCGCCAGGCCAGCCGTTTCGTCAGCCACAGCCTGCTGGGCCTGGGCGGCTCGGTGCCGGTGGCATTGCTCGACAGCCGCCCGTTGCGCAAGTTGCTGCACCAGCATCTGGACATGGACGGCATTGCCCATTCGCTGGCCGCCAATCAGCTGCGCGCCATCGCCGTGACCGCTTTCGGTTATGAGTCCGGCCAGGCGGTGACCTTCTACCAGGGCCGCGACACCATCGAGCCCTGGCTGCGCCACCGGCGCATCGGCATGCCCACGCCGCTGACCATCGACCATCTGTTGGCCAGCTCGGCCATCCCGCTGTTGTTCGCCCCGGTGCGGCTCGGCGAGGAGTTTTTTGGCGACGGCGCGGTGCGTCAGTCGGCGCCGATCAGCCCGGCCCTGCACCTGGGCGCCAGCCGCGTGCTGGTGGTGGGCGTCAGTGGCAACCCGCAGCGCCCGGCGCCGCCGCTGCCCACCCAGCGGGTGTTCAGCGGCCAGCAGCCGAGCCTGGCGCAGATCGGCGGGCACATGCTCAACAGCACCTTCATCGACAGCCTGGAAGACGATATCGAGCTGCTGCAACGCCTCAACCACCTGAGCCATATGTTGCCGGCGCACCTCGACGCCCGGCGCCTGGGCCTGGCGCCGATCGAGGTGCTGGTGGTGGCGCCAAGCCAGCCGCTGGACGAGATCGCCGCCCGGCACCGGCGCGAGTTGCCGGCGGCGCTAAGGCTGTTCCTGCGCGGGCCGGGGGCGACCAAGACCAGCGGGGCGGGGGTGCTCAGCTACCTGCTGTTCGAGTCGAGCTATTGCAGCGAGCTGATCGAACTGGGGCGCAAGGATGCGTTGGCCAAGAAGCGCGAGTTGTGCCAGTTCCTCGGCTTGCCGGGCTGAGAGATCTCCTTGTAGGAGCGGCCTTGTGCCGCGATAGGGCTGCAAAGCAGCCCCAGCGATATGTGCATCGCTGCAAGGTCAGGGACCGCTGCGTAGCCCTATCGCGGCACAAGGCCGCTCCTACAGGGCCGCGCTGGCGTCATTCGGCAATCTGCAACTTGCGCGCCTGGGTGTACACGTACCGCAGCTTTTCATACTCGAACGGCGAGTTGGTCTGGCCATAGCTGAAGTTGGTGCTGTTGCGCTTGTCGATGGCCCGCAGCACGGTGATCTCTGCATGCTCTTCGGCGGTTTCCGGCACATTCAGGTAGTTGACCGCCTCTTCGCCCACGTAATCCACCACCAGCCCGGTGGTGTCGCGCAGGTTCGACGGCCCGAGGATCGGCAGCATGATGTACGGCCCCTCCGGCACGCCATAGAAGCCAAGCGTCTGGCCAAAGTCCTCGCTCTGGCGTGGCAGGCCCATGCTGGTCGCCGGGTCCCACAGCCCGCCGACCCCGATGATGGTGTTGAACATCAGCCGCGCGGTGATTTCTGCCGAGCGTTTGGCCTTGAGCTGGAACACGCTGTTGAACAGGTTCGGCACATCGCCCAGGTTGTTGAAGAAGTTGTTCACCCCGGTGCGCACGAAGCTTGGGGTGATATAGCGGTAGCCATCGACCACCGGCAGGAACACCCACTGGTCGAAACGGTAGTTGAAGTGGTAGATGCGCCGGTTCATCGACTCCAGCGGGTCATAGATGTTCAACGCGGCCAGGGTCGAGCGCTCGAATTCGCGCTGGTCCAGGCCGGGGTTGAATTTCAGTTCGCGCAGCGGGTCGAGGAACCCATCGGGCTCCGCCGTGAGGCCCGGGGCCTTGTCGGCCTCGACCACGCTGGCCCGGGGCGCGACTTCCTCGGCCAGGGCGCAGCCGCTGGCGAGCAGGGCGGTGACGAGCAGCAGTCGGTTAACCACGGAAGAACTCCAGCATGGCGTCGCTGTTGACGCGGTAATTGAGGTTGCCGCAATGGCCGCCGTGGGGGTACAGGGTCAGGCGCTCACCGAACACCCGGCGCAGGAAACCGATGTCGCCCGGGCCAAGGATCACGTCGTCGGCGTTGTGCATCACGGCGATCTTCGGGCTCTCATGCAGATAGTCGGCGAGGGCGTACAGGCTGACCTGGTCGATCAGCTGCAGCAGGCTGTTGCCGTCGGTGCGCGCGCGCCACATGGGGATCACCTGCTCGGTCAGGTAGCAGTCGAAGTCGCACTGCAGGGCACGCTTGAAGAACGGCGTGAGGCTGGTGGTTTCGGTGATCGGGTATTTCGGCGGGATGATCAGGCCGCGGCGGTTGATCAGGTCGGAGGTGAAGGCGATGTCGGCTGCCGAGAAGCGGAACGAGGTGCCGATCAGCATGGCCATCTGTTCGTTGGACAGGTGCTGGCGCGACTGCTGGAAGTCATACAGCAGGGCTTCGTTGAGGTCGATGTAGCCCTTGTCCTGGAAGTAGCGGGTGAGCTTTTCCAGCATCAGCTCGTAGAACGTGGTGCTCTTGTCGATGCCCTTGACGCGGGTCTGCACCAGTTTGTCCAGGTTGCTGATCGAGGTGTACAGGTTGACCGGCGGGTTGAGCAGCAGCACGCGCTTGAAGTTGAAGCTGCGCCGGGTTTCGTCCAGCTTGCTGACGAACGCTGCATCCAGCGCCCCCAGGCTGTAGCCGGTCAGGTAGTACTCGCTGACCGGCAGGCGCGGGTGCTGGGCGCGAACGGCCTGCATGACCCGGTACAGGTCCTTGGCGTCCTCGGCACTTACCCCGGGCGTGGCGAAGCGCGAAGCGGCGCTCATGAAGTCGTAGCTGGTGGGGGAGGACAGCTGCACCACGTGGTAGCCGGCCTGATAGAACAACTTTTTCAGGTATTCGTTGATCGAGCTGAAGTAGGGCGCGCCGGTACCGGCGATGAGGAAGATCAGCGGCGCCTCGTGGTCCTGCTTGGCCAGGCGGTAGCGCAGTTTTTTCACCGACCAGAAGTTGTCCGGCAGGGTGAACTCGCGTTCCGGGCGCAGGGTGAGGCTGTAGTCGTCCTGGTTGATTTCATCGTCACTGGGCAGCGTCGGGCGCTGGTCAGGCGGCGTGGTGGCGATGGTCGCCTCGAATGGGTTGGTCAACGGGTAGCCGTAACTCGCGGCATCGATATCCCGCGCCGAAGCGGCCGCAGCCATGAGCAAGCCACCGAGCAGGGCGGCGAGGCGCAAAGATCGAAGCATGTAGTCCCCCAGAAAAACGCAAGGTCGTGCAATTTGTACGCAGGCTAGGACCATGGTCGGCAAGGCAAAGTTGCCTGCCGTTCATACCTTTGTCGCGCCAGATACCGTTGTCCACGTCAACAACGGTGTTTGCAACATAGCCGCAGGGCCATGATTTTGCCTTACATCGGCCTGTGAGCGATCATTCACGCTTTCGATTGCCGCTATTGGAGAACCGGATGTCCCGTTCGTGGCCGGTCATTGCCTTGCTGCTGTGCCTGCCGCTGTGGCTTGCCGCCAGCTATGGCGTGCGTTATGGCTTGATGGAAGAGGCCCAGTGGGTGGGCATGTGTTCGCTGCCGGGGGCTGTCTGGCAATGCCAGGTGCGCTCGCTGCTGGGGTTGGGCATTCATTTCCAGGTGATTGCCTGGAGTGCCTTGGGGCTGGCATTGGTCGCGCAGTGGGTTCCCGGGCGATCGGGCTGGTGGCTGGCGGCGCTGGCGCTGGTGTTCGGGTTGCCGGCGCTGGTGCTGTATACCGCGAGCATTGCGGTGTTCGCGGTGGTGCTGGCCGGGTTGCGGTTGGTCAGGCAATAGCGTTGCGGCTGACAGGGGCCGCTGCGCGGCCCTTTCGCGGCGCAAGGCCGCTCCTACAGGGGCTGCGCTGTTCCTGTAGGAGCGGCCTTGTGCCGCGATCGAGGGCAAAGCCCTCGCCTGCAGTCTCAAGCCTTGCGCAAACGCAAACTGCGCCACAACGCCCCGACCATCAACACGCTGACCAACGCCCAGCCCCACGCTTGCTGATTCGCCAGCCCTTCCTGGAACAATTGCGGCGCAACGCCCGCGCCCACGATGAACGCCAGCAATGCCACCTCTGCCCGTGGTGCGTGCACCGGCCGCAGCAGGTACACCACCGCCGGCAGCAAAAGCGCCGCGCTGGGGAAGCTGCGATAACGCGGGTCGAACACCATCGCCAGCATGCTCACTGCGGCGGCGAACCCTGCGATCAGCAGCCACTTGGCGGCATGCCCTTCAAGCCAGATGAACAAGCGCTGTCGCCAGCCGTCACGGCGGGCCAGGGCCAAGGCCGCATGAGCCAGCACCAGCAAGTTGAGCCCGGCCAGCAGTACGGCCCACAGCCACTCGCCGGCAAACCGTGCGTTGGTGCGCATCAGTTCGCCCCACAGCCCCAGGCTGCCCGCGCCCAGCGCGGCCAGCAGCGGCAACAGCAATGCGGCGCGGGCATTCGCCGGGCGCCCGGCCAGGGCCAGGGTCGCCAGCAGCAACAGCAGCGAGGCCAGCAGCCATTGTGGCCACAGCGCCAGGTTACTCACCGGCCCTTCGAGCACACCTTTGTCCTGGCGGTCGGCGTCGTACAGGCCCCAGTAGCCGCCCACCGCGCCTTCGCTGGCGCGCTTCCACGGTTGGTCGAAGGCTTCGATCAGGTTGTAGTGCCAGCCATTGGCCTCGGCCAGGGTGACGAACCCCCGGATGAATCGCGCCTCGTTGACCCGGCTCGGCACTGCCGTCTCGCGCTGGCGGCCTTCGCTGGGCCAGCCGGTTTCGCCGATCAGGATGTCTTTGGGCGCGAAACGGTTGCCGAACACCTGACGCACTTCGGCGACATGCGCCAGGGCCGCGTCGATGCCCCGTGGGTCATCTTCCCAGTAGGGCAGCAGGTGGATGGTCAGGAAGTCCACTGCCGGCGCAACCTGCGGGTGCTGCAGCCAGAACTCCCAGACATCGGCGTAGGTCACCGGCACCTTGACCTGGCTTTTCACCTTGTTGATCAACCCGGCCAGGCGCTCGCCGGTGACTTCCTTGCGCAGCAGCGCCTCGTTGCCGACGATCACCGCGCTGACCACGTCGGGGTTGGCGTTGGCGGCGGCGATCAGCAGCTCGATTTCCTTGTCGGTGTCCACCGGGCTGGCGTTGACCCAGGCCCCCAGCATCACCTTCAGGCCGTGCTTGCGGGCCAGGGCCGGGATGGCTTCGAGGCCGGTCATCGAGTAGGTGCGGATGCACTGGAAACGTTCGGCCAGCAGCGCCAGGTCGGCGTCCATGCGCGCCGGGCGCAAGCGGAAGGGCTGGTCGAACGGCGACTGGTCCTTGTCGAACGGCGTGTAGGAGGCGCACTGCAGTTTGTGCGTGGGGCTGGCGGCGTCTGGCAGGTGCACCGGCTTGCCGAGTCCGTACCAGAGCGCGCCGAGCCCGGCGAGTGCCAGCAGGCAGGCGAGCAGGTACAAGGGCATGAGCGGGCGGGCAGTGCAGGGCATCGGGCGGTCCATCGTCAGGCGCAAAGCGCTAGATGATAGCCGCAAATGCCCGGCGCCAAGCGTTTGGCATGCAAGGATCGCGCAGGCCGGTGTGGGCCGTTGACGCTAATGGCACAGTGCTGTCGCTGATCGTTCGCTAAAGGTCGCTGACAGAGCAGGTCGCCTGATGTGTCAGGTTGATGATGCAATCTCCAAGACCTGACGAGGGGATGCTTTGATGGCGACTTTTACAAGAATGCGACGTTTCCTGGGCGTGGGCACCGCTGTGGTACTGGCCATGAGTGCGGCGCAAGCCATGGCCAAGGAAGTCAGCATCGGTTACGTGGATGGCTGGTCCGATAGCGTCGCGACCACCAACGTGGCCGCCGAAGTGATCAGGCAGAAGCTCGGCTACGACGTGAAACTGCAGGCCGTGGCCACCGGCATCATGTGGCAGGGCGTGGCCACCGGCAAACTCGACGCCATGCTGTCGGCCTGGCTGCCGGTCACCCACGGCGAGTACTGGGCCAAGAACAAGGACAACGTGGTCGACTACGGCCCCAACTTCAAGGACGCCAAGATCGGCCTGATCGTCCCCGAATACGTCAAGGCCAACAGCATCGAAGACCTCAAGACCGACCAGAGCTTCAAGCAGAAGATCGTCGGCATCGACGCAGGCTCCGGGGTCATGCTCAAGACCGAGCAGGCCATCAAGGACTACGACCTCACCGGCTACAAGCTGACCGCCAGCTCCGGCGCGGCGATGACCGCCGAGCTTGGCCGCTCCTACGCCAAGCAGCAATCCATCGCCGTGACCGGCTGGGTGCCGCACTGGATGTTCGCCAAGTGGAAACTCAAGTTCCTTGAAGATCCGAAGGGCGTGTATGGCGCCGCGGAAACGGTCAACAGCATCGGCAGCAAGGAGCTGGCTACCAAGGCGCCGGAAGTGGCCGAGTTCCTGAAGAAGTTCCAGTGGCAGTCCAAGGATGAGATCGGCGAAGTGATGCTGGCGATCCAGGAAGGTGCCAAGCCGGAAGCGGCGGCCAAGGACTGGGTGGCCAAGCATCCGGAGCGGGTCAAGGAGTGGACGGGTAAGTAACAGTCCTTACAGGGCCAGTTTTGCTGCTTCGCGGGTAAACCCGCTCCCACAGGGATCTCCACACTGTTTAAGCTTGTGGTGATCCCTGTGGGAGCGGGTTTACCCGCGAATACGTCGTCACTTTGTTACGCAATCTGCAAAACACCATTGCATCTAAGACTAAGGTCGTCTGGTTGGCGTCCAGCGGCAGCATAAAGTGGAGTCGGGTTCTCCCTACATCTGTGCTGCTAGGACAAAAACAATGAACGACAGCATTTACCAATCGATACAGAACAGTCCGCGCTTCAAGGAACTGGTCACCAAGCGCGAGCGTTTCGCCTGGATTCTCTCGGCAGTCATGCTTGGCCTCTACTGCGCCTTCATCCTCCTCATCGCCTACGGCCCGCACTTGCTCGGCGCCAAGCTCAGCCCCGGTTCGTCGATCACCTGGGGTATCCCCCTGGGCGTCGGCCTGATCATTTCGGCATTCGTGCTCACCGGCATCTACGTGCGCCGCGCCAACGGCGAGTTCGACGAGTTGAACAAGGCAATCCTCGAGGAGGCCAAGCAATGATCCGTCACGCCAAAACCCTGGCCGTCCTGGCCTGCGGTGCTTTCGCACCTGCCGTGTGGGCAGCCGATGCCCTGACCGGCGAGGTGCAGAAACAACCGCTGAACGTTGCCGCGATCGCCATGTTCGTGGCCTTCGTCGCCTTTACCCTGGGCATCACCTACTGGGCCTCCAAGCGCAACAACTCTGCCGCCGACTACTACGCCGCCGGCGGCAAGATCACGGGCTTCCAGAACGGCCTGGCGATTGCCGGCGACTACATGTCGGCCGCCTCGTTCCTGGGTATTTCCGCCCTGGTGTTCACCTCGGGCTACGACGGCCTGATCTACTCCATCGGCTTTTTGGTCGGCTGGCCGATCATCCTGTTCCTGATCGCCGAGCGGCTGCGCAACCTGGGCAAGTACACCTTTGCCGACGTGGCCTCGTACCGCCTCGGGCAGAAGGAAATCCGCACCCTGTCGGCCTCGGGCTCGCTGGTGGTGGTGGCGTTCTACCTGATTGCGCAGATGGTCGGTGCCGGCAAGCTGATCGAGCTGTTGTTCGGCCTCGACTACCACGTCGCGGTGATCCTGGTCGGCGTGCTGATGTGCCTGTACGTGCTGTTCGGCGGCATGCTCGCCACCACTTGGGTGCAGATCATCAAGGCCGTGCTGCTGCTGTCCGGTGCCAGCTTCATGGCGCTGATGGTGATGAAACACGTGGGCTTCGACTTCAACACCCTGTTCTCCGAGGCGATCAAGGTGCATGCCAAGGGCGAGGCGATCATGAGCCCGGGCGGCCTGGTCAAGGACCCGATCTCGGCGTTCTCCCTGGGCCTGGCGCTGATGTTCGGTACTGCCGGCCTGCCGCACATCCTGATGCGCTTCTTCACCGTCAGCGACGCTAAAGAAGCCCGCAAGAGCGTGCTCTATGCCACCGGTTTCATCGGTTACTTCTACATCCTGACCTTCATCATCGGCTTCGGCGCGATCCTGCTGGTCAGCACCAACCCGGACTTCAAGGACGCCGCCGGCGCCCTGCTGGGTGGCAACAACATGGCGGCGGTGCACCTGGCCGATGCCGTGGGCGGCAGCATCTTCCTCGGCTTCATTTCGGCGGTGGCCTTCGCCACCATCCTGGCGGTGGTGGCCGGCCTGACCCTGGCCGGTGCCTCGGCGGTGTCCCATGACCTGTACGCCAGCGTCTGGCGCAAGGGCAAGGCCAACGACAAGGACGAGATCCGTGTGTCGAAGATCACCACCATCGCCCTGGGCGTGCTGGCGATCGGCCTGGGGATTCTGTTCGAGAAGCAGAACATCGCCTTCATGGTCGGCCTGGCCTTCTCCATCGCCGCCAGCTGCAACTTCCCGGTACTGCTGCTTTCGATGTACTGGAAGAAACTGACCACCCGCGGTGCCATGATCGGCGGCTGGCTGGGCCTGGTCAGCGCGGTGGGCCTGATGATCCTCGGCCCGACCATCTGGGTGCAGATCCTCGGCCACGAGAAAGCCATCTACCCGTACGAGTACCCGGCGCTGTTCTCGATGCTGATCGCCTTTGTCGGTATCTGGTTCTTCTCGGTTACCGACAAGTCCAAGGCTGCCGAAGACGAACGCGCACTGTTCTACCCGCAGTTCGTTCGCTCGCAGACCGGTCTGGGGGCCAGCGGTGCGGTTTCGCACTGATCCTCGGGAATAGAGGATTCGGGCAGTTCAGGCGGTAGATACATCAATACCCCTCTTCGGAGGGGTATTTTTTTTGCTCAGAACGCCCGGCTCAACGTTAGCCACCCACCGCGATAACCACCCTCTCTAGCCCACACTTTATAGGGCATGATCCAGCGCCAAACTGAGGGCACAACAGGGAGGCCGCGTTGATGGTCAAGAAAGACCTACCACACGTCGATGGTTTATTGACGTCAGGTTAATGGCCAAATAGCATCATCGCTTTTTTGCCCTACTGCTCCGCTTTCGAAGGATCGAACATGTTCTCCCCCTCTATGGCTCAGCGCACCTGTGGTGGGCTGCTGTGTGCCTGGCTTGTGGTCTGCGTCAACGTGGCCAGTGCCGCGTCGTTCAACAACCCTGGCGACCAGGACCTGATTCGCGACCGCCAGAACCGCCTGCTCGAAGAGCAGCAGCGGCGCCTGGAGCAGCTCAAGGACTTGCCTGGCAAGGTTGGCGACACGGCCCCTTCGGCCAAGCCCGAAGACAGCCGCTGTTTCCCGATCAGCGACATTGCGCTGGAGGGCGCCGATGCCCTTGGGGCCACGGAGCGCGAGCGCCTGCTCAAGCCCTACCTTGGCCAGTGCCTGGGCGTGGCGCAGCTCAATGCCCTGCTCAAGGCCATCACCGATCTCTACATCCACAAAGGCCTGGTCACCAGCCGCGCCTACCTGCCGCAGCAGGACCTTTCCAGTGGCCACCTGAAAGTCATCGTGGTGGAGGGCCGTCTCGAAGGCCTGAAACCTGCAGAAGGCAGCCAGTTGTCGGCGCGCGAGCTGGACATGGCCTTCCCGGGCCGCGCGGGCGACTTGCTCAACCTGCGCCAGGTCGAGCAGATGGTCGATCAGCTCAATCGCTTGCCCTCCAACCAGGCCCGTATGCAGCTGACCCCAGGCAAGGCCGTGGGCGGTAGCGAGGTACTGGTCGCCAATAGCCCGCAGAAGCCCTGGCGGGTCGGCCTGTCGCGCAGCAACGAAGGGCAGCGCAGCACCGGCGAGCAGCAATGGGGCAGCACCTTCGAATGGGACAGCCCCTTGGGCCTGGCCGACCAGTTGCTGCTGCGCGGTGGCCACGACGCCATCAGCGATCACCAGAAGACCTCGCGCAACGCTTCGCTCTACTACAACCTGCCATTCGGCTGGTGGAACCTCAGCTACAGCTACAGCCAGAGCGAGTACCGCGCCCTGGGCGAGGCGGCAAGTTACAACTTCAAGCAGACCGGCGACAGCCAGAACCATCAGTTGCGCCTCGAACGGGTTATCCACCGCGATTCGCTGAGCAAGACCTCGCTCAACAGCGGGCTGAGTTACCTGCGCACCAACAACTACATCGAAGACAGCCGCTTGCGTAACAGCAGCCACCGCCTCAGCGAGGCTCAGTTCGGCATCAACCACGGCCGGCGCATCGGCGGCGCCTTCGTCAACCTCGACCTGGGCTTGCAAGAGGGTATCGGCGCCTTCGACGCCCAGCGCGAGCGTGAGCGCGATGACTATGGCAACCGCTTGCCCAACGCGCGTTATCGCAAGTACACCGCTACCGCCAGCTTTTTGCAGCCGTTCAAGGTGCTGGGCGAATCGCTGGTGTTCAGCAGCCTGGTCACCGGCCAGCGCAGCGAAGACCGGCTGTTCAGCCCCCAGCGCATGAGCCTGGGCAGCCAGTCCTCGGTACGTGGCTACAAGGACCAGAGCCTGAACGGCGACAGTGGCTACTACTGGCGCAACGACCTGCGCTGGAGCCGCCAGGTGGGCTGGGACTGGTTGCGCCCGGTGCTGGCCGAGTACGGCCTGGGCCTTGGCTATGACGTCGGCGCGATCAGCCACGACCGCTACAGCGGCGACCAGCATGGCCGGGTGTCGAGCGACTCGCTCGAGTTGTTCGCCCGCGGGCGCAATGTCTCGGCCAGTGTGACCTTCGCCCACTCCCTCGAACGCCCGGACGGGCTGCTCGAGCGCGAGGCGCCGGTTTATTTCCGCCTGGATTTCTTCCTTTAACACCGCTTTCCACTCGAGATGCCCGACATGGATGTTCGTCAGTTCGCCTTCCTGGTGCGCCAGCCTTCGGCTGCCCTGCAACCCAGAGACTCTTTCTGGGGCCTGTCCAAGCGTGGCCTGGCATTCATGCTGGCCAACATGATGTTCTGGCAGCCGCTGGTGGCCATGGCCGACGGCATCGTGGTCAACGGCAGCGGCACCAGCCTCGGCCAGGCAGGCAACGGCGTGCCGATTGTCAACATCGCCGCACCCAGCGGTTCTGGGCTGTCGCACAACAGGTTCAGCGACTACAACGTCGGCCAGCAGGGGGTCATCCTCAACAACGCCACCGACCGTACCCAGGCTACCCAGCTGGGTGGGATCATCCTGGGCAACAGCAACCTGGGCGGCCGCTCGGCCAACGTGATCCTCAACGAGGTCAACGGCGCCAACCCCAGCCAGCTCAAAGGCTATACCGAAGTGGCGGGGCAGTCGGCGCATGTCATCGTCGCCAACCCCTATGGCGTTACCTGTAACGGTTGCGGCTTCATCAACACCCCGCGGGCGACCCTGACCACCGGCAAGCCGGTGGTAGAGAACGGCCAGTTGCAGCGCTATCAAGTCGAGCAGGGCAGTGTCGCCATCGAAGGCGCGGGGCTCAATGCCAACAACGTCGACCAGTTCGAGATCATCACCCGCAGTGCCAAGATCAACGCGCAGATCCAGGCGCGCCAGCTGGCGGTAATCGCCGGCGCCAACGATGTCGACCCACACACGCTCAAGGCCACGGCGCGGGCTGCCAACCCTGCGAACGCACCGCAACTGGCCATCGACTCTTCGGCCTTGGGCGGCATGTACGCCGGGGCCATCACCCTGGTGGGCACCGAGGCCGGGGTGGGGGTGAAACTCGACGGCAAGTTGATCGCCAGTGGCGGCGATATCCAGCTCGACGCCAACGGCCAGCTGCGCATGGCCGAGGTCACGGCGGACAAAGGCACGGTGGCGATCAATGCCGGCCAGCTTGACGCGGCAGGCGCGGTGTACGCCGGCAACGAACTCAAGGTCAAGACCCAGGGCGACCTGGACAACCACGCCAACCTGGTCGCTGGCCAGCGCATCGACCTCGACAGCGGTGGCCGCCTGACCAACCACGCCATCATCGAGGCCGGGGTCAACGCCGACAACAGCCGCAACGCCACCGGTGACGTGCGCCTGAACGCCCAGCACATCGACAACCGCGGCCAGAGCGTAGTGGCCAGCCGCGACCTGAACGCCAGCGCGGCGCAGACCTTGAGCAACCAGGGCGGCACGCTGAGCGCGGAACGCCAACTGAGTGCCAGCGCCGGGGTGCTGGACAACCACGACAAGGGCCGCCTGCTCAGCGCCGGCCAGGCCGACCTGCAAGCCGGCCAGCTGCTCAATGGCCAGGGTGGGCTGATCAAGGCTGACCAGGCCATCGACGCCCGCGTCGGCCACTTGGACAACAACGCCGGCGAGCTGACCAGCCAGGGCCGGCTGAGCGCGCAGGTCGATACCCTGGAGAACCGCGCCGGCACCCTGAGCGCCGGCCAGCACCTGGGCCTGACCGCCAGCGGCGCGGTGGACAATCGGGGTGGCGCGCTCACCAGCGTGCAGACCCTTGACCTCAAGGCCGGCCAGGTCAACAACAGCGCCGCCGGCCGCATCGCCAGCAACCAGGCGCTGACCGCCAATGTGCGCGGGCTCGACCAGCGCGATGGCGGCCGCCTGACCAGCCTCGGCGAACTGAACCTGGACCTCAACAAAGGCCACCTGAACAACCAGGGCGGCCTGATCAACGCCCCGCGCCTGACGCTGAGCAACCTCGACAGCGTCAACAACCACCAAGGCGAGATTTCCAGCGCCCAGGCCTTCGAGCTGGTGGCGCGCAACCTGGACAACAGCCTTGGCAAACTGCTGGGCAACCAGGGCTTGAGCGTGCGCCTGGACGAAGCGTTGAACAACGCCAGCGGCCTGGTCTCGGCCAGCGGCGTCACGCTGAGTGCGGCAAGCCTGGACAACCATGACGGCACCGTCACCAGCCGTGCCGACCTGGCCCTGACCCTGGCCGGCGCCAGCGACAACCAGAACGGCGAGATCTCCAGCGTCGGCAGCACCCGCGTCAAGGGCGCCAGCCTGGACAACCGCAAGGGCCAGGTCACCGGCGACACGGCCTTGGACCTGGCCCTGCGCGGCGCCCTGGACAACCGCGACGGCCTGCTCGGCTCTGCCGGCAAGATCGAGCTCGAGGCGGCCAGCCTCGACAACCGCGAGGCCGGCAAGCTGGTCGGCGACGCCGCCCTGAACGCCCGCATCCATGGCCTGCTGGATAACCAGCAGGGCGAGATCATCGCCAAGGGCGCCATCGACCTGCACGCCGCCACCCTGGACAACCGCGCCGGCAAGCTGCGCGCGGACCAGCAGGCGCTGCTCGATGTCGACCAGTTGGACAACCGCCAGCAAGGGCTGCTCAAGAGCCTGGCGGCGCTGACCTACAAGGGGACCCGCCTGGACAACCGTGGCGGCCAGCTCAATGCCGCCGGCCCGGTGCGCCTGGAAGGCAGCAGCCTGGACAACAGCGGTGGGCGCATTTCCAGCCAGCGCGCGCTGGTGGCCCAGGTGACAGCGCTGACCAACCACTCAGGTGTATTGGTGGCCGACGCTGACCTGAGCGTGATCGGCGCCAGCCTGGACAACCGCAACGGCGGCCAGGTCGGTGGCAAGCAGGCATTGACGCTGGAGGTTGCCGATGTCGACAACCGTGGCGGCGAGCTGTCCAGCAAGACCGGCCTGACGGTCACCGGCGCCAAGCTCGACAACAGTGACAGCGGCAAGCTGCTCGCCGACGGCGAACTGACCCTGCGTGTGACGCAGGTGCTCAACCGCAACCAGGGGCTGCTGTCGGGCCAGGGTGCGGTGAACCTGGTCGGCCAGTACCTGGATAACGGCGAGGGGCGGCTGGTTGCCCGCCAGGCCTTGGACATCCGCCTGGATGGCGGCCTGGACAACCTGCTGGGCGTGATCAGCGCCGATGGCCGCCTGAGCGCCACGCTCGGCCGCCTGGACAACAGCACCGGCAAGTTGTCCAGCGTTGGCGACCTGGCCGTGACCAGCCAGGGCGCGCTGCTCAACCGCAAGGGCTCGATCATCAGCGACGCCGGCCTGACGCTGGCCAGCCAAAGCCTGGGCAACAGCGACGGTGGCCTGCTCAGCAGCCAGGGCGCGGCCAAGGTCGATACCGGGACCTTCGACAACAACAGTGGCGGGCGCCTGGTCAGTGGCGATCGCCTCGACCTGACCAGCGGCCAGCTCAACAACGGCCAAGGCAGCCGCATCGCCAGCGAAAAGGCCCTGGTGGCCAGCGTCAGTGGCCTTGACCAGCAAGGCGGCGAGTTGTTCAGCAAGAGCGCCCTGACCCTGGACCTGAACCAGGGGCGGCTGAGCAACCACAACGGCTTGATCAACGCACCGCTGCTGGTGCTCAAGCAGCTGGCCGAGGTCGATAACCAGAACGGCGAAATCTCCAGCGCCCAGGCCTTCACCCTGGCCGCCCGCAGCCTGGACAACAGCCACGGCAAGCTGATCGGCCAGCAAGGCCTGACCCTGCGCATCGAGCAGCTGCTGAACAACCTCGACGGCCTGGTTTCGGCCAATGGCCTGGACCTGCGCAGCCATGACCTGAACAACCGCCAGGGGATGATCAGCAGCCGCGGCACCCAGAAGCTCGTGGTCGATGCCGAGCTGCACAACCAGAACGGCACGCTGATCGCCGATCAACACCTGGACCTGCAGGCCGGCAGCCTGGTCAACCAGCAAGGCCTGGTATCCGGCAAGGCCACGCTGGTGGCCAAGGTCGCCAACCTCGACAACCAGGCCGGCGAACTGCTGGCCGGTGACAACCTGCAGCTGAGTGGCGACGCCCTCGACAACCGCCAGGGCGGCCAGGTGGCGGCGAGCCAAGGCCTCGATCTGCACGTGGCCAACGTGGACAACCGCGGCGGCGAGCTGTCGGCCAAGGCCGACCTGACCCTGAACGGCACGCGCCTGGACAACAGTGACGGCGGCAAGCTCCTGGCCGACGGCCAGTTGCAGCTGACCGTGGCCGAGGTGATCAACCGCAGCAAGGGCCTGCTCTCGGGCAAGGCCGGCCTGACCGTGACCGGCGACAGCCTGGACAACGCCGGTGGCTTGCTGCGAACCCAGCAAGCGCTGGCGGCGAGCCTGCACGGCGCGCTCGATAACCGCGAAGGGCAGATCGATGCCGAAGGCACCCTGGGCCTGGCCAGCGACAGCCTCGACAACCGCGCCGGCAGTATCTCCAGCGGCGGCGCGCTGACCCTCGAACACACGGCCGACCTGCTCAACCAGGGCGGCCAACTGCTCACCGATGGCGCACTGCTGCTCAAGGCCGGCCATGTCGACAACAGCGACCAGGGCATCATCAGCGCCAAGGGCGCGGCTACCCTCACCACCGCCGATCTGGACAACAGCCGCAAGGGCCGGCTCGACAGCGACACCCAGCTGAAACTGACCAGCGGCCAACTGACCAACCGCGACGCCGGCCGCATCGGCAGCAACGGCGCGGTGGAACTCAGCGTCAGCGGCCTTGACCAGCAGGGCGGCCAGCTGTTCAGCAACAGCGCCCTGACCCTGGACCTCAACCACGGCCTGCTGGACAACCGGCGGGGCTTGATCAATGCGCCAGTGCTGGTGCTCAAGCAGCTCGGCGAGGTCAACAACCAGGGCGGCGAGATTTCCTCGGCCCAAGCCTTCACCCTGGCCGCCGGCAGCCTGGACAACAGCGCCGGCAAGCTGCTGAGCAACCAGTCGCTGACCCTGCGCATCGACCGCGCCCTGAGCAACATCAAGGGCCTGGTGGCTGCAGCGAGCGTCGATGCCCAGGCCGCGAGCCTGGACAACAGCGGCGGCACCCTGACCAGCCGCGGCGGGCTGCGCCTGCAACTGGCGGGTGGCCTGAACAACGGCCAGCAAGGGCTGGTCAACGCCAGCGGCCTGCTGGACATCGCCAGCCAGTCGCTCGACAACCAGGCTGGCGCGCTGCTCGGCAGCACCATTGCCATCGACCTGGGCAGCGCCACGGGCGACCTGAACAACGACGCTGGCCAGATCCGTACCGACGGCGCCCTGACCATCAACCACCTGCGCGACCTGAGCAACAAGGGGGGCGAGCTGTCCACCCACCAGGACCTGGCCTTGAGCGCCCGCACCCTGGACAACAGCGGCGGCAAGCTGATCAGCCAGGCGCAACTGGCGGTCAACGCCCAGCGCCTGCTCAATCAGGCCGGCCTGGTCTCGGGCTGGCAAGGCCTCGGCGTCATCCTCGACAGCCTCGACAACCGCAACCAAGGCACCCTGTCCAGCCGCAGCGGGGCGCTGCAGGCCCAGGTCAGTGGCGACTTGCTCAACAGTGGCGGTGGCGCCCTGGTCAGCCAGCAGGCCCTGACGGTCACGGCGGCGAACCTGGACAACAGCGGTGCGGGCATCCTGTCCAGTGCCGCCGGCCAGCACCTGGAGATCGCCGGCCTGCTCAACAATGGCCAGGGCGGCCTGATCGACAGTGGCGCGGCCTTGACCCTCAACGCCATGACCCTGGGCAATGTCGCTGGCGGCATCAATGCCCAGCAGGCCGTGACCCTCAACGCCACCACCCTGGACAACAGCGGCGGCACCCTGGCGGGTAACGGCGCGGTGACCCTGGCGTTGCTCGGCGCCCTGACCAACACCCACGGCAAGCTGGCCAGCGCTGGCCCGTTGCGCATCGAGCGCGCCACCCAGGTCGACAACCAGGGTGGGCAGATCGTCAGCCAGGCGCTGCTGAGCCTGCTGGCCGGCAGCCTGGACAACCGCAACCGCGGCACCGTTGCGGCTGGCCAGGCGCTGACCGTGGTGGTGACCGGCGCCGTGCACAACGGCGCCGACGGCCTGATCTACAGCCAGGGCGGTGACCTTGAAGTGCGCTCGGCCAGCCTCGGCAATGGCAAGGGCACCCTGCAAGGCCAGGGTGCGCTGAAGCTGGTGACCGGCGACATCGACAACCAGAGCGGCCGAATCCTCGCCGACAGCGGCAACCTCGAGGTCGACGCCGGCCTGCTGGACAACCGCGGCGGTGTGCTGGCCAGCGTCGGCGGCGGCGTGACGGCCGACTTGCGTGGCGTGCTGCGCAACGGCTATGACCTCGCCAACAACCGCCAGGGCGGCATCACCCAGGGCCAGTTCCTGACCCTCAAGGCCCTGGGCGGTATCGACAACTATGGTGGGCGCATCGCCGCCCAGGGCGGCGATGCCCGGGTTACCACCGGCGACTTCGACAACCGCAATGGCGGCCTGTACGCCAAGGGCCTGGTCCAGGTCAGTGGCGCCAACTTCGACAACAGCGGTGACAACGACGGCCAGATCGCCGGCCAGCGCATCGACCTCGACCTCAGCGGTGCACTGAACAACCGCCTGGGCATCATCGAAAGCGACAGCACCCTGGCGATCAGGGCCGCCAGCCTCGATAACCAGACCGGCCAGCTGCGTGCCCTTGGCACCAGTGGCGCCACCAGCCTGCAGATCGCCGGCCAGTTCGACAACCGCAACGGCACCCTGGAAACCGCCAACACCGACCTTAGCCTGGGCGTTGGCAGCTTCCTCAACGGCGGCGGCAGCCTGCTGCATGTCGGCCGTGGCACCTTCGATATCGCCACCGGCCACGTAACCGGTGCGGGCGGCAGCATCGTCACCCGCGGCGGCCTGACCCTCAACGCCGGCAGCTGGCACAACAGCAACGTCATCCAGGCCGGGCGCCTGACAGTCAATGTCGGCGACTTCAGCCAGAGCGCCAGCGGCCAGTTGCTGGCCAGCGAAGCGCTGCTCGGCAGCGGCGGCAACTGGAGCAACGATGGCCTGATCGCCAGTGACGGCAGCCTTGGCCTGAACCTGGGCGGCACCTACGCCGGCAACGGCCGCCTGAGCAGCCGTGGCACCCTGGGCCTGGGGGCGGCGCAGGTAAACCTCGGCAGCAGCGCCAGCATCGCCGGGGGCGGTGCGACCAACGTCTCGGTGGCCGGGCAATTGAACAACGCCGGGCGCTTGACCTCTGGCGCCGGCCTGACCCTCGGCGCCGCTGCGGTCAACAACAGCGGCACCCTGGGCGCGGGGCAGAACATGACCCTGACCACCGGCGCCCTGGTCAACGACCATGGCCTGCTGTTCAGCGGCGGCGACATGGGCCTGCGCGTCGACAGCCTGACCAACAGCTATGCCGATGTGTACAGCCTGGGCAGCCTGAGCGTCGACCGCGACGGCCAAGGCACCCTGGCCAGCAGCATCGTCAACAGTTCCGGCTCGTTGCAGAGCGATCGCTCGATGAGCCTCGCCGCCAGCACCATCCAGAACGTGCGCGCGGTGCTCAAGACCGACAACAAGGGCGTGTACACCGCCAAGATCAGCGAGACCACCTGTATCGAGGGCTACAACGCCGGCGACTGCAGCGGCAAGCGCAACTACGTCTGGGAGATGGTCCAGCGCGACAAGTTCGAAGTGACCGAGGCCAGTGCGGCTTCGAGCATCACCACTGGCGGTAACCTCACCCTGCGCGGCGGCGACCTGCTCAACAGCAGCAGCACCATCGCCGCCAGCGGCAGCCTGGTGGCCACGGTCAACAACCTGACCAACCGCGGCGTGGAAACAGGAGAGACCGAGACCACCCGCATCTTCCGCTCGGCGCGCACCAGCAATGCCGGTGGCTGGTACAGCGCCGCCAGTGCCGTTACCAACAGGTACTGGTATCAGAGCGCAGGCTACAACCCTAACGACATCGGTGGCCTGCAAGGCGCCCTGGCCGGGTTCATCGGCATGACCGAAGCGGAGCTGGTCGGGTTGGGCAGCACCCGCAAGCTCGCCGGTGGCGACCAGCGTTACGCTGGCGTGATGCAGGCCGGTGGCGCGGTAAGCATCACCGCCGGCAACGCCATCAGCAACAGCGTGGTACGCCCAGGCTACGACTACATCGGCAGCGGCGCGCGTACCGACACTTCGGCACCGGGCACGGCCTTCGCCACCCGGATCACCCTCAATCAGCAGTTGCCGCCAGACCTGGCCCAACAGCAGGTCAACCCGCTGGCGCTGCCGGGCTTCAGCCTGCCCAGCGGCCAGCACGGCCTGTTCCGCCTGAGCAGCGAGGCCGGCAGCGCGCCCGCCAACAGCGGCCCGCAAAGCTGGACCATGGGCGGTGCCAGCCTGAGCGCCGTGCAGCGCCAACAGCCGTTGCCGCTGGTGCAGGCGCGTGACATCAACCTGGCCGACGCCACCCAGGCGGCCAGCCGCGGCACGCAGCTGAGCACCGCCACCCGCGCGCCGGTAGGCAGCGTCGCCGGCGCCAGCGCCATCGATACCAGCCTGGCCGGTAGCGGTGCCGGCCCGCAGCTGCCGGGGCGTTCGCAGGTCAACGATGGCATCCGCGAAGCGTCCGCCATCAACGGCCAGGCGCTCGGCCCGGTCAGCATCGACCGCGTGCAAGGCCTTCCCGACAGCAGCGTGCGCAGCAACCCGCACAAGTACCTGATCGAAACCAACCCGGTACTCACCGACCTCAAGCAGTTCATGAGCTCGGACTACCTGCTGGCCAACCTCGGCTACGACCCCGACCTCAGCGCCAAGCGCCTGGGCGATGGTTTCTACGAGCAGAAACTGGTGCAGCAGGCCGTGGTCGCCCGCACCGGCCAGCGCTTCATCGACGGCCAGGACACCGACGAGAAGCTGTTCAAGTACCTGATGGACAACGCCATCAAGAGCAAGCAGCAGCTCAACCTCGCGGTGGGGGTGAGCCTGACTTCCGAGCAGGTGGCGGCCCTGACCCACGACATCGTCTGGCTGGAAAACGCCGAGGTGAACGGCGAGCAGGTCTTGGTGCCGGTGCTCTACCTGGCCCATTCCAACGACCGCCTGGCGCCCAATGGCGCACTGATCGCCGGTAGCGACGTCAGCCTGATCGCCGGGCAGGACCTGGACAACGTCGGCACCCTGCGCGCCACCCACAACCTGTCGGCCCAGGCCGGCAACAACCTGGTCAACAGCGGCCTGGTGCAGGCGGGCGAGCGCCTCGACCTGCTGGCCGGCAACGACCTGGTGAACAAGGCCGGGGGCATCATCGCCGGGCGCGACGTGAACCTGGCCGCCACCCGCGACGTGGTCAACGAACGCAGCCTGACCTCGCACCAGAGCAGCAACGGCAGCTACACCCAGCAGCGCGACTTCGTCGACAACGCCGCGCGCGTCGAAGCGGCCAACAACCTGGCGATCAACGCCGGGCGCGACCTGGGCAACAACGGCGGCGTGCTCAGCAGCGCTGCCGACACCACCATCAAGGCCGGGCGCGATGTCAGGCTGAGCTCGGTGGAGCAGGTGGTCAGCAACGACCAGGGTGTGCGCCACAGCGACTCCAGCGTGACCCAGAACGGCTCCAGCCTGCAGGCCGGGCGCGACCTGACCGTCAGCGCCGGGCGCGATATCAGCGCCGTGGCCAGTGCGATCGAGGCCAAGCGCGATGTGGCGATGACGGCCACTGGGGACCTGGACCTGATGTCTGCCGCCAATGAGCAGCATTCGGCGGGCAAGACGAAGAAAGTCACCAGCCAGGAGGACCATGTCCAGCAGGTGTCCACCACCCTGGCGGTGGGCGGCAATGTGGCGTTGAAGGCGGGGGATGACCTTGGCCTGAGCGCCAGCCGCGTGACGGCGGGCAATGAGGCGTACCTGTACGCGGGCGGCGACGTCAACCTGGTCGCCGAAGAGAACAGCGACTACAGCTATTACCGCAAGACCAAGACCAGCAGTTCCGGGCTGTCGAGCAGCCAGAAGATCCGCATCGACAGTTCCCGTGCTGTCACCCAGGTAGGTTCCTCCGTCAGTGGCGACACGGTGGTCGTGCAGGCCGGGCAGGATATCGGCGTACAGGGCAGCAACATTGTGTCCACCCATGACACCAGCCTGGTGGCCGGCGGCAATGTCCAGATCGAAAGTGCCACCGAAACCTTCGAGCAAAGCCACTCGAGTTCGAAGAAAAAGTCCGGCCTGCTCAGCAGCGGTGGGATCGGCTTCACCCTCGGCTCGACCAGCCTGGAGAACACCTCCACCAGCACCAGCGAGAATGCCAAGGCCAGCACCGTCGGCAGCGTGCTTGGCAATGTCACCATCGAGGCAGGCAAGGACCTGAGCGTGAAGGGCTCGGAGGTGATCGCTGGCAAGGACATCACCCTGATCGGGCAGAACGTCGAGGTCATCGCGGCCGAAAGCCACAACACCAGCGAGCAGACCGCCAAGAGCAAGAGCAGCGGCCTGACCCTGGCCTTGTCCGGCACGGTCGGCAGTGCGGTCGATACCGCCTACCAGCTCACCAAGCAGGCGACCCAGGAAGAAGACAGCCGTCTCTCGGCCCTCCAAGGCATCAAGGCCGGCCTGACCGGCGTCCAGGCCTGGCAGGCCGCGCAGCAGAACGGCGGCATGACGGCGGACAACGCCGGGCAGTTCGTCGGCATTGCGTTCTCGCTGGGTGGGCAGCAGTCGAGCTCCCGGCAGACCCAGACACAAACGGTCAGCCAGGGCAGCAGCCTGACCAGCGGCAATGACCTGACCATCGTCGCCACCGGCAATGGCCGTGACGCCACGGAGGGTGACATTCGTGTGCAGGGCAGCCAGCTCAAGGCCGGCAACGACCTGCTGTTGTCTGCCGAGCGTGACATCCTGCTGGAGGCTGCGGCCAACACGCAGAAGCTGGACGGCAAGAACAACAGCAGCGGCGGTGCGATTGGCCTGAGCCTGGGTGTGGGGCCCAACGGTGGTGGCCTGAGCGTCTTCGCCAATGCCAACAAGGGCACGGGCAACGAGAAGGGCAACGGCACTACCTGGACCGAAACCACCCTGGACGCCGGCAACCAGGCGACCCTGATCAGCGGGCGGGATACCGCGCTCAAGGGGGCGCAGGTCAATGCCGACAAGGTCGTCGCCGACGCTGGCCGCGACCTGACGCTGCAAAGCCTGCAGGACACCGACGACTACAAGTCCAAGCAGACCAACGTCAGCGGTGGGGTGAGCGTCGCCATCATTGGCACGGGTGCCAGCGGCAGCCTGAGCGTCAGCCAGAACAAACTCGATTCCAAATACCAGAGCGTGCAGGAGCAGACCGGGCTGTTCGCCGGCAAGGGTGGCTACCAGATCGATGTGGGCAAGCACACCCAACTCGACGGCAGCGTCATCGCCAGCACCGCCGAGGCCGACAAGAACCGCCTGAGCACCGGCACGCTGGGCTGGAGCGATATCGAGAACAAGGCCGAGTTCAAGAGCCAGATGGCCAGCGCCAGTGTCAGCGGCGGCAACAATGGTACGAGTGGTTTCACCAGCAACATGCCAAGCGGCACGCTGATCGCCTACAACCACAGTGGCAGCGCCAGCGGCACCACGTCGTCGGCGATCTCCGAGGGCACCCTGGAAATCCGCGACCCTGGCCAGCAGAAGCAGGATGTCGCGACCCTGAGCCACGACGTCGAACATGCCAACGACAGCATCAGCCCGATCTTCGACAAGGAGAAGGAGCAGCGGCGCCTGCAGCAGGTGCAGTTGATCGGTGAGATCGGCAACCAGGTGTCGGACATCGTGCGCACCGAAGGGAAACTCAAGGCCGACAAGGAGGCACGTGCCGAACTTGAGGCCCAGGGCACCAAGGCGCCAGCGTCAGATGCAGACGAAGAGACCCTCAAGGCGTACCAGAAGCAGTTGGTGGCGACAGACGCCTACCAGCGGATCATGGGCAAGTATGGGACCAGTGGTGATTACCAGAGGGTCACCCAAGCGGTCACAGCCGCGTTGCAAGGGCTTGCGGGTGGCGATATCGGCTCCGCGCTGGCCGGGGCTTCGGCGCCGTATCTGGCGCAGCTGATCAAGAAGTCGACGGGTGACAATGTAGCGCTCAATGTCATGGCTCACGCCGTGCTGGGGGCTGTGGTCGCTCAGGCTCAAGGCAACTCGGCCGCAGCAGGGGCCGCCGGGGCTGCCGGAGGCGAGCTGGTCGCGCGCCTGATCACTCAGCAGCTGTATGGCACCAGTGACAGCAATGCCTTGAGCGAGGAGCAGAAGCAGACTGTCTCGGCGCTATCGACGCTGGCGGCCGGCCTCGCAGGGGGCTTGGTGGAGGGCAACAGCGCCGACGCCATCGCGGGTGCGGGTGCGGGGCGAAATGCGGTAGAAAACAACTTCCTGACGAACAAATACGGCGTCGAACGACTGGATGCGTCCAGCCGTGCGCTTTACGAAAAACTCAAGGCTGAAGGCATCGGTAGCATCGATGAACTGCAGGCCAGGTACAAGAATTGTGCGGGCAATGGTGAATGCCAGCGAGATATTCGCAACGAGTACCGCCAGCTGGAAAAGGAGGCCGGCGAGAAAATACTGGGGATGTACCAGAGCGGCAGGCTAAGCCGAGAGGAGTACAACATTCTGGTGGCGGACTATGCCGTCACCATGTTGAACGGGGTGAAAGAGGGGCAACGTAACGGCGAGGGTGGCGATTACCTCAATATCTATTCGCTGTCCGGTGCCGACTGGTCGCCGCTAGGCGGAATCGCCAACCCATACCTGGATGCGATCAGGGCCAGCGAGCTCGTCGCTGAGTGGCGACGCCAAGGGTTCAGTGAGGAGAAAATCAACAATCTGGCACGCCAGGATGGACTGCTGGGTTCGACGCTGGCGCCGGTGGATGTACCGGGGATTGTCAAGCTGGTCGATAATGGCGCTAGCCGAGAGGATGTCCTAAAATTCAGCGCGGGACTTGTGCTTGGCAAGGCTTTGGGTGGGACAAAAACGGTTGGTGGCGCTACTGGAAAGGTAGATGATGCAGTAGTTCCATCGTCTAAACCTGAATGGTTGCAACGGCTTGATGCGGGTAATGAGTTTAATAAGTTACAGTCTAAAAACTACCCGAACAATGAAGTTTATATTCTGCGACCTGACGGGAATGGCTATTATCGTGTTGATTCGTATAATCCCATAAAAGGCGAAATCGTCTCTCGTAAACTGACACAGCTTTCTGAGGTTTCAGAGGCGACAGCAAAGAGCTACATAAGTGAGGCTGTTACGAAATATCCTTCTGGCGCGACCATTGCGAAAGTCCCTTCTAGTGGGTCTTTGGGCGGTCAAAAATTGCAGGGTACTGTTATTCTAGAGGTTCCTCCCCAGAATGGAGTGATTCCAAAAGCCATCTTGGACTCCGCTAATAAGGCAGGGGTTTTAATTAGAGATACTAATGGGAAGGTGTATTGATGGGGCTGCCTATTTATTACTGTAAGTCTTGGTTTCGGATGAAAAAGGTTGCGTTAGGGCTTATGGATGAGGCTTTGGCGCATTCTAGGCATCTATCGGGTGAGCCATATACGGCTCTTATTGGGTCGGAATCCGCGCCATCCTGCTTTGTTGAGTTGTCTATGGATAAAGGAATGGTTGGTGTCGGGTTTTTAGATAAGAATTGTCGCGAGTATTTGACTTACCAATTCCAGGTCATAGATGCGGATAACTTGTTTTTGACTATGGCGACTCATCGGGAGTTTGAAGCGGATGGAGACGAGATCATAGGTGGAGAGTCCTACATTTTTAATGAGGGGGGTGACCTTGTTATTAGGCGAGAAAAGTTTAATCCTCATGAGCTTGAAGAGGCCAGGTCAAGTTTTGAGCCGTCTCGAAACTATGAAAAAATTCCAAAATTTGGTTTTTACTCTAATGTAATAAAGGCTGATAGATGAAACAGGATGGGTGAGTTTCTACTGCCCCACGTGTCATACATTTGTATTCCACGCGGGGCATGTGCCCGACTGGTCGGAGAGAACTGTATCTGGTGTGATCATATAATGCTGGCCAGGTCGTCTTGGGCATGCTATTGGCAGGCTCAAACACGCGTCGGGGTGATTTTATGCGGTGGCAGCGGATCACCTGTGTCAGTGACGAAGTTCTGATGACTTATGAAATCATATATACAGATTTCAATTAAACCTTAAGTTTGAAACGATTGGCTGGTGTGCTGGCGAGAGGCTTGTTGACTCATTAAGTCTGAGCGGTGGTTTGCTGGCTCCGGAGCAGGTGTCGCATAATGCAGATAAATTCACGGACCCTTTCATAGGAAGGGCTGAAAGTGAAGGCGTTTGGGCGTCTAAAGCTGCCGTTCGGGTCAATGGCTCATTGTTGGACTTCTATCAAGACTATGCATGGAGAAGAAATAAAGCGATCAAGTCTTCGAGGGGTATTGTGCATATGTCTAGAAATATTCGAGGGCAAATTGTTCTGGGCTCAATTCGCTTGAATGCTGCTTGCAGTGAGAAAGTTGACTGGTATTCGCTCTTCAAGATATGGTGCGAAATATTTCCTCCTCAGCTTGGAATGCTGCATCTTTTCAGTGGGGCTGAGCTGGGTTCTCACGAGAGAAATAACAGTTTTCAAGTGGGTTCATTTAATGCGGCCTTGAAGCCCGACGTGCCAAATATTGGCTGGGCGATGTTTTATGGAGATGAGTTTGTCCAAGAGGTTGATGCTGATAAAATCGCAGCGTCAGGCTTTCCTAATGAAAGAATAGGTAATGGCTATTTGGTGAGGGTTACAAATAGCATTCAAGACTTGGTGGGCGATTTATCTTTATTTTCAAGGCGTCGCGCTGAGCTTAAGGATTTGTTTCGAGAGGGTTTTTCCCTGATCAATCACGAACCTTCGATTTGAACATAATCAACACCGGTCCTGCGCCGGTGTTGTTTTATTCGCGGTTAGCGGCGGGCAGTAGTTGCCTATCCACAATCCTGCCTCGCTGAACTCCCTCAGAGGCTAACACGCAGCGCTTATTGGCCCCTGGCCGTCCAATGGCTGCGCCACCGAACCGCCAGGGGCTTTTTGTTGTCGGCTGGCTCGGGTCATCCAGTGTGTTGTGACGGGCTGAAAACCCGCATTGGGATGCTTTTATTCGGTGACAGCGGATCACCTGTGGCGACCCGCGTGCAGGCCGCGCCAGGTCAAGCGTTACGCATGTACCGAGGGCGACCTGCGCGCGTTCGAGGCGGGCAAGCAGACAGTCGAAGCCCGCAAAGCGAGCGAGTCAGCCGAAACTTATGGCGCGCGAGTGCGCAATAGCCCCGCTTACAGGGACGCCATGCAGGCCTATGGCACCGGCAGTGATCTGCAGCGCGCCGCCCAGGCGGTGACCGCAGCCCTTCAAGGCTTGGCAGGTGGCAACCTGGCCGGTGCGCTGGCAGGTGCCTCGGCGCCCTACCTGGCCCAGCAGATCAAGCAGGTTGCGGGTGACAACGAGACTGCGCGCCTGATGGCCCACGCCGTACTCGGTGCGGTGGTGGCACAGGCTCAAGGCAACGCCGCCGCTGCCGCCGCTGCCGGCGCCGCAGGTGCGTTGAGTGGTGAGCTGATCGCCAAGCAGGTGTACCCAGGCAAAGCCGTAGACGAACTGAGTGAAGACGAAAAACAAACGGTTTCGGCACTGGCCACGTTGGCGTCCGGCCTTGCCGGGGCGGTCGTCGGGGGTGATGCGAGCAGCGCCTTGGCGGGTGCCGATGCGGGCAAAAATGCGGTCGATAACAATCATCTGACCCTGGATGGGCGGATGTACCTCAAGCAAAAGGAGCGTGAATACGCATCGGCCTGCGGCGGGGCGGCGGGGGCGTCGGACGATTGTCAGAAGCGGGCTGATGAAATCGGCAAGTTGCGCAAGCTGGGTGACAGTGTGCTGGAGACTGAGCACACCGTTGTCGGTTCGGAAATGGGGCCTGACCAGTTCACCCCCGCCCAACCAGGCGATATCGTGGCGTGTGCGAACTCGAGCAACGGCTTCTGCCAGGTTACCGATGAGGCGATACAGACGCCTGCTGGCAAGGAATGGAAACTGGTCGCGGCCAGTGATGCCGAGGCCGCAGGACAGGCTCAGCGGGACAAGATGGAAGTCGACCGTGCGACGATGGCGGCCGAGAAGTTCGGACTCGACGCCTACAACGCAGGGTGTGGCAGCTCTGGAGTGATTGGCGTGGCCTGCCAGCTCTTTACAAGCTTGGGCGGCGCAAATCCGATCAATGGGTATGAGCCTACTACTGGCGATAGAGTGCTGGCCGGTGCCGGAGCCATTCTCAACTCGCTGGGGTTGGTGGGGGCAATACGTGGCGGTGGGGTGGGTGGTAGCGCGGCGGAGAGTTCGGTAGGCTCTGGTGCAAAAGTAATTCCACCAAAGAATCAAGCGACAATCGGCGCTATTGCAGATAATGAAGCCGGAGGGTTTTCTTACTACGATCAGTTTAAAAAAGCTGACGGTGGTTGGGATTGGCCGAAAGAATTAGGTTTCTCTGGTGATCCTATTAAAATCACATTGCCAGTGGGTACTAAATTGGACCGTTATGGTGGACTTCAAGGGTCTTTCTTATCACCTCAAGGTGTTCCGTTTGAACAACGAGCATTGGCGCCTGGCTCAAAAGCCGAGAAATACTATCAGTGCGAAGTACTTAAGCCATTGCCAGTCGTTCAAGGAAAGATTGCTCCTGCCTTTGGTCAGCCTGGCGGAGGTACTCAAATTCTGCCTGACCTTTCTGAAAGATTTAATGTTGAAAGATTAGTGAAAGAAGGTTATTTGAGGAGGACTAATTGATATGAGCTCGACGATCGAAGAAATACAAGAGGCTATTTACTCGTTGGGTGAGCGCATTGGAGCTCCAAGGTCTCTTTTGATTGTAAGAGATAGCTCTCCAGAAAATGGAAGCCCTCATGTGGAGATTAGATCTGACGGGTTTGACTATGTGTGTTCAGAGAGGTGTTTTGAAATATTTAGAAAGCGTACGAATTCTTTGGATGAGTTGATGTACTGGATAATTAGTGGTGTGGCCTTTAACTTGGCTTCAGACTATGAGCTGGCTAATAGGAGTGTTGGTGCTGACTCGCGGAGGCTGCTGTTTTCCCAATACGTGTCAATTCTTGGTCGTGTCAGTGATGAGTGGGAAAAAAAGGCCGCTGATGAGGTTGAGTCAATATTAATTAACGCTCCATACTCTGATGTATAATGTCGAGAAAAACTAAGTAGGTGCAAAAGGCGGGGGTGAGGTTGCCTCTAAGGGCGGATAAGGCTGTGTTTATAACTGCATTGTTGAAGTTGCGACTCGTTATGTTGGAGTGAGTACGCAATAGCCCCGCCTACGCGAGCCTGACATTTCCGTACAAAGCCTAAGGCTCGCTGGCTTGTGCCATTCAGTGTTTGCGACATCTCTGTTCGTAAAGCGCCGGGCGTAAGTCGCCCGTCGGGCACATTTTTGTGCGTTGAAAAGCAGGGAAGGTCGATCCGCTCTTGGGAAATTTCCTCTTCGATTTAGGACGCATCGTGCATTCGGCCCCCTCGGCCAGGGTGAACAATACGCCCCCAGGCCCGCAATGGCCGCCTCGCGCGTCTACTCGTACTGCGAGCCCTGAAACCGCTCAACGAAGAGGACAACGCCATGCAAAATGCCCTCGTGGTCGACGATCACCCTTTTATCCGCGCCAGCGTGTGCCTGCAGTTGCGCCAGGAGCGCATGGACATCATCGGCCAGGCCGACAACGGCGTCGATGCCGTGCAACTGGCCCGCGAGTACACCCCCGACCTGGTCATCCTCGACATCATCATGCCTGGCCTCGATGGGCTGCAGGTCATGGCCCGGTTGCGGGCGCTGCCACAGCCGCCGAAGATCCTGGTGCTCACCTCGCAACTGGCCGAGTGTTTCTCGTTGCGCTGCATGAAGGCCGGGGCCGCCGGGTTCGTGTCGAAGTCCGACGACCTCTGCGAGCTGAGCAAGGCGGTGCTGGCCCTGCGCTCGGGGTACAGCTATTTCCCCGAGGTGTCGCTCAGTTCGGTCAATCGCCAGGACATCCACGCCAGCGAAGCACAGCGCATTTCCTGCCTCAGTGACCGGGAAGTGATCATCCTCCAGCACCTGTCGCGGGGCCTGAGCAACAAGGCCATCGGCGAAACCATGCTCCTGAGCAACAAGACCATCAGCACCTACAAGGCCAGGTTGCTGGAAAAACTGCGGGTCGGTTCGGTGATCGAGCTGGCCGACGTCGCCCGTCGCAACCTGCTGATCTAGTGGCCATTGCGTGGGGCTGATGCGCAAGGGGCTGCTGGCTGTGCTGCTGTGTTGCGCACCGCTGCTGGCCGCTGATCCATTGCCGCAGTTGTACGGCCGCTCGAGCCTTTCCGGCCCTCGGCTGACGCCGGACGACGCGCAACTGCGCTGGCTATGGCAACGGCAGCAGCTCAGGCTTGCGGTGGTGCGGCCGGACAACCCGCCGCTGGACATCCTGGGCACCGGGCACGACTACGAAGGGATCAGCGCCGACTATGCCGGGCTGTTGGCCGGGCACCTGCAGTTGCCCGTGCAGATCCAGGTGTATGGCTCGCACAATGCCGCGATCAAGGCGCTGCGGGCGCACCAGGTGGACCTGCTGGCCAGTGTGACCGCCCGGCAGGCTGGCGATGGCGGCCTGAAGTTGTCGCAACCCTACGCGCAAGACCTGCCGGTGGTGGTGCTGCGAGAGGACGAACCGGCGGCCGATGTGCCCTTGCGCCTGGCCATGCGTGAGGGCTACCGCGAGCTGGGCAGCATCCTCGCGCGATTTCCCCAGGCGCAGGTCCAGGTCTTCCCCTCCACTCGCGCAGCCCTGGGCGCCCTGGCCTTTGGCCAGGCCGACCTGTTCCTGGGTGGCGCACTGGAAAGCCAGTACCTGATCGGCAAAGGGCTGGTGGGGCCGCTGGAGGCCTTCGACAGCCCCGACCTGGAAAGCCAGCCGCTGGGGTTCGCCATGCACCCGGACGATACGCCCTTGCACGGCCTGGTCGATGCGGTGCTGGCCAGCATCGAGCCGCAGGAGCATGCGCGCATCCGTCGCCGCTGGGGTGGGCAGGGGCTGGTGGAGCGTGGCCCGCTGCAACTGAGTGACAAGGAGCTGGGCTGGGTGCAGGGCCAGGGGCCGTTGCGGGTGCTGCTCAACGATCAGTACCCGCCCATCAGCTACCGCGATGGCGAGGGGCGACTGCGCGGGCTGGCGGTGGATGTGTTGCAGCGCATTGGCCGGCGCACCGGCCTGACGTTCGACCTGGTGGCTGGCGGTACCCTGGAGCGCATGATCGAGCGTACCGCCCGGGGCGAGGCCGACCTGATCGCCGGTATCACGCCCAGCGATGAACGTGAGCAGCACCTGGCGTTCAGCCGCAGCTTTGCCAGCTCGGCGCGGGTACTGGTCACTGCCGACAGCAGCGCGGCGGCATCCAGCCTGGAGCAACTGGCCGGGCTGCGTCTGGCCGTAGCCCGCAGCGGCTACCCCAAGGCGTATCTGCGCCAGCACTATCCGGGCATCCAGCTGGTCGAGGCCGACGGGCCGGTGGATGCGGTCTGGCGGGTGGCCAGCGGCCGTGCCGAAGCCGCGCTGGTGCCCTTGATCGGGGCCCGGGCCTTGACCGAGCGGATGGCGCCGACACGCCTGAAGATCAGTGCCAGCCTCAGCCTGGATCCGGCCTATTTCGCCTTCGCCAGCCCACGGGGCGCGCTGGAGCTGCAGGCGATCCTCAACAAGGCGCTGCTCAGCCTGTCACCGCAGGAAATGGACGCGTTGGCCCGCCGTTGGCGCAGCGAGGTGATCGTTGCCGACAGTTTCTGGCAACGCTATCGGTTGCAGGTGCTGCAAGGTTTTGCCGCCGTCGCCCTGTCGTTGCTGCTGGCGCTGGCCTGGGTCCGCTACCTGCGCCGGTTGGTGCGCGTGCGCGAGCAGGCCGAACGTGAACTGGCCGACCAGTTGGCGTTCATGCGCGTGATGATCGACGGTACGCCGCACCCGATCTACGTCTGCGACCAGCACGGCTGCCTGCTGACCTGCAACAACAGTTACCTGCAGGCCTTGCAGGTCAGCCAGGCGGCGGTCATCGGCCAACCCCTGGGCCAGAGCGAGGCATTGGCCTGGCAAGGCGCCTGGCGCGAGGTGCTGGCCAGCGGCCGGGTGCAGGTCGAAGACCTGCAGGTCAGCCTGGCCGCTGGCCGGCAACGGACCCTGTCGCACTGGATGCTGCCTTACCGCGGCCTGCGTGACGGCCAGGCCGGGGTGATTGCCGGCTGGATCGATGTCACCGAGCGCCAGCACCTGCAAGTGCAACTGCAGGCCGCCAAGGACGATGCCGACAGCGCCAACCAGGCCAAGACCCACTTCCTCGCCACCATGAGCCACGAGATACGCACGCCGCTCAATGCCGTGCTGGGCATGCTCGAGCTGGCGTTGCGCAAGGCCGAGCAGGGGGTGCTCGACCGCCTGTCGATCGAAGTCGCCTCGGACTCGGCGCGCAGCCTGCTCGGGCTGATCGGCGATATCCTCGACGTCACCCGTATCGAAACCGGCCACCTGCAGCTGGCACCGCAGCCGGTGTGCCTGCAAAAGCATGTGGCCGAGGTGGTGCAACTGTTCGAACAGCAGGCGCGCAGCAAGGGGTTGCAGTTGCTGCTGGAGCTGGAAGGGCCGGCAGACGCCGAGGTGTCGCTCGACCCGTTGCGCTTCAAGCAGGTGCTCGCCAACCTGCTGAGCAACGCGATCAAGTTCACTCACCGTGGCAATGTGCGGGTAAGCCTGCGCAGCATCGCCCAAGGGGGCACGATCGCGGTCGAGCTGACGGTGGAGGACACCGGTATCGGCATTCCCGATGCCGAGCTGTCACGGCTCGGCGAGCTGTTCTGGCAGGCCAGCAACAATCGCCAGTCGGCGCGGCGTGGTGCGGGCCTGGGCCTGTCGATCAGCCGTACCTTGTGCGAGCTGATGGGCGGGCACATGCACCTGCGCAGCACCCTGGGCGTGGGTACGCGGATCGACCTGGCACTGCGCCTCGAGCGGGTCGACGCCCGCGAGGCGATGGCGGCGCAGGAGGCGCCCGACACCTTGCCGGTCAAGAGTGAGAGCCTGCGGGTACTGGTAGTCGATGACTATCCAGCCAATCGCCTGCTGCTGGCCAATCAGCTGGGCTACCTGGGCCATCGCGCCAGCGTCGCCGAGGATGGCGCCCAGGGCTTGCGCGCGTGGTTGCAGGGCGATTTCGATGTGGTGATCAGTGACTGCAACATGCCCGTGCTCGACGGCTACACCCTGGCCCGGGCGATTCGCCTGCACGAGCGCCGCCAGGGGCGCCGGGCCTGCCGGGTGCTGGGCCTGACGGCCAATGCGCTGGTGGGCGAGCGCCTGCGTTGCGAGCGCGCCGGCATGGACGCCTGCCATTTCAAGCCGTTGGGGCTCAAGGCCCTGGCCTCGGCACTGGTGGGCATGCAGCGGGTGACTGATGACGCGCCCGTCGCCGTGGACAACGGCGTTGACCTGAGCAACCTGGAGCGCCTGACCGGGGGCGACCCACCGGCGCTGCACGCACTGCTCAACGACCTGCTGGCGAGCAATCGCAAAGACCTTGCCCAACTGCTCGACCATGGTCAACACGAGGACCTGGCTGCACTGGTTGCGCTGGCTCATCGGATCAAGGGCGGGGCGCGGATCATCCGTGCCCGTGCGGTGATCGAGGCCTGCGAGCAGGTCGAGCGCAGTTGTGCCGGCGGTTCGCTGCCGCCCGGGCAACTGCAGGCCGTTTGCCAGGCATTGGGTGAACTCGAACGGGTGTTGCAGCGCTACAGCACACAGAATGGCGCCGCACGTGGCAGTCACGTCGGCCAGGTTGAGCAGTGAGGGGTGAAACATGGAGGTAGACGGGTTGCGGGTGCTGGTGGTCGAGGAGCACCGCTTCCAGCGGGTGATAGCGGCGAAGACCTTTGGTTTCCTGGGGTGCGCCGAGGTGTTGCAGGCACAGGATGCCAATGAGGCCCTGCGGTGCCTGCAGCAGGCCGGGCGGGTTGATCTGGTGGTGTGCGCCCTGACCGGCAGTGACGACGGCAGCATGGACACCCTGGAGTTCCTTCACCGGCTGGGCAAGGCCAGGCTGGCAGTTGCGGTGCTGTTGACCTGCAGCCTGAGCCCGAGCATGCGTCGCGGGGTACAGCAGCTGGTGGAACGGCTGGGCATGCGTTTCATCGCTGACATGGACCCGCCCTTGTCGGTGGAAATGCTGCGCCAGTGCCTGCCGAGCCCGCTGCCGGCCATTAGCGCCTCATCTCGCCCGGTGATGCTATGGCCAGGTGAGGAAGGGGTGCGCCGCGGCATGCGCGATGGGCAGTTCACGGCGTTCTATCTGCCCAGTTTCGACTTGCGTGACGGGCGCATCACCGGTGTCGACCTGGTGCCGTTCTGGCACCACCCGTTGATGGGCGTGTTGGCGCCGGAGATCTTCCTGCCCGCAGTGGAGCGTTGTGGTTTGCTCGATGAGCTGGCGCTGTTGCTGCTGGAGCAGGGCCTGGCCCTGTACAGCGAGCTGCAGGCCGAGGGGCGCCGGTTGCGGATTACCCTGCGCTTGTTGGGGCCGCAACTGCTCGACCGCTCGCTGGTGTTGCGTATCCGCAGCTTGTTGCACCAGCAGCGGGTCGATGTGCGTCACCTGTGCTTCGAGCTGACCGGGCGCAGCCTGTACCACATCACCGTGGTGGAGCTGGAGAACCTGCTGCGCTTGCGGGCGCTGGGTTGTGAGCTGAGCCTGGCCGAGTTCGGCAGCGACCAGGCGGGCAGCCAGCTGTTGTGCCAGTTGCCCTTCACCCGCATAAAACTGGCCGAGCGCTTCATTCGCGGCTTGCCCCACGAGGCCCGCTGCCTTGCGGTGGTGCAGAATTGCCTGGGCCTGGCGCTGGCCCTCGACCAGCACCTGACGGTGGTCGGGGTATCCAGTGCCGAACAGCACCTGGCCCTGCTGGCGATGGGCTGCGAAAGCGCCCAGGGCGACTACCTGGCCTTGCCGCTGGACCGCGAAGCGCTGCTGCGGCGCCTGCGCAGTGACCTGCGCCTGGCGCCGCCTGGCTAGGTCAGATATGCCCCAGCAATACCAGGATCAACAGCACCACCAATACCACGCCGACGATGCCGGAAGGGCCGTAGCCCCAGCTGCGCGAGTGGGGGAAGACCGGTAAGCCACCGATCAGCAGCAGGATCAGGATGATGATGAGGATCGTGGTCATGGCGGAGTCCTTGCGTGGTTAAGGGGTCAAGGGCCTCTGAACAATGCTGGCCGCTCTTTATTTGCGACCAGTGTGCAGGGGTAAAGATTCAATCGGCTGTGCCCCGGGATCTTCCGATACCCCCACATTCAGCAGCCTGATGCCGCACCGGCGCAGCCCTGCTTGTCGCTAGACTGCCGGGCATTCCCACTGTTCAGGACAAGGCGCCGACCATGCACAAGCGAATGATGATCACCGGAGCCGGCTCCGGGCTGGGCCGCGAAATCGCCCTGCGCTGGGCCCGTGAGGGCTGGCAGCTGGCGTTGGCCGATGTCAACGAGGTGGGCCTGCGCGAGACACTGGAGCGGGTGCGCGCCGCGGGGGGCGACGGTTTTGTCCAGCGCTGCGACGTGCGCGACTACAGCCAGCTCACCGCCCTGGCCCAGGCCTGCGAACAGCGCCTGGGCGGCTGCGACGTGATCGTCAACAACGCGGGGGTGGCCTCGGGCGGCTTCTTCAGCGAGCTGACGCTGGAAGACTGGGACTGGCAGATCGCGGTCAACCTGATGGGCGTGGTCAAGGGCTGCAAGGCGTTCCTGCCGCTGCTCGAACGCAGCCACGGGCGGATCATCAACATCGCCTCCATGGCCGCGCTGATGCAGGGGCCGGGCATGAGCAACTACAACGTGGCCAAGGCCGGGGTGCTGGCGCTGTCGGAGAGCCTGCTGGTGGAACTGCGCCAGGTCGGGGTGGCGGTGCACGTGGTCTGCCCGTCGTTCTTCCAGACCAACCTGCTGGACTCGTTCCGCGGGCCGACCCCGGCGATGAAAGCCCAGGTGGGCAAGTTGCTCGAAAGCTCGCCCATCAGCGCTGCCGACATTGCCGAGTACATCCATGCACAGGTGGCCGCCGGCGAGTTCCTTATCCTGCCCCACGAAGCCGGGCGCCAGGCGTGGCAGCTCAAGTGCCAGGCGCCACAGCGGCTGTATGACGAAATGGCCGATATGGCGGTCAAGATGCACGCAAAGGCCGGTAGAAGCGCTGGTTAAGACAGATTTGTTGTAGGACTTTTTACCGCTCAGGGTAGGCCGGGTCTATTTCTCTAGGGAGTGATTGAGTAGGACAAAGCCATCAGGGCAGGCTCCGATTTTTCCTATGGCTGGAGGATCGGAGCATGTTGGTAATCGGACGTGAAGTGGGCGAGGTGATTTACATCGGGGACGACATCAGCATCCAGGTGGTGTCGATCGAGAATGGCCAGGTGCGCTTTGGCATCAGCGCACCGCGCAACATCGATGTGCACCGGGTGGAGGTGTACAAACGGATCAAGGAGCAGCAGGCCAAGGCGCGTGCCTGAAAGGGCCTAGGGCGCCAGCAACTCCGCTGGCACATCATGCCGGGCCAGCAGCTGGCATTGCTCGCTCTCGAAATCGAACAGGATGAATGCCTGCTTCCTGGCCAGCGCCTGGCGCACCCGCAGCACACGGGTTTCCAGTGGCGTGTCGTCGCCGTTGTCGGTGCCGTCGCGGGTGACGAAGTCCTCGATCAGGCGGGTGAGGGTGTCGGCTTCGAGTTGCTCGTAGGGGATCAGCATGGCGATGGGCAGTGGTGGTGGGAATCTGCGCATGCTACGTGAAATCGGCAGCGGCTGCCTTGTCGCCAGCTTGGCGGCGACAAGGCCTGTTGCCTCAACGCCGCAGCGCTTCGCTCAACGCCGAGGTTGCGCCATCGGCGGTGGTGACGGTCGCGGTGAAGCTTTGCAGCCCTTCGCTTTGCACAAGCGCCTGGGCAAACCGCGCCTGCCCCTTGGCATCGCTGTTGACCAGCACTTCACCCAGATACTGCTCGGCCTCGGTCGCCTCAGCGCGGGCATTACCGAACAGCTCGACCCGCAGCAGGCTTGACGCCGGCCCCCGCACCTCGCCGCGCAGCACGTTGCCATCCAGGGCAAGCAGTGTCGGCGGCTGCTGGTTGTGGTTGGGCAGCGGCTGGCAGGGTTTGGGCTCGCCCTTGGCGTCGCAGATGATCGCCTGGTCCTGCTTCGCCAATTGCGCCCCGACACCGCGCGAGCCCACGTACAACGCATGGGCCTGGGCCGGCACGCCGAACACGATGGCGCCGGTGCGCTGGTTGGCCACGCACGAGCCGCCCGCTTCGCAGCGGCGGATATCCTGGCTGTTGCCCCAGATGCGGTTGGCGGTAAGGCGGGTGGCGGTGATGTCCGGCTCCGGGCGCAGCGCCACGCCGATGCGGTTGCCGTGGATCAGGTTGCCGTCGAGGATATTGCCCTCGCCGGTGACGCTGACGCCGATGGAGTTGCCGCTGAAGGTGTTGGCGGCCAGGTAGTTGCGCTTGCCCCAGTTGATCTGCAGGCCGTCGGAGTAGTTTTCGAAGCGGTTGCGCACCACGCTGTTGTCGTTGCCCAGCAGGATTTCGATGCCCTGGGAGGGCTCCGGGTTGGCCGGGGTGGAGCGGAACAGGTTGTCGGCCACCAGGTTGAAGGCCGCGCCACGGGTCAGCTCCAGGCCATCGCCGTTGTCGATCAGCTGGTTGCGCAGGACCTTGTTGTTGTTCGTGGTGGTGGCGGTCGGGTTGCCGGCGCCATCGTCGCCGGTCAGCATGATCCCGGCGCCGCCCTTGTTGGCGACGATCCGGTTGTCTTCGATGACGTTGTGGCTGGCGCGGTTGACCAGGATGCCGATGCAGAAGTTGCGCACCTCAAGGCCCTGGATGTGCACGCCCTGGGTATCGCGTAGCACCAGGCCGGGGTTGGTGGTGGTGCGCACGTTGGTGCCGAACTGGCCGGGCAGGGCGCCGGGGCAGGTGTGCACGCCTTCATCTTTGATGTAACCCGAGCCGTCGATGGCGATGAACTGGCCGTCGCGGGCCCAGGCCAGGCCGGTGATACTGACCGGCCCCTTGATTTCTGGCAGCGCCTGGGCCGGGCGGATCACATGGGGCGGCTTGCCCACGGCGGCGATCTCGATACGGTAATGGCCGGGGTTCTGGTTGCTGGTTTCGATGGCCCAGCGCAGGGTGCCGGGTTGGCCGTCGTCGGCATAGCGATTGACGGTCAGCGTCTGCATTTCGGCAGGCGCAACGGCGTGGGCGGACAAGGGGAGCAGCGGCAGCAGGGCTGCCAGCGCAGGCATCAAGCGCATGGTGCGGGGTTCCACTGACTGTTGTTTTTATGCGCCGCGCCGTGTTCGGGCGGCCTGTCTGAGGCGCGATTCTAGGGCAGCCACGCAGCTTCGCGGCGCCGTGGCAGGTGAATCGGTGCGGTATTCGCCCGCTGTTTGCCGTTCGACTGTCGGTATTCGAACTCATTGAAACTTTGGCGAAGGGGCGTGGGTCGACCCACTGTCGGCACGATTTCCCGTGTCTTTTGCGCAAGGAGACATCCCATGAGTGGCACCAAAGACAAAGCCAAAGGGCTGGCCAACGAGGCCGTGGGCAACATCAAGCAAGGCGTCGGCAAGGTGACCGACAACGATCGGCTGCGCGCCGAAGGCAAGGCCCAGGAGCTCAAGGGCGAGGCGCAGCAGGCGGTGGGCAAGGCCAAGGATGCGCTGAAGAAGCCTTGACCTGCCGGGCCTGATCGCGGGGCAAGCCGCTCCCACCCCGACCGCATCAGCTCAAGCTATGCGCTTATCCTGTAGGAGCTGGCTTGCCAGCGATGAGGCCCGTACTGGCAACTCAAGACACCCGCTCCCACGGTTGCGTGGGAGCGGGTGTGGCGTTTTTCTTCACCTGCGCACTGAGCAACCACAGCGGCGGCAGGGTCTATTAGACTTGTCTGCATTGACAGGCCTCCCCAGTAGTGAGCCAAACCCTCAGATGATCAAGCGGCGAAAGGAGACGCTATGATTTTCCCCGACCTGCGCGGCCTGCCCCTGCACCGCGTGCTGGTGCGCACCGTCAAGGAGTTCCTTGACGACGAGATGTCCACCTACGCCTCCGCGCTGGCCTACCAGATGCTGTTCTCGCTGTTCCCCTTCCTGCTGTTCCTGATCGCCCTGATCGGTTTCCTGCACTTGCCGGATTTCTTCTCCTGGCTGCGCCTGCAGTCGGAGCTGGTGCTGCCACCGCAGGCACTGGAGCAGGTCAACCCGGTGATCGACCAGTTGCAGCAGTCCAAGGGCGGCTTGCTCTCGGTGGGTATCGTGATTGCCCTGTGGACCGCGTCGGCGGGCGTGCGCCTGATGATGAGCGCAATGAACGCCGCGTATGACGTGCCCGAGGGTCGGCCGCTGTGGAAGCGTATTCCGCTGTCGGTGATCTACACCATCGGCATCGCCGGCATGCTGCTGGCCGCCGCTGCGCTGATGGTGCTCGGGCCGCAGGTGATGGAGTGGATCGCCGCCCAGGTGGGCCTGCAGGAGGCGGTGGTCATCGTCTGGACCGTGCTGCGCTGGCCGGCGATCATCATCCTGATGATGGTGGCGGTGGCGCTGATCTATTTCGTGATGCCCGACGTGAAGCAGAAGTTTCGCTTCATCACCCCAGGCTCGGTACTGGCGGTGGTGGTGTGGATCATCGCGTCGTTGGGCTTTGCCTATTACGTGAAGACCTTCGCCGACTACAACGCCATGTACGGCAGCATTGGTGCGATCATCGTGCTCTTGCTGTATTTCTACATTTCTGCCGCGGTGCTGCTGCTGGGTGCGGAGATGAATGCGGTGATCGAGCATATGTCGAGCGAGGGCAAGAACCCTGGCGAGAAGGACTTTGCCCATGACAACCCGCAGGAAACCATCACCGTGCTGGGCCATGAACACCCGGTGACACCCGAACCCCACCCCCACGAGTCGAACACCCGATGATCCGTGACATCCTCAAGATGGGCGACGAACGCCTGCTGCGCATTGCGCCACCGGTGCCCGAGCACATGCTCGGCAGCGCCGAGCTGCAACAGTTGATCGACGACATGTTCGAGACCATGCGCCACGTCGGTGGTGTGGGGCTGGCGGCACCGCAGATCGGTATCGACCTGCAGCTGGTGATCTTCGGTTTCGAGCGCAGCGAGCGCTACCCGGACGCCGAGCCTGTGCCATCGACCATCCTGTTGAACCCGGTGATCACGCCGCTGGCCACGGAGGTCGAGGACGGTTGGGAAGGCTGCCTGTCGGTGCCTGGCCTGCGCGGGGTAGTGCCGCGCTACAAGCACATCAGCTATTCGGGCATCGACCCGCAGGGCAACCCGATCAACCGCTTCGCCGACGGCTTCCATGCCCGGGTGGTGCAGCATGAATGCGACCACCTGATCGGCCGGCTCTACCCCTCGCGCATCCAGGACTTCAGCAAGTTCGGCTACACCGAGGTGCTGTTCCCCGGGCTTGATGTGGCCGAGGACTGAGCCGATACCAGCGCCACCAATGGCTTGCTGCGCCGGTAGCGGGCCAGGCGCGAGGCCAGGGCTTCGGGCAACTGCTCGGTAACGCAAAAACCCAGGCGCTCATAGAACGGTGTCAGTTGCGGCTCACAGAACAGCCAGGTCGGGCCTGCAGTGCCTTGCAGGCCTGCTTCGATCAGCCGTGCCGCCACCCGCTGGCCGCGCCAGTGCGGTGCGACGAACAGCCCGGTCAGCCAGCGGCCACCCGCCATGGGGATCAGGTTCATCCCGGCGATCATGTCGCCTGCACGTGCCACCCACTGCTCGCCCTCGCCGGCAGCGCGCATGCGTGAGCCGTGCTGGCGGTAGAAATGGTCCAGCAGGCGGCGTTGCAGGTGAGGGAGCAGGGTGAAGGTCAGTGTGGGCATGGTCGAAGGCGATGCAAGGGCGGGTAACCATCAGGGCCTGGCTTTGTCGCAGATTGTTGCAAAACCGGCAAGGGTGATTGTCCTACTTCGGGGTTCAACTATTCCGGGCGGGGAGTAGACTTTTCTTCATCCCTCCAGCAGTACGACACAGCGGGATCGGTACTTCGTGCCATCGGCATCGCCGATGACAACTTCTCCGCGCCATTGACGGCATCAGAAGTCACTCGATCAGCTTGATAGCCATCAAGGTCGTTACCCATGAAAGCCTTACTGATTCTTGCATTGGTCGGTATGTCCTCGTTCGCCCTGGCAGACGAGGCCAAGCCCGCTGCCAACCAGCCTGTGGTCGAGCAGTACGACTACTCCACCAACCTCGACATCAAGCGCGTGATCAACCTGTCGACCATCCCCAACGTCTGTGAAGTGGTACCCGCCACCATGACCTACGAGGACCATCAAGGCCAGGTGCACACGCTGCAGTACCGTGCCATGGGTGAGGGTTGCAAGCAGGGTTGAGCCGGGCTGCTTCATCTGCGGCAAGCCGCTTCCCCTGCAGGAGCAACTGTCCTGTGTTACCTGCACGGGCCTCATCGCCGGCAAGCCGGCTCCCACAGGGATTGCACCCTCCTCAAGGGCAGCACTGTACTTGTGGGAGCCGGCTTGCCGGCGATGAGGCCCGTATGGCAATACAACCCAGCGGCCTCTTATCCCTGTTCCGCCATCACCCGGGCAACGATTTCCAGCCCCTGCTTCAACTGGGCGCGGCCCAGTGCCGCCGACAGGCTGATCCGCACCGCCTGCAGCGTCTGTGTGCCAATCGCGAACACACTCGCCGGCACCACCTCGACACCCTGCGCGCGGCAGCGCACCACCAGCGTTTCGGCATCGCCAGGCGTGGCGACCCAGGCATGCGGCGCAGGCACTACACCGGCCACCAGCCGATCACCCAATATCGCCCGCGCCAGGCGCCAGCGTTCGCCGATCTCCTGCTTTTGCCAGGCCAGCCGCCGTGCGGCGGTGCCGTCGGCAATCCACTGGCAGGCGATGTGCAGACTCAACGGCGAAACCGGCCAGTGGGTGGCCTGGGCATGGGGGTCGATCTGTTCGAGCCACTGCGGGCGGGCGGCTATCCAGCCCAGGCGCAGCCCGGCGGCGACCGTCTTGGACAGGCTGCTGATCAGGATGCCGCGGCCTTCGAGCAGCGGATAGAGCGGCGGGCTGTCTGCCAGTGCCCCATACACATCATCCTCGATGACCAAAAGCTGATGGCGCCTGACCACGTCGGCCAGGGCCTGGCGCCGTGCGTCGCTCGGACAGGCACCGGTCGGGTTGTGCAGGGTTGGGCTGGTCACCAGCACCCGAGCACCGCTGGCGCGGGCTACCCGATCCAGTTGCTCTGGGCTCAGGCCCTGCTCATCCAAGGCCACACCGTGCACCGGCAGGCGCAGTTGGCGACAGGCGGCCTTGATGCCCGGGGCGGTCAGCGCCTCGACCATCACCGGCTCACCGGCCTGGCACAGCGACTGCAACACCGTGGTCAGGCCTTGCTGGGCACCGCCACAGAGCATCAGCTCATCCGGCATGAGCGCAAGGCCGCGGTTGGCCAGCCAGGCCGCTCCCTGTATACGGCCGAGCAGCAATTGCTCGGGGCCCAGGTAGTGTTCGAGCAGGGCGGTTTCACCTTGGCCGAGCAGGGCATGCAGGCTGTGTTGCAGGTCCTGGTTATGCGGGTCGGCCACCGGCACGTTGGTCGACAGGTCGATCACAACCCTGCGGTCATCCTGTTGCTTGAGGCGGAACAGTGTCGCTTCCTTGCTCCCCGCCAGCACATAAGTGCCGCGCCCGACTTCACCGGACACCAGGTGCCGCGCCGCCGCCTCACGGTAGGCCTGCTGCGTGGTGCTGGGGTTGAGGCCGAGGGCCCAGGCCAGCCGGCGCTGGGGCGGCAGGCGCTCGCCCACTTTGAGTTCGCCGCGTTCGATGGCCTCGGCAATGGCTGCCACCAGTGCCAGGTAACGCGGCTGGCCGTCATCGGCCAGGGTTGGAGTCCACACGATATTGCCACCCATGCAATATAACTTTGGACCCATACAATGCCCGGCGCTTAGGATCGGTTCAACCTCGTACCGATGAAGGATGATCGTCATGTTCGACCTGCCCGCGCTGCGCGAAGCGGCCACTTACGTCCATCAGCACGTTCCGCCGACCCCTCAGCACGCCTGGCCGCTGCTGGCCGAACGGCTTGGCTGCCAGCTGTGGGTCAAGCATGAGAACCATGCACCCACCGGCGCTTTCAAGGTGCGCGGTGGGCTGGTCTATGTGCGCTCGCTGTTGGCGCAGCCTGTGTTGCCGCGTGGGCTGGTCACCGCCACCCGTGGCAACCATGGCCAGAGCATGGCCTTGGCGGCGCGCCAGGCCGGCCTGCCCCTGGTGATCGTGGTGCCCGAAGGCAACTCGCGGGAGAAGAACGCCGCCATGCGCGCCCTCGGCGCCGAGCTGGTGGAACATGGCGTCGACTTCGACGTGGCGCGTGAAGAGGCGGCCCGCCTGGCTGATGTGCGTGGTTATGCCATGGTGCCGTCGTTCCACCCGGAACTGGTGAAGGGCGTCGCCACTTACGCCCTGGAGCTGTTCGAGGCGGTCGCCGACCTGGATTGCGTGTATGTGCCGATTGGCATGGGTTCGGGCATATGCGGGCTGATCCAGGCGCGCAACCTGCTGGGGCTGCGCACCGAGATTGTCGGTGTGGTCTCCAGCGCGGCGGATGCCTATGCGCAAAGCTTCGAGCAAGGCCGCATCGTCACCACCACCAGCGCCAATACCTTTGCCGACGGCATGGCCTGTCGGGTCCCGCACCCTGAGGCTTTTGCGCTGGTGCGCGAGCATGCCGCACGCATCGTGCGTGTGAGCGATGACGAGATCGCCGCCGCCATGCGCCTGTATCACGAAACCACCCACAACACTGCCGAAGGGGCAGGGGCCGCCGCGCTGGCTGCGCTCATGCAGGAGCGCGGACGCCAAGAAGGTAAGCGGGTGGCGGTGGTGTTGAGTGGGGCGAATGTGGATCGGGAGCGCTATGCGCGGGTGTTGGCGGGTGATGAGGTGTTGTCAATGAACCCTGGGAATTGAGCAGGCGCAATTTTTTCCAATACCGGCGCACCTCGCTCAGTGTTCAATAGCCAACTTCCTTACTGCACCGAGTGCGCCATGCCTTTTTCCAACGGTTTCCTCCTCAGCCTGTCCCTGTGCCTGGACATCGGTGTGGCCAACATCGCCATGATCACCCTGGCCATGCAGCGCGGCTTTCTCCAGGGCTTCTGGCTGGGCCTGGGCACTTGCGTCGGTGACCTGATCTACGCCCTGGCGGCGCTGGCCGGGATGACCGTGCTGCTGCAGTTCGAAGCGGTGCGCTGGACCTTGTGGCTGGGCGGTTCGGTACTGCTGGTGTGGTTTGCCGTGAAGATGCTGCTGGCGGCCTGGCGCGGCGGGCACCTGGAGGGGCGTGGGCAGGTGGTGGTGGAGTCGGGCTGGCGCGAGTTCCTGCGCGGGATTTTCCTGGCCATGTCCTCGCCCAGTGCGATCCTCTGGTTCGCCGCGGTGGGCGGGGTGCTGATCTCCCGCTCGGGTGGCGGCAGCCTGTTGGAGGCCGGGATGTTCCTCGCCGGCTTCTTCGCTGCCGGCTTGCTCTGGTGCCTGTCGCTGTGCGGCATCGCCAGTCATGGCGGGCGCCTGCTTGGGGATCGGCTGCTGACCTGGTCCTACCTGCTGTCGGCGGCGATCTTCTGTTACTTCGCGGTGTATGTGGTGCTTTCCGGCTACCGCGAGTTCATCCTGGCCGCGCCACCTTTGTAGTGGCTCGCATAGTGCTGCGGGGTCACCCCGTGCACGCGACGGAAGGCGCCGATGAAGTGGCTCTGGTCATAAAAGCCCAGGTCGAACGCCACGTCCTGCGGGTGTTGGCCGCCGCGCAATCGGCGCCGCGCCTCGATCAGGCGCAGTTGCATGTGGTACTGCAGCGGCCCAAGGCCGGTGGCTTTCTTGAAGCAGCGCGCGTAGTGGTATTTGCTCAGCCCGGCCAGCTGCGCCAACTGCTCAAGGCCCAGGCGGCTGTCGAGGGACGCGTTCATCGCGGCCAGGCTGCGGCTGACAGCGGCCGATTGCTCGCCGGGCGTGGCCGTGGGTTGCTCGAGCAGCTGCGCCACCAGCAACAGCAAGGCCTGTTCGCGTTCGCCAGCGTCGGCCCGGGCTAGCTCGACCAGGGCTGCAAACAGGCCGGGGTGTTCGAGGATGCCCTGCTCGAATGTCGGGGGCTGGTCGGTTGAGCGCAGGTTGTTGTCACCGATCACCTGGCGCAGGGTGTCGGTCGCCAGGTGCAGGCTGATGTATTCCACGCCGTCGGGGCCGAACGTCGAGGCCTGTACGGCCAATGGGTTGTACAAGGTTACGCGCCGGGCGGGTACCGCCAGTTCGCGACCGTCCAGCCAGATGTGTTCAGCACCGCGCAAATTGGCACCCAGCACGTATTCGTCGTGGGTATGGCGAGCAAAACGCGCACTGCCCTGCGCGTGCACCCACGACAACTCCAGCTGTGCGCAGGCGAGCAGGGGTTGGCTGGTCAACGGCATGGGGCGCTTCCCTCTGGCGGATCTGCGCTACGCTATCGGACCAGCATGGGCCGCTGCAATGGCCCGCCAGCCAATTTTGTGAGGCCTACGACCATGAATACGCTTTCGGTGACCCCCGCTCGCTACGAAGATGGCCGGGCGCTGACCCTCGCCGGCCTCGCCGAGCGCTTCAACATGGCCGACCTCAGCGGGCTGCCGCGCCTGTGGCAGCGCTTCGGGCCGCATATCGGGCAGGTGCCCGGCGCCCATGGCCATGACAGTTATGGTGTGTGCTACAACCCCGACGACCAGGGTGGCTTCGACTATCTGGCCGGCGTTGAGGTGGGTGCGACTGCCGGGTTGCCCACCGGCTTCACTCACCTGACGCTTTCGCCCCAGCACTATGCGGTGTTTGAACACCACGGCAGCCTGCAGGCGCTCAAGGCGACCTTCGACGGCATCTTCCAGCAGTGGCTGCCAGCTTCTGGCGAGCGTTCGGCCAATGCCGCGGTGTTCGAACGTTACCCGGCCGGGTTCGACCCTGCCGACCCTCATGCGATGATGGAAATCTGGATTCCACTCGAGCGCCGATGAGGCGGTGGGAAATTCTTCTGGGCGCTGTCGATTTGCCCGATTCCCGTTCGACCAAGGGTGAACGCAACATCAATGCCGTCGCCCCAAGGTCCGGAGGAAATATCGATGAACAGCGCAGCCGAACATGAAATCCGTCAACTGATCGAGCACTGGGTCCAGGCCGTGCGTGATCGCGATGTCGACAAGATCGTCGCGCCCTATGCCGACGACATCCTCGCCTTCGATGCGATCCAGGCCCTGCAGTTCAAGGGCAAGGCCGCCTACCGCGCGCACTGGGAAATGTGCATGGGCTTTTGCACCGGCCCCATGGTGTTCGAAGTGGCGCAACTGACCGTGCACGCCGATGGCGACCTGGGCCTGGCCCACTGGCTCAACCGCTGCGGGCCTTCTGACGATGAAAGCCAGTGTGGCTTCATGCGGGCCACGGTGGGGTATCGGCGCCAGGCGGGTCAATGGCAGGTCATCCATGAGCATTGGTCGGCACCGTTCGACATGGAAACGCAAAAAGCCCTGTTCGACCTCAAACCCTGACCCCTGTCGACCGCCCATCGCCACCTCACGCTGGAGACGATCATGAAATACCTGTGCCTGGTCTACTGTGATGAAGGGCTGCTGCACAGCCTGCCCGACAGCCCCGAAGACGCCGAATGCATGGCCTACGCCGAGTCCATCCAGGGTTCCGGGCGCATGCTCGCCGCCGAGGCGCTCAAGCCTGTGCAGACCGCGACCACGGTGCGCGTGCGCGGTGGGCAGATGAGCCTCACCGACGGCCCGTTTGCTGAAACCAAGGAGCAACTGGCGGGCTTCTACCTGGTCGATGCCCGCGACCTCAACGAGGCGCTGAATATCGCCAAGGGCATCCCGGCGGCGCGGGTCGGCAGTGTTGAAGTGCGACCCGTACGCGAACTGCAACCCTGACGGAGAACAACAATAATGACACTGGCGCAACCGCTACAGGCCCAGCACGAACTGTCGATCAGCCGCCTGATCGACGCCCCGCCGGCCAAGGTGTTCCGGGCCTGGACCGAACCCCAATGGCTGATGCAGTGGTGGGGGCCGCATGGCATGACCACCCCGGAATGCGAGATGCAACTGTGGGCCGGCGGGCTATTCCGCACCTTAATGCGTGCGCCTGACGGCAGCGAGTACCCGCATCAGGGCGTGTTCCTGGAAATCCACCCACCGCACCGGCTGGTCTTCACCGACGCCTTCCGCCCAGGCTGGGTGCCGTCGGACAAAGCCTTCATGACCGCCGTGGTTACCTTCGACGAGGAGCATGGCAAGACCCGCTACACCGCGCGCGCCTGGCACTGGAGCGCCGCCGATTGCCGCGCCCATGAAGAAATGGGCTTTCATCAGGGCTGGGGAGAAAGCCTGGACCGCCTGGTGGAGGTAGTGACCCAGCGGATGCCGGACTGATGGCCGTGCCGGCGCAGGTGCGCGAGGAGGTAGAGGCGGTCTACCGCCGCGACTCTCGGCGCATCCTGGCGACCCTGATTCGCCTGCTGGGGGATTTCGACCTGGCCGAGGAGGCCCTGCACGATGCCTTCTTCATTGCCGTCGAGCGCTGGCAGCGTGACGGCATCCCTGACAATCCGCGGGCCTGGCTGGTCTCGACGGGGCGCTTCAAGGCCATCGATGCCCTGCGCCGACGTGCCCGTTTCGACCGTTCTCAGGCCGACCTGATCATGCTGTTGGAAGCCGAGGCCCACGACCCGGGTGACGAAGAGCTGCTGGCCGACGATCGTCTGCGCCTGATCTTCACCTGCTGCCACCCGTCGCTGGCCTTCGATGCCCAGGTGGCGTTGACCCTGCGCGAGGTGTGCGACCTCACCACCGAGCAGATCGCCCGGGCCTTCCTGCAGAGCCCGACGACCATCGCCCAGCGCATCGTGCGCGCCAAGGCGAAGATCCGCGATGCCAGCATCCCCTACCAGGTGCCCGCCCTGAACGAGCTGCCCGAGCGCCTGGAAAGTGTGTTGCGGGTGATTTACCTGGTGTTCAACGAAGGCTATTCGGCGTCAACGGGCGAAGACGTGGTGACCCAGGCGTTGACCGACGAAGCTATTCGCCTGGGCCGGCTGGTTGGGCAGTTGCTGCCGGATGCCGAGGTGCTCGGGCTGCTGGCGCTGATGCTGTTGCAGGCTTCGCGGCAGCAGGCGCGCAGCGATGCCGATGGCGAACTGGTGGTGCTCGATGAGCAGGACCGCGGCCTGTGGGATCGCGCGCAGATCGAGGAAGGTTGCCAGTTGGTGCAGCAGGCGCTGCGCAGCCGGGCGTTCGGGCCCTACAGCTTGCAGGCGGCGATTGCCGCAGTACATGCCGAGGCGCCCAGCGCCGAAGAGACGGACTGGGGCGAGATTGTCGGTTTGTACGAGGTGCTGCAACGGCATTGGCCGTCACCGGTGGTCGAGCTCAACCGTGCGGCAGCGCTGGCCCGTCGGGATGGCGCGCAGGTGGGCTTGCAGGCGGTGGAGGCGATTCTGGCGCGGGGCGAGCTGGGTGATTATCACCTGGCGCATGCCGCGCGGGGCGAGCTGCATTGGCAGCTGGGTAATGAGGAGCAGGCGCGGGAGGCTTGGCAGCAGGCGCTTGCGCTGACCCGGCAGGGGCCGGAGCGGCGGCACATCGAACGGCGCTTGAGCAGGTTGGGAGGACGCTTCGCGGGTAAACCCGCTCCCACAGGTTAAGCGTTGCTTTCAACGTGGCGCAGAACCTGTGGGAGGGGGGGTTACCCGCGAAAAAGCCAGCACTGAAATCAGCTGGCGACGAAATTCGGCGGGCTCACCAGTTCGACCGTCTGCTGTTTGCGCGGCGCGAGGATCTCGGCCTCACCCTGGACTACCAGCTCATCGTTCTGGTTGTACACATTGGTGGCGATGCGCACCTTGAACTTGGGCAGTTTTTCGAGAATTTCCAGGCGCACGGTCAGGGTATCGCCGATCTTCACCGGCTTCTGGAAGCTCATCTGCTGGCCCAGGTAGATGGTGCCGGGGCCAGGCAGGGTGCAGGCCACCGCAGCGCTGATCAGCGCACCGCTGAACATGCCGTGGGCGATACGCTCCTTGAACATGCTCTTGGCGGCGAACTCGGCGTCCAGGTGCACCGGGTTGTGGTCACCGGACATGGCGGCGAACAGCTGGATGTCGCGTTCTTCCACGGCCTTCTTGTACTCAGCTTTCTGGCCGACTTCGAGGGCTTCGTAAGGCGTGTTGCTGACCTGGGTCATCGGGGCTTCCTTGTGGGGCGGGCGAGGGTGCCTATCATTCACTGCGGGCAGGGCGGCCAAGGGCCAGCGCCTGCTCCAGCCAGCCGATGATATCGGCACAGACCTCGTCGCGATGGGTTTCATTGAGCACTTCGTGCCGTGCGCCAGGATAGACGCGCAACTGCACATGGCGGTTGCCGGTCGCGCGCAGGGCGTCGGCCAGAACCGTGAGACGCTTGCCGGCACTCACCGGATCACATTCGCCGCCAATTACCAGCAACGGCAGGTTCGGATCGATCTGGGCGAGGTGCTTCGCCTGGCTGATCTGCGTCAGGCCCTGGAGCAGGTCCAGCCACAGTTGGTTGCTGCAGCGAAAGCCGCACAGTGGGTCGGCAATGTACTTGTCCACCTCGTCCGGGTCGCGGCTGAGCCAGTCGAAGGCGGTGCGGTTGGGTTTGAACGCCTTGTTGAACGCGCCGAACGACAGCCAGTCGATCAGCGCGCTCTTGCCCAGCGGCCCCTGGCGCCAGGCTTCGAGCCGGGCAATCAGGCGCGCGCTGCGGTACAACGCTGCCGGCTGGAAGTTCGAGCCGCTGAGGATCGCGCCCTGCAGGCTGGCACTGTGGTGCAGCAGGTAGGCCTGGGCGATGTAGCTGCCCATGCTGTGGCCGAACAGGAACAGCGGCGTGCCGGGAAACTGCTGGCCGATGTGCTGGGCCAGCAAACCCAGGTCGTTGACTACGGCATTCCAGCCATTGTGGCTGGCGAACAGGCCGAGGTGGCCCAGCTCGGCGGTACGCCCGTGGCCGCGCAGGTCTGGCGCGAACAGGGCGTAACCGGCGTCATTCAGAGCATGACCAAGGCGCTGGTAGCGCCCGGCATGCTCGGCCATGCCATGGGCCAGCAACACCACGGCCTTGACCGGTGTGGCCGGCAACCATTGGTGCACGTACAGGCTGCAATGCTCGCTGGCGGGCAGCCAGAAGGCGTCATGGGGCATGGCGGGTCCTTGCGCGCAGAGTTCGAAGGACAGTGTATGCGCAAAGGCCACAATTGCAGGAAGGGCATAAATAAGATTCACAATGTTAATGGCAGCACTTGGCGTATTTGCCACCTCGGGCCGAACTGCTAACGTCGGCAGAACGCCTTTTTGCCACCTGGCATCAAGGTCAGGGAAGGTCCCGGCAGAGGAACAACAATAAATGCAAGCCGATTTCTGGAACGACAAGCGCCCGGCGGGCGTGCCTTCCACACTGGATTTGACGGCCTATGCGTCGGTCGTCGATGTCTTCGAGCGCTCCTGCAAGCGCTTCGCCGACCGCCCGGCGTTCAGCAACCTGGGCGTGACGCTCAGCTATGCAGAGCTCGAACGCCACTCCGCGGCCTTCGCCGCCTGGCTGCAGCAGCATACCGACCTGGTACCGGGCGAGCGCATCGCGGTGCAGATGCCCAACGTGCTGCAGTACCCCATCGCCGTGTTCGGTGCCCTGCGTGCCGGGCTGGTGGTGGTCAATACCAACCCGTTGTACACCGCACGCGAGATGCGCCACCAGTTCAAGGACTCCGGGGCCCGCGCGCTGGTGTACCTGAACATGTTCGGCAGCCGCGTGCAGGAAGTGTTGCCCGACACCGGCATCGAGTACCTGATCGAGGCGAAGATGGGCGACCTGCTGCCCGCTGCCAAGGGTTGGTTGATCAATACCGTGGTCGACAAAGTGAAGAAGATGGTGCCTGCCTATCAACTGCCCCAGGCGGTGTCGTTCAAGCAGGTGCTGCGCCAGGGGCGTGGGCTGACCTACAAGCCGGTGCCGCAAGTGCACGACGATATCGCCGTGCTGCAGTACACCGGCGGTACCACTGGCCTGGCCAAGGGCGCGATGCTCAGCCACGGCAACCTGGTGGCCAACATGCTGCAGGTACTGGCTTGCTTTGCCCAGCACGGCCCCGATGGCCAGCCGCTGATCAAGGAAGGCCAGGAGGTGATGATCGCGCCGCTGCCGCTTTATCACATCTATGCGTTCACCGCGAACTGCATGTGCATGATGGTCACCGGCAACCACAACGTGCTGATCACCAACCCCCGCGATATCTCGGGCTTCATCAAGGAGCTGGGCAAGTGGCGGTTCTCGGCGCTGCTGGGGTTGAACACACTGTTCGTCGCCTTGATGGACCACCCCGGCTTCAAATCGCTGGATTTTTCCGCACTCAAGGTCACCAACTCCGGTGGTACGGCGCTGGTCAAGGCCACCGCCGAACGTTGGGAAACCTTGACCGGCTGTCGCATCGTCGAAGGCTACGGCCTCACCGAGACGTCCCCGGTGGCCAGCACCAACCCTTATGGCCAGCAGGCGCGCCTGGGTACCGTGGGCATCCCGGTGGTTGGCACGGCGTTCAAGGTGATCGACGACGAGGGCAACGAGCAGCCGTTGGGCGAGCGCGGCGAGTTGTGCATCAAGGGGCCGCAGGTGATGAAGGGCTACTGGCAGCAACCGGAAGCCACGGCCCAGGCGCTGGATGCCGAAGGCTGGTTCAAGACCGGCGACATCGCCATCATCGACCCGGACGGTTTCACCCGTATCGTCGACCGCAAGAAGGACATGATCATCGTCTCGGGTTTCAACGTGTACCCCAACGAAATCGAGGACGTGGTGATGAATCACCCGCAGGTGGCCAGCTGTGCGGTCATCGGCGTGCCGGACGAGCGCTCTGGCGAAGCGGTCAAGCTGTTCGTGGTGCCGCGTGCCGGGGGGGTGAGCGTCGATGAGCTCAAGGCTTACTGCAAGGCCAACTTCACCGGTTACAAGGTGCCCAAGCACATCGTGCTGCGCGATTCATTGCCGATGACGCCAGTGGGCAAGATCCTGCGCCGGGAGTTGCGCGACATCGCCTGAGGCTTTGAAGGTCCTGTGGGAGCAGCTCTTAAAAGCAGCGCTATTCCTGTAGGAGCGGCCTTGTGTCGCGAAAGGGGAGCGCAGCGCCCCCAGGATCTGGAAGTACACCCCTCAATCGCCGGGGCCGCTGTGCGGCCCATTCGCGACACATGGCCGCTCCTACAGGGTGGATGTAACGCTCTAGCCCGGTGCATTCAGCCGAATTTGCGACATTTTGGCTAAATACTCTAAAAATGACCTGTATATTTCTTTGAGTCATTTTTGTGACCATGAGGCCTGTTTCGGCCTCTAGGCGACCCCTGGCAAAGCTGTTACTCTCGGCGCGCTTTCCGAGGATCCGGTTTGCAATGAACCGGCTTCGCATATCAATAATAAGCGCATCGACGCGTACCGAATTCGCTGTTGCTGAAGGAGCGGGCTTCCATGATCGAACATTTTTGGAAGGATAAGTACCCAGCCGGGGTCACGGCGGACATCAATCCTGACGAATTCCCCAATATCCAGGCGGTTCTCAAGCAATCCTGCCAACGCTTTGCCGACAAACCAGCCTTTAGCAACCTGGGCAAGACCCTCACCTACGGCGAGCTGTATGCGCTGTCCGGTGCCTTTGCCGCCTGGCTGCAGCAGCATACCGACCTGAAACCGGGCGACCGTATCGCCGTCCAGCTGCCCAACGTCCTGCAATACCCTGTCGCCGTGTTTGGCGCCATGCGTGCCGGGCTGATCGTGGTCAACACCAACCCGCTGTACACCGCGCGGGAGCTGGAACACCAGTTCAACGATTCCGGCGCCAAGGCGCTGGTGTGCCTGGCCAACATGGCGCACCTGGCCGAAAAAGTCGTGCCCAAGACCCAGGTCAAGCACGTCATTGTCACCGAAGTGGCCGACCTGTTGCCACCGCTCAAGCGCCTGCTGGTCAACAGCGTCATCAAGTACGTGAAGAAAATGGTGCCGGCCTACAACCTGCCGAACGCCGTGCGCTTCAACGATGCGCTGGCCCTGGGCAAAGGCGGTGCTGTGACCGAGGCCAACCCGCAGGCCAACGATGTGGCAGTGCTGCAGTACACCGGCGGCACCACCGGCGTGGCCAAGGGCGCGATGCTCACCCACCGCAACCTGGTGGCCAACATGCTGCAGTGCCGCGCGCTGATGGGCTCGAACCTGCATGAAGGCTGCGAGATCCTCATCACCCCGCTGCCGCTGTACCACATCTACGCCTTCACCTTCCATTGCATGGCCATGATGCTGATCGGTAACCACAACATCCTCATCAGCAACCCGCGCGACCTGCCGGCCATGGTCAAAGAGCTGGGCAAGTGGAAGTTCAGCGGCTTCGTCGGCCTGAACACCCTGTTCGTCGCCCTGTGCAACAACGAAACCTTCCGCAACCTGGACTTCTCGGGGCTGAAGATCACCCTGTCCGGTGGCATGGCCCTGCAACAGAGCGTTGCAGAGCGCTGGCGCACGGTGACTGGCTGCGCCATCTGTGAAGGCTACGGCATGACCGAGACCAGCCCGGTAGCATCGGTCAACCCGTCCGAAGCAAACCAGGTCGGCACTATCGGTATCCCGGTGCCTTCGACCCTGTGCAAGGTCATCGACGACAACGGCCAGGAACTGCCGTTGGGCGAAGTGGGCGAGCTGTGCATCAAGGGCCCGCAGGTGATGAAGGGCTATTGGCAGCGCGAAGAGGCCACCGCCGAGATCCTCGACAGCAACGGCTGGCTGAAGACCGGCGACATTGCCGTGATCCAGCCGGACGGCTACATGCGCATCGTCGACCGCAAGAAGGACATGATCCTGGTCTCGGGCTTCAACGTGTACCCCAACGAGCTTGAAGACGTGCTCGTCGCCTTGCCGGGCGTGCTGCAGTGCGCGGCCATCGGCGTGCCTGACGAAAAATCCGGCGAGGTGATCAAGGTGTTCATCGTGGTCAAGCCGGGCATGACCCTGACCAAGGAGCAGGTGATGGAGCACATGCGTGCCAACGTCACCGGCTACAAGGTGCCGCGCTACATCGAGTTCCGCGATGCGCTGCCGACCACCAACGTCGGCAAGATCCTGCGCCGCGAGCTGCGTGATGAAGAGCTGAAGAAGCAGGGCCTGAAGAAGATTGCCTGATTGCCTTCACCTGCCCCTTCGCGGGTAAACCCGCTCCCACAGGTACTGCACCGTACCTGTGGGAGCGGGTTTACCCGCGAAGGGGCCAGTGAAAATCAGCGCAGCTTTTCAAGCATCTGGTAGTACCACATCCCCGCCGCCAGCAGCGGATTCCCCAGCAAGTCCCCCATCGGCACCTTGATGTGCTTGCACGCCGCAAAGGTGTCGAATTTCTCCAGCGTCCCGGTCAATGCCTCAGCCATGATCTCGCCCATGATGTGGCTGGTGGCGATGCCATGCCCGGAATACCCCTGGCAGTACCACACGTTGTCCGACAGCTTGCCCAGCTGCGGGATGCGGTTGACCACGATGCCCATGGCGCAACTCCATTGGAACTCGATCGGCACGCCCTTGAGCGCCGGGAAGGTGCGTTCGATGCACGGGCGCAGCTCGGCCTCGATATCCCGCGAATCACGCCCGGAATAGTTGGCGCCACCGCCGAACAGCAGGCGCTTGTCGGCGGTCAGGCGGTAGTAGTCGAGGACGAAGCGGCAGTCGTACACCGCCAGGTCCTGGGGGTTGATCTGCGCGGCCAGCTCACCCAGTGGCGCGGTGGTGACGATGCCGCCCATGGCCGGGAAAATCTTGCCCTTGAGCTGGCGCTTTTCCAGCTTGTGGTACACGTCACCCGCCAGCATCACCTGGCGCGCCTCGATCCGGCCCTGGGCGGTGACCACCGCCGGGCGCGGGCCGTGGACGATGTCCAGCACCTCGGAGTTTTCGAAGATCAGTGCGCCCAGGCCGTGGGCCGCGCGGGCCTCGCCCAGGCACAGATTGAGCGGGTGCAGGTGCAGGTTGCGGCGGTTCTTCAGCGCGCCGATATACAGCGGGCTTTGCAGGTGCTCCGCCATGGCGGCGCGGTCGAGCAATTGCACCTGGTCGCCCATGCCGCGGCGCTGGGCCTCGGCCTCGAAGGCGCGCAGTTCGTTCAGGTGCGAGGGTTTCATCGCTGCATGCAGGTGGCCACGCTTGAGGTCGCAGGCGATGCCATAGCGCTCAACCCGCTGCTCGATGATCTGGTGCCCGCGCCAGCGCAGGTGCCAGATGAAGTCGTCCACGTCGGCACCCAGCCGGTCACGCATCTGCGTGCGCATGGCCTCGTCGCCCGACAGGCTGCCGGTGACTTGCCCGCCGTTACGCCCGCTGGCGCCCCAGCCGATGCGATTGGTCTCGACGATGGCCACCTTCAGGCCACGCTCGGCCAGTTCCACGGCGGTGGCCACGCCAGTGAAGCCGCCGCCGATGATCGCCACGTCGACCTGCACCGTGCCCTTGAGGGTGGGGTATTCGGTATGGTCGTTGAGGGTGGCGCTGTAGTAGGACGGCGCGCGCTGGGCCGGGCCCTTGTTCACTGCTGCGTTCATGAGTGTTCCTTGTTGTAATTCGTCGGTCAGGCCTGGTGCAGGTACCAGCGCCAGTCCTGCTCGCCCACCTCGGCCATGAACTGGCGGTATTCGGCGCGCTTGACCTTCAGGTAGACACCGAGGAAGGCATCGCCGAGTGCTTCCCGGGCCCAGGTCGAACGCTCCACGGCATCCAGGGTGGTGAGCCAGTCGGTGGGCAGGTGTTCGGTGGCCTGGGCATAGCCGTTGCCTTCGACCGGTGCGCCCGGGTCGAGCTGCTCGCGAATGCCCTGGTGGGTGGCGGCAAGAATCGCTGCGGCGGCCAGGTAGGGGTTGGCGTCGGCGCCGCAGATGCGGTGCTCCACATGCCGGCTGTTGGCCGGGCCGCCCGGCACACGCAGGCTGACGGTGCGGTTGTCGACGCCCCAGGTCGGTGCCAGCGGCGCATAGCTGTTGGCCTGGAAACGGCGGTACGAGTTGGCGTTGGGGCAGAACAGCAGCAGCGATTCGCGCAGGTGGCGCAGCATGCCGGCGACCGCCTGGCGCAGCAGCGGTGTGCCGGCCTTGTCCTCGCTGGCGAACAGGTTGTTGCCATCGGCATCGGCCAGGCTCAGGTGCATGTGCATGCCGGTGCCGGCCAGTTGGGCGAAGGGCTTGGCCATGAAGCAGGCCTGCATGCCGTGGGCGTGGGCCACGCCTTTGACCAGGCGTTTATAGCGCACGGCCTGGTCCATCGCCTCCAGCGCATCGCCATGCTCCAGGGTGATTTCGACCTGCCCCGGGGCATATTCGGAGATCGCCGTGCGTGCCGGGATGCCCTGGGCCTTGCAGGCGGCATACAGGTCGGCGAGGAAGGGTTCGATCTGCTCCAGTTCGCGCAGGCCATACACCTGCGTCGTGCGCGGTCGCCCGCCGTCGTTGTCCAGCGCCGGTTGCGGACGACCCTGGGCGTCGCGCTGCTGGTCGAGCAGGTAGAACTCCAGCTCGCAGGCCATCACCGGGTGGTAGCCGTCGGCCTTGAGCGCATCGATGGTGCGCAGCAGTACGTGACGCGGGTCGGCGATGCTGGCGGGCATGCCTTCGCTGGGGTGCATGCTGACCTGCACCGCCGCGGTCGGTACCCGGCGCCAGGGCAGGCGTACCAGGCTGCCGTCCAGGGGGTAGGCGCGGCAGTCGATGTCGCCGACGTCCCAGACCAGCCCGGAGTTTTCCACGTCGTCGCCGTTGAGGGTGAGGCCGAGGATGGTGCTGGGCAGCGGGCGACCGGTTTCAAACACCGCCAGCAGTTCATCGCGGTGCAGCAACTTGCCGCGTGGCACGCCGTTGGCGTCGAGGATGAACAGTTCGATCAGGTCGATATCGGGGTTGTCGGCCAGGAAACGCCTGGCTTGCTCTGCGGGTGCAAAGTGCATGGTGGATTCGCTCGCGCCCATGGGCGCACAGGGCCGCCGTGCGGATACGGTCGGCTGTACTGAAAAGGTCGGCAGTCATGCCGCAACGGGTCAGTGGGTAACGAGCGAGGTGTCCGGTGGGCGCGCGTGGCGGCAATGCCACAGGGCCCAGAAGGCGAGGATGATATGCACCAGCGGATTCTCGCCGGCACGGGCCCTGGCCTTCGGCAGCGAAGGGTTTGGCAGCGGGCGGGCGATAAGCGGGTCGGGGAGCATGCTCTGGATACTCACATGGCGCGTAAGGTTGATTAAAGCAGTGAATGGCGACGTTCATTCCGTGCTTGGCTAAACATTGGTGCTGGCTTCTTCGCGGGTGAACCCGCTCCCACAGGGCCCTGTGGGGGCGGGTTTACCCGCGAAAGGGCCTGCGCAGACAGCAAAAACCCGGCAAATCTGCGACAATCCCGCCCCTTCGAATGCCGATCATGAATAAGCAGCGCCCGCTGCATCATTAAAAAGCCCCATGACAGACCACGCCATCGACCAACTGCTGAACAACCTCGACCACGCCATGATCGCCGACCGCCATCGCCTGCGGCGGCAGCTGCATGAGCTGCGCAAGCGCCCCGACGAGGCCAGGCTTGCGCAGTGGGTGGAGAAGGTCCAGGCCTCTTTCGCCCAGGTCACCGCGCGCCAGCAGAGCGTGCCGAGCATCCGTTACGACGACAGCCTGCCGATTGCCGCCAAGCGTGACGAGATCAAGAAAGCCCTGGCCGAACACCAGGTGCTGGTGATTGCCGGCGAGACCGGTTCGGGCAAGACCACCCAGTTGCCGAAGATCTGCCTGGAGCTGGGGCGCGGCAGCCATGGCCTGATCGCCCACACCCAGCCCCGGCGGATCGCCGCGCGCAGCGTGGCGGCGCGGGTTGCCGAAGAACTCGGCACGCCGCTGGGCGCGCTGGTCGGTTACCAGGTGCGTTTCGAGGACCAGAGTGACTCGAACACCCTGGTCAAGCTGATGACCGACGGCATCCTGCTGGCCGAAACCCAGCACGACCGCTTCCTCGAACGCTACGACACGATCATCGTCGACGAGGCTCACGAGCGCAGCCTGAACATCGATTTCCTGCTCGGCTACCTCAAGACCCTGCTGCACCGTCGCCCGGAGCTCAAGCTCATCATCACCTCGGCGACCATCGACCTGGAGCGCTTCTCCAAGCACTTCGACGGCGCGCCGATCATCGAGGTGTCCGGGCGCACCTACCCGGTGGACACCTGGTACCGCCCGTTGACCAGCGAGCAGGACGAGGAGGGCAACCAGATCGAGGACGACCTCTCGGTCGACCAGGCGATCCTCGCCACCCTCGACGAAATTGCCCAGCACGAACGTAGCCAGGGCAAGGGCCCGGGCGATGTGCTGGTGTTCCTGCCCGGCGAGCGCGAGATCCGCGACGCCGCCGAGATCCTGCGCAAGGCGCAACTGCGCCATACCGAGATCCTGCCGCTGTATGCGCGCCTGTCGCCGGCCGAGCAACAGCGGATCTTCCAGTCCCACAGCGGCCGCCGCGTGGTGCTGGCGACCAACGTCGCCGAAACCTCGCTGACCGTGCCGGGCATCCGCTACGTGATCGACAGCGGCACCGCACGCATCAGCCGCTACAGCTACCGCGCCAAGGTCCAGCGCCTGCCGATCGAGGCGGTGTCCCAGGCCAGCGCCAACCAGCGCAAGGGGCGTTGCGGCCGGGTCGAACCGGGCATCTGCATCCGCCTGTACAGCGAAGAGGACTTCAACGGTCGGCCGGCGTTCACCGATCCGGAAATCCTGCGTACCAACCTGGCGGCGGTGATCCTGCAGATGCTGCACCTGCGCCTGGGGGCCATCGACGCTTTCCCGTTCATCGAACCGCCGGATGGCAAGGCCATCAGCGACGGCTTCAACCTGTTGCAGGAGCTGTCGGCGGTCAACCGCGAAAACCAGCTCACGCCGCTGGGCCGCCAGCTGGCGCGCCTGCCGATCGACCCACGGCTGGGCCGCATGCTCCTTGAAGGCGCCCGCCTGGGCAGCCTGCAAGAGGTGTTGATCGTTGCCAGTGCGCTGTCGGTGCAGGACCCACGCGAACGCCCGCCGGAGCGCCAGCAGGCGGCCGACCAGGCCCACGCCCAGTGGAAGGACGTCGATTCCGACTTCGCCGCCTTGGTCAACCTGTGGCGCGGTTTCGAGGAACAGCGCCAGGCGCTGACTGCCAACCCGCTGCGCAACTGGTGCCGGAAGAACTTCCTCAACTACCTGCGCCTGCGCGAGTGGCGTGACGCTCACCGTCAGTTGGCGCTGATCTGCCGCGACCTGCAGCTTACGGTGAACAAAGATCCCTGCGATTACCCGCGCATGCACAAGGCGATCCTCAGCGGCCTGCTCAGCCAGATCGGCCACAAGGCCGAAGAGGGCGACTACCAGGGCGCGCGTCAGCGTCGCTTCTGGATTCACCCCTCGTCCGGCATTGGCCGCAAGCGCCCGCAGTGGGTGATGGCCGCGGAACTGGTGGAAACCACCAAGCTGTACGCGCGCATGGTGGCCAAGATCGAGCCGGACTGGATCGAGCCGCTGGCCACCCACCTGGTCAAGAAGAATCACTTCGAGCCCCATTGGGAGAAGAAGCGCGGCCAGGTGGTGGCTTACGAGCAGATCACCCTGTACGGGCTGATCGTGGTCGGCCGCCGGCCGGTGCACTTCGGCCCGATCGACCCGGCCACCTCACGGGAGCTGTTCATCCGCGAAGGCCTGGTCGGCGGCGAAATCCAGTCGCGGGCCAAGTGCCTGGCGGCCAACAAACGCTTGCTCGAGCAGCTCGACGAGCTGGAAGCCAAGGCCCGTCGGCGCGACATTCTTGCCGATGAAGAGACGCTGTACGCCTTCTACGAGGCGCGCCTGCCGCAAGAGATTCACCAGACTGCGACCTTCGATGCCTGGTATCGGATGACCAGCCAGAAGGATGCCAACCTGCTGATCATGCGCGAGGAAGATGTGCTGGCCCGCGAGGCCAGCGAGGTGACCGCCGCGCAATACCCGGACCACCTGCAAGTGGGCGAGCTGCGCCTGTCGCTGAGCTATCACTTCGAGCCCAATCACCCGCGTGACGGCGTGACCGTGCGGGTGCCGGCGCCGCTCTTGCCGAACTTGTCGGGCGAGCGCCTGGAATGGTTGGTGCCGGGGCTGCTGGAGGCCAAGTGCATTGCCCTGGTGCGCAACCTGCCCAAGGCCCTGCGCAAGAACTTCGTGCCGGTGCCGGACTTCGTCAAGGCGGCGCTGTCGCGCATGACCTTCGGCCAGGGCGGCCTGCCCCAGGCGCTGGGGCAGGAGTTGCTGCGCATGACGGGAGCACGGGTGTCCGACGAGGCTTGGGCTGAAGCTGCCGAGTCAGTGGAAGGCCACCTGCGCATGAACATCGAAGTGGTCGACGCGCAGGGCAAGTTCCTCGGTGAGGGCCGTGACCTGGCCGAGCTGACCGCGCGCTTCGCCGCCGCCAGCCAGGCCGCGTTGGCCTTGCCGCGCAACGAGAAGGCCGAGCAGCCGGTGCAGGCCAAGGCCTTCACCCAGGTGGCGCAGACCGCTCAGCAGAAGATTGCCGGGCTGTCGATGACCGTCTACCCGGCGTTGGTCGAGGACAACGGCACTGTGCGCGAGGGGCGTTTCTCCACCCAGGCCGAAGCCGAGTTCCAGCACCGCCGCGCGTTGCAGCGCCTGTTGCTGCAGCAGCTGGCCGAGCCGGCCAAGTTCCTGCGCGGCAAGCTGCCGGGGCTGACCGAGCTGGGCTTGCTGTACCGTGAGCTGGGGCGGGTCGAGGCGTTGGTGGAGGACATCCTGCTGGCCAGCCTAGACAGTTGCATCCTCGAAGGTGAAGCGCCACTGCCCCGCGACGGTGCCGGCCTGGCCTCGCTGGCCGAGCGCAAGCGCGGCAGCTGGGCCGAGCATGCCGAGCGTCTGGCGCGCCTGACCCTTGAGGTGCTGAAGTTGTGGCATGGCCTGCAGAAGCGCTTCAAGGGCAAGATCGACCTGAGCCAGGCGGTGGCGCTGAACGACATCAAGCAGCAACTGGCCAACCTGGTCTATCCGGGGTTCGTGCGTGAGACGCCCGGGGTTTGGTTCAAGGAGTTGCCGCGTTATCTCAAGGCGGTGGAGCTGCGCCTGGAGAAACTGGGGTCGCAGGTGCAGAAGGACCGCGTGTGGAGCGGTGAACTGGCCAATTGCTGGGCGCAGTACAAGGCCCGTGCCGACAAGCATGCCCAGGAGGGCAAGCGTGACGAGCAGTTGGTGATGTACCGCTGGCTCCTGGAGGAGTACCGGGTGTCGTTGTTCGCCCAGCAGTTGGGGACCAAGGTGCCGGTTTCCGACAAACGACTGAGCAAGCAGTGGAGTCAGGTGGAAGCCTAACCATTGCAAGTTGTGGCAAACTTGACGGAATTTGCGGCCGCTGTGCGGCCGTTCGCGGGTAAACCCGCTCCCACATGAACTGTGGGAGCTGGCTTGCCAGTGATCGAGGGCGCAGCCCTCGCCTGTAAATTGGCACCAAGGTGCCATTATGTTGCCCTTTTCCCGGCCTGCGCCGCATGGCGATGGCCTTTGACCAGAGGAACGACCGTGCACAACGTCGTGATCAGCGGCACCGGCCTGTATACCCCGGCCCAGAGCATTTCCAACGAAGAACTGGTGGAATCCTTCAACACCTGGTCGCAGCAGTTCAACCAGGACAACGCCGCGGCCATCGAGCGCGGCGAAATCGAGGCGGCGCCTTTGTCCGACGCGGCCTTCATCGAGAAGGCCTCGGGCATCAAGAGCCGCTTCGTGATGGACAAGGCCGGCATCCTCGACCCACAGCGCATGAAGCCGCGCCTGGCCGAACGCAGCAACGACGAGCCTTCGGTGCTGTGCGAAATGGCCGTGGCCGCCGCCCGCCAGGCGCTGGAGCGCGCCGGCCGCACCGCCGCCGATGTCGACGGGGTGATCGTCGCCTGTTCCAACCTGCAGCGCCCGTACCCGGCCATCGCCATCGAAGTGCAGCAGGCACTGGGTATCCAGGGCTTCGCCTTCGACATGAACGTGGCCTGTTCCTCGGCCACCTTCGGCATCCAGACCGCCGCCAACAGCGTGCAGCTGGGCCAGGCGCGTGCGGTGCTGATGGTCAACCCAGAAGTCTGCACTGGCCACCTGAACTTCCGCGACCGCGACAGCCACTTCATTTTCGGCGACGCCGCCACGGCCGTGCTGATCGAGCGTGCCGACCAGGCCACCTCGAAGCACCAGTTCGACATCGTCAGCAGCAAGCTGTGGACCGAGTTCTCCAACAACATCCGCAACAACTTCGGTTTCCTCAACCGTGCGGCGGAGGAGGGCGAGGGCGCAGCGGACAAACTGTTCATCCAGGAAGGCCGCAAGGTGTTCCGTGAGGTGTGCCCGAAGGTGGCCGAGATCGTTGGCCAGCACCTCGAAGAGAACGATCTGCAGCCCAACGACGTCAAGCGCTTCTGGCTGCACCAGGCCAACCTGAGCATGAACCACCTGATCGTCAAGAAGCTGCTGGGGCGCGAGGTGGCCGAGGAAGAGGCACCGGTGATTCTGGACCGCTATGCCAACACCAGTTCGGCAGGCTCGGTGATTGCCTTCCACCTGTACCAGGATGACCTGGCCCCGGGTTCGCTGGGGGTGTTGAGTTCGTTTGGTGCGGGGTACTCGATTGGTAGCGTGATTCTGCGCAAGCGCTGATCTTCGGGTTCGCCTGTATCGGCCCTATCGCCGGCAAGCCGGCTCCCACAGGGGTGAGACTTACCCTGTGGGAGCCGGCTTGCCGGCGATAGGGCCGACGCATTTCTGACAGGCAAAAAAATGCAGGAAATGCTGGATGGGGTCAGCATTTCCCGCCTCAGGGTGAAACGAAAGGCGCGTGTCGCTTAGAACTTGGCTTCCAGGTCCACCTGCAGCGTGTCTACGTCAGCATCGCTGTTGGGCAGGTTGGAGTAGTCGGTCTTGGCCATCATGTAGGCCGCGCCCAGGGCGAAGTTCTTGTCGATCTCGTAGCCGACCTTGAACTTGTGGCCACGCGAACCCGTGAAGCCGTTGCCGAAGTCGGAGTCGGTGAACAGGCTGACCACGGCGTTACGCTGCACGTCGCGGTAGTTGTAGTCCATGCTCCAGGCACCCACTTTGGTCTTCAGGCCGGCCAGCCAGGCCTTGTCCTTGCCATCGGTGCTCTCGGTGTTCTTGACGAACTGGCCGTAGGCCGACAGTGGGATGGCGAAGCCGGTGAAGTCCAGCTGGCCGAAGCCTTCCACCAGGTTGAACTCGTTGGTGGTGTTGCCCAGCGAGCGCAGTGGCGCCGATTCCTTGTCGTTGTCGTAGCCGTAGACGCTACCACCCACGGTAACCTTGAGGGTGTCGGCGGCATTGAACTTGGTACCCAACTGGCCGTGGTACAGCTGTGCGTCGTGCTTGAACTGCACGCCGTCGCCGTCGACGTTGTCCTTCAGGTTGTAGTGACCGAGGCTGCCGAACACTTCGGCAGGGCCCAGGTTGGTCTTGTAGGTAACGGCCAGGCCTTCCGGGTTGATGTCGCTGTCCCAGATGATGTCGCCCATGCTCACCCACGGCTGCAGCATCTTGCCGCCGATCAGGTGCAGGTTCGGCACCGCAGTCGGGTGCCAGTCGAGGTAGGCCAGGTCGACCCACAGCGATTTCTTCTCGAAGTAGTTGTCCAGGCTCTGGTTGGTCGAGCGGGCATCGGCGCTGCTGCCGGTGGCCACACGCACGCCGGCGTCGACCTGCGGGTTGATCTCGCTGTAGAAGCCGACACGGGCACGCACGCGCTCACGGTCCTGGTTAGGGCTGCGCGAGATCGGGTTGTCGACGTTGACGTCTTCGTAACGCAGGCGCACATCACCCTTGATCTGGGTCTTGGCGGCCCATGCCACTTTTTGTTCAAAGGAGCTCATACGTTCGGACTGAGCTTTCTGGTCGGCCTTTTCCTTGGTTTCTTTTGCCAGGTCGCCCTGCAGTTCGTTGTACTGCGCCTGGTTGATCGAACCGTTGGCGCGGAGCATTTCGAGCAGCTTGGCGTCGACAGCAGCACTGGCTGGAGTACTCAGAGCCAGCATCATGCCGGTGAGGCTCACTCCAGTAAGTGTAGAAACAAGACGCATAAGGTTCTCCCTGTTGAATAAAGTGGGGAGGCTTAAAGCGCCCGCCCCCGAGTTGGCATGTCTTCGGAAAAGGCCTGACTAGACAGGTTCTGGGGTTCCGGAAAACAGGCGCAAGTATTGCGGGGAGGAATGACAGAATAATGTCTAATTAGTGGCACTGTTGTTAAGTGAACAGCAGTTCAATTGAGTGTCGCGGCGGGTTTGGCAATACTGCCTGCCTCAATACAGCGAGTCGGAACCGTGATCAGTCTTCACAGCCTTGCCCATCTACGTGACCTGCCGGCGACCACCTGGGATGCACTGGTGCCCGATGGCCAACCCTTCCTGCGCCATGCCTTTCTCAGTGCCATGGAAGACAGCGGCAGTGTCGCGCCGGGCAACGGCTGGGCCGCCGAACACCTGGTGCTGGAACGCGACGGTGAGGTGCGCGCACTGCTGCCGGCCTACCGCAAGTGGCATTCGTTCGGCGAGTACGTGTTCGACCATGGTTGGGCCGATGCCTGTGAGCGGGCTGGCATCGCCTATTACCCCAAGCTGCTTGGGGCTGTGCCGTTCAGCCCGGTCAGCGGGCCGCGCCTGTTGAGCGCCGAGCCCGGCGACGCCCTGCTGTTGTTGCAGGCGCTTCCGGAATACCTGGGCAAGGGTGGGTTGTCCGGGGCGCATATCAACTTCACCGACAGCGCGCTGGACCAGGCGGTGGCGGGCCTGCCGGGCTGGATGGAGCGCCTGGGGTGCCAGTTCCACTGGCGCAACCAAGGGTACCGCGACTTCCAGGACTTCCTCGACACGCTCAGCTCGCGCAAGCGCAAGCAGATGCGCAAGGAGCGCGAGCAGGTGGCGGCGCATGGCATCGAGTTCGAGTGGTACCGGGGCGATCAACTGAGTGAGGCGCAGTGGGACTTCGTCTACTTGTGCTACGCCAACACCTATACCGTGCGCCGCCGTTCACCCTACCTGACCCGTGAGTTCTTCAGCCTGATTGGCGCACGCATGCCCGAGGCGATCCGGGTGGTGATCGCTCGGCAGGGTGGCCGCGAGGTGGCCATGGCCCTGAGTTTGATCGGGGGCGACAGCCTTTATGGACGCTACTGGGGTTGCCTGGATGAGTTCGACCGGCTGCACTTCGAGACCTGTTTCTACCAGGGCATGGACTTTGCCATTGGCGAAGGGCTGCAGCGTTTCGATGCCGGGGCACAGGGCGAGCACAAATTGATTCGTGGGTTCGAGCCGGTGATTACCCGTTCGTGGCACTACCTGCTGCATCCGGGGTTGCGGCGGGCGGTGGAGGATTTCCTGCAGCAGGAACGGGCGGGGGTCAGGGCCTATGCCGAGGAGGCGCGTGAGATGTTGCCGTATCGCCAGATTTGAAGTAACTGGCGATAGAAATAGCACGCGCTATTCCTGTAGGAGCGGCAGACTCAATCCACCCCGACAAACCCACCGGTCTGGTGATGCCACAACCGCGCATACAACCCGCGCTGGGCCAGCAGCTCACTGTGGCTGCCGCTTTCGACGATGTGCCCTTTGTCCAGCACCACCAGGCGGTCCATGCGGGCGATGGTCGACAGGCGGTGAGCGATGGCGATTACGGTCTTGCCCTGCATCAATGTCTCCAGGCTTTCCTGAATTGCCGCCTCGACCTCCGAGTCCAGCGCCGAAGTGGCTTCGTCCATGATCAGGATCGGTGCGTTCTTCAGCAGCACCCGGGCAATGGCGATGCGCTGGCGTTGGCCGCCGGAGAGCTTGACCCCGCGCTCGCCGACATGGGCATCGAAGCCGGTGCGGCCCTGGGCATCCGACAGTTGCGGGATGAACTCGTCGGCCCGGGCCCGGCGCACCGCCTCCCAGACCTCCTCGTCGGTGGCATCCGGGCGACCGTACAGCAGGTTGTCGCGGATCGAGCGGTGCAGCAGCGAGGTGTCCTGGGTGATCATGCCGATCTGCGCGCGCAGGCTGGCCTGGTTGACCTCGGCGATGTCCTGGCCGTCGATGAGGATGCGCCCGGCCTGCACGTCGTACAGGCGTAGCAGCAGGTTGACCAGGGTCGACTTGCCTGCACCGGACGGGCCGATCAGGCCGATCTTCTCGCCGGGGCGGATGTCCAGGTTCAGTGCATCGATGACCTGGCTGCCCTTGCCATAGTGAAAGTCCACGTGCTCGAAACGGACCGCGCCCTGGCTGACCTTCAGCGTCGGCGCATCGGGCTTGTCGCTGACCGTTACCGGCTGGGCAATGGTCTGCAGGCCGTCCTGGACCATGCCGATGTTTTCGAAGATGCCGTTGACCACCCACATGATCCAGCCCGACATGTTGACGATGCGGATCACCAGGCCCGTGGCCAGGGCAATGGCGCCGACGGTGATCAGCGACTGGCTCCACAGCCACAGCGCCAACCCGGTGGTGGTGACCACCAACAGGCCGTTGAGCGAGGTAATGACCACGTCCATGCTGGTGACGACCCGTGCGGCCAGTTGGGTTTTTTCGGTCTGCTCGCGGATCGCTTCACGGGCGTACTGCTGTTCGTAGTCGGTGTGGGCGAACAGCTTGAGGGTGGCGATGTTGGTGTAGCCGTCGACGATGCGGCCCATCAGTTTGGAGCGGGCATCGGAGGAGATCACCGAGCGCTCTTTCACCCGGGGCACGAAGTAGTACAGCGCAGCGATGTAGCAGGCGATCCACACCAGCAGCGGCAGCATCAGCCGCCAGTCGGCTTCGGCGAACAGCACCAGCGAACTGATGGCGTAGATCAGCACGTGCCACAGCGCGTCCACCGCCTGCACCGCCGAGTCGCGTAGCGAGTTGCCGGTTTGCATGATGCGTTGGGCGATGCGCCCGGCGAAGTCGCTCTGGAAGAAATTCAGGCTCTGCTTGAGCACGTAGGTGTGGTTCTGCCAGCGGATCAGGCTGGTCATGCCCGGGCTGATGGTCTGGTGCACCAGCAGGTCGTGCAGGCCGAAGAACAGCGGCCGCAGCAGCAGGATGACCACCAGCATCCAGGCCAGCTCACCGGCGTGAGCGCTGAAGAAGTTGGCGTTGGGCGTGCCCTGGGCCAGGTCGATGATCCGGCTCAGGTAGCTGAACATCGCCACCTCGATCAGCGAGGCGAACAGGCCGACGATCAGCAGGGCGAGGAAGCTCGGCCACACCTGGCGCAGGTAATAGAGGTAGAAGGGCCAGACCTTGCCGGGGGGCGCCTCGCTCGGCGCCTCGCGGAAGATGTCGATCAATTGCTCGAAACGACGGTACAGCATGGGTGAGATAACTCCTGTTCCATCCGACCCTCAGGCGGTTCACATCCTTGTGAAGCCTGCGGTCAGTCGATGCGTTTGGCTGACTTGATGTACACCGGGTCGGCTGGCACGTCGCGCATGCCTTTCTTGACGGTGGTCGGCGAGTTGACGATCTGGTCGACCACTTCCATGCCCTTGGTGACCTTGCCGAACACCGCGTAGCCACGGTCACGCCCCGGGTTGAGGAAGTCGTTGTCGGCCACGTTGATGAAGAACTGGCTGGTGGCCGAATTCGGGTCGGAGGTGCGGGCCATGGACAAGGTGCCACGGGTGTTCTGCAGGCCATTGCTGGCTTCGTTGCGGATCGGGTCTTTGGTGCTCTTCTGCACCATCTGGTCGGTGAAGCCGCCGCCCTGGACCATGAAGCCCGGGATCACGCGGTGGAAGATCGTATTGTTGTAGAAACCGCTGTCGACGTATTGAAGGAAATTCTTCGTGCTGATTGGTGCTTTTTCAGCATTCAGCTCGATCTCGACCTGGCCGAAGCTGGTATCCAGCAACACGTGTGGCGTCTTGTCGGAGGCCATGACGCTGGTGGCGAAGGCGACCGAGCAGGCGGTCAGCAGGAGTTTTTTCAGCATGGGCTCAAAGATCCTTGAGAGGTGGAAGCGGCTGCCAGAAAGGGCAGCAGGGTACGGTTGAAGACTGCGGGTTGGTCCAGGGGCGTAGCGTGCCGGGAATCCTCGATGACCGCCAGCCGGGCTTGCGGCATCAGGGCGACGTAGCGCTCCTTGAGTTGTATCGGTGTGTAATCGTGGTCGGCGGCGATTACCAGGGTAGGACAGGTGATCTGCCCGATGCGTTCCTGTACGCCCCAGTCGACGATGGCGTCGAAGCTTTTGAGGTACGCGCGTTTGTCGTTGCGTGCCCAGCGTTCGGCCATCTTGCGCCGCAGTTCGGCCTGCTGGGGTTTGGGGAACAACCTGGCGGCCAGGCCCTTGCCCACCGTTTCGACGCTGAGCAGGCGCGCCAGGCCCCAGCGCTTGAGCCACCAGACCCAGTCGCTGCGGGTGCGGCGTTTCACTTCGGGCGCACTGTTGACGATGCACAGGCTGCGCAGCCAGGCGGGGTGGTCGACGGCGAACTGGAAACCGACCATGCCGCCCATCGACAGGCCCACGAAGTGCACGGGGCCGGTGCCAAGGTGCTGGAGCAGGGCCAGCAGGTCGTCGCTGAAGGTCTTGATGTGGTAGCCACGCCGCGGCTTGGAGGATTGGCCGTGGCCGCGGATGTCCATGAGGATGACCCGGTAATGGCGGCTGAACTCGGGAACCTGCAGTTCCCAGTCCTGGCTGCTCGAGCCCAGCCCATGCAGCAGCACCAGGGGTTCGCCCTGGCCGTGTTCCTCGTAATGCAACAGGCATCCGTCATGTTCGAAACAGGCCATGGGCGCGGTCCTCTCAGGCTTGCGGGGGGGCTGCGAAGGGCACGTCCAGCGGCGCGGTGTCGAAGTTGCGCAGCAACTCGATGAGGATCTGCGTGGCCGGGCCCAGGGTCTTTTCCTTGCTCGAATAAAGGTAGAACAGCGGGTGGCGGCTGCCACCCTGATCCAGTGGCAAGGGCTTGAGCACGCCATCGCGCAGCTCGCGCTCGATCATGTGCCGGGGCAGCCAGGCAAAGCCCAGGCCGCTGCTGACGAAGGTGGTGGCCGTGCCCAGGCTGCCCACCGTCCAGCGCTGCTCGGCGCCCAGCCAGCCGACGTCGCGCGGTTGGGCGCGGCCGGAGTCGCGGATCACCACCTGCAGCTGGCTTTCCAGGTCCTGGAAGGTGATCTCACGGCCCATGCGGTGCAGGGCGTGCTCGGGGTGGGCGACGGCGACGAACTCCACCGGGCTGAGCTCGGTGCCCAGGTAACCGCCGATGTTGAAGCTGCTGATGGCCAGGTCGGCGATGCCTTCGTGCAGCACCTCCTCGACCCCGGACAGCACTTCTTCACGCAGCCGCACCCGGCAGCCGCGGCTCTGCGGCATGAACGCACTGAGGGCGCGCACCAGGCGGGCGCTGGGGTAGGCCGCGTCCACCACCAGGCGCACTTCGGCCTCCCAGCCCTGTTCCATGTGGTGGGCCAGGTCTTCCAGCTGGCTGGCCTGCTTGACCAGCTGCCGCGAGCGGCGCAGCAGCACGCTGCCGGCCTCGGTCAGCACCGCCTTGCGCCCGTCGATGCGCAGCAGCGGCACGCCCAGTTGCTCCTGCATGCGCGCCACGGTGTAGCTTACCGACGACTGCGAGCGGTGCAGCGCCTCGGCAGCCTGGGCGAAACCGCCGTGATCGACCACCGCCTGCAGGGTCCGCCACTGATCCAGGGTTACGCGCGGCGCTTTCATCCAGGGCTCCTGTTGTCCTAAGCTGCGCTCTTCTCAAGGAGAGCGCCGGTATGAAGAAATGTTGTGCGGCTGTGCTGCTGTGCCTGCCCCTCGTGGCCATGGCTTACCCCATCGATGTGGAGAAAGAGACGGACGGGGTCAAGGTCGACTACACCGCCTATGACACTGCCTACGACATCGGCTCTATCACCCTCAACAACTATGGGCAGGTGCCGGCGGCGTGCAAGGTAACGTTCCGCAATGGCCCCGAGGCGCCGCGTGTACGCCGGGTCAACGTGCCGGCGGGCAAACGCGCCGATGTGACGGCGAAGTTCAACCGCGAAATTCTCAAATTGCGCATCCAGGTGGACTGCAAAGCGGAATAAAACGGATTAGTCGATAGGTTGGTCCCACTTTTTACGCTTTTTTATCGATAGGTCAACCCTTAATCTCACCTCCATCGAATCGCCACCCTTTACCGCCGATGGAGGCACCCCATGTCCCGCGTACTGATCATCGAAAGCAGCGCCCGCCAGCAGGATTCCGTTTCCCGTCAACTGACCCAGGATTTCATCCAGCAATGGCAAGCGGCGCACCCTGCTGACGAGATCAAGGTCCGTGATCTGGCCGTGGCCCCGGTGCCGCATCTGGATGCCAACCTGCTGGGCGGCTGGATGAAGCCTGAAGAACAGCGCAGCGCCGCTGAACTGGAGGCCCTGGCCCGCTCCAATGCGCTGACCGACGAACTGCTGGCCGCCGACGTCCTGGTAATGGCGGCACCGATGTACAACTTCACCATCCCCAGCACGCTCAAGGCCTGGCTCGACCACGTGCTGCGCGCCGGTATCACCTTCAAGTACACCCCGACCGGCCCACAAGGCCTGCTGACCGGCAAGCGCGCCATCGTCCTGACCGCCCGTGGCGGCATCCATGCCGGCGCCAGCAGCGATCACCAGGAACCTTACCTGCGCCAGGTGATGGCCTTCATCGGCATCCATGAGGTGGACTTCATCCACGCCGAGGGCCTGAACATGAGCGGCGAGTTCCACGAGAAGGGCCTGAACCAGGCCAAGGCCAAGCTGGCCGCGGTGGCCTGAGGCTCAACGGATTCCCAACCCTGACACCTTGTTGCTCCTTTGGGTGTGCCTGCCCGGTCATTGCGATGGCCGGGCTTTTTTATGGCTGGGACACAGCAAGTAGCTATGCCGGCCTCTTCGCGGGTGGATCGCAGCGGCGAAGAGGCCGGCACAACCCATACAAACCTCATGGTTGAACTGCCCGGACCCAACCCGCTAAGGTCGCCGCCTTGACCCCCGAGAGGCCACCATGGGCTACCTGATAATCGTCGCGCTGATCCAGGCGTACTCCTTCAACCTGATCGGCGAATACCTGGCCGGCCACGTCGACAGCTACTTTGCCGTGCTGGCCCGGGTGGTGCTGGCCGGGCTGGTGTTCCTGCCGTTGACGCGCTGGCGCCAGGTCGAGCCGCGCTTCATGCGCTCGATGCTGCTGATCGGCGCGCTGCAGTACGGCATTACCTACGTGTGCCTGTACCTGAGCTTTCGCGTGTTGACCGTGCCTGAGGTGTTGCTGTTCACCATCCTCACGCCGCTGCACGTCACCCTGATCGAGGATGCCCTGAACCGCCGCTTCAACCCCTGGGCGTTGCTGGCTGCGCTGGTGGCCGTGGCCGGTGCGGCGGTGATCCGTTTCGACAGTGTCACGGGTGAGTTCTTCGTGGGCTTCTTGCTGTTGCAGCTGGCCAACTTCACCTATGCCGCCGGGCAGGTGCTGTACCGCCATCTGGTTGCCCGTCACCCTAGCGACCTGCCGCACTACAAGCGTTTCGGCTACTTCTACCTGGGCGCGTTGATTGTCGTGCTGCCGGCGTTCCTGCTGTTCGGCAATGCTCAGCACCTGCCAAGCACCGACACCCAATGGCTGGTGCTGCTGTTCCTTGGGCTGTGCCCGACGGCGCTTGGCCTGTACTGGTGGAACAAGGGCGCCTGCCTGGTTTCCGGCGGCACCCTGGCGGTGATGAACAACCTGCATGTGCCCGTGGGCCTGCTGCTGAACCTGCTGATCTGGAATCAGCACGAGCCGCTGGGGCGCTTGGCGATAGGCGGCTCGATCATTCTTGCGTCGGTGTGGCTGAGCCGGTTGGGCGTACAGGGCAAGGCATTGCCAGTGTCACGTTGAAGCGGTAAATCCAGCGGCCTCATCGCGGGGCAAGCCCGCTCCCACGAAGGCGCCACCTGTGGGAGCGGGCTTGCCCCGCGATTGCGTTTTCAAGCCGTTTCGCGATGGCTGGCCCTGGCCGCCAGCCCGGCACGCATGTCGTTGCCGCTCGGCTGCTGGTACAGGCTCAGGCCGAACTCCGGCAGCACCGCCAGCAGATAGTCGAAGATGTCGCCCTGGATGCGCTCGTACTCGGCCCATACCGTGGTGGTGGTGAAGCAGTAGATCTCCAGCGGCACGCCTTCGGCAGTGGTCTGCAGCTGGCGCACCATGCGGGTCATGTTCGGGTGTACGTTGGGGTGGCTTTTCAGGTACGCCAGGGCAAAGGCGCGGAAGGTGCCGATATTGGTCAGCTGCCGGCGGTTGGCCGACAACCCGGCGTTGTGGCCCTGGGCCTCGTTCCATTCGCGCAGCTCCTGGCGCTTGCCAGCCAGGTAGTCGCCGAGCAGGCGCACCTGGCCCAGGCGCTGTTCTTCTTCCTGGGTCAGGAAGCGCACGCCCGCGGCGTCGATGAACAGGCTGCGCTTGATCCGCCGCCCGCCGGATTGCTGCATGCCGCGGTAGTTGCGAAACGACTCGCTCATCAGGCGCCAGGTGGGGATGGAGACGATGGTCTTGTCGAAGTTCTGCACTTTGACCGTGTGCAGGGTGATGTCCACCACATCGCCGTCGGCCCCGGCCTGGGGCATCTCGATCCAGTCGCCGACGTGGAGCATGTCGTTGCTGGTCAACTGCACGCTGGCGACGAACGACAGCAGGGTGTCCTTGTACACCAACAGCAGCACCGCCGACATGGCACCCAGACCCGACAGCAGCAACAGTGGCGAGCGGTCGATCAGGGTGGCGACGATGACGATGGCGGCGAAGATCCACAGCATCATCTTGGCCAGTTGCATGTAGCCCTTGATCGAGCGGGTGCGGGCATGCTCGGTGCGAGCATAGATGTCCAGCAGCGCGTCGAGCAGGCACGACAACGCGCGGGTCATGAACAGCAGGGTGATGGCCAGGGCGAGGTTGCCGAGAAAGTGCTGGGCGGTGGACGAGAGTTCCGGCACCAGTTTCAGGCCGAACTGCACCACCAGCGACGGGGTAGTCTGGGCCAGGCGGTGCAGCACCTTGTTGTGGCGCAGGTCGTCCAGCCATTTGAGCGCCGGTTGCCGGGCCAGCAGGCGGCTGGCGTGCAGGATCAAAAAGCGCGCCAGGCGGCCGATCAGCAGCGAGACGAGCAGCAGCACGGCCAGGCCAAGGGCGGCGTGCAGCAGCGGGTGTTGGTCGAGGGTGCCCCAGAGGTCGAGGGCATCGCGCCAGAATCGTTGAAGGTCCATAAGCGTAGAAGCGGTCTGTGTTGCGGTACGAAGCGGCATTAGAGCGTGGATCGGCGCAAAGTTGCCAAAAGAAATTCGGTTCTGGCGGCGGAAAACGTTACCCTATGCAACTTGAATTTTTCGCACTTGCCCGAGGTTACCCCCGTGTTTTCCCAATTCGCCCTGCACGAACGCCTGCTCAAAGCCGTGGCCGAGCTGAAATTTGTCGAGCCGACCCCGGTGCAGGCAGCGGCCATTCCCCTGGCCCTGCAAGGGCGTGACCTGCGGGTGACGGCACAGACCGGCAGCGGCAAGACCGCTGCATTCGTCCTGCCACTGCTCAACCGCCTGGTCGATCGCAGCGGCCCGAGCGTGGAAATCCGCGCGCTGATCCTGCTGCCGACCCGCGAGCTGGCCCAGCAGACCCTCAAGCAGGTGAAGCTGTTCTCCCAGTTCACCTATATCAAGTCGGGCCTGATCACCGGCGGTGAAGACTTCAAGGAACAGGCCGCCATGCTGCGCAAGGTGCCGGACGTGCTGATCGGCACCCCGGGCCGCCTGCTCGAGCAGCTCAATGCCGGCAACCTCGACCTGTCCCACGTGGACGTGCTGATCCTCGACGAAGCCGACCGTATGCTCGACATGGGCTTTGCCGAAGACATGGAGCGCCTGTGCAAAGAGTGCGAGAACCGCAAGCAGACCCTGCTGTTCTCCGCCACCACCGGCGGCGCAGCCCTGCGCGACATCATCGGCAAGGTGCTCAAAGACCCTGAGCACCTGATGCTCAACAGCGTTTCGCAGCTCGCCGAAGGCACCCGCCAGCAAGTCATCACCGCAGACCACGACCAGCACAAAGAGCAGATCGTGCAGTGGCTGCTGGCCAACGAGACCTTCCAGAAGGCGATCATCTTCACCAATACCCGCGTACTGGCCGACCGCATTTACGGCCATCTGGTGGCCAAGGACGTGAAAGCCTTCGTGCTGCACGGCGACAAGGACCAGAAGGACCGCAAACTGGCCATCGACCGCTTCAAGGAAGGCGGCTCCAAGGTGCTGGTAGCCACTGATGTGGCTGCCCGTGGCCTGGACATCGACGGGCTGGACCTGGTGATCAACTTCGACATGCCACGCAGCGGCGACGAGTACGTGCACCGTATTGGCCGTACCGGCCGTGCCGGTGGCGAAGGCCTGGCGATCTCGCTGATCACCCACAACGACTGGAACCTGATGTCGAGCATCGAACGCTACCTCAAGCAGCAGTTCGAGCGCCGCGTCATCAAGGAGGTCAAGGGGACCTACAGCGGGCCGAAGAAGGTCAAGGCCTCGGGCAAGGCGGCTGGCACCAAGAAGAAAAAGACCGAGAAAAAAGCCGGTGACAAGAAGGGCACCGCCAAGCGCAAGCCGACCGCCAAGCCAAAGGCCAATGCGCCATTGGCCAGCGCCGATGGCCTGGCGCCGCTGAAGAAGCGCAAGCCAGCGGCTGAGTAAGCGCTATCTGATGCAAGCCCGCCACTGCAACGGTGGCGGGTGATTTCGCGCTTTCCCCAAGCGTGCGTAGCCCATTTCCCAAACTGCTCCTCAGCCCAGGCATTTTGCTGCCTGGCTTCCAGACTCCCTCTGGCATGTTTTCGCTGGCAGGAGTAGCGTATGTACAACTGTAAATACGAAAGTCCCATGCGTTTTGAATGGGACGAGGAAAAGAATCAGCTGAACATTCGCAAGCACGGTATCGACTTCAACGAAGTGCCCGACATGTTCCGGCACCCGATGCTGGTGCTCAAGGATGAGCGGTTTGATTACGAAGAGGCACGCTGGATCAGCATGGGCTGGATCAACGCCTGCGTCAGCGTGGTCGCCTACACCGAACGGCAAGGGGGTGTGATCCGAGTCATCTCCGCCAGAAGAGCTACCCGACGCGAGGAAATGCGCTATGTCGAAACCATCCAGGAACAGCGATGAACACGCCGGTCGCGGGGCGATCGACACCTCGGATATCCCCGAGTTAGGCGACGACTTCTTCCGCCAGGCCGAGCTTCGCTTACCGGCCAAGCAAACCGTGACCATACGCCTCGACGCTGACGTGCTGGCCTGGTTCAAGGACCAAGGCAGTGGCTACCAGACGCGTATCAACCAGCTGCTGCGCCAATACATGCTGGCCCAGCAGCGCCGCTGAATCAGGTGCGGCTCAGGTCTTTTTCTCGGCTTCTTTCAACTCCATGATCCGCTTGTCGATCAGTTGGCACTTGTCAGGCAAGTCCTTGCTCGCCGTCCCGAGCTCCATGCCTTGCAGTTCGTCGTTTATCTCTTTGGCTTTCTGCGGATTCTGCTCGGTCAGCCGGGCAACCAGCCCGGCCAGTTCCTCGCGTTTGTGCGTGGCTTCTTCCGGCGTGCAGGCCCAGGCGGGCAAGGCGCACACCAGGCTGGCAAGCATTGCGGCGCGGTAGAGGGTTTTCATCATCTTGGCCTCTGGTGATCCTGCTACGTGTGAGGGGCGGGGCAATTTGAAAGTTCAGATTGCCTGGGATGCCATGGGCAGCTTGCCGATCTGAACGCTGGTCTGCTTCTGTCGGTCCCAGCTTGTGTAACCCATCCGTTCATAGCAGGAGGCCATTCCATGAGCCGCTACGACTGGGACCTGATCGAGCGCTTGCTGCACGAGGTGCAGAACGGCGCCGGTCATAGCTTCACGCCACGCCCCTATGCCGAACAGCACGCCGCAGCGCTCGCTGCAAATGGCCAGGCACCGGGCGACCTGGACCATCTGAAAACCCGTGCCTGCGAGTACGAAAAGCTTCTCTTCGAACGTGGCTTCATCGCCAGCCGGCCTGAAGAGGACGGCGGCAACGGCGAGAACTTCGTGCTGACCGAGCGTGGCTCACGCCTGCTCAGCCTGATCGACAGCAGCATCCCGGGTTTCGGGCACCCGCGAGAAATCCTTGACCAGCAGGAGGACGCGCTGGACGAGCACGCTTTCGATCAGGTCTCGGCAAACGCGCAGATCGCTTGAAGTCGTATTGAGGCTGGCAACTGGCGGGCTGAACGGCTGATAATCGCCGTTCGTCTGCCACTGCCGAGCCCTCGATCATGTCTGTAGAAAACAAGGCGGCCTGCTCATGAGCGAGGCCCGCAAGAACCCTGACGCCTTTGCCCTGCAGGTCATGCTGGGGCTGTGCCTGATCTGGGGCTGCCAGCAAGTGCTGATCAAGTCGGCCGCCGTCGACATCGCCCCGGTGATGCAGGCGGCGTTCCGTAATGGCATCGCCGCGGTACTGGTCGGGTTGCTGGTCTGCTTCAAAGGTGGCTGGGGGCAGGTGGGTAGCACCTGGCGTGCCGGTGTGTTGGCCGGTGCGCTGTTCGGGCTGGAGTTTCTGTTCATCGCCGAGGGGCTCAAGTTGACCTCGGCGGCGCACATGTCGGTATTCCTCTACACCGCGCCGATCTTCACCGCGTTAGGGCTGCATTTCATGATCCCCAGCGAGCGCCTGCGCCTGTTGCAGTGGCTCGGCATCCTGCTGGCGTTTGCGGGCATCGCCGTGGCATTCGCCGGGGGTGTCTCGCTCGAGCAGCTCGATGGCCGCATGTTGCTGGGTGACGCCCTGGCTATCCTGGGCGGCTTGGCCTGGGGCGCGACCACGGTGGTGGTGCGGTGCTCGCGGTTGTCCGAGGCGCCGGCAACCCTGACGCTGTTCTACCAGTTGGCGGTTGGCTTCGCCGGGCTGCTGTTGATGGCCCTGGTGAGCGGCCAGATCGCCGATTTCTCGTTGACCCCGCTGGCGGTCGGCAGCGTGTTGTTCCAGGGCATCGTGGTGTCGTTCGTCAGCTACCTGACCTGGTTCTGGTTGCTGCGCAAGTACCTGGCTTCCAACCTGGCGGTGTTCTCCTTCATCACGCCGCTGTTTGGGGTGACCTTTGGCGTCGTGCTGCTGGACGAACCGCTGAGCCTGAACTTCGTACTTGGCGCTGTGCTGGTGCTGGTGGGGGTGATCATGGTCAGCGCCGAGGCGTGGGTGCGACGGCAACTGCGCAGGGTCTTGGGATAGACGGCGCACGCCCCGTCAATGCCAGCGCCCCAGCCAGCCCCAGCCCGGCAGCTGCCATCACCAGCGCCGGTTGCAAGCCACCACTGAAGTGGCTGCTCAAGGCCGCCAGCAGCGGCCCGCTCAATTGCCCAAGGGCAAAGCACGCGGTCAGCAGCCCGGCATTGCGCTGGGTCGCATGGGGCGCCAGTTCCCGCGAACGCTGCATCACCAGTTGCATACAGGCCAGGAACGGCCCCCCGCAGAGCACTACCCCCAGGCCCAGCCCGATACCGCCGCCTTGCAGGCAGGCCAGCACCCCCAGGCCTTGCAGCCAGAGCGTGGCGGTCAGCCAAGCCGAGGTGCGCCCTGGGCGACGCAGGCTGACCACGACCACGCCCAGCGCCGCCGACAGGCCGAATGCAGGCCAGAACAGATCGGCCATCCACTGCCCTTGGAACTGCTGGTTGGCCATCTGTGACAGGAAGGTGGCCGGCAGGATATAGCCGATGCCGTACAGCCCATACACCAGGCCCAGGCGACCGATACCGTTGCCCTGTGTCGGGCCACTGTTGCTGGTGGCCGCGACAGGCGCAGGCTCCTGGGCCCGTGGCAACCACCGCAGCACGGCCAGCAGCATCACCAGCGCGGCCATCGCGTAGATCAGCCACAGCGCCGCCGAGCCGAGCCCCAGCAGGTGCGCGCCCAGTGCCAGCAGGCCGGTGGCGGCGATCCCGGCACCGGGCCCGGCGAACACCAGGGCACCGAGGCGCTGACGGCCATGCGCGTTGGCCAGTTGCTGGCTGAGGCTGGTGATCATCACCAATACCCAGGCACTGGCTACGCCCGTGCCGAAGCGCAGCAACAGGTGGCTCCAGAAACCATCGGCGGCCGCCGAGGCGAGGGTGAGCAACACGCACAGCCACAGGCCGCCGTGCAGGCGCAGGCGCACCTGGGCCGGCTGGCGGGCGAACATGCCGTCCACCGCGCCGAGGAAATAACCCAGGTAATTGGCGGCAGCGACCAGGCCGCCTGCCGTCAGGTCGAACTGGCCCTCGGCGATCAGCCGGGGCAGTTGCGGGGTGAGGGAAAAACGGCCGATGCCCATGGCCATCATCAGGGCCACGGCGCTGGCCAGCAGTTGCACGAAGGGCGACATGGAGGCGTCTCCTGCTCGAAAGGTTGCGATGGATGGCAGGGTAGGGCGCATTGACTTTCAATAAAATTGAATAATGATGATCAAGTTATTCTGTTTTGGAGAATGTCATGGAGTTCAGCCAACTGCGCATCTTCCAGGCTGTGGCCGAGGAGGGTTCCATCACCCGTGCCGCAGAACGCATGCATCGGGTGCCGTCGAACCTGTCGACGCGCCTGCGCCAGCTCGAAGAGCAACTGGGCGTCGAGCTGTTCCTGCGTGAGCGCCAGCGCCTGCTGCTGTCGCCTGCGGGCAAGGTGCTGCTGGAGTACGCCAACCGCCTGACAGCCCTGCGTGACGAAGCGGTTGCTGCGGTGCACGGCGGGCAGCCGGGCGGCGATTTCGTGCTGGGCACCATGTACAGCACGGCGGCAGTCCATTTGCCGGCGCTGTTGGCGCGCTATCACCAGGCCTACCCGGCGGTGAACCTGCAAGTCCAGGCTCGCCCCAGCGGCGAGTTGCTGGAGGGGCTGCTCAACCATCGGCTCGATGCGGCTTTGGTGGACGGGCCGCCGAGCCTGGCAGGGCTGGATGGCGTGCCCCTGTGCGAGGAGGAGTTGGTGCTGATTACCAGCCCTCAGCATCCACCGGTGAACACTGCCCGGGATGTGGCCGGCGAGGCGGTGTTCACCTTCCGCCAGGGCTGCTCTTACCGCGTGCGCCTGGAGGCCTGGTATGCCCATGCCCGCACGCCGATGGGGCGGGTGATGGAAATCGAGTCGTACCAGAGCATGCTCGCCTGCGTGATCGCGGGCGCCGGCGTGGCGCTGATGGCGCGATCGACGCTCGACAGCCTGACGGGGCGCGACCGGGTGCGTGCCCACCGCCTGCAAAAGCCGTTCGACCAGGCGTTCACCTGGTTGATGTGGCGCGAGGGCATGCGCGGGGCCAATCTGCAGGCGTGGATCGAACTGCAACAAAGCGAAACGATTGACCGACCGTCGGAAGCTGTCGCCTGCGCTTGATCCGGGTCAAAATCGCCCATATCTGTAAGAACAGAGGCATGCGCAATACAGGACATCGGACTATGATCTGTATGACGCATCGCAGGATTGATTGACCGTGAGGCTGAACCCGTCAAAGGGGGCATTATGAAAGAACGCATGTACAACTGGCTCCACGACCTAGCCGTCGCTCTGGGCTTGCTCCCGCCACCCCTACAGCCGGTGCCGATCCCTACCGACGAAGAACAGCGCAAGCGCCAGCCGCGTCGTCGCTGATACACGCAGCCAAAGGCCGCCGCATCGACAAGATGCGGCGGCCTTTGGCGTTAATGGAGCTGTGAAGCGCGGGTCAGGCCAGGTTGACTGCCGCAGCCGGCTTGCGCGACGCCAGGCTGACCACCACGAAGCTCACCAGGCCGATGGCCAGGCTGTAGTAGATCGGCGAGTTGGCATCCAGGCCATCCTTGAACATGAAGAACAGCGCGGTGACAAAGCCCAGCGACATGCTGGCGATGGCCCCGGCGGTGGTCGCGCGCTTCCAGAAGATCGCGCCCATCAGCGGGATCAACATGCCGCCCACCAGCAGGTTGTAGGCCAGGGTCAGGGCGCTGATCACATCGTTCACCGCCAGGGCGATGCCCAGTACCACCAGGCCGGTCAGCAGGGTGAACAGGCGGTTGATGCCCAGGCTCGACTGCTTGCCGCCGCGCAGCTTGGGCAGCAGGTCTTCGGTCAGGGTGGTCGAGGCGGCCAACAGGCCGGCACTGGCGGTGGACATCATCGCGGCCAGGGCGGCGGCCATCAGCAGGCCACGGATACCTTCTGGCAACTGGCCCTTGATCATCTCGGCAAAGGCGTTGTTCGGGTTGGCAAGGTCCGGCATCAGCACATGGGCGGACATGCCGATCAAGGCGCAGGCCAGGCCGTACAGCACGCAATAGACGCCCGCGGTGGTGCCGGCGCGCTGGCAGACCTTCTCGTCACGGGCGGTGAACACCCGCTGCCAGATGTCCTGGCCGATCAGGATGCCGAAGAAGTAGATCAGGAAGTAGGTGATGATGGTGTCCCAGCCGATGGTGGTCCAGCTGAAGCTGGCCGCCGGCAGCTTGGCCACCAGAGCGTCCCAGCCACCAGCCTTGTACAGGCACACCGGCAGCAGGATGAACATCAGGCCTACGGTCTTGATCACGAACTGGACGATGTCGGTCAGGGTCAGCGACCACATGCCGCCGATGGTCGAGTACACCACCACCACGCCGCCGCCGAACAGCAGCGCCATCCAGAACGGCACGTCGAGCAGTACCTGCAGCACGGTGCCCATGGCCAGGGTCGAGGTCACGCCGATCATCAGCGCGTAGGCCAGCATGATCGCCGCACTGGCCTGGCGCGCCATCGGGTTGTAACGGCGCTCCAGCACCTGGGTGACGGTGAAGATCTTCAGGCGCAGCAGCGGTTTGGCGAGGAACAGGTTCAGCGCGATGATGCCCAGGCCCAGTGCGGCGCACAGCCAGAAGCCCGAGATGCCATGCACGTAACCCAGGCGCACGGTGCCAACGGTGGACGCACCGCCGAGCACGGTGGTGGCCATGGTGCCCATGTACAGGGTCGGGCCGAGGTTGCGCCCGGCCACCAGGTAGTCTTCGTGGGTCTTCGCACGTCGCATGCCGTACCAGCCAAGCGCAAGCATGCCGGCGGCATAGATCAGTACAACGATGATGTCCAAGGCCATTGGGGGTCTCCCGATTATCTTTATTATGGCGAGATCGGCCGTCCGGGCGGGTTCACGCGCCCGGCGGTTCTGTCTTGTGTTGGCGGGCCTCTATGGCCCTCCCGAATGGCTCCTGCCGGGGGTGTTTCATCTTTGCAATGGTGTCGATCCCATCACCGGCAAGCCGGCTCCCACAGGTTGAGGTGTGGGGGCTGGCTTGCCAGCGATGAGGCCGCCTCAGGTATTTGCTCAGGTCAGCGGCGTACCACGCCCGGCAGCACGCAGAGCATTTCGAACAACAGGTTGGCGCCCAGCAGCGAGGTGTTGCCGGTGGTGTCGTAAGGTGGGGAGACTTCGACCAGGTCACAGCCGATCAGGTCCAGGCCGTGGCAGCCGCGGATGATCTCCATCGCCTGGATGGTGGTCAAGCCGCCGATCTCCGGGGTGCCGGTGCCGGGTGCCCAGGCGGGGTCGATGCCGTCGATGTCGAAGGACAGGTAGACCGGGCCACCACCGACTTTCTCACGCACTTCGGCCATCAGCGGCTCCAGCGACTTGTGCCAGCACTCTTCGGCCTGGACGACCCGGAAGCCCTGGCGACGGCTCCAGTTGAAGTCGTCGGCGGTGTAGCCCTGGGCGCGCAGGCCGATCTGCACCACGCGGTCGCAATCGAGCAGGCCTTCTTCCACGGCGCGGCGGAAGGTGGTGCCGTGGGCGATCTTCTCGCCGAACATGTGGTCGTTGACGTCGGCGTGGGCATCGATGTGCACCAGGCCGATCTTGCCGTGCTTCTTGTGCAGCGCGCGCAGGATCGGCAGGGTGATGGTGTGGTCGCCGCCCAGGGTCAGCGGGATGACATTGTGCTCGACGATCTCGTCGTAGGCTTCTTCGATGATGCGCACGGCATCGAGCAGGTTGAAGGTGTTGATCGCCACGTCACCGATGTCGGCCACCGACAGCGAGTCGAACGGGGCCGCGCCAGTGGCCATGTTGTACGGGCGGATCATCACCGACTCGGCGCGGATCTGCCGTGGGCCGAAGCGGGTGCCCGAGCGCAGCGAGGTGCCGATGTCCAGCGGCACGCCGATGAAGGCGGCGTCCAGGCCTTGGGCGCTTTGCAGGTGGGGCAGGCGAAGCATGGTGGCGATGCCGCCGAAACGCGGCATTTCGTTGCCGCCCAGTGGTTGGTGGAGAGTCTTGTCCACGGTGGGCCTCATCAGTCGGTCGATTGTTATGTTTGTTCGAACCTGTACCGCCGCGCGCCTCCAGGCACGATGGGGGCCGGCGGGCAGGGACATTTCGCCGCAGTCTGCGCAAGGTAGTGCGGCGGAAGAATCGCTACCGACAAATACTTACTTCAGGAATTTCTGAACTATCCGCTTGAAGGCGCGTTAGACTCAGGCGATTTCCAGCCCGCGGAACCCTCGCCCCATGGCCTCATCGCTGCCCGACCTGAAACTGCTGCGTATCTTCGCCAGCGTGGTGCGCCACCAGGGGTTCGCCAACGCCCAGCGCGACCTCAACCTGTCGACCTCGGCCATCAGCACCTACATGAGCCAGTTGGAGGGCGCCCTGGGTATCGTCCTGTGCCACCGTGGCCGTGGCGGTTTCAGCCTGACCAGCAAGGGCGAGCTGTTCCATCAGGAGACCCTGCGCCTGCTCGGCGAACTGGACGGCTTCGAGCAGTACGCGGCGGCGCTCAAGGGCGAATTGCGCGGCACCCTCAACCTCGGGGTGATCGACTCCACGGTGGGCGATCGCGCCCTGCCGCTGGCCGAGGCCATCGGTGCCTACAGCCAGGAGCACCCGGGGGTGCACCTGCACCTGTCGGTCTCCAGCCCCTACGAATTGCAGCTGGGCGTGCAGGACAACCGCCTGGACCTGGCCATCGGCGCCTTCTCTTCACGCATGAGCGGCCTGGTGTACCAGCCGCTGTACCGCGAACAGCACTGGCTGTATTGCAGCAGCCGCCACCCGCTGTTCGTTGAACGACGCATCCCGGAGCCGGTGATCACCCAGCAGCGCATGGTCGGGCGCGGCTACTGGAGCCAGGCCGAGCTGGCCCGACACGGCTTCAAGCACAGCGCGGCGACGGTGGAGAGCATGGAGGCGCAGCTGATCCTGATTCTCTCCGGCGCCTACATCGGCTACCTGCCCGAGCATTACGCCCAGGCCTGGGTCGACAAGGGCGACTTGCGGGTATTGTCGCCGGCCACCTTCGGTTACCAGGCGCCGTTCTCGTTGATCATTCGCCGGGGGCGCAGCCGGGAACCCTTGATCCAGACGTTCCGCGACCTGCTCAAAAGCCAGCTCAACGTGGGCTGATCCATGTCGTTTTCAGCTCATTCCGTCAGGTCGGTAAAAAATCCTGCAAAACTTGACCACTGACGTAATGGCCTTCTGCTAAACATCTACTTGCTTTGATGAATTTCCCACTCATCTGGATAAGCAAGGGACCGCCAACGATGCGCATGAATTTGCCCGTCACCGAACACGAAAGAACCTTTCCCAACCACCAGCGGCTGATTTCCACCACCGACCTCAACAGCCGCATCACCTATTGCAACGACGCATTCGTGGCCATCAGCGGTTTCACCTACGACGAACTGGTCGGGCAGACGCACAACCTGGTGCGTCACCCGGACATGCCGCCGTCGGTCTTCGGCCATATGTGGGACACCATCAAGCAAGGCAAACCCTGGATGGGCGTGGTCAAGAACCGCGCCAAGAACGGCGATTTCTACTGGGTCAGCGCCTATGTCACGGCGATCTACGAGAACGGCCGCATCAGTGGCTACGAGTCGGTGCGTTCGGTGCCCACCCGCGAACAGATCCGCCGTGCCGAAGCGCTCTACGCCCGCCTGCGCGCCGGCCGCTCGCCAGTGGCGTTGGCCGCGCGCCTGGGCCATGGCATCGGTCACGGCTGGCCGTTGATCGGTGCCGGGCTGCTATCGGCCGCCGGCTACCTGTGGTTGCCCCAGTACGCCGCACTGGGGGTGCTGATGGCCAGCCTGCTGGCGGCCTGGTACCTGGTCGAGCACCGGCAGAACCAGGCCATCCGCCGCACCCTGCAGGAGCATCCCAAAGCGTTCACCAGCCCGCTGGTGGCCCTGACCTACAGCGACAACCCTGGCCTGCAAGGCCAGCTCGACCTGGCGATCCTCAGTGAAGAGGCACGGCTGCAGACCGCGCTGACCCGCCTGGTGGACGCCGGGGTCGGGGTCAAGTCACGGGCCGCGCAGTCCGCCGACCTGTCCGACGCCCAGGCGCAGATGCTCGACCGCCAGCGCAGCGAAACCGACCAGTCAGCCACCGCCATCGCGCAGATGGCCGCGACCATCCAACAAGTTACCCACAACGTGCAGAGCACCGCCCATGCCGCCAGCGACGCCGATCAGCTGGCCCAGCAGGGCAGCGACCTGGCCCAGCAAAGCCTGCGCGCCATGGGCAGCATGAGCGAGGCGGTGAGCGATATCGGCCAGGCGGTCAATGCCCTGGCCGAGCAAACCCAATCGATCGGCAGCGTGGTGGACGTGATCACCTCGATTGCCGAGCAGACCAACCTCTTGGCGCTCAACGCCGCGATCGAAGCCGCCCGCGCCGGCGAGCAGGGCAGGGGGTTTGCCGTGGTCGCCGATGAGGTCCGCTCGCTGGCCCAGCGTACCCGCGCCTCCACCGAGGAGATTCACCACATCATCGCCGGCCTGCGCACCGGGGCCGACCGTGCGGTGGCCAGTGCCAGCCGCGGCCAGCAGATCTCCAGTGACAGCGTGCACAGTGTCGAGGCGGTGCAGGAAGCGTTGTCCGGCATCGCCCAGGCGGTCAGCCGCATCACCGGCATGAGCCAGCAGATGGCCACGGCGTCCGAGCAGCAGAGCCATGTGGCCGAAGACATCAACCAGCAGATCGTGCGCATTGCCCACCTGTGTGACGAAAGTGCCGGGCAGGCCAGGCAGGGCGCCGAGATCAGCCAGGACCTGGAGCGCATGGCGGAGTACCTGCATAGCCTGGCGGAGCGGTTCAACCGCTGAAATCGGAGAGCGCCCGCTGAACCTGTGGGAGCGGGCTTGCCCGCGAATGTAAGCGACGCGGTGGATGGCACCGGCGTTGCCGGTGTTCGCGGGCAAGCCCGCTCCCACAGGTCATGTGCAGGTTTTCAGCTCGGTGTAATCCCGTGAGGTGACAACCTGCGATGGGTTGTAAGCTTGGGTGACTTTGCCCCATCGCTTCACCCCTGTGGCACACTGCGCGCCCCAAGGAGCCCACCATGCCCAGACCTCGCTGCGAACGCTGCCAGCGCCCGATCGCCCACTGCCTCTGCCCGCTGATTCCCAGCCTCGACAGCCGCACGCGCGTGGTCGTGTTGCAGCACCCCAGCGAAACGTCGCATGCCCTGAATACTGCGCGTCTGGCAGCCCTCGGGCTGATCAATGCCGAGCTGCGGGTGGGGGAAGTTTTCGATGACCTCGAAGCGCTGCTGACGACACCGGGGTACCGCCCAGCGCTGCTGTTCCCCGGTGAGGGTGCCGAAGTTCTGCGAGCCTATGGCGAAGGCAGCGACCTGCCGCTGCTGTTGATCGTCCCCGATGGCACCTGGCGCAAGGCACGCAAGATGCTGTACCTGAACCCGCTGCTGGAGGCGCTGCCGCGGGTGACGCTCGGTGATGTGGCGCCCTCACGCTACCGGTTGCGCAAGGCGCCGGAGCCGGGGGCGTTGTCGACCATCGAGGCGGTGGTGCAGGCTTTGAATGTGCTGGAGGGCACGGGCCGGTTCGATCCAGTGTTGCGACCCTTCGAGGCCCTTATCGAGGGCCAGATCAGGGCGATGGGGATGGAGACATTCGAGCGCAATCACAACACGGGATCAGACTAATTCGAGTTTAATTCCTACTGGATTCAGAGATTTTTCCCACTGTTCCGCCGCTTGTGATAGCCAACTTCCACGGATAGATTTCCTGAGTCGCGGCGAAAACCGTGACCGGGTGTAGGAACCCGCTGGTAAACTTGGCGCACGCATCAAGCGCCGTCATTGCAGCAGGCGCTTTTTTGTGCCTGCTGTGCTGTGTCATGGCGGCTGTGTGTGGGCAGGCTTCGGCCTGGCCGGTTTCCAAGTTTGCCGGTATTCCTACCCCACACATGGCTGCCACCTAATCCCGTAGGAAGCATTGCGGCAGCTCCAACCTGAAAACTTGGAGTCTCATGCATGACTTTCAAACGTCTGTACAGGATCCTCGCATCCGCTCTCCGCCGGCCGGCTGTTGCACCAGCCTCGGCCCATCACTTCTACCTCATCAATAGTCAGGCACTCGCCAACCGCGTGAAACCGGAGGTGTCCCCATGATTGATCGTGAACGCTTGTCGAACATCCAGAGCTATATCTGCACGCTTGAATTGCTGGGTGAAGCGCTGGTGCAGCATGACGAGGTGTTGGAGTGTGAGCATAACCCTCAGCTGAGCTTTCGGAGCACGGCGGGTATCCACCAGGCCATTCGGATCATCAGCCGATTGGCCAGTGAGCAGTGTGGGAAGCTGGATGAACTGAAGGGTATGTCTGTACCCGATTGATAGCTGTAACGGCCCTATCGCGGGCAAGCCCGCTCCACAGGATTAGCTCATGATCCATGGGCGCTGGCTTGTTCAACGATTGGGCCGCATCGACCTCGAAACGTGCGTGAAATCCCTTGAAACCACGCAGCACATGCCCAGCCGACCCGATGCGCTAAGGTTGCCCTCCAGTGATAGGCCAGGAGGGTGATGCCGTGAGTTCCAAAGTCATATTTTCACAACGCCTTATCGCCGAAGCCAACGCCAGGCTTGGCGAGAGGCGGGCCGGTAGATGGCCAGGGCGGGAGCGTCGGTGGCCACGGGCCGTGGAGGACATTCTTTACAACACGCGCCATAGCCGGGAAGAAATCAGGGCGGCACTTGAAGCAGCAATGAGAAGGTTGAATCAGGATTGAAGAAATATGGCGACGGAACGCTACAACTTCATCTACACGGACCTGGTGGAAAGTGATGTCGATCTTCTGGGAATGATTGCCTACGCGGTATACAAGCGGCAAAAGATCGAATTCATTCAGGGCTGGCGGGACCGGCAGGGCAAAGATCCCGACGAGGCGGATCTCGTGCATTTTCACGCGATCAGCAACTCCCGCTTCCAGCAGGAAACTTACCGGGACCAGGCAGGCAAGTTGGCAGAGGATTTCCTCAACACCTCGCTCGAGGGGCAGGCGCAAGAGTTGGAGCATCGACTGGCGGGGCAGGCGAGCGAGGAAATCAGGCGGTACAGGCCGAACTACTGGACGGGTGTTTCACAGGGCGTGGTTGCCTCGGTGATCTTTGTATTGCTGCTGGGGTTGTTGGTGATGTTCACCTGGAGCTTGAACCAGGGGCCTAGGCAAGTTATCGAGCAGGTCTTCAATGTCAGGATCATCGATCTGCAGTCCCCGCCCGACGGCTTACTGGCTGATCCTATACCCATGTAGGTCGCACATTTCGATCAGCGTTCGCGCAACGCTTCCGTCCTGGCCTTCAACACCGGCTTGAGCAGGTAATCCAGCACACTCTTCTGCCCGGTGATGATGTCCACCGTGGCCACCATCCCCGGGATGATCAGCAACGGCTTGTTATCCCCACCCAGGTGATTCTTGTCGGTGCGTACCTGGATCAGGTAGAACGCATTGCCCTTGTCGTCGGTGACGGTGTCCGCACCGATCAGTTCCAGCTTGGCCTTGAGCCCGCCGTAGATGGTGTAGTCATAAGCACTGAACTTGACCATCGCCGTCTGCCCCGGGTGCAGGAAGGCCACATCCTGTGGCCGCACCTTGGCTTCGATCAGCAGGTTGTCCTCGATCGGCACGATTTCCACCAGGTCGCTGCCGGGCTGCACCACGCCGCCAATGGTGTTGACCTTGAGCAGCTTGACGATGCCGCGCACCGGCGACACCACGGTGGTGCGGTTGACCCGGTCGTCGATGGCGATGCTGGTGGCGGTGATCTTCGACAGCTCGGTGCGCTTGTCATTGAGGTCTTTTGCCGCGTCCGAGCGGAAGCTGGCATCGGACTCCTGGACCTTGCTGCGGATTTCGGCGATGGCCGCTTCGGCGCGGGGTATGGCCAGGTTGGTGGCATTGAGCTGACCGCGGGCTTCGACGCTGCGTTGCTTGAGGCGCAGGATTTCCACCGGCGAGATTGCCCCTTTACTCACCAAGGGTGACGACATGTCCAGCTCTTGCTGTAACAGGCCCACGGCCGAGCGGTATTGGTCGGCCTTGGAGCGAAACTCGGCCAGCTCCTGAGTCTTCTGTCGCAGCTGCTCGTTAAGGGTCTGTTTTTCACTGGCCAGGCGACGCTGGCGTGATTCGTACAACGAGGTCTCGTCTTCGGCTACCTGGGGTGCCTTTGCGCGCACTTCGTCGGACACCACGAACGGCTTGCCTTCGGCCTCTGCGGACAAACGCTCGACCTGGGCGGTGAGGGCATACCGGTCAGCCTCGCTTTCGCCCTTGTTGGATTTGAACCGAGTGTCGTCCAGGCGCAGCAGGGTGGCGCCCTTGTCGACCATCTGGCCCTCGCGCACGAAGATCTCGGTGACGATCCCGCCCTCCAGGTTCTGTATCACCTGAACCTTGCTCGAGGGGATGGCCTTGCCTTCGCCGACCGTGACCTCGTCGAGCACGGCGAAGTTGGCCCAGATCAAGGCAACCAGCAGCAGGATCGCGGCCAGCCACACGGTCAGACGTGACAGGCTCGGTGTTTCCTGCAAGGTGGCACTGGCGAGTTCCGGCAGGTAGTCGCGTTCGGCGCGTTTGTCGGTGCCATGGAGGTAGCTGCGTATGCTGTGGCTAATGGACATCTGCTGCCTCCGATTGAGAGTGGTGAGCCTGTGGGAGCGGGTTTACCCGCGAATGCGGCAGTGGCCCTGCCGACGCTTTCGCGGGTAAACCCGCTCCCACACAGACGATGCCGCGCTTGCTGATCTACAACGCCGCGCCAATCCGCCCCTTGCGCAGCGCATCGATGACCGCATCCTTCGGCCCGTCGGCAACGATCTTGCCGTTGTCCAGCACCAGCAGCCGGTCCACCAGGCTGAGCATCGACGTGCGGTGGGTGACCAGCAGCAAGGTCTTGCCCGGCACCCAGGCAAGCAGCCGCTGGCGCAGTTGTTCCTCGCTGCTGTTGTCCATGTGGCTGGTGGGTTCGTCGAGAATCACAATCGGCGGTTCCAGCAGCAGTGCGCGGGCCAGCAACACGGCCTGGCGTTGACCGCCAGACAGCAGTTGGCCACGCTCGCCCACCGGGCGATCGAAGCCTTGCGGGTGCTGCCGGGCCAGTTCGCTGACGCCGGTCAGCTCGGCCACTTCGAGCATGCGCGCATCGCTGACATGGCGGGCACCCAGGGTGAGGTTGTCGCGCAGACTGCCGGCCAGCAATGGCAGGTCGTGGGCGACGTAGCCGATCTGATTGCGCAGGTCGGCGATATCCAGCTGGCGCAGGTCCAGGTTGTCCAGCAGCACCTGGCCTTCGTCGGGGTGATGGAAGCCCATCAGCAACCGCGCCAGGGTGCTTTTACCCGAGCCACTACGGCCAATGATGCCGATGCGTTCGCCCGGCTTGAGGGTAAAGCTCACGTCGTTGAGCGCCGCTGCAGCCTGCCCTGGGTAGCGGAAGCTGGCGTGGTTGATGCTCACGCCGCCGTGCAGTGCCGTATGTTCCAGCGCCTGCTGTTGCGCCTGGCGCTCTTGCGGCAGGCTCATCAGCGCGTCGGTGCTCTGCATGGTCAGTTGCGCTTGTTGATAGCGGGTGATCAGCCCGGCAATCTGGCCGAGCGGGGCAAGCACGCGGCTGCCCAACATGTAGCTGGCCACCAGTGCGCCGACGCTGAGGTTGCCGGCGATGATGCTGTATACCCCGGCGACGATGGTGGCCATGCCGCAGAACTGCTGGATGAACAGCGTGCCGTTGGTAGCCAGCGACGACAGGTTGCGGGCATGGGCATCAAGGCGGGCGATGGCGCCGTTGGTGTGCTCCCACTGGTATTGGCGCTCGCTTTCGGCACCACAGGCCTTGAGGGTTTCCAGGCCACCGAGGGTCTCGATCAGCAGGGCCTGGCGCACGGCGCCCAGGCTCAGGCTTTTCTGCACGGTGTCGCGCAGGCGCACCTGAATGAACAGTGCCAGCCCCACGGCAACCGGGAAGGCAACCAACGGGATCACCACCAGCCATCCGCCAAGCATGCCGATCACCAGCAACATCAGGGCAACGAACGGTAGGTCGATGATGCTGGTCAGGGTGACCGCGGTGAGGAATTCGCGCAGCCCCTGGAAGTCGTGGATGCTTTGCGCGAAGCCCCCGATGGTGGCCGGGCGGGCTTTCATGCTCATGCCGGTGATGCGTTCGAACAGCGTGGCGGAGAGAATCAGGTCGGTCTTCTTGCCGGCCTGGTCCAGCAGATGGGCACGGACCATGCGCAGCGCCAGCTCGAAAGCGGTGCCGATGAACAGCCCGGCAACCAGCACCCACAAGGTCGACAGCGCCTGGTTGGGCACCACCCGGTCATAGGTCTGCATGACGAACAACGGCACCATCAGCCCCAACAGGTTGATCAGCAGGCTGGCCAGCAGCGCATCGCCATACAACCAACGGGAGTGGCGCAACGTATCGCGGAACCAGGCGTTGACCCTGGGTAGCAGCGGTGCGCGAATGTCTTCCAGGGTATGCCGGGGGCGGGCGAACAATGCCTGGCCGCTGTAGGCCTCTGCCAGCGCCTCGCGTTCGACCCATTGTTCGCCGCCCTCGGCTTCGCAGGGCAGCAGCAACGCCCGGCCATTCTCGCCCCAGCGTTGCAGCACGGCGCTGCGGCCGTCATTGAGGATCAGCAGGACCGGTAGGTTGAGTGCCGAGATGGCACCCAGCTCGCGTGGCAGTACGCGTGCCTGTAACCCGGCACGGGCGGCGGCGCGCGGTAGCAGAGCGAGCCCCAGGCGCTGCTCGGCCAAGGGCAGGCCGCTGCACAAGCTGGCGCGGCTGGCCGGGCAGCCATGCAGCTTGCACAGGATCAGCAGGCCATCGAGCAACGGATCATCCACATCCAGGCGCGGTTGCGCGCTTTGCATACTGGTCACGATGGCCACTCCCTGCCGCGTTGGACGGGAAAGGGCGCCGGCAAGGGCGCCCCGCGTGAAGTCAGGCCCTAGCGCATGTCGGGCAGCCGGGCTTCGTTGCGCACTTCGGTCTTGGCGATGGCTTCAGGCGGCAGCGAGATGCGCTGCTTGTTCAGCAGCTCGCCCATGTTCGCCAGCAGCCGGTACATCGAGAACTCCTCGGTATAGCGCACCTCGGTATAGCGCCGGTTGGCGTTGTACAGCTCGTTTTCGCTGTCGAGCACGTCGAGCAGGGTGCGCTGGCCCAGGCCGAACTGGTCCTGGTAGGCGGCCCGCACGCGTTGGGTGGTTTCGGCGTATTCGCGGGCGCTCGGGGTCTGCTTGCGCGCGTTGGTCATGGCGTTCCAGGCCAGGCTCAGGTTTTCGTTGAGCTGGCGCAGGGCGTTGTTGCGGATGTCCATGGCCTGGTTGATCTTGTGCGCGTCGGACTGCAGGCGGGCCTTGTCGCTGCCACCGCGGAACAGGTTGTAGCTGAGTTCGACGCCGGCCTGCCAGTCGTTGTTGTCGTGGCCTTTCTGGCCGCCGAGGTTGTTGTTGGCGCCGGTGGCCAGCACCGCATCCAGGCGTGGGTAGAAGGGCGACTTGGCCACTTCGTACTGCTGCTCGGCGGACTGCACGTCGGCCTGCGCCGACTTGAGGTAGGGATTGTTTTCCAGCATGCCCTGGCGGGCATCCTGCAGGTTGCCCGGTATCTCGCCTTTGATCGTCACAGGAGTTTCCAGCTCGTCGGGCATGCGCCCGACCACGCTGAAAAAGTTGGCTTCGGCGTCGGCCAGGTCAACCTCGGCGGTGTCCAGGTTGTTTTCGGCCAGGGCGCGGCGGGCGCGGGACTGGTCGAGGTCGGCGGTGCTGCCCACGCCGCGTTCGCTGCGCAGGCCGATCTGGTCGTTGACCCTCAGGTGGGCCTGCAGGTTGTTCTTGGCCAGGGTCACCAGCTCGCGGCGCTTGAGTACTTCGAGGTACACCTCGACGGTGCGCAGGGCCACGGTTTCGGCGGTGGCCTGGGTGTAGTAGGCGCGCGAAGTGGCCACCGCTTCGGTACGGCCGACTTCGTTGGCGGTGTTGAAACCGTCGAACAGCATCTGCCGCAGACGCAGCTCGGATTGGGTGTAGTTGAGGGTTTCCTTGTTGTGGTTACGGGTGCCGTCCGGATTGAAACCACGGGTATTGGTGTTGTCCGAGCGCTGGCGGCCGTAGCCGGCTACCAGGTCGACCGTTGGGTAGTACCCTCCGCGGGCAAACTTCACATCTTCATCGGCTGACAGCCGGCTGTTGCGGCTGGCGCCGATTTCGGGATGCTGGTCCACGGCGTTCTGGACGGCTTCGGTGATCGACATCGCCTGAGAATTGGCACACGCCATGGCCAATAAAATTGCACTGGTGATGGGGGTTAACACGCGCATGGGGTACTTCTCCCTGGTCTTAAAAAATTCCTGCTGCCGTCAATAAAATGACGACTTATAAGAATCAAACCGTTTCAGGCTTGTAACATCAGAGCTAAGAACATTTATCGCGCGAGCTAAGAAGATTTTTTCATAAGGTATATGCGAAAAAAAACTTATGAGGTCTAAGGAATACGCGACATTGTTGCAAACAGGTGGCTCGGCGAACCGGCTGGGAGACGCGGGTTTCGGGCTTCGGATAACGTTTTAGATTTTTTGCGGCTAAGCAGTCTGGGGAGGAAGGCGAAAGCGGAATTTGGCGACAATAAATTGGCATGCACTGATGGCCATTGCCCATAACCGCTATCGCGGCAACCGTCACAAGGAACGTGATTCTCACGAGCGTGACAGCAACGTTCCGACAGCCAGGGAACATGGAGCGTTGTGTGTTTTACCCAGCATGCTTCTGACTGCGAAAAGCCCATCGGCAGGGGAGGCGTGCGCTCATGGCCAAATTGATCGGCGTGGTCAGCAAGGTGGTAGGCCAGGTATTCGCGGTGGGGGGGGACGGTCACCGCCGCTTGTTGGTGGAGGGCGATCGCCTGTTTGCCGGTGAGCAACTGGAGACTGGCAGTGCCGGGGCCGTGGCGGTAAGGCTGCACAACGGCGCCGAGCTCACATTGGGCCGCGACAGCAGCCTGGCGATGACCCCGGACCTGCTGGCCCACCACGCGCCCACTGGGCAGGGCCCAGGTGCCACACCCAGCGCGGCCCAGCTCACCGATGTCGAGCATCTGCAGAAGGCCATCGCCGCCGGTGCCGACCCGACCCAGGTCGCGCAAGCGCCTGCGGCCGGTGGCATGCACGGTGCCATGTCGGGCGAACTGGGTGGCGGGCACAGCTTCGTGATGCTGAGCGAAGTGGCTGCGCGGGTCGACCCCACCATCGGTTTCCCCACGGCGGGCTTCAATGGCATCCCCGAACTGGCCAACCGCTACCTCGGTGAGCTGGACCTCAGTAACCGTGGTAATTTGCCCTTCGCCGTTAGCCCGCCGGATACCCCTGTAACGGAGCCCCTTGCCCCGCCCGATCACCCGGTATCGCTCGATGGCCTCGATCTGCAGCCGGGTGAACTGACGCTCGATGAAGCCCACCTGGCGCAAGGCTCGGCCAGCAACCCGGCGGCGTTGACCCAGGCCGGCAGTTTCACCGTGGTTGCGCCCGATGGTGTGTTCAATCTCAGTGTCGGGGGGATCAACGTGGTGACCGCCGGGGCTGTTACCGGCGTCGGCCAGTCCATCATCACCGCGCTTGGCAACACGCTCACCATCACCGGCTACAACCCGGCCACGGGTGTGGTCAGTTACAGCTATACCCTCAACGGCGCCGAGCACCACCCCGGTGGCGCGGGCAGCAATACCCTCGGCGAGCATTTCCCGGTACTGGTCAGCGACAGTGACGGCGACGTGGCCAGTGGTTCGCTGGACGTGGTCATTCGCGACGACGTGCCCAAGGCCGTCAACGACAGCAATGCCTTCACCGCCACCGAGCAGCACACCGAACTGACCGGCAACGTGCTCAGCAACGACACCCAAGGCGCCGACCGCGTCGCGGGCGGGCCCGTGCAGGGCGGCACGTTCGTAGGTACCTACGGCACGCTGGTACTGGCTGCGGACGGCTCCTACACCTACACCCTCGACACCAGCGATCCGGACTTCAAGAACCTGCTGGGTGGTGGCAGTGGGGTGGAGCACTTCACCTACACCATCAAAGATGCCGACGGCGATACCAGCAGTGCGACCCTGACCCTCAACGTCAGCAATATCAACGACCCGGTAACCCTGGGTGGTCTCGACACTCAAGGCGGCCAACTGACCCTGTTCGAGAAGCACCTGGTTGATGGCAGCGCGCCGAACCCGGCGGCGTTGACTCAGGGCTCAAGCTTCAGCGTGACCGCGCTGGATGGCTTGCAGACGCTCACCGTGGGCGGCATTGCGCTGGTCAGCGGTGGGGTGGTGGCTGGCTTCCCGCAGTCCATCACTACGCCCTTGGGCAATACGTTGACCATTACCGGCTACGACCCGGCCAGCGGGGTGGTCAGTTACAGTTACACGCTGCTGGATAACGAGAGCCACGCCACTGGCGACGGCATCAATAACCTGGTGGAGCACTTCGTTGTCACCGCCACAGACAGCGATGGCAGCACTGTCAGCGGCAACCTGCAGGTCACTATCGTCGACGATGTGCCCAAGGCCCATTTCGACGCCGCCGATGCCACCGAAGGTGGCAGCGTCACCGCTAATGTGCTGGCCAACGATGTGATCGGCGCCGATGTGCGAGCCAACGGCCAGTACGTGGTGGGCGTGCGTGCCGGCAGCGATATTTCGACCTCGGCAGCAGGTCATGTCGGCGAGCAGATCCAAGGCCAGTACGGGTATCTGACACTGGATGCCCAAGGTAATGCGACCTATCACGCCACCCCGAACCTCGACCTGCCGCAGTCGGCGACCGATACCTTCGTCTACACCATCCGTGACGCTGACGGCGACGAGAGCACCACCACCATCACCATCAACGTGCTGGATAGCAAGCTGATCGCCGGCCCTGACAGTGAAGTGACGGTCTACGAGAAAGCCCTGGATTTGAGCAAGGACGGCAACGACCTGGCCGGTGGCAACGTGGTGGGGAGTGACCCGCACGCCAACACCGAGACGGCGTCGGGTTCATTGACCGATGCGGTCACCGGTGGCGTAGGCGCATTGACCTTCACCCTGGTCGGCAATGCTG
>NZ_BQHO01000002.1 GCF_021601385.1 Pseudomonas parasichuanensis | reverse complement strand
GAATCCCCTGAAGGGCCGTCGAAGACTACGACGTTGATAGGTTGGGTGTGTAAGCGCTGTGAGGCGTTGAGCTAACCAATACTAATTGCCCGTGAGGCTTGACCATATAACACCCAAGCAATTTGCAACTGCAGATTGTGGTGGTGAAGACGAAAGACCCGAAAGTTCGCAACATCACAAATCGCATATCCGAATTAGCCAAGAGTGTTCACAAGACATTCTGGGCAACCGAATTTCTTGACGACCATAGAGCATTGGAACCACCTGATCCCATCCCGAACTCAGTAGTGAAACGATGCATCGCCGATGGTAGTGTGGGGTTTCCCCATGTGAGAGTAGGTCATCGTCAAGATTCATTTCGCAAAACCCCTATCTGCGCATGCAGGTAGGGGTTTTGTCTTTTCCGGATCGGAAAAGATCAACCCCGTGATATGGTTTCCCACCTTATCCGCCCGCCTTCCCGAGAGCGCCCAATGGCCAACACGACCTCACTGCACCCAGGTTTCATGATCGTCCAGGGCAATCGCCTGGATGACTTGCGCAACCTGGTGGTGAGTGTGATGCGCCGCTTTCCCTTGGCACCGCTGGAAAACGAAATCGCCCTGGTACAGAGCAATGGTATCGCCCAGTGGCTGAAACTGGCGCTGGCCGAAGACCCGCAGGACGACGACCAAGGCGGCTGCGGCATTGCGGCCGCTATCGACGTGCAGTTGCCCGGCAGCTTCATGTGGCAGCTGTACCGTGGCGTGTTGGGCCGCGATGAGATCCCCGAAGTGTCGCTGCTCGACAAAGCCCCCCTGACCTGGCGCCTCATGCGCCTGCTGCCGGAGGTCATCGAGCGCCCGCACTTCGAGCCCCTGCGTCGCTTCCTCACCGACGACAGCGACCTGCGTAAACGCTACCAGCTGGCCGAGCGCCTGGCCGACCTGTTCGACCAGTACCAGGTCTACCGTGCCGACTGGCTCAAGGATTGGGCGGCCGGTGAACATGTGCTCAACACCGCCCGCGGCGAGCGCAAGCCCCTGGCTGCCGGCAACCGTTGGCAGGCCGAGCTGTGGCGAATCCTGCTCGAAGACGTAGGCGAAGCGGGCATGGCCCAGAGCCGTGCCGGCGTGCACCAGCGCTTCATCGAGCGTATCAATAGCCTGGAGCAAGCGCCCACTGGCCTGCCTGCGCGGCTGATCGTATTCGGTATCTCATCGCTGCCGGCCCAGATACTCGAGGCCATGGCCGGTCTGGCACGCTTCAGCCAGGTCCTGCTGTGCGTGCATAACCCTTGCCGCCACCACTGGGGCGACATCGTTGCCGACAAGGACTTGCTGCGCCACCAGTACAAACGCCAACAGCGCAAACAAGGCATGCCCCTGTTGCTGGATGACGAGCTGCTGCACCAGCACGCCCACCCGCTGCTGGCTGCCTGGGGCAAACAGGGCCGTGACTACATCAACCTGCTCGACAGCTATGACGACCCCGGCAGCTATCAGTCCGTGTTCAGCGATGGCCGTATCGACCTGTTCAGCGACGGCGACCCCAAGACCCTGCTCAACCAGCTGCAGGACGACATCCTCGAACTTCGCCCCCTGGCCGAAACCCGCGAGCAATGGCCCCAGGTGGACCCTGCCAAGGACCGCTCCGTGCGCTTCCACGTGGCCCACAGCCCGCAGCGCGAAGTCGAGATCCTGCACGACCAGCTGCTGGCCCGCTTCAGCGCCGACCCCAGCCTGCGCCCGCGGGACATCATCGTCATGCTCCCGGCCATCGATACCTACGCCCCGCACATTCGCGCGGTGTTCGGCCAGCTGGAGCGCAGCGACCCACGCTATATCCCGTTCACCCTGACCGACCAAGGCCAACGTGGCCGCGACCCTTTGCTGATCGCCCTGGAACACCTGCTGAAGCTGCCCGACAGCCGCTTTGCCGTGAGTGAGGTGCTCGACCTGCTGGATGTCCCGGCAGTGCGTGCCCGCTTTGCGATCGAGGAAGGCGACCTGCCCACCCTGCATCGCTGGATCGAAGGCGCCGGTATCCGCTGGGGCCTTAGCGCCCAGCAACGCGCCACGCTCGGCTTGCCCGAGGGCCTGGAGCAGAACAGCTGGCGTTTCGGCCTGCGCCGGATGCTGCTGGGGTACGCGGTGGGCGTCGGTGAGGGTTGCGATGGCATCGAGCCCTACGATGAGATCGGCGGCCTCGATGCCGCTTTGATCGGTCCGTTGGTGGCCTTGCTCGACGCCTTGGATATCGCCTGCCAGGCACTTTCGCAGCCGGCCACCGCCACCCAATGGGGCGAGCGCCTGCATGCGCTGCTGCAGATCTTCTTCCTGGCTGAAAACGAGCACGACGAACTGCTGCTGGTACAGCTCCAGGACCTGCGCGACACCTGGCTGGAAACCTGCGAGGCGGTCGGCCTGCAAGACCTGCTGCCGCTCACCGTGGTCCGCGAGGCGTGGTTGTCGGGCCTCGACCAGGGCAAGTTGTCCCAGCGCTTCCTCGCCGGCTCGGTGAACTTCTGCACCCTGATGCCCATGCGCGCCATCCCCTTCCGGGTGGTCTGCCTGCTGGGCATGAACGACGGCGACTACCCGCGCGCGCAGCCACCGCTGGACTTCGACCTGATGGCCAGCGACTACCGCCCGGGCGACCGCTCGCGCCGGGAGGACGACCGCTATCTGTTGCTCGAAGCGCTGCTGTCGGCGCGTGACCAACTGTACGTCAGCTGGGTCGGGCGCAGCATCCGCGACAACAGCGAGCGCCCAGCCTCGGTGCTGATCGGGCAACTTCGCGATCACCTGGCCGCCGGTTGGCAACTGGTCAACGCCAAGCCAGGGCAGAAGGACGATGCGGGGCAACAACTGCTGCATGCCCTGACCCAGGAGCACCCGCTGCAACCGTTCAGCCAGCGCTATTTCCAGAAAGGCAGCCCGCTGTTCAGCTTTGCCCATGAGTGGCTGGTCCTGCACCAGGACGCCGCAGAGGCCCAGGCAGCACATGCCCCGTTGTTGCCCTACACCAGCGATGAGCCACTGAGCCTGATGCAGTTGCAGGATTTTCTGCGCCATCCCGTCAGGCACTTCTTCAGTCAGCGCCTGAAAGTCTACTTCGAAGCACTGGAAGCCCCCACGCCGGACGAAGAGCCCTTCGCCCTCGACGCCCTGCAACGCTACGGCCTGAGTGAAAGCCTGCTGGGCGCCGCCCTGGCCGAGCCGGACAACCCCGAACAGGCGCTGCAGGCCCAGGCCCGCCGCCTGCAAGCCTGTGGCCTGTTGCCGCTGGCCGGGTTCGGCGAGGCATTGCAGGCCGAGCTGATCCAGCCCCTGCCAGACCTGCTGCAACGCCATGGGCAACTGCTGCAGCGCTGGCCGACGCTGGTGGAAGGTGCCTTGCCGATCCACTTCGAACACGGCTTGCACCGCCTCGAGGGCTGGCTGGGCCGGGTCTACCAGGCCGACGACCAGAGCCTGCTGAGCATCGCCACCGTGCCCAACACCCTCAGTGCCGGGCGCAACAACCTCAAGTGGCACCGGCTGATCCCGGCCTGGGTCATGCACCTGGCCGCCTGCGCCTCGGGCTACCCGCTGCACAGCGCACTGGTGGCCAGCGACCTGACCCTGCTCCTGGCGCCATTAGCGCAAAGCCAGGCCGCCGAACGCCTGGGCGAACTGCTGGTGGCGCGCCAGGCGGGGATGAACGCCCCCCTGCCCATCGCGGCCAAGACCGCCTTCGCCTGGCTGGCCCAGGAAGACCCGGACAAGGCACTTGCCGCCGCCACCCGCGCCTACGACGGTGACGGCCTGATCAGCAACGGCGAGCGCAGCGAAAGCCTGGCCCTGGCCCGCCAGTACCCCGACTTCGCCGCGCTGGTGCTGGATGAAACCTTCGAAGGCTGGTGCGAAGCCCTGTACCGCCCCCTGTTCGCAGCCCCCTGGCAGAGCCTCGGCAACCCGGAGAGCGCCCAATGAGCCAAGCCCGCCCGTTGGCCTTGAGTTTCCCCCTGCACGGCAGCCAGCTGATCGAAGCCAGTGCCGGCACCGGCAAGACCTTCACCATCTCGGCCCTGTACCTGCGGCTGATCCTCGGCCACGGCGGCGAGCAGGGCTTTGCCCGCGAGCTGCTGCCGCCACAGATCCTCGTGGTGACCTTCACCGACGCCGCCACCAAAGAGTTGCGCGAGCGCATCCGCGCACGCCTGGCCGAAGCAGGCCGGTTTTTCCGCGAAGAGCTGGAAGACGCCGACCCGCTGCTGCACCAGCTGCGCGACGAATATCCACAGGAGCATTGGCCACGCTGCGCCAGCCGTCTGGAGATCGCCGTGCAGTGGATGGACGAGGCCGCAGTGTCGACCATCCACGGCTGGTGCCAGCGCATGCTGCGCGAGCACGCCTTCGACAGCGGCAGCCTGTTCACCCAGAGCCTGGAAACTGACCACAGCGAGCTGCTTGGCCAGGTCATGCGCGACTACTGGCGGCGCTTCTGCTACGGCATGCGCGGCGAGTCCCTGGCCTGGGTCCGCGGCAACTGGGGCAGCCCCGCTGCCCTGCTGCCACGCATCCGGCCCTTGTTCGGCCGGGTGCGCAGCGAACAGCACGACGAAGAGCCGCAGCAACTGATCGAAGCGACCCTGCGCGAGCGCAGTGAGCAACTGCGCCAGCTCAAGGCGCCCTGGGCCGCCTGGGCCGATGAGTTGCAGCAGATCTGCCGCGACGCCGTGGCCGCCAAGCAGGTGGATGGCCGCAAAATGCAGGCTCGTTTTTTTGAACCCTGGTTCGAAAAGCTCAAGGCCTGGGCCGGTGACGATCAGGCCATGGAGCTGGATCTGGGCACCGGCTTCACCCGCCTGACCCCCGACGGCATGGCCGAGGCGTGGAAGGTCGGCGAGCCGCCGGATCACCCCGCCCTGCACGCCATGCAAACCCTGCGCGAACACTTGCAGGGGCTCGCCAGCCCCGAGGTACGCGTGCTGGAACACGCCGCCGCCTGGGTCTCGGCCCGCTTCGAAGTGGAAAAGCGCCGGCGCGCCGAAATGGGCTTCGACGACATGCTCCTGCGCCTGCAGCATGCGCTGGCCAGCGAGTCGGGCGAGCGCCTGGCCGGGTTGATCCGCGAGCAGTTCCCGGTAGCGTTGATCGACGAGTTCCAGGACACCGACCCGGTGCAATACGGCATCTTCGAGCGCATCTATCGCATCACCGAAAACAACCCAGACACCGGCCTGTTCATGATCGGCGACCCCAAGCAGGCGATCTACGCCTTCCGTGGCGCCGACATCTTCACCTACCTGGCCGCCCGCCGCGCCACGGCCGGGCGCCTGCACAGCCTGGACACCAACTACCGCTCAAGCCAGGCCATGGTCGCGGCGGTGAACCGTGTCTTCCTGCAGGCCGAGGCGCGCGAACAAGGCCGCGGCGCCTTCCTGTTCCGCGCCCACGGCGACAACCCCTTGCCCTTCGTCGAGGTCCGCGCCAAAGGCCGTAGCGAGCATCTGCTGATCGACGGCCAGCCCAGTGCGGCGTTGCATTGCTGGCATCTGCAAAGCGACGAACCCGTCTCCAATACCCTGTATCGCCAGCGCCTGGCCGCCAGTTGCGCCAGCCATATCGTGGCCGTGCTCAACGGTGGCCAGCAGGGCGTCAGTGGCTTTGCCGGCAGTGACGGCGCACTGCGCCCGTGCCTGCCGTCCGATATCGCCATCCTTGTGCGGGACGGTCGCGAAGCGCAATTGGTCCGTGCCGAACTGGCGGCCCGTGGGGTGCGCAGCGTCTACCTCTCGGACAAGGACTCGGTGTTCGCCGCCCAGGAGGCCCACGACCTGCTGGCCTGGCTCAAGGCCTGCGCCGAGCCGGATGCCGAGCGCATGCTCAAGGCCGCCCTGGCCAGCCTGACCCTCGGCCTGCCGCTGATCGAGCTGGAGCGCCTGAACCAGGACGAACGGGTCTGGGAAGGCTGGGTGATGCGCTTCCGGCGCTACCGCGAAATCTGGCAGCGCCAAGGGGTGTTGCCGATGCTGCGCCGCCTGCTGCACGACTTCCACCTGCCGCGCAGCCTGATGGCGCGGACCGACGGCGAGCGGGTGCTGACCAACCTGCTGCACCTGGCTGAACTGCTGCAGCAGGCGGCCGGCGAGCTGGATGGCGAGCAGGCCTTGATCCGCCACCTGGCCGAGCACCTGGCCAACGCCGGGCAGGCCGGCGAGGAGCAGATCCTGCGCCTGGAAAGCGACGAGCAGTTGGTCAAGGTGGTGACCATCCACAAGTCCAAAGGCCTGGAATATCCCCTGGTGTACCTGCCGTTCATCTGCACCAGCAAGCCGGTGGACGGCTCGCGCCTGCCGCTGTCCTGGCATGACGACGACGGCTCGGCGCACCTCACGCTCACCCCCGACGCACAGCAGATCGAACGTGCCGACGACGAGCGCCTGGCTGAAGACCTGCGCCTGCTCTATGTCGCCCTGACCCGTGCCCAGCACGGCTGTTGGCTCGGCGTTGCCGACCTCAAGCGCGGCACCCAGCGCAGCTCGCAACTGCACCGCTCGGCCCTGGGCTACCTGCTCGGTGGCGGCCTGCCACTGTCGGCATCCAGCCAACTGGGCGAGTGGTTGCAATTACTGAGTGCAAATAGCCCTGCCATTGTCAGTGGGCCGGTGCCCGAGGCAGGCGAGCAAAGCTACCGCACCCCGGCGAGCGACAGTGAGCTGTTGCCTGCCCGCAAACCCCGACGTGCCGCCGCCGAGCAGTGGTGGATCGCCTCCTACAGTGCGTTGCGTGTCGGCGATCAGACCCTCATCGCCGACAGCTCCCAGGCCCAGCAACTGCTCGACGACGAAGCCCTGGACAGCCAGCTGCTGCGCGAAGTGCCGGCCGAGTCCGGTGATATCCACCGCTTCCCCCGTGGCCCCAACCCCGGCACCTTCCTCCATGGCCTGCTCGAATGGGCAGGCCAGGAAGGCTTCGCCGCCGTGGGCAGCCAGCCCGAACTGATCGAGCGCACCGTGGGCCGGCGCTGCAACCGTCGCGACTGGGCCGGTTGGATCCCCACGCTCAGCCAATGGCTGCAGCAGATGCTGGTTCAGCCCATGCCGTTGCAGGGCGCCACCCTGCAGCTGGCGGCGCTGAGCCAGTACCAGATCGAAATGGAGTTCTGGTTCGCCAGCCACCAGGTCGACACGCTGCACCTCGACCAACTGGTGGTGCGCCATACCCATGACGGCGCCGCTCGCCCGGCGCTCCAGCCGACCCAGCTCAACGGCATGTTCAAGGGCTTCATCGACCTGGCCTTCGAACTGGACGGGCGCTACTACGTGGCCGACTACAAATCCAACTGGCTCGGCCCCGACGCCCAGGCCTATGGCGCACTGGCCATGGAGCAGGCGATCCTCGAGCACCGCTACGACCTGCAGTACGTGCTCTACCTGCTGGCCCTGCACCGCCAGTTGCGCGCACGGCTGCCCGACTACGACTACGACCGCCATGTCGGCGGTGCCCTGTTCATCTTCCTGCGTGGCACCCACTCGGCAGGCCACGGCCTGTATCACGCCCGGCCGCCGCGCGCGCTGATCGAAGCCCTCGATGCGCTGTTCCGCGGCGAGCACGCGCCCGCGCAGCAGGACCTGTTTGCTGGAGCCACGCCATGAGCCGCAGTCTCGACGACCTTCTGCCGACCCCACTGCAGGCCGAGCACCTGAGCGCCCTGGCACCACTGCACGACAGCCACGATCTGCTGGCCCTGCTCGACCGCTGGGTGGAGCGTGGCTGGCTGCGTGCGCTGGACCGGGCCTTCGTCGGCTTCCTCGAAGAGCTCGCCCCCGGCAGCGATCCGCTGGTGCTGCTGGCGGCGGCGCTGGCCAGCCACCAACTGGGCCATGGCCATGTCTGCCTCGACCTTGCCCAGACCCTGGCCGAGCCGGACTTCGCCCTGTCCCTGCCGCCGGAAGGCGATGCCCTGGCCGGGCCGCTGCTGCTGCCCTCGCAACTGTTGGCCAGCCTTGAACTGGGCACCTGGCTGCAGTGCATCGGCGATAGCCCGTTGGTGGCGGCAGGCGACGGCAGCCCACAGCGCCCGCTGGTGCAAAGGGGTGAACGTCTGTATCTGCGCCGCTATTGGTCTTACGAGCGGCGAATCGACGGCGCGCTGCACGAGCGCCTGGCCCGTCAACAGCCGTTGCAGGCCGATCTGTCCGTGCGCCTGGCGCAACTGTTCGACAGCGGCACGCCGGCCGCCGAGGTGGATTGGCAAAAACTCGCCTGTGCCCTGGCCACCCGCGCTGGCTTCAGCGTCATCACCGGCGGCCCCGGCACCGGCAAGACCACCACGGTAGTGCGGCTGCTGGCCCTGCTGCAGGCCCCGGCGGTAGAGCAGGGCCGGCCCCTGCGCATTCGCCTGGCGGCGCCCACCGGCAAGGCGGCGGCGCGCCTGACCGAGTCCATCGGCCAGCAGGTCGAGCGCTTGCAGGTCGACAGCGCGGTGCGCGCGCAGATCCCCACCGACGTCAGCACCGTGCACCGCCTGCTCGGCAGCCGCCCGGGCTCGCGCCACTTCCGGCATAACGCCGGCAACCTGTTGCCACTGGATGTGCTGGTGATCGACGAGGCGTCGATGATCGACCTGGAAATGATGGCCAACCTGCTCGACGCATTGCCGCCCAATGCGCGGCTGGTATTGCTGGGCGACAAGGACCAGCTGGCCTCGGTGGAGGCGGGCGCGGTGCTGGGCGACCTGTGCCGCGACGCCGAGGACGGCTGCTACTGGCCGCAGACCCTGGCCTGGCTGGAGCAGGTCGGCGGCCAATCGCTGGCCAACAGCGGCCTGCAACCGGGCGAAAGCCCGCGCAACCCGCTGGCCCAGCAAATCGTCATGCTGCGCCACTCCCGGCGTTTCGGCGAAGGCAGCGGCATCGGCCAGCTGGCCCGGCTGGTCAACCGCCAGCAGGCCGCCGAGGCCCGCGCGCTGCTGGCCAGCAAGCCCGATGACGTGTTCTGCCTGACCCTCGGTGGCGAGCACGACAAGCGCTTCGAGCGTCTTTTGCTCGACGGCCTCAACCGCGGCGCCGAAGGCCCCCAGGGCTATCGCAACTACCTGCGCAACATCGGCCGCCTGCGCCCGCCACCGGGCACCCCGGCAGAGGATCCACGCTGGGAACAGTGGGCCGGCGACGTGCTGAGCCGTTTCGAGGACTTCCAGCTGCTGTGTGCGGTGCGCAAGGGCGCCTGGGGCGTGGAGGGCCTGAACCAGCGGGTCGAGCGGGTGCTGCACAACGCCGGGCTGATCGACAGCCAGCAGCTGTGGTACGAGGGGCGCCCGGTGCTGGTGACCCGCAACGACTACGGCCTCGGCCTGATGAATGGTGATATCGGCATTGCCCTGCGCCTGCCCGATGACCAGGGCCAGGCCCCGTTGCGCGTAGCCTTCCCGCGTAACGACGGCAGTGGCGGGGTGCGTTTCGTCCTGCCCAGCCGCCTGAGCGAAGTGGAAACCGTGTTCGCCATGACCGTGCACAAGTCCCAGGGCTCGGAGTTCAGCCACACTGCGTTGGTGCTGCCCGACGCGCTCAACCCGGTGCTGACCAAGGAGTTGGTGTACACCGGCATCACCCGGGCCAAGCATTGCTTCAGCTTGATCGAGCCGCGCAGCGGGGTGTTCGAAGAGGCTGTAGAGCGCAGGGTGCGCCGTGTTTCGGGGCTGATGCTGGAACAGCTGTGATACGGGCGTACCATGTGGGTGTGCTATCGTTGCGGCATTATCTGGTAACTTTTTGAGAGATTTCCCACCATGACAGTGGCTGTCTCGGTTTTGAGGCGGGTGAAGGATTGCGCGCGCTCGCTGCTGATGGCCACGCTGTTGCTGACCGGCGGGTTCGCCCAGGCGCTGGCCGGCGAGCCGAGCGCGCAGGCGCAGCAACGGGCCAAGGCGGTGACCCAGGTGGTGCTGGGCATTCTCAGCTATGCCCGCTGGCCCGCCCAACCCAACCCCTTGCGCCTGTGCCTGGTCGGCCCCACCGAATACGCCGACGACCTCATCAAAGGCACGGCGCAGAATTCCGGGCAACCCTTGCAGGTGCGTCGCCTGCTGGCTGGTGACGCCAGCCTGGCCAGTGCCTGTGACGCCGTTTACATCGGCAAGCTGGAGGCCGGCGAGCGCGACCGCCTGTTCCAGGCGATCAGCGGCCACCCGGTGCTGAGCATCACGGAGGCCGACGACCCCTGTACGGTGGGCAGCCTGTTCTGCCTGCGGGTCAGCGACCAGCAAGTGGCCTTTGACGTCAACCTCGACTCGGTGGCGCGCAGTGGCGTGCGCATCCACCCCAGCGTGCTGCAGTTGTCGCGGCGGCGGGCGGCGCAGCCATGAACCGGTCTGGCCAGCGCCTGCCCCGGCCGACCCTGCGTGCGGTGCTGGGGCGTGGCCACCTGGGCATTGCCTTGATCGCCGCCGGCCTGGCCGGGGTGCTGGTGACCCTGCTCGGGGTGGCCGCCCTGCGCGTCTATGCCAACCACAACTTGCATTTGATCGCCCGCTCCATCAATTACACCGTCGAAGCCGCCGTGGTGTTCGACGACAGTGCCGCCGCCAACGAGGCACTGGCGCTGATCGCCACGACCGAAGAGGTGGCCGACGCCAAGGTCTTCAACAACGACGGCGAACTGCTCGCCCACTGGCAGCGCGATGACCGTACCGTGATGGCACAGCTGCAAAGCCAGGTGGCGCGGACCCTGCTGGAGCAGCCGATCAACCTGCCGGTGCAACACATGGGCCAGAAGGTCGGGCATATCGAACTGGTCGGCCAGGGCGGCAGCCTGTTGCGCTTTTTGCTCAGCGGCCTGGTTGGGATCCTGCTGTGCACGGTGGTCAGTGCGGTGCTGGCGTTGTACCTGTCGCGTCGGCTGTTCGCCGACATCATCCGGCCGTTGCGCCACCTCGCCAGCGTGGCCCACGCCGCGCGCCGCGAACGCAGCTTTGACCGCCGTGTGCCGGAAACGCAGATTGCCGAACTCAACGAGCTGGGCAACGACTTCAACGCCCTGCTCGACGAGCTGGAGGTCTGGCACAGTCACCTGCAAAGCGAAAACGAAACCCTCGCGCACCAGGCCAGCCATGACAGCCTGACCGGCCTGCCCAACCGCGCCTTCTTCGAAGGCCGGCTGAGCCGCAGCCTGCGCAATGCCGAGCGCCAGGGCGAACGCCTGGCGCTGCTGTTCCTCGACAGCGACCACTTCAAGCAGATCAACGACACCCTAGGCCACGCCGTGGGTGACGAGGTGCTGATCACCGTCGCCAGCCGAGTGCGCGCGCAGTTGCGTGAGCATGACCTGGTGGCGCGCCTGGGCGGTGACGAGTTCGCCGTGCTGCTGGCGCCGCTGCAGGCACGTGAAGATGCTCAGCGCATCGCCGAGAAGATCATCGCCAGCATGCAGCTGCCGATCCTGCTGGAGGATGGCACCCGCATCACCAGCTCGCTCAGTGTCGGTATCGCTTTTTACCCGGATGACGGCCACGACCCGGCCAGTCTGCTCAATGCCGCCGATGCGGCGATGTACCAGGCCAAGCGCAAGCGCCGTGGCCATTGGCAAGTGGCGCAGACGGAACGCTGCGCCACGGATGTAAAAAGAACAGGAGCTGAACCGTGATCGACCGTTTGTTAACCCTGCGTTTCCCGTTGTTCGCCATGATCCTGGCACTGCTTGCCCTTGGCGGCTGCCAGAGCGTCCCGCCCAAGGGCCTGACCCCAGAGCAGGTGGCCGTGCTCAAACGTGAGGGCTTTGCGCCAACGGACGATGGCTGGGCTTTCGACCTGTCCGGCAAGGTGCTGTTTGGCAGCGACCTGGACAGCCTCAATCGCCAGAGCGAGGCGATCGTCGAGCGTATCGGCAAGGCGCTGCTGTCGGTGGATATCCAACGTGTGCGCATCGACGGCCACGCCGATGCCTCGGGCAAGGCCGCCTATAACCAGCAGCTGTCCGAGCGCCGCGCGCAGAGCGTGGCCAAGGCGCTGGCCGGCATCGGCATGCTGCCGCAGAACATCCAGACCCGCGGCCTGGGCAGCAGCCAGCCGGTGGCCGACAACCGCACCAGCGCCGGGCGCATGGAGAACCGCCGGGTGTCGATCGTGGTGGCGTCGGACTGATGTCCCCGGGGCCGCGCAGCGGCCCCAATCAACCTTGAGCGAACTTCATCTCCCGCGTCTCGCCCATCAACAACGGCGCATTCGCCTCGGTCACCTCACGGATGTAATCCCACAACAGGGTAATCCGCTTGAGCTTGCGCAAATCCTCCCGGCAGTACATCCAGAACTGCCGCGTCACCTCGATTTCCTCCGGCAACACCGTCACCAAGCGCGGATCCTGCGCCGCCAAAAAGCACGGCAGAATCGCCAGCCCGCGCCCCTGCAAGGCCGCCGTGTACTGGGCGATCACGCTGGTGCTGCGCAGGTGCGCGTTGGCATTGGGGATCAGGTTGGCCAGGTACAACAGCTCCGAGCTGAACGCCAGGTCGTCGACATAACTGATGAACGGATGGTTCGCCAGGTCGCTCACCGCGCGGATCGGCGCATGGCTGTCCAGGTAGTCCTGGGTGGCATACAGCCGCAGCCGGTAGTCGCACAGCTTGCAGCACACATAGGGCCCATGCTCGGGCCGCTCCAGGGCGATGACGATATCGGCCTCGCGCTTGGACAGGCTGATGAAGTGCGGCAACGGCAGGATATCCACCGAGATCGCCGGCCAGGCATCGACGAAATGGCTCAGCTGCGGGGTGACGAAGAAGCTGCCGAAGCCTTCGGTGCAGCCCATGCGCACATGCCCCGACAACGCCACGCCCGAGCCCGAGACCTGCTCGCAGGCCATGTGCAGGGTGCTTTCGATCGACTCGGCGTAGCCCAGCAGGCGCTGGCCTTCGGCGGTGAGGACGAAGCCATTGGTGCGGGATTTTTCGAACAATAAAGTACCCAGCGCCCCTTCCAGTGAGCCGATGCGCCGCGACACCGTGGTGTAGTCCACGGCCAGGCGCTTGGCCGCACTGCTGGCCTTGCGGGTGCGCGCTACCTCAAGAAAGAACTTGAGGTCGTCCCAGTTCAGCGCGCTCAGGGAGGTGAGGTCTTTTTGCATGATGATCCGGTTTTTTTGTTCATTCTTGTTGGATGTTTGCACATCTATACTCGATCTCAGCCCCTACACGCCACCCCGTGTCCACCCCGGCGTAGGCGTCTTCGTTCCGACAATAATTCCAAGGAGAGCGCAGATGAACGCACCCCACAACCCCAACCAGACCAAGGTCGAACAGGTAAAACTGCTGATCGACGGCCAATGGGTCGAGTCCCAGACCACCGAGTGGCGCGACATCGTCAACCCGGCCACCCAGCAAGTGCTGGCGCGGGTGCCGTTTGCCACCGCCGATGAAGTGAACGCCGCCGTGGCCGCCGCCGAGCGCGCCTTCAAGACCTGGCGTGACACCCCGATTGGCGCGCGCATGCGCATCATGCTCAAGCTGCAGGCGCTGATCCGCGAACACAGCAAACGCATCGCCGTGACCCTCAGCGCCGAGCAGGGCAAGACCATCGCCGACGCCGAGGGCGACATCTTCCGCGGCCTGGAAGTGGTCGAGCACGCCGCTTCCATCGGCACCCTGCAGATGGGCGAATTTGCCGAAAACGTGGCCAGCGGTGTCGACACCTACACCCTGCGCCAGCCGATCGGCGTGTGCGCCGGCATCACCCCGTTCAACTTCCCGGCGATGATCCCGCTGTGGATGTTCCCGATGGCCATCGTCTGCGGCAACACCTTCGTGCTCAAGCCGTCCGAACAGGACCCGCTGTCGACCATGATGCTGGTCGAGCTGGCGCTGGAAGCCGGCGTGCCGGCCGGCGTGCTCAACGTGGTGCACGGCGGCAAGCAGGTGGTCGATGGCATCTGCACCCACCCGGACATCAAGGCGATCTCGTTCGTCGGCTCCACCGAAGTCGGCACCCACGTCTACAACCTGGGCAGCCAGCACGGCAAGCGCGTGCAATCGATGATGGGCGCGAAGAACCACGCCGTGGTGCTGCCCGACGCCAACCGCACCCAGACCGTCAACGCCCTGGTCGGTGCCGCGTTTGGCGCCGCCGGCCAGCGCTGCATGGCCACCTCGGTGGCGGTGCTGGTGGGCAAGGCCCGCGAGTGGCTGCCAGACATCAAGGACGCGGCCAGCAAGCTCAAGGTCAATGCCGGCAACGAGCCGGGCACCGACGTCGGCCCGGTGGTGTCCAAGCGCGCCAAGGAGCGGGTGCTGGGCCTGATCGAAAGCGGCATCAAGGAAGGCGCCAAGCTGGAGCTGGACGGCCGTGACGTGAAGGTGCCGGGCTACGAGCAGGGCAACTTCGTCGGCCCGACCCTGTTCTCCGGGGTCAAGACCGACATGCAGGTGTACACCCAGGAAATCTTCGGCCCGGTGCTGGTCACCCTGGAGGTGGACACCCTCGACGAGGCCATCGCCCTGGTCAACGCCAACCCGTTCGGCAACGGCACCGGCCTGTTCACCCAGAGCGGCGCCGCGGCGCGCAAGTTCCAGAGCGAGATCGACATCGGCCAGGTCGGCATCAACATCCCGATCCCGGTACCGGTGCCGTACTTCAGCTTCACCGGCTCGCGTGGCTCCAAGCTCGGCGACCTCGGCCCGTACGGCAAGCAGGTGGTGCAGTTCTACACTCAGACCAAGACCGTCACCGCCCGCTGGTTCGACGATGACAGCGTCAATGACGGTGTAAACACCACCATCAGCCTGCGCTAAGGAGTTGACCATGCGTATCGCATTCATCGGCCTGGGCAACATGGGTGCGCCCATGGCCCGCAACCTGATCAAGGCCGGGCACTCGCTGAACCTGTTCGACCTGAACAAGACCGTACTGGCAGAGCTTGCCGAACTGGGCGGGCAGGTCAGCGCCTCGCCCAAGGAGGCCGCGGCCAACAGCGAGCTGGTGATCACCATGCTGCCGGCCGCTGCCCATGTGCGCAGCGTTTACCTGGACGAAGCGACCGGCGTGCTGGCCGGCATCCGCCCCGGCACACCCACCGTGGACTGCAGCACCATCGACCCGCAGACCGCCCGTGACGTCTCCAAGGCCGCCGCGGCCAAGGGCATCGACATGGGTGACGCGCCAGTGTCCGGCGGCACTGGCGGCGCGGCGGCCGGCACCTTGACCTTCATGGTCGGTGCCAGTGGCGAGTTGTTCGCCACCCTCAAGCCGGTGCTGGAGCAGATGGGCCGCAACATCGTGCATTGCGGTGAAGTGGGCACCGGGCAGATCGCCAAGATCTGCAACAACCTGCTGCTGGGTATCTCGATGATCGGCGTGTCCGAGGCCATGGCCCTGGGCAATGCGCTGGGCATCGACACCAAGGTGCTGGCCGGCATCATCAACAGCTCGACCGGGCGTTGCTGGAGCTCGGACACCTACAACCCGTGGCCGGGCATCATCGAGACCGCACCGGCCTCGCGTGGCTACACCGGCGGCTTCGGCGCCGAACTGATGCTCAAGGACCTGGGCCTGGCCACCGAGGCCGCCCGCCAGGCGCACCAGCCGGTGATCATGGGCGCCGTGGCCCAGCAGCTGTACCAGGCCATGAGCCTGCGCGGTGAAGGCGGCAAGGATTTCTCGGCGATCGTCGAGGGGTATCGCAAGAAGGATTGATGGGCGAGAGGGACTTCATCGCGGACCGTGTGGCCTTCCCCCTTGTAACTGCGCACCTTGGGGGAAGGGCATGCGATTCGCGATTTTTTTTGCCCATTTTTCAAGGCTCGGCCTGGCAACTGACTTGTGTTGCCTGTGCTGAGCTCATCGCTGGCAAGTCGCTGCGGCGAACCGCAGCTTCCACAGGATGGATATTGAACGAGAGGGATGCGCGCACCCTGTGGGAGCGGGCTTGCCCGCGAACACGGGCGAAGCCCGTGCCATGCAGTCGGTTTGGTCAGGCAAACACGAAATACTTGCGCACCGTCTCGACCACTTCCCAGGTGCCTTTCATCCCCGGTTCGATCACGAACACATCGCCCGCCTTCAGGTGCTTGGGCTCTTCACCTTCCGGGGTGACGATGCAGTAGCCATCGAGGAAGTGGCAGAACTCCCACTTCTCATAGTTGACCTCGAACTTGCCCGGGGTGCAGATCCAGGTGCCCATGATCTTGCTGCCGTCGGCCGACAGGTAGGCATTGAGGTTGACGGTGTGCGGGTCGCCGCCGATGCGCTTCCACTTGGTCGCATCGACCACCGGGGTGGGGCAGGTTTCGCGCAGGACGGTGATGAAATCGGACATGGCGTGGCTCCAGGCAACGAGTGATAGAACGCATCACCATAGGGCCAGGCGTCGTCGGCCAGTTGCCTGTGCTCGACGCCTGGCTGTCTGGATGCGCTATCCGGCCTGCTGGCTCGGGCTGTGCGCCACCCCGGCGCGATTCCCCCGCGTGCGCTACAACGCGCTGTACCGCTCGCACCGCCGCCACGGCATCAACCCGCAGATCGCCGAGCTGATCCAGCGCTGCTGCGCCTTCTCCAAACTGCTGCTGGCGCTTGCCTGAGCGATTTTCAGCGCAGGGCGTTCACCTCCACGGTGATGTGCGCCAGTTCCTCATGCACCCCCAGCGCCTGGCGCACGCTGTCAGCGCTCAGCGTGCCGACGGTGGCCAGGCTGACGATGCAGGCGTACTGGTCCTTTCCGACGCGCCACACATGCAGGTCGGTGATGGTTGCTGCCGCCGGCAATTGCGCCACCACCTCGCGGATCTCCTCGACCACCGGCGCATCCATTTCGGCATCCAGCAGCACCCGTCCGCTATCGCGCAGCAGCCCTTTGGCCCACAACGCCACCAGCAGGGCTCCGACCAGGCCCATGACCGGGTCAAGCCAGCTGGCGCCCCATAGCTTGCCGGCCACCAGGGCAACGATCGCCAGCACCGAAGTGGCGGCGTCGGCGATCACGTGCAGGTAGGCCGAGCGCAGGTTGAGGTCATGGTGGTGATGGCCGTGGTCATGCTCATGTGCGTGGTCGTGATGGTGCGTATGGTCATCGCGCAGCAACCAGGCGCAGATCAGGTTGACCGCCAGGCCGATCACGGCGATGAAGATCGCCTCGTCGTAATGGATGGCGCCTGGCGCGAGCAGCCGTTCAACCGACTGGAACGCCATCAGCGCGGCGACGCCAAGCAGCAACAGGGCGCTGGAGTAGCCGCCGAGAATCTCGATTTTCCAGGTGCCGAAGGCAAAACGGCGGTCGCCTGCATAGCGCCGCGCGGCGGCGTAGGCCAGTAGCGAAAGGCCGAGCGCGAGGGCGTGGGAACTCATGTGCCAGCCGTCAGCCAGCAGCGCCATGGAATTGAAGAACCAGCCACCGGCGATTTCCGCGACCATCATCACGGCAGTCAGCCATACGGCCAGCCGCGTCTTGCGCTCGGCACCGAGGTTGCTGGTATGGAACTGATGGCTGTGCAGCCAGCGGTCGGAGCTTTGCGTGGTCATGGTTTATCATGCTCCCGGATAGGCGTGAAATATACTATACCCCAGTATACCTACGACGATGGAAGCAGAATGGCACATACCCTCAAGAGCAAGAAGCAGCTGCTGACCCGGGTGCGCAAGATCAAAGGTCAGGCAGCGGCGCTGGAGAGCGCGCTGGAGCAGGAGAAGGACTGCCTGGCGATCCTGCAGCAGATCGCTGCCGTACGTGGCGCAGTGAACGGGCTGATGGCCGAGGTGATGGAAGGGCACATCCGCGAACACCTGGTGGCGGAGGGGCTGAGCGCCGAGGAGCGGCTTGAAGAGGCCGACAAGGTCGCCTCGCTGTTGCGCTCCTACCTGAAATAACGTTGGCATCATCGTGGGGCACATCGGTGCCCCGCAATGCGCTCTACAACCGGCCACGCATCGCGGCAATCACCTCAGGTATACCCCTCCCCAGTACCTTGGGTGGCGTCGGGCTTTCGCCGAACTCCCGCCAGACGAACAGCGTCAGTTCCGCCCCGTCGGTCTTGGACAGGGCATGCTCCAGCGAGCCGAACTGTTGCAGCGCCCGGTAGCGCTCATCCGCCCAGAACAGCGCCTCGACCCAGTCATAGACCGGGATGAAGTGAAAGTGCAGCGGGCAACCGGGTACATGGCCGAAGCGCCCGATGTACAACCACCTGGGCGCCAGCGCTTGCTCCATGGCCCGTTGCAGCCTGGCCATCAGCAGGCCCATGTCCGCCAGCGCCTGGTCGGGCAGGTCGGCCAGGCTGTCCACTGGCGCCCGCGAGCCCAGCATCAGGTAGCCGGGCAGGCGCGACGTCAGGTGATGGTTGACGATCCAGTGCTCGCTTTCGTGGACGACGTACTCCAGGGGAATGTCCACCGGCTCAGGCCCACCAGTAGCGCACGAAGTGGAAGAACACTGGCGCTGCGAAACACACCGAGTCCATGCGGTCGAGCATGCCGCCATGGCCTTCGATCATGTGCCCCCAGTCCTTCACCCCGCGGTCGCGCTTGATCGCCGACATCACCAGCCCGCCAAAAAAGCCCATGGCATTGACGGTCAGCGCCATCAGCGCCGCCTGCCAGAAGGTGAACGGGGTGATCCAGCACAGCATTGCGCCCACCAGGGTAGCCAGCGCCACGCCGCCGGCCAGGCCTTCGACGGTTTTCGACGGCGACAGGTTTGGCGCCACCTTGCGTTTGCCGAACAGCTTGCCGCACACGTACTGCAGCACATCGCTGATCTGCACCACCAGGATCAGCCAGGCGATCAGCAACAGGTTGCGGCCTTCGAAGCCTGGGATATCGAGGGTCATCAGCGCCGGCACCGACGACACGCAATACACCGCGATCATCAGCCCCCATTGCACCTTCGAGGCGCGCTCGAGGAAACGCGTGGTGTCGCCACCGAAGCTGGCCAGAATCGGCAGCAGCAGGAACAGGTACACCGGAATGAAGATGCTGAACAACCCATACCAGTCCATGGCGATCAGCAGGTACTGCACCGGCAGCGCCACGTAGAACGCGGCCACCAATGCGGGGTAGTCGCTGCGCCGGGTCGGGGTGAGGGTCATGAACTCGCGCAGGGCATAGAACGACACGCCGTAGAACAGCACGATCACCCCGTACTTGCCGAACACGAAGGCGATGCCGATCACCAGCACCATCACCCACCAGGCGTTGATCCGGGCGTTGAGGTTGTCGATGACCGCGTGCGGGGCAGGGCCGGCGCGCCACTTGAGCAGGCGACCGATGACGCTGGCCAGCAGCAACAGGGCGCCGATGCCGGCGAACAGCGAAAGGGTGTTGTGGTCCATCTCAGGCATCCTTCGGGGCCAGGTTCAGCAGGGCCTCGCGGGCCCGTTCGAGAAATGCGTGTTTGCCTTCGTCCGCCTGCAGGTGCAGCGGCTCGCCGAAACTCAAGGTACACAGCAGCGGCAGTGGCAGGGCGCGGCCCTTGGGCATGACCCGGTTGAGGTTGGCGATCCACACCGGTACCAGCTCGACCTGCGGGTTGGCCGCGGCCAGGTGGAACAGGCCGCTCTTGAACGGCAACAGCGGTTCGTCACCGAGGTTGCGCGTGCCTTCCGGGAAGAAAATCAGCGAGTCGCCCTGGGCGAACGCATCGAGCACCGGTTGCAGCGGATTACCCTCGGCCGGCGTGCGCGTGCGATCGATCAGCACGCCGTTGAACACCTGGCGGATGAGGAAGTCGCGAATGCCCGGTTTGCACCAGTAGTCGGCGCCTGCCACGGGGCGGGTGTGGCGGCGCAGCGGGGCGGGCAGTGCCGCCCACAGCAGCACGAAATCGCCATGGCTGCTGTGGTTGGCAAAGTAAAGCCGTTGCACCGGCTGTGGCGTGCAACCCAGCCACAGGGCGCGGGCGCCGGTGATCAGGCGGGCGGCGGAGGTGATGACGAAGGCGGTCAGGCTGGCGAGCATGGCGGCGGTCTTATCCGGTGAAGGGGAGGGTCAGTACCAGCAGCACTTGCACGGCCAGGCACAGGGCCTGGCGGCGCAGCAGGGCCAGGGCGGCCTGGCTGCGTGCCGGCCAGTCGCGGCTGTCGGTGGCGCTGGGTTTGAGGCGTAGTTCATGCAGGGCACGGTCCAGGGCCTGGGTATCGGCGGGCAGGTCGCTGCTGGCGGCCAGCTGGGTAAACAGCTCGGCATCCAGGGCGACGCGTATCGCCCAGTACTTGTGCGCAAGGCCAACGAGCAGCAGCACCACGCACAGCGCATGGGCCAGCGCTGGCAGCGCCACGCCGAACAGCGGCGCCAGGCTGCAGGCGATGGCCAGCAGGCTGATGCCGTCTGAAAGGCGTTCCAGCTGGCGCCCGCGGGCGAGCAGGCTGGCGACGAGGCGCAGGTTCATGGCCGGGCCTCCAGTTGCTGCAGCACCTGCTGATGGGCCGGGTGCAGGACCACCCTGGGGCGTGCCTTGCGGATCAACGTTTCGGCCTGGCTGGCGTTGTTGCAACGGCCGCTGATGATCAGCCACGCGGCTACCGCGCTGGCGCTGCGTGAATAGCCCAAGGCGCAGCAGACCAGTACCGGGCCATGCTGGCGCTGGTGTTCGATGGCGGCGGCGGCTTGCTGCAACAGGTGGCTGTCCGGGGCGATCAGGTCCAGGGTGGGGAAGTGCTGGTAGTACGCTGGCGCCTGCGCCGCCGCCATCGCCGGCAAGCCGGCTCCCACAAGGTTGTCGCCGATCCCTGTGGGAGCCGGCTTGCCGGCGATGGCGGTGCAGGGCAACTCTGCACACAGGTCGACAACCGCTCTGAACGATGTCGCCTCACCCCGTCCTGGGATCCGTCCCAGATAAACCCCATCGCACACTTCATCCGCTTGCGGATGCTGTCGTGTCCACAACCGTGAATTGCCCCATGCAGCCAGCAGATAGGGCGCCAGCAACACGCTCGCGGCAATCGACAATCGGCCATCCGCACCCTTCTGGAAACCGCCCGCACCGAACACGCCATAGTTCAGCGCCACCAGCAACAGCGCCAGCGCCGGCCACAGCAGCCACAAACTGGCGTGCCCGAGCTTGAAGGCCAGCACAGCCAGCAGCATCGCGCCGAGCCCGTAGCGCAACGCCACTCGGCAACGCTTGGGGTCGCGCGCCAACTCGGCGTGTTGCCAGGGCAGCGGGCCTTGCTGCGGCCACAGCCACAGGCAGACGAAACCGGCCAGCGCGCCGGTTGGCAGGTCGATGAAGTGATGCTGCCAGGTGGTCAGCACCGATACCCCGATCAGCCCCATCCAGCCATGCACCAGCCAACGCCACAGGCGCTGGTGCGTGTGCCGGGCGAACATCGTCCAGATGATCACCAGCAGCGCGATATGCAGCGACGGCGCCTGGTTGTAAGGCTTGTCGAAGCCCATCAGCACATCGAACAGCCAGCCGAACAGCCCCGACAGTTCCGGGCGCTCGAAGGTGAAGCGCAACGGCCAGAGCAGGAAGCACGCAACGCTGACCAGTTGCGCGGTCAGCAGGGCCAGGGCGTGCCTGTCCATCTCCCGCCGGGTGTGCGGCAACAGGAACGACAAGCCGTACAACAGGTCGATCGACCAGTACGGGATGATCGTCCAGGGCCACAGCGGCATGTGCCGTTCCCAGGCGAACACCAGGCTGCCGACATCCTCGCGCCCTGCCGTGTAGCTGTTGGTCAGGCCGTAGCTGAGGAAGAAGAACGGGCCGAGCAGCAACAGCCACAGTACGCCACGACGAATCAGCCCTGCTTCACGGGCCATCAACGCACCCGCTGCGCCAGGCTGACACTGAAAATGCCCCACTCGTCGATGCGCTGGGTGACCTTGCGAAAACCTGCCGCTTCCACCAATTGGTCCATCTCTGCCTGGCTGCGTCGGCGCATCACCCAGGCCTGGCCGCCACGGTGGCTGGTCAGTGCACGGGCGATCATCTCCAGTTGCGGGTGCCAGGGCTGGCCGGTGTACACCAGGTAGCCGCCTGCTTCGACGGCATCGGCCAGCCCCGCCAGCGAGTTACCCACGGCCTCGTTGCTGGGGAACAGCTCATACAGGCCGCTGACCACGGCGAGGGTCGGGCGCGGGTCGAGGCTGGCCAGGCTCTGGCGGTCGAAGGCGTCGCCCTGGACGAAACGGGCGATGTCACCCAGGCCCTTTTCGCTGATCAGCGCGTTGCCTTGCTGCACGTTCAGCTCGCTGTAGTCGCGCAGCAGGATCGAGTCGGGCAGCTGCTGCAAGCCTTGCAGCGCTTCGAGGATGTAGCGGCCGTGGCCGGCGGCGATATCGACGATATGCACCGGGCGCTGTTGCTCGCGCAGCTGGGCGATGGCCAGGCGCAGCAGTTCCTCGACATTGAGCTTGCGCTGGCGGATGCCGCGCCAGCCGATGGCGTTGAGGTAGTTCTGGTCGATCATTTCGCCCAGCCGGCCTTTGCCGGTGGGCTGGTTACGGTAGACGTAGTCAAGGGTGGAGCCAGAGTCGAAACCAGTATCGAAGCCCAGTTTCACGCCAGCGGACAGGCCCTTGCCCAGTTGCAGGCCGGCGCGGGTGGCGCGCCAGTACAGGTCGCGCGGCGAGTTGCGTGGCAGCGGCGCGGCCAGGCTTTCGGCCTCGGCGCAGCTGGCGCCGGTCTTGTCGGCATCGAGCAGCGATGGAACGGGGGCGGGGCTGTCGAAGCAATGCTCGACGAAGCGCTTGATCCGCGCCAGGGCATGGGCACGGTCACGTTCGCCGAGGGTGTCGTGGAAGAAGCCGGGCAGGATGTGCAGCTCTTTGCGCGCACTGCCCAGGCGCTCGAAGAAGCGCTCCTGCGGGGCGCGTTCGACCACGAAGTCCGAGCCCGATACCAGCAGTTGCGTCGGCACCTGGATCGCCTGGGCATCGGCCACCACGCGGTCGGCGGCTTCGTACAGGCCGAGCAGCATGGTCACCGAGATCGGCCGGCTGATCAGCGGGTCGGCCACGTAGGACATGACTCGCTCCGGGTCGTGGGTGAGCAGGCGTGGCTTGACGTAGCTGTTGACGAAGAAGTTGCCGCGCAGGGCTTTCATCAGCTTCAGCCCGGGGCGGGCGAAGGGGACGTAGAGCTTGACCTTGAACGCCGGCGAGGCGAGCACCAGGCAGCGCACCTTGGGTGCGTAGTCGTGGGCCCAGGTGGCGATCAGCACCGCACCGACGCTCTGCGCCAGCACCACCAGGTCGGGCTCGGCGATGCCGTGCTGCGCCTGGATATGCTCGATGAAGGTCTGTACGTCACGCACGCTGGTGGCGAAGCTCGGGCTGTCGCCGCGCGCACCCGGCGACTGGCCATGGCCACGGGCGTCCCAGGCGAAAACGTCATAGCCGGGCAGGTCCAGCTCGTCGGCCAGGTGCGCCAGGCGCCCGCCGTGCTCGTGGCCACGGTGGAACATCACCACGGCCCGGCGCGGCTGGTGTTCGTTGCGCGTGGCGGGCCAGTGGCGGTAATGCAGCTCGACGCCGTCATGGGTAGAGAAATGCAGCGATTGCGCTTGGCGCATGGCGAATATCCTTGTCCGGCAGCGGGAGGCTCAGCGGGTTTCGGCCAGGCCCTGGCGAACCCGGTTGTACAGGGTATAGAGCGAGAGCAGCAGGATGACCAGCAGCAGGCCGTTGATCCAGGTTGCGCTCAGCAGCCCGAAGGCTACCCCGGTGCCCAGCACGCCGAAGGCGAAGGCTCGGTCGCTCTTGCCCATCGGCCCGTCGTAGCGCCGCGACGCGCCGGCCAGCGGGCCCATCACCCCGGCGTACTCGCTGATGACCGCAAGCAGCACCAGCAGCACTACCAGCACCGGCGACACGCCGGCCAGCAGGGCGAAGGGCAGGTACAGCGCGGCATCGGCGATCACGTCGCACAGTTCGTTGAGGTAGGCGCCCAGCTTGGATTGCTGGCCGAACTCCCGGGCGAGCATGCCGTCGACCGCATTCAGCGCCATGCGCAGCAGCATCCACACCGGCACCAGGATGAACAGCCAGGTCACGTGAGGCAGCCAGGCCAGCAGCAGGCCGATGAGCACGGAGATTGCGCCAGCGGCGACGGTGACCTGGTTGGCGGTGACGCCACGCTCGTACAGGCGCTGCACGGACGGGCGCAGCAGCGCCTGGAAGCGGGGTTTGAGCTGGTAGATCGATGGCACGTGGAACTCCCTGTCGTGGTGCGGCGATGCGGCAATTGTGAATAAGCCGCGTGGGCGGCGGCAAGTTGAAAGCGCCTACTTGTGAAGTTGATCAGGCCTACAGGGCAAGGGAAATGCGCCGCTTGTCGCTTTGTGTGTGCATGGTGTGTATTTGGCGTGGTTGAAATCCATAGCGGTGTGTACGCTACACATCACCTGCCAAAGGACGGATGCATGCGCAGCAGGGACGTGATCCAGCTCATCGAGGCTGATGGCTGGTACGAGGTGGACGTGAAAGGAAGTCACCATCAATTCAGGCATCCGTACAAGCGAGGGCGGGTTACGGTTCCCCATCCCAGAAGCGAACTGCCACGGGGCACCGTACACAGCATTTTGAAACAGGCGGGCCTGAAATAAGGCCGCTTGCGTTGAGCGGGGCGCGTTGCAGCCCACAGCATTACTGGAGACAGACGATGAAATTCCCCGTTGTACTGCATAAGGATGAGGGCTCGGATTACGGCGTGATCGTGCCCGACGTGCCTGGCTGCTTCTCGGCCGGCGCCACTGTTTCCCAGGCGCTGGAGAACGTGCAGGAAGCTCTGGCCCTGCATTTTGAAGGCCTGGTGGCCGACGGCGAGGCGCTGCCGCAGGCCGAGGAGGTGGATGTGCATGTGGCCAACCCCGACTACGCCGGGGGCGTCTGGGCAGTGGTGGACTTCGATGTGACCCCGTACCTGGGCAAGGCGGTGCGCTTCAACGCCACGTTGCCCGAGAACCTGCTGCAGCGGATCGACGAAAAAGTGAAGCGCGATCATCGTTACGCCTCACGCTCCGGTTTCCTGGCCTCTGCCGCGCTGCGTGAGCTGGCGGTCGCCTTGCGCTAACCCCCGGTATTGGCGCGGTCCCTGTAGGAGCGGCCTTGTGCCGCGATAGGGCTGCACAGCAGCCCCAACATTTTTGTGTCGTGCCTAGAACCTGGGGCCGCTGCGCGCCCCTTTCGCGGCACAAGGCCGCTCCTACACGGGACCGCGCTGAAGATCAGCTCGTCAGCAAATGCTCGACCAACGCCGCCGCATACCCCGGCAGCGCGGCAAAATCCCGGGCGCACAGCTGCAGTTGCCGGTTGGCCCACGGCTCGTGCAACGCCACCCAGTGCAGGGGCAATACCCCCTCCCAACGCCGCACCGAGGCCAGCGGCACCACACCTACGCCAGCCCCACCAGCAACCATGCGGATCACCCCATCGAAACCTTCGGCACGCACCCGCACCTGCATCCGGTGCCCCAGCCGCAGGGCCTGTTCCTCAAGGTGCAAGGCCAGTGCGCTGTTCGGGCCCAATCCGACATGCCCGTACGCAAGGCTCTGCATAAAGTCGGGCTCGACTGCATCGGCCAGCACATGCCCTACCGGCATCACCAGCACCAGCGGATCATCGCGAAACGGCCGGGTCTGCAGATGCTCGCTGGGTGCGGCGGTAGAGACGATGCCCAGGTCGGCCATGCCCTGGGTAATGGCCTGCACGATGCGCAGGCTTGGCAGCTCCTGCACGTCGACGCTCACCCCTGGGTACTCGACCAGATACTGCGCCAGCAGCTCGGGCAGGTACTCGGTCAGCGCCGCGGTATTGCACAGCAGGCGCACCTGGCCCTGCTGGCCCTTGGCGTACTGTGCCAGGTCGTATTGCAACCGCTCCACCTGCGCCGCTATCAGGCGTGCGTGTTGCAGCAGCGCCTGGCCGGCGGGCGTCGGCTGCACGCCGCGGCGATTGCGGTCGAGCAACGGGATGCCGAGCGAAGCTTCCATGGCGCGGATGCGCGCGCTTGCGGCCGGCAGCGACAGGTGGCTACGCCGTGCACCGGCGGTGATGTTGCCGCACTCCAGGGTGTGCTGGAACAGCGCAAGGTCGGTCAGGTCGAAATGCATCAGCCTCTGTCCTGGCAAAAGTCTGACTGAGTATATGGCGAATTTTCAGGCCAGCGCCGCTACCTCAGGATTAGGCCATGGAAACCTTACTCGCGTTTTACCAAAACATTGGCCCAGCATTGACGTTGCTGGTAGTGCTGACCTTCCTGCTGGCCGGTGCGGTCAAGGGCGTCATCGGCCTGGGGTTGCCGACCATCGCCATGGGCCTGCTTGGCCTGGCTATGCCGCCGGCGCAGGCTGCGGCGCTGCTGATCGTGCCTTCGACGCTGACCAACCTGTGGCAGCTTGCGGCAGGCGGGCATTTGCGGGTGCTGATGCGGCGCCTGGGCGCAATGCTGCTGATGATTTTCGTCGGCACCTTGCTGGGTAGCCGTTGGCTGGGGATCGACAGCGGCCCCTGGGCGGCCCACGCCTTGGGTGGTGCGTTGGTGGTGTACGCGCTGTATGGCCTGATCGGGCGGGGACTGTGCCTGGCGCGGCGCCATGAGCGTTGGTTGGGCCCGTTGTGCGGGCTGGTGACGGGCGTGGTCACGGCCGCCACCGGGGTGTTCGTGATGCCTGCCGTGCCTTACCTGCAGAGCCTCGGCCTGAGCCGCGACGAGATGGTCCAGGCCTTGGGCCTGTCGTTTACCGTCTCGACCCTGGCGCTGGCCATGGGCCTGGCCGGCCAGCAGGTACTGGACGGCCAGGCGCTGGGGGCCTCATTGCTGGTGCTGGCCCCGGCGTTGCTGGGCATGCTCGCCGGTACCTGGCTGCGCAGCCGTATCCGTGCAGCGCTGTTCAAGCGCTGCTTCTTCATCGGCCTGGCGTTGCTCGGTGGGCACCTGCTGATCAACGGTTAGCAGAGGAGGGGCTGAGCATTTCGATCATCTGGAAATCGAAGTCGCGCTCCAGGTACTGCATGCGGTTTTCAAAGAACTCAGCCATGTGCGGCAGGGCCGAGTGCACGTCCAGTGCGGCTTTGTCTGCCCACACCTCGAAGAACACGAACAGGCTTGGGTCTTCCTTGTCGCGCAGCATGTGGTACTCGATGCAGCCCGGCTCCTGGCGGCTTGGTTCCACGTAAGGGCGGAAAAGTTGTTCGAAGGCCTCGGACATTTCCGGGCGGGTCTTGGCTTTGAGGATGAAGGCGAATTGCTCGCTCATGGTGAGGCCTCTATGGATGAACAGTGAGCAGATTCTAAGGCAATAATTACTTCGGTATTCGTGATTTCAGGGCAAATGTATTTTGCCGTGCCCCCGCTTTATCCACCGCCCGCGACTGCCTAATCTGCCGCCATCCAATTGACCCGGTCGCCGATACCGACCCTTTGAGGCACACCATGAAAAACATTCTTCTGCTCAACGGCGGCAAGCAATTCGCCCATTCCGACGGTCGCCTGAACGAGACTCTGCACGACGCCGCCCTGGCCCACCTGGACCGCGCCGGTTTCGACCTGAAGCAAACCTACATCGATGGCGGTTACGACGCCCGGGAAGAAGTCGAAAAATTCCTTTGGGCCGATGTGATCATCTACCAGATGCCCGGCTGGTGGATGGGCGCGCCCTGGACCGTGAAGCAGTACATCGACGAGGTGTTCACCGCTGGCCACGGCAGCCTGTATGCCAGCGACGGCCGTACCCGCTCGGACGCTTCGCAGAAATACGGCAGCGGTGGGCTGATCCACGGCAAGCAGTACATGCTGTCGCTGACCTGGAACGCACCCCAGCAGGCGTTCGACGACCCGGCTGACTTCTTCGAAGGCAAGGGCGTGGACGCGGTGTACTTCCCGTTCCACAAGGCCAACCAGTTCCTCGGCATGACCGGGCTGCCGACTTTCCTGGCGGTGGATGTGATGAAGCGGCCGGATGTGCCGGCGGCGCTGGCGGCGTATGAGCAGCATCTGGATCAGGTGTTCGGCAAGGCAAATTGAAGCCCCGCGATGCGTTGAAAACTTGCCTGGGTTGCCTGCAACGGCTATCAATCACCGCATCCCTACACCAAGGCCACCCCGCGTGAAAACCCGCTCCGAAGAACTCCAGGTATTCGTCGCCGTCATCGACTGCGGTTCGATCTCCGCCGCCGCCGAACAGATCGGCCAGACCCCGTCGGCGGTCAGCCGCACGCTGTCGCGCCTGGAGGGCAAGCTGGGCACCACGCTGGTCAACCGCACCACCCGGCGCATGGACCTGACCGAAGAAGGGCGCTTCTTTCTCGAACGTTCACGGCTGATCCTCGAGCAGATGGACGACATGGAAGAGCGCCTGTCGATGCACCGCCAGACCCCGTCCGGGCGCCTGCGCATCAATGCCGCCGGGCCGTTCATGCTGCACGCGATCCTGCCCTGGATCAGCGAGTTCCGTCAGCAGTACCCCGGTATCGAACTGGAACTGAACACCGACGACCTGATCATCGACTTGCTGGAGCAGAGCACCGACGTGGCCATTCGCATCGGCGAGCTGGCCGACTCCAGCCTGCATGCCCGGGCGTTGGGCTGCAGCCCGGTGCAGGTGCTCGCCAGCCCTGCGTACCTGGCCCGGCACGGCACCCCGCAGAACGTCGAGGACCTCGCCGAGCATTGCCTGCTCGGTTTCAGCGCACCCGAGTCGCTCAACCAGTGGCCGCTGCGCCATGCCCAGGGCGAGCGCTGGGCGATCCGCCCGCAATTGCTCGCCTCCAGTGGCGAGACCCTGCGCCAGTTGGCGATTGCCGGGGAAGGCATCGTCAGCCTGTCGCATTTCATGACCCACGAAGACATCCGCGCAGGCCGCCTGCAGGTGCTGCTGGCGGAGCACAACAACGGCTATCGTCAGCCGATCCATGCGGTCTACTACCGCAATACCCAGCTGGCCCTGCGCATTCAGTGCTTCCTCGATTTCATCCAGGCAAAGCTTGTGGCATACGCGTGCGCAGTTGCCTGAATGCGACAACAGCTGCCCGTTGGCGGCGGAAATTTCCTACGGTGTTTGCTTAGTCGGAGCGCTTCGGCCTTAATGACTGATCAACAAAAACAACACCAAGGAAGTGCCCATGCGTCTTGTCATGTTCCAGCCATTGGCCCTCGGGGCCGCGATCCTGAGCTGTTCCTCCGCTTTTGCCGTGACGCTGGAAGGCGGCGCGGTGGCTGCGCCTGATCAATATGGCGCACAGGTGGCCGCCGATATCCTCAAGAAGGGCGGCAACGCGGTGGACGCCGCCGTCGCCACGGCCTTCACCCTCGCCGTCACCTACCCCGAGGCCGGCAACATCGGTGGCGGTGGCTTCATGACCCTGTTCGTCGACGGCAAGCCGTACTTCCTCGACTACCGCGAAGTGGCGCCCAAGGCCGCCACCAAGACCATGTACCTGGATGACAAGGGCGAGGTGATCGAGAACCTCAGCCTGGTCGGCGTGCGCGCAGCCGGCGTGCCGGGCACGGTAATGGGCCTGTGGGAAGCGCACCAGAAGTTCGGCAAGCTCAAGTGGAGCGAGCTGCTCACCCCCGCCATCGGCTATGCCAAGAACGGCTTCAAGATTGCCCAGAAGCAGTACCAGTACCGCGATGACGCCCAGGGCCTGTTCAAGACCGCCACCAACTTCAACGACTACTTCGGCAGCATGAAGGTGGGCGAGTTGTTCAAGCAGCCGGAGCTGGCGCAGACCCTCGAGCGCATCGCCGACAAGGGCGTCAGCGAGTTCTACCAGGGCAAGACCGCCGACCTGCTGGTGGCGCAGATGCAGGCCGACAAGGGCCTGATCACCAAGGAAGACCTCAAGGACTACAAGGCGCTGTGGCGCAACCCGATGGCCATCGACTGGCGCGGCAACGTGGTCTACACCGCGCCACCGCCGAGCTCTGGCGGCGTGGCCCTGGCCCAGCTGCTGGGCATCAAGGAAGACCGTGCGGTCGACTTCAAGGGCGTCGAGCACAACTCGGCGAAGTACATTCACCTGCTGGCCGAGATCGAGAAGCGTGTGTTCGCCGACCGCGCCGACTACCTGGGTGACCCAGCCTTTACCCAGGTGCCGGTGGACAAGCTGGTCGCCAAGGACTACCTGGCCAAGCGCGCAGAGCAGGTCAACCCGAACGCGATCTCCGCGACCGACAAGGTCAAGCCGGGCCTGGAGCCGCACCAGACCACGCACTTCTCCATCGTCGACAAGCAGGGCAACGCGGTGAGCAACACCTACACCCTCAACCTCGACTACGGCAGCGGCGTGGTGGTGAAGGGCGCGGGCTTTTTGCTCAACGACGAGATGGACGACTTCAGCGCCAAGCCGGGTGCAGCCAACGCCTTTGGCGTGGTGGGCGGTGACGCCAACGCCATCGCCCCGGGCAAGCGCATGCTTTCGTCCATGAGCCCGACCCTGGTGACCCGTGACGGCAAGGTGGTGCTGGTGGTGGGCACGCCGGGCGGTTCGCGGATCTTCACCTCGATCTTCCAGGTGATGAACAACCTGTATGACTACAACATGCCGCTGGAGAAATCGGTGGCGGCGCAGCGGGTGCATCACCAGTTGCTGCCCAAGGACACTATCTACTTCGACAGCTATGCGCCGCTCACCGGCAAGGTGGCCGATGACCTGAAGAAGATGGGTTATGTGCTGGAGGATCAAGGCTGGGAGATGGGCGATATCCAGGCGATCCGGGTGACCGGGGAGAAGCTGGAGACCGCGTCGGATCCGCGTGGGCGGGGCGTGGGGATGATCGTTAAGTAAGCCACTGTTGGCTGAGCCGACGTATTCGCGGGTAAACCCGCTCCCACAGGATCAATTCTGGACCTGTGGGAGCGGGTTTACCCGCGAATCGTTTCTGAAGGTCAGACGCGGAACTGGCTGACCAGAGTCTGCAAGTGACCACCCAGACGCGCCAGCTCGACGCTGGAGGCCGCGGTTTCATCACTGGCGGCAGCGGTCTGCTCCGACACATCACGCACATTCAGGATGCTGCGGCTGATCTCTTCGGCCACGGCGCTCTGCTGCTCGGCGGCGGCGGCGATCTGCTGGTTCATCGACTGGATGTTCGACACCGTGCGGGTGATGTTCTCCAACGAGCCACCGGCCTTGCGCGCCAGTTCCACACTGCTGTCGGTCAGGCTGCGGCTGCCGTTCATCGCATCGGCCACCTGCTGGGTGCCGTGCTGCAGGCTGGCGATCAGGCCTTCGATCTCTTCGGTCGACTGCTGGGTGCGTTGGGCCAGGCCGCGCACTTCGTCGGCGACCACCGCAAAACCACGCCCGGCTTCACCGGCACGGGCAGCTTCGATGGCGGCGTTGAGGGCCAGCAGGTTGGTCTGCTCGGCCACCGACTTGATCACATCCATCACACTGCCGATCTTCTGGCTTTCCTGCTGCAGCAGGGTCATGGCGTCGGTGGAACGTTTGACCTCCTGGGCCAGGCGCTCGATCTGGCCGATGGCCTCACCCACCACTTTGTCGCCGCCGCGGGCTTCGCCGTCGGCATTGGTGGCGGCAAAGGCCGCCTGTTCGGCATTGCGCGCCACTTCCTGCACGGTGGCGGCCATTTCGTGCATGGCGGTGGCCACCTGGTCGGTCTCGACCTTCTGGCTGTTGGCGCCGGCGCTGGTCTGCTCGGTGACCGCCGACAGTTCCTCGGCTGCGCTGGCGATCTGGGTGACGCCATCGCGGATACCGGTGATCAGCTCGCGCAGGGTGGTGCCCATGCGCGCGATGCCTTGCTGCAAGGCGCCCAGTTCGTCGCGTCGGGTAACGCGCAGGTTCTGAGTGAGGTCGCCGTTGGCGATCTTGTTCACCACGTCCATGGTTTCGCGCAGCGGGCGGGTAATCTGGCGGGTGATGATGAACGCGGCCAGTACACCGACCAGCAGTGCCAGCAGTGTGGCGAAGATCTGCAGGCTGCGCGCCTGGGCGCTTTCGCTGTCGCGGCGGTCAAGCTGGATCTGGTACAGCGCGTCGCTGCGTTTGACGATGTCGGCGCCCTGCACGGTCATCTCGGCCCGGGCGCTGGCGATAGCGGCCACTGCATCGCGGAAGCGGCGCACGCCGTCACGGTAGGCCTGCACCGACTGCTCGAACTGCTGCAGGCGCGCCGTCTCGTTGGGTAACTGGCGCTTGAGGTCGTCGACTTCGGCCAGGGCGGCGTCGAGTTGACGCAGGGCTGCCTGTTCGTTGGCAGCGGTGTTCTCGGCGATATAGCCGCGCACGTCGATGCGTACCAGCAACAGCTGTTGGCGCGCCTTGCTGATCAGTTGGTACTGGGCCAGGCGCACGCCGTCGCTCTCGGTGCGTGACATGACTTCCTGGCTCAGGGCATCCATGGCCTCGTCGGCCTTGGTGGCCGAGGCCGTCATCGCCTCGCGGGTGGCCTGGGAGCTGGTGTAGCCAGCCCGCATCTTGCTCAGCGAAGCCTTGTATTCGCTGATGGTCTGGCCCAGTTCATTGAGCAGCTTGACGTTCTCGGGGCTCTTGAAGGTGCTGACCAGGTATTCCTGCTGCTTGCTGAACGCGTCCAGCTTGGCCTGGGTGTTGGCTGCCGCCGCGTCGTCGCCATTGGCGATCATGTACTGCAGGCGGGCGATGCGCAGGTCGGTCAGGTCTTTGTTGAGCTGGCCGATGTCGCCCATCCAGTTGCTGCGGTTGATCAGGCTGCCCAGGCTGTTCCAGCCGGTCAGGGCCAGCAGGCCGGTCAGTACCAGCACCAGGCCGAAGCCCAGGCCGAGTTTGAGGTTGACGCTGATGTTGGCGAACCAGCTGTTCATGCACGCTCTCCCAGAAAATGATTTCGCTCACTTGATCTCATATCGCTGGGCGTTGTTTTTATGAGGGTGCCCTTGGATTTGTGTAGGGCATATCGGCAAATAAGAGAGAAGCTGAAACGCTTTTTCAGCAGATTTGTAAATGGCTGAAAACGTTTGCTTTTTGGCAGGGCAAGGGGGGCGCTTTGCGGCCCCCCTTCCAGGCTCAGAGGCTACGTGCGCTGAAGGTGTCGCATTGGGTCACATCACCACTGCCGAACCCGGCCTTGAACCAGCGCACCCGCTGCTGCGAGGTGCCGTGGGTGAACGAGTCGGGTACCACCCGTCCCTGCCCCTGTTGCTGCAGGCGGTCGTCGCCAATGGCATTGGCGGCGTTCAGCGCTTCCTCCACATCCCCCGGCTCCAGCCAGTTCAGGCGTTTCTGCGCCTGGTAGGCCCAGACCCCGGCCAGGCAGTCGGCCTGCAGTTCCTGGCGCACCAGCAAGCCATTGTCGCCCTCCATGCGCTGGCCGCTGCGGCGGGCGGCGTCGACCTTGGCCGAGACCCCGAGCAGGGTCTGCACGTGGTGGCCGATCTCGTGGGCGATCACATAGGCCTGGGCGAAATCGCCGGCCGCGGCGAAGCGGGTTTCCATTTCGCGGAAGAAGCTCATGTCCAGGTACACGCGCTGGTCGGCGGGGCAGTAGAACGGCCCGACCGCTGCCGAGGCGAACCCACAGGCCGAATTGACCTGGCCGCTGAACAGCACCAGCTTCGGGTCGCGGTACTGTTTGCCAGCCTGGGCGAACAGCGCTTTCCAGGTGTCTTCGGTGTCGCCGAGGATCGAGGCGACGAACGCCGCCTGCTCGTCATTGGCGGGCGGTGCCTTGCTCCCGACATTGGCCGGGGCGGTCTGTTGCTGCTGGTCCATCTGCCCGGCCAGTTGGCCGAGGATCTGCAGCGGGTCCTGCCCGGTGAGCCAGCCGATGCCGACGATCAACAGGATGGCGCCGAGCCCCAGGCCCTTGCCTCCGCCGAAACGCATGCCGCCGCCACCGCCACCTTCGCCGCGGGCATCGACCACGTTGTCGCTGCGTCGGCCTTTTCGCCATTCCATGTGGTGCACTCCACTTTTTTGAAACATGAAGACAAAAGATTAGTTCAGCGCCGCGCTGGCCGTTAGGGCGAGCGCATGGCCATAACCAAATGGTTATGCCTATGACCGCTGAATTCAATATTCATCCCGTCGTACCTGCCGGAAACTGCAAGTCCGCCTGGCACGCCCAGGCGGCTTCATAATTCCAAGAGAGGAAACCGGCATGCCTGCCCAGGACACCAGCCGTTTCGTGATCCGTGATCGCAACTGGCACCCCAAGGCCTTCACCCCCGACTACAAGACCTCGATTGCCCGTTCGCCGCGCCAGGCGCTGGTGAGCATTCCGCAGTCGATCAGCGAAAGCACCGGCCCGGACTTTTCCCATCTGCGCTTCGGCGAGCATGACCACGACCTGCTGCTGAACTTCAACAACGGTGGCCTGCCCATCGGCGAACGCATCATCGTCGCTGGCCGTGTGGTCGACCAGTACGGCAAACCGGTGCCCAACACCCTGGTGGAAATGTGGCAGGCCAACGCCGGTGGCCGCTACCGGCACAAGAACGACCGCTACCTGGCACCGCTGGACCCGAACTTCGGCGGCGTCGGCCGTTGCCTCACCGACCGCGACGGCTACTACAGCTTCCGCACCATCAAGCCCGGCCCGTACCCCTGGCGCAACGGCCCCAACGACTGGCGCCCGGCGCATATCCACTTCTCCGTCAGCGGCCCGTCGATCGCCACCAAGCTGATCACCCAGCTGTATTTCGAGGGCGACCCGTTGATCCCGATGTGTCCGATCGTCAAGTCGATCGCCAACCCGGATGCGGTCGAGCGGCTGATCGCCAGGCTCGACATGAGCCACGCCAACCCCATGGATTGCCTGGCCTATCGCTTTGACATCGTCCTGCGCGGCCAGCGCCAGACCCACTTCGAAAACCGCTGAGGAGCGCCGTCATGCCTATCGAACTGCTGCCGGAAACCCCCTCGCAGACCGCCGGCCCCTACGTGCACATCGGCCTGGCCCTGGAAGCGGCCGGCAACCCGACCCGTGACCAGGAAATCTGGAACCGCCTGGCCAAGGCCGCTGCCCCGGGTGAGCACATCCTGCTGATCGGCCAGGTGTACGACGGCAATGGCCACCTGGTGCGTGACTCGTTCCTGGAAATCTGGCAGGCCGACGCCAACGGCCTGTACCAGGACGACTACAACCAGGAGAACCTGTTCAACAGCTTTGGCCGCACCGCCACTACCTTCGATGCCGGTGAATGGACCCTGCACACGGTCAAGCCGGGCGTGGTGAACAACGCTGCCGGTGTGCCGATGGCGCCGCACATCAACATCAGCCTGTTTGCCCGGGGCATCAATATCCACCTGCACACGCGGTTGTATTTCGATGACGAGGGCGAGGCGAACGCCAAGTGCCCGGTGCTCAACCTGATCGAGCAGCCGCAGCGGCGCGAGACGCTGATTGCCAAGCGGTGCGAAGTGGAGGGGAAGACGGCGTATCGCTTCGATATCCGTATTCAGGGGGAAGGGGAGACGGTGTTCTTCGATTTCTGAGAATGCTGGGGCCGCTTTGCGGCCCATTCGCGGCACAAGGCCGCTCCTACAGGAGAGATGCGATCCACTGTAGGAGCGGCCTTGTGCCGCGAAAGGGCTGCAGAGCAGCCCCGAGGGCTTGAAAGTCAGCGCCGAACCAGCAGCACGCCGCTTTCCATGTGATGGGTATACGGGAACTGGTCGAACAGCGCACAGCGCTCGATGCGGTGGGTGTCCTGCAACTGGGCGATGTTCTGCGCCAGGGTCTCGGGGTTGCATGAGATGTACAGGATGCGCTCGAAGCGCCGGGTCAGCTCGCAGGTGTCCGGGTCCATGCCGGCGCGCGGCGGGTCGACGAACACGGTACCGAATTCGTAGCGCTTCAGGTCGATCCCTTCCAGCCGGCGGAACGGGCGCACCTCGTTCAGCGCCTGGGTCAGCTCTTCGGCCGACAGGCGCACCAGGCGCACGTTGTCCACGCCATTCTCGTCCAGGTTGTGCAGCGCGGCGTTGACCGAGGTCTTGCTGATTTCGGTGGCCAGCACCTGGCGGGCACGGGTGGCCAACGGCAGGGTGAAGTTGCCGTTGCCGCAATACAGCTCCAACAGGTCGTCGTCGCGCTCGCCCATGGCTTCGAATGCCCAGCCGAGCATCTTCTGGTTCACCGCGCCGTTGGGCTGGGTGAACGCGCCTTCGGGTTGGCGATAGCTGAAGGTGCGGCCGGCAATGTCCAGTTTTTCTACCGCGTAGTCACGGCCGATCACCAGGCGCTTGCCCTTGGAGCGGCCGATCACGCTCACATTCAGCTCGCTGGCCAGCTGCTGCGCAGCGGCTTCCCAGGCGTCGTCCAGCGGGCGGTGGTAGCACAGGGTGACCATGGCATCGCCGGCCAGGGTGGTGAGGAACTCCACCTGGAACAGGCGGTTGTTCAGCGCCTCATTGCCCTGCCAGGCGGCCTTCAGGCGTGGCATCAGTTCGTTGATGCGCTGGCTGGCGATGGGGAAGTCGTCGATCAGGATCGCTTTGTGCTTCTCGCCCGGGGCGAACATCGCGTAATGGCGCTGGCCGTCCTCGCGCCACAGGCGGAACTCGGCGCGCAGGCGGTAGTGCTCGCGCGGCGAGTCGAACACCGCAGGTTCCGGGGCGCCGAACGGCGCCAGCAGCTCGCGCAGGCGGGCGACCTTGGCCGCCAGTTGCGCGTCGTATTGCGTGGGGTCGAAAACGGCACTCATGCGTTGAACCAGCCCAGCTTGATGACAAACAGAATGGACAGGATCACCAGCGCCGGGTTCAGGTCCTGGCGACGGCCGGACAGCAGCTTGATGGCAGTCCAGGCGATGAAGCCGAAGGCGATGCCGTTGGCGATCGAGTAGGTCAGCGGCATGGCCAGGGCGGTGACCACCACCGGTGCGGCTTCGGTGACGTCATCCCAGTTGATCTCGGCCAGGCCCGAGGCCATCAGTACGGCGACGAACAGCAGCGCCGGGGCGGTGGCGAAGGCGGGCACGCTGCCGGCCAGCGGGGCGAAGAACAGCGCCAGCAGGAACAGGATGGCCACGACGATGGCGGTCAGGCCGGTGCGGCCACCGGCACTGACGCCAGCGGCGGATTCGATGTAGCTGGTGGTGGTCGAGGTGCCCAGCAGCGAGCCGGCCATGGCGGCGGTGCTGTCGGCGATCAGGGCGCGGCCCATCTTCGGCATGTGGCCGTCCTTGCCCATCAGGCCGGCGCGCTTGGCCACGCCGATCAGGGTGCCGGAGTTGTCGAACAGGTCGACGAACAGGAAGGCGAAGATCACGCTGATCAGGCCGACGTCCAGGGCGCCCTTGATGTCCAGCTGCAGGAAAGTCGGCGCCAGCGACGGCGGCATCGACACCACGCCACCGAAGGGGGTGACGCCCATGGCGATCGAGGCCACGGTCACGGCGAGGATGCCGATCAGCACCGCGCCACGCACTTTCATCGCCTCGAGGGCAACGATCAGGAAGAAGCCCAGGGTGGCGAGGATCGGCGCCGGCTGCTTGAGGTCGCCCAGGCCCACCAGGGTGGCCTGGTTATCGACGACGATGCCGGCGTTATGCAGGGCGATCAGCGCCAGAAACAGGCCAATACCGGCGGCGATGGCCGAGCGCAGCGGCAGCGGGATGCTGTTCACGATCCATTCGCGGATGCGGAAGATCGACAGCAGGAAGAACAGCACGGCGGACAGGAACACCGCACCCAGCGCCACCTGCCAGGTGTGGCCCATGTGCAGGACCACGGTGTAGGTGAAGAAGGCGTTCAGGCCCATGCCCGGCGCCAGGGCGATCGGGTAGTTGGCGATGATGCCCATGGTCACCGAGCCGATGGCCGCGGCCAGGCAGGTGGCGACGAAGATCGCGCCCTTGTCCATGCCGGTCTCGCCGAGGATGCTCGGGTTGACGAACAGGATGTAGGCCATGGCCAGGAAGGTGGTGACGCCCGCGAGAATCTCGGTGCGCACGTTGGTGTTGTGTGCCTTTAGTTGAAACAGCCTTTCCAGCATGCCTGCTCCCAGGGCGCCTCGCGCCGTGAATGTATCGTCCCCAACAGCAAAGCACAGACCGTACCGGATGCCGTGGTTTTGCGTGGGGCGCAAAAAAGCCGCGCATCATACCAGCATGGGGGGCGGGGGCCTATGGCCGTTGGGGTGGGTGATCGGGTCAGGTTCGCGGGCCAGGCGAACGATCAACCGTTGTGCAAGCGGTCGCGGTGGGTCAGGGTCGGGAACAGTTTCATCCACACCCCGGTCACCACCAGCGTGCCCACGCCGCCCAGCACCACGGCGGGCACTGTGCCAAACCAGTGCGCGGTGAGCCCCGATTCGAACTCGCCGAGCTGGTTCGAGGCGCCGATGAACAGCCCGTTCACCGCACTTACCCGGCCGCGCATTTCATCCGGCGTTTCCAGCTGCACGAAGGCGCCACGGATGACCATGCTGATCATGTCCGCCGCACCCAGCACCACCAGCACCGCCAGGGAGAACCAGAACGAGGTGCTCAAGCCGAAGGCGATAGTCGCCACGCCGAACACCCCTACCGCCGTGAACATGACCAGCCCCACCTTGCGTTCTACCGGGAAGCGCGCCAGCCACAGCGACATCAGCAACGCCCCCACCGCCGGGGCCGAGCGCAGCAGGCCCAGGCCCCAGGCGCCAGTGAGCAGGATGTCCTTGGCGAACACCGGCAGCAGCGCGGTGGCCCCCCCCAGCAGTACGGCGAACAGGTCCAGCGAGATGGCGCCGAGGATGTCCGGGCGGCTGCGGATGAAGCGGATGCCGGCCAGCAGCGACTCAAGGCTGGCGCGGCCTTGCTGGAGGGGTTGCTGGCGGGCGTCGAGGCTGAGCATGAGCAGGCAGGCGATCACGTACAGGATCACGGTCGGGGCATACACCCAGATGCTGCCGAAGGCATACAGGAAACCGCCGACCGCCGGGGCGATGATGGTCGCCGACTGGGTCGCCGAGGCAGACGCCGCCACCGCGCGGGGGAACAGCCCCGGCGGCACCACGTTGGGCAGCAGCGCCTGGGTGGCCGGCATCTCGAACGAGCGGGTGGCGCCCAGCAGGAAGGCCAGCACGAAGATCAGCTCGCGGCTGACGTTGTCGGTGGCGCTGCCAAGGGCCAGCGCCAGGGCGATCAGCGCCTGCAAGGTCTGGCACAGGGCGGCGACCTTGCGCCGGTCATAGCGGTCGGCAACGTGCCCGGTGTGCAGCATGAACAGCACGCGCGGGGCAAATTCCACCAGCCCGACCAGGCCCAGGTCGAGCACGTTGCCGGTCAACTGGTAGAGGTGCCAGCCGATGGCCACGGTGAGCATCTGGAAGCCGCTGGCGGTGAAAACGCGGGCCAGCCAAAAAGCCATGAAAGGGCGGTGATGACGCAGCAATTGCGGGGCAGAGTCGGACATCGGCAGGCCTGTAACCTCGGCAATAGAGGGGTCTGCAGAGTAGCATCTGTTTGTAACAATTAGTTGCTGAATGTCGAGGTGGACAGTTTTTCAGCGCCCGGAAAAGGGGGTGGGACAACGGGTCACGCGGCAATCAACCACACATCTGGTCACTTGATTCGGGACTATGCTTCCAGACATTCGTTGACCTGGATCAATCGTTCCAGATGCAACGAATTTGGCCCTCGGGCCGGAATCCCTGCGATCGAACAGAACAATTCCAACGAGCCGCACTCGATCACTGTGGGGGCAGTGGGCGACAAGGGCCACCAGCCTGGACGCCGGATTATCTGAAGAGGAAGCACCATGTTCGGATTAGAAGCCCTAGAGCTCGCCCGAATCCAGTTTGCCTTTACCGTGTCCTTTCACATTCTGTTCCCGGCCATCACCATTGGCCTGGCGAGCTACCTGGCGGTTCTCGAGGGCCTTTGGCTCAAGACCGGCAACAACACCTACCGTGACCTCTACCACTTCTGGTCGAAGATCTTCGCCGTCAACTTTGGCATGGGCGTGGTCTCCGGGCTGGTCATGGCTTATCAGTTCGGCACCAACTGGAGCCAGTTCTCCGACTTCGCAGGTTCCATCACCGGCCCCTTGCTGACCTACGAGGTGCTGACGGCCTTCTTCCTCGAGGCCGGCTTCCTGGGCGTCATGCTGTTCGGCTGGAACCGTGTCGGCCGCGGCCTGCACTTCTTCGCCACCTGCATGGTGGCGCTCGGTACCCTGGTCTCGACCTTCTGGATCCTGGCGTCCAACAGCTGGATGCAGACCCCACAGGGCTACGAGATCGTCAATGGCCAGGTGATCCCGGTGGACTGGTTCGCGGTGATCTTCAACCCGTCCTTCCCCTACCGGCTGATGCACATGGCCACCGCCGCCTTCGTCGCCACGGCGTTCTTCGTCGGCGCCTCGGCGGCCTGGCACCTGCTGCGTGGCCGGGATAACCCGGCGGTGCGCAAGATGCTGTCGATGGCCATGTGGATGGCGCTGGTCGTCGCGCCGATCCAGGCGGTGATCGGTGACTTCCACGGCCTCAACACCCTCAAGCACCAGCCGGTGAAGATCGCGGCCATCGAGGGCCACTGGGAGAACAAACCGGGCGAGCCCACCCCGCTGATCCTGTTCGGCATCCCGGACATGAAAGCCGAAACCACACGCTACAAGATCGAGATCCCGGCCCTGGGCAGCCTGATCCTCACCCACAGCCTGGACAAGCAAGTGCCGGCCATGAAGGAGTTCCCACCTGAGGACCGGCCCAACTCGACCATCGTGTTCTGGTCGTTCCGGGTCATGGTCGGCCTGGGCATGCTGATGATCTTCGTGGGCCTGTGGAGTGTGTGGCTGCGTAAGCGCGGCACGCTGTACAGCTCACGGCCGTTCCTTTACCTGACCCTGTGGATGGGCCCGTCGGGGCTGATCGCCATCCTCGCCGGCTGGTTCACCACCGAGATTGGCCGCCAGCCGTGGGTGGTCTACGGGCTGATGCGCACCGCCGACGGGGTGTCCAACCACAGTTACGCGCAGCTCGGTTTCACCCTGGTGATGTTCGTGGTGGTGTACTTCGCCCTGTTCGGTACCGGCATCGGCTACATGATGCGCCTGGTGCGCAAGGGGCCGAAAACCGGCGAAGGCGAGGAGCACACCCCGGGTGGCCCTGGCCAGCAACGTACGCCGGCGCGGCCACTGTCCGCCGCCGATGATGGCCATGAGGCCACCTCCACCCGCCTGAGCGAGGGGAACTGAGATGGGTATCGATCTTCCGCTGATCTGGGCCGTGATCATCATCTTCGGCGTGATGATGTACGTGGTGATGGACGGTTTCGACCTTGGGATCGGCATGCTCTTCCCGTTCGTCCAGGACGAGCGTGACCGTGATGTGATGATGAACACCGTCGCCCCGGTCTGGGACGGCAACGAAACCTGGTTGGTGCTGGGGGGCGCCGCGCTGTTTGGCGCCTTCCCGCTGGCCTACTCGGTGGTGCTGGAGGCGCTGTACCTGCCGCTGATCCTGATGCTGGTGGGCCTGATCTTCCGTGGCGTAGCCTTCGAGTTCCGCTTCAAGGCGCGGGCCAACAAGCGGCATATCTGGGACAAGGCGTTCATCTGGGGTTCGCTGGTGGCCACCTTCTTCCAGGGCGTGGCCCTGGGGGCCTTCATCGAAGGCTTCAAGGTGGTCGACCGCAAGTTCGTCGGCGGCTACCTGGACTGGCTGACACCGTTCACCCTGTTCTCTGGCCTGGGTCTGATCGTCGCCTACACCCTGCTGGGCTGCACCTGGCTGATCATGAAAACCGAAGGGCCGCTGCAGCAGAAAATGCACGACATGGCGCGGCCACTGGCGCTGGTGTTGTTGGCGGTGATCGGCATCGTCAGCCTGTGGACGCCGATCGCCTACCCGCAGATCGCCGACCGCTGGTTCAGCATGCCTAACCTGGTGTGGTTCATGCCGGTGCCGCTGCTGGTGCTGGTGACCTTCTACGGGCTGCTGCGTGCGGTGGCGCGCAACGCGCACTACACGCCGTTCCTGCTGACCCTGGTGCTGATCTTCCTTGGCTACAGCGGCTTGGGGATCAGCCTGTGGCCGAACATCATCCCGCCGTCGATCAGCATCTGGGACGCCGCCGCGCCGCCGCAGAGCCAGGGCTTCATGCTGGTGGGCACGCTGTTCATCCTGCCGTTCATCCTTGGGTACACCTACTGGAGCTACTACGTGTTCCGCGGCAAGGTGACCCATGACGATGGCTATCACTAGGAGCGCGCCATGATGGATGTCGAACAGAAGAAACCGTTGTGGCAACGCCTGGGCTGGCTGGTGCTGATCTGGGCGCTGAGTGTCGCGGCGCTTGGGGTGGTGGCTTATGGCATGCGCATGTTCATGAATGCGGCGGGGCTGAGCACGCACTGAGCCTGCGGCGAAACCATCGCGGGGAATGGACTGCCCCCAAGACGTTGGACGCCAATCCAACCCTTGGGGGATTTATGGGCAAGTACACCGAGCGCTTCAAGCTCCTTCGCCAAAAAAAAGCGATAGCTTTACGGAAAATCAGGCTTCCAGAGGCTCCGGCGAGGTTTAGAAGGTTTTCAAACAGAACCTAAGCCAGCAAAACAGTTACCTCAGCTACCGAGTGTGGTGAGGATGAGGGCTCGGATATTCGACAAACGAATTTCTACGAAGAGGGGAAAAGCCAGCTGCTTTCCGCACTATCACTTGATTAAATGCTGGCTCACGAATCAAATAGCTTTCCATGACGCGTTCATCACTGCCATCCCAGAGATTAACGATTTCTGTTCCCGCCTTCAGTCCTCTAAAGTTTTTTACATACACTCCAAATACGTGCGGCGTTGATGCCCTCCCTTCCCGCCTAGCTGTTCTTCGAGCATAACTCCAAGCCAGATTATAGCGTTGCGTAAAGTAAAACCCGTCCCCGTGATTAGTATAAGGATTTGACATCGGCTCAACGCTCACTTCCAATGAGCTTTGATGCGTTAGCGTACTACCGTGATACCCCACAAAATCATAACCTTGGGGCACATCTTGGGGCACATCTTGGGACACATGTCGGGGCGCATATCGGGGTGCATATTGGGGCACATATCGAGGTGAATTTTGGGGCGCATATCGGGTTGTGTATCGGGGCACATATCGGGGCGCATATCGGGTTGTGTATCGGGGCACATATCGGGGCGCATACCGGTTCATGTGCTTTGGCATTGGAGCATGCCCGCTCGGATCTTTTGTATTTATTGGATCTCCTTTGCAGTAACCATATGGATTCAATCCACCGTGCTCGAACGGACTTGCACTGTCCGGCGAACTAAATCGAATTAGTGTAGGGTTGAATAGTCGATAGCCGTTTCCAAGTAGGTAACTACGGGTGCAAGGATCTAGTCGCTCGCCATTGAAACCGAGCAGACTCGATGACCGAGGAGCGTAACCATAAGGTGAGTAAGAGAAGGCACCAGGCCGCGACATGCCACGCAATGTGTCAATTAATTTTCCCGGCGTATGTATCATGATAATTTCCCGCTTTACGCTTCAAGCAAGATATTCATGACTGACAGTAAAAATTTCTACTGGCAAAAATGCTAGGTTGCAAAACACTCAAAGTTTGTCGAGTACAGAGCCCAAGCCGCTGGCTGATCTGTCCAACTTCTCGGGGACTGTCCAGAACGTGGGAGCAGCGGTACGCCGCTCCCACGTGGCCACCGGGTTTACATTACTTGCGGGCCTTGAGCACTACGAACTTCGGCGTCGCCGCCACTTGCTCCACACCTCTGAACAACCGCGCCAGCTTGCTGTGATAGCCCAGGTGCCGGTTGCCGACGATGTACAACGCGCCCCCCACCTCCAGCGCCTCCCGCGCCTGCTGGAACATGCGCCAGGCGAGGAAATCGCCGACCACCTGCTGCTGGTGGAACGGCGGGTTGCACAGCACCACGTCCAGCGACTGTTTCTCAAACCCTGCCAGGCCATCCGCCGCCTGGATCAGCACGTCACGCTCGCCCAGCGCGGCCTGCCAGTTGTCACGGGCCGATTGCACTGCCATGTACGACTCGTCCACCAGGGTGTACTGCGCATCAGGGTTTGCCAGGGCGCTGGCGATGGCCAGTACGCCGTTGCCGCACCCCAGGTCCGCCACCCGGGCGCGGCCCAGGTCGCGTGGCAGGTGCGGCAGGAAGGCGCGGGTGCCGATGTCCAGGCCTTCGCGGCAGAATACGTTGGCGTGGTTGACCAGCTCCAGTGCCGGTGTGTCGAGGCGATAGCGGCTGGGGTAGGGGGACTGGGCGAGCGGGCGCTCGGCGACGGTGGCGGTGAGCAGGCGTGCTTTCTTCTGGGCCAGCGAGGCCTGGACCGGGCCGATGTATTTTTCCATCAGGTCGCCGGCCGCACGGGGCAGGTGCTTGATCATGGCGCCGGCAATCACTTGGGCGCCGGGGGCCAGGTGGCCCTGCAGGCGGATCAGTTGCTCTTCGAGCAGGGCCAGGGTTTTCGGCACACGCACCAACACACGATCGAATGGCCCTTGCCAGTGATCACTGGCGGGTACGAAAGGCACGGCATCGAACGGCTTGCCATTGCCTGCCAGGTTCTTCTCCAACGCCATGCGCGCCAGGTGCGAGTCGCCGCTGCTGGTAACGTCCAGCGTGCCGGCCAGGCTGGCGGCCAGGGCGCCAAAGCTGTCGTTGAGCACCAGCACCCGGCTGCCAGCGGCCGGCGCCTGTGCAGCCAGGTGCTCCAGCAGGTACTGGTCGGCGGCGTCGAAGGCCAGCAGCGGGTCATTGGCCTGTTCCGGCTGGCGGATCAGGTCGAGGTCGGCGAAGGGGCTGTTGAACAGGGGCATGGGTACGGCTCGGCGCGGATCTGGCCGTCGCGGCGTGCGACGGGCTTGAGGTGCGCGATTCTACAGGGCTTTACACTTCGAGGGGGGTTACAGCAGGCCTTGGCGGAAGACATTGACGATGGCTGCCACTTTGTTGCTGCTGTTGGTCTTGGCGATGACGCTGCGGATGTGAAAGTTTACCGTGCTGGTGGATAGCGAAAGGATCTTGGCGACATCCTCGGCTATCTTGCCTTCGGATGACCACTTCATGACTTCCAGTTCACGTTTGCTCAGTGGCGGGTAGTGCCCCTCGCTGGCCATGTGCTGTTCGCTCACGGCGGCATGAAGCACCTGGCACAGCCACATGATGTGTGCGCCGTTCTCATAGAGTTCGTCTGGGCGAATCTCGCCGACTCGTCGGGCGACGTGCAGCTGGCTTTCGTTGTGCAGTTGATCGAACAACGATTGCGTCCAGCCATGGCGCAGGCCATGGCCGCAGGCCGCCTCGCGCAACTGGGGCATCTCTTTGAACAGCTCGTCGCTCCACAACAGCGGCAGGGTGGTCTTGCGGCATTCGCAGGAAGCCGGATCGCTGGCAATGAACTGCTGTACGTAAGTCTGGTGCCATTCGTCCGGATAGTTGCTCCGGAAACACACTTCGGGGGCTTTACCTGCGAAATGCATGTGGGTCGACAGGCCGACGAACTCCAAACCGAGTGCCTGCACCATCTCGACCGCGTGGAGGAACAATCTGTCGGGGTCGTGCTCCCCCAGCAACTGCTGAAGCTGTTCGCTGTGCCACAGTGACATTGATGGAGCTCCTGAAATCCGATGGATCCAATGACCGGACTGCACGGGCCAAGTGTAGGAAAAGTCCTCGTTCCGTGCTGGGTTTTTTTGCTATAGCTGTCACGCTTCTTGCGCAACTTTTTGTCAGCCAGAAGCGATGCCCTACAAACCGGTGGTGTTTATCCCCGGCGCTTTGCGAGACACTTGGCGCATCTGATTTATGGAGCCCGTCATGACCGCCAGCGCCGACAAGTTCACCCGCCAGACCCTGCTCGATGTTCAGCCCCTGACGCCGAACCTGTTCAGCCTGCGGGTCAGCCGTGACCCGGGCTTTCGCTTCCGCTCCGGGCAGTTCGCTCGCCTGGGCGTGACCAAGGCCGATGGCAGCGTGGTGTGGCGCGCCTACTCGATGGTCAGCGCCCCGCACGACGAATTCCTCGACTTCTTTTCCATCGTGGTGCCCGGTGGTGAGTTCACCAGCGAGCTCAGCCGGCTGGGCGCGGGCGACACCTTGCTGATCGACCGCCAGGCGTTCGGCTACCTGACCCTCGACCGCTTCATCGGGGGCCGTGACCTGTGGCTGCTGGCCACCGGCACCGGGATCGCACCGTTCATGTCGATCCTGCAGGACTTCGAGGCCTGGGAGCGTTTCGACAACATCAAGCTGGTGTACTCGGTGCGCGAGGCGAAGGAGCTGGCCTATGTGGAGGAGATCGCCGGGCTTGAGCAACGCGACTACCTGGCCGAGTTCGCCGGCAAGTTGCAGTTCATTCCGGTGGTGACCCGAGAGACGCACCCGGGGGCGTTGAATGCGCGGATCACCACGCTGATCGAGAACGGCGAGCTCGAGCGGGCGGCCGGGTTGGAACTGTCCACCGAGCATTCGCGGATCATGCTGTGCGGCAACCCGGACATGATCGATGAGACGCGCAAGGTGCTCAAAGCGCGTGACTTGCAATTGAGCCTGAGCAAGCGGCCCGGCCAGGTCGCGGTGGAGAACTATTGGTAGCTGCGAGATTCAAGCTGCAAGCTTCAAGTGGGAGTGCAGCGCGTGTTGGCCCACACCGCTTGCAGCTTGCAGCTTGCAGTTCTATTTCTGATTTTGGGCCTTGAGCAGGTCGCGGATCTCGGTCAGCAGCGTCTCTTCGGCGCTCGGTACCGGTGGTGCGCTCGGCGCCACGGCCTCTTCGCGCTTGAGGCGGTTGATCGCCTTCACGCCCATGAAGATGGCGAAAGCGACGATGATGAAGTCGAGGATGGTCTGGATGAACTTGCCGTAGGCCAGCATCACGGCCGGTACGTCACCCTCGGCAGCCTTGAGGGTAATGGCCAGGTCACTGAAGTCCACGCCGCCGATCAGCAGGCCGATGGGGGGCATGATCACGTCGCCGACGAACGACGAGACAATCTTGCCGAAGGCGGCGCCGATGATGATACCGACGGCCATGTCCACGACATTTCCTTTGACGGCGAAGGCCTTGAACTCACTGAGCATGCCCATGTTCGATTTCCTTGTAACAAATGGTGAGGTAGACGCAGTGTAAGCCACTAAAACGCTTCATGCGTGGCAATCAGGGCTACTGACTGCGGTTAGAACGAATAGTTTTGTCGCCTTTCGACGCGTTCGGGACACGTCCGGCTTCGGCTATCATGGCGGTTTTTTCCAGGAGACTGTGCCCATGGCCAAGGCCAAGCGTTTGTATGGCTGCACCGAATGTGGCGCGACCTTCCCCAAATGGGCCGGCCAGTGCGGCGAGTGCGGTGCCTGGAACACCCTGGTCGAGACCATGATCGAAAGCGGTGGCGCGGCGGCCCCCAGCGGCCGTGCCGGCTGGGCCGGGCAGCAGGCGCAGATCAAGACCCTCGCCGAGGTCAGCGTCGAAGAGATCCCGCGCTTCACCACCAGCAGCACCGAGCTTGACCGCGTACTCGGCGGCGGCTTGGTCGATGGTTCAGTGGTGTTGATCGGTGGCGACCCGGGCATCGGCAAATCGACCATCCTGCTGCAAACCCTGTGCAACATCGCCACGCAGATGCCGGCGTTGTACGTCACCGGCGAAGAGTCGCAGCAGCAGGTGGCCATGCGTTCGCGGCGCCTGGGCCTGCCCCAGGACCAGCTCAAGGTGATGACCGAAACCTGCATCGAGGCGATCATCGCCACGGCCCGCCAGGAAAAGCCGCGGGTGATGGTGATCGACTCGATCCAGACCATCTTCACCGAACAGCTGCAATCGGCGCCGGGCGGCGTGGCCCAGGTGCGCGAAAGCGCGGCGCTGCTGGTGCGCTATGCCAAGCAGAGCGGCACGGCGATCTTCCTGGTCGGCCACGTTACCAAGGAAGGTTCGCTGGCCGGCCCGCGTGTGCTGGAGCACATGGTCGACACCGTGCTGTATTTCGAGGGCGAGTCGGACGGGCGCCTGCGCCTGCTGCGGGCGGTGAAGAACCGCTTCGGCGCCGTCAACGAGCTGGGCGTGTTCGGCATGACCGATCGCGGTCTGAAGGAAGTCTCCAACCCTTCGGCAATCTTCCTCAACCGCACCCAGGACGAGGTGCCCGGCAGTGTGGTGATGGCCACCTGGGAAGGTACGCGGCCGATGTTGGTGGAGGTGCAGGCACTGGTCGACGACAGCCACCTGGCCAACCCACGGCGAGTGACCCTGGGCCTGGACCAGAACCGGCTGGCCATGCTGTTGGCGGTACTGCACCGTCACGGCAGCATCCCCACCCATGACCAGGACGTGTTCCTCAACGTGGTCGGCGGGGTCAAGGTGCTGGAGACCGCCTCTGACCTGGCGTTGCTGGCGGCGGTGATGTCGAGCCTGCGCAACCGGCCGCTGACCCACGGCCTGCTGGTGTTCGGCGAGATCGGCCTGTCTGGCGAGGTTCGCCCGGTACCCAGCGGCCAGGAGCGCCTCAAAGAAGCCGCCAAGCATGGCTTCAAGCGCGCCATCGTGCCCAAGGGCAATGCGCCAAAAGAGGCGCCGCCGGGGCTTGAGGTGATTGCCGTGACCCGTCTGGAACAGGCCTTGGATGCCTTGTTCGAGTAGTCGTCTTCTTGCAAGTGATTCTCAATAGCTAGTAGCATGCCGCCACCTTGCGACCATCGTATGGAGTGCGTGTGGCGGAGTTCGACCTCAAGCGGCTGTTCCTCAAGCACGCGAAAAACCTGCAGGCCATGCTTTCGCGCAAGGTGCGCGACCCGCAGCTGGCCGCCGACCTGGTGCAGGACAGTTTCCTGCGCCTGGCCGAGCAGCAGCAGGCCGACCGCATCGACAATGCCCAGGCCTACCTGTACCGAACGGCCCATAACCTGATGGTCGATCATGTGCGCCAGCAGCAGCGGCGCAAGACCGATCTGGTCCCCCACGAAGCGCTGGAAGGCATCATCGAGGACGGCCCCGGGCTCGACGAGCAGGCGGCCCGCATCCAGCACCTGCGCCGCTTGCAGGCGATCCTCGAGGCGTTGCCCGAACGTACCCGGCAGGTGTTTCGCCTCAATCGCCTGGAGGGCATGACCCACGCCGAAGTCGCGCGTCACCTGGGTATTTCCGACAGCTCCGTGCAGAAGCATCTGGCCAAGGCCCTGGCCTATGTGATGCAGTGCCTGCAGGAAGCCGAATGACCAACGGTTTACTGACAAACGCCGCTTCAGACGTCAGCCCAGACATAACCAGATCGCGAGAGAACCGTGTGAGCAGCCAGAACGAGCAAGCCATCCGCGAGCAGGCCGCCGAGTGGGTGGTGCTGCAAGGCGCCGGCCCCCTGAGCAGTGTGCAGCAGCAGGCGCTGGAGCAGTGGTGCGCGAGTGACCCGCGCCACGCCCAGGCCTTCGCCTTCGCGCAGGCAACCTGGAGCGACCTGGGGCAGCTGGCGGGCCTTGCACCCGCTGCCGCGCCGCGCCGCGCGCCGCCGCCAGCTCGCAGTTTGCGCACGCCTGGTCGGCGCAGGGTTTCGCGGGTACGGCGGGCCGTGGCCTGTAGCGCGCTGGTGCTGCTGGCGATCCTTGGCCTCGAGCAGGGGCCCGGCCTGCTGCTGGACTGGCGCGCGGACTATGTCACCGGCGCTGGCGAGGTGCGTCGGGTGACCTTGCCCGATGGCAGCCTGGTCGATCTCGACAGCCGCAGCGCCTTGCAGCTGGCTTTCGATGGCCAGCAGCGGCGGGTGCGTTTGCTGGCTGGCGATGCGGTGTTCAGCGCAGCACCGGTCACGGCCGCCGAACCGCGGCCGTTCGTGGTCGATTATGCCGGTGCCAGCACGCAGGCCCTGGGCACGCGGTTCGTGGTCGGCATGGCGGGCGAGGGCGGTTGGGTCGGCATGCTCGAACACAGTGTCGAAGTGAAGCTGCAAGCAGCGCCGGCACAAGGCCTGACCAGCCAGCTGTTGCAGCAGGGCCAGGCGCTGCGCTACGACCAGGCCCATGGCGTCCGGCTGTGGCCAGGGCGCGACCTGCAACGGGCCACCGACTGGCAGCGTGGGGTGCTGGTGTTCGAGCGCCAGCCGCTGGCCGAGGTGGTCGAGCGGCTCAATCGCTACCGTGACGGGCGCCTGCTGGTGGTCGACTCGGCCCTGGCGCAGCGTCAGGTCAGTGGCGTGTTTCGCCTCGACAACCTCGAGGCGGCAGCCGATGTGCTCACTGCCGAACTCAAGGCCGAACGCCTGCAGTTGCCGGGTTTGACGCTGATCTATTGAGCCGCTGAAAAAAACTTTCAATTCGCGTTACTGAGTTTTCCTGTGCCGCACGTCTGATTGTTGAGATTGATTTTCATTACTAGAAATCGCCAACAGAAGACGAGACGCGCAGTGAGCACGCAACCCCTACCACCACGTCGGCCCCTGAGCCGCATCGCCCTGGCCGGCAGCCTGGCCATCGGCGCCTTGAGCCTGCCGATGGGGATCGGTCTGGCCCAGGCCGCCACGTCGCCGAACAGCACAAGCCGCAGCCTGGTGCAGTTCGACATTCCCGCCCAGCCCCTGGACAGCGCCGTGCTGGCCTATGCCGAACAGTCCGGCGTGCAGGTGTTCTACGACAGCCGCAAGCTGGTCGGCCTGTACAGCGAAGGGCTGCGCGGTGGCTACAGCGTGGAAGAAGGCCTGCGCCTGCTGCTGCGCAACATGCCGGTGCGCTACCACTTCAGCGCTGCCGGCCAGGTGGGCCTGGAGCGACTGGAAGAGTCCGGTGTGGCCATGGAACTGGGCGTCACCCAGGTCGAGTCCAGCCGTGACGGTGACTGGGTGTACCAGGCGCCACGTTCGGCCAGCGTGATCACCCGTGATCAGATCGACAAGCGCCCGCCGCGCCACGCCGCCGACATGCTCGAGCAGACCGCCGGGGTGTACACCGCGGTCAACCAGCGCGACCCTGGCCTGTCGGTGAACATTCGCGGCGTGCAGGACTACGGCCGGGTCAACATGAACATCGACGGCATGCGCCAGAATTTCAGTGTCAACGGCCACCAGCAACGCAACGGCACGATGTACATCGACCCGGAGTTCGTCAGCAACGTCGAGATCGAGAAGGGCAGCCAGTCCGGCATGGGCGGCGCGGGTGTGCTCGGCGGCATCGCCAGCTTCAACACCCTGCAAGCCGCCGAGTTCCTCGGCCCGGGCAAGGAGATGGGTGGCCGGATTCGGGCCGGGCACGGTATCGGTGAGCTGGGCAACGGCACCTATTTCAACGGCAGTGGCGTCTTCGCCTTCGGCAACGACGTGGGCGACCTGCTGCTGGGCATGAGCGAGCGGCACTTCGGCAACTACCGCGCCGGCACCAACAACAAGGACAACCTGGGCACCGAGATGCGCCTGCGCAAGTTGTTCCCGCGGGCCTGGGACAACTGGATCGAGTCCGAAGTCGGCGACATGGGCACGGTGACCCGCTCGAACCTGATCAAGGTGGGCCTGAACCTGCCCGAAGACCAGCGCCTGCAACTGAGCTACATGGAAACCGACACCGACAGCAAGGACGCCTGGACCTGGCTGGCCTCCGACCTCAATTCGTTCTATTACCGGCGCACCGCCAGCAGCGACATCAACGCGAAGAACGTCGGGCTCGACTACAGCTACTCGCCGGACAACGACCTGATCGACTTCAAGGCCAAGCTGTATTTCGTCACCACCCGCCAGGACCGCTGGAACAACAGCAACACGGCCAGCGTCGGCAGCGGCAACTTCTACGCCGACTACAACGATCACTTCCAGACCGACACCTGGGGCCTGCAGGCGCAGAACACCTCGCGCTTCTATTTCGGCCAGAGCAACCTGCTGAGCTTCAACTACGGCACCGAACTGTTCCTGGATACCTTCAAGCCGAGCAGCGAGCGCATCCCCGCGCCGAGTGAACGGGACAACCCCTTCATTGCCGGTGCCGACCCGGAAGGCAAGCGAGCCATGGGCAGCCTGTTCGGCAACCTGTCGTTCGAACATGACGGCTGGCTGACCCTGGACGCCGGCCTGCGTTACGACCGCTACCGCCTGACCGGCAAGACCGGGTTCACCACCTGGGCCTACCCGGTCGGCGTCACCGGTGTGGACGTGCCGCGTGAACGCACCGAGTTTGCCTATGACGTCGAGCGTGAGGAGGGGCGCTTCTCGCCGACCTTCGGCATCGGCGTCAAACCGGGGCTGGACTGGTTGCAGCTCTACACCCGCTGGGGCCGCGGCTGGCGCCCACCCGCGGTGACCGAGGCGTTCATGAGCGGCAAACCGCACGGGGGTGGCAACGAACTGGTGTACCCCAACCCATTCCTCAAGCCCGAGCAGTCGCACAACTGGGAGGCCGGTTTCAACATCTTCAAGGAGTCGCTGTTTCGCGACGGTGACCGCCTCGGCGTGAAGGTGGCGTATTTCGATACGCGCATCGAGAACTTCTCGTACCTCGACTACAGCGTTGACCTGCCCGGCACCGATATCACCGGGCTGTCGCTGGGCAACAGCGCCTACACCAACAACCTCGAAGGCACCAACTTCCGTGGTGTGGAGTACTCGCTCGACTACGACAACGGCCGTTTCTACACCCAGCTCAGCTACACCCACATGATTGGCAGCAACGAGTTCTGCTCCAAGCAGCTGTACATGGGCGGCGGTGTGCAGCGCAACGACGCCGGCATGATAGACACGGTGATCGACTTCGGTGGCTTCCCGCTCCCGGTGACCCTGCCGGCCTACAACTTCAGCGAAGGCCAGGCGATCAATGACCAGGTCAGCTGTGGCGAGATCATGGGCAATGCCGCCTACATGCCGTCCGACCGTGGCGCGTTGACCACCGGCCTGCGTTTTTTCGACAACACCCTCGATGTCGGCGCCCGCCTGCGCTACAGCGCGGGCCGGGGCGAGCACCTCAACAGCCAGGGCTACGGCAACCTGGAGAAGGCCCGCTGGCCGGAATACAAAGTTTACGACCTGTATGCCAGCTACTGGGCAACCCCGCAGCTGAACATCGCCCTGTCGTTGGAAAACGTCACCGACGAGGCCTACTTCGTGGCCATGGGCGATGCCAACAACCTGTCCCTGGCCCGTGGCCGGACCCTCTCCGGCATGCTCGAGTACCGTTTCTGATTCACCAGGTTCGCCCACTGTCGGGCAACACGAAGGCGTTTAACGCCTTCGCTCTCAACTGCAACGCAACGAGGAAATGCAATGACTCTGTCCGTTACCTACGCGGCTTCTTTTGCCAACTACACCGTTGACCAGTACCTCTCGGCCTGGGCCACCGGTTTCAAGACCGCCGCGCACAACGCCAGCAACACCGGCGGCTTCAACGAGGGCGGCACCGATGGCAGCCAGTACGCCATTCGTGGCACCAACGGTTCGAACTTCGCCGTGATCGCCGAAAGCGATACCCCGACCGGCCTGCACTATGTCTGGAACTCGTCGCTGCCGGCCGGCGACAACCAGAACCACTACCTGTACGGCGAACTGGACACCGTGACCCTCGGCAACACCCTGCTGCGTGATGCCAGCGGCAACTACAGCGTGCAGTCGCTGGCCGTGAGCTTCGACGGCCTGGACCTGAACGCCGCCCAAGGTGCCGGCCGTGCAGGCAACGACGTGCACAACGTGATCTACAACCTGATGCAGGGCAAGACCGCCGGCCTGGAAACCGTGCTGGACAACCTGCTGGCCGACTACGGCGTGTCTACCAACAACACCTTCGCCCAGATCAACACCGCCCTGGCGGCTGGCCCGGTCGCGGCCTCGGCCGAAGCCGTTGGCGTGCAGGCGCTGCCGGAAGACCTGGCCCTGGCGGCCTGAGCGCAGGCATGAAAAAGCGAATGGAAGGTCACCCCGCCATTCGCTGATCTGATGCATTTACCCCGCAGCCCGTGTCTTTGCCGGGCCCAGGCTGCGGTGGTGCGAATTCTGTGGCGTCGACGGGCACAAAGCAATCGCCGGTCGGCGCACCCTGTGAGGTTTCCAACGAATGCGAACCGCTCCCGCCGCGGCCAACGAAGTGCTGCAGGCGCTCAAGGCCTGCCGTGCCGGCCTCGCCAACGTCGCCCTGTTCACGGCGGTGATCAACCTGCTGATGCTGGCGCCGGCGCTGTACATGCTGCAGGTGTATGACCGGGTCCTGTCGTCGCGCAACGAGATGACGCTGCTCATGCTCAGCCTGCTGGTGCTGGGGCTGTTCGCCTTCATGGGCGTGCTGGAGTGGCTGCGCAGCCAGGTGGTGGTGCGCCTGGGCACGCGGATGGACATGGGCCTCAACCCGCGGGTGTTCGACGCCGCCCATGCGGCCAGCCTGGCGGGGCACAAGGGCGCGGCCGGGCAGATGCTCGCCGACCTGACCAGCCTGCGCCAGTTCGCCACCGGCCAGGCGCTGTACGCCTTCTTCGACGCACCCTGGTTCCCGGTGTACCTGCTGGTGATTTTCATGTTCAGCCCGTGGCTGGGCCTGATGGCGCTGGTAGGCGCGGTGTTGCTGACAGTGCTGGCCTGGGTCAACGAACGCCTGACCAAGGCCCCGTTCGCCGAAGCGGGCGAGCTGTCCCAGCAGGCTGGCCTCGAGGCCAGCGCCAACCTGCGCAATGCCGAGGTGATCGAAGCCATGGGCATGCTGGGCGCGGTGCGCCAGCGCTGGGCGCGCCTGCACCATGGTTTCCTGGCCCGACAGAACCTGGGCAGCGAGCGCACCGCGGCCGTCAGCGCGGTGTCCAAGACCGTGCGCCTGGCCTTGCAGTCGCTGGTGCTGGGGCTGGGCGCCTGGCTTGCGATCGAGCAGTTGATCACCCCCGGCATGATGATCGCCGGCTCCATCCTCATGGCCCGGGTGCTGGCGCCGATCGACCAGTTGATCGGCGCCTGGCGCCAATGGAGCGGTGCCCGCCAGGCCTACCTGCGCCTGAGCGAGCTGTTGCGCACGCAACCGCCACGCCCGGCGGGCATGCCCCTGCCGGCGCCGCAGGGCAGGCTAACGGTGGAGCAAGTAGGCACGCTGCAGCCGGGCAGCAACCGGCCTTGTCTGAACAACCTGGGCTTCGACCTGGCCGCCGGCGAGTCGCTGGGCATCATCGGCCCGTCGGGGTCGGGCAAGTCGACCCTGTCCCGTTTGTTGGTGGGTGCTGCCACGCCGTCTACCGGCAAGGTGCGTCTGGACGGTGCCGACCTGCGGGTGTGGGAGCGCCAGGCGCTGGGCCGGCACATTGGCTACCTGCCGCAGGATGTGCAGCTGTTCGCCGGCAGCATTGCCGACAATATCGCCCGCCTGGGCCCGGTGGACGCCCAGCAGGTGGTGGCCGCCGCGCAGATGGCCGGTGTTCACGAGATGATCCTCAAGCTGCCGGCTGCCTATGACACGGTGCTGGGCGAGGGCGGCAGCGGGCTGTCCGGTGGCCAGCGCCAGCGCATTGGCCTGGCCCGCGCGCTGTACGGGTTGCCGGCGTTGATCGTGCTCGACGAGCCCAACTCGAACCTCGATGAGGCCGGTGAGCAGGCGCTGCTCGAGGCCGTCGGCAAGCTGCGAGCGCACAAGCGCACGTTGATCCTGATCACCCACAAGTCGTCGTTGCTGGCGGGCCTGGACAATCTGCTGATGTTGCAGAACGGCCAGCTGCAAGCCTACGGGCCGACCGCCCGCGTGCTGCAGGACCTGCAACGCGCTGCCCGCCCGGCGCCGGTCGCCGCCGCCCCCGCCACACGCCCGCCCTTTGGCCTGAGCGCCAGCTTCGGCCAGCCAAGAGCCTGACTTCATGACCGTACATGCCGTTTTCAACCGCAAGACCGATGTGCCCGCCGACCCCGACAACGTGCTCAGCCTCAGCGAACATCGCCCCGCTCGGGTGGGGCGCTGGCTGGTGCTGGCCGGCTTTGGCGGCTTCCTGCTGTGGGCTGCGCTGGCGCCGCTGGACAAAGGCGTGCCGGTGACCGGCAACGTGGTGGTGGCCGGCAGCAAGCAGGCGGTGCAACACCCCACCGGCGGGGTGATCGAGCAACTGCTGGTGCGCGATGGCGAACCGGTCAGCGCCGGCCAGGTGCTGCTGCGCATGGACCCGACCCAGGCCCAGGCCCAGGTCGGTTCGCTGCGGGTGCAGTACGTCAACGCCCGCGCCGGTGAGGCGCGGTTGCTGGCCGAGCGTGACGGTGCGCAGGGCCTGGCGTTCCCCGAGGATCTGCAGGCCGAGGCCGGCACGCCGTGGGTGGCGGCGGCCCTGGAGGGGCAACGCCAGCTGCGGGGCAGCCGTGCCCGCGCATTGGACATGGAGCTTGGTGGCATGCGCGAAGGCATCGCCGGCGCCGAAGCGTCGTTGCAGGGCTTGCAGGGTTCGCTGGCCAGCAAGCAGGCCCAGCGCGAGGCCCTCGACGAGCAACTGCGTGGCCTGCGCGACCTGGCCCGGGATGGCTACATCCCCCGTAACCGGCTGCTCGACAATGAACGGCTGCTGGCCCAGGTCAACGGCTCGATCGCCGAGGACCTGGGCTCGATCGGCCGTACCCGGCGCCAGGTGCTGGAGCTCAAGCTGCGCATCGGCCAGCGCCAGCAGGAGTTCCAGAACGAGGTGCGTCAGCAGTTGGCCGAACTGCAAGCCAGCGCCGAGGACCTGGGCAATCGCCTGCGCAGCGCCGAGTTCGAGCTGGCCCACACCCAGGTGCGCGCCCCGGTGGCCGGCACGGTGGTGGGGTTGAGTGTGTTCACCAATGGCGGGGTGATCGCCCGTGGTCAGCAGTTGATGGAAATCGTGCCGGCCGGTGCGCCGCTGCTGGTCGATGCCCGGGCCCCGGTGGAGATGGTCGACCGCCTGCGCCCGGGGCTGCCGGTGGAGCTGATGTTCGCCGCCTTCAACCAGAGCACCACGCCCAGGGTGGAGGGGGAAGTGAGCCTGGTGTCGGCCGATCGGCTGGTCGATGAAAAGACCCAGCACCCCTACTACCAGGTGCGCATCAAGGTCAGCGAGCAGGGCCTGCAGCAGTTGGCGGGGCTGGACATTCGCCCGGGCATGCCGGTGGAGGCCTTCGTGCGCACCGGTGAGCGTTCGCTGCTCAACTACCTGTTCAAACCGTTGGCCGACCGGGTGCATGTCGCCCTGGCGGAGGAGTGATGCGGATGCCGTTGTTTGCCCGCCTTGCCCTGCCCATGCTGATCGCTGCCAGCCTGCCGGCGCAGGCGCTTGACCTGGGCGATGCCTATGCCCTGGCCCTGCGTAACGACCCGGCCTGGCAGGGGGCGATCGCCGAGCGCGCCGCCGGCGTGGAGAACCTGGCGATCGGCCGTGCCGGCCTGCTGCCCAAGCTGTCCTACCGCTACAACCGCGCCCGCAACGACTCCGAGGTGACCCAGCGCAGCCCGTTCGGCAACGTCACCACCCAGCGCGACTACCGCAGCTACAGCTCGACGTTGACCCTGGAGCAACCGCTGTTCGACTACGCCGCCTGGAGTGCCTACCGCCAGGGCGTGGCCCAGGCGGCGCTGGCCGACGAGCGCTTGCGCGGGCGCGGCCAGGAGCTGGTGGTGCGCCTGTTCCAGGCCTACAGCGAGGCGTTGTTCGCCAACGAACAGATCGGCCTGGCCCAGGCCCAGCGGCGCACCTATGCCGAGCAGCTGACACTCAATGAACGCTTGCTCAAGGGCGGCGAGGGGACCCGCACCGACCTGCTGGAAACCCGCGCCCGCTACGAGCTGGCCCAGGCCCAGGAGATCGAGGCCGGTGATAACCTCGATGCCGCGCTGCAGGCGCTGCAGGCGATCATCGGCGAGCCTGTGACGGTCGAGGACCTGGCGCCGCTGGCGGCGCGTTTCACGGTCCAGCCACTGATACCGGCACGCTTCGAGCCCTGGCGCGACCTGGCCGTGGCCCACAACGCCGAGCTGGCCAGCCAGCGCCATGGCCTGGAGGTGGCCGAACATAACGTCGAGCGCCAGCGCGCCGGGCACCTGCCGTCATTGAGTGCCTATGCCAGCAGCGGCGTTTCCAGCTCCAGCTCCGAAAGCAGCTACAACCAGCGCTACGACACCGACAGCATCGGCCTGCAACTGAGCATGCCGCTGTTTGCTGGCGGCGGGGTGTCGGCCTCTGTGCGCCAGGCGCAGGCCCAGCGCAATGCCGCGGGTTTCGAACTCGACGCCCAGTTGCGCGACACCGTCAATCAGTTGCGCCGGCAGTTCAATCTGTGTGCCAGCAGCACGGCGAAGATCCGTGCCTATGACCTGGCGGTGAACGCGGCGGGCGCGCTGGTGGAAGCCACGCGCAAGAGCGTGGCGGGCGGCGAGCGGGTCAACCTGGATGTGCTGGATGCCGAGCAGCAGCTCTACAGCGCTCGCCGTGACCTGGCGCAGGCGCGCTACGACTACCTGCGGGCGTGGCTGAAACTGCGCTACCTGGCGGGGGTGCTGGATGCCGGGGACCTGAATGCGCTGAACGGCTACTTCGCCGCCCACGGCTGATCGACAGCCACAAAAAAGGGGAGCCGACGATGCGCGTCGGCTCCCCTGCGTGATCGCCTCATTCAGCGATCAGTGCTCGGCAACGGCCTTGCGCCTGGGCGCTTCGTTGCCATGCTCGTCCAGCTCCATGACCGGCACTTCGTTGCCCTCGGCATCGAACAGCTTGCCATCCTTGAAGTAGTCGCCATCGCGCAGGCACGAGATGTCCGAGTACTGGATGGTGCGCTCGTAGGCTGCGGCGAACACCGACTGGTTTTCCGAGTTGCCGGTGGTGAAGTGGTTGAACATCAGGTTGAGCAGGATGGCCATGATCGCCGCCGAGCTGATGCCGGAGTGGAAGATGGTTTCGAACCAGCTCGGGAAGTTGTGGTAGAAGTTCGGCGCGGCGATCGGGATCATGCCGAAGCCCAGCGAGGCGGCGACGATGATCAGGTTGACGTTGTTCTTGTAGTTGACCTTCGACAGGGTGCGGATACCACTGGCGGCCACGGTACCGAACAGCACGATGCCGGCGCCGCCGAGGACCGGGGTGGGGACCGCGGCGATGATGCGGCCCATGATCGGCAGCAGGCCGAGCACCACCAGGATCACACCGCCGGTGGCGACCACGTAGCGGCTCTTGACCCCGGTCACGGCCACCAGGCCCACGTTCTGGGCGAAGGCGCTCTGGGTGAACGAACCGAAGATCGGCGCCAGGATGCTCGATGCCATGTCGGCGCGCAGGCCGTTGCCCAGGCGTTTGGAGTCGACCTTGGTGTCGATGATTTCACCGACCGCGAGGATGTCGGCCGAGGTCTCGACCAGGGTCACCATGATCACGATGCACATCGACAGGATCGCGGCGATGTGGAAGGTCGGCATGCCGAAGTGGAAGGGGGTGGGGAAGGCGAAGATCGGGCCTTCGGTGACCTTGCTGAAGTCGGTCATGCCCAGTGCCCAGGCGATCAGGGTGCCTGCCACCATGGCCAGCAGGATCGACAGCCGCGAGATGGTCGCGCTGCCCAGCTTGCTCAGCAACAGGACGATGGCGAAGGTCAGCGCCGCCAGGCCAATGTTGGCCACGCTGCCGAACTCCGGCGAAGCGCTGTTGCCGCCCATCACCCAGCGCGCCGCGACGGGCATCAGGGTGAGGCCGATGGTGGTGATGACGATACCGGTCACCAGCGGCGGGAAGAACTTGGTGATGCGCGAGAACACCGGGGTGATCAGGAAACCGATCAGCGAGGCGGCCATGACCGCACCCAGCACCGCTGGCAAACCCCCGCCGCCCTGGCTGCCGAGAATAGCCCCCATGGTCGCCACACCGGCAAACGAAACGCCCTGCACCAAGGGCAGCTGGCAACCGAAGAACGGCAGGCCGAGGGTTTGCAGCAGCGTCGCCAGCCCCCCCGCGAACAACGAAGCCGCGATCAGCAGGCCGATTTCGGCGGGGGCCAGGCCAGCCGCCTGGCCGAGGATCAGCGGTACCGCGACGATCCCGCCATACATGGTCAGAACGTGCTGCAGGCCGTAGGCCAGGTTGGCGCCAAGCCCGAGGTTTTCATCCTCTGGGCGTTGGGTGGGAGACGTGCTAGGGGACGTAGTCATGGAGCAGGCTCTCAGCATTTATTGTTGTGGCACTACTGTAGACAGCATGTGGATTCGATTGCCATCAAAATTGTATACAATATTTTGATCCTGACGCGCACAGCCGTGCCTCCAGGGTGCGCCTTTTCTGGATGCAGAATGCGTTCCAACTCGTTAAATGCTGAAGTAGATGGGTGTGTACAAGGTCGAATGGGGCCCGCACAAAGCTGTCTGGGTAGACAGGAAACACTCTCTGTTCGATTTGTTAGCAGGCTAAGAGATTTTATTATTCGATCAATTCACGCAGCTCGCGCATCATTTCGGTGCTGTCGGCCACGTTCAATTCCACCAAACGGTGCAGATGGGTCATCGAATCGACGTCGATATAGAGGCAGATGAAGCCCAGGCGCTTCGATTCCTCATGGCGTAACTCGACCTGCATCTGCACGTGGTTGTGCGCGTCGAGGTGGATGATCGCGTCGAAATCCTGAGAGGGGTCGGCATCCCAAGGGGTGGGGCGCTCGATCAACAGGCCCTTGAGTGAAAGGTCGAGCAACTTGACAGGCCAGCGCCGGTCGCCCTGGCGAAGTTCGGTGGGGGCGTCGAAGTCGATGCGTTGGAAACGGCGGCGTTCGTCGTGATCGCTCATGGAAGGTTCTCCGCTGTACAGCCTGACTATAGTTATTGAGTTGCGTACGGCATTACCAATTGGTCGTAGAGGCTCTAGACCAGCATGTCAGCTATGGCAATGAGCGATGACACGCCCTAGACTCGATGGGCGGTCTTTCCAATCCACCAGCTGGAAGTAAACCATGAACAACAATAATAGCCTGCTACGCCACATTCCGTGGCTGGCGCTGGCAGTCATAGGGGCCTGCGCGCTGGGTGTGGTAGCCCTGCGGCGCGGCGAGGCAATCAACGCCTTGTGGATCGTGGTCGCGGCAGTGGCCATCTACCTGGTTGCCTACCGCTACTACAGCCTGTTCATCGCCACCAAGGTGATGCAACTGGATCCCCGCCGGGCCACGCCCGCGGTACTCAACAACGATGGCCTGGACTACGTCCCGACCAACAAGCACATTCTCTTCGGCCACCACTTCGCCGCCATTGCCGGCGCCGGCCCGCTTGTGGGCCCGGTGCTCGCCGCGCAGATGGGCTACCTGCCCGGCACGCTGTGGCTGATCGCCGGCGTGGTGCTGGCTGGCGCGGTACAGGACTTCATGGTCCTGTTCCTCTCCACCCGCCGCAACGGCCGCTCGCTGGGTGATATGGTCCGCGAGGAGATGGGCCGCATCCCGGGCACCATCGCCCTGTTCGGCTGCTTCCTGATCATGATCATCATCCTCGCGGTGCTGGCGCTGATCGTGGTCAAGGCCCTGGCCGAGAGCCCGTGGGGCATGTTCACGGTAATGGCGACCATCCCGATCGCGATGTTCATGGGCATCTACATGCGCTACATCCGCCCGGGCCGCATCGGCGAGATCTCGGTCATCGGCGTGGTGCTGTTGCTGCTGTCGATCTGGCTGGGGGGCCAGATCGCCGCGGATCCGGTCTGGGGCCCGGCCTTCACCTTCACCGGCGTACAGATCACCTGGATGCTGGTCGGTTACGGTTTCGTCGCCGCCGTGCTGCCGGTATGGCTGGTGCTGGCGCCGCGCGACTACCTGTCGACCTTCCTCAAGATCGGCACCATCGTTGGCCTGGCCATCGGTATCCTGATCATCGCTCCCGAGCTGAAAATGCCGGCGCTGACCCAGTTCACCGACGGCACGGGCCCGGTGTGGAAGGGCACCCTGTTCCCGTTCCTGTTCATCACCATCGCCTGCGGCGCGGTGTCCGGCTTCCACGCGCTGATCTCCTCGGGGACCACGCCCAAGCTGCTGGACAACGAAACCAACGCCCGTTACATCGGCTACGGCGGCATGCTGATGGAGTCGTTCGTCGCCATCATGGCCATGGTGGCCGCTTCGGTGATCGAGCCGGGCGTGTACTTCGCCATGAACAGCCCGGCTGCAGTGGTCGGTGCCGACGTCGTCTCGGTGGCGCAAACGGTCAGCAGCTGGGGCTTCATGATCACCCCCGAGCAGCTTGAAGCCACCGCCCGTGACATCGGCGAACACACCATCCTGGCCCGTGCCGGGGGTGCGCCAACGCTGGCGGTGGGTATCGCGCAGATCCTGCACCAGGTACTGCCGGGTGAGAACACCATGGCGTTCTGGTACCACTTCGCGATCCTGTTCGAAGCGCTGTTCATCCTGACCGCCGTGGACGCCGGTACCCGTGCCGGGCGCTTCATGCTGCAGGACCTGCTGGGCAGCTTCGTGCCGGCGCTCAAGCGCACCGAGTCGTGGGGCGCCAACCTGCTCGCCACCGCCGGTTGCGTGGCGATGTGGGGCTACCTGCTGTATCAGGGCGTGATCGATCCGCTGGGTGGTATCAACACCTTGTGGCCGCTGTTCGGTATCTCCAACCAGATGCTGGCCGGTATCGCCCTGATGCTCGGTACCGTGGTGCTGATCAAGATGAAGCGCCAGCGCTACATCTGGGTCACCCTGGTGCCGGCTGTCTGGCTGCTGATCTGCACCACCGCCGCGGGCCTGATCAAGCTGTTCGACCCGAACCCGGCCGTTGGCTTCCTGGCTCTGGCCAAGAAGTACAGCACCGCCCTGGACGCAGGCCAGGTGCTGGCCCCGGCCAAGGACATCGGCCAGATGCAGCACGTGATCTTCAACGCCTACACCAACGCCGGCCTGACGATCCTGTTCCTGCTGGTGGTGTTCAGCATCCTGTTCTTCGCCCTCAAGGTCGGCTATGCCGCCTGGGGCCGCAAGGAGCGCAGCGACAAGGAAACCCCGTTCCAGGCTTTGCCTGACGCTTGAGAGGAATGCCGCGATGTTCAACGACTTGAGTCGACTGGGTAAGTACCTGGGGCAGGCAGCCCGCCTGATGGTCGGCATGCCCGACTACGACAACTACGTCGAGCACATGCAGACCAAGCACCCGGACAAGCCGGTGATGAGCTACGAGGCGTTCTTCCGCGAACGCCAGGAAGCGCGTTATGGTGGCAAGTCCGGGCCCAAGTGCTGTTGAACCCGCGACACGTGTGAATCAGTGGGAGCCCGGGCAACCGGGCTCCCACTTTCGTTTTCAGCTCCAGGAGACAACCGCGTGCAAACGCCGATTCCCGTTACCGTGCTGACCGGCTTCCTCGGCGCCGGCAAGACCACCCTGCTCAAACACATGCTCAAGGCCGAGCACGGCCTGAAGATCGCCGTGATCGAAAACGAGTTCAGCGAGGCCGGCATCGACAGCCAACTGCTGGGCGACGAACCGGTACAGGTCATGACCCTGGCCAACGGCTGCGTGTGCTGCAGCATCCATGGCGACCTGACCCGCGCCCTGTACCTGCTGCTGGAGCGCCTGGATGCCGGCGAGATCGCCTTCGACCGCCTGGTGATCGAGTGCACCGGCCTTGCCGACCCGGCGCCGGTGGCGCAGACCTTCTTTATCGATGAAGAGCTGCGTGAGCGCTACGTGCTCGACGGCATCATCACCCTGGTCGATGCCGTGCATGCCGAACTGCACCTGACCCAGGCCATTGCCCAGGCCCAGGTCGGCTTTGCCGACCGCCTGCTGCTGAGCAAGACAGACCTGGCCGAACCTGCGGCGGTGCAGGCCCTGGGCGAGCGCCTGGCCCGCATCAACGGCCGGGCGGCGATCCGCGTGGTCGAGCATGGGCGTATCGACTTGGCCGAACTGCTCGATGTGCGGGGCTTCAACCTCAACCCGGACCTGGGCATCAGCCTGAAACCGAGCCTGCGCCCGGTGCTCAAGCCCGCGACCCCGGACCGCATCGCCACCCTGGTGCTGCGCACCGATACACCGCTGGACATCGACCGGCTCAGTGACTTCATGAACGAGTTGCTGGAAGAGCACGGCAAACAGCTTCTGCGTTACAAAGGCGTGCTGAGTATCGCGGGTGAAGATCGCCGTTTGGTGTTCCAGGGAGTGCTCAAGCTGTACGGCTTTGACTGGGATGCCGAGTGGAAGGAAGGCGAGGGACGAGAAAGCGTGATGGTGTTTATCGGCGATGAGCTGCCAGAGGAGAAGATCCGGGCAGGTTTCGAGGCTTTGAGTGATGGGGCAGTCAGAAGCGTCTGACTTGTTAATGCCGTCTTATGGCGGCATTTTCTCCGCCTCAATGTCTTCGTGAGAGTGGGTCAAATGAATCGTCACATCGGGTCAAATTTCGATGACTTCCTTTTGGAAGAGGGTTTGGCTGAGGCGGTGTTGGGGCCAGCGTTGAAACGGGTGCTCATCTGGCAGCTGATACAAACCATCAAGCGCTGTCATGCATCAATACTCGACGTAGCCTCACAACGCCTGGACTCGCGCAGTTATTGACCGGGATTGGCGTGGAGACCACTAGCTGTGTGCCGTGACAGTTGTTTTGCCCATGAGGTCGAGCGCCGCATGACGCTCGCCAAGCACCCACAAAAAAGCCCGGCATCAAGCCGGGCTTTTTCACATCAGGCAACCGCCGATCAGTTGCCGTACACCGGCAGCTTCTTGCAGATGGCCTTGACCTTCTCACGCACGGCGTCGATCACCGCTTCGTTGTTCAGGTCAGCCAGGATGTCGCAGATCCAGCCGGCCAGCTCTTTGCACTCGGCTTCTTTGAAGCCACGAGTGGTCACGGCCGGGGTGCCGAAGCGCAGGCCCGAGGTGACGAACGGCGAACGTGGGTCGTTCGGTACCGAGTTCTTGTTGACGGTGATGAAGGCCTTGCCCAGGGCTGCGTCGGCGTCCTTACCGGAGATTTCCTGCTTGATCAGCGACAGCAGGAACAGGTGGTTCTGGGTGCCGCCGGAAACCACGTCGAAACCGCGCTCGATGAACACCGAGGCCATGGCCTGGGCGTTCTTCACCACTTGCTGCTGGTAAGCCTTGAACTCAGGCTGCAGGGCTTCCTTGAAGCAGATCGCCTTGGCGGCGATGACGTGCTCCAGCGGGCCGCCCTGGGCGCCTGGGAAGACGGCGGAGTTCAGCTTCTTCTCGATGTCGGCGTTGGCACGGGCCAGGATCAGGCCGCCACGTGGACCGCGCAAGGTCTTGTGGGTAGTGGTGGTGACCACGTCGGCGAACGGCACCGGGTTCGGGTATACGCCAGCGGCAACCAGGCCGGCAACGTGGGCCATGTCGACGAACAGGTAGGCACCGACCTTGTCGGCGATTTCGCGGAAGCGGGCGAAGTCCAGTACCTGCGAGTAGGCCGAGAAGCCGGCAACGATCATCTTCGGCTTGTGCTCGACCGCCAGGCGCTCGACTTCGTCGTAGTCGATCAGGCCGTTGCCGTCGATGCCGTACTGGATGGCGTTGTACAGCTTGCCCGACGAGCTTACCGAAGCACCGTGGGTCAGGTGGCCACCGTGGGCCAGGCTCATGCCCAGGATGGTGTCACCGGCCGACAGCAGCGCCAGGTAGACGGCGGCGTTGGCCTGGGAGCCGGCGTGCGGCTGGACGTTGGCGTAGTCGGCGCCGAACAGTTCTTTGGCGCGGTCGATGGCCAGTTGCTCGACCACGTCGACGTACTCGCAACCACCGTAGTAGCGCTTGCCTGGGTAGCCTTCGGCGTACTTGTTGGTCAGTACCGAACCCTGGGCTTCCATGACGGCGGGGCTAGTGTAGTTTTCCGAAGCGATCAGCTCGATATGCTCTTCCTGGCGCAGGGCTTCTTGCTGCATGGCTTCGAAGAGCTCGGCGTCGTACTTGGCAATGGTCAAATCACGGCTGAACATGGCGGTCCTCAAGGATCGGGCTGGATTGGGGGGGCATTCTAACCGATTGATTCGCGCCTGGCATATGAAGTGGCATCAAGTCGCGGACCAATGGGGCTCATGTTGCAGGCCGCGTGGTGACTGGGCTGGGCGGGGTGGAGGAGTTGACTCAAAGGTCCGTTTTTCAAGGCGGACCTGCGCCGCGCCGCCGACCCTGTGGGAGGGGGTTACCCGCGAAGCAGCCAGCGCGGTGCATGGCACCGGCTTCGCCGGTGTTCGCGGCGGTTCGACGCTTCGATAAACCCGCTTCCACAGGACTGCCGACATCGACTTACTGGAACATGAACAACGTCTCGTTGCTGAACTGCGCCTCGAACTGGTTGGCCGGCATCGGCCGGCCGAACAGGTAGCCCTGCACCTCGTCGCACCCATGCTCGCGCAGGAATTCCAGTTGCTCATGGGTCTCCACACCTTCGGCGATCACCGCCAGGTTGAGGCTGTGGGCCATGGCGATGATCGCCCGGGCGATCTGCGCGTCCTGTTCGCCTTCGGGCAAGCCATCGACGAAGGTGCGGTCGATCTTCAACACGTCGATGGGGAACTGCTTGAGGTAGTTGAGCGACGAGTAACCGGTGCCGAAGTCGTCTACCGCGATGCTCAGGCCAAGGTTCTTGAGGCTGTCGAGGATCTGCATGGCCTCGTGGACCTCGCGCATCAGGATGCTTTCGGTCAGTTCCAGCTCCAGGCATGCCGGCGGCAGGCCGGTCTCTTCCAGGATGGTGGCGATGCGCGTGCCAAGCTGGCCATCGGAGAACTGCCGGGCAGAGATGTTCACCGACACTTTCGGCACCCGCACCTTGGCCACATGCCAGGCCTTGAGCTGGCGGCTGGCCTCGCGCAGCACCCAGTCGCCGACGTCCACCACCAGCCCCAGTTCCTCGATCACCGGGATGAAGTCGCCCGGCGGTACCAGGCCACGGGTCGGGTGGCGCCAGCGCAGCAGCGCCTCGGCGCCGGTCAGGCGCTTGCCGTCGCCGCTGAACTGCGGCTGGTAATAGAGGATGAACTCGTTCTGCTCCAGGGCGTGGCGCAGGTCGCTCTCCAGCTCCAGGCGCTCCAGGGCGCTGGCGTTCATGTCCGCCTGGTAGAACTGGAAGTTGTTCTTGCCGCGCTCCTTGGCGTGGTACATGGCGGTGTCGGCGTTCTTCATCAACTGGCTCAGCTCGCTGCCGTCCTGTGGGCTGAGGGCGATGCCGATGCTGGCGGTGACGAAGAACTCGCGGTTCTCCAGCACGAACGGGGTCACCAGGCTGCCGAGGATGTTCTCGGCAACATGGATGGCGCGGTTGAGCGCCAGTTCGCGGGTAGCCCTGGGCTGCAGCAGCAGGGTGAATTCATCGCCCCCCATGCGCGCCACGGTGTCGTCGTCGTCGACGCAGGCCAGCAGGCGCTCGGCCATGTCCTTGAGCATGCGATCGCCCGCGGCGTGGCCGAGGGAGTCGTTGATCGGCTTGAAACGGTCGAGGTCGAGGAACATCAGCACCACCCAGGCCTTTTGCCGCTCCGCCTGCTGCAGGGCGGTGTACAGGCGGTCCTGGAACAGCGTGCGGTTGGGCAGGTGGGTGAGGGCGTCGTAGTAGGCCAGGCGGTGGATGCGCTGTTCGCTGGCCTTGCGCTCGCTGATGTCGGTGAAGAAGCACACGTAACTGGCCAGGTCGCCTTCGTCGTCGAGTACCGCGGTGATGCCGACCCAGGCCGGATAATGTTCGCCGTTGCGGCGCTTGAGGAACACTTCGCCCTCCCAGCTGCCGCGCTGGTTGAGCTGCTTGAGCACGTAGCCCAGGTGGGCATCTTGCTGGTGTTCGACGGTGAGCATGCCCGGCAACTGGTCGAGCACTTCGGCGACCGCATAGCCGCTGACCCGGCTGAACGCCTCGTTGGCCTGGACGATGTAGCCGGCCGGGTCGGTAATCAGGATCGCCGAGGTAGAGTGCTCGAACACCGTCGCCGCCATGCGCAGGTCCTTCTCGGCACGGCGCTGCTGGCTGATGTCGCGGCCGACGCCAAGCACGCCCTCGAAGCGCTCATGCTCGTCCCACACCAGCACCAGGCGCAGCTCGATGGGGATCTTGCGGCCGTCGGCGCGCAGGCAGTCGAACAGGAACAGTTGCGTGGGCAGGGTGGTGCGCAGATGGGCCAGCTGCTGCTGGTCGCCGAGGGCCTTGCTGACCCGCTCCATCAGGCCATAGACGCCAGTGAGCTGGGCCGGGTTGGCGACGACCGATTGCCAGCCGTTGGCGAAGATCCAGTCGGCCTCGTAGCCGAGTACCGCCTGCACCGAAGGGCTGACGTAGTTGAGCTGCAGCAGGCTGTCGGTGGAGAAGATCACGTCGCTGATGCTTTCGGCGAGCATGCGGTAGCGCTGCTCGCTGTCGCGCAGCGACTCGCTGGCCTCGATCTGCACGGTGACGTCCTTGCCGATACCGATGATGCGGGTGATCAGGCCGTCGCTGTCGCGGGTCAGTACTTGCTCGCGAATTTCGTAGCAGCGCCAGCCGCCGTCGCGGTGGCGGAAACGCAGTTGGCAGTGCAACGACTGTTCACGGTTGCTGTCCAGTTGTTGCCGGCGCAGTGCTTGGTAATGCTCGGCATCCTCGGGGTGCAGCAACAGCTCCCAGAAACGTTCGCCCATCTGCGCAAGCTCGGCGCGGTCGTAGCCCAGGGTCTGGCCGAGGTGGCGATTGCTGAAGATCATCCGCTGGCTGTACACGTCCTGCACGTAAAGCTGGTCGGGCACGGTGCGGACCACGTCCGACCAGAAGCTCTCGCGTTCGAGCAGCGACAGCTCCACCTGCTTGCGGCTGGTGATGTCGCTGATGCTCAGGATTACCGCCTGGTAGTCGCGGCGTTGCTGCGGCAGGCGCACCATCAGCCACAGGTGCAGCTCGCCGCCCAGGGGGGCTGGCAGGCGCACTTCCAGTTCGAGCTGGCTGCGTTCCTCGATCAGCGCGTCGATCAGTTGCATGCCAACGCTGTCGAGGCCATTGCCGCTGCCGTCGATCAGGCGCTGCCAGGCGCCTTCATTGCACTCGACGTTGAGCAACTGACGGGCGACCTGGTTGATTTCAGTGATCTTCAGCTCGGCCAGCAGCGAGCGGCGCAGGTTCGGGTCCAGGGCCAGGCTGTGCTTGAGCGCGGCGCGGTTGCGCAGGTGGTAACGGTCGAGCTGGCCGGGCAGGCTGGAGAGATCGAGCACGCACAGGGCGACACCGCTGCCCTCGAAGATTTCCTGGTAGCGCCGGCGGTCTTCCTGCAGGGCACGCTGGCGGCGGCGCATGTTGATCAGTGCCAGCACCGGTAGCAAGGCGCAGAACAGCACCAGCACGCATTTGCCGATCAGCGCCGGGAGCAACTTGCCACGGGCCAGGCCTGCGTCGAACAGGCCGCGCAGCTGCCAGCTGCTGTTGTCGATGTAGGCCAGCATCACGCTCTGCAGCGGCTCGTCGCTGGTGGCGGTCGGGCCGTGGCGCTCGATCACCTCGCCGTTGCGGCTGTTCTCCAGCAACCACAACGGCTGGCCGTGACCATCCAGGTGCTGGGCCAGCTCTTTGTAGTAGTCGGGGCTCATGCGCAGCAGCCAGTAGCCGCGGTCCTGCTCGGCGGGCTGGCGCAGCAGCAGGTAGATAATCTTGTTGTCCGGGGCGTTGGTATAGAAGAAGGCGCGCCCCTGGTTCAGTTGCAGCAGCTCGTCAATCAAAGGGCGGTCGTGACTGGCGGCCTGGGTGTCGGCCAAGGTCTGGCCATTGCTGTCCAGCCAGGCCACTTGCTGCAGGGCAGGCAGGCGAGCCTGCAATGTTTCGAGCAGGGTCGGCAGGGCGGCAGGCGCCGGGGTTTTGACGTAGGGCTGGACCAGGTTCAGCGCTTGCTGTGCCTTGAGCGCCATGTTCAGGCTCAGATGGTCGGCCAGTTCCGCGCTGGTCGTCAGGCTTTGCTGGCGAAGGTCGGCCTGGGTGTGGCGAAACTGGGTGAACAGTTGCCACAGCAGCAGGCCCAGCAACACCAGCGCCAGCAGGGCCAGCGCCCCTTTCAGTGAGCCACGCAGATGTGTGCCGGCCTTGGCAGCAGCGGGGCGCAGGGGTGACGGATGCGTGAGATTGGTCAAGCGTTGGTCCTGCGATTGGGCTGACGGCAGGGAGGGCGCATGCACGGCGCATGCCGTGGCCAGGCAAGCCGTCGGGCGCACTATAAGCCGCTTATGTGAAGCCGCCTAGCATGCCTTCAAACATGGCAAAGTGCCAGTGGGTGTGAGCGCAGCCGGTCATGCCGGTTCGGCAAGCCCCTGCATCCTGTGCGAGAATGCAGGCCGCTTCATAGTCAACGCATCGGAGAAGTAAGGTTTTGGTTACCCACTATTCCACCAATGGTCTGGATTCCGCTTGCGGGCGCAGCAGTCAGACCCTGGTCAGCACTGCCGCGGCCGAGGACGTATCCTGCAAGACCTGCCAGCGCTCGCTGGCCAAGCCGGACGCGGCGGCTGCCAACCTGAACAAGACGCCGTCGCTGGCTGAGCTGCGCAAGTCGGCCAAGGCCGCCAAGGCCGCTGCCGAGCCTGTCGCCGAGGTGGCCGCGCAAGCTGTAGTCAAACCTGCCGCACCCGCCAAGGTTGCGAGCAAACCGGCCGCCAAGGCTGTTGAAAAGCCTGCCCGCAGCGGCGGCTTCAGCGTCAAGTCGGCCTGGGCCGCACGCCTGGCCGAGCAGTCGGACCGTTGCCGCCTGCCGCGTGGCAAGGCCAGGCAGTCGCACGTCTGAGGCCCCTCATCGTAGGGTAATCCCGCTCCTACAAGCATGACCGTGGGAGCGGGCTTGCTCCGCGATAGCCGCAAAGCGGCCCCTGCCTGCCATCTACCCCATCTGTGCAACGCCACGACTTGGCGTAGAATGGCCCACTTTGTTCAATGACACCCCGTAAACACATCCCCCGGGCAACCGCCTCGGGCGTACGTCGATGTCTTTACCTATCTGATAGAGGGCTTGGTTTTGGCTCAATACGTCTACACCATGCATCGGCTGAGCAAGGTCGTGCCGCCGAAGCGGGAAATTCTCAAGAATATTTCCCTGTCGTTCTTCCCGGGCGCCAAGATTGGCGTGCTTGGCCTGAACGGCGCGGGTAAATCGACGCTGCTGCGCATCATGGCGGGCGTCGACAAGGAATTCGACGGCGAAGCCCGTCCGATGCCCGACATCAACGTCGGCTACCTGCCCCAGGAGCCGCAGCTGGACCCCACCAAGACCGTGCGTGAGGTGGTCGAGGAAGCGGTCAGCGTGATCAAGGACGCCCAGGCCCGCCTGGATGAGGTTTACGCCGCCTACGCCGACCCGGACGCCGACTTCGACAAGCTGGCCGCCGAACAGGCCAAGCTCGAAGCCATCCTGCAGGCCGCCGACGGCCACAACCTGGAGCGCCAGCTGGACGTCGCCGCCGACGCCCTGCGCCTGCCGGCCTGGGATGCGAAGATCGAGCACCTGTCCGGTGGCGAAAAGCGCCGCGTGGCCCTGTGCCGCCTGCTGCTGTCGGCCCCCGACATGCTGCTGCTGGACGAACCGACCAACCACCTGGACGCCGACTCGGTGGCTTGGCTTGAGCGCTTCCTGCACGACTTCCCCGGCACCGTGGTGGCGATCACCCACGACCGTTACTTCCTCGACAACGTCGCCGGCTGGATCCTCGAACTGGACCGCGGCGCCGGCATCCCGTACGAAGGCAACTACTCGGGCTGGCTGGAGGCCAAGTCGGACCGTCTGGCCCAGGAATCCAAGCAGCAGAGCGCCCACGAGAAGGCCATGAAAGAGGAACTGGAGTGGGTGCGCAAAGGCGCCAAGGCCCGCCAGTCCAAATCCAAGGCTCGTCTGCAGCGCTTCGAAGAGATGCAGTCGCAGGAGTTCCAGAAGCGTTCCGAGACCAACGAAATCTACATCCCGGCCGGCCCGCGCCTGGGCGACAAGGTCATCGAGTTCAAGAACGTCACCAAAGGCTACGGCGACCGCGTGCTGATCGACAACCTGTCGTTCGCCATGCCTAAAGGCGCCATCGTCGGCGTGATCGGTGGTAACGGTGCCGGTAAGTCGACCCTGTTCCGCATGCTGATGGGCAAGGAGCAGCCGGACTCGGGCAGCATCGAGATCGGCGAAACCGTGCAACTGGCCTGCGTCGACCAGAGCCGTGAGGACCTGGACGGTGGCAAGACCGTGTTCCAGCAGGTGTCCGATGGCTCCGACATGATCAAGATCGGCAACTACGAGATCCCGTCGCGCACCTACGTCGGCCGTTTCAACTTCAAAGGTGGCGACCAGCAGAAGTTCGTCAAGGACCTGTCCGGTGGTGAGCGTGGCCGCCTGCACCTGGCCCTGACCTTGAAAGAGGGCGGCAACGTCCTGCTGCTCGACGAACCGTCCAACGACCTCGATGTCGAGACCCTGCGTTCGCTGGAAGAAGCCCTGCTGGACTTCCCGGGCGCGGCCATCGTGATCTCTCACGATCGTTGGTTCCTGGACCGTGTGGCCACCCACATCCTGGCGTACGAAGACGATTCGAGCGTGGTGTTCTTCGAAGGCAACTACACCGAGTACGAAGCCGATCGCAAGAAGCGCCTGGGCGATGCCGCTGCCCAGCCGCACCGTGTGCGTCACAAGAAACTGGCTCAGTAAGCCGGTTTTGGTTGCACAAGAATGGGGCCCTCAGGGGCCCCATTTTTGTGCCTGGCTGGAAAGTGGCAGTGGCCTTTTCGCGGGCAAGCCCGCTCCCACAGGTACAGCGCAGCTGTTCAGCGTGGCGCCGCCCCTGTGGGAGCGGGCTTGCCCGCGAAGAGGTCAAAACAGCACTCAAGTTTGTATACAGTTATAGAAAACGCACCAAATAATTTCATAAAAACGACATCTCGCCCTGTTCCAGTGCGATTGGTTCTTGGTACATTCCCGAAAAAACCAATAAACAATCCCTCTTGGTGAGATGTCTACCATGATCGAATCTGTCGACGCCTTCCTGGCCCGTCTGCAACAGCGCGACCCTGCCCAGCCCGAGTTCCACCAGGCAGTGGAAGAGGTGCTGCGCAGCCTGTGGCCCTTCCTCGAAGCCAACCCTCACTACCTCAAGGCGGGCATCCTCGAGCGCATGGTCGAGCCCGAGCGTGCCGTGCTGTTTCGCGTGTCGTGGGTGGATGACCAGGGCAAGGTCCAGGTCAACCGCGGCTACCGCATCCAGATGAGCAGCGCTATCGGCCCGTACAAGGGGGGCCTGCGCTTCCACCCGTCGGTGAACCTGGGCGTGCTCAAGTTCCTGGCCTTCGAGCAGGTGTTCAAGAACTCGCTGACCTCGCTGCCCATGGGCGGTGGCAAGGGTGGTTCGGACTTCGACCCGAAGGGCAAGAGCGATGCTGAAGTGATGCGCTTCTGCCAGGCGTTCATGAGCGAGCTGTACCGCCACATCGGTGCCGACCTAGACGTGCCGGCTGGTGACATCGGCGTGGGCGCACGCGAGATCGGCTTCATGTTCGGCCAGTACAAGCGCCTGGCCAACCAGTTCACCTCGGTGCTGACCGGCAAGGGCATGACCTACGGCGGCAGCCTGATCCGCCCGGAGGCCACCGGATTTGGCTGCGTGTATTTCGCCGAAGAGATGCTCAAGCGCCAGGACAAGCGTATCGATGGCCGCCGCGTGGCGATCTCGGGTTCGGGCAACGTTGCCCAGTACGCCGCGCGCAAGGTCATGGACCTGGGTGGCAAGGTGATCTCGCTGTCCGACTCCGAAGGCACGCTGTTCTGCGAAGCCGGTTTGAGCGACGCTCAGTGGGATGCGCTGATGGAGCTGAAGAACGTCAAGCGTGGCCGCCTCAGCGAGCTGGCCACGCAGTACGGCCTGGAGTTCCGCAAGGGCCAGACGCCATGGGCCTTGCCGTGCGACATCGCCCTGCCGTGCGCCACCCAGAACGAACTGAACGCCGAAGACGCCCGCACCCTGCTGCGCAACGGCTGCATCTGCGTGGCCGAAGGCGCCAATATGCCAACCACCCTCGACGCTGTGGATATCTTCATCGAGGCCGGCATTCTCTATGCGCCGGGCAAGGCGTCCAACGCCGGCGGCGTGGCTGTGTCGGGCCTTGAGATGTCACAGAACGCCATGCGCCTGCTGTGGACCGCGGGCGAGGTGGACAGCAAGCTGCACAACATCATGCAGTCGATCCACCATGCGTGCGTGCACTATGGCCAGGAAGAGGATGGCAGCATCAACTACGTCAAGGGCGCCAACATCGCCGGCTTCGTCAAAGTCGCCGATGCCATGCTGGCGCAGGGCGTGGTCTGATGTGAGACCGCCGGGGCCGCTTTGCGGCCCGCTCGCGGCACAAGGCCGCTCCTACAGAGGAACGCGATTCCCTTGTAGGAGCGGCCTTGCCGGGGCGCCGGACCGGCCGGAAAGGGCCGTGAAACGGCCCCGGCAATTTCAGCTTTCACCTTTGATCTCGACCACTTCGATCATCTGATCCCCCGCCGGTCGTCGCCACAGCACTTCATCCCCAGGCCCGGCCCCCAGCAGCGCCCGCCCCAGCGGCGATCCCCAGTTGATCAACCCCTGCGTTGCATCGGCCTGATCTTCACCCACCAGTTGCACCTGATGCTCCCGACCGTCTTCATCGACAAACCGCACCCGGCTGCCAATCTGCACCTTCTCAGAAGACGTGGCAGCGGGCACCACCTGGGCGCTCTGCACCCGGGCAGTGAAGTAACGCAGGTCGCGTTCGGTATCCGCTAACTGTTGTTTGTCGGCGTGTTCACCCTGGGCCTGCAACTCGCCACGCCGCGCATTGAGCACGGCCACCCGCTGCTGCAACTGGGCAAGGCCCGTGGCAGTGACATAGTTGGGCTGGTCGCTGACCCGCCGTTCCACCGGCTGGTCAGCCTGTGCGGCGGCCTGGTCCTCGTTGACGAATGCTCGGCTCATGCGGGGCCTCCTTGTGCTGGAGACCATGGTGGCAGGTCGTGGGTTGCAGCGGTTGTCCGTTTGCGACGTCAGTTGTGGCGATAGGCGCGGGCGGCGCCCTGGTCCTTCTCGCGCTGCCAGTCGCGGTCGCGCTCGTCCCAATAGCGGTCATGGTACTGGCGCTGTTCTTCGCTGTTCTGCATGGCCTGGCATTGGCGGAAGCCGTCGTCCCAGCCGCTTTCGTACTGGCGGTTGTGCAGGTAGCGCGGGACGTCCTTGCGAAAATCGCCGGCCATCAGCCCGGCGGCCTGGCGGCCGCTGCTGCAGCCGTCCTGGAAACCGTCGGCGTAGGCGGGGGGATAACCCTGATTGACCATCTGTTCGTGAGTGGTTTCGCAGCCTGCCAACAGCAACAGGACAGACAGGCCCAGCCAGTACCGCGACATATCCACAAGACCTTTGGAGTGATGGTGGAGAGTCTAGGGGGTGGTTTGTCGGGCCAATGTCAAAACAGTGTCAAAGAGTCGGTGGGGCAAGCCCGCTTCCACGCCCTGGCGTGGGAGCGGGCTTGCCCCGCGAGGTATCAATACTGATACCACTTCAACTCCAGCATCACTTCGTTCTGCGCCGTGGCCAGATGGCTGAACTGGCGCGAGGCGCTCAGTCTTAACCCCAGGTCCCGGCTGATCTCCCACTGCTGGTTCAGGCTCACGCTGCGCCGCACCTCGCCATTGGCGAAGTAGTCGCCCTTGGCCTCCAGCGTCAGGTTGCCCAGGCCGTTGCGCCACAACAGGCCGCCATTGAAGCCGGCCGCCGGTGAGACGAATTCGGCGAAGTCGTTGTGATGCTCCACGCGCAGCGTGCCCAGGGCAAAGCCCAGCAGTTCATCACTCAGTTGCCAGGTACCGCCGGCACCACCGTTGACGTGGCTGACCAGCACTTCGTCATCATGCTTGCCCGGCACCCGTTCCAGCCCGCCCGCCACCTGCCACGACCAGGGCTTGAGCAGCTCATTGCGCGGCGTCAGCGAACGAATGGTGGCCAGGTCCAGGCGCTGCACCTGCCAGTCGTTGCCTTCGTACTGGCGCAGCTTGAGCTGGAGGATCTCGATCTGCGCGCCGAGGGGGAAGCTGTACAGGTTGTCGTTAAGGTCGTGGTAGGCCATGCGCAGGCCATATTCGGCGTAGGCGCGGTCATCACGGGTGCCGACGCCCAACTGCCAGGTGCGTGACTGGTGGCCATCCTCCGGCAGGCCGGGGCGCTCGATCTGCAGCGGCGGCGGTGGGTTACGATTGATCGCCCTGAGCAGCTCGAAGCTGCGCGTGGCCTGGGCCGGGTCGCGCTCCTGGCCGTTGGCCCGGTAGCGTTCCAGGCGGTAGGCGGCGTCTTGTACCAAGGCCTGGCGGTCATGGGGCAGGGCGGTGAATTCGGGGCTGCGCAACTGTTCGGTGTTGGCGCTGAGGGCCAGTACCTGCTGCTTTTCCGGTGCGTCCAGCGGCTCGGCGCGGGCCAGCAGTTCGCGCTCGCGCGACGGGCGATAGCGCACGTCGGTCACCAGCCCGGACTGTTTGACTGCCTTGACCGTGTCGGTGGGAATGGCGGTCAGAGGGAACTGCGAGGTGAGGTCCAGGCTCGGGCGCGCCACCTGCAGCAGTTCAAGCAGGCGGTAGGAGCAGTTTTCGTCGAAGAAGAAATAGTCGAACTTGATCTGCTTGAGTTCCCACACATGCTCGACCATGCGCCCGGTCTCTTCCGGCGTCAGGTCCAGCTGGTACTCCCACAGGTCGCGGTTCTCCAGGCTGCGGTACTCGGAGAGCTTTTCCTGGTAGGGCATGATCGCGAACAGCCCGGGGTAACCACCCATCAGGCCTTTCCAGGCGTACAGGATGCTGTTGTCGCTGCCTTCGATGTAGGCGCCGAAGTTGATCGCGTAGCTGAGCAGCGTGGTGTCGTCGCGGCGGGTGTTGGACTGGTCGATGCGCAGCAAGGTGTGGCCGAACATCGACGACGGGCTGTTGAGGTAGGCCGCCGGGAAGATCAGCGTCGCGCTGTGCGGGTCGATCGACTTGTACCAGGTGGCGAACTCCTGGCAATCCGGCCTCGGCAGGTCGGTCAGGCCGAGCTGTTCCTTCAGCCAGCGAGTGCGCGCCGGAAACACGCACTGCGGGTGCTTGTCGCCCAGGCTCGCCTGGGCGTATAGCGCCTCGACAGTGGCCTTGAGCTCCTGGTCCGGGTGGTGTGCGCCGTCCTCGGCGAGAAAGAAGCGCCTATCGTCCACATAGCTGCGCCAGCCGCCGAGCTTGGCGGTTTCGTAATGGCCCAGGGCGATCCAGTAGGGCGTGGCGGCCAGCTGTTGCAAGCGGGCCGGGTCGAGCTGTGGTGCGGCGTGCAGCGGTGCGCTGACGATCAGCGCCAGGGTAGCGAGGCGTTTGAGCATGTCGGGCAACTACATCCTGATGATGCCGGAAGGTGAATCGCCAAACCCGCCCCACTGAAGGGGGCGGGAGGCGCGGGACTCATGCCTCGGTGGCGTACTTGGCCAGTTGCGGGTCGCTCTTGAGCACCGCCAGGGTGTTGCTGTGGACGGTCTCGGCGGTGACGTCGGCGCTGCTGAAGATCTGCTGGAAATGCTCGTGGGTGACGGCGGCGAAATGCGCGCGGTCTTCAGGCGCCACGCCGAGGACCACGGCGTAGGTGGTCAATGCCTCGCCATTGCCCTTGGCCATGTCTTCGGACAGTTCGTTCATCATGCCATTCATGGCGAACCACGACTTGCCGCCATAGGTGAGGGAGGCTTTGGTCGAGCAGCCGTTGGTGCCCGAGGTCATGCCGAAGGTGGCGTTGCCGGATGTGCCGTTGGTGGTGGAGGCCAGGAAGTGGGCCGGGGTGCCGCGCTGGCCCTCGAACAGCATGTTGCCCCAGCCGCAGTTCGGGCCTCCCGGCGCTTCGGCCATGGCGTTGATAGAGACAGCGGCGAACAGGGTACCCAGAAGAATCCGTTTCATAGCGTTGTTCTCGTTCTCAAGTGATTACCAATGGTCAGGGTTCTGGCAACGCGCTTGCCAGTACGGGAAGTCTTGCCACCCCCCCGTGCAGCTTGGAGTTTAGGCACGATCCAAAGGTTGCGTTGTTTATTGCGAAAAATGTCTTGCGTGATTGTCATTGTTGGGCTGCGACATAAAGTCCCGCAGAGCCTTGCAAGCGGCGCGCTGGCGGCGCCAGAATGCTTTCCATCCGCCCCGCCGAAGTAAGGAAACCCAATGCCCGATCCTGTCGCCTCGCGCCTGCGTCTCGCGCCCGAAGCCCTGACCCGGCGTTTCTCCGCTGAACAGTTTGCCTTCTCCAATACCGACGATCTGGAGCCGTTTCGTGGTGTGCTGGGCCAGGAGCGTGCCGTCGAGGCCCTGCAGTTCGGCGTGGCGATGCCGCGCCCCGGTTACAACGTGTATGTGATGGGCGAGCCCGGCACCGGCCGTTTCTCGTTCGTGAAGCGCTACCTCAAAGCTGAAGGCAAGCGCCAGGCCACGCCGGCCGACTGGCTGTACGTCAACAATTTCGAGGACTCCCGCGAGCCGCGTGCGCTGGAGCTGCCGGCCGGCAGCGCCCATGCGTTCATCAGTGACATGAATGGCCTGATCGACAACCTGGTGGCCACGTTCCCGGCAGTGTTCGAGCACCCTTCCTACCAGCAGAAGAAGAGCGCCATCGACCGCGCCTTCAACCAGCGCTATGACCGTGCCCTGGACGTGATCGAGCGCGCCTCGCTGGAAAAGGACGTGGCCCTGTACCGTGACAGCAGCAACGTCGCCTTCACCCCCATGGCCGACGGCAAGGCACTGGACGAAGCCGAGTTCGCCCAGCTGCCGGAGGCGTTGCGCGAGCAGTTCCATGAAGACATCGCCCTGCTCGAAGAGCGCCTGAACGAAGAACTGGCCAGCCTGCCGCAGTGGAAGCGCGAGTCGAACAACCAGTTGCGCCAGCTCAACGAAGAAACCATCACCCTGGCACTGCAGCCGCTGCTGGCACCGCTGTCGGAGAAGTACGCCGAAAACGCGGCGGTCTGCGCCTACCTGCAGTCCATGCAGTTGAACCTGCTGCGTACTGTGGTCGAACAACTGGTCGATGACAGCAAGACCGACGCCGTGGCGCGCAAGATGCTCGAAGAGCAGTACGCCCCCAACCTGGTGGTTGGCCATTGCGGCAATGGCGGCGCACCGGTGGTGTTCGAGCCGCACCCGACCTACGACAACCTGTTCGGCCGCATCGAATACAGCACCGACCAGGGCGCGCTGTACACCTCCTACCGCCAGCTGCGCGCGGGGGCGCTGCACCGCGCCAATGGCGGTTTCCTGATCCTCGAAGCCGACAAGATGCTCGGTGAGCCCTTTGTCTGGGATGCACTCAAGCGCGCCCTGCAGTCGCGCAAGCTGAAGATGGAATCGCCACTGGGCGAGCTGGGGCGCGTGGCTACGGTCAGCCTGACGCCGCAGGTGATCCCGCTTGGGGTCAAGCTGGTGATCATCGGTTCGCGCCAGCTGTATTACGCGCTGCAGGACCACGACTCGGACTTCCAGGAGATGTTCCGGGTGCTGGTCGACTTCGACGAAGACCTGCCCATGGTCGACGAGAGCCTGGAGCAGTTCGCCCAGCTGTTGCGCACCCGGACCAACGAAGAAGGCATGGCGCCACTGACCAGCGACGCCGTGGCGCGGCTGGCCACCTACAGCGCGCGCCTGGCAGAAAACCAGTCGCGGCTGTCGGCGCGTATCGGCGACCTGTTCCAACTGGTCAGTGAAGCCGACTTCGTCCGCCAGCTGGCCAATGAAACCATGACCGACGCCGGCCACATCGAACGGGCGCTCAAGGCCAAGGCCACGCGTACCGGGCGGGTGTCGCAGCGGGTGCTCGACGACATGCTCGCCGGGATCATCCTGATCGACACTGAAGGCGCGGCGATCGGCAAGTGCAACGGCCTGACCGTGCTGGAGGTCGGTGATTCGGCGTTCGGCATGCCGGCGCGGATCTCGGCCACCGTCTACCCGGGCGGCAGCGGCATCGTCGACATCGAGCGCGAGGTCAACCTGGGCCAGCCGATCCACTCCAAGGGGGTGATGATCCTCACCGGTTACCTGGGTAGCCGCTACGCCCAGGAATTCCCCCTGGCAATCTCGGCGAGCATCGCTCTGGAGCAGTCGTACGGTTATGTCGACGGCGACAGCGCCTCGCTGGGCGAGGCCTGCACACTGATTTCGGCGCTGTCGCGCACACCGCTCAAGCAGTGCTTCGCCATCACCGGTTCGATCAACCAGTTTGGCGAAGTGCAGGCGGTGGGTGGGGTCAACGAGAAGATCGAAGGCTTCTTCCGCCTGTGCGAGGCTCGTGGCCTGACCGGCGAGCAGGGCGTGATCATCCCCAAGGCCAACGTTGCCACCTTGATGCTCGACGAGCGCGTGTTGCAGGCTGTCGAGGCCGGACGTTTCCATGTCTATGCCGTCAGCCAGGCCGACGAGGCCCTGAGCCTGCTGGTAGGCGAGGAGGCCGGTGCGCTGGATGACAAGGGCGAATTCGCCGAAGGCAGCGTCAACGCCCGGGTGGTCGAGCGCCTGCGGGTGATTTCCGAAATGATCAGCGAGGAAGAGATCAAGGAAGCCGAGAAGGAGCGGCTCGAGGAAGTGATCGCCCAGGCCAAGCCGGCATAAGTCAATAATCCGGCGCTGGCGGCGAAGTGCTACCGTTCAGCGCCGGTTTTCTAACTTTTCCGTAGGTCGGCTACAGTGGAACTTAAGGACGTCTTCAGGGTTCAGGATGGAAACAGCCTGCGAGTGTCGGGCTGAACAGGGCTCCACAGAGGGGACGCCGCCATGCGCAACCTCAGCCTTACCCGCCAGTGCCTGGGCCTGGTGACCCGCATCGAATGCAGCATTCGCCCACTGGCCGGTGACAACGGCATGTGGACCTTGCTGTTCGCCGCCGGCATGGCCGGCGAACAACCCTCGGCGATCAAGGCCCAGGGGCCGTTCCATGGCCCGATGGTGGCCGAGTCGGTGATGAATGCCATCGTCGACAGCCTCACCCTTCATGGTTACCAGGTTGCTGAAGACCCGCAGATCTGGTGCCTGCACCTGCAGGCGCAGCTGCGCAAGATCAACGGCGAGCGGTGCCGCAATCTTGGGGATTATCAGTTCCATCCTGAGACCTGACCTCACTCCTGTGATGGCGCTATCGCTGGCAAGCCTACGTCCACTGTAGGAGCGGCCTTGTGCCGCGAAAGGGTCGTAGCGCGGCCCCGGGATCTCAGCGTGAATGCAAAAGCGCCGGGGCTGCTGCGCAGCCCTTTCGTGGCACAAGGCCGCTCCTACAACAAGACAGTTGCTCCCGCCGAGTGAGTCGTTAACTGCGGCAAGCCGCCGCAGGCTTTTGCTGTCACGGGTGGCTGGCTATACTCGCGCACGCTTTTCCAGTCACCTTATGAGTCCCCACTGTCCATGGAACGTATCCTCGAAAACGCGATGTATGCCTCGCGCTGGCTGCTCGCACCGATCTACTTCGGCCTCTCGCTGGGCCTGCTGGCACTGGCCCTGAAGTTCTTCCAGGAAATCATCCATGTCCTGCCCAACGTCTTTTCCCTCGCCGAGGCCGACCTGATCCTGGTGATCCTGTCGCTGATCGACATGTCGCTGGTTGGCGGCCTGTTGGTGATGGTGATGATCTCCGGCTACGAGAACTTCGTCTCGCAACTGGACATCGACGAGAGCAAGGAGAAGCTCAACTGGCTGGGCAAGATGGACTCTTCGTCGTTGAAGATGAAAGTGGCCGCGTCCATCGTCGCCATTTCTTCGATCCACTTGCTGCGGGTGTTCATGGATGCGCAGAACATCTCCACCGAATACCTGATGTGGTACGTGATCATCCACATGACCTTTGTCGTCTCGGCATTCGTCATGGGTTACCTGGATCGCCTCACCAAGCATTGATCAGCTCGGACAACAGCCATCGCGGGGCAAGTGGCATCGGCGCCTTGATGCGACTTGCCCCGCGATCTTTCTGACCGACGGAGGCTTGTGCTTTAAAGCGGGCTGTACAAAAAATGAGCACTCACGCGTGGTTCCCGCAGCGAGGTGCACCCATGAACCTGCAGCAGCTCAACGCCGAGGCCAGGGCTGGCCATGTCGACGAACTCAACCTGATCGCCATCGAGGGCGGTGACTACCTGCTCGAAGCGCGGGTCAAGGGCCGTGCCCACCCCCTGTCCAGCCCCAGTGGGGAGCGCTTGCGCGTGCATTCGGTGGAGGATGCGCGGGGTTTGCTCAAGGCCATCCCGATGGTCTCGATGAACCTGATGCACTGGTCCGTGCAAGACGAGATGTGCGGCATGGGTACCCACCCCGAAGAAGACCTCAAAGTCCCGATTTCCCAGCGTTCGGCCTGGTAGCTGCTCGGCGCGGCACCAGTGTGCTAGGCTGCTCGCCCTTTTCATCAGGGCGCAGATGCAGTGCGCCCTCAAGCGGAGCAAGCCCATGTCCGAACTCAATCTGTCCACCGACGAAACCCGCGTCAGCTACGGCATCGGCCGCCAGCTGGGTGGCCAGCTGCGTGACAACCCGCCACCAGGCGTTAATCTGGACGCCATCGTTGCCGGCCTGACCGATGCCTTCAATGGCGCCGAGAGCCGCGTCAGCGAAGCCGACCTGTCGGCTGCGTTCAAGGTGATCCGTGAAGTGATGCAAGCCGAAGCTGCCGCCAAGGCCGAAGCCGCTGCTGCAGTGGGCAAGGAATTCCTGGCCGACAACGCCAAGCGTGAAGGTATCGTCACCCTGGCTTCGGGCCTGCAGTACGAAGTACTGACCGCAGGTGAAGGCGCCAAGCCGACTCGCGAAGACAATGTCCGCACCCACTACCACGGCACCCTGGTCGACGGCACCGTGTTCGACAGCTCCTACGAGCGCGGCCAGCCGGCCGAGTTCCCGGTCGGTGGCGTGATCGCTGGCTGGACCGAAGCCCTGCAGCTGATGAATGCCGGCAGCAAATGGCGCCTGTACGTGCCGAGCGAGCTGGCCTACGGCGCCCAAGGCGTTGGCAGCATCCCGCCGCACAGCGTACTGGTGTTCGACGTCGAGCTGCTCGACGTTCTGTAATGCCCCTATCGCCAGCAAACCGGCCCCTGTGGGAGCCGGCTTGCCGGCGATGAGGCCGGCCCTGCCGGCCTCAATTCCAATCCGTTCCCCCCGGGCGCAATGCCCGCGCGTAGCAGAACAGAAACAGGTTCCTCACCAGCTCCTTCAGCACCCCAGGCTCACTCGAATTCAATCCGTTCATGTCCAGGTCACCCTGGTCACGCAGCTCGTCGAGTGCGTCTTCCTCGAGCACGGCGCACACTTCGCCGGTCTCGCGATGCAGGATGCGTAGGTAGGGGTGGGGGCGGTCCAGCCAGGCGTCGATCAGATAAGTCATGGCTATTCTCCTTGGATAGCGGTTCCAATGAGAATAATTCTTATTATCAAAATAGCAAGTAACAATTGGCAGAAATGTTGCGCAGGGTGCAGGCGATCCTGTTGCAGGATCTGTCAGGGCCACCCTGGGGGCAGCCCCGAAGGGGAGGTCAGACCTTGCGCACGAACTCGGACTTGAGCTTCATCGCGCCGATGCCATCGATCTTGCAGTCGATGTCGTGGTCGCCGTCACACAGGCGGATGTTCTTGACCTTGGTGCCGACCTTGACCACCAGCGAGGAGCCCTTGACCTTGAGGTCCTTGATCACGGTGACGGTGTCGCCGTCCTGCAGCACGTTACCCACCGAATCCTTCTTCACCACATCGTCGCTGGCTTCGGCTTCGCCGCTGGCCGACCACTCATGGGCGCACTCGGGGCAGATCAGTTGCGCGCCATCTTCGTAGGTGTATTCGGAGTTGCATTTGGGGCAGGGTGGCAGAGTGCTCACTTCGGTTCCTTGGGTTGCAGGGCAATTAAAGGCGCACATTGTATAGGGTTTAGTGTTTTTCTGCACAAATGCATCGCGGGGCAAGCCCGCTCCCACGCCAGACCCAGGCGTGGGAGCGGGCTTGCCCCGCGATAGAAGGTAATGCGATTGGTCAGTGCGTGCGCGCTACGGCAAATTCGCTCAGCTCGACCAGCGCATCCCGGTACTCGCTGGCCGGCAGCACTTCCAGGCAGGCAATCGCACGGGCCACGTAGTCGCGGGCCATCTGGGCGGTGTAGGCCAGGGCGCCCGAGGCCTCGACGGCAATGCGGATCTGCTCCAGGTCTTCGATGCCACCTTTCTGGATCGCCTTGCGCACCAGGGCAGCCTGCTCGGGCGTGCCTTCGCGCATGGTGTAGATCAGCGGCAGGGTAGGCTTGCCTTCGGCCAAGTCGTCGCCGACGTTCTTGCCCAGGGTTTCCGAGTCGCCCTTGTAGTCCAGCAGGTCGTCGACCAGCTGGAAGGCCACGCCCAGGTGGTCGCCGAAGGTGCGCAGGGCCTCACGCTGTTCATCGGTGGCCTGGGCCAGCGCGGCGGCGCTGTGGGTCGAGGCCTCGAACAGCATCGCGGTCTTGCCGCGGATGACCTCCATGTACACCTCTTCGGTGGTGCTGGCATCGCGCACCCGCGACAGCTGCAGCACTTCGCCTTCGGCGATCACCCGGGTGGCCTTGGAGAGGATCTGCATGACCGGCATCGAGCCCAGTTCGACCATCATTTCGAACGAGCGCGAATAAAGGAAGTCGCCCACCAGCACGCTTGGCGCGTTGCCCCACAGGGCATTGGCGGTGGAGCGGCCGCGGCGCATGCCGGACATGTCGACCACGTCGTCATGCAGCAGGGTGGCGGTGTGCAGGAATTCGATGGTGGCGGCCAGCAGGCGCAGGTCGTCGCCTTCGCGGCCCAGGGCCTTGCCGCACAGCAGCACCAGCAGCGGGCGCAGGCGCTTGCCGCCAGCGGAAGTGATATAGTCGCCGATCTTCGATACCAGCGGCACGCGCGAGGTCAGCTGCTTCTTGATGATCTCGTCGACGGCGCTGAAATCGTCAGCTACCGCGCGGTAGAAGGATTGGGGTTGCATCGGCTGCTCCATTGAGGTTGCGCGGCATGCTAGGTCGCGGGTATCGGTGTGTCAAGGCGCGGCGCCCGTGGGCCCTGGCCGGTACTTGCAAGCATTTCCGGGGTTGCGTACAATCGCGCACCCTAACTTCCTGGGCAGCACCTGCCTTACGCAATTGCACCGGGCCGTTCCAGCCCCATGCAGCCATGCCAGCCAATACTCATCATATAAAGCGCTGGGTGAGCAGGATTATCGGAGAAATACCATGTCTTACGCAGTAATCGTTACCGGCGGCAAGCAGTACAAAGTCGCTGAAGGTGAATTCCTCAAGATCGAAAAACTGGAAGTCGCCACTGGCGAATCCGTGACCTTCGATCGCGTTCTGCTGGTCGCCAACGGTGAAGAAGTCACCATCGGTGCTCCAGTCGTCGCTGGTGCCAAAGTTGTGGCCGAAGTGATTTCGCAAGGCCGTCACGACAAGGTTCGCATCATCAAGTTCCGTCGTCGTAAGCACCACATGAAGCGCATGGGCCACCGCCAGTGGTTCACCGAGATCAAAATCACCGGCATCCAGGCTTAATCCCCTAGATCCCCTGAATTTATTTGGAGAATTGAACCATGGCTCACAAGAAGGCTGGTGGTAGTACCCGTAACGGTCGCGACTCAGAATCGAAACGCCTTGGCGTGAAGATGTATGGCAGCCAGGTCGTCAAGGCCGGCAACATCATCGTCCGTCAGCGCGGCACCCAGTTCCACGCCGGCTACGGCGTTGGCATGGGCAAGGATCACACCCTGTTCGCCAAGATCGAAGGCGTGATCAAGTTCGAGAAGAAAGGCGAGTTCAACCGCCGTTACGTGAGCATCGTCGCCGCTTAATCGCGACGTCGCTCCAGAAGCCCCGTCATGCGACGGGGCTTTTTCGTTTGTGTTGAGCCTCTTGCAAAGCTGTTTGTTTGGGCTGCCGGCGTTGGGTTCTGATCGTACGGGGCCGCCGCGCTCATCTTCGCAAGAGCCTCAGGATTTTCTGGTTTTCGACTCGTCAGCCGACGAGAGGCGGTATTGAATGAAGTTTGTAGACGAAGTATCCATCCGGGTAAAAGCGGGTGACGGCGGTAACGGTTGCATGAGCTTCCGCCGCGAAAAATTCATCGAGAACGGTGGCCCCAACGGCGGTGACGGTGGCGACGGCGGCTCGGTGTACATGGTGGCCGACGAGAACCTCAACACCCTCGTCGATTACCGTTACACCCGCCACCACGAAGCCCAGCGCGGCTCCAACGGCGGCAGCACCGACTGCACCGGCAAGAAAGGCGACGACCTGTTCCTGCGCGTGCCGGTCGGTACCACCGTGATCGATGCCTCCACCCAGGAAGTCATCGGCGACTTGGTTACCCCAGGCCAGAAGCTGATGGTCGCCCAGGGCGGCTGGCACGGCCTGGGTAACACCCGCTTCAAGTCCAGCACCAACCGTGCGCCACGCCAGACCACCCCAGGCAAGCCGGGTGACCAGCGCGACCTGAAGATGGAAATGAAAGTCCTGGCCGACGTCGGTCTGCTGGGCCTGCCGAACGCCGGCAAGAGCACCTTCATCCGCTCGGTATCGGCCGCCAAGCCAAAAGTCGCCGACTACCCGTTCACCACCCTGGTGCCGAACCTGGGCGTGGTCAGCGTCGATCGCTGGAAGAGCTTCGTCATCGCCGACATCCCCGGCCTGATCGAAGGCGCCTCCGACGGTGCCGGCCTGGGTATCCGCTTCCTCAAGCACCTGGCCCGTACCCGCGTGCTGCTGCACCTGGTCGACATGGCGCCGCTGGACGAAAGCAGCCCGGCCGATGCCGCCGAAGTGATCGTCAACGAGCTGACCCGCTTCAGCCCGTCGCTGGCCGAGCGTGAGCGCTGGCTGGTGCTGAACAAGGCCGACATGGTCATGGACGACGAGCGCGACGAGCGGGTCAAGGAAGTGGTCGAGCGCCTGCAGTGGGAAGGCCCGGTCTACGTGATCTCGGCGATCTCCAAGCAAGGCACCGAGAAGCTCAGCCACGACCTGATGCGCTACCTCGAAGACCGCGCCGACCGCCTGGCCAACGATCCGGCCTACGCCGAAGAGCTGGCCGATCTCGACCAGCGCATCGAAGACGAAGCCCGTGCCCAGCTGCAGGCCCTGGACGACGCGCGCACCCTGCGCCGTACCGGCGTCAAGAGCGTGCACGACATCGGCGACGATGACGGCTGGGATGATGATTTCGAGGACGACGAAGACGGCCCGGAAATCATTTACGTGCGCGACTGATCGGTTGCAGTACACTGAACGCCGCTCTCTGGAGCGGCGTTTTTGTATCTCAGGTATCTACAGATTCGACATAGGTTGGAAGAGAAGATGCGAAGCAAGGTGACTGGCGCCAAGCGCTGGGTCGTGAAGATCGGCAGCGCGCTGCTGACTGCCGATGGCAAGGGCCTGGACCGTGGCGCCATGGCGGTGTGGGTCGAGCAGATGGTTGCCCTGCGTGAAGCGGGCGTGGAACTGGTGCTGGTCTCCTCTGGGGCCGTGGCCGCTGGCATGAGCCAGTTGGGCTGGGCCACCCGACCGAGCGCGATGAACGAGCTGCAGGCCGCCGCCGCGCTCGGCCAGATGCGCCTGGTGCAGGCCTGGGAGTCGAGCTTCGGCGAGCATGGCAAGCACACCGCACAGATCCTGCTGACCCACGACGACCTCTCTGACCGCAAGCGTTACCTGAACGCGCGCAGTACCCTGCGCACCCTGGTCGACCTGGGCGTGGTGCCGGTGATCAACGAGAACGACACCGTGGTCACCGACGAGATCCGCTTCGGTGACAACGACACCCTGGCCGCGCTGGTGGCCAACCTGGTCGAGGCTGACCTGCTGGTGATCCTCACCGACCGCGACGGCATGTTCGATGCCGACCCGCGCAACAACCCCGAAGCCCAGCTCATTTACGAAGCCCGTGCCGATGACCCATCGCTCGACGCCGTGGCTGGCGGCACCGGTGGCGCCCTGGGCCGTGGCGGCATGCAGACCAAGCTGCGCGCCGCGCGCCTGGCCGCCCGTTCCGGCGCCCACACCATCATCATCGGTGGCCGTATCGAGCGCGTGCTGGACCGCCTGAAAGCCGGTGAGCGCCTGGGTACCCTGCTGTCGCCCGAGCGTGGCATGCTCGCCGCGCGCAAGCAGTGGCTGGCCGGCCATCTGCAGACCCGTGGCACCCTGGTGCTGGATAACGGTGCCGTACAGGCCCTGCGCCAGGCCAACAAGAGCCTGCTGCCGGTCGGCGTGAAGACCGTGCAGGGCAGCTTCCGCCGTGGCGAGATGGTGGTCTGCGTCGGCCCCGATGGCCTGGAAGTGGCCCGTGGCCTGGCCAACTACAGTGCGCTGGAAGCGCAGAAGATCATCGGCCAGCCGTCCGATGCCATCGAAAGCGTGCTGGGCTACAGCGCCGAGCCCGAGCTGGTGCACCGCGACAACCTGGTCCTGGTCTGAGGAAGCGAACGTGCTGAAAAGGATGATTGCCGTGGCAGCCCTGGCGCTGCCGATGCTGGCCGGGGCCGAGGAGATCGGCCAGGTGTCCACCGTGTTCAAGTTCGTCGGGCCCAACGACCGTATCGTCGTCGAAGCCTTTGACGACCCCAGGGTTGACGGCGTGACCTGCTACCTGTCGCGGGCCAAGACCGGCGGCCTGAAAGGTGGGTTGGGCCTGGCCGAGGACCGTGCAGAGGCGTCGATCGCCTGCCGACAGGTCGGGCCGATCCACTTCAAGGGTGAGTTGAAAGATGGCGAGGAGGTGTTCAAGGAGCGTACCTCGCTGGTGTTCAAGACCATGCAGGTGGTGCGTTTTCTCGACAAGAAGCGCAATACGCTGGTGTACCTGGTGTACAGCGACCGTGTGATCGAAGGCAGCCCGCAGAATGCGGTGACGGCGATTCCGATCTTGCCGTGGGCGCAGTGATACCTGCTTGATCCTCGGGAGGCCTTCGGCCTCCTTTCGCTGGCAAGCCAGCTCCCACAGATTCAGCGAGACCCCTGTGGGAGCTGGCTTGCCAGCGAAAGGGCCGCAAAGCGGCCCCTATTCCCTCAGGCCAGTTCCTCGGCCTCATCCTCGCGCACGATGGCCTTCACCTCGTCGCGACGGCTGATGTACTTCCAGTCCGCCTCGTCGATATAGATGCCATTCGGCCCGCTACCACCTTCCAGATCGATCGCCACCCGCGCCGACACCTGCGGCTTCACGCTCGCCAGGATCGGCACGAAGCCCAGTTGCTGGCTGGTTTCCAGCAACGCCGCCTGGTTGCGTTCGTCGATGTCCGCCGCCTCGTCCAGGTAGTACGGCAGGCGAATGCGCCCGGCCAGGTCGCGGTCCATCAGGTGCAGCAACAGGTACATGTTGGTCAGCGCCTTGATGGTCATGGTGGTGCCGTTGGAGGCAGCGCCGTCGATGTCGGCGTGGATCACCGGCTGGCTGTTGATCTTGGTGATCTCGAACGCCAGCTCGAACAGGTCCTTCAGGCCCAGCTGGTTGTGGTTGGCCGCCACCAGCCGCGCCAGGTATTCCTTGGCCTCTTCGTTCTTGTGGTCCTGGTCGCTGTTCTGGGTCAGGTCGAACACCGACAGGGTCTCGCCTTCCTCGTACTGGCCGGCGCTGTGGATGATCTGGTCGATGTGCTTGAGCGCCTCCTTGTTCGGTGCCAGCACCACGCGGAAGCTCTCCAGGTTGGACACCTGGCGCTTGTTGATCTCGCGGTTGAACAGCGCCAGCTGGTGTTCCAGGCTGTCGTAGTCGCTACGGATGTTGCGCAGGGTCCGGGCGATGTCGGTGACCGCCGCGCGGCGCGCCTTGGCCAGCGTGAGCGCTTCCTCGGTACGGTGCGAGTAGGCGTTGATCAAGAGCTGCAGGCGGCGCTCCATGTCATCTTCGCTGTCGAACTTGGCCACGCCCTTGAGGCGCACCTGGGCGTACAGCGCCTCGATCTGGTTGTCCACCCGCTGCAACGCCTGCCAGCTGTCCTGGTAGTCGTTGAGCAGCGGCAGCAGGTTGTCCATGGAGTCGTCGATCGCTTCCATGAACGGCGTGCCGAAGGGCAGGTCGGCCGGCAGCAGCTGGCGACGGCGCAGGGCGTCTTCCAGGGTGCGCTGCTTGGCTTCCAGGTCGGCGATCTGCCGGCCTACCAGCTGCAGCTTGGCGGAGAGCTGCTGGACGCGCTCGGTGAAGGCGTCGCTGGAGCGCTTGAGCTCGTCCTGGGCCGCTTCCAGCTGGCTCAGTTGCTCCATCTTCTCCGGCTCTTCGGCGGCCAGGGTCTCGGCGCGGCGGAAGTCTTCCAGGGCCTTTTGCGCATCCAGTACCTGCTGGTACAGCGCTTCGGTCTGTGCCTTGCTGGCGGCGCGGTCGAGGGCCACGGCCTGCTGGGTCTTGAGCTGCTTGAGCTCTTTGTCCAGGCGTTCCTTTTGGTCGCGCAGGGCGGCGCGGTCGGCCAGGGCCTGCAGCGCGGGCGGGTCGATGTGCGAGATGTCGATGGACAGGCCTGGCACTTCGAAGCGCTCGCCCTTGAAGCGGTCGAGCACGCCTTCCAGGGTCTTGACCCAGAGATCGCTGTCATCCAGCTCGATGCCGCGGTCACCCAGTGGCAGGCTGAACAGCGCACCGTTGAACAGGCGCATCAGGCGGTCGACGTCCTGCTGGGAGAACTCTTCGCGCAGGCGGGCATAGCTGTTGTTGTCGGCGTGGTCGAGCTGCAGCTTGACCGCCTTCACGCGCTTCTCGAGGTCGCGCACGCGCTCGTCGAGGTCTTCGGCGGAGAACTGCCGCGACTGGGCCAGGGCGCCGGCCAGTTCGTCGTGGGCGTCCTTGGCGGCCAGCAGTTGCTGCTCCAGGGTCTTGACGTCGGTGACCAGGGCGAAGCGGTGCTTGAGCACCGACAGCTCACCCAGCCAGCGCTGGATACCGGTGATTTCGCGCTCCAGGCGCATCAGCTCCTGGGTGCCGCCGCGCTGGTCGTTCTGCAGGCGGTCCTGCTCGCCACGGTAGTGCTCGGACTGGATGACCAGCTCTTCCTTGCGCGCCATGGCGTATTCCTGCCAGGTACCCAGCAGGTTGTCGAGCAGGGGCGAAATGCGGTGCAGCTTGCCGCGCAGGATGTCGCGCTGGGCCACGCCGCCGGCCAGGGCCTCGACCAGTGGGCCGGCAGCCACCAGGGCGTTGTAGTCGCCCTCCATGCGGCGCACGTCGCGGAAGGCCTCTTCACAGGCGGCGATGTAGTCGACGCTGCCCGAGCGCAGGCTGTGCTCGAAGGCGTCGAGGAACAGCTGCTTGAGCTTGGCGGCGGTGATCTCGCGCATGTGCAGCAGGTTGATGAACAGCGCGCGGAAGGTCTTCAGGCTCTGCTCGCTGGTGGAGCGCAGCGGGATCAGGGTCAGGTCCAGCGGTACCGAGGTGTGGCCGCCGACCAGCAGTCGACGCAGTTCGTCCGGCTTGAGCTCGTAGGCTTTCAGGCCGTTGCGCTCGAGGTTGGTGAACAGCTCTTTCTGGCGCAGGCAGGTGTCGTCTTTCTGGTAGTGGGCCAGGTCCAGCTCGCCCTGGTAGGCGAAGAACTGGTGGCCGAAGCCGCCACCCGGGCCGCGGCCGACCACGCCGATCACGTGGGGGCCGTGGGGCAGGTTCAGTTCGCAGAGGATGTAGCTGGTGTCGCTGGCGAAGTAGAAGCGCCGCGACTGCTCCAGGCTGTACTTGCCGAAGCTCATGTCCGACATGCGCGCCAGGATCGGGAACTGCAGGGCGTTGATCGACGCCGATTTACCCAGGTTGTTGGCGCCATAGACCGACAGCGGGTGTTCCAGGGGGAACAGGCCCAGGCTGTAGCCGGCGGTGTTGAGCAGTGCGAAGCGGCGGATGCCGTAGCGTTCCTGGCTCATGCGTCAATCTCCTGTTGCTCTTCGCGGATGGCCCGGGCCAGGGCGTCCTCTTCGCTCTCCTGGCCGTCGAACGGCGTGAGGTCGAGCGGGTCGTCGGTGCGGTTGAGTTCTTCGGGGGTCTCTTCCACCACCAGTACGGGGATGGGCAGTGGCAGGTCGCTGTGCAGGGTGGCGGCGAGGTCGCGGTCCTGCTGCACCGACAGGCACACGTCGAGGAAGCGGTGCATCGGCGGCAGGAAGCGGTAGATGCCACCCTCTTCGTGGGCGAAGCCGAGCTGGGTCATGCGGCGCAGGATTTTCTCTTCCAGCTCTTCGACGGTCTGCACTTCGGCCTGGAAGAACAAGTCGCGGTACTTGTCCAGCAGCGACGGCAGTTCGTCACGGCCGATGCTGCCGCCGTCGAGCACGGCCATCGGGTCGCGGCCCTGGTCGGCCAGGTGTTCGACCAGGATGAAGGTGAACAGCGACAGGCGCTGGGCGGTCTTGTTGACCTGCGCGGCAGCCTGCTCGGGGACGAAGTAGTAGAAGCCGCGGGTGTCGCAGACCAGCTCGAAGCCGAGGGCCTTGAACAGGGTGCGGTACTGGTCCTGGAAGTTCGACAGTTGGGCGTACAGCTCCGGGTCGCGGCGGCTGACGTGGAAGCCCTTGAACAGCTCGCGGAAGATCGGCGCGAGCTGGGACAGTTCGGAAAGATCAAGATGCATGGGCGGGGCTCGCGGTAGGTTCGGTCGTGGTGGCCGGCGTGTTTTCGCGGCTGGACGTCAGGGCGAAGGAGCGCAGGCTGACCAGGTGTTCGCGGGTGATGTATTCCTGGCGGTCGAGGCGCTGGCGGGCGAAGCGCTTCTCGCGCGACAGGCGCGAGAACCAGTACAGCAGTTCGTCGGTGGCGCCCTCGGGTTCCTGCTCCAGCAGCCAGACCATCAGGTCCGGCAGCGGCAGGGCGTCCTCGCAGCGCTCGAGCATTTCCTTGACCGTGCGCGGGGCGCGGGGCAGCGGGCCCTTTTGGGTCTTGTGCGCTTTCGGGAAGCGCGCAGGCTTGGGCTCGAAGCGGGCCAGGGCGTAAACGTAGGCTTCGACTTGGCTGGCACTGCCGAGGAAGGTGCTCTGCGGGCGGGTGAACATCGGCATGGCCGCTTGCGGCACGGCGTCGATGCCCTTCTTGCGGATCACCGACAAGGCCAGCGCGGCGCCACGGGTCACGGCATTGTGCCGGCGCGCTTCTTCACGCAGCGGCAGCAGCAGTTCGCGGGCATGGCGCAGGGTGAGCTGGGCGCTGGTCTGCATCTCGAGGATGCGCGCGTGGGTGCGCAGCAGCATGTCGTCGTCGACCAGGTGGCCCAGGCGCGCCTGCTCGCCCAGCAGGCGCAGCAGCACGGTCTCGACCTTGCGCACGCCCTGCTCGAAGGCGCCGTCGGCGTTGACCAGCTGGATCATCGGCTCGACGTATTCGTCCCAGGTCGCCAGTACTTCGGCGTAACGCTGGCGCAGGGGGATCTGCCGGTTGCTGGTCTTGGCCCGCTCGGCCACCGCCACCAGCGCCTGCTCGTCGTTGTCGAGCTTCTTCAGCACGTCGCGCACGCGCATGTCGAGCAGGCGCAGCTGGCGCGCCAGGTCGTCACTGTCGCGGTTGTCGAAGGCGTCCTGGATATGCCCGGCCAGGCGCTCCAGGTGGCGCAGGTAGGCTTCGATCTCCAGGCACAGGCCCAGCCGGTGTTCGCGGCGCAGGTAGGCGAGGAAGTCGTGGATCTGCGCGTTGAGCTCGAAACGGTTCGGGCTCTTGGCCACCGGGACCAGGATGTCCAGGCGGATCCACACGTCGAGCAGCTGGGTGATGTCCTGCGGCGTGCTTTCCACCTGCTGGCGGGCCAGCTGCTGGCGCAGTTCGATCAGGCTCAGGGTGCCCTGGTCGAAGCGCTCGCACAGCGGCTCGATCAAGGCCCAGTGTTCGGCTAGGGCGCGCAGGACGCGCTTGGGTTCGATCATTGGCGGGTCGACTCGTTGCCAAATAAAAGGGGCGATTGTACTGCATACGGGGGGGAGGATTTCACCCCTTGGTCTGTAATGGGGATAACCCTGATCTTTCTGAGGGATTCACCGGCTTCATCGCGGGGCAAGCCCGCTCCTGCAGGCTTGCGCAGGCCCTGTAGGAGCGGGCTTGTCCCGCGATGAGGCCGGCACTGGCGATAATTTCCGCCAGCCTGTTGCAGCGCGATCTCCCCAACGGCGTTAGAATGCCCGACTGATTTCTCCCGGATGTCCGCGCCTTGCTGATCGAGTCCCGCCGCCGCGCCTACCTGTCCGCCATGCAAGTGGTGCACTGGCTGCCGCGTGCCGAACTGCCGTTCGCCGCGCCGTCGCGGCCGGAACTGCTGCTGCCGGTGGCGCCGGTCGAGGACATCGACTTCGAAGTACGCCCGGCGGCACCCGCGCCCCGGGAAGCGCCGGTGGCGCCGCAGCCGCGTGCAGAGCGGCCAAAAATCGAGATTCCGCGGCCAGGCAGCACACCAAAGCCTGCTGCCAAACCCGCCGAAACCGAAGAACAGGCGCCCGCGGCGCGCCCGGTGCCCGTGCCACCGCCACGCTTTGCCCTGCAACTGCTGCGCGCCGGCAACTGCCTGCTGCTGGTGGAGCTGGCCACCGGCCAGCCATTCCAGAGCCGCGACCCGTCGTACCTGCTGCTCAAGGACATGCTGCGCGCCGCCGGCCTGCCCGACGCGCCGCAGATCATCGGCGAGCCGGTGCGCTGGCCACTGCTGATGCGCGGCAACATGGACCAGGGCCCGGACGCCGCCCGCGACTTCGTCCAGGGTTTCATCGCCGCCCGCCTGGAAGAAGTGCCCAGCACCTGCCTGTGGCTGATCGGCCTGCCCGCCATTCGCTTCGCCGGTCAGGCCGACGACGAGGCCTATTACCAAGAACTCAAGGTCGACCTGCTCGGCGATGCCTGGGCCTTGCCCGGCCTTGAACTGTTGATGGACGAGCCGCAGCGCAAGGCGGACGTCTGGAAAGCCATGCGCCAGCTGATGGCGCGCTGGAAGAGCGTTGAATGAGTGAGTCGATCAGTTTCCGCCCGATGACCGAGGCGGATCTGGATGCCGTGTTGAAAATCGAATACGCAGCCTTCAGCCACCCCTGGACCCGCGGCATCTTCCAGGATGCGCTGAAGTCGTACGAAGTGTGGCTGATGTTCGATGGCCAGCAGCAGGTCGGCCATGGCGTGATCAACGTGATCATCGACGAGGCGCACCTGCTCAACATCACGGTCAAGCCGGAAAGCCAGGGCCGTGGCATGGGCCTGCGCCTGCTCGAGCACCTGATGGCGCGGGCCTATCAGCTCAATGGCCGGGAATGCTTCCTGGAAGTGCGCGCCAGCAACCAGTCGGCCTATCGGCTGTACGAGCGTTACGGCTTCAACGAAATCGGCCGGCGCCGCGACTACTACCCGGTGGCGGGTGGGCGTGAAGATGCGTTGGTGATGGCCTGTACGCTGCTCGAAGACTGACAGGCGTGTAGCCCGTCAGGCAGGTTTGCAAAACGGGCTGAGCGCACATAGGATGAACTCCGACTACGTAGACAGCAGAAAATTTGTCGGCGGTGCTGCGTAGGCTTTGGTAAGCCAAGGTCATATGAAGGGAATTCGCAGGCGCATGGGTTGTTCCGCTTCAGTGCGGGAGACTTGCTTTCGAGGCCGTCCTTCCTCCGTAGTCATGAAATATTCCGAATCTTGGCCTCCGTCGCGTGATACGCCGTGACGGGGGCCAAGTACGTTTTACCTCCCACACTACAGACTTTCACGACGGCCACGGCGTAGTAGCTACCTGTGCCGATCATCACCTTGCGGCCCGTGTTGAACAGGATGCCTTGGGCATGCTTGGGTTTGTTGAGCCCGACCTGGCTGTAGGCGCTATAGGCGCTGACCAGAATCTGCAGCGTCTCCTGCGCTGTGCATCGGTCCTTCGTTTCCCTCGCGTGCAATGGATGTGCGATGGCTTGTAGATCGATTCGAATACCTCGGCACTGTGGCGTCGGCCAGCTCATTTGTTTGCAGATACGACGAATGCGGTCGAGTTGTTTATTGGTTAGCAGGTAAGTGAACTCGGCTGCCTGCTGCGCTTGATGCAGAGATACGCCTGCTTCCTGCAAGGCGACTGCCTGGTTCAGCAATCTGCTGAACGCCTCAGCGAGGCTTTCGTCTCCCAATTGGCTAAGCGTTTTGTGCATGGCCGACTTCCTGTCGTGTGCAAAAACGAAGAAACCGGCACAAGGCCGGTTTCTTCACCCCAGTAGCCAATGAAGCGAGTCATTGCGGGGCTGCGCGGTGGACGGATTATGTCGTGTGCAAGAGAGGCATCAAAGCGCCGAATCCACCCCATTCGTTTCCAAAGGTTTACGCAAATCCCGCAAGCTACGGGTCACTGCCCCGGTATTGCACTTGGCCGCCGCCTGCTCCGGCGTCATCTTGCGGATGGTGCGGTAGAACAGCTCGCAGGTCTGTTTCTTCTGCGTCACCTGCCATTTGCTGGTGCAGGCCTGCAGGGTCAGCTTGGCGTCGGCCTGCGAATTTCGCCCCATGCCGGCCTGCCAGCAGGCGGCGGAGAGGTCCTGGCCCATCATTTTCAAACCGGCGGCATCGGCCTTGTCCTGATCGCCGTCGTAGCCTTTCGGGTCGGCGGCGTACCAGATGGCGCTGGGGTGGTTGGCGCCCAGCACCGGCACCTTGGCGCCACCTGCCGTGGGGGTGATGCTGACCAGGCCCAGCACGTTGACCTTAGGGCCATACTGTTGCTCGATCCAGGCACGCACCGGCGAGCCGAAGGCGACCATTGGCAGTGCCTTGCCGTCCTTGGTGACGGTCATGTCCTTGACCATGTTCACCTGGTAATCGTGGAAATAATCGTAGACCCCGGCGAGTGCGCCACCTGCATCGGACGGCGCGGCGATCGGGGCGATGTCGACAATGGTCTGGTAGGCTGGGGTCTGGTTGGCTTCGATGCCGTTGAAGGTCAGCAGCTCGGCCCAGCGGTCGGTGGTGTTGGACTGGAGGTAGTCCTGGAAGTGGGTCAGCGAGTAGTCCGGCGGGAAGTGCAGCAGCTCGATGCTGCGGCGGTTTTCCAGGGCCATGCCCAAGGGCAGGAACAGGTACCAGCTGAAGTCCCAGCCACCTTTCTGGTTGAGGCGAGTGGCGCCCTGGTAGGCCAGCTCACCGTTGTCGAGCAGCTTGCGCAAGGGCTCGGTGTAATCGGCCGGTACACCCGTGATATGAGCATGCAGCTTGTCGTTGTCGCGGGTCACCCGCACCTTGGCATTGGCATAACCATCGCGTTGCACGCTCTGGGTGAGGTAGTGCTCGACCGTCTGCTCCAGGGTCCAGGCGCGGTAGCAGATGACGTTGCAGTTGTTGGGGTAGGCGAACAGCCGGGTGGCCCGCTGGGCGTCGCCCAGGTCGATCTGCGCGTCGGCCATGGCCAGCCCGCTGAAGGCGAGGGCGGCCAGGCCCGAGAGTGCAATCTTGTGCATGCTTAACTCCATGTCAGTGGCCGCCAGGACGGCGGGCGCGCCCATGGTGGATGAAGAGGTGGGGCGATGAAAAGCACCAAGGCATGGCTATTGGCGGGTGCGCTTTCCTGCGTGGGCGTAGCCCAGGCCGACGAGCGCGATGTGTGGATGTTCGCCCAATGGGCGGGGGATCACGAAAACCGCAGGTTCCGGGAAATGCTGGTGGATGCACGGTTGTATGGGGTGGTGCCAATTCATCAACTGCTGCGTTCGGCCTCGGACTGGCGCCAGTGCCGGGCCTCGCCGTTTGCGGTGCCGCCGGCCAGCCACTGGCCGGCGGTGCGTTCGACAGTGTCATTGATCAAGCTGCTGGGCGAGCAGGGCATCCTGCGTCAGTTCGAGGTGGTCTCGGCTTATCGCGACCCTGCCCTCAATGCCTGTGCCGGCGGTGCGCCGAGCAGTGCGCATATGCGCGCCTTTGCCGTCGACCTGCTGCTGCCGGCCTGGGCCGACCCCAATCCGCTGTGCAGTTTCTGGCAGCAGCACGGCCAGGCCTGGAACATGGGGCTGGGCCGCTATCCGTCAGGGCGCATCCATATCGATACCGCCGGCTACCGTACCTGGGGCGGCGATGGTGGTGCCGGTTCGTCGTTCTGTGCCAAACCCAAATGAGCCAGGCAGGCCCGGCACTCGCCGCTGACCCACTGGGCGAAGCGCTGGCGCTTGCTGCCATCGTCCAGGGGGTGGGGGCTGAGCAGGTGGTAGCTGGAGCCGTCGCGCAGAAAGCCGAAGGGCGCCTGTAGCTGGCCGCTGTCCAACTCGTCGCGGACCATCAGTGCCGACGCCATGGCCAGCCCCAGCCCGGCACTGGCGGCCTGGATCGACAGGTAGAAGTGCTCGAACTCGCTGCGCTCGCGTTGCGCGATGCCCTGGCCGCTCAGGCGTAGCCAGTCCGGCCAGGCGCTGGGGCGGGTGGCGCTGTGCAGCAGGCGCGGGCTTTCGCGGCCGGGCGCGCCGACCGGGCCGATCCATTCGTCGCAGATCTTCAGGCTGTGCAACTGGCGGTCCCAGTGGAAGTCGTCACGCCTGAGCGCCAGGTCCACGCCGCTGCGGGCAAAGTCCACTGCGCCGCCAGCGGCCACCAGGTGCAGTTGCAGATCGGGATGATTGGCGTGAAAGCGCGGCAGGCGCGGGATCAGCCAGCGCATGGCGATGGTCGGCTCGCAGGACACCACCAGCACGTTGTCGGGGGGCTGCTGTTGCAGGCGCTGCACCGTGCCCTGCAACTGCTCGAAGATCGCCTGGGTGGTGCCGTGCAGTTCACGGCCGGCGCGGGTCAGGAAGATCGCCCGGTTGCGCCGCTCGAACAGTTCCAGCCCAAGGCTCTCCTCAAGCAGGCGTATCTGGCGGCTGACGGCGCCGTGGGTGACGTGCAGCTGTTCGGCGGCGCGCACGAAGCTTTCGGTGCGGGCGGCGACGTCGAAGTAACGGAAGGCGGTGAGTGGGGGGAGTTTCATGGGGCTACCTGTTCCGGCCCTCTGCAAAAATATGTGAAGAAAACTAGCAGATATTTAGCACTATAAATCGATTTTTAGCGGTTCAAAGTCCCTCGATACTCTCGCTATCTGTGAATCATCATTGAGGAAAAATCAGTGAGCGAACTTATCGCCATCGCCCTGTTCACCGTGCTGGCTGTCATCAGCCCTGGCGCCGACTTCGCCATGGTCACCCGCTGTAGTTATGCACAGGGCCGCAAGGCTGGCCTGGCCGCAGCCGTGGGCATCGCCCTCGGTGTGCAGGTACATGTGCTGTACACCGTCTTCGGCATCGCCGTGATCATCAGCCAGAGCCCGGCGCTGTTCCTGGCGATGAAGCTGCTGGGGGCAGGCTATCTGGTGTACCTGGGTTACCAGTCGCTGACCAATACCTCGCCCGTCAGCCTTGGCGGGGAGGGGGCGCCGGCGGGCCTGGGCAGGGCGCTGCGCACGGGTTTCCTGACCAACGCCCTCAACCCCAAGACCATGCTGTTCGTGGTCAGTGCCTACACCCAGGTGGTCAAGCCCGGCAGCCCGCTCCTGCTGGACTTCGCCTACGGGGCGTTCATGTCGTTCGCCCATGGGGTGTGGTTCAGCCTGGTGGCGGTGTTCTTTTCCAGTGCGGCATTGCGCGAGGCCATGATCGTGCGGCAGCGGCTAGTCGATCGGGTGATTGGCGTTGCACTGATCGGGCTTGGGCTGGCTGTGGCGGTCAGCGGGGCGCGATGAGCCTGAGGGATTGTGTCACGGCACGGCAGCATGCTAATGATAGGTATTACTATTTGCGCCTGGCTCTTCCGTGTCCGATCCTGCTGCTGACCTCTATCACGCCAATCATCGCTGGCTCTGCGCCTGGCTGTATCGACGGCTGCACTGCCCGCACGATGCAGCGGACCTGGCCCAGGACACGTTTCTGCGCGCGCTGCATGCGCCGCAGCTGGGCGGCATCGAACAGCCCAAGGCATTCCTCGCCACCATCGCCCGGCGGCTGTTGAGCAATCTTTACCGGCGTCGGGCGCTCGAACAGGCTTACCTGGAAGAGCTGGCCTGCCTGTCCGAGCACTGTCACCCCTCGCCCGAGGAACTGGCCCTGGTGCGTGAAGCCCTGGCCGAGATCGACCGCCTGCTGGACGGCTTGCCGCCACGTGCCCGCCAGGCGTTCGTCCTGTATCGCCTGGAAGGTCTGAGCCAACCGGCCATCGCAGAGCAGTTGGGCATTTCGCTGGCCACTGTGGAGCGCGACCTGCGCCGGGCTTTGCTGCACTGCCTGGGGGTGGGGCAATGAACAGCCACGAACAGGCAACCCGTGATGCGGTGGACTGGCTGTTGCTGCTCGAGCGTCTGCCCCCGGATGACGCCGCCCATGCCAGCTTCCGTCAGTGGCTGGCGCAGGGGCCTGCGCATGTGGCGGCCTGGCAACGGGTCAATGGCGTGCTGGCTGCGCCATTGGCCGATTTGCAGGCCAGCGGCCAGTTACCCATGGCCGCCCGGGCCTTGCTCAGCAGCCCGCAACTGTCACGCCGTCGGCTCATGGGCGGCGGGCTGGCGGGCCTGTTGCTGGCCGCGGGAGGGGTGGCGTGGCTCAACCGGTTGATGCCCGTGGATCAGTTGTTCGCCGACCTGCGCACGGGCACTGGGGAGTGCCGCAGCTTCGTCCTCGGCGATGGCAGCCGTGTGGCGCTCGATGCCCGCAGTGCGGTTGATGTGCGTGTGTCCGGCAGCCAGCGCGAATTGCACCTGAAGGCGGGCGGCATCGTGCTGCAGGTTGCGCAGCAGCAGGCGCTGCCGATGATCGTGCGCTGTCGCGACGGGCGGTTGCAGTGCAGCGACGCGACCTTGCTGCTGCGCCAGCAGCAGGCGACCACTGTGCTCAGCGTGCAGCAGGGCAGCGTGCTGCTGTCCACGGCCCAGGGCGACAGCCTGGCTGTGCAGGCGGGGCAGGTGGTGCGCTTCGACGGTGAGGGGATCCAGCCGCAAGCCGCGTCGTTGTGGTCGCGCAGCACTTGGACGCAAGGCCATCTCGATGTGCGCGACGAGCCGCTGGGCGATGTGGTGGAGGCGCTGCGCCCCTATCGCGCCGGGCTATTGCGCATCAGCCCGCAGGCGGCGCGTTTGCGGGTGTATGGCAGCTTCCCGTTGGCGCAGGTGGAGCGCACCCTGCAGGCGCTGGCCGAGACCTTGCCGGTCGAGGTGTCCCACAGCGGTTTCTGGCTGACGCGTATCGAATTGCAAAACGGGTGAGGGGATTGCCGGCCTGGCGTGTCCTGTCTGCAACATCCACTCACTTTGAGCGTCATCCATGTCCAACCTTGTGTTTCGTCCGCGGGCGCTGGCCTTGGCCATTGCCTTGGCCGCCAGCGGCGGTCTGCCTGCTCTGGCCCACGCCGCCGAGGCGGTCAGCAGCCTGCACAGTTACGATCTTGCCCCAGGCCCATTGGCCGACACGCTGGCGCGTATCGCCCGTGACAGCGGCCAGGTGCTGTCGGCGGCGCCCGGCCTGGTCGAGGGCCGCCAGGCGCCCGCCATCAGGGGGCGGATGAGCGGCGCCGAGGCTGCCACGCGTGCCCTGGCCGGCAGCGGCCTGGTATTGAGCATCACCCCAAGCGGCACCTGGAGCCTGCAGCCAGCGGCAGACAGTGCAGCGCTTGAGCTGGCGCCGACCCAGGTCGACAGCCGTACCCTGGAGAATGCCTGGGGGCCAGTTGAGGGGTACGTGGCCAAGCGCACCGGCACGGCCACCAAGTCCGATACCTCGGTGCTGGAAGTGCCGCAAACCGTGAACATCGTTACCGCCCAGCAGATCACCGCCCAGGGCGCGCAGACCGTGACCGAGGCCTTGCGCTATACCCCCGGCATCACCGGCGGTGGCTTCCCGGACCGTGTCGGCCTGTTCGACGAAGTCACCGCACGGGGCTTCGTGCCCGCGCCGTTGTACCTCGACGGGCTGCACCTGCCTTATGGCAATGGCAGCACCGGTGGCGCCATGCAGATCGACCCCTACACACTCGAGCGCATCGAAGTGCTCAAGGGGCCGGCCTCGGTGTTGTACGGGCAGAATCAGCCCGGTGGCATTATCAACATGGTGTCCAAGCGCCCGACTGCCACACCCCTGCATGAGATCGTGATCGGGGGCGGCAGCCAGGATCGGCGCCATGGCGCCTTCGACTTCGGCGGCCCAGTGGATGAACAGGGGCAATGGCTCTATCGCCTGACCGGCACCGTCACCGACAAGAACGGCGAGATCGACTACGTCGAGCAGAAACGCTACATGCTTGCCCCCAGCCTGACCTGGATGCCCAACGAGCAGCTGACCCTGACCCTGTACGGGCACGTCCAGAAAGACAACGACGTTCCCGAGGCCCAGGGCCTGCCGGCTGTCGGCACGGTCTTCAGTAGCCCGCAGGGGCGCATCAAGCGCAGCACCTTCATCGGTGAGCCGGGCCTGAACAGCTACGACCGCGATCAGTTCAGCATCGGTTACGAAGCGAGTTATGTGCTCAACGACACCTGGACACTGAAGCAGAACACCCGCTATGCCTCGGTCGATGACCGTTATGTCGCGCCCCTGCATGGCTATCGTTTCGTCACCAACCCGCAAACCGGGGCGAACGATCAGCGTTACATGACGCGCTATGGTGTGGACTGGGCGCAGAACAACAAAGTGCTGGGCATCGACAACATCGCCCAGGCGCGCTTCGCCACCGGCGATATCCAGCACACCGTGCTGATCGGCGTTGACCGCTACCACTTCAACTCCAAGTTCCTTGGCCGCTATGACTACAACCCGCCGATCATCGACCTGTACAACCCGGTCTACGGCCAGGGCTTGAACTACGTCAACCCGAACCGTTGGGACAATACTATCGACCAGACGGGCCTGTACCTGCAGGATCAACTCGATTGGGGGCGCTGGTTCCTGACCTTGGGCGGCCGTTACGACTGGGCCAAGACCGACAATCGCCAACCGTTGGCCGGCACCCGCACAGGCAGTCGCGACGAGCAGTTCAGTGGGCGTGCGGGCCTCGGGTACAAGTTCGACAACGGCGTCACGCCTTACGTGAGCTATGCCGAGTCGTTCCAGCCGCTCAGTGGCACCGATGCCGATGGCAAACCGTTCGAGCCGTCGACCGGCAAGCAGTACGAAACCGGGATCAAATACCAGCCGGTGGGGCAGGAGAGCTTCGTGCAGTTGTCGGTGTACCAGATCGATCAGAAGAACGCCCTGACCACCAACCCCGGCAACCCGAGCTACAGCAATCAGTCCGGGGCTCTGCGCTCGCGCGGCGTAGAGCTGGAGGGCAAGTTCAATGTCGCCCGCGACCTGAACGTGATCGCGTCGGTGGCGCGTAACCAGGTGAAGTTCACCAAGGACAATGACGGCCGCGAAGGGCGCAACCTGGCCGGGACGTCGCCATTGACCGCCGCGTTGTGGCTGGACTATCAGGTGCGCGGCGACACATCGTGGCGCGGTGTGGGCGCAGGCATCGGTGCGCGCTATGTGCGTGGCAGCGATGGCACGGAAACCGCCGAGGACCACTTCGTGATCCCGTCCTACACGGTCTACGACGCCATGCTGTCCTATGACTTCGGCGAGTCCCCGTTGCAGGTGCGCGGGCTGAAACTCAAGGTCAACATGCACAACCTGGAAGACCGTAAATACATCAGCAGTTGCACCAGCGATGTGGACTGCTATTACGGCGAAGGGCGCACCATGACCACAGACCTGACCTACAACTGGTGAGGTCCCGTTCACCTGCCTGCGCTGAGCGGGCAGGTGATTGGAGGAATGGGTTTTTCGCGGACAAAGAAAAAGGGCTTATCTTTCGATAAGCCCTTTTAGAAGGTGGTTACACAGTCATTTGAACCTGATCGTAATGTGCCTGTATTTAAAGGGTTTTCCGGTTTCGTGTTTTTTGGGGATACACCAGGGGATACACGGTGCTCGTTGCTGGGCCGTTTTTGCCCGTTTTTCTCATGCTTGCCGGTGATCGTCCCGGAGCACGCTGCGACGTTATCGCCACCCTGTTTCGGGGTAGTGCCTGGCACCTGTCACGGCAAGATCGCGGTAAGGCCACCGGGTGAACGGATCGTTCACCCCCACCGGGGAATACCAGCGGCCAGGAAGGGGGCGATTTGAAATCGAACCCAGGCCTAACCAGCCGGTTTTGCTCATCGCTACAAGCCCTAGATTCCGGGTATGTAACCTGGCGTCCCGTTTCGGCGTATCAGGCGTGACGCTCCATGCGGTGCCGCTGGCAATTACGGGGAATCCCGTAATTACAGCCCCATTTGCCTGATGATCCTGCGCGGTTCCATTCCATTGCGAAGCGCTCGGCTGGCGTCCATGGTCATCTGGTCCAGCGCCTTGCTCTCGAATGCCTCGGCCATGGCGGCGGCCTTTCTGACGATCAGTAGCGCCAGCTCAGGCGGGAAGGTGATCGGCTCCGGGTCGGGTAGGTAGTCGCAGTCGATAACGGACATGGTGCGGCCCTCGATGTGGTGGCGCCTGATTATCTGATAACTACCCAGCATCCGGGTAGTTTGCCCACGGCTACCGGCCACCTGTCCCGGCCTGCTGTCAGGGTTTTAAATTTTCGCGCAGTCTGTCCGTCTATGTAGGTAACGCTGCTGGCGTTAGCTCGCCAAAGCGGGGCGAGACTACCAATATCAATCGAGACTGCCGGAATTGGTAATTTCGGCGCTCAGGGCTTCCCTGATTTGCCTGCGGGGTTTCCCCATGCAAGCCTGCTGGTTTTCCGCATCCTTGGCCGCTGGTTTGCCCCAGGCTGATATCAGGGGTACATCACTTTGGTCGCCCCCTTCACAGGCCCGGCATGTCAGGTTTTGTCAGGTTCTGAACCGCCCGATTTCTCTTGACGAGCACACTTGGAAATTCTTGACGGTTTCCGCTCCCACAGGTCAATCGGATACAGCGCCAGACCTTGCACAGCAAGGCTTACAGCCAATCCTGCTCAAGCGCCAGCGGCTGAATCCGTCAAGGCCCTGTCAAGGATTCCGTCAAGGCCTGTCAAGAATTTCGCCGCCCCTGGCCATTCTGGACGAGTAGACGCCGGTCGATGGTGGACAGCCTCCCGCGCATCAGGAAATTCACCGCTCCTACGGCATTCCACCTGCTGGTGCTGGCGCTGATCCGTCCAAAGCTGTCCAAAATCCGTCAGGGGTCTGTCAGGGGTATGAGACGGCCACGGCCTCGACTTTGACGGCTTCCCGCATAGGCCGGGCTTCTGACGCCCACCCGGTGCTGGTTCCGTCTCATGCCTGTCTCACATTCCGTCAAAGCGTGGTCAAAGTGGCAGGCACTCGGCGCCGTGTGGATTCCTACACAGTGTGTCGCTTTCGACACGGTGGAACCTGAGAAAACCTGAGATCGGATCGGCTGGCGCTGGGCAGCGAGCATTGTGGTTTTCATGTGGTCGTTCATGGGGTTGTTTTCGCAAAGCGGCATGTTGCCAGGAGAAAACACTGCAATACCGTGGAAACCACAGTGGAAACCTCCACCTGGAAACCATAACTTTTGATAACAGGCAGGTCGCCCAGGTTCGCACGGAAGGTTCGCGCTATGGGGTTGCGAACATGTGTGCGAACCACCGGTGCGAACTGGCGCAGCGCCAGCGCCAGAATGCGTACTAACAGTGCGTACCTGGCTGCGCACCGTCGCAGGGTTGCGCACTCCGACTGCGTGACGATCGTGCGTGAAGCGCTGCGCGAACCAGGCCAGGGCACTGCCTGCTGGAGCTGCTCATTTCGTGGATACCAGGGTGGATACCGAGTGATCTGTTCCGCGCCAGCGCCCCGCCAGACGTTGACAAATGTTGACATCGGAGCGGCCCAGCACCGCCCGCCGGGCTCCCGCCCTGTTAGCAAATGTTAGTGCCTGGCCGGGGTGGGCCTAACTCCCCTCAGCATGTGCCCCGTGCCACGAAACGGCGCCTTTTGGGTATATGGCTATACGGCCAAACAGGGTGGCAAAAAGTACTGAAACGATCCTGCTCATCATGAGCCATTTTGCGTAAGCCATCAGCATCGCTATTACTTAGCCATCTGCCGGGGAGGCGCGAAACATGCAACCAAGATTCGTTATCGTTCCTGCCGTGCCAATCGAGGGTGAATCCTTCCGTATTGGCAATCGTCTTTACGTCGCCACCACTTCGGGCGGCTTTGATATCTACGACAACCAGGAAAAGGAAAGACTGAGGCGCGGCTTTGCTAACCGTTCAGAGGCGGCGGCTGCATGTGATGAGATGAACGCCGAATCACGCAATCCAGAGGCACGATTACCCTAGATGCGAAGAGACTGAGGCGCCACGAAACGGCGCCCCTCAGTTTCGTGGCGCGGCCTACCCGATCAGGTTGAAAACAATGGCCTCGCTCTCGGCCATGTCGTCGCGCTCACTGGCGATCAGGTAGCGGAACACCGCCAGCGCTTCGGCCTTGTCTCGGGGTCGTATCTGCGCCAGCAGGCCGAACACAAACCAATCCCGCGCCGTGGCTTCGGGCGGTCCGTCGCTGGCGTCACGGTCTGCGGCGTTGCGAAGGCGGTAAAGCTGATCCCAATACCCCAGTTCGTACAGGCAATCGGCCAGCGTGTGAGGCAGCAGCTCAGGGTGGGCGTTGAACCGGGCAGCCACCTGGCCCTTGTCGAAGTCACCGAATTGGCCGGTAGCCTCCAATCCGCTCAGCGCTTCGATGCAGAACGTTTCCGCCTCAGTGTCGGCCAGCAAGGCGTCACCGAATCGAGCGGCGCCCTCTAGCCTCAGTCTGTGCTGCTCAATGGCCCGAGTAGCCAGCGCCTCCAAGTCAGCGAAGCCAAACGACGATATGGCGGCGAACGGGTGGCCGGGGTTGGTGGACACTATGTGATCGCGGTAGCGCTTCTCCAGCACGTCGAGCGGTGTCCTGATCTTCTTGGCGCCCTCCATTGCCCGGTCAATTAGCGCAGCCTGGCCGGTGCCGATGATCGAGCGCAGCCACAGCACCGCATCCACCTCCTTGTCACCAGTGACCACCTCCTGCGGCGGCAGCTCGGGCACGCTCGGCAGCGTCTCAGCGCTGGCGCTGATCGGTGGCAGGGTGAACAGGGCGCGGTGCTGCTCGTTATCCCGGAACGCCCCCGAGCGCGATACCAAGGTCTTCACCGTTCCCAGCGGCAAGCCGGTAATCTCGGCCACCTCTCGGAGCGAGTGACGGCGGCGCAGGTCCAGCACCAGGCGGCGCTGATCGTCTGAAACCCGGTGTCTCATCTTTTCGGCTGAATCAGCCTGTTTCAGCATGACCATGGCTTACACCACCCTCAGAGTGGGTGGCAGCTTCGGCCCGAACGGCGCACCAGGTGCGAACGGGTCAGGCAGTACGCCATCGGGGCATTCCCTGATGAAGTCCGCCATGGCCGCGTGGCAGGCGTTGAACAGCGGCGCATCATTCCAGTCTTGCCCCCGGCGCTCTGCGCTGTCCTCCAGCGCATGAGTAAACACCAAATCTCCCAGACTGACGGCGCCATCTTGCCTGGCCTGCTCGCGCTCCACGTTGTTCACGCTCAGCAGGTCGCACAGAAGGTCGAACCCCAGGGCAGGGGCCAGACCGTCACGGTCGAACAGCACTGACCGCCCGAACCCGGCTAGCGCGGCCTTGGCCTTGCTCCACTCATCCTCTCGGTGCGCCGTTGCCATCTGATCCAGATCGGCAATGGCCTGGCGGGTGAACGGCAGGAACGCTTTCAGCTTGCCCGCCTGGCGGCGCATGGCACGTCGCTCAGAGTGGACCGTATCGAGGTTGCGGCTGATGTTGCGGCAGATGCGCCGGGTGGTGATGAGTTGCGTGCTGGCGCTGATACCGGGCTTTGAAGCGATATCGCACAGGCGCATGGTCGGAGTGGGCGTCATGGGTTGGCCTCCATGGGCGTGTTGTCGTAGGTGGTGCGCAGCTCGGCACCAATCGGGCAATAGCGGCCACCAGGCGCATAGCAGCCCCGGCAGGTCATGACATGGCTGATGTATTGGTCGCGGGCCTGGCGCCATTCAGGGGTGGCATTGGCAGCGTTGGTGTACGGGCTGGGCGGCAATGGCGCAGGCTCGACCAGCACCAGGCGTGGACGATTCGGGGCGCGTTTCGCCATGGGTGGTTTGCCAGCGCCAGCAACGTTCGGCGGCATGTGATTGAGCAGGTCGGAAAGGAGGCTCATGGCGTCACCTCACCCGGATTTCCGTAATGCCCAAATGTGTCTGTGAAAAAAAATCGGGGGAACGGGGGAACGCGGGGAACACCCAGTGTTTCCGGGGCTTCCAGAGGGGGTATGTGTTCCCCACGCAAAAAACGGGGGAACAGTGATAACCAAACGAAAGGAGCACCACAGGCGCTTATATTCAAAAACATGTTTGTGTTCCCCCTGTTCCCCAACACTTCAATAAGGGGGAACGGCTACAGGCCGCGTATTTGCTGGCTGTTCCCCCGTTCCCCCTGTTCCCCACGTTTTTAGGTTCCTGTGAATTCGGGCATTGGCGCTTTGGCTTCGGGGTTTGGTTCATGGCGTCACCATGCCCTGATAGCTGCTAATCAAATGTTCCTGTGAATTCAAAAAGTGTGGGAACAGTGGGAACAGTGGGAACAACCCAGTAAATACGCGGCCTCCAGCGGTGTTTTTCTGTTCCCAGTTTGTTCCCACCCCGTTTTTTGTGGGAACTGTGATAACCAAACAAGGCAGACTGGCCGCGCCCTTATATTGGAAAGCGATTGTGTGTTCCCACTTGTTCCCACTCTTTTTATTAGGTGGGAACGGCTGGAAGCCCCGGATTTCAAGGCTGTTCCCACTGTTCCCACTGTTCCCACCGAATCTAGGTTCCTGTGAATATGGGCAATCTCGGCTAGTGGCGTTGGTGGTCATACAGCACCACCTTCACTGTCCAGGGCTTCGGGGTCGATCACATACAGCCAAGGTGAACCGCCACCCGGTACGCGGTACTTCTTGGCGTGCCGCTTCCGATCCGCTCCACGCTCAGCAATCGCGCTGGCGCCATCCAGCGCTTTCACGATGCGGCTCAGCCCGTACCCATGCGCTGCCTCGATCAATGCCGACTTGTTGAACAGGTACAGTTGCTTGCCGCCTGAGACTTTCCAGTACCCGGCCCGGTTGAACACCTTGGCGTCAGGCGTCTGGTCATTCACGTCCGAAAACCGGCTACTGCCGTGCTTGTCGATGAAATCGAGGATGCCCGCCAGTATCTGGCGATCCTCGGCATTGCCACCGCCCACCCGGCTCAGCCATTCGCCATACAGCAACTGGCAATCGGCCAGAGCGCTACCCGGCGTCCAGGGCAGCAAGTCATAGGCAATGGCCATTTCCCCCGCCAGCGCGATCACTGCGAAGCGATCCGCCACCCGTCCGGCTTGGGCGTTGTCTTCAACAAACTGGGCGCGGATACCGGCGAAGTCTTCTAGCAGGCCGGGGCGGTCGTCGCTGGCCAGCAGCTTCTCCACGAATGCCGGGCCGATGTGCCCGTGGTTCGCTCCCGCAGCCACGGTGAGCTGGCGGTGGAAGTCGGCTCCCTCCAGGCCGTGCAATTCGTCGAAGGCGCGGTGTGTACGCGTACCGGCGTTCACGTCCACCATGCGCAGCTCAGCGCCAGCGTGGGCGGCGTTGCCGCTGATGGCCGCGTGTTCAGACAGGGAACGCTCACCGCTGGAGAGTGCCAGCAAGCGCCAGCTCAGTTTGCCGCGTGCCTCCCGGTCACGGGTCATGGTGCCCTTGCCCTGGCCGTTGGCGAGCGAATAGGCCATTTCCTGTACGCGCTTGGGGTCAGCCCGTTTGATTTCGTCCAGGGGCAGCATGGTGTCGTTGCGGCTCGATGCCTCGATTTCCAGACCGCCCTTGGTCATATCCCACGATGCGGCGAATATGCCGGGGTCGCCCCATACGGATGAGCCGATCAATTGCGCCAGTGACTTGCCGCTGGAGCTGTCGCCCACCAGGTGAACACCGCCACCCAGCACGCCCACCAGGCTCAGCAGCGGGCCAGCCAAGGCGCAACCAATGGCCAGGGTCAGTACCGGGTTCCCCTCGCACTTCGCCGCTACCTCGGCCTTCCAGCCGTCCAGGCTCCCGCGCACGCTGAATAGGTTTTGCCCTTTGCCGCTGGCCTGATAGCGCACCTTGTCACTGCCGATGGTGCGCCCAGGCAGCACGAAGGCGCCCGACTCATGCCAGCCGGGGCGGCAGGTGGTGGCGAACACTTCGGCGGGGCGCTGGTCCAGCAGGTACTCCATGAACTGGCCGCGCTTCTTGAGCGCGATAATCACGCCCATGCCAAACAGTGTCCGCCTGGCGTCTTCACCGCTCCCGCCGAACACCTCCATGGGAATGATCCAGTCCTTGGGGCCGCTGTCGGTGAGCAGGCGCAGATACCGGCCTTCGCTGCCATCGTCGCTATTGGTGGTGCGTGCCACCACCGTCACGGGCGTGGCGATCCATTCATCAGTGATGGGGCGGTCGGTCTTATCGTCGTCGCTGTCATCATCAGCGGCGCTGCGCTTGAACCCGTGCCAGTACACGCCGGGCTTGAGCCTGCGGCCTTTCTCATTCGTTACCCAGTGCTCGTACACGCCCCAGCAGGGGCGATCTGGCTCGACCATGGGCGCCTCTGGGCGCAGGTTGATAACGTTGTTCTCAGGCGGGCGCATGGTGGCACCTCCAGGCGGCTAGGTCGTTGAAGTCGGAAAGGGTCAGCGGCGCATCGGCGGGCCACTCGGGGAAGGTCACAAGGCCACCACACGCGGCAGCGGCGTCATGGGCAGCGGTGCGCCCCGGATTACCCTTGCCCTCGGCTTCGGTCTGGCGGTCGTCGTCGCCCGCGACGATGATTTCGGTGTCGGGGTAGTCGGCCCGTAGCGCCAGCGCCACCGGTTTCAGGTTCCCGGCATTCATCGCGCAGGCGACCGTGTAGCCGCTTTCGTGAAGCGTGGCTCCCGTGGCCCAGCCTTCGCAGATACACAGCGGCCTGCCCGGCGTGATGCGCCCCAGCGGCGAGTAGGCGCCATTGATCCGCCCGCCATACAGAAAGCGCTTGTCACCGTCCGGGGCGATCCGTTGCAGGTTGACCAGCACGCTCCCGGCATACAGCGGCACCAGCAGATCGTCACCACGCTGGCGTAGGCCGTGGGCACGAATGCCCTTGGCGGCCAGGTAAGGGTGGGCCGGGTCAGCACGGCGAGCGTCACGCCACCAGCGTTGAGCCTGGCCAGCCGCTTTGAGCTGGCGCCGTTGCCGTTCGGCTTCGCGCTGGCGCCGGGCCTGCTCGATGCGCTGGCGCACCTGCTCAGATTCGCGGGCGTCTACCGGCTCACGGCTACACCAGGTGCTGGTGCCGCCCGTCTTCCAGCTCCCGAACGCACCCGAGGCGATGCCATCGGAAAATAGGCAGTACCAGCCATTGAGCGTGCCGGGCTTGTCGCCGGGGACGTGGAAGCGGTGAATGTCGCCATCGTCCAAGGGCAGCCAGTCGAGCGGCCCATAGGCCGACTGGAGCACGTCACGGAAAAGGATCGTCGCGTCGGTCATGCGGCCCCCAGCGGCGGCGTGAAGCGCTTGGCCAGCCGTTCCAGTTGATTGGTAAGACGCTCCAGCTCGGAGCAGTGACGGCCAGCGTCACGCTCGGCAATGCGCAGTTCCAGGAAGCCCGCCAGCATTTCCACTAGCAGCGCATAGCTGGCGCTGTCGATATGAGCGCCAGCAGCAGGCGGCCCCCCGGCCCCCTTGCGCCGAATCGGCGTGACCTTACTCATGGCCACCCCCTTGGCGATCAGCACCAGCGAAGGCCCGGCAGACCTGGCCATTGTTCACCGCGTGCCAGTAGGTCAGATCGTCCAGCGATTCGACGAGGCAGGCCGTCACTACGGCCTCAGCACTACGCAAAACTACACGCCCACACTCGGCATCGGCCTGGCTCAAGAACGGCCCCAGCAAGGCCCGCTCGGCCTTCGGGTGGCTCAAGTAAAACAGCTCGGTGGCTTTCTTCGGGCAAGCCGATCCGGTCAGCGCTTGCGCACTGTTTTGAAGTTTCATCGATTTATCCTTGGGCTATGGACTTACGCCGGGATGCCTAAGTCAGTTGCAAGATCGTGAACGTCGCGATGGGCCATGCGAGCAATAATGTTGATCGCAGACTGAATGCCAGCTTCGCCACGATCATCAATCTGGGCAGGCGGCACAGCGTCCCCAGGGGCGCCCTTGTGCCCGCCGTTGTTGAGCAGTACCTCGGCCAGAATGCCAATCGCATCTAGCGATTCCAGGGCGAGCTTGGCGATCAGTTGGTGATTTAGCTGGTTGGTTTTCGACTTGGTGCTCACAGCTCACCCCCTTGCTCGGCAATTACGCTGTCCAGCATTTCGGCCCAGGCCATGGCAGTGTGCTGCGCCAGCACAGCGGTGACGCGGGCGACGATGATTGGCGTAGCCGGTGAGGCGATCACAGCGAGCGCCATGCTCAGCAGAACTAGCACGCCTTGTACGTCGCGCAGGTCGTCTTGGGTGTCGTCAGGCATGTGGATAGGGGGAGTCATACAAGCGCTCCATCAGTTACGGCTTTGAAACGCTCCACGAGCGCGGCGCCTGGACGCGGTTGACGTTGACATTCCACAAGCGTGGACTGGACCTTACCCGACATGCGCAAGGCGTCTTCCAGGCCAGCCAAAGAGTCGCGGCAGCGCCCCCGAATGCTGATCGAAGCGCATGGGAAATCGGCTTTCACCATGGCGGCAATACCTGCCGCAAGGCTGCGCCCGACCACCGGGGGAAAGTGGAGCGCTTGCTGGCCGGGGATCGTGACCACGACTTGGGATTGGATGTAGCCCTGTACGGCCTCGGAGGTCTGCTGAATGTGAGTCACTGGGCACCGCCTTGCGCGTCCAGGGCGCGGGCTTTTGCCATGGCGGCGTTGTAGCGCTTGAGACGAACACTCAGCGAGCTATCAGCGTGAAGGGCAGCGATGGCCATTGCGCGGTGGGCAGCGGCGCGGATTTTGGACGGATTGAGGGCGTGTTTCATTGGTGTAGCTCCCAAGTCTTGAGAGCCACCGCGATCTGCCGCCAAGCAGGAAAGGGTGGCGAGTTGCACAGGATTGGCGGACCGGAGACTTAGGAACCCGGCGCACACGAAGGTGCTCCTGCGCAACCCGCCATAACACAGAAACGCGGGCACAAAAAAAGCGCCTGCATTCGGAATGGGGGCGCTGTTGCGCCATAAGTCAATCGACCCGCCAAGGTCGGTCGCTGAATTTGCAGCGACGGACGCAATGTATCCCCGTACATTTTGGAATGCAACCCCCTGTTTCAGATTGGACAACGGCAGCGCTGGGTGGATGGCGGGCGTCATGCGGCAATCCTCCGCTGGTGCTTGTCCTGCAATTTACGGACGTAGGCCAGCAGGTTGGTCTTGCGCTCGGCATAGGTCATACCCGCGCAGATCAGCCCCGAGTCGCGCAGTTCGGCCAGGGTGACAATCTCCAGCTCGGCAGCGCTCAACTGGTCACGGTCCCGACCTGCAAAGGAACCGGTGACAACCTGATTGATGAGCCGAGATTCGTTGATGAAGTGGTGCCGCTGGGGTGTTTTGCCTTGGGCTTCGCAGTTGAGCGCGATGGCGTCACACACGGCCTTGTGGCCGATGGCGGCCTCACGCCGGGCGTTGGTCCAGGACTTCATGTCACCGCGCAGCAGGGCGTCTACCTGCTCATCGCACCAAACAGCGAAGTCCACCGAAAGCCACCGGGCGAAGGCTACGGCCAGCTTCGGGTGAAGCCAGGTGCCTTGGTTTTTACCGCCGCGCTTGGTCATCGACCAGGCGTTACCAGATGATCCGGTAACGGTGCGACGGTTGAGTGCTTCCAGGTATTCGATGGTCGAGGGGAGGCTAAGCCAATCGTTTGGCCGCTTGCCGAAACGGTCGGCAATCTCGGTTGCATGAAGCCAGCCGTCACCGTTGAACCGCACGGCCTGGCCTTCGTAGTCGAGTGGAACGATACGAGCGCTCATGCGGCCACCTTCTGGCGTTTTGCCGCACGGTTGAACATCAGCGCCAGCACCTTGTCCGCGTGCTCATGCGAGCTTTCCAGCAGGCGGTAACGGGTACAGTCGCAGGGTTCGCCCCAGTTGTTGGGCGACTTCTCGGGGATGTGCTCGAACACCAGGCCGTAACTGCTCTCCAGCACGGGAATGGTCGAGTTCAGGCAGGTGTCACCGACCCAGCGCGGCGCCTCGAAGCGATTGAGGGTGCCGAAGTGGCGGACGTACACCAGGACGCGGGCGATCTTGGTTGGGGCAGTCTCCAGCAGTTGGGCGGGGCTGGCGCTGGTGGTAATATCGCCTTGCGACTGGCTGCGTTTCTCTTCGGGGATCGTGGCCTTTTTCATTTTAGGCCACCTCGCGCAATGCGATGCGCTGGCGCACCCAGGCAATAACCTCAGCCAAAACGAACCCCACAGGCGAGCCACGCGACTTGCTGTTGCTCAGCGATACCGGGCGGGGGAAAGTCGGATCATCCTTGAGGCGCTTGTAGACGGTGGCGCGGGCCAGGCCGGTGATGGCCTCGACCTCTGGGAAGCGGATGATGGTGTTGGCAGGGTCGAACTGGTGTGTAGTGGCAGCGCCGAATTGGTATGCGGTGGCTGCTTCGATTGGGCGAATGTTGCTCATGTCTGTATCCCGTTGTTGATGGCGACGGGGTTCAGATTTGCAGAAAGGATCGGGTGACCAGCAACCTTTCAAGGTGGGCATCAGGTGGGCATATAGACTGTCATGATAGGTGCCCACATCACCATCCTTTCAGGTGGGCACCACAGCTACAGGTGGCGGATTTACTGGCGTTTTCAGGTGGGTGCCTTCCTATTCTTGCGCCCACCATTCCTTAGATTCGCTGGACGAAGAATGAGATTCACAGCTTCAGCCATGTTGGCGCCAGCCCCCCTTTCTCGAAGGTATTTAATAACAGCCTCCCGTGTTGGCGCAGTGTTCGGATCATCATCATCATAGGTTGACCACATCTGTTTGATCGCATCGTCCACGAACTCCAGGCCCTCAGAGGTGTGGCCGTAGTAAGGAAGCGAGAGCGGCTGAGGTGGAGGATCGGCGACTTCGGGTGGTTGCGGGTGGGGCGCTGGCATTACGGCTGCGATTGACCTAGTAGGTCTGGAGATCTGCACACGTTCAGTAGTGATCCATCCCACCAGCGATGCGCGGGTGATGATGGTCTCTGATAAGCAAATATCTGCATCCCTATCAGTAGGTTTGATGGTTCTGATTGTCTTCTCGGCATTACCGTTAAAGTCGTAGTCAATGAAAACGGCCTTACATGCTACGGGACTAATCAAACCCTGACGGATGGCCGACAGAATGCCAAGAGCATTGCCGTGCGCTCTTTTCCATCGAGGCAGACGGCGGTGTTTAGCTTCTTCGAGAGAGGCGGTATCGAACGGATCAATGGACGCCATCAAAAGGGCCGCTTGCTCCACCGTGAACTCCATCACCTGCTTCCAATGACTCAGATCGGGCAAGTCATCTTCGTATTCCATTCTCACGCCCTCCCAGGCGCTCCCAATCTTGAATAGATCGGTTGGCCAAGCGGATGGGAAGCCCGCTTTTCGCTCCGTCGAGCTAGGCCAGCCGAAAACCGTTGCCTGCTCGAATACTGGCTATCCGAACAGTGATGGCATTCAGTCTATATCTGTCTATGCGGACAATGGAAGGCCCGCATCAGGCCCTCTTGATCGACACGACATTGCCTTTGACCAGGGTGTCTTGGTGGTCGGCATACCATTGCATCATGGTCGTGCGCTGGGTCAGGTACTGGGCCTTGTTGTAGATACCGGCCACGCCTTCCTTGACGTGCGATAGCTGCGCCTCGATGTGGTTTTCGTCGAAGCCGTGCTCATTGAGGATCGTCGAGGCGATGTGCCTGAATCCGTGGCCGGTCTGCCTGCCCTCGTAACCCAGGCGGCGCAGGGCCATCAGGAACACGGTGTTGCTGCGGGGCTTGGTGGTATCACTGCGCCCAGGGAACAGCAGGGGATAGGCCCCAGTGAGTTTGCGCAGGTCGATCAGCAATTCCACGGCCTGGCGGGGCAGGGGGACTAGATGTTCGCGGCGGCGCTTCATCCGTTCGGCGGGGATCGTCCACAGTGCTTTATCTAGGTCGAACTCATCCCACCGGGCCTCTCGTATCTCAGATGGTCGGCAGGCGAGCATGGCTAGTAGGTGTAGGCCGATCCGAACGTCTATGGCGCTGGGATAAGCGCGGATGGCCCGTAGCAGTGGTGGCAGTTCATCCACAGGGACGTGGGCGTAATTCTCAGACGGCTTGGTCTGGAGAAACTTGTGAAGGCCTTCCAGTGGGTTATGGGTGGCGCGGCCAGTGACGCGGGCCAGGTCGTAAATCTCCTGGCAGCGGGCGCGTATTCGGCTGGTCTGCTCGATGATGCCCTTTTGCTCCATGCCGCGTAGGAAGTCCATCCACTCCATCGGCAGTATCTCGGTGTAGACACGCTTGCCGAACACAGGGAAGACGTGAAGCTCCAGCGAGCCGATGGTTCGGGTGGCTGTTCCATCCGTCCAGCTTTTGCGCTTGGTGGCGTACCACTCCCGCGCCAGATGCTCGAACGTATTGTTCGCGGCCTCCAGTTCGGCGGCCTTCCTGGCTCGCTTGGTGGCGAGTGGGTTCCCGCCCTTGGCGGCGTCGTCTCGCAGGATCGCCGCTTTCTGCCTGGCCTGTGATCCGGTTAGCTGGTGATCGCCCGTGCCATAGCCGCCCAGGCCAAGCCACGACCATTTGCCGTCCGGTTTCTTGTAGCGCAGTTGCCACGACTTGCTGCCGTCTGGGCGCACGCGCAGATACAAGGCGTTGCCGTCCAGCTCGCGGTACTCCTTCGCTTCTGGCTCAAGGGTGGCTATCACGGTGTCGGCCAAAGGGCGGCGCTTGATTTCGCTGCGCTTCATTTCCTTGTATCCCCCAGTTTCAATTATTTCTCAGGGTACACGAGGGGATACACGGCGGGAAGATATAGGGGGAGATAAGGAGATACAGTCAGAAACAAGAAAGCCCACACAGGGCGGGCTTCTTGAGGTGTTTCGTAGACTGCTTGAGGCAGGTCGAAACAGGTGTTTGGTGGCTACACAGGGACTTGAACCCCGGACCCCAGCATTATGAATGCTATGCTCTAACCAACTGAGCTATGTAGCCAACTTGGCGCGCATTATTAGCTCGAATCGCAATCCTGTCAACAACGTTTTTAAAAAAAATTGCCAACCTTTCAAAAACTTAGCCGGGAAGCTCGCTTCAACGGACGATCAGCCCTTGCCCAAGCACGTTGTACAGGCGCAGATGCTGGTCGCTGGCAAGGCGCTCCAGGCTCTGGGCCGGGTGATCGAGGTCGAAACTGCCACTGACGCGTCGATGACCGGCCTCTTCATTCAGTAGCCACACACGTTGCCCCTGATAGGCCGCCAGGCGTTCCAGTACCTCGGCCAGGGGCCTTTGGCTGGCCTGCAAACGGCCACTGCGCCAGGCGTCGGCTGTTTTGCTGTCGATCTTTTCCACGGCATTGATGTGGTTGCCGTTGAAAGTCACCCGCTCCCCGGCACTGACCATACGCTGGTCGCCACCCTGCAGGACGGCGGCCTTGCCACTCAATACCAGCAGTTCATCGTGGTCGCTGTAGCGGGCAATCTGCAGGCGGGTGCCGAAGACCTGGATGCGTGCGTCGTCCACCTGCACTTCCATGGCCCGGCCATCGAGCATCACTTCCAGGTAGACCTGGCCCTGCACCAGGTGCAGTTGCCGGGTGCGGCCGCGCAAATCGACGTTCATGGCGCTGGCGCTGTCCAGATGCAACGTCGAGCCATCGGCCAGGCGCATGCTGCGCCGTTCGCCGCTGGCTGTGTGCAGTTCGCTGGCCAGGCGCTGCATCTGCGGCCAGTAGAGCCATGCCAGTGTTGCCAGCAACGCCAGGAACAGCAGCGCCAGGTAAATCCCGCCGCGGCTGCGGCGGGCCTTGGCAACCCGCGGCCGTGGCCGGGCAGCCGGCACCTGCAGTTGCTGCCAATAGGCTTCGAGCTGGGCATAGGCCCGGGCGTTGAGTGGGTCCTGGCACCAGCTGGCGAAGGCCTGACGCAGCGCTTCGTCACAGCCAGGCTGGCGCAGGCGTGAGAACCAGTCCAACGCTTCCTGCTCGGGGTCGGGCTGTGGCTGCAAGGCGGGCATCGGGCTCATGGGATGGTTCTACTCGCAAGGGCAGGGCGGTTTTGCCCAGCGTTTACGGGAGGTGAGGCCTGAGGATGCTAAATATATTGAGAACCATTTACAAGTACGTTGCATCTGGAAGCACGCCCGGAAAAATAAAAAGGTAGCTTCGTATCTATTTGTTTCACGATAATCGGATCCCAACCTGTGCACGGAAATCCAGCCCATGGCCACCAGCAGCACCCAGACCGCCAGCGCCATCAGCACGGCCAGCCAGGCCAACCCGCTGGTGATGCGCATCATCACCTTCTGCGCCCTGGCACACCTGATCAACGACCTTATCCAGTCGGTGCTGCCGGCGATCTACCCGATGCTCAAGGCCAACTACAACCTGAGCTTCGCCCAGATTGGCCTGATCACCCTGACCTTCCAGGTCACCGCCTCGCTGCTGCAACCCTGGGTAGGCTTTTTCACTGACAAGCGCCCAACGCCAAACCTGTTGCCCCTGGGCACCCTGTGCACCCTGGTGGGCATCGTCATGCTGGCGTTCGTCGGCAGCTTCCCGATGATCCTGCTGGCCTCGGCGCTGGTGGGTATCGGCTCGTCGACCTTCCACCCCGAGACCTCGCGCATCGCCCGGCTGGCCTCGGGCGGGCGCTTCGGCCTGGCGCAATCGACCTTCCAGGTCGGTGGCAATGCCGGTTCCGCGCTCGGCCCACTGCTGGCGGCGGCCATCGTCATCCCGTTCGGCCAGAGCCACGTGGCCTGGTTCGGCGTGGCCGGGCTGCTGTTCTTCGCCGTCACCCTGATGCTGCGCCGTTGGTACAAGGAGCACCTCAACCAGGCCAAGGCGCGCAAGGCAGTGCAGGCCACGCACGGCATCTCGCGCCAGCGGGTGTTCATGGCGCTGCTGGTGCTGGGCCTGCTGGTGTTCTCCAAGTACTTCTACATGGCCAGCTTCACCAGCTACTTCACGTTCTACCTGATCGAGAAGTTCCAGCTGTCGGTGGCCAGCTCCCAGCTGCACCTGTTCCTGTTCCTCGGCGCGGTGGCTGCCGGCACCTTCTTTGGCGGGCCGATCGGCGACCGCATTGGGCGCAAGGCGGTGATCTGGTTCTCGATCCTGGGCGTGGCGCCGTTCACCCTGGCGCTGCCCTATGCCGACCTGTTCTGGACCACCGTGCTCAGCGTGGTGATCGGCTTCATCCTCGCCTCGGCGTTCTCGGCCATCGTGGTGTATGCCCAGGAGCTGGTGCCGGGCAACGTGGGGATGATTGCCGGGATCTTCTTCGGGCTGATGTTCGGCTTTGGCGGGATTGGCGCGGCGTTGCTGGGGTATGTGGCCGACCTGCGTGGGATCGAGTATGTGTACCGGGTATGCTCGTACCTGCCGTTGTTCGGGTTGTTGGCGGTGTTCCTGCCATCCACCGGTAAACGCTGAGTCTGTCGGGGCTGCAGCGCAGCCCCGGCGTTGACGACTTCAGCCACCTTGGCCTAGAGTGCCGCCTTCTTTCATTTACCTGCGTAGTTCCCGTGATGCGCCGTACCGATGTCTTCCACTCTCCCCGCCGGCCTGTCGCCCCGACAGTGCGCCGCGCGTGGCCGAGCGACACGGTGCTCAAGCGTCGGCGCAGCGTGCTGTTTGCCTTCACCTTCTCGCCACACCTTGCCCTGAACTGATTCGCGCCCCTGCGTTGCATGCCTTCCCGGCGTGACGGCGGGCGTTTGCGTCCGATCATCTTTCAGTGGATTCAACTGCCGGCCAGGGCCAGAGCCCCTGCGCGCCGGCGGCAAGGAGTGGTACATGAACATGCGTTTGTTGGCGGGCCTGTTGTTCGCCGTGTCGGTGGTCGGTTTCAGCCTTGGGGCGAGCCTGCCGCTGGTGTCGTTGCGCCTGCACGAGGCTGGGGCGGGAACCCTGGAAATCGGCATCATCTCGGCGATCCCCGCCGCCGGCATGATGCTCTCGGCGTTCATGGTCGACGCCTGCTGCAAGCACCTGACCCGGCGCACCATCTACCTGCTCAGCTTCAGCCTGTGCACCCTGAGCATCGCCCTGCTGGAGTGGGCCTTCGACTCGATGCTGTGGCTGGCCCTGCTGCGCCTGGGCCTGGGCATCGGTATGGGCATCGCGATCATCCTCGGCGAATCCTGGGTCAACGAGCTGTGCCCGGACCACAACCGCGGCAAGATCATGGCCCTGTACGCCACCAGCTTCACCGGCTTCCAGGTGCTGGGGCCGGCGCTGCTGGCACTGCTCGGCGCTGACAGCCCTTGGCTCACCTACATCGTCACCGCCTGCTACGGCCTGGCCCTGCTGTGCATCCTGTTCACCGTGCCCAACGACCATGTCGAACACGAGGAGGATGACAAGAGCTTCGGCCTGGCCGGCTTCTTCCGCGTCGCCCCGGCGCTGTGCGTGGCGGTGCTGTTCTTCTCGTTCTTCGATGCGGTGGTGCTGTCGCTGCTGCCGGTGTACGCCACCAGCCATGGTTTTGCCGTGGGCGTGGCGGCGCTGATGGTGACCGTGGTGTTCGCCGGCGACATGATCTTCCAGCTGCCGCTGGGCTGGCTGGCCGACCGGGTCGAGCGCACCGGGCTGCACCTGGTGTGCGGTCTGGTGGCAATGAGTATCGGCATCGCCTTGCCGTGGCTGCTGCAGATGACCTGGTTGCTGTGGCCGCTGCTGGTGGTGCTGGGCGCGGTGGCGGGGGGCATCTACACCCTGGCGCTGGTGCTGATCGGGCAGCGTTTCAAAGGGCAGGACCTGGTCACGGCCAATGCCAGTGTCGGTTTGCTGTGGGGCGTGGGTAGCCTGGTCGGGCCGCTGGTCAGTGGTGCGGCGATGGATGTGGCACCCCATGGGTTGCCGATGGCGCTGGCACTGATGGCCGGATTGTTCGTGTGCTTTGCCCGCCAGGCGTATCGGCGGGTGGGGCGCTTGCAGACGGCTGTGGACTGAAGCTTCGGCGTTGGTCCGATCGCCGGCAAGCCGGCTCCCACAGGCGGACGCGGGATCCTGTGGGCGCTGGCTTGCCAGCGAGATGGTCGACGCGGTCTGGAACCTTCCACTAGACGGCGCCGATATTCACCCAGTAACGCGTGCGGTAGTCGATGCGCACCGGCAGGCTGCGCGCAATCAGCAGCAGGATCTGGTCGGTGTCGCCCAACTGGTAGGTGCCGGACACCTTCAGCCCGGCCACCTCCGGCGCACAGCGCAGCAGGCCCGGGCGGTAGCGCGACAGCTCGTCGACGAACTCGCCCAGTGGCATCTGCTGAACGCTCAGCACGCCCTCGGTCCAGCCCCAGGGGTCACCGTACAGTGCGGCGGGTTGGGCGTTGCCCGCCGCCGACACCTGCAGCACATCACCGGGTTTGACCTGATGGGCTGCGGCGGTGGCGGGGAACAGTGTCACGCCGCCCCGGCGTACCGCCAGCAGCAGGCCCCGGGCGTTCTCGCGCAGCAGAAGCTGGCCACCCTGGGTGTCCAGGGCACCGATGCGGGTGGCGATACGGAACGGGCGACTGTCGTTGCCATTGCTGTCCAGGCTGACTTCGCCCCGCACCAAGGTCAATTGGCGCAGGTCGGCACTGAATTGCAGGTCGATGGCACTGGCGGTGTTGAGGCGGACACGGCTGCCGTCACTACCCTGCAGCTCACGGCGTTCGCCCGTGGCGGTGCTGCTGTCGGCCAGCAGTACCGGTAGCCCCAGCGGCTCGCGTGCGGCCCAGCCAAGCGTGCCACCCAGCGCCAGCACCGACAGCAGCTTGAGGTGGTCACGGCGGTTCATGCGTTGGCGCTCACTGCCTTGCAGGGTGCGTCGGCTCAACTCACCGGGCAGCCCGGCCAGTTCGTCACCCAGTTCGCTGACTCGTCGCCAGGCCTCGGCGTGTTGCGGGTGGCTGGCCAGCCACAGCTTGAACTGCTGCTCGGTACGCGGGCCGGGGCTGTCGTAGCGCAATTTCACCAGCCAGTCGATGGCCTGGTCGACCTGGGCCTGGGTGGGTTGCTGCTCAGGCGTCGGCATAGCGCAACCGGTAACAGACGCCCAGGGCCTTGGCCAGGTCGCGCTCGACCGTGGCCCGCGACACGTCCAGGTGCTGGGCGATCTGGGCCAGCGGCAAGCCGTCGAGCTGGGCCATGAGGAAGGCTTGCCGCGCACGCGGCGCAAGGCGCTGCAGGGCGCGGTCAAGGCGTTCGAGGGTGTCCAGGATGACCAGGCGCTGTTCTTCGCTGGGCGCCTGCAGCTGGGGCAGGTTGGCCAGGCTGTCGAGGTAGGCCTGTTCCAGGGCGCGGCGGCGGAACTGATCGATCATCAGGCCACGGGCAATGCTGCTCAGGTAGGCTCGCGGTGCTTTGAGCGGTGAAACCTGGCGGGCCTTGAGCAGGCGCACGAAGGTGTCCTGGGCGAGGTCGGCGGCGTTGTCACGGCAGCCGGTACGGGCGCTGAGCCAGCTGCGCAACCAACGATGGTGGGCGCGATAGAGCAGATCGACTTCGGCCGGTTGCAGCGTGTCAGGGATCTGCATCGTGTGGAGAGCCTTGCCCGGTTAATGTGATTGTGAATTGTTCTCAATTTTATGCGGGCCCATGCAGTCAGATCAATGGCATACCAAGGATTCAATGGGCAAGATTGTGCGTTCTGCCGATGAACGGTTGCGCTAGGCTGAAGCTTTTCAGCCTGTTCGAGTAGCACGATGATCCTTGCAGACCTTACGCCCCGTGCCTTCAAGGCCGCCGCCGAGTTTCTCGCCGGGCAGGATGAGGACTGGGCGCGGCATATTGCCGCGACCGGCCCTTGCCGGCATGCCGCGACCCCCGGGCGTGAACCCTACGAAGCATTGGTGCGGGCCATCGCTTACCAGCAGCTGCACGCGCGGGCGGCGGAGGCGATCCTTGGGCGATTGCTGGCGCTGTTTCCCGGGCAAGGCTTTCCTGCCCCCGAGCAATTACGACTGGTCACCCCGGAGGCGATGCGCGCCTGCGGTTTTTCCGCCAGCAAGACGGCGACCCTGCAGGGCATTGCCCAGGGCAGCCTGGAAGGTATCGTGCCCAGCCGCGACGAAGCCTTGACCCTGACCGATGAGGCACTGATCGAGCGCCTGGTGACGCTGCGCGGCGTAGGGCGCTGGACGGTGGAGATGCTGCTGATCTACAGCCTGGAGCGTTCGGATATCCTGCCGGTGGATGACTTCGGCGTACGCGAGGGGTATCGGCGGATGAAAGGCTGGGAGAAAGCGCCGACACCTGCGCGGATGCGGGCGCTGGGGGAGGCGTGGAGCCCGCACCGGACCGTGGCGGCTTGGTACCTGTGGCGGGCTTGAGGCATCCCCTCAAACCGGATTACCTGCAAGAATCGGAGTGATCGCGGTATCCAGGCCTGTCAGGCTGAGCCCATCGACTCCTGGAGAGGCGCCATGAAGCCCACCTACACCACCGACGCCGAGCGCTGGCACGCTGTGCAAACCCGTGACAGCGCGGCCACCGGCCACTTCGTCTATGCCGTGCGCACCACTGGGGTGTACTGCCACCCGGCCTGCAAATCGCGCCTGGCCAAGCGTGAAAACGTTGAGTTCTTCACTAACGGCAAACAAGCCGAGGCGGCCGGTTACCGCGCCTGCAAGCGTTGCGCGGAGGGCAACCACGGGGTACGCCGCAGCGAGTTGGTAGCGCGCGCCTGCCGCCTGATCGAAGCCAGCGACACGGCGCCCAACCTCGACCAGCTGGGCGCTGAGCTGAACCTCAGTCCGTTCCATCTGCACCGCCTGTTCAAGGCCGAAACCGGCCTTACCCCCAAGGCCTATGCCTCGGCATTCCGCGCCCGGCGCCTGCGCGAGGGGCTGGAGGCTGCCGGCAGTGTCACCGAGGCCATCTATGACGCCGGTTACAACTCCAACAGCCGCTTCTATGAAAGTGCCGCCGAGCGCCTGGGGATGCGCCCCCGTGAGTACCGGGCCGGCGGGCAGGGCGCGACCATCCGTTTTGCACTCGCCCAGTGCTCACTGGGGGCGATCCTGGTGGCGCAGAGCGAACGCGGCATCTGCGCGATCCTGTTGGGCGATGAACCCGAGCCGTTGCTCCAGGACCTGCAGGACAAATTCCCCAATGCGCACCTGATTGGTGGCGATGACACCTTCGAGCGCCTGGTTGCTGATGTGATCGGCTTTGTCGAAGCCCCGGCGCTGGGCCTGGCGCTGCCCTTGGATGTGCAGGGCACGGCGTTCCAGGAGCGGGTCTGGCAGGCGCTGCGCGAAGTGCCGGCGGGCAGCCGGGTCAGCTACACCGACATCGCCGAGCGTATCGGCGCGCCCAAGGCTGTGCGCGCCGTGGCCCAGGCCTGCGCCGCCAACACCATCGCCGTCGCCATCCCGTGCCATCGTGTGGTGCGCCGCGATGGCGACCTCAGCGGTTACCGTTGGGGTGTGGAACGCAAACGCCAGCTGTTGGCCCGAGAAACGGCACCCTCCTGAGCGGCCGGACCGCGTAGAATTCACGCCCTGTCGAGTTGTATAGAGGAATATTCGATGAGGCGTGTCAGCCTTGACCGATTCTATGTGGGGATTCTGGCCCTGCTACTGTGGGTGGCCGTGCCCGTCTGGGCTGCACCAGCCACCCCGGTGTCGCGCCTGGCCGTGGCCGAGCAACAGGTGCTGGATGAAAATGCCGGCCTTGAGGAGCTGAGCGAACGGCTCGACCAGATCCGCCAGGGCGTCACCAGCAACGCCAACGACGACCTGCTCGCGCAGTTGCGCCAGTCGGCCTTGCAGGTGCAGCGTCAGGCCGATGTGCTGGTCACCGCGCGCACCGCCGATGTGCAGCGGGTGGACGACCAGCTCAACGTGCTCGGCCCGCCGATGCCGGAAGAGGCCGAGAGCCTGACCCGCCAGCGCAAACAGCTGACCGACGAAAAGAACGCGCTGCTCGCCGAGCAGAAGGACACCACCGCGCTGGCCCAGTCTGCCCGTGACTTGTCCACGCAGATCGTCAACCTGCGCCGTAGCCTGTTCAACTCGCAGATCACCAGCCGCGCCGCCAGCCCGCTGAGCCCGGCGTTCTGGTCGAGCCTGATCCGCCCCACCGATGACGACGTGGCGCGTCTGCGCGACCTGCGCGCAGAGGCCGCCGACGCCATGGCCAGCGCGTTCAGCGCCGAGCACCGTTGGTTGTTCATCAGCGCCCTGGTGGCCGCAGTGCTGGTCTGGACCCTGGTGCGCCGGGTGCTCGAGCGCTTGCTGGCCAATGCCATGGTGCGCTGGCTGCCCGTAGGCCGGCTACGCCGCAGTGCCCTGGCCGTGAGCGTCAGCCTGGCGACCCTGGGCACCATCTCCGGCTCGGTGTCGTTGCTGCGCTGGGGCCTGGAAAGCAGCGCCGAGCTGGGCACCGACCTGGCCAGTCTGACCAACCACGTGCTCGCCCTGGTGGTGTTCAGCGCCTTCATCTCCGGCCTGGGCCGCGCCATGTTGATGCTGCAGCGCCCGTCGTGGCGGCTGCCGCCGATTGCCGACGAAGTGGCCAGCGCCCTGAGCTGGTTCCCCAAGGTGCTGGCCCTGACGCTGATGGTGATGCTCACCCAGGAGCGCATCAACAGCGTGATCGGTACCAGCCTGGCGCTCACCCTGGCCACCAACGGCCTGACTGCGCTGGTGGTGTCACTGCTGTTCGTCGCTGCGCTGGTGTGTTACCGCCGTGCCCGTCGCCAGCATGGCCTGGAGCGCCCCAAAGGCCTGATCGGGCTGATCCCGTTCGTGATCGTGGTGTGGGTGGTGGCGATCCTGCTGACGCTGGTGGCCGGTTACCTGACCTTGGCCTACTTCCTCACCGCCAAGTTGCTGTGGATCAGCGTGGTCACCGTGTGTGCCTACCTGCTGGTGACGGTGTTCGGCGACCTGTGCGAAACCCTGCTGTCGCCCCGCCAGCCCGGCGGCCTGGCACTGGCCTCGGCCCTCGGCCTGCAACAGCGTCACCAGGCTCAGGCCAGCACCATCCTGGCGGGTATCGGCCGCACCGTGCTGCTGTTCGCCGCCGCCTTGCTGGTGTTCATGCCCTCGGGCACCAGCCCGGGTGAGCTGTTGTTGAGTCTGGCGGACTGGGACGGTACGGGCGGCAAGGTGCTCGGCAACCTGAACATCGTGCCCCAGGACATCCTGTTGGCGGTGGCCATCTTCATCGGTGGCTGGTTCGCCATCCGTGTGGTCAAGCGCTGGCTCAGCGATCGCCTGCTGCCCGAAACCGACATGGACGCCGGTATGCGTGCCTCCCTGGTAACCCTGGTGGGTTACCTGGGCTTCCTGTTCCTGGCCATGCTGGTGATGTCCACCCTGCACATCAACCTGACCAGCCTGACCTGGGTGGTCAGTGCGCTGTCGGTGGGTATCGGTTTCGGCCTGCAGCAGATCGTGCAGAACTTCATTTCCGGCCTGATCCTGCTGACCGAGCGCCCGGTGAAAGTGGGCGATTGGGTCAGCCTGGCGGGCGTGGAGGGCGATATCCGCCGCATCAACGTGCGCGCCACCGAGATCCAGATGTCCGACCGCTCGACGGTGATCGTGCCCAACTCGCAGTTCATTTCGCAGAACGTGCGCAACGTGACCATGGCCAATGCCCTCGGGGTGGTCGGCATCACCCTCACGCTGCCGCTGGAGACCGACCCGGCCAAGGTGCGTGAAGTGTTGCTGGCGGCTTACCACGAGCATGAGTCGATTCTCGATGCACCGGCCTGCTCGGTGACGTTCAAGGACCTGACCAGCAGTGGCATGGTGATTGGCGTCAGCGGGTACGTGGCCTCGCCGCGGCAGGTATCGAGCACCCGCAGCGACCTGCTGTTCACCATCCTTGGGCGCTTGCGCGATGAAGGGATTCCCCTGTCTTCGCAGCAGACCATGGTGCTGGTGCAGGACAACGGGCGGCCGGCTGACGAGCCGGCGTGATGTTGCACAAGCAACTGCCTTGCACCGCTTCTCTGTAGGAGCGGCCTCGCCGGGGCGCCGGACCGGCCGGAAAGGGCCGCAAAGCGGCCCCCAGCGTTACCACATAAATTGCCGGGGCTGCTGCGCAGCCCTTTCGCGGCACAAGGCCGCTCCTACAGGGGGCGTGCCTCGCGAATGGTTGCTCAGTGCTGCTTGGCCCGCCTGATACGCAGCAAGATCAGCAGCAACACCAGCAGCACCGGCGGTGCCATCCCCAGCAGCGCCTCCCGCGCCGCCAGCCCCGCACCCAGCACATTCAGCCCGCCGTACAGCAGCTTGAACAGGTTCAGCAGGTAGTAGGTGATCGCAATGATCGACAAGCCTTCCACCGCCCGCTGGATCTTCACCTGGGCGTCGGCCCGGGCATTGAGGCTTTGCAGGATCCCGGCATTCTGTTCTTCCATCTCCACCTGCACCCGCGCCTGCAACAGGTCGCCGAGGTTGGCCACGTTCTTCGCCAGCTGTTCCAGGCGCTGTTCGGTGGCCGCGCAGTAGCGCACGGTCGGCTTGAATCGCCGCTCGATGAACACCCCCAGGCGCTGGCAATCCCCCACATGGCTTTCACGCAGTTCGCCCAGGCGTTCGAACACCAGTTGCGCATAGGCCTGGGTGGCGCCGAAGCGGTGGCGGGTCTTTACCGTGCGGCTGACCACCTGGCGCGACAGCAGGGCAATGGCTTCGAGCAACGCCTTGGAGTCATGCCCGGCGGCGCTGGCGCCGCGTTCGGACAGGCTCACCAGGGTCTTGTCGAAGGTGTCCAGCTCGTGGCTCAGGGCCTTGGCTGTGTCCAGGGTCAGCGAGGCCATCATGCGGTAGGTCTCGATCTCCAGCAGGCGACGGATCATGCGGCCCTGACGGTAGGCGTTGAGGCGGCGGTTGATGAACAGGAAACGGTTGGTGCCGTCGGCGGTCAGGCGAAAATCGCTCCATACCGCGGCATCCCCGCCGCCGACGCAGGAACCGCAAGGGTCCTTGAAGCCGTAGCGGGTCAGGTGCAGGTCCTGTTCATCGCGCACCAGCACCTGCACCGCGTTGATCACCTGCGCCGCCTGTGGGGCGATGGCCTTGGCCAGCACCTCTGGCAGCACCTGCCAGTCGCTGTCGCTGCTGGCGCAGGGCACCACCAGGGTCAGGGTGAAGAACTCGGTATGCCGTTCCCATTTGAACGGATGGCCGTCGAGCTGGGTGATGCCCTGGGCGGAGTACGGGTCGGGCGCTTCGGGGCAGCAGCGTTGCAGCAGTGACTGGCAGGCCGCGTCGCCACCGAGCAGGGCGAAGTGGAAGACATGGGCCGGGCCGTCGAAATACAGCGACGGGCGGGCGTGCAGTTCGTTGTGCAAGGCGGTGCGTTGAGGGTGCATAGAAGGCCGGCCTGGTGTTGTGATTGTGGGGCTACCAGGGAGTGGGACTCTGCGGGGAGGGGGAAAAGTCACGGGGGAGATCGGCAGGCGATCGAGTATTGGCCGCGAAGTGCATGCCTGGGCATTTGCAGCGCCTACAAGATCGAGCGCCGCGCGGGCGGCGCTCGATCTTAAGAGCGCTGCAAGGCTTTCGCCTTGCACCAGGTCGCCGTGACACGGTCATGAGGCATGCATGTCGACCCATGCGACAAACAGGACGCCAGAAGTGGTCACTCTGCAACCCCGCGCCCCATCACCAACTCAGCGAAGGCACACTTGTGGGAGCGGCGAGCCGCCGCTCCCACTGGGGATGCGTCGCAATCACAACGGCCATTTCAAATTGAAAAAGCCACCTGTCGCACAGGTCGGCAGGTGGCTTTCTGTGATTGGGAGGGGTTTAGCCCAGGCAGCGCGTCACATGCTTCACCGAGAGATACCCCGACAACCCCCAAGGCCCGAGCTCGCGCCCGATCCCGCTGCCCTTGGTGCCGCCCCACGACGTCTCGACGAACACCGCCTGCACCGAGTTGATCCACACATGCCCCACCTCCAGCGCATCGGCCACGCGCTCGGCGCGTTCCAGGTCGGCGGAGCACACGGTGGCGACCAGCCCGAAGCGGCTGTCGTTGGCCTGGACGATGGCCTCGGCTTCCGTGACGAAGCGCCGCGCGCACAGCACCGGCCCGAAGATCTCCTCGCCCCACAGGCGGCTGTTCTCGGGCACGTCCACATACAGCGTCGGGCTGACGAACCAGCCGTCGCGGTCCAGCGCCGTGCCGCCGGCCAGGCACTTCAGGCCTTCCTCGCGGGCCGTGGCGAAGTAGCTGGCGACCTTGAGCCACTGCGCCTGGCTGGTCAGTGGCCCCATGTCCACTTCCTCATTCAGCGGGTTGCCGACGCGCAGTTTCTCCAATGCCTGCTGCAGGCGCGGCAGCAGCGCCTCGGCGATGCCGTCCTGCACCAGCAGGCGCGAAGTGGCCGAGCACATCTGCCCGGCGTTCCAGGTGATGCCGGCGACGATCCATTCCACGGCCTGGTCCACGTCGCAATCGTCGAACACCACGATGGCCGACTTGCCGCCCAGCTCCAGGGTCACCGGCCGGCATTGCGCGGCAGCCGCGCGCATCACCTGGCTGCCAACGCCGTTGCTGCCGGTGAACGACAGCTTGTCCAGGCCGTTGTGGCCGCTGAGGGCCGCGCCGGTCTCGGCCTTGCCGTTGACGATGTTCAGAACGCCTGCCGGGAGGCCCAGCACCTCGGCGATCTGACCGTAGGCCTGTTCGATCAGCGGGGTCACTTCGGAGGGCTTGAGCACCACGGTGCAGCCGGCGGCCAGGGCCGGGGCGAGCTTCCAGGCGCTGGTCACCAGCGGGAAGTTCCACGGCACGATCAGGCCGACCACGCCCACCGGCTCCAGGCGGGTGCGGGCGGTAAAGCCCGGTGCGGCCAGGGGCACGTCACGGTTTTTCGCCGGCAGCTGTTCAGCCAGGTCGGCGTAGTAGGCGAAGGTGGCGATGGCGTCGTCCAGGTCGATCTCGGCCTCGTGGCGCGGCTTGCCGTTGTTGCGCATCTGCAGGGCGATCAGCTCGTCGCGGCGCTGGCCCAGTTGCTCGGCAAAGCCGCGCAGGTAGCCGGCGCGTTCGCTGGCGGACACGGTTTTCCAGGTGCCGAGCGCGCGGCGTGCGGCGGCCACGGCCTGGTCGACCTGGCCGGTGCTGGCGGCCATCAGTTCGGCGAACGGCAGGCCGTCGGACGGGTTGTGTACAACGATGCAGTCGCTGCCCTGGCCTTCGACCCAGCGGCCGTCGATGTAGTGAGAGGTGGTCATGGTCGGTTTCCAGTCAGGCCATTTCGGCGGTGGTCACGGGCTTCACGGGCGTGCTTTTGCAACGCACCCAGCGCGGGCCTTGCGGGCCGTACACGCCAGCCGGTTCAGGGAACAGGTTGAGCAGAATCAGGTACAGCACGCCGGCGATACCCAGGGTGACCGGCAGGCTCAGGTCGATGCCGCCGGCCAGTTCACCCAGCGGGCCGACGAACTGCCCGGGCAGGTTGACGAAGCACAGGCCAACCAGCGCACTGGGGATCCACGCCCCCATGCCGCGCCAGTTCCAGCCGTGGCAGAACCAATAGTGGCCGCCTTGCTGGCCGCGAGTGAACACCTGCAGGTCGTCGGCGTGGTAGAAGCCGCGGCGGGTGATCAGGCCGAGGATCATGATCACCATCCACGGGCTGGTGCAGGTAATGATCAGCACCGCGAAGGTCGACACGCTCTGCACCAGGTTGAAGGTGAAGCGGCCGATGAAGATGAAGCCGATGGCCAGCACGCCGATCAGCAGGGTGGCGGCGGCGCGGCTGAGCAGGCGCGGGAACACGCTGGACATATCCAGGCCGGTGCCGTACAGCGCCGTGGTGCCGGTGGACATGCCGCCGATCACCGCGATCAGGCACACCGGCAGGAAGAACCAGCCCGGCGAGATCGCCAGCAGGCCGCCGACGTAGTTGTTGGCGGCGATGTAGTCCGGCGCCTGGCTGGCCACCAGGGTGGCGGTGCACAGGCCGAACAGGAACGGGATCAACGTGGCCACCTGGGCCAGGATCACCGCCAGCATGATCCGCGATTTCGGCGTGGCGCGCGGGATGTAGCGCGACCAGTCACCCAGGAAGGCGCCGAACGACACCGGGTTGCTCATGGCCAGGATCGCAGCGCCGACGAAGGCTGCCCAGAAGCCCGGCTGGCCGAGGTTGACGCTGCCGGCGAAGCCCGCGTCGAACGGCCCGGCAAAGGCGAAGATGCCCAGCAGGAACAGCAGGCTCGATGCCCACACGGCGATCTTGTTGACCCACAGCATGAAGCGGAAACCGAAGATGCACACCACCAGTACCAGCACCGCGAACAGGCCGTAGGCCAGGCCCAGGGTCAGGTCGGTTTCCGGCAGGCCGACCAGGCGCTTGGCGCCGCCGACCAGGGCATCGCCCGAGCTCCACACCGACAGCGAGAAGAACGCCACCGCAGTCAGCAGCGACAGGAACGAGCCGACGATGCGCCCGTGCACGCCAAAGTGCGCACCGGACGACACCGCGTTGTTGGTGCCGTTGAGCGCGCCGAACAGGCCCATCGGTGCAAGGATCAGCGCGCCGACGCCGACGCCGAGCAGGATCGCCCACACGCCCGCCTGGAACGACAGCCCGAACAGCACCGGGAAGCTGCCCAGCACGGCAGTGGCGAAGGTGTTGGCACCGCCGAAGATCAGGCGGAACAGGTCAAGCGGGGCGGCGTCGCGTTGATCGTCGGGGATCTGTTCGACGCCATTGGTCTCGATACCGGTCGAGTGGCTCATGGTGATGCTCCAGCGCGTATGTTGTCGGCCTCGAGGGGCCTTGTTGTGGGTGCGATGGCAGTGCGGCAAGGCCGCTTTCAAAGTGATCAGGCGGGTGAAACGACCGACAGGTGTTCGTGGCAGGCCAGCCAGCGCTCGCCGTGCCGGCGCAAGACGATGGTCTCGCGCTCGTTCAGGGCAAGCTCTTCGCCAGCGATGCGCAGGCGTGTGGCCACGTCGTGCATGAAGATCGCCACGTCGCCTTGCAGGCTCACCTGCACATTGCTGGATTCGCAGCCGAGCACGGCAAAGCCGTCGGCCTGCCAGGCGGCCCAGAGTTCCTCGTAGGCACGGCGCGACAGCAGCGGTTGCGCCAAGGTGTGGAAAAGGAAGGTGGCGTCTTCGCTGAAGCAGGCGAAGTAGCGGGCGGTGTCATTGCTGGCGAAGGCGGCAACGAGCTCGGCAGCGGCCTGCCGAACCTGGAGTGTCTGGTCCACGGGAGTGGCCTCACGATTATTGTGATTGTTGGTGAAGCGATTCTGGTGGTGGCGGCGGAGGGGACAAATCGCTGCGGGCAAATAATCAGTTCAGGAATTTGTGAACCAATGGATGAGAGGACCTGGATCTGCAGAAACCGGCCGACTGACGGTCGGCCCAATGTGTGTTGATTGCCTACGCTGGAAACTCCCTACCTGCAAAGCAAGGAGTTCAGCCATGGCGTTCCAATACAAGCGACTGGACAAGAACAACGCTGCCGTCCTGCTGGTCGACCATCAGGCCGGGTTGCTGTCGCTGGTACGCGACATTGACCCCGACCGGTTCAAGAACAACGTGCTGGCGCTCGCCGACCTGGCCAAGTACTTCAAGCTGCCGACCATCCTCACCACCAGCTTCGAGACCGGCCCCAACGGCCCATTGGTACCCGAGCTCAAGGCGCAGTTCCCCGATGCGCCGTACATCGCTCGCCCCGGCAACATCAACGCCTGGGACAACGAAGACTTCGTCAAGGCGGTGAAGGCCACCGGCAAGAAGCAACTGCTTATCGCCGGGGTGGTGACCGAGGTCTGCGTGGCCTTCCCGGCGCTTTCGGCGCTGGAGGAGGGCTTCGAGGTCTTCGTGGTCACCGATGCGTCCGGCACCTTCAACGAGTTGACCCGCGATTCGGCCTGGCGCCGCATGGAGGCTGCCGGCGCGCAACTGATGACCTGGTTCGGCGTGGCCTGCGAACTGCATCGTGACTGGCGCAACGACATCGAAGGGCTGGGGACCTTGTTCTCCAATCATATCCCCGACTACCGCAACCTGATGACCAGCTACGACAAGCTGGCCAAGTAGGCCTTCGACTGGCGCCGTGAGTGATCACTGCGCCATTTTCAACGCGCCAGCCCGTGGCATGGCCGACCAGATCGCCAGCCCCGCCGCCAAGGTCGTCAGCAGCGCTCCTGCCCAAGGTGTGGCGGCCAGCGTCGAGCCGCTTATCACCACGCCACCGATAGCCGACCCCAACCCGACCCCCAGGTGCATGGCCGACATGTTCAGGCTCATCCCTGCCGGGAAGGTATCCGGCCCGCGGGTGGCCAGGTAGCTCTGCACCACCGGCGAGGTGGTCCAGCTGAGCCCGCCCCAGAGCATCATCGCCGGCAGGAACAACCACGGCGTGCCGGCGCTCAGCGGCAGCAGCAACAGGCTGGCGAGGTACAGCAGCGGCGCCAGCATGATGGACTTGCCGGCGCCAAGCCGGTCGGCCATCCAGCCGCCCACGTAGCCGCCGCAAACACCGGCGATGCCAAACGCCGCGAACACGGCCGCCAGCCACTGCGCCGGTACATCGGCGACGTGCTGGGCATAGGGGGCGAGGTAGGCGAACACCGTGAAGTGCCCGGCGATCATCAGCAACGACACCGCCTGCGCCGCACTCAGGCGGCTGTCACGCAGGTGGCGCAGGTAGCTGCCCAGCGCGATGCGTTCGTTGCTGCGCAACTGTGGCAGGCCGCGCCAGGCCAACAGCAGCACGGCTGCCGCCAGCGCGCCCTGGCCGGTGAACACACCGCGCCAGCCCAGCACGTCGCACAGCAGCATGCCGGCCGGTACGCCCAGCACCAGCGAGCTGCAGATGCCCATGAAGATCGCCCCGATGGCACGCCCGCGCAGGGCTTCGGGTGCCATGCGCGTGGCCATCAGGGTGCAGGTGAGGCAGGTCAGCGCGCTGGTCGCTGCCATGCCGATGCGGGCGATCAGCAACGCGGTGTAGCCCGGTGCCAGTGCTGCCGCCAGATTGCACAGGGCGAACAGTGCCAGTGCCGCGCACAGCAGGCGGCGCAACGGCAGACGGGTGGTCAGCAGGGGCGAGAAGGGCGCGGCGAGGGCGAAGCTGAGGGAGAAGACCGTGGTCAGTTGCCCGGCTATGCCAAGCGGTACGGCGAGGCCATCGGCCAGTGCCGGGAGAATCCCGACGGTGATGTTTTCGGCCATGCCGGTGACGAAGGTCGCCAGGGCCAGCAGCCAGATACGCGGGTTCATGTGTTGCCTCCGATAAACAGGCCGGCCAAGGTCCGGACCCATTTGTCCCGACGGTTGACCGGCAGTGGTCAGGTCCATCGGGTTTCGAGGCAGTGCTTCGGTTATCCCGGTGTAGGAGCGGCCTTGTGCCGCGAACGGGCCGCAAGGCGGCCCCGGGGTTTCAGCGTTGAGGCTGCAACTGCTGGGGCTGCTGTGCAGCCCTTTCGCGGCGCAAGGCCGCTCCTACAGGTTCTGCGTGGTCCATGCTATTTCAACTCGGTCTCGATGAACACCACTTCATGGTCGCTGGCATTGATCACGTTGTGCTCGACGCCGGCCTTGCGGAAGTAGCTCTGGCCCGCCACCAGCGGGGCGCGTTTCTCGCCCTCGGGGGTTTCCAGCAGCAAGGTGCCGTTGGTCATGGGCACCACCACGTAGTCGTGGCCATGCAGGTGGCGGCCGGTCTCGGCACCGGGGGCGAAGCGCCATTCGGTGACGATCACTTCGTCGGTGTCCACCTGCACGGTGGGTACGGCCTGGGGGCGTTGGGTTGGCTTAGGCATGAGGCGGTCCTGTTCACGGTAAGGCGCATAGCCTGGAGCAGGGCCGGGGGGCGTTAAATGCATGTTTGCTGGCAGTCAGTCGTGCAAACACTCACCTAAGGCCCAGAAACGACAAAGCCCCTTGAGCGCGGGCGCTCAAGGGGCTTTTCATGTCAGGCCTGCTGGCTTAGACGTTGAAGCGGAAGTGCATCACGTCGCCATCCTTGACGATGTAGTCCTTGCCTTCCAGGCGCCATTTGCCGGCTTCCTTGGCACCGCCTTCACCCTTGAACTGGATGAAGTCGTCGTAGGCCACCACTTCGGCGCGGATGAAGCCTTTCTCGAAGTCGGTGTGGATCACGCCCGCGGCCTGTGGCGCGGTGGCGCCGACACGTACGGTCCAGGCACGTACTTCCTGCACGCCGGCAGTGAAGTAGGTCTGCAGGTTGAGCAGCTCGTAACCGGCACGGATCACACGGTTCAGGCCAGGCTCTTCCAGGCCCAGGGCCTCGAGGAACATGTCTTTCTCTTCGCCGTCGTCGAGTTCGGCGATTTCGGCTTCGATCTTGTTGCACACCGGCACCACGACCGCGCCTTCTTCCTCGGCGATGGCCTTGACCACGTCCAGGTGCGGGTTGTTGTCGAAGCCGTCTTCGGCCACGTTGGCGATGTACATCACCGGCTTGCTGGTCAGCAGGTGGAAGCCGCGGATGACGGCTTTCTCGTCGTCAGCCATGTTTTTCATCAGGCTGCGCGCTGGCTTGCCTTCGGTGAAATGCGGGATCAGCTTTTCCAGGATCGCCTTCTGCGCCAGGGCGTCCTTGTCGCCGCCCTTGGCGTTGCGGGTGACTTTCTGCAGTTGCTTCTCGCAGCTGTCGAGGTCGGCGAAGATCAGCTCGAGGTCGATGATCTCGATGTCGCGCTTGGGGTCGACGCTGTTGGAAACGTGGATCACGTTCTCGTCTTCGAAGCAGCGCACCACGTGGGCGATGGCGTCGGTCTCGCGGATGTTGGCGAGGAACTTGTTGCCCAGGCCTTCACCTTTCGAGGCACCGGCCACCAGGCCCGCGATGTCGACGAATTCCATGGTGGTCGGCAGGATGCGGTTCGGCTTGACGATCTCGGCCAGTGCATTCAGGCGCGCGTCGGGCATCGGCACGATGCCGCTGTTCGGCTCGATGGTGCAGAAGGGGAAGTTCTCTGCCGCGATACCGGACTTGGTCAGGGCGTTGAACAGGGTGGACTTGCCGACGTTGGGCAGGCCGACGATGCCGCAATTGAAACCCATGGGTATTCCCCTTACTAGAGTTGTCAGGCCTTCTGGCTGTGCAGCTCGCGCATCGCCTTGGCGAAGTCGCCAGCGAGCACGTCCGGCAGCACGCCGAGGGCATAATCGATGCTGGCGTCGAGCTTCTCCTGTTCGGCGCGCGGTGCGCGGCCCAGGACGAAGTTGGAGACCAGTTTGGCGTCGCCCGGGTGGCCAATGCCAAGCCGCAGGCGGTGGAAGTCGTTCTGGTTGCCGAGCTGCGCGATGATGTCGCGCAGGCCGTTGTGCCCACCATGGCCGCCACCGCGCTTGAGCTTGGCGACGCCGGGAGGCAGGTCGAGTTCGTCGTGCGCCACCAGGATGGCCTCCGGTTTGATCCGGAAGAAATTGGCCAAGGCCGCCACGGACTGGCCGCTACGGTTCATGTAGGTGGTGGGGATCAGCAAACGAACGTCGTTGCCCTGATGGCTGAATTTAGCCGTCAGGCCGAAATATTTGCGGTCAGCGGTCAAGGAGACGCGCTGGGCGCTGGCTACGCGTTCAACGAAAAGAGCCCCTGCGTTATGCCGGGTCTGTTCGTATTCGGGGCCGGGGTTACCCAGGCCAACGATCAACTGGATGGCGGTCACGTCAGGGGCTCTTCCTTGGAGTTGGTGGGTTACAGCGCTGGGCACTGTAACCCGGTCAACACCGGCATGCCGAGTGGATTACTCAGCAGCGCCTTCAGCGGCTACGCGCGGGGCGTGGACGTTGGCAACAGCTTTGTCATCACCGTGGGCCAGAGCGACGAACTCAACGCCTTTCGGAGCTTTCAGGTCCGACAGGTGGATGATCGCGCCGACTTCGGCGTTGCTCAGGTCAACTTCGATGAACTCAGGCAGGTCCTTGGCTTCGCAGGACACTTCGATCTCGGAAACAACGTGCGAGATCTCGCCGCCTTTCTTGATCGGGGCTTCTTCGCCGACGAAGTGAACTGGAACCTTGGCGGTCAGCTTCTGGCCAGCAACGACGCGAACGAAGTCGGCGTGCATGATGAAGCCTTTGGCCGGGTGACGCTGCATGGCCTTGACCACGACGTTCTGCTTGGTGCCATCGACGTTCAGTTCGATAACGTGGCTGAAGGCAGCTTCGTTTTCGAACAGCTTGGCGATTTCCTTGGCCACGATGGTCAGGGATTGGGCTTCTTTATCGCCACCGTAAACAACGGCAGGGATGTTCAGCGTGTGACGCAGGCGGCGGCTCGCACCTTTCCCCAGGTCAGTACGCGCTTGGGCGTTCAGGATGAAATCAGTCATTTTGCTTCTCCAAAATAGCCCCCCGAGGGCGTTTGCGACCAGCGCCAACGGGGATGGCAAAAAAGCCCCGCCCCGACAACCAGTGTCGGGGCGGGGCGCTTTTCGTCAGCAGGTGTTCCGCTTAGCGGAACATCGCGCTGATCGATTCTTCATTGCTGATGCGGCGTACCGCTTCAGCCACAACCGGTGCGATATCCAGCTGGCGGATACGGTCACAGGCTTGAGCAGCGGCGGACAGCGGGATGGTGTTGGTCACCACCAGTTCGTCCAGTACCGACTTCTCGATGTTCTCGATCGCGCGGCCCGACAGGACAGGGTGCGTGCAGTAGGCGTAAACCTTGGCAGCGCCATGTTCTTTCAGGGCCTTGGCCGCGTGGCACAGGGTGCCGGCGGTGTCGACCATGTCGTCTACCAGGATGCAGGTGCGTCCTTCGACGTCGCCGATGATGTGCATAACCTCGGAGTGGTTAGCCTTCTCGCGGCGTTTGTCGATGATCCCGAGATCAACACCCAGGGACTTGGCGACGGCACGGGCACGTACCACACCACCGATGTCCGGGGAGACGATCATCAGGTTCTCGAAACGCTGGTCTTCGATGTCGTCGACCAGTACGGGCGAGCCGTAGATGTTGTCGACGGGGATATCGAAGAAACCCTGGATCTGGTCAGCGTGCAGGTCGACGGTGAGTACACGGTCGATACCTACGACAGTGAGCATGTCAGCGACGACTTTGGCGCTGATGGCTACACGTGCCGAACGCGGACGGCGGTCCTGGCGGGCGTATCCGAAGTAAGGAATCACGGCGGTGATTCGGGAAGCTGAGGAGCGGCGGAAGGCATCGGCCATCACTACCAGTTCCATCAGGTTATCGTTGGTCGGGGCACAGGTCGGCTGAATAATGAAGACGTCTTTACCGCGGACATTTTCATTGATCTCAGTGCTGATCTCGCCGTCGGAGAACTTACCGACAGAGACGTCACCGAGAGGGATATGCAGCTGACGTACGACACGCCGAGCCAGATCGGGGTTAGCGTTCCCCGTAAAGACCATCATCTTGGACACGCGCAGTACCTGAAGGCTGAGGGTATACCTGGATGAGTATAGGAAAATGGCAGGGGCGGCTGGATTCGAACCAACGCATGGCAGGATCAAAACCTGCTGCCTTACCGCTTGGCGACGCCCCTGTATCTGTTGCTGCGAGCTCTTATGAACTCGACTTCTTGAGCAGACTTTGCAGCTTGCGATGCAACATCGAAACGTTGCTTCCTTTCGCCACAAACCCTGTTTGGGTCGCTGAAAGAAGGGCCAGAACTTTATCAGCTTCGGCTTTGCTTGGGAAGGCCCCAAACACACAACTTCCAGTGCCGGTCATTCGAGCTTCCGTATATTTACCTAATGAAATCAGCGCATTGCGAACTTCAGGGTAACGTTGCTCTACCACCGGTTGGCAGTCATTTCGACTGTTTCCCTCGGGAACGGGGCGCATCTTAAGGGGGAGGGAATCACGTGTCAACTCTGGATGCGAAAAAATTTCCGCTGTGCTGACAGACACTTGCGGCACCAGTACGACGTACCAGGGTTCGCTGGGGTCGACCGGCGTCAGCTGTTCGCCGACGCCCTGGGCAAAAGCGGCATGGCCACGGACGAACACCGGTACGTCGGCACCCAGGCTCAGGCCCAATGCGGCCAGGCGATCTTCATCCCAGTCCAGTTGCCACAGGTGGGCCAGCGCCAGCAGGGTGGTCGCGGCGTCCGAGCTGCCGCCGCCGATGCCGCCACCCATGGGCAATACCTTGTGCAGCCAGATGTCGGCGCCCAGTGAGGTACCGGATTGCTGTTGCAACTGGCGCGCCGCACGAACGATCAGGTTGCTGTCGTGGGGCACGCCCTCGATTTCGGTCTGCAGACGGATCTGGCCGTCGTCGCGCAGCGCGAAGCTCAGCTCGTCGGCGTGGTCGAGGAACTGGAACACGGTTTCCAGCTCGTGGTAGCCGTCTGCGCGGCGGCCGGTAATGTGCAGCCACAGGTTGAGCTTGGCCGGGGCGGGGAGGGTGAGCTTTTCCATCAGGTGTCAGTGCCCCAGCTGGCGCGGTTGCCAGTCCTTGACCACCAGGGTCACGTCGATGTTCTCGCCATGCAGTTTCAGGCGCTCGGGCAGCCAGTAGCCATTCTGTTCGGTATAGCTCAGGTACTGCACCTGCCAGCCATCCTGCTTGAGGCTGGCCAGGCGGCTGTCGCCGTCGAGGGTGAGCTGGCTCTTGCTGTCCGGGGCCGGCAGGCCGCGCACCCACCACACCAGGTGCGAGACCGGCAGGCGCCAGCCAAGCTGTTCTTCCAGCAGGGCCTCGGGGTTTTCGGCCTGGTAGCGGCCCTGGTTGGCCACTTCAAGCACCACGCCGCCGGGGCGCCCGGTCAGGCGTGCGGCACCGCGGCCGAGCGGGCCGGCCAGGCGGATGTCGTAGTAGTCCTGGCGTTGCAGCCAGAACAGCGTGCCACTGCCGGAGTCGCGCGGGGCGCGGATGCCGACCTTGCCGTTGATCTGCCAGCCATCGAGGCTGGCCAGCTGTTGCTTGTGCTCGCGCCACAGTTGCGGGCTGCCTTGGCCTTGTACGGCCTCTTTGCTGCCGAAACCGGCGCAGCCGGCAAGCAGGGCGATGAGCGAGAAGGTGATGCAATGACGCAGAAACATGGTTTACAGGCTCTCGGATCCGGTCAGGCGCAGGAGGGTCTTGCGCAGGATGGGGCTGTCGGGCTGCGCTTCGAAGCCTTTGGCCCAGAACTGTTTGGCCTCGCGGCGCTTGCCGTTGGCCCACAGCACTTCGCCCAGGTGGGCGGCCACTTCATGGTCGGGGAAGCGCTCGTAAGCCTGACGCAGCAGGCGCTCGGCTTCGTCGAGCTTGCCCATGCGGTAGTTGACCCAGCCCAGGCTGTCGAGCACTGCCGGGTCATCCGGGGTGAGCTGGTGGGCCTTGTCGATCAGCGCCTTGGCTTCGCCGTAGCGGGTGGTGCGATCCGCCAGGGTGTAGCCCAGTGCGTTGAGCGCCATGGCGTTCTCCGGCTCGCGGGCAATGATGGCGCGCAGGTCTTTTTCCATCTGCGCCAGGTCGTCGCGTTTTTCGGCGAGCATGGCCCGGGTGTAGAGCAGGTTGAGGTCGTCGGGGTAGCGCTTGATCGCCTGCTGCAGCACCTGGTCGGCCTGGGCCTCCTTGCCGTTGTTGCCCAGGCTCTCGGCCTCGATCAGGTACAGCTGGATGGCGTAGTCGGGCTGCGCCTCGCGGGCTTCGGCGAGCAGGCGTGAGGCTTCGGCGCTGCGGCCGTTGGCGATGAGAATGTCGGCCTGGCGCAGTTGCGCCGGCAGGTAGTCATTACCGGCACCCACCAGGGCGTACTCACGCAGTGCGGCCGCGGGCATGCCGCGTTCTTCGCGCAGGCGGCCGAGGTTGAAGTGGGCGGCGTCGACGTTGGCGTCGCGCTCGACCATTTCCTGCAGGTAGCCTTCGGCTTCATCCCAGTGCTTGGTTTCCAGGCAAACCAACGCCAGCGAATAGCGGATCTCGTCGTCTTCGGGGTATTGCTGCAGCAGGCCTTCGAACTCGGCCTTGGCGTCGTCGATACGGTCCTGCTCGACCAGGGTGCGCGCGTAGGTAAGGCGCAGGCGCTTGTCGTCCGGGTTGTCGCGGATCGCGCCGCGCAGCAGCGGCAGTGCTTCCGGGCCGCGGTCCAGTGCTTGCAGCAGGCGGGCACGCAGCAGCACCGGGGCGATCTCACCGTTCTGTGGCGGGTGGCTTTCGAGCAGCTCCAGCGCCTGGTCGGGCTTGTTGTCCTGGTTCAGCAGCAAGGCCTTGCCGAACACCAGCTGGCTGTTGTCGGGGTACTTGAGCAGCAGGCGGTCGAAGCTCTGCATCAGGCCGTCGCGGGTGCTCTGGTCGGTCTCGACGGCCGACAGGGCGAGGAAATCGAAGTGGGTGTCGCCCTGGCCTTGCAGGACCTTTTCCATATAGGTCATGGAATCGTCGTAGCGCCCGGCGCGGGCCAGCTGGATGGCGGCGGCGCGCTGGGCGTCCAGGTTCTGCGGGTCGTTGCGGGCCCAGATCAGCGCAGTGTCCAGGGCCGGCTCGTCGGCCCCGAGGTATTCGGCGATGCGGTAGGCACGTTCGGAAACGCCAGGGTCCTGGGTTTTCTCCGCCTGGTCGACGTAGTTTTTCAGGGCGATGTCGAAGCGGTTGCGCTGGCCGGCCAGCTCCGCCACCAGCAGGCTATAGACGGTCTCCTGCTTGAACGATCCGTACACCACGGGCTTTTCCGCGCTCTTGCCGGCATCGGCGGCGGGTGTCTGGCCGCCCGACGTGTGCGGGGCCAGGCTCTGGCAGCCTTGGAGCAGGGCGAGGGCAAGCAGCAATGCGTAGGATTTGTTCATATAAGGCTTTGGGGGCTAACCGGCGGTCGGAGCATGATGACACAAGCGCAGTGGCAAACCCACCTGCGAAGCGTTAGGTTGATTGCGACCATCGCGGGGGGCGCAGGTTCATCTTTTCTGCGGTTGCCAAGTCACGGGGCAGGGTGTGCGCTATCACCACAATAGCGAACGGTGGTTGTTCTAAAACCTGCGAAGTAGGACAATTATCGGCTTCACGTCCCAACCAGCGACCTTGCATGGCCTTTCTTGCACTTGGTATCAACCATAAGACTGCCTCGGTAGACGTACGCGAGCGCGTGGCGTTTACCCCAGAGCAGCTGGTGGATGCCCTGCAGCAGCTCTGCCGACTGACCGCCAGCCGCGAGGCGGCGATCCTGTCCACCTGCAACCGCAGCGAACTTTATATAGAGCAGGACCAGCTCGGCGCCGACGCGGTGCTGCAATGGCTGGCCGACTATCACCAGCTGAGCCTCGATGAGCTGCGCGCCAGCGCTTACGTTCACGAAGAGCACGATGCGGTGCGCCACATGATGCGGGTGGCTTCTGGCCTCGACTCGCTGGTGCTGGGCGAGCCGCAAATCCTTGGCCAGATGAAGTCGGCCTACGCCGTCGCCCGCGAGGCCGGCACCGTTGGCCCGCTGCTCGGTCGCCTGTTCCAGGCCACCTTCAGCGCCGCCAAGCAGGTGCGCACCGATACCGCCATCGGCGAGAACCCGGTGTCGGTGGCGTTTGCCGCGGTCAGCCTGGCCAAGCAGATCTTCTCCGACCTGGGGCGCAGCCAGGCGCTGCTGATCGGTGCCGGCGAAACCATCACCCTGGTCGCCCGCCACCTGCACGAGCAGGGCGTGCGCCGCATTGTCGTGGCCAACCGCACCCTCGAGCGCGCCAGCATGCTGGCCGAACAGTTCGGCGCCCACGCCGTGCTGCTGGCGGATATCCCGCAAGAGCTGGCCAACAGCGACATCGTCATCAGCTCCACCGCCAGCCAGTTGCCGATCCTGGGCAAGGGCGCGGTGGAAAGCGCGTTGAAGCAGCGCCGGCACAAGCCGATCTTCATGGTCGACATCGCCGTGCCGCGTGACATCGAGCCGCAGGTCGGCGACCTGGATGACGTCTACCTGTACACCGTCGACGATCTTCACGACGTGGTCGCAGAAAACCTCAAAAGCCGCCAGGGCGCGGCCCAGGCCGCCGAAGAGCTGGTGTCGGCCGGTGCCGACGATTTCATGGTGCGCCTGCGCGAGCTGGCCGCGGTCGATGTGCTCAAGGCGTATCGCCAACAAAGCGAGCGCCTGCGCGACGAAGAGCTGCAAAAGGCCCAACGCCTGCTGGCCAACGGCGGCAACCCCGAAGAGGTACTGGCGCAACTGGCCCGGGGGTTGACCAACAAACTCCTGCACGCGCCCAGCGTGCAACTGAAAAAGCTCTCTGCCGAAGGCCGCCTCGATGCGCTGGCCATGGCCCAGGAACTCTTCGCCCTCGATGAGGGCTCGACGGACAAAACCCCGCAATGAAAGCGTCGCTGCTGAACAAACTGGACACGCTCCAGGACCGCTTCGAGGAACTCACCGCGTTGCTGGGTGATGCCGAAGTCATTTCCGACCAGACCCGCTTCCGTGCCTATTCCCGCGAATACGCCGAAGTCGAGCCGGTGATCGGCGCCTATCAAGCGTGGCGCAAGGTCCAGGATGACCTCGAAGGTGCCCAGGCGCTGCTCAAGGACGCCGACCCCGACCTGCGCGAAATGGCCGTCGAGGAAGTGCGCGAGGCCAAGGAACAACTGCTGGGCCTTGAGTCGAAGCTGCAGCGCATGCTGCTGCCCAAGGACCCCAACGACGGGCGCAACGTATTCCTGGAAATCCGCGCCGGCACCGGCGGTGACGAGGCGGCGATCTTCTCCGGCGACCTGTTCCGCATGTACTCGCGCTATGCCGAGAAACGCGGCTGGCGCCTGGAGATTCTCTCCGAGAACGAAGGCGAGCACGGCGGCTACAAGGAGATCATCGCCCGGGTCGAAGGCGACAGTGTGTACGGCAAGCTGAAGTTCGAGTCCGGCGCCCACCGCGTGCAGCGTGTGCCCGAGACCGAGTCGCAAGGCCGCATCCACACCTCGGCCTGCACCGTGGCCGTGCTGCCCGAGCCCGACGAGCAGGTGGCGATCGAGATCAACCCGGCCGACCTGCGCGTGGACACCTACCGCGCTTCCGGCGCCGGCGGCCAGCACGTCAACAAGACCGACTCGGCGATCCGTATCACCCACCTGCCGACCGGCATCGTGGTCGAGTGCCAGGAAGAGCGCTCGCAGCACAAGAACCGTGCGCGGGCGATGTCCTGGCTGTCGGCCAAGCTCAACGACATGCAGACCAGCGCCGCGCAGAACGCCATTGCCAGCGAGCGCAAGCTGCTGGTCGGTTCGGGCGACCGGTCCGAGCGTATCCGCACCTACAATTATCCACAGGGCCGGGTGACCGACCACCGCATCAACCTCACCCTCTATTCCCTCGACGATATCCTCGCCGGCGGTGTGGACGCGGTGATCGAACCGCTGTTGGCCGAGTATCAGGCCGATCAGCTGGCCGCCCTGGGGGATTGATGACCATCATTGCCAGCCTGCTGCGCAACGCGCAGTTGCCGGAGTCGCCCACCGAGCGCCTGGACGCCGAACTGTTGCTGGCCGCTGCCCTGGGCAAGTCGCGCAGCTACCTGCACACCTGGCCCGAGCGCATCGTCAGCAGCGAGGCCGCCGAGGCGTTCGCCGGCTTTATCGCGCGCCGTCGCGCCGGTGAGCCGGTGGCCTACATCCTGGGCCAGCAAGGCTTCTGGAAGCTCGACCTGGAAGTGGCGCCGCACACCCTGATCCCGCGCCCGGACACCGAGCTGCTGGTGGAGGCCGCGCTTGAGCTGGTCCCGGCCACGCCTGCGCGGGTGCTGGACCTGGGCACCGGCACCGGCGCCATCGCCCTGGCCCTGGCCAGCGAGTGCCCGGCCTGGCAGGTGACGGCGGTGGACCGTGTCGACGAGGCCGTGGCGCTGGCCGAGCGCAACCGTCAGCGGCTGGGCCTGGGCAATGCGCAGATTCGCGCCAGCCACTGGTTCGATGCCCTGGCCGGTGAGCGCTTCGACCTGATCCTCAGCAACCCCCCCTACATTCGCGCCGCCGACCCGCACCTGGTGGCCGGCGATGTGCGCTTCGAGCCCAGCAGTGCCCTGGTGGCAGGCGAAGATGGCCTGGACGACCTGCGGGTGATCGTCGCCCAGGCGCCGCAGCACCTGCTGCCCGGCGGCTGGCTGCTGCTTGAACATGGCTACGACCAGGCCGCGGCGGTGCGTGAACTGCTGGCGGCCGCCGGCTTTATCGAAGTCGCCAGCCGTGTCGACCTGGGCGGCCACGAGCGCATCAGCCTGGGGCGCCTGCCATGCTGAGCGACCTGGAGCTGTTGCGTTACAGCCGGCAGATCCTGCTGTCGCAAGTGGACATCGACGGCCAGCTGCGCTTGAAGCACGGCAAGGCGCTGGTTATCGGCCTGGGCGGCTTGGGCTCGCCGGTGGCGCTGTACCTGGCCGCCGCCGGCGTGGGCCAATTGCACCTGGCCGATTTCGATACCGTCGACCTCACCAACCTGCAGCGCCAGGTCATCCACGACACCGACAGCGTCGGCATGAGCAAGGTGGATTCGGCAATCAAGCGCCTGCAGGCGATCAACCCGGAAATCACCCTGGTCGCCCATCGCCGCGCGCTGGACGAGGATTCGCTGGCCGCCGCCGTGGCGGCGGTGGATGTGGTGCTGGACTGCTCCGACAACTTCGGCACCCGCGAGGCAGTCAATGCCGCCTGTGTCGCGGCCGGCAAGCCGTTGGTCAGCGGCGCGGCGATCCGCCTCGAAGGCCAGCTGTCGGTGTTCGACACGCGGCGCGACAACAGCCCCTGCTACCACTGCCTGTACGGCCATGGCAGCGAGGCCGAGCTCACCTGCAGCGAAGCCGGCGTGCTGGGCCCGCTGGTGGGACTGGTTGGCAGCCTGCAAGCGCTGGAGGCCCTGAAGTTGCTGGCCGGCTTCGGTGAGCCGCTGGTGGGGCGCCTGCTGTTGATCGATGCACTGAGCACCCGCATGCGCGAACTGCGGGTCAAGCGTGACCCGGCCTGCGCCGTGTGCGCCACGCGCCATGGCTGAGCGTTCGGCGCCGGTAGGCGTGATGGATTCGGGGGTCGGCGGCTTGTCGGTCCTCGCCGAAATCCAGCGCCTGCTGCCGAATGAATCGCTGCTGTATGTGGCCGACAGCGGTCACGTCCCCTATGGCGAAAAGTCCCCCGACTACATCCGCCAGCGCCTGCGCCATATCGCGGGGTTCTTCCGCGAACAGGGCGCCAAGGCGATGGTGCTGGCCTGCAATACTGCCACCGTGGCGGCGGTCGCCGACCTGCGCGAGCTGTACCCCGACTGGCCGTTGGTGGGGATGGAGCCGGCGGTCAAGCCAGCGGCGGCAGCGACCCGCTCCGGCGTGGTCGGCGTGCTGGCCACCACCGGCACGCTGCAGAGCGCCAAGTTCGCCGCCTTGCTCGACCGTTTCGCCAGCGATGTGCAGGTGATCACTCGGCCTTGCCCAGGGTTGGTGGAATGCATCGAGGCCGGCGACCTGGCCAGCCCGGTCCTGCGGCAGTTGTTGGCGGGCTATGTACAGCCTTTGCTTGACGCTGGCTGTGACACCTTGATCCTTGGCTGTACCCACTATCCCTTCCTGCGCCCGCTGCTGGCCGAGATGGTCCCGGCGGACGTGGCGATCATCGACACCGGCGCCGCCGTGGCGCGGCAGTTGCAGCGCTTGTTGGCAGTACAAGGCTTGCTGGCCGACGGCCCGGCGCAGCCCACTCGGTTCTGGAGCAGTGCTGAGCCGGATGCCCTGAAAAAAATCCTGCCGTTGCTGTGGAAGAAATCCGACAGCGTGCAAAGCTTGCCCTTATAAAAAGTGTGAAGAGCGTCAATCGCCGTTGGAACTATTGTTTCGCTGTCGACTTCTACCGCTCTGCCTGCACGCCGGGCAAACACTGACAACAACATCAGGAAGAAGGGGTTGTTCATGCGTAAGCTGTGCGTCTTGGCGGCAGTTGCCGCCGTTTCTCTGGGGCAGGCAGTAGCAGTGCAGGCCGCCGATGTTTCGTTTTCCGTGGGGCAGACCGGGGACTCGACCCAGGTCTATCGGCTGGGGCTGCAGTCGAACTGGGACAGCAGCTGGTGGCAAACCCGGGTCGGGCGCCTGACCGGGTATTGGGATGGCGCCTACAGCTACTGGCAGGGCGACAAGACGGCCAGCAACCACAGCCTGTCGTTCGCACCGGTGTTTGTTTATGAGTTCGCGGGCGAGTCGGTCAAACCCTACATCGAGGCGGGGATTGGTGTAGCGGCATTCTCCAGCACCGAACTGGAAGACAACCAGTTGGGCTCGTCATTCCAGTTCGAGGACCGCATCGGCTTTGGCCTGCGTTTTGCGGGCGGGCATGAGGTGGGGATCCGCGCCACCCACTATTCGAATGCCGGGTTCAAGGAGCCCAACGACGGGGTGGAAAGCTACGCCCTGCATTACCGCATGCCGTTGTAGGGCCGAGTTCCGGCTGATAATCCTGGGGCCGCTGCGCGGCCCCAGCATGCTCAAGCCAGGCGCCCTTTCGGAACACCTCGAAACCATCGTCTGTATGGCTTGGCGTTCAGCCGGGCAACGGCCAGAGGCTGTTCAAGCTCAGCGCCTCAAGCACCAGCTCGGGTTGTCGCTGTTCCAGGCGCGCCAGCAATTCATTGGCGGCGCTCTGTGGCGTCCAGTTCTCGGGGATGGCCTGGGCCAGGGTCACCGGGGTTTTCAACGACTGCGGCGCGACGATCGTCAGGTCCACGCCCAGGGTCTTGAGGGGCGCGCGTTGTTCACGCAGCCACTTTGGCAGGCTGTTGAGGCCGCTGGGCGGTTGGTTCGGCTCGAACAGCTGCGACGCCGAATAACGGCTGAGAACCACCATCACCTGCGGCCTGTCACCCTTGGCCAGCAAGGGCAGTGCCGCCGCCAGGCAATGCTCGGCGGCGCGCAGGTTGCTGACGACGATCATGTCGAACAGGTCGGAGCCCGCCACGTCGTCGGCCAGGTAGTCGCAGCTCCCGGCGTTGATGATCAAGGTGTCGAGCGCGCCCCACCGGGCCTGCAGTTGCTGGCTGGCGGTATCGGCCTGGCTGACCTCCTGCAGCTGGCCCGGAAGGCACAGCAGCTGTTTGCCCAGCGCCTGGAGTTGCTCGCTGTCCCTGCTGCTGGCGGCGACCCGTTGCCCTTGATCGAGCAAGCGTTCCACCAGGGCCAGACCAAGCCCGTTGGTAGCCCCCGTTACCCAGAAACTGCGCGTAGTACTCAAATTGTTGCCCTCTGATCCTGCCAGGTGGACAAACCCTTGAAGGCGTCCAATGCTCGCTGGCGACTGCGTTCGAGATCGACTATGGGACTGGTGTAATAACTTGTAGCAAACAGATCCGCAGATTTCACCGGGAAATGAATGTATTTATCATCCATCTGCGCCAGCTCGGGTAGCCAGTGGCGTATGAAAATGCCTTTGGAATCGAAACGTTGCGACTGTGTGACCGGGTTGAAGATGCGGAAGTAGGGGACTGCGTCCGTTCCCGTCGAGGCGCTCCACTGCCAGCCGCCGTTGTTGGCGGCCAGGTCGCCGTCGATCAGGTGGCGCATGAAATGCCGCTCGCCCTCGCGCCAGTCGATCAGCAGGTTCTTGCTGAGGAACATGGCCACGATCATGCGCAGGCGGTTGTGCATCCAGCCGGTGTGCAGCAGCTGGCGCATGGCGGCGTCGATGATCGGGAAACCGGTGCGGCCTTCTTTCCAGGCTTGCAGTTCCTCAGGTGCGTTGCGCCAGGGCAGGGCCTCGGTGTGGGCGCGGAAGGCGCGGTGCCGGGACACCTGTGGATAACCCACCAGGATGTGCTTGTAGAACTCCCGCCAGAGCAGTTCGTTGACCCAGGTCTGCACACCGGCGTTGCCGCTGTCGAACTCGCCCTGGTTGCTGGCCAGGGCGGCATGCAGGCACTGGCGCGGCGAGATCACCCCCGCGGCCAGGTAGGGCGAAAGCTGGCTGGTGCCGGCCTTGGCGGGCAGGTCGCGCTGCTGTGGGTAGTCTTCGACACATTCGTCGAGGAAGCGGGCCAGGCGCCGGTGCGCCTCGTCCTCGCCGGCCGGCCAGTGCTCGCGCAGGGCCGGGGGCGTGCCGTCAAAGCCTTCGATGTGTGCAGGTATGGGGTCGCTGGCGATGTCCACGGTGCCCTGGCGCTGAACACGCGGGGCGCGGGCGGGCAGGCTGCGGTGCAAATGTTCCAGGCAGACCCGTTTGAACTGGCTGAACACCTGGAAGTACTGGCCGCTGCGGGTGAGCACGCTGCCGGGCTTGAACAGCAACTGGTCGAGATGGCCATGGGCACCGATCCCGGCCTGTTCCAGCAGCCGTGCGGTGGCCTGGTCGCGCCGGGCTTCGTTGACGCCGTATTCGTCGTTCCAGTGCACGGCCTCGATGTTGTGCTGGCGGCACACCTCGAGTACCGCTTCAGGCACTTCTGCCCAGGTGTCGGTATGGCGCACCAGCAATGGGATGTTCAGGGCTTGGAGCGACTGGCGCAGCTGGCGCAGGTTGCGTAGCCAGAAGTCGACCTTGCAGGCGGCGTCGTCATGGCTTTGCCACTGCCCGGGGCTGGCGATCCACAGGGCCGCGGTGGGGCCGCGCTGGCAGGCGGCCGAGAGGGCGGTGTTGTCGTCGATGCGCAGGTCGCTGCGCAGCCAGATCAATTGCATGGGGTTAGCGGCCTGTCGAATGTTGGAGGCGGTGCAAGGCGGCCTGTGGGCTGTCGAACAGCTGCAGGTCGGGCAAGTCCAGGGCGTGAAGCTCAGCCTGGTGCAGGCCGACGCTGTAACCACCCAGGAGTTTCGCGGTGTTCATGTCCCGCAGGGTGCGGCCGAGGGCTGCGAGGTCCGGGCGCCGGCCAAGGTAGAGCAGCAGCGCGCGTGGCTTGAGCAGCTCGACGGCTTGGCGCAATTGGCGAGGTTCCACGGGCCATTCGAGGATCTCCAGCGGCTGGCCACTGCTGCTGAGCAGCCAGGCGCAGAGCCAGAATTCGGCATCGAAGGGGGTGTCAGCGGTGCGTGCCAGCAGCACGCAAGGCCCCGCCAGAGAGTGACTGTCGTGGTACACCCGGGCGCCCAGCTTGCTGCGCAGCCAGGTGTAGAAGAACGCCTGCTCAAGGCCTGCGTCGAAGTGCGTTTGCCAGCGCAGGGCCAGTGCGTCGAGCAGCGGCAGCAATAGGCGTTCGCACACGGTGACGGCCGGATACAAGGCCATCGCCTGATTCAGCAGTTGGTCGAGTGGGCGTTGGGCCAGATGGGCAATCGCCTCTATCAGTTGTTCGATGCGCTCCCCCCATTCGCCCTCGACCGGGGTGCTGGCATCCGTTGCGTTGTCCAGCAGTGCGCGCACCTGGCTTACCGCTGCGCCGCGTTCGAGCCAGCGCAGCACCGCCTGGACGCGCTGAACCTGGTCCTGTGGATAAAGGCGGTGGCCCTTGGGCGTGCGTTGCGGCTTGATCAGCCCGTAGCGGCGCTCCCAGGCGCGCAGGGTGACCGGATTGACGCCCGTCAGCCGGGCCACTTCGCCGATGGGCAGCAGGTCTTCAGATGGCATTGCGCAGCCCGAGGCGTTCAGGGTGAGGTTGCAGGTAGGCCTGCTGCAAAAGATAGGGGTCGGGGTGGCAACGCAGGTGGTGCTTGATCAAGGTCAACGGCACCACCAGCGGCACCACGCCTTGCTGGTACTGGCCGATGAGCTGCTGCAGCTCGGCCTTGTCGGCCTGGTCCAGGCCGTTGCGCAGGTAACCGCTCAGGTGCTGCAGCACGTTGCCATGGGTGCCGCGGCTGGCACAGCGGCGCAGGGCCTGCATCAGCTGGCTGAAATAGGCGCGGCCAAACTGTTCGGGGTCGTGCTCGCGGGTCATGCTGCCCAGCAATTTGCCCAGGCTTCGATACGCCTGCGGGTTATGGGCCATCAGCAGGTATTTGTAGCGGGCGTGGTAACGGATCAGCGCGCCACGGCTGAGGCCGCCCTGCAGCACCTGCTGCCAGTCGGCGTAGGCATACACGCGGCTGATGAAGTTCTCCCGCAGCACCGGGTCGTGCAGGCGGCCTTCTTCTTCGACCGGCAGGTCCGGGCGGCTGGCGCAGAAGGCGGCGGCGTAGGCACCACGGCCGCCCTGGCTGGCCGGGTAGCCATTGTCCTGGTACACCTTGACCCGCTCGAGCCCGCAGGAGGGCGATTTCTGCATGAAAATGTAGCCGCAGATATCGTCGAGTTCGCTGGCCATCTGCTGGCCGTAGGCGCGCAACGGGCCCGAAAAATCGGTGCTGCTGTCGCGGGTGCCGGTCACGGCCGGGTGTTCCGGGTCGCCGACCAGGCGGATCGGCTCGCGGGGCACGCCAAGGCCGATGGCGACTTCCGGGCACACCGTTACCCATTCGAAATGCTCATCGAGCAGCTCGTGGCACAGGTCGGAGTGCTTGTGGCCGGCGTTGTAGCGCACGTTGAGGCCGGTGAGGCAGGCGCTGATGGCCAGGCGTGGCTTGCCGCTCGGGTAGGGAAGGGTCATGGCGGGCTCCGGAAGTACTTGTACAGGCATCAGGGTTTGTACAAGGCAATTCCAGCACATTTGAAAACTTATACAAGAACTATTTCTTGTATAAGTTTTCTATCCGGCTATTCCAGGTGTTCCAGCAGCCGCCGGGCTGCCTCCTGGCCGCTGAGCCAGGCGCCTTCGACACGCCCTGACAGGCACCAGTCGCCACAGGCATAGAGGCCCAGGTCGGCATCGGCCAGGGCGCCCCACTCATGGTTCACCGCGGGCCGGGCATACAGCCAGCGATGGGCGAGGGCGAAGGTCGGCGCTGGGACCACGCATCCGACCAACTCGGCGAATTCGCCCCACAGCTGTTCGATCACGTCTTCCTTGGGCAGGTCGATGTGCTGCTTGCTCCAGCTGGAGGTGGCGTGCAGCACCCAGGTGTCGAGTTGCGCGTCACGCCCAGGCTTGCTGCGGTTGCGCGCCAGCCAGTCGAGCGGGTTGTCCTGTACGAAGCAGCCTTGCATGGGGGTATCGAGCGGGGTTTCGAAGCCCAGGGCGATTGCCCAGGTGGGCTCCATCTGCACGCCCGCAGCGACCGCGGCAAGCTTTGGTGTTGCGGTCAGCAGTTGCGTGGCCTGGGGCGCCGGCACGGCGATCACCACCCGGCTGAACGGGCCGTGGCTGCAGCCTTCGGTGTCCTGCAGGTGCCAGTAGTGCTTGCCGCGGAACACTTCGGCGATGCGGCAGCCGAAGTTGACCGTGACGTCCTTGAGCAGCCCACGGGTGATGGCGCTCATGCGCGGCACGCCAACCCAGCGGGTCTGTTCGTCAGGGGAGGGGGTGAGTTCGCCATCGCGGTAGTTGTACAGCTGCGGCTTCCATTGTTCGGCCCAGCCGTTGGCCACCCAGTGCTGCACCTGTTCGACGAAACGCCGGTCGCGGGCGGTGAAGTATTGGGCGCCGAGGTCAAGCGCACCGGCCTCGCTGCGCTTGCTGGCCATGCGCCCGCCGCTGCCGTGGCCTTTGTCGAACAGATGGACGGTGTGCCCGGCTTTCTGCAAGGCCTGGGCGGCGGACAAACCGGCGATGCCGGCACCGATGATGGCGATAGGTACTGTCATGATGGCCTCTTCGAACCTCGCTGTTGGCAGCCTACGCTGCCAGGCAAACCTGTACAATACGCAATGTTTGTATAAGGTTATTCCGCTCGATAGGGCAGCTTGGCCTATGTTTATCCGAGAGCGTTCGGTCAAAAAAGTGCCTTGATCTTAAAAATAGACCACGGCCGCCAACTCTGAGGACACAGTCATGCATATATTGCTGACCGGCGGTACAGGCCTCATCGGCCAACACCTGTGCCAGCTGTGGCGAGGGCAGGGCCATCGCCTGACCGTGTGGAGCCGCACCCCCGCGCAGGTGCCGAAACGCTGCGGCAGCGACGTGCGAGGTGTCGCCCGGCTGGAGGATATTGCCGCGGATGATGCCGTGGACGCAGTGATCAACCTGGCCGGCGCGCCGATCGCCGACCGGCCTTGGACGGCCGGGCGGCGTAACCTGCTGTGGGCCAGCCGCATCACCCTCACCGAGCAGTTGCTGGCCTGGCTCGAGGGCCGCAAGCAACGCCCCGAGGTGCTGATATCCGGCTCTGCGGTGGGCTGGTATGGCGACGGTGGCGAGCGTGAGCTGACCGAGGCATCGCCGCCGGTGAAGGAGGATTTCGCCAGCCAGCTGTGCATTGCCTGGGAAGAGACCGCCCTGCGCGCCCAGGCCCTTGGCATCCGCGTGGTGCTGGTGCGAACCGGGCTGGTGTTGGCCAGCGACGGCGGCTTTTTGTCGCGCCTGCGCCTGCCGTTCAAGTTGGGGCTGGGCGGGCCTTTGGGTGATGGCCGGCAGTGGATGCCGTGGGTGCATATAGACGACCAGGTTGCCCTGATTGATTTTCTGTTGCAGCACAAGGAGGCCAGCGGTCCCTATAATGCCTGCGCCCCGGAGCCGGTGCGCAATCGCGAGTTCGCCAGGCGCCTGGGCCGTGCCCTGCATCGCCCGGCGGTGATGCCGATGCCGGCCTTGCTGCTCAAGGCCGGGCTGGGCGAGTTATCCACCTTGCTGCTTGGCGGCCAGCGCGCCCGCCCGGTACGGCTGCTGGCGGCAGGCTTCACGTTCCGCTTCAACGATCTGCAATCGGCGCTGGGCAACCTGTCCAGCCGCCTCTGACATAGGACGCTGCATGACCGATCACGCCCTGCTGCTGGTCAACCTGGGCTCGCCGGCCTCCACCTCGGTGGCCGACGTGCGCCGTTACCTCAACCAGTTCCTCATGGACCCTTATGTGATCGACCTGCCTTGGCCGGTGCGGCGCCTGCTGGTGTCGCTGATCCTGATCAAGCGCCCCGAGCAGTCGGCCCATGCCTATGCCTCGATCTGGTGGGACGAGGGTTCGCCGCTGGTGGTGCTGACCCGCCGCTTGCAGCAGGCGATGACCGCCCATTGGCCCCATGGCCCGGTCGAGATCGCCATGCGCTATGGCCAGCCGGCGCTGCCCGAGGTGCTTGAGCGCCTGGCTGCCGAGGGCGTGACCAAGGTAACGCTGGCGCCGCTGTATCCACAGTTCGCCGACAGCACCGTGACCACCGTGGTGGAGCTGGCCAGGCAGACCATCGCCGAGCGCAAGCTGCCGTTGCAGACCCGCACTCTGCAGCCGTTCTACGACCACCCTGACTACATCGATGCGCTGGTCGCCAGCGCCCGGCCGCACCTGGAGCAGGGCTACGATCACCTGCTGCTGAGCTTCCATGGCCTGCCCGAGCGTCATCTGAAGAAGCTCGACCCTACCGGCAACCACGATTTCCAGGCCGCCGATTGCTGTGCCGGTGCCAGCGCCGAGATGCGCGCGGTGTGCTATCGCGGCCAGTGCCTGGCCACCGCCAAGGCCTTCGCCCAGAAGATGGGGATCCCGGATGGCAAGTGGTCGGTGTCGTTCCAGTCACGGCTGGGGCGTGCCAAATGGATCGAGCCGTACACCGAAACGCGCCTGGATGAGCTGGGCAAGGCGGGTGTGCAGAAGCTGCTGGTGATGTGCCCGGCATTCGTTGCCGATTGCATCGAGACGCTGGAAGAGATCGGTGATCGGGGCAAGGAGCAGTTCATCGAGGCGGGTGGCAAGGAGCTGGTGCTGGTGCCGTGCCTGAATGATCACCCGGAGTGGGTGAGGGTGTTGGCGGGGATGTGCGAGAAGGCTTGAGAAACCTGTTTGTCTTTGAATAGAGGGGCTGCTTTGCAGCCCCAGGGAATCAGTGATGCCTAAGGCAACTGATCATCCAGCTTCTTGTGTTTCCAGCCATCGTTGCCCGGCAAAATCAGGTTCAGGGCAATGGCCACAATGGCGCACAGGGCGATGCCCTTCAGGCCCCAGTCATCCGGGCCGTCGCCGCTGCCGATCAGTACGCCGCCGATGCCGAACACCAGGGTCACCGACACGATCACCAGGTTGCGCGCTTCGGCCAGGTCGATCTTGTGGCGGATCATGGTGTTCATGCCCACCGCCGCGATCGAACCGAACAGCAGGCAGAGGATGCCACCCATCACCGGTACCGGGATGCTTTGCAGCAGTGCGCCGAACTTGCCGATGAAGGCCAGGGTGATGGCGAAAACCGCCGCCCAGGTCATGATCTTCGGGTTGTAGTTCTTGGTCAGCATCACCGCGCCGGTCACTTCGGCGTAGGTGGTGTTGGGCGGGCCACCGAACAGGCCGGCGGCGGTGGTCGCCAGGCCGTCACCCAGCAGGGTGCGGTGCAGGCCGGGTTTCTTCAGGTAGTCACGGCCGGTCACGCTGCCGACGGCGATCACCCCGCCAATGTGTTCGATCGCTGGCGCCAGGGCGACTGGAACGATGAACAGGATGGCCTGCCAGTTGAAGGCCGGGGCGGTAAAGTTCGGCAGTTCCAGCCAAGGGGCCGCAGCGATCTTGGCGGTGTCGACCACGCCAAAGGCGAACGACAGGGCAAAGCCCACCAGCACGCCGGAGATGATCGGTACCAGGCGGAAGATGCCCTTGCCGAACACCGCCACGATCAACGTGGTCAGCAGCGCCGGCATGGAGATCATCATCGCGGTCTTGTATGGCATCAGCGCAGCGCCGTCACCACCCTTGCCCATGGCCATGTTGGCGGCGATCGGCGCCATGGCCAGGCCGATGGAGATGATCACCGGGCCAATGACTACCGGCGGCAGCATGCGGTCGATGAAACCGGTGCCCTTGACCTTCACCATCAGGCCCATGAAGGTGTAGACGAAGCCTGCGGCCATCACGCCGCCCATGGTCTCGGCCAGGCCGAACTGGCCCTTGGCGAGGATGATCGGGGTGATGAAGGCAAAGCTCGACGCCAGAAACACCGGGACCTGGCGGCCGGTCACCAGCTGGAACAGCAAGGTGCCGATACCGGCGGTGAACAGCGCGACGTTAGGGTCGAGGCCGGTGATCAGCGGCATCAGCACCAGCGCGCCGAATGCCACGAAGAGCATCTGCGCGCCCGAGACGACCTGGCGCCAGAGCGGGTCGTTGAAGCCGTCCTGCATGGTCAGGCGTCCTTCTGCTTGGTGCCGAAGATCTTGTCACCGGCATCGCCCAGGCCGGGGACGATGTAGCCGTGTTCGTTCAGGCGCTGGTCGATCGAGGCGGTGTAGATCTTCACATCGGGGTGGGCTTTCTCCACCACTTCGATGCCTTCGGGCGCCGCGACCAGCACCATGGCGCGGATCTCTTTGCAGCCGGCTTTCTTCAGCAGGTCGATGGTGGCGACCATCGAGCCGCCGGTGGCGAGCATCGGGTCGATGATCAGCGCCAGGCGCTGGTTGATGTCCGGCGCGAGCTTTTCAAGGTAGGTGTGCGCTTCGAGGGTTTCCTCGTTGCGGGCAACGCCCACCGCACTGACCTTGGCGCCGGGGATCAGGCTGAGCACGCCGTCGAGCATGCCGATGCCGGCACGCAAAATAGGCACGACGGTGATCTTCTTGCCGGCGATTTTCTCGACCTGCACCTTGCCGCACCAGCCGTCGATCTCGTAGGTCTCGAGTGGCAGGTCCTGGGTGGCTTCATAAGTCAACAGCGCGCCGACTTCCTGGGCGAGTTCGCGAAAATTCTTGGTGCTGATATCGGCGCGGCGCATGAGGCCGAGCTTATGGCGGATCAGCGGATGGCGGATCTCACGAGTAGGCATAGGGGGGGCTCCGGAAGGCGGGCAAAAAAACCGCGCTAGATTAATCTATTCAGTCCTGACTGTCGTGCGGTCATTGTGCACGTTAGTCCATAAAGGCTTGATCTGGGACGAGCGGATGCGTACCTTTGCCCGCTTTTCCAAAACGCACCCCCTGGAGAGCGCCATGTCCGCCGATCTCGAGCATATCCGTCAAGTGATGCACGAGGCTGATTGCCTGTACAACGAAGCCGAGGTCGAGGCCGCCATCGCCGAGGTCGGCAAACAGATCTGCAAGGACCTGCACGACAAGAACCCGGTGGTCTTCTGCGTGATGAACGGTGGCCTGATCTTCGCCGGCAAGCTGCTCACCCACCTGCAGTTCCCGTTGGAAGCCTCGTACCTGCACGCCACCCGCTACCGCAACCAGACCAGCGGCGGTGAGCTGTTCTGGAAAGCCAAGCCCGAGGTGTCGTTCATTGACCGTGATGTGCTGATCGTCGATGACATCCTCGATGAAGGCCACACCCTCAGCGCCATCATCGAGTTCTGCAAGCATGCCGGCGCCCGCTCGGTGCACACCGCCGTGCTGATCGACAAGGATCACGACCGCAAGGCCAGCCCGGACCTGAAAGCCAACTACGTCGGCCTGCCGTGCGTCGACCGCTACATCTTCGGCTATGGCATGGACTACAAGGGCTACTGGCGCAACGCCAACGGCATCTTCGCCGTCAAGGGCTTGTAATCATGCGCCAGCCCGCGTTTATCGATCAGTCGTTGTTCGCCGGGCTGGCAGCACAGTCAGCGGCCAACCCGCGTGGCCGTCAGCACCATAACTTCCATGAGATGGAAGACCCCTGCCACCGCCTGGCCATAGGCTTGCAGCCGGATACCTACATTCCGCCTCACCGGCACCTGAGCGCGGACAAGGCCGAGGCGTTGATCGTGCTTAAAGGGCGCATCGGCCTGTTGATCTTCGACGAGCAGGGTGCGGTCACCGACAAGCGTGTCATGGAGGCCGGCGGCGAGTGCCTGGGTGTCGATCTGGCGCCAGGGACCTACCACGGGTTGGTGGTGCTGCAAGCCGACAGCATGCTGTTCGAGTGCAAGGCCGGCCCTTACCGCCCGGTGGGCGAGGGCGAGCTTGCCCACTGGGCACCGCGCGAAGGCGAGGCCGGCGTGGCCGAGTACCAGGCCTGGATGCGCGCGCAGTTCGACTGAGCGCAGGCGGCCTCGCTGAGCAGGCCGCTACGGCCAAACAGACCATGCTAGAGTGCTCTTTCATGCCAAGGAGCCTCTCATGCGTGCGTTCGTCCCTCTCCTGCTGGCGGTGAGCCTGCCGCTATCTGCTGCCCCGCTGCACAGCCAGTTCCTGCCCCCCGACGACCTCGCCCTGCGCCAGGAAGCACCGACCAGCCAGCAGCTGCTGCAGGTCACCGACTATTCGGTGGTGGTGGGCACCCAGCGCCAGTCCGACCAGCAACCCATCCCGATCACCTCTTCGTTGCAGATGCGCCTTAAGGGCAAACCCTTGAGCAAGGGCTCGACCATCGGCGAGGTGCTGATCAACTTCGACGGCGAGGGCGGCAAGAGCCTGAAAAAGCCGGCTTATGACGACAAGCGCCGCACCCTGACCCTCAATTACCCGATGGCCGATTATCGGGTGATCATGGACCTGCTGCGCAACGAGACCCTTTACGTGCAGTTCCTCACTTACGGCAACGGCCATGTCTGGGCCGATCTGCACACTGGGACCGTACGTACGCGTTGAGGCCCGCAGGTGCAGGGCGGTACACTGCCGGCCTTCGAAAATGTCCTAGACAGTCCAGTGGGAGTCCTTGATGCGTAAAGACAAGAAACAGGTGATTGGTGACGAAATCAGCGACGAGTACATCAAGAGCTTCCTGCAGTTCGAGCCGGCCGATGGCCTCACCTCGCCGTCGCACCACAAGCTGATCAAGGGCTACCGCGGCCTGCGCATCGACGACTTCGAGCGTTATGTCGGTTTCTTCCTCGAGGCCGGGTATGACCTGGATGGCAAGGACGAGCACGGCAAGACCTTCGTCGAGGTGATCGCCGACCAGCGCAATGCCCCTGAGTACATCGAAATCATCGACAACGCCCGCGGCTGAAAAAGCTTGTTGGCAATGATCCTGTAGGAGCGGCCTTTTGCCGCGAAAGGGCTGCGAAGCGGCCCCAGGTTCTCGGCATTATTGCAAAAATCGCCGGGGCCGCGATGCGGCCCTTTCGCGGCACGAGGCCGCTCCTACAGGGCGATGCAGGCCTGGCGGTCCAGGCACAAAAAAACGCCCCGAGGGGCGTTTTTTCGTTTCAGCCGGTTCAGGCGTAGTGCTTGGCCGGGCTGTCCTGCGCCAGGTCCAGCGCCAGGTCGTTGTCGGCGCTGATCTTGTGGTACAGCGCAGCGTCGGTCGCCAGGACCTTCTCGCGGGCCGGGAAGATTTCCTTGAGCTTGGCAGCCCAGGCACCCTTCGCCTGCTCGGGGAAGCAGCGCTCGATCAACTCGAGCATGATCGACACGGTCACCGAAGCGCCTGGCGATGCGCCGAGCAGCGCAGCCAGGCTGCCGTCCTCGGCCGAAACCAGTTCGGTGCCGAACTGCAGCACGCCGCCTTTTTTCGGGTCTTTCTTGATGATCTGCACGCGCTGGCCGGCCACTTCCAGGCGCCAGTCCTCGGCTTTCGCCTCGGGGTAGAAGCGACGCAGGGCTTCCAGGCGTTGCTCCATCGACTGCATCACTTCGCTGACCAGGTACTTGGTCAGGTCCATGTTGTCGCGGGCCACGGCCAGCATCGGGCCGATGTTGCCCATGCGCACCGACAGCGGCAGGTCCATCAGCGAGCCATGCTTGAGGAACTTGGTGGTGAAGCCGGCGTAAGGGCCGAACAGCAGCGAGGTGTTGCCATCGACCACGCGGGTATCCAGGTGCGGTACCGACATGGGCGGGGCGCCAACCGCGGCCTGGCTGTAGACCTTGGCCTGGTGCTGCTTGACGATTTCCGGGTTGTCGCAACGCAGCCACTGGCCGCTGACCGGGAAGCCGCCGAAGCCTTTGCTTTCCGGGATGCCGGAGGCTTGCAGCAGGGGCAGTGCGGCGCCGCCAGCGCCGAGGAAGACGAAGCGGGCGTCGACTTCACGGCTGCCGCCGCTGTTGACGTCCTTGATGCTCACGGTCCAGCCGTTGCCGTTACGGCGCAGGCCGACGACCTTCTTGCTGTACTTGACCTGGGTGTCCGGGCTGTTGCCCAGCAACTTGAGCAGCTTGTTGGTCAGGGCGCCGAAGTTGACGTCGGTGCCTTTGGCCACGCGGGTCGCAGCGATGCGCTGGTCGGCTGGGCGGCCCGGCATCATCAGCGGCATCCAGTCGTTCATCACGGCCTTGTCTTCGGTGTATTCCATCTCCGAGAAGGCGTGGTGCTGCTTGAGCAGCTCGAAACGCTTCTTGAGGAAGTCGATACCCTTGTCACCCTCGACGTAGCTCAGGTGCGGAACCGGGTTGATGAAAGCACGCGGCGAGCCGAAGTTGCCCTTCTTGCTCAGGTAGGCCCAGAACTGGCGCGAAACCTCGAACTGGGTGTTGATGTGCACGGCTTTCTTGATGTCGATGCTGCCATCGGCGGCCTGCGGGGTGTAATTCAGCTCGCACAGGCCGGCATGGCCGGTACCGGCGTTGTTCCAGGGGTTGGAACTCTCCGCGGCTCCGGAGTCCATCGCCTCTACGACCTCAAGCTTCAGGGTCGGGTCGAGCTCCTTGAGCAGTACGGCCAGGGTGGCACTCATGATGCCCGCGCCTACCAGTACCACATCAACCGATTCGTTCTGCGCCATTTAACGCGTCTCCACAATCTACAGCTACCTAATTGACAGCACAGGATCCCTGGGTTTGCCAGGATCGCCATGTCCGACTCTTCGCAGTTCTTGCAACTTCAGCGGACACTGCCAACCAGTCTTGGGTGTTCAGGTATTGAACGCCGTTTGCCACGGGTGCGGCAATTCGACTTATGGTCAAGTGATCCGTCATGCGTTACGGGCCGGCCTCAGGCTCCCATCCAGGATGAGCGCTTGTGCCGTCTGCGCAGGGCTGTTTGTGAAAGATCTGCTGCTTTTACACATGCCAGACTGTTCATTGCTCGCCACACTCTCGTGAAGTTGTGAAAAACCGTTTTTTCACGCTCTTTTGGAGACGTGAACCTCAAAAGTGGACTGCACGATGGCAACCCGCAGGTTCATGCGCAGCAGAAGGCCGGAAACAGCAGGCACGACAGCCAATGCAAGACCTGAGTGGAAGGCTCTCTGTGGGCGAAGCGTAGAAGGTGCCGGGGTCAGTCGGCGAATGCGGGGCCCGATCAGGAGACGTCCTTATAATCGGGGGCAGATTATAGCGAGGTCGCGGGCAGAAAGGTCGGTCTTTATGGGTTTTTATTGCAGCGTTTGTCAGGCAGCGAGGGGGCGGCGCTGCCAACGGCTGGTTGCGTGGGTGCAAATCCGGGCGCTGGCAGGCAGCGGATGGCCCAGCCAGCCAAGGTGCGCCTCGCTGACCAGGACCCAGCCGGCGGCCGTTGGCGGCTGGCGCGTCTGTTTGAAGCCCAGGCAGATGCCATTGCTGTCGAGGTGGGCGTAAGTGAGGTGGCGCTGACGTTTGAAAAGCAGGTTCCAGAGCGAGGCCATGGCGGATTGTCCTGTCAGGTCGGGCTGGCGCAAGCATAACGGCGAGGGCATGAAACCATTGTGACAAGCGGGACAGGGCGATGACTGGCCGGTGGCGGGCTGGGTATACTGTGGGCCTTTGCCGCTTTTTCTGGAGAAATGCGCATGTTGCAACGTCTGTTGGTCGGTTTGTTCGCGGTGGCCAGCCTGAGCCTGGCCGGCTGTGCCCACAGCCCGCAACAACTCAGCCCGCAACCCAAGCTCACTCAGCAACTTGCGCCGGTCGGCCATGGCCAGCCGGTGGTGGTCAGGGTGGTCGACGGCCGGGCCTCGCAATCGCTGGGCACCCGTGGGGGCATGTACCCTGAAACCAGCACCATCAGTGTCAGTGGCAATGATGTGGTGCCCAAGCTGCAGGCCCAGGCCGAAGCTGCAGTGCGCTTGCTGGGCTTCACCCCGACGCCCAACGCTGGCAACGTACCGCAGCTGACCGTGACCCTGGCCGAGCTGAAATACCAGTCGCCCAAGGACAAGATGTACGTGACCGAGGCCACCATCGGCGCCACCTTCCGCGCGGATGTGTCGAACGCCAACCGCCGCTACAGCGGCCGCTACGGTGCTTCGCTCGACCAACGCTTCGGCATGGCGCCGAACCAGGAAACCAACACCAAACTGGTGAGCGATGTGCTCAGCGATGCACTGACCCGCCTGTTCAAGGACCCGACCATCGGGCAGGTGCTGGGCGAGTAAGGCATTTGTAATGAAGAAGCCCGCAGCCTGTACGCAGGCTGCGGGCTTTTTTGTGGCTGTTTCGCGGGTGAGGCCGCAAAGCAGGCGACGCGTATCAGGCGGCTTCGACGTGAAAATCCAGCAGGCTGATGCCGGTCTGCAGATCGACCTCTGGCAAGTCTTCATGGACATGCCCACCCAGCGCGCAGTAGACCAGCCACTGGCGGTCCTGGACATTGATCGAGAAGCTGTCGATCAGCGCCTGTTGCTCATCGCTCTGGGCAACGAGGTACAGGCGGTCCTGGTTTTCGGCGTGCAGCATGACAAGCTCCGTTACGGTGAAAGGCCGACAGGGTGGCCTGTCCTGATGACGAGCGTGTGACAGATGAAATTAAGTGACACTTTGTCGCAAAAAGCGGGAAGGGCAGGCCGGCTTGGGTAGAATGCCGGGCTTTGCTGTCGTGATACCGAGGTCGTGCGATGTCGTTGCAAGTGCTCTGGGGCTTCCTGGCTGCCCACCCGGCCAAGCTGATCAACCTGCTGGCCCTGTTCATAACCTGCCCTGGCGGGCTGCTGCTGCACAGTGCCCGGCGCCGCGCCAGCATGACCCGTGAAAGCCTGGCGGTGGACGAAGGGCTGGTGGATGCCTTCGACCTGCGGGTGCCGCGTTATTACTACATCCTCGGTTTTGCATGCCTGGCGATGGCGTTGTTGCTGTCGTGGTTCAGCACCTGGATCTGAAGAAGTCGCCGTCTGCGTGGCGGGAGCGGCCAACCGTCGCTCCCACACGCACGGCACGACAATTGTAGGAGCGGCCTTGTGTCGCGAAAGGGCTGCACGGCAGCCCCGGCGATCTTTGTTGCGTAGCTGAAAACTGAGGCCGCTTTGCGGCCCTTTCGCGGCACAAGGCCGCTCCTACAGAAAAACTGCGCAAGGCAGTTGCTCTCACAACGGCTAGTTCAGGCAGATTCGGGCTGCAGCTTCACCTGATACTGGTTGCGCACCGGCGTTGCATACTGCTGCACCAGGTACGGCTGCTGCTCCACCGGGCACGCGTCCAGGCGCCGCTGCCATTCTTCCTTGGCCTTGGCCAGCTCGTCAGCCGGGAACAGCTTCTCGGCGCTTGGCACCTCGAGCGCCGCATCTTTCTCTGCCCACATCGCATAGGCCAGGTAGTGCACCGGGAACAGCCGGTAGCCACCGAGAATCTGCCGGTCGATGGCGAGTGCCAGCTGCTTGGTGTCTTCGTGGTACTCGGTCACCGGTGGGGCAAAGTTGATGTGCACTCGCCCTTTGTAGCCGGTAATGCCCTGGGCGATGCTGTTGTCGTCCTCGCCCGGGGCCTTCTTGTAGCTGCCGGTAGTGGCGCGGATGTACAGCTCGCGGGCCTTGGCCTGGTCGCAAGGGTCGTATTCGTAGCTGATCGACACCGGGATCAGGTTCAGGCTCTGGATCACCGCGCCGAACGGCTCGTCCTTGCGGCTCATGTGGAACATTTTGAGAATGGCCGAATCGGTGCGGTCGTCACCGTCCTTGGCGCGGCCTTCGGCCTGGGCGATCCAGATCGAGGCGCCGTCGTTGCGGATCGAGTGGTTGATATAGGCCGACAGCAGCTGGTAGGCGGCCAGTTTTTCGCGGCGCCCGCTGATCGAACGGTGCACGATGAAGCTCTTGTTCAGGCGCATCATGTCGCTGACGAATGGCTTCTGCAGCAGGTTGTCGCCGATGGCGATGCGCGGCGTGGGCAGGCCCGCGTGATAGACCGCGTAGTTGACGAAGGCCGGGTCCATGACGATGTCGCGGTGGTTGGCCAGGAACAGGTAGGCGGTGCCCGACTTGAGCTGCTCGACGCCGGAATAGGTGACGCCGTCGGTGGCCCGGTCGATGGTGCGGTCGACGTAGTACTCGACCTTGTCCTGCAGCGTCGAGACGCAGGTAACACCGGCGAATTCTTTGCGCAGGCGCCGGGCGATCAGCGGTTTGAGCAACCAGCCGAAAGCGCCCGCCGCGCGCGGGAAGCGGAAGTGGGTGAGGATATCGAGGAATGCCGGGTCGCTGAGCAGGCGTGCCAGAACGGCAGGGACCTCAGCGTCGTCGTACGGTCGGATGGCATCGAATTCGCCCATCATGCTCTCTTGTTGGAAACGGCTAGGGTAATAAGGTAGGGGCGGGGTCGGAAAAACGGCTCGGACACACACAGCCCCTGTAAACAGACCGGCAATTATACGCACAAGTCACTCGGGAGGCCGCGATGCTGGAAACTGCGCTCTACGATTGTCCGTATTGTGGTGAAGAAGTCGAAACGACGGTGGACCTGTCCGGCGGCGATCAGGAGTACATCGAGGACTGTCAGGTGTGCTGCAAGCCTATCCGCTTTGTGCTGCAGGTCCATGGCGAAGAGTGGATGCTGGATGTCTACGGCGAGAATGATTGATGCAGCGAATCTATGACCCGGAAAGCCTCCTGGAGGCGCAGATGCTGGTGGGCATGCTGGCCAGCGAGGGGATCGAGGTGCACCTGGTCGGGCGTGACCTGATGGGCGGTGTGGGCGAGCTGCCGATGCAGGGCCTGCTCGGCCTGGCAGTGGCCGATGAGCAAGCCGGCTACGCGCGACAGCTGATCGATGCGTACAATGCCGCCCAGCCACTTGCCGGCGACGAACCGGAGAGTTATCCGGGCACCCTGATCTGTTAGGTTTTATTCGCCCATGTGTGGACGCTACGCCCTGTTTCGCTGGTCCCAGGCCTTCGCCGGCTTGCCGGGGTTCCCCCCGGGCCAGCAGCCTCAATGGAACATCTCGCCCGGTGCCTCGGTGTTGATACAGCGCCAGCTCGAAGGCCAGCTGCAACTGGCCAGCGCCCGCTGGGGGCTGACCCCGGCCTGGCTGACCGACCTCTCCCGCACGCCCGCCCAGGCCCGCGCCGAGACCCTGGCCGAGCAGCCGATGTTCCGTGAGCCGTTCCGCCAGCGGCGCTGCCTGATGCCGGCCAACGGCTTTTACGAATGGCGCGGCACGGCGCGCAAGCGCCCCTATTGGGTGACGCCGGGAGAGGGTTCGGCGCTGTTCTTCGCTGCGGTCTGGGAGATGTATCCGGTGCAGGAGCAGGTCTGGCTGAGTTGTGCGGTGATCACCCAGGCGGCCATGAACCAGCGCCGGCCGCTGATCCTGGATGAGGCCGAGCAGGCGCTATGGCTCGACCCGGATACACCGCTGCCGCGTTTGCACGAGCTGCTGGCCAAACCGCCCGGCGCCCTGCGCGAGCGGGCGCTGGCGCTGTTCGTCAACGACCCGAAGCTCGATGGGCCGGAGTGCCTGACCCCGGCTTGAAGGTTTACTTGTGCTGGCCTCATCGCTGGCAAGCCAGCTCCCACAGGGTTCGGCACAATTGCTGTGGGAGCCGGCGAAGCCTGCGATGAGGCCTGCGCGGTTTACACCCTGAACTGATTGATCAAGCGCCGCTGCTGCTCGGCCAGCTTGGTCAGCTCGGCGCTGGCCTGGCTCGACTCGTCGGCACCGCCGGCCACTTCACCGGCCACCTGGCCGATGCTGATCACGTTGCGGTTGATATCCTCGGCCACCGCGCTCTGCTGCTCGGCGGCGCTGGCGATCTGGGTGTTCATGTCGTTGATCACCGACACCGCCTGGGTGATGCTCTCCAGCGATTGCGCCGCGCGGCTGGCCTGCTGCACGCTGACGTCGGTCTTGCCCTGGCTGTCTTCCATCACCTTGACCACCTCGCGGGTACCCTGCTGCAGCTGCTGGATCATCTGCTGGATTTCCTGCGTGGCCTGCTGGGTCTTCTGCGCCAGGTTGCGCACTTCGTCGGCTACCACGGCAAAGCCACGGCCCTGCTCGCCGGCGCGGGCGGCCTCGATGGCGGCGTTGAGCGCCAGCAGGTTGGTCTGTTCGGCAATGGCGCGGATCGCCACGAGGATGGCGTTGATGTTCTCGCTGTCGCGTGCCAGCTCCTGCACCACGGTCACGGCGCGGCCAATCTCGCCGGCCAGTGCGCTGATCGAGTGCGAAGTGTCGCGCACGATCTCCAGCCCCTGGTTGGCCGCACGGTCGGCCTCGCTGGCGGCCTGGGCCGCTTGGGTGGCGTTGCGCGCCACATCCTGGGCGGTGGCGGTCATTTCCTGCACGGCGGTGGCCACCTGGTCGATCTCGACCATCTGCTTGTGCACGCCCTGGTTGGTGCGGATGGCGATGTCGGCGGTGTGCTCCGACGAGTCGCTGACTTTCTGCACCGAGCTGACCACCTGGCTGATCATGGCCTGCAGCTTGACCAGGAAGGTGTTGAAGCCCTTGGCAATGGCGCCCAGTTCGTCGGCGCGATCGCTTTGCAGGCGGCGGGTCAGGTCGCCTTCGCCCTGGGCGATGTCGTCGAGCATCGCCACCATCTGCCGCAGTGGGCGGGCGATGCCGTGGGCCAGCAGCCAGATCACCAGCAGGCCCAGTGCGGCGATGCCCAGGCCGACAACTGTCATGCCGGCAATGTCGGTGCGGCGTTGTTCGGCCAGGTCCTTCTGCAACTGGTTGACGTCGGCCATCACCGTGCTCAACGGCAGCTCCAGCAGCAAGGTCCAGCGCGCATCGGTGCTGGCGACCTTGAACGGCAGGTACAGCTCGATGCGGTCCTTGCTGGTGTTCACTTCATAATGCAGCGCTTCGCCGCTGAGGCTGTTGAGGGTGGCCGCCTCTTCGCTGGCGAGTACATCGCTGGCCTTTTCGCCGAACTTCGCCGGGTCTCGGGTGTAGGCCACCAGGCGACCGTTGCTCGACACCAGCGCCAGTTCGCCGGCACCGTCGTAGAGCTGGCGGTCGGCGGCGTTGAGCAGGTCCTGGATGAAATTCACCGACAGGTCGGCACCGGCCATGCCCTGGAACTGGCCATCGACCATGATCGGTTCGACGAACGACGCCAGCATGACCATCTTGTCGCCGACCTTGTAAGGGGCCGGGTCGATCACGCAGGCCTTTTTCGACTCTTTCGGGCACAGGTAGTACTCGCTGGCGCGCACACCGGTGGCCAGCACCGTGCGGTCATTGACGTCGGCCAGTTGGTCCTGGCCGAGGCTGCCGTCGTCGTTGCGGAACCACCAGGGCAGGAAGCGGCCGTTGGCGCTGTCGATGCCGGCCAGCTTGCTGCCGACGTAGCGGGCGTCGTCATGGTCGAGGGCATTGGGCTCCCAGCCCAGGTACGCACCCAGCACCGTCGGGTTGACCTCCACGGTGCGCTTGAGCTGGTTGATCAGGTGTTCACGGTCGACCCGCATCAGCGGGCTGCCATCGGCGGCCTGCATGCCGAGCATGGCATTGCTGGTGGCCAGGCCGCGGGCAATCGACAGGGGCGCCTCGAGGCCGCGCTGGATCTCGCTGACCTGGGTGCGGGCCAGGGCCGCCAGGCGCTGCTCGATCACGCTTTCGAACTGCTTCTGTGTGCGCTGTTCCACCAGCGCCTGGGTGCGTTGCCCGGAATACACGGCGTAGAGCACCAGCGCCGCGACAATACTCAACACGATGGCACCGGCCAGGGCGGCCACGGAAAACTGGATCGACTTGAACTTCATGAAAAGCTCCGCGCGCAAGGAGGTCGTATCCCAGGGTTATCGGCGGGCTAATACCAAAGCATGAGGGGGGTGTAAGAAATCTTACCTGCGGCTCTGGTCGAGGCAGGCGACTGGGCCTAGGATACGCGGCATGTAAAAAGGGAGTGTTTTCATGCGTAAGTCATTCGTTGTCAGCATGTTGAGCGCCAGCGTCCTGCTGGGCGGCTGCCAGGCGGTCAATACCACCAGCGGCGGCGCCGTGGGCGTCGAGCGCAAGCAGTACATGTTCAGCATGCTCTCGACCGATGAGGTCAACCAGATGTATGCCCAGTCGTACCAGCAGACCCTCGGCGAAGCGTCGAGCAAGGGCGTGCTGGACAAGAGCAGCGCCGACGCCAAGCGCGTGCAGGCCATCGCCGACCGCCTCATCGCCCAGGCTCCAGTGTTCCGGCCGGATGCCGCGCAGTGGAAGTGGGAAGTCAACGTGATCAAGAGCGACGAGCTCAATGCCAACTGCGGCCCGGGCGGCAAGATCATCGTCTACACCGGCCTGATCGATCAGCTCAAGCTGACCGACGCCGAGATCGCTGCGGTGATGGGCCACGAAATCGCCCACGCCCTGCGCGAGCACGGCCGTGAAGCGATGTCCAAGGCCTATGGCGTGGAGATGGCCCGCCAGGGCGCGGGTGCCTTCCTCGGCCTGGGCCAGGACAGCATGGCGTTGGCCGACACCGTGGTGAACTACGCCATGACCTTGCCCAACAGCCGCAGCAACGAGAACGAAGCCGATTTGATCGGCCTGGAACTGTCGGCCCGCGCCGGCTACGACCCGAACGCCGCGATCACCCTGTGGAACAAGATGAGCAAGGCTTCCGAAGGTGCGCCGCCTGAGTTCATGAGCACCCACCCGGCTTCCAGCAGCCGGATCGCCTCGCTGCAGGCAGCGATTCCGAAGGTGATGCCGCTGTATCAAGCGGCCAAGAAGTAAGCCGTTTCAACGGGGCGCTGTGCGCCCCTTTTCCTAACGGGTCTGCACGTCAACTGTAGGAGCGGCCTTGCCGGTCCGGCGCCCCGGCAAGGCCGCTCCTACAAAAAGACCGTTGCTCCCGTCTCTTGCCACTCTCAGCCTATCCAGCCACTGGTCTTCATCGCCGAATACACCGCGACGATCGCCAGTACCACGAACGCCGCCGCCGCCAGGCGCCGGATCAGCGTCAGCGGCAGTTTCTCGGCCGCGAAGTTACCCGCCAGCACCACCGGCACGTTGGCAATCAGCATGCCCAGGGTGGTACCGATGATCACCATGATCAGGTGCGGATATTGCGCCGCCAGCATCACCGTGGCGACCTGGGTCTTGTCGCCGATCTCCGCCAGGAAGAACGCGATCAGGGTGGTCAGGAACGGCCCGAAACGGCGTGCATTGCTGCTTTCGTCATCGTCCATCTTGTCCGGTACCAGCGTCCACAACGCTGTGGCGGTGAAGCTTGCGGCAAGGATCCAGTGCAGCACCGATTCGGTGAAGAAGCTGCTCACCCAGGCACCCACGGCGCCAGCGGCGGCATGGTTGGCCAAGGTCGCGGCGACGATGCCGGCGATGATCGGCCATGGCTTGCGAAAGCGAGCAGCGAGGATAAGGGCGAGCAATTGCGTCTTGTCGCCGATTTCGGCGAGCGCAACGATGGCGGTGGGGACCAGCAGAGATTCCAGCATCAGGTTTCCTACGGGGGCGGGTCGACACGGCTATGACACGTACAGCCTCCCCGCCCCGGGTAAGGTGTGCGTGTCATAGGTCTTGTCAAACCCTGGATCCGTCTGCGCGGATCGTGGGTCGTACGCGCCATGGCCTGTGGGCCAAGTGTGTTGACGCGTACCGGGCGAGCAGGGCGCTCGCGGGAGACTACTCCCCTAGGACGGAGCGGATTCTGCCTACACCGGGCTCATTCGGCAAGCGCTGTTTTCAGCCGCGGGTTGCCCGGTAGATGCGAAAGCCCTGTGCTTCGGCGCGAATTTCGCAGTTGCCGAGCGCGCCTTCGATCAAGGGTTGGTAGCGCAGGAAGCTGTTGGCGACCAGGCGAATTTCGCCGCCTTTTCGAAGATGTTCGCCCGATTTTTTCAGCAGGTTCTCCGAGGCTTGGTAGTCGGTATGCACCCCGGTGTGGAAGGGCGGGTTGCTCAGGATCAGGTCCAGGTCGGCCGGGGCGGCATCGATGCCGTCACCGCTGATCACCTCGCCTTCTAGATTGTTGGCCGCCAGGGTCAGGCGGCTGGCGGCAACGGCGAAGGCATCCACATCCAGCAGGGTTATCCGGCTGTGGGGGTAACGCCGTTTGACCGTTGCACCCAGCACGCCGGCGCCGCAGCCGAAGTCCAGCACATGGCCGCCCGCCAGGCCGTCGAGGTGCTCCAGCAACAGTGCCGTGCCCTTGTCCAGGCGGCCATGGCTGAATACGCCGGGCAGGCTGATGACCTGCAGCGGGCCATCGGCCAGCGGCAGCTCGAAGCGCTCGGCCAGGCTGTGCAATGGCTTGGCCTCTGGGGCGTTGTCGACGGTGACCTGCCACAGCTGGCAGTGCCGCGCGCTGTCCAGCTTGCGCGGTTTGCCAAAGGCCTGCAGCAGCTTGGCCGCACCTTCGATACCGCCGCGTTTTTCACCCACCAGGTACAGCACACGGCCGGCCATGCCGGACGCCAGTGCGTTGAGCAGGTAAGCGGTCAGCTCGCGGGATTTGGGCAGGAACAGCACAGCGCAGTCGAAGGCCACCGCGGGCACCTCGACGCCATAGTGGCTGCGCCCGGCGAAGCGGTTTTCAAGTACCGCCTGATCGCCGGCATGCCAGGTCCAGGCATGGGCCGCAGGCAGCTGGCCAAGCAGGCCATCGGCCTGGGCGCCAGCGATCAGCAGCGGGCCCTGGAACAGGTCCGCCTGGCGGAGCAACACTTCACTGCGCGGGTCCATGGACGATGCCTCCTGAAAAAAGTGGCGCAGTGTAGCAGAGGCTTGCGTCGATCAGCCGACCACTCGCCGTGGCTGGCCGGCGAAGAAGGCCAGGGCGTTTTCGGCCAGCTGGCCGACGATGCGCTGGCGCGATTCCACCGCGCCCCAGGCGCTGTGTGGGGTGATGATCAGGCGCGGGATGTCGCCGGCCAGCAGCGGGTTGCCATTGACCGGTGGCTCGACGCTCAGCACATCGGTAGCCGCACCGCCCAGATGGCCGCTGCGCAGGGTGTCGGCCAGTGCCTGCTCGTCGATCAGCCCGCCGCGGGCGGTATTGACCACCAGGGCGCCCGGTTTGAGCAGCGCCAGTTCGCGGGCGCCGATCATGTGCCGGGTCTGGTCGTTGAGCGGGCAATGCAGGGTGAGGGCGTCGACTTGTGGCAGCAGCTCTTCCAGCGGCAGGCGATCCGCGCGGGGTGGGCGCCCGGGTATCTGCCCGGTCAGCACGCGCATGCCGAACGCCTCGGCCAGCCGCGCCACCGCGCCACCCAGTTCGCCATGGCCGAGCAGGCCGAGGGTCTTGCCCTCCAGCTCGACGATGGGGAAGTCCAGCAGGCAGAACTGGCTGGCCTTGGCCCACTGGCCGACGGCCACCGCCTGGTTGTAGTCGCACAGCCGTGTGGCCAGCGCCAGCAGCAGCGCCAGGGTGTGCTGCGCCACCGACGGGGTGCCATAGCCCTGGCAGTTGCACACGGTGATGCCCTGGGCGCGGGCGGCGGCCAGGTCGACATTGTTGGTGCCGGTGGCGGCAACCAGGATCAGCTTGAGCTGTGGGTTGGCCGCCAGCGCCTCGGCATCGAGCATGACCTTGTTGCTGATGACCGCGGTGGCACCCTGCAGGCGTTCGGCAACCTGGTCCGGGCGGGTCGCGGCATGCAGTTGCAGTTCGTCGAATTGAGCGTGCAGGGGCGAAAAGTCGAGGTCGCCGAGGTCGAGAGAGTGGTGATCAAGAAACACGGCACGACGTGGGCTGGGCATTTGCGGCTCCGGTCAGGGCAAAGGTGTTCGGCTAAACGCGGGTTTGCCCCGCGCAGAGGCCTCAGGATGCTGCACGCAGTGTCAGTTCCGCAGGCGCCGCTCGTCAACGACGGCGGCCCGACTCATACCTGCGCCAGCCAAATCATTCCTTCGGCTGATTTGACCGATGCGTCACCGTTCTACAGTAAGTGCCTGAATTGTCCGGCCCGCTTTCCAGAAAAGGGATACCCATGCTGCAGACGCGCATCATCAAGCCCGCCGAGGGCGCTTACCAATATCCACTGCTGATCAAGCGCCTGCTGATGTCGGGCGTGCGCTACGAGAAGACCCGCGAAATCGTCTATCGCGATCAGTTGCGTATCACCTACCCGCAACTGAGCGAGCGCATTGCGCGCCTGGCCAACGTGCTGAGCGCTGCTGGCGTGAAGGCTGGCGATACCGTGGCGGTCATGGATTGGGACAGCCACCGCTACCTGGAATGCATGTTCGCCATCCCGATGATCGGAGCGGTGGTACACACCATCAACGTGCGCCTGTCGCCCGAGCAGATTCTCTACACCATGAACCACGCCGAAGACCGCTTCGTGCTGGTCAACAGCGACTTCGTCGGCCTCTACCAGGGTATCGCCAGCCAGTTGACCACCGTGGAAGGCACCGTGCTGCTGACCGACGGGGCGGACAAGAGCGCCGACCTTCCAGGCCTGAAGGGCGAATACGAGCAGTTGCTGGCGGCTGCCAGTGCGCAGTACGACTTCCCCGATTTCGACGAAAATTCGGTGGCCACCACGTTCTATACAACCGGCACCACCGGTAACCCCAAGGGCGTGTACTTCACCCACCGCCAGTTGGTGCTGCACACCCTGGCCGAGGCCTCGGTGACCGGCAGTATCGACAGTGTGCGGCTGTTGGGCAGCAACGACGTATACATGCCCATAACCCCGATGTTCCACGTGCATGCCTGGGGCATCCCTTACGCTGCCACCATGCTGGGCATGAAACAGGTGTACCCGGGGCGCTACGAGCCGGACATGCTGGTCAAGCTGTGGCGCGAGGAAAAGGTCACCTTCTCCCACTGCGTGCCGACCATCCTGCAGATGCTGCTCAACTGCCCATCCTCCCAGGGTGAGCACTTCGGCGGCTGGAAGATCATCATCGGCGGCAGCGCGCTCAATCGCGCGCTGTACGAGGCAGCCCTGGCCCGGGGTATCCAGCTGACGGCGGCGTATGGCATGTCGGAGACGTGCCCGCTGATCAGCGCCGCGCACCTGAACGATGAGCTGCAGGCCGGCAGCGAGGACGAGCGGGTCACCTACCGCATCAAGGCCGGGGTGCCGGTGCCGCTGGTGGAGGCGGCGATCGTCGATGGTGACGGCAACTTCCTCCCCGCCGATGGCGAGTCCCAGGGCGAGCTGGTGCTGCGTGCGCCTTGGCTGACCATGGGTTACTTCAGGGAGCCGGAAAAGAGCGAGGAGCTGTGGCAGGGCGGGTGGCTGCATACCGGTGACGTCGCGACCCTGGACGGCATGGGGTTCATCGATATCCGCGATCGCATCAAGGATGTGATCAAGACCGGCGGCGAATGGATCTCGTCCCTCGACCTCGAGGACCTGGTCAGCCGGCACCCTGCGGTGCGCGAAGTGGCGGTGGTCGGCGTGGCCGATCCGCAATGGGGCGAGCGCCCGTTCGCACTGCTGGTGGTGCGCGAAGGGCAGAGCATTGACGCGCGTTCCCTGAAGGAACACCTCAAGCCGTTCGTCGAGCAAGGGCACATCAACAAGTGGGCGATCCCCAGCCAGATCGCCATTGTTACTGAAATTCCCAAGACCAGCGTCGGCAAGCTCGACAAGAAGCGCATCCGCCTGGACATCATTCAGTGGCAGGCCAGTAACAGCGCTTTCCTTTCCACGCTCTGACTGTGTAACGGCCCGTGCCTGATAGGGTGCGGGCCGCATTCTAGAGCGGTCTTGGCCTTGCCAAACGAAAATAATGGGCCATGCTTGAGCACTGCCAGCACAAGGGCCGCTCGTTCGAGGCGGGCCGCAAGCAGGGCGCGCAAATCACACTTTAGAGGGATCAAGCACCTGTGACCGCTGGCTATAGTCGGGCCAGGGGATTTTCAGGAATGGGGGAGGGTGTCGCGCATCATCAATGTGCGGCGCCACGGGCAGGAGCCGGCTTTACCAGGCGCTCGAGCCGTTCTTGAAAGGACTCACTGCCATAACAATAAAGTACATGGAGTAGCGTCGATGACATCTGCAAACCCGTTCTGGCGCCGGGCTAAATTGCCACTGGCAGTCAGCCTCGCTTCTACGCTCGCAAGTCCTGCTTTCGCTGTCAGCTTCAACATCGGGGAAATCGAAGGCCAGTTCGACTCGTCGCTCTCCGTGGGCGCCAGCTGGTCGGCGGCCAACCCGAACAAGAACCTCATCGGTGCCAACAACGGCGGCAGAGGGTTGTCGCAGACCTCCGACGATGGCCACCTGAACTTCAAGAAGGGCGAAACCTTCTCGAAGATCTTCAAGGGTATCCACGACCTCGAACTCAAGTACGGTGACACTGGCGTGTTCGTCCGTGGCAAGTACTGGTACGACTTCGAACTCAAGGACGAAAACCGCGAGTTCAAGAACATCAGCGACTCCAACCGCAAGGAAGGCGCCAAGTCCTCGGGTGCCGAGCTGCTCGATGCCTTCGTCTACCACAACTACAACATCGCCGACCTGCCGGGCACCGTGCGCCTGGGCAAGCAGGTGGTGAGCTGGGGCGAGAGCACCTTCATCGGTGGCGGCATCAACGCCATCAACCCCATCGACGTCTCGGCGTTCCGCCGCCCAGGTGCGGAGATCAAGGAAGGCCTGATCCCCGTCAACATGTTCTACCTGTCGCAGAGCCTGACCGACAACCTCACGGCAGAAGGCTTCTACCAGATCGAGTGGGACCAGACGGTCGTCGACAACTGCGGCACCTTCTTCTCGCAGCCCGACGTAATTGCCGATGGTTGTGACAACAACCTGGCCGTGCTGGCCACGCGTAACAACGTAGCCCGGGGCCTTGGGGCGCTCTCGGGGCCGGCCCTGCGTGCGCTGACGGCACAAGGGGTGAGCTGGGGTTCGCCTGACGAGGGCGTGATCGTGCGTCGCGGGCCCGACCGTGATGCACGCGACAGCGGTCAGTTCGGTTTGGCCCTGCGCTACATGTACGAGCCTCTGAACACCGAGTTCGGCGGCTACTTCATGAACTATCACAGCCGTGCACCGATCTTCAGTGGTCGTGGCGCAGCGTCCCGCTTCTACAACCCGGCCAACCTGGCAGGCGCGCTGATCGGCGCTGGGGTGCCACCCGCTGCGGCAACCAACCCGGCCTTGCTCCAGCAGCTCATGCCGCTGTATGTCGCGGGCAACTCCAGCTACTACGTGGAGTACCCAGAGGATATCCGCCTGTACGGCCTGAGCTTCTCCACCACCTTGCCTACCGGCACGGCCTGGAGCGGTGAAGTCAGCTACCGGCCGAACGCGCCGGTGCAGTTGAACACCACCGACATCCTGTATTCGGGCCTGACGCCGCTTGACCCTAACGCCTCGGTCCTCAAGGGCACGGCGAACACCGATCAGCCAGGCTATCGCCGTAAAGAGATCACCCAGCTGCAAACCACCTTCACTCACTTCTTCGACCAGGTGATGGGTGCAGAGCGCCTGACCATGGTCGGTGAGGTGGGCTGGACCCATGTGGGTGGCCTGGAAAGCACCTCCAAGGCGCGCTATGGCCGTGACCCGGTGTACGGCCCAGGGCCGCTGCCCAATGGCCGTTGCCAAAGCCTGAACGCCAGCACCCTGGCGGCCGCCGACAAGAACAACCTGTCGCGCTACTGCGAAAACGACGGCTACACCACCTCCGACTCCTGGGGTTATCGCGTACGCGCCATCTGGGACTACAACAACGTCTTCGCCGGCGTGAACCTGCGCCCCAGCGTGGCCTGGTCCCATGACGTCGATGGCTACTCCCCTGGCCCTGGCGGCAACTTCGAGGAAGGCCGCAAGGCCGTCAGCCTGGGCCTGGACGCCGAGTACCAGAACACCTACACCGCGAGCCTGTCGTACACCAACTTCTTCGACGGCAAGTACACCACCGTGGATGACCGCGACTTCGTCGCCCTCAGCTTCGGCGTGAACTTCTAAGAACATTGATCCAGGACGACAACAGAATGAAAACGACCACACGTCTGCTGCAAGCCGGTGTACTGGGCCTGTCCCTGTTGGCAACCAGCGTCATGGCTGCGGTTTCCGCCGATGAGGCGGCCAAGCTGGGCGCATCGCTGACCCCCATGGGCGCGGAAAAAGCCGGCAACGCCGATGGCTCGATCGGCCCGTGGGAGCCGCTGTCGAAGAGCGCCGGCAGCGCCGACAGCAAGGGCTTCCTCTCCGACCCTTACGGCAGTGAAAAGCCACTGTTCACCATCACCGCGCAGAACGTCGACCAGTACAAGGCCAAGCTTTCGCCAGGCCAGCTGGCAATGTTCCAGCGCTATCCGGACTCCTACAAGATCCCGGTCTACAAGACCCATCGCGGCTCCACCGTGCCAGACGACGTTTTTGCGGCGATCAAGCAAAACGCCACCAAGACCACCCTGGTAGCCGGCGGCAACGGCCTGGAGAACTTCCAGACCGCCGTACCGTTCCCGATTCCCAAGGATGGCCTGGAGGTGATCTGGAACCACATCACCCGCTACCGCGGCGGTAGCGTGACCCGTCTGGTCACTCAAGCCACCCCGCAACAGAATGGCTCCTACAGCCTGGTGTACTTCCAGGACCAGTTCGTCTTCCGCGACAAGATGAAGGACTATGACCCCGCCAACCCGGGCAACATCCTGTTCTACTTCAAGCAGGAAGTGACAGCACCAGCCCGCCTGGCCGGTACCGTGCTGCTGGTTCACGAAACCCTCGACCAGGTCAAGGAACCGCGCAAGGCGTGGATCTACAACGCCGGCCAGCGCCGGGTACGCCAGGCGCCACAGGTGTCGTATGACGGCCCGGGTACCGCCGCAGACGGCTTGCGCACATCCGACAACCTGGACATGTTCAACGGTGCCCCGGACCGTTACGACTGGAAGCTCGAAGGCAAGAAGGAGATGTATATCGCCTCCAACGCCTACAAGCTGGATGATCCGAAGCTCAAGTACTCGGACATCATCAAGGCCGGGCACATCAACCAGGACCTGTCGCGGTACGAGCTGCGCCGTGTCTGGCACGTGGTCGCCACGCTCAAGCCGGGCCAGCGCCACATTTATGCCAAGCGTGACTTCTACATCGACGAGGACACCTGGCAGGCCGCAGTGATCGACCAGTACGACGGCCGCGGGCAACTGTGGCGTATCTCCGAGGCCCACGCCCAGCCGTACTACAACGTGCAGGTGCCGTGGTACACCCTGGAAGCCATCTACGACCTGCAGTCTGGCCGTTACCTGGCCCTGGGCATGAAGAACGAAGAGAAGAGTGCCTACAACTTCGGCTTCAGTGCCAGCAAGGCTGATTTCCAACCCGCTGCCCTTCGCCAGGCTGGGGTGCGATGAACTGACAGCCAAATACTCCGCGTGATCTCCCAGAACGCCCCGGCTTGCCGGGGCGTTTCTGTTGGTGGGTGGGCCTAATGTCGGGTGACTTCGGGCCTTTTCGATTTATGGCGAGTCATCGACCTGCTTGATGTCCATGGGGAATGTTTCTTTTTGTCGTAGTCTTTTTTGCTAAATCGCCGCCATCATCTTCAAATGCATAGCATTTGCCGCTAGTCTCGCAAAATTCCATACCGCCGTAGTCTTCCAACCAGAACGAGCCGGCCATGACAGACCTGTCCCGTATGCATGGAGTCGCCAGTCAGGCCTTGGGCCTGCTGGACGGGCGTTTCTTCAGGCCACCCCTGCCCGACGCCCACGTACCCAGAGCACGCTTGTGCCAACGCCTGCAGGCAGGGCTGGATGGGCGCTTGCTGTTGGTCAACGCGCCGGCTGGTTTTGGCAAGAGTTCGCTTGCCATCGAGTTCTGCCAGGAGCTGCCTGGCCACTGGCGCAGCCTCTGGCTGGGCCTGAGCCAACGCGACGCCGACCCTGGCCGATTCCTCGAGCGCCTGCTCGAAGGGCTGCAGCAGTTCTGCCCGGCACTGGGCGGGCAGGCCCTGGGGTTGCTGAAGATGCGTCAGCGCCACCAACCCTTTGCCTTCGAAGAGTGGCTGGATGGCCTGCTGGACGAGCTTGCGCTCTATCTGCAGCCCGACACGCCGCTGCTACTGGTTCTGGACGACTACCACCTCGCTCAGGGCGCGGTACTCGATCGCTGTCTGCAGTTCTTCCTCAATCACCTGCCTGCCGGGCTGGTGTTGCTGGTCACCAGCCGCCAGCGGCCAGACTGGCACCTGGCGCGCCTGCGGCTGTCGCGCCAATTGGTCGAACTCAACGAGCAGGACTTGCGTCTGACCCCCGATGAAGCTTTGGCGGTGATTGGCCGCCAACCCACCGGTTTGCGAGGCCAGGCGCTCGACAACCTGATCCAGCGCAGCGACGGCTGGGTGGCCGGGCTGCGTTTCTGGCAACTGGCTGCCAGTGAGTCGGGTGATGAGCATGCCTTGCCGCAGGCATTGCACGGTGGTGAAGGCTTGATCCGGGACTACCTGCTCGAGGAAGTCATCGACATGCTGCCTGCGCCCGTGCAGGGGTTTCTCTACGACACCGCGTCCCAGGAGCGCTTTTGCGCTGAGCTGTGCGACGCACTGCGCGAGCGTGAGGACAGTGCAGAAGTGTTGCGCTACCTGCAGGCCCACCAGGTCTTTCTGGTGCCGCTCGATGAGCACGGGCACTGGTTCCGTTACCACCACCTGTTCTCCGACCTGTTGCGCAGCCGACAAGCCAGCGAGCCTCTGGCGAGCTTGCATTTGCGAGCCTGTCGCTGGTTCGAGGGCCAGGGGCTGCTGGATGAAGCGGTAGAGCAGGCGTTGCGTGCCGGGCATCTCGACGTGGCGGCGGACCTGGTGCAGAGCTTGTCCGAGGAGCAACTGCTGGCCGAGCAGAACGTCGGCATGTTGCTGCGCTGGAAAATGGACCTGCCTGACAGCCTGCTGATCAGCACACCCCGGCTGATCGTGCTGTACAGCTGGGCCCTGGGCTTGGCTTGCCAGCTGGATGCGGCCGAAGAGCTTGCGGGCTATCTGAGCCGCTTCCTGCCGGCACCGTCGGCCACGGCGCAGAAGTCGATGCTGGCCCAGTGGCTGGCGCTCAGCGGTGTGATTGCCCGCGGCCGCGGCGATCGCGAGCGCACCCTGGCTTACTGTACGCAAGCCCTGCGCAGCCTGCCGCGCAAGCGCTACGGGCAGCGCCTGGTGTGTTTGTCCACGCTGTCCAACCTGGCCATCGCCGACGGTGATTTCTGGCGGGCACGTGGCTGGAATCGCGAGGCGCTGGAGTTGGCCCAGCGCGTCGGCAACCCGCTGTTCGAGGCGTTGGCGCATTACGATCGTGCCCGCGTGCTGCATGCCCGTGGCGAAGTGCGACGCGCACTGGATGAAGTGCGTCAGGGCCTGCAGAGGCTGCAGGGGCTGTCGGGGCAGCGGCTGTATGCCGTGCGGGCCCGCCTCACCTTGTACGAAGGCTATCTGCTTGCGGCAAGCCTGCAGCCCGGCCAGGGGCGCGCACGCTTGCGTGCGGGCCTCAGCGAGGCACGTTCCTGCCGTGATATCAGCGTGCTGATCGGCCATTGCGTGATTGCCTCGCTCGATGGTCGTGAAGGGCGCTTCACCGAAGCATTTTCGGAATTGGCCGAGGTGGAGCGGCTGATGCACATCTGGGATGTTCCGCCGATCTTCTACCTGGCCATGATTACCCTGGTGAAGTGCGAGCTGTGGATCGCCCAGGGGCGCACAGACCTCGCCGAGTCCTGGCTGCTGCGCCTGGGCCAGACATACGGCGGCAAGCTGCCCGCCGCCGCGCCGGAGTTCCACCCGTTGCTGCCGTTGCACATCGAGCTGCAGCAGGCGCTGCTCGATCGCGTGCTGCAGCGCCCGCGCGAGGCCGAGTTACGCTTGCTGGCACTGGTCGAGCGTGGCCAGGCCAACGGCGGCATGACACTGGTGGTCAGTGCATTGTGCCAACTGATCGAGCTACTGCTGGCCGAAGGCCGTGAGGCCGAAGCCTGCAAACGCCTGGCGCACGCCATGGAGGCTGCGCAAGGGGGCGCGTTGCAAGCCTTCGCGCGGCTTGTCGAGGAGCACCCGCAGTGGTTGCGCGATCAACTTGAACCGCGAGCTGCCTGCCCGGCCCAGGCTGAGCTGCTGGCGCGCTTGCCCGAGGCGCTGACTATCGCCGTTGGGGCCGCAGAAGCGTTGAGCGCGCGCGAGCTGGCGGTGCTGGAGCTGATTGCCCAGGGCTGTTCGAACCAACAGATCAGCGAGCGGTTGTTCATCTCGCTGCATACGGTCAAGACCCATGCCAGCCATATCAACAGCAAGCTGGGGGTAGAGCGGCGCACGCAGGCCGTCGCCAGGGCCAAGTCACTCGGCGTGCTGGCCTGACGGCTGGCCCAGGTGCGCGCAGGCCGTTAACATAGTGGCCACTGGCTATGTTGGCGTGTTGCCTTTCCGGCTCATCTTTGAACAAAAGCTGCCGATATCCATTTCGGCGCCATGCATTGTCACGCGCCTCCTCCCCAATCCTTCCCTTTACAGGTCGTGTTGATGCTGCAGTACGGGCAAAAAAGCTTTCTGATCGTCGACGACTTCACGGACTTTCGCACGTCGACACGCTCCATGCTGCGCGAACTGGGTGCACGCGACGTGGACACCGCCGACAGTGGCGAGCAGGCGCTGCGCATGTGCGGGCAGAAGCGCTATGACTTCGTGTTGCAGGACTTCCACCTGGGCGACGGCAAGAAGAACGGCCAGCAGGTGCTTGAAGACCTGCTGCTCGACAAGCTGATCAGCCATGAATGCGTATTCATCATGGTCACCGCTGAAAGCAGCCAGGCCATTGTTCTGAGCGCCATCGAGCACGAACCTGACGCTTACCTGACCAAGCCATTCAACCGTGTCGGCCTGGCCCAGCGTCTTGAAAAGCTGGTTCAACGCAAGACCCTGCTCAAGCCGATTCTCCAGGCCCTTGACCGCGGCCGCCCGGCCGAAGTGATGACGGCCTGTGCCGAACTGTGCAAGCAGGACCCACGCTTTGCCCCGCTGTGCCTGCGCTATCGAGCCGATGCGCTGCGCGATCTCAACCGCTTCGACGAGCTGGAAAAGTTCCTCAAGGGCATCCTCGCCAGCCGCCCGCAACCTTGGGTCTACGCGGCGCTGGGCAGCCTGCTGCACAAGCGCGGCCAGTATGCCCAGGCGCAGGGCGTCTACGAACAGGCGCTCAAGGCCTTCCCGATCATGCCCAGCCTGTATGACGGAATGGCCGAGGTGTTGGTGGCCCAGGGTGAAAGCCGGCGTGCCCAGCACATGCTCGAAGAAGCGGTGCGCCTGTCGCCGCTGGCGGTGCGCCGGCAAGCGGCGCTGGGCAAGTTGGCGTTGGACAATGCCGACTTCGAGGGCGCCTCCAAGGCGTTCCGGCATGCGGTCAGCCAAGGGCAGAGCTCGCGCTACAAGAATGCCGAGACCAACCTGGGGCTGGCCCAGGCGTTGATGAGCAAGAATGCCGGCAATGGCCTCGACGCGCGCACCCGGGTCGAGATCAACAGCGTGCTCAGCGAAGTGGCCAAGGAAAACGTCGAGGACCAGGGCCTGCAGGTGCGGGCGCGCTTGATGAAGGCGGCCAGCCTGCAGCAGGCAGGTGATGCAGAGACCGCCGCCAAGCTCACCGAGCAGGCGATGCAGCGGTTGGAGAAGATGGAACAGTTCTTCTCGGTCGAGGCGGCGCTGACCGTGGCCAAGCAGCTGCAGCAGCTGGGCCAGGATGCGGCGGGCAGCTCGATCCTCAAAGGCTGCGTGGAAACCTACGGCGATGATCCCAAGGTCATGCAGAGCGTGGCCAAACTCACCGATGACCCGACGGTGCTCGGCGCAGTGACCGAGGCGGTCGACCTCAACCGTCAAGGTGTGCGCAGCTACCAGGGCGGGCAGCTCAGCGAGGCGCTGGGCATGTTCCGCAAGGCCCTGTCGCTGCAGCCGAAGAACATCAGTATTGCCCTCAATACGGCCCAGGCGCTGCTGCGTATCGGCGGTGAGACACCGCCGCCAGCATTGATGGAGGAGTGTCGCAGCTGTCTTACCAGTGTGGCTGGCATCCCCGCCAGTGACAGCCGCTACGATCGCTACCGCAAACTGCACATTCGGGTCTTTGGCGCATGAACCAGGACAACCAGGGGCTGGATTTCTCCATGGTGATCGCCTCCACCGTGCACGACCTGAAGAACTCGCTGTCAGCGTTGATACAGGCGCACAACCAATGGCTGGCGCGGATGCCCGAGGCCCTGCGTGGCGGTGCCGAGCAGGGCGTGATGGAACACGAATTCCGCCATCTCAACGGCATGCTGGTGCAGATGCTGGGCTTGTACAAACTGGGGGTTAACCAGCTCCCGGTTTGCCCCGACTACCACGAACTGGACGATTTCATCGAGGCCCAGCTGGCGGCGCAGGAGGAAGTGCTCAAGCATCGCGACATCCTCGCCACCTGGCGCATCGAGACCCAGAGCCCGTTGGGCTTCTTCGACCGTGAACTGGTGGCATCGGTGGTGGCCAACGTGCTGACCAACGCCATGCGCTATGCCGGCCATGCGCTGCTGATCAGCATCGAGGAAGAGGGTGAGCAGCTGGTGATCAGCGTCAACGACGATGGCGCCGGTTATCCACAGCGCATGCTCGAGCGCCAGCAGGATTATGTGCAGGGCATCGATCAGCAGAGTGGCAGTACCGGGCTGGGTTTGTACTTCGCCGCGCGCATTGCCGCACTGCATGAGCGCAATGGGGTGCATGGGCGAATCGAGATCGCCAATGGCGGGGCGCTGGGGGGCGGGTTGTTCAGGTTGTATCTGCCCTGAGTGCCGGTTTGCGGTTACCCTGAGCGGCGTCGATACCCATACGCTAGCTGTGATGCTGCGTATGGCAGGCCTTGAAGCGAAGGGTGCCAAACGCATCGAATCCGCTCCTGAAGCCGTGATCCTGGACGCGCTGGCCCGTGTTCAAACCCTCTTCGATTAATTGTGTGCAGTGTCTTGTCATGGAAAAACCATCCGTAGCGCTCATCCGCGAAACCTTCCCCGTTGGCCCCCTGCAGTGCAACTGCACGCTGATCGGCGACCCGGTCAGCAGGAAAGCCATCGTCGTCGACCCGGGCGGTGACGAGCAGAAGATCCTCGCCCGCCTGCAGCACCATGGCCTGACCCTGGTGAGCATCATCCACACCCACGCCCACTTCGATCACTTCCTCGCCTCGGGCAAGCTCAAGGAGCTCACTGGCGCCACCTTGCACCTGCACAAGGATGACCAGCCGTTGTGGGACAACCTCGAGATGCAATGCCAGATGTTCGGCATGCCTTATACGCCCGTGCCCGCACCGGACCGCTGGCTGAGCGACGACGAGGAACTGGCCTGCGGCTGTGGCGTGGCCCTGCACACGCCAGGGCATAGCCCAGGTTCCATGAGCTTCTGGTTCGCCGAGCAGAAACTGCTGATTGCCGGCGACACCCTGTTCCGCCGTGGAGTCGGGCGCACCGATTTGTGGGGTGGTGACCAGCGGACTATCGTTCGTTCCATCAAGGAGCGCCTGTACCGCCTCGATGAAGATGCCATCGTGGTGACCGGCCATGGCCCGGAAACCCGCCTTGGCGATGAGATGCGCGAAAACCCGTTCGTGCGTGCCTGAAGTTGCAGGGAATTTTTCCCCTTTGCTGCAATCCAAGGCTGGCACAGATCCGTGAGTGATCCGCCGCACTTTTGAATTTCAGTAGGAGCTTGTCCATGTTCACCATGCGTCGTCTGATTATCGTCGCTACCGCCGCTGCCCTGATGTCCGGTTGTGCCAGCCCCAACCCGTACGACAACCAAGGCCAGGCGCAAGGCTCCACAGGGATGAGCAAAACCGCCAAATACGGCGGCCTGGGCGCGCTGGCCGGCGCCGTCGCCGGTGCCGCCATCAACCACAACAACCGCGGCAAGGGTGCGTTGATCGGCGCCGCCGCCGTGGGCGCCGCGGCCGCTGGCTACGGTTACTACGCCGACAAGCAGGAAGCCGAGCTGCGTGCACAAATGGCCAACACTGGCGTCGAGGTGCAGCGCCAGGGTGACCAGATCAAGCTGATCATGCCGGGCAATATCACCTTCGCCACCGACTCGGCGAATATCGCCCCAAGCTTCTACTCGCCACTGAACAACCTGGCCGGTTCGTTCAAGCAGTTCAACCAGAACACCATCGAAGTGGTCGGTTTCACCGACAGCACCGGCAGCCGCCAGCACAACATGGACCTGTCGCAGCGCCGTGCCCAGGCCGTCAGCAGCTACCTGACCTCGCAAGGTGTCGATGCATCGCGGGTGACGGTGCGTGGCATGGGCCCTGACCAGCCGATTGCCAGCAATGCCGACGCCAACGGTCGCGCACAGAACCGTCGGGTCGAAGTCAACTTGAAGCCGATCCCTGGCCAGCAGTATGACCAGCAGGGTACCGTTCAGCAGTATCCGTAAGTCGCAGGCAGAGGGCTGTTGGGGCTGCGTTGCAGCCCCTTTTCGTTTCAGCGCACGGTACTGGCCTGGATCGCCGTCAGTGCGATGGTGTGCACGATGTCATCCACCTGGGCCCCGCGCGGCAGGTCGTTGACCGGCTTGCGCAGCCCTTGCAGCATCGGCCCGAGGCTCACGCAATCAGCACTGCGCTGCACCGCTTTATGGGTGGTGTTGCCGGTGTTCAGGTCGGGGAACACGAACACCGTGGCGCGCCCCGCCACCGGGCTTGCGGGGGCGAGCTGGCGGGCGATCTCGGGGTTGGCGGCGGCGTCATACTGCAGCGGGCCGTCGATCAGCAGGTCGTGCTCGGCCTGCTGTGCCAGCCGCGTGGCTTCGCGAACTTTTTCCACTTCCTCGTCACTGGCGGCCGAATCGCTGGAGTAGCTGAGCATCGCCACCCGCGGCGCGATACCGAACGACTCGGCCGACTCGGCGCTCTGCCGGGCAATCTCGGCCAGCTCGGCGGCGCTGGGGTGCGGGTTCATCACGCAGTCGCCATACACCAGCACTTGGTCCGGGAACAGCATGAAGAACACCGACGACACCAGGCTTGCGCCCGGCGCGGTCTTGATCAGCTGCAAGGCCGGGCGGATGGTGTTGGCAGTCGAATGCACCAGGCCCGAGACCAGGCCATCGACCTCACCCAGGGCCAGCATCATGGTCGCGATCACCACCGGGTCTTCCAGTTGCTGCTCGGCCATTGGCGCGTTGAGGTTCTTGCTCTTGCGCAAATCGACCATCGGTTCGACGTAGCGGCCACGGATCAGGTCGGGGTCGAGCACTTCCAGGTCGGGCGGCAGGGTGATGCCCTGGGCACGCGCCACCGCTTGCACCGCTTCGGGCTTGGCCAGCAGCACACAGCGGGCGATACCGCGGGCCTGGCACAGGGCGGCGGCCTGCACCAGCAAGGGCTCGGCGCCTTCGGGCAGGACGATGCGCTTGTTGGCCTGCTGGGCGCGCTGAATCAGCTGGTAGCGGAATACCGCCGGTGACAGGCGCAGCTCGCGCGGCGTGCCGCAGCGCTGGTGCAGCCAGGCGGCATCGAGCTGGCTGGCGACGAAGTCGGTGATGAACTCGGCGCGTTCGCGGTCGTCCACCGGGATTTCGCGGTTCAGCGAGTTGAGCTGGTTGGCGGTGTCATAGGAGCCCGTACTGACCGACAGGATCGGCAGGCCGGCCTGCAGTGCGCCGCGGCACAGTTCAAGGATGCGCGGGTCGGGCTTGCTGTCGCTGGTCAGCAGCAGGCCGGCCAGGGGCACGCCATTGATGGCTGCCAGGCTCACGGCGAGGATGATGTCGTCGCGATCCCCCGGCGTCACCACCAGGGTGCCCGAGGTCAGAAGCGGTACGGTGTTGGCCACGGTGCGGGCGCAGATGATGATCTTGTTCATGCGCCGCTGGTCGTAGTCACCGGCATTGAGCACCTGGGCGCCCAGCAGCTCGGCAACGTCACGGGTGCGCGGTGCATTGAGATCGGGCTGGTAGGGGATGCAGCCAAGCAGGCGGAAGTCGTTGCCACGCAGCAGCGGCGAGTGCTCGCGCAGGCGCGTGGCGAAGTCGGCCATGCTTTCGTCGGTGCGTACCTTGTTGAGGATCACCCCGAGCACCTTCGGGTCACGCGGGCCACCGTACAGCTGGGCCTGCAGTTCGACGCGCCCGGACAGCTCGCTGAGCACCTCGTTCTCGGGCGCCGACACCAGGATCACCTCGGCATCCAGGCTCTTGGCCAGGTGCAGGTTGACCCGGGCCGCATAGCTGGCATGACGGGTCGGCACCATGCCTTCGACTACCACCACGTCCTTGCCCACGCACGCTTGCTGGTACAGGCGAATGATCTCTTCGAGCAGTTCGTCCAGCTGGCCGTCACCCAGCATGCGCTCCACATGGCCAAGGCTCAGGGGCAGGGGCGGCTTGATGCCATGGGTGCGGGCAACCAGCTCGCTGGAGCGCTCAGGACCCGTATCGCCGGGGTGCGGCTGGGCGATCGGCTTGAAGAAGCCGACCTTGAGCCCGGCGCGTTCCAGGGTACGGATCAGGCCCAGGCTGATGGAGGTGAGGCCGACACCGAAGTCGGTCGGCGCAATGAAAAATGTCTGCATGCGTGCTTCTCGAAATAAGCGGTGCAAGGAAATCAACGGCCAAGGGTATCGCTAACCGCACCCTGGGCGCACCAGCCGCAGTGGAATACCTGGCCGATACGGCGCTCGCGCTCAACCGGGTCGAGCACCCAGGGCCTGGCCTGCCAGGGCGGCTGGTGGCGCAGATGCTGGGTGTGGCCGCAGGACAGCTCTACCACCCAGTGGTCTTCCTCGTCCTGATGGAAGCCGGTGATCAGACTGACGGGCCTCCCTTCGTCCATGGTCGGTTCGCAATCGGACGATGCCTTGGTTACACTTCCCCGCTCTACATTCTTTTGCAAAAGGTCCTGCCCCATGCTGATCGCCGCCAACAAGGCTGTCTCCATCGACTATACCCTCACCAACGACGCTGGTGAGGTCATCGACAGCTCCGCCGGCGGTGCGCCGCTGGTTTACCTGCACGGTGCCGGCAACATCATCCCGGGCCTGGAAAAAGCCCTGGAAGGCAAGCAGGCCGGTGACGAGCTGACCGTTGCCATCGAACCCGAAGAAGCCTACGGCGAATACTCGGCCGAACTGGTCAGCACCCTGAGCAGCAAGATGTTCGAAGGCGTCGACCAACTGGAAGTCGGCATGCAGTTCCACGCTTCGGCGCCGGACGGCCAGATGCAGATCGTCACCATCCGCGACATCGACGGCGACGACGTGACTGTCGACGGCAACCACCCGCTGGCCGGCCAGCGCCTGAACTTCAAGGTCAAGGTTGTTGATGTGCGCGACGCCAGCGAAGAAGAAATCGCTCACCGCCACATCCACGGTGAAGGTGGCCATCACCACTGATTTTCTGCGCTAAGCTCAGAAAGTCGCCAGGCGCTCGGGCAAGCCGGACATCCTTAAGGGAGTGGACGGTTTGGCTGCGCGCCTTTTTAGTGGGCGCGATTCGCCCCAGCGACAACCGGGAACCTGAGAGGGGAATCAACATGAGTGTATTTCACGACCTGACGTTGAAGGCGCTGAACGGCGAGGACCTGCCCCTTGCACCGTTCAAGGGCCAGGTGGTGCTGGTGGTCAATGTCGCCTCCAAGTGTGGCCTTACCCCGCAATACGCGTCGCTGGAGAAACTCCAGCAGCAGTTCAAAGGCAAGGGGTTCAACGTGCTGGGGCTGCCGTGCAACCAGTTTGCCGGCCAGGAGCCTGGCAGCGCGGATGAAATCCAGGCGTTCTGCAGGCGCAACTATGGCGTGAGCTTCCCGTTGAGCGAAAAGCTCGATGTCAACGGCTCGGAGCGTCATGCGCTGTACCGGTTGCTGGCCGGTGAAGGTGCCGAGTTTCCTGGCGATATCACCTGGAATTTCGAGAAGTTCCTGGTGGGTAAGGATGGTCGCGTGCTGGCGCGATTCGCGCCGCGTACCGCGCCGGACGATCCAACCGTGGTGCAGGCGATCGAGAAAGCGTTGGCCTGAGATGCCGAGGGGCTGCCCGACAGCCCCTGACTCGATACCCCTCAATCACTGCAATCAATAATGCTGTGCCCGGCATCACACCCCCCCTAAGCTCAGGCGCATTTCCTCACCTGTCGGGAGCGCCGCATGTCCAGCAACCCTCTGTTCCAGCCCTTCACCCTTGGCACCCTCGACCTACCGACCCGCGTGGTCATGGCGCCGATGACCCGCACCTTCTGCCCCGGTGGCGTGCCCCATGACGGCGTGGTCGAGTACTACCGACGCCGCGCTGCCGCCGGCGTTGGCCTGATCATCACCGAAGGCACCACGGTCGGCCACAAGGCCGCCAACGGCTACCCCAACGTGCCGCGCTTTCATGGCGAAGATGCGCTGGCCGGCTGGGAACGCGTGGTCGACGCCGTGCATGCCGAAGGCGGGCGGATCGTGCCGCAACTGTGGCATGTGGGCAGTGTGCGCCGGCTGGGCACCGAGCCGGATGCCAGCGTGCCGGGCCATGGCCCGAGCGGCAAGGAAAAGGACGGCCAGGTCGTTGTCCATGGCATGAGCCATGACGATATCCGCGAAGTGATTGCCGCCTTCGCCCAGGCCGCCCGTGATGCCCAGGCCATCGGCATGGACGGCGTCGAGATCCACGGCGCCCACGGCTACTTGATCGACCAGTTCTTCTGGGACGCCAGCAACCGCCGTGATGACGAATATGGCGGTGACCTGGCCGGGCGCTCGCGCTTTGCCATCGAACTGATCCAGGCCGTGCGGGCTGCGGTGGGGCCAAGCTTCCCGATCATTTTCCGCTTCTCCCAGTGGAAGCAGCAGGACTACAACGCACGCCTGGTGCAAACGCCGCAGGCGTTGGCGGCGTTCCTTGAGCCACTGTCCGAGGCGGGTGTGGACATCTTCCATTGCTCCACCCGACGGTTCTGGGAGCCGGAGTTCGACGGCAGCGAGCTGAACCTGGCCGGCTGGACCCGCCAGCTCACCGGCAAGCCGACCATCACCGTGGGCAGCGTCGGCCTGGACGGCGAATTCCTCCAGTTCATGGTCGATACCGACAAAGTGGCCAAGCCGGCCAGCCTGGAAGGGCTGCTACGCAGGTTGCAGGCCGAAGAATTCGACCTTGTGGCCGTGGGGCGCGCCTTGCTGGTGGACGCGCAGTGGGCGCAGAAAGTGCGTGACGGGCGTGAGGCCGACGTGCTGCCGTTCAGCCGCGAGGCGCTGACGACCCTGGCTTGATCGCCAGGGCATGGGCTGGCGCCTGCTCGCTCACCCGCACGCCAGCCTGGCAGGCGTCGCCCAGGTAACCTTCGAACTGCTCGACGATCGCCGGCCAGCCCTGGCGGCTGGCATGTTGGCGGGCGTTGAGGCGCACCCTGCGCAAGGTTTCGTTTTCTTCCAGCAGCCAGCAGGCGGCATCGATGAACGCCGCCTGGTCACCCGGCATGGCCAGGGCGCCGCTGTGGCCATGGCGGATGTGCTGGGCAGCGGCGGCCTCGTCGTAGGCAACCACCGCCAGCCCGGCGGCCATCGCTTCGAGCACCACGTTGCCAAAGGTTTCGGTGAGGCTCGGGAACAGGAACAGGTCGCCGCTGGCGTAGTGTTCGGCCAGCCGTTCGTCGCGCTGCACGCCGCAGAACACCGCATCCGGCAGCTGCTGCTCAAGGCTGGCGCGCAGCGGCCCGTCACCCACCATCACCAGGCGCAAGCGGCGCTGTGGATAACGCGTTTGCAGGGCGTCCAGGGCAGGGCGCAGCAGGGCAAGGTTCTTTTCCGCCGCGAGGCGCCCGACGTGCAGCACGGCAATATCATCGGCCGCTAGCCCCCACTGTTCGCGCAGGGCCTGGCTGCGCCGCGCCGGGTTGAACAGGCAGGCATCGACCCCCCGCGCCATCAGGCCCAGGCGTTCGAAGCCACGCCGCTCCAGTGCCAGGCGCTGGCTGGCGCTGGGTACCAGGGTGATGGCCGTGCGCCTGTGGAACCAGCGCAGGTAGTGGGTGAGCAGCCGCGTCAGCAGGCCCAGGCCATACTGGCCCGAGTACTGCGGAAAGTTGGTGTGAAACCCGCTGACCACCGCGATCCCCAGGCGCCGGGCGGCGCGCAGGGCACTCAGGCCCAGCGGGCCTTCGGTGGCGATGTACAGCACGTTCGGGCGCTGCCGGCGCCAGCGGCGCAGCAAGGTGTGCATCGACACTTCGCCCCACTGCAGCCCGGGGTAGCCCGGCAAGGGCCAGCCACGGCACAGCAGCAGTTCCCCTTCCGCCTCGGGTACGCAGTCACCTGCCTGGCGCGGGCGAATCACCTCAACCTGATGGCCTCGCTGGCGAAGCCCGGCATCGAGGCGGCCAAGGGTATTGGCCACACCGTTGATTTCTGGTGGGAAGGTTTCGCTGACCAGGGTGATGCGCAGGGAGGCTGTATTCATGTCAAAAAGTGTCCGCCGCACCCGTTGCGGACATGTGACGCCTTTGTGACGTCTGGATGACGCCTGATTCTCGGCACCTCGCGCAGTGAATATTTCCCATTGCACCGCTCAAGAACCCTTGAGGCTCAGCCGATGCAGATGCATTCGACTATGGTGTGCGCTCCGGGAGAGCGGTGATGTTCAACAGCAAACTGAAGAAAGAAATCCAGCAGCTGCGCGAAGAGCTGATGTCCATCGAACAGGTGAAGAACAGCCTCGACAGTGAAATGCTGGTACTCCAGCTCGATCCCCAGGGGCGCATCGAGTCGGTCAACGGCAATTTCGAGACCGAGATGCTCTACCGCGCCGAGCAACTGATAGGGCGCAACATTGAGGAAATCGTGCCGACCCACGTCAAGAAGCTCGATTTCTACCAGCGCATGAAAACCGCAATCACCCGCGGCGAGCATCTGAACGGCGCATTCCGCCTGCTGCGCGGCAACGGTGAAGAAGCCTGGCTGCGCTCGATCTTGCAGCCGGTGAAGACCCGCGACGGGCAGATCAAGTATTTCACCCTGCATTCCAGCGACCTGACCCGCACCATCGAAACCTCACGCGAGCACGAAAGCCTGATCAAGGCATTGATGCGCTCTACCGCCGTGATCGAATTCAACCTCGACGGCCAGGTGCTCACCGCCAACGACCGGTTCCTGCAGGGCATGGGTTACAGCCTGGAGCAGGTGCGTGGCAAGCATCACCGCATGTTCTGCGAGCCGGAAGAGGCCAACTCGGCCCAGTACAAGGCGTTCTGGGACAAGCTGCGCCGCGGCGAATATGTGGCCGAGCGCTTCAAGCGCATTGATGCCCATGGCCGCACGGTATGGCTGGAAGCCTCGTACAACCCGATCATCGACGCCCACGACGTGCTCTACAAAGTGGTCAAGTTCGCCACGGTGATCACCGACCAGGTCAACCAGGAACTGGCGGTGGCCCAGGCGGCGGACATCGCCTACAACACCTCGCTGGCAACCGACGACTGCGCGCGCAAGGCCACCGACGTGGTGACCCAGACCGTTGACGTGATGCGCGGCCTGGAAGGCTCGATGCAGGACGCCGCCGACGGCATCCAGGCGCTGGACAAGCAGTCCAAGGTGATTGGCGCGATCATCAAGACCATCAGCGACATCGCCGGCCAGACCAACCTGCTGGCGCTCAACGCGGCCATCGAGGCCGCCCGCGCCGGTGAGCAGGGCCGTGGCTTTGCCGTGGTCGCCGACGAAGTGCGCCAGCTGGCGTCGCGTACCAGCAGCGCCACCGAAGAGATTGCCAAGGTGGTGCAGCAGAATGAGCAACTGGCCCAGGCCGCGGTGGACATCATCGACACCAGCAAGCGCCAGGCCGAGCAAGGGCTGGCCCTGGCGGCCGATACCGGCGGGGTGATCGTGGAGATTCAGGAAGGGGCGAAGAAAGTGGTGGATGCGGTGGGGCAGTTTTCCAGCCAGTTGAGCCACTGATCCATTCGCATGACCTGCAATGGCCTCATCGCCGGCTTGCCGGCGATGAGGCCATTGCAGGCAACACAAGGCAGTTGTGCCCTCGTGCGCTCAATTGCGCTCGCGCACCCAGAACAACGTAGCCCCGGCCACCGCCGCCGGCATCATCACCACGTTGACCCCAGGGATCATCAGCGCCAGGTAGGTGATGCCGCCAAAACCCAGCGACTGCCAGCGCTTCTGGCGCAGCCAGGCCAGCATGTCCTGCCAGCTCATCTTGTTGTTGTCCGCCGGGTAGTCGATGTACTGGATGGCCATCATCCACACGCCGAACACCAGCCACAGCGGCGCGGCGATCACGTTGACCACCGGGATGAACGACAGGATGAACAGGCCGATGGCGCGCGGCAGGAAGTAACCGAGCTTGCGCATCTCGCGGCCGAAGGTGCGCGGCACCATGGCGATCAGCTCGCCCCAGCTGAAGGCCGGGAAGGTGTCCTGGCCGCGCACCACCACTTCGACTTTTTCGGCGAGGAAACCGTTGAAGGGCGCGGCGATGACATTGGCCAGCATCGTGAAGGTGAAGAACACCATCAACAACACCAGGGCAACGAACAGCGGCCAGAGAATGTAGGACAGAAAGCTCAGCCAGTCGGGCAGGCTGGGCATCAGCGCGTCGACCCACAGGCTGAACTCGTGGCCGGCGAACCAGATCAGCCCGCCGAACAGCAGCAGGTTGACCGCCAGGGGCAACAGCACGAACAGCCGCAGGCTCGGGCTGAGGATCAGTTTCAGGCCTTCGCGCAGGTATTGCGGGCCAGAAAGGACGGGGGCTTGCATCGGAACGCTCCGCAGAAGGAAAACGCGCTGACCTTACCGAGTTTGCCGTTTCGACGAAAGGCGCCCGCTGCCTGCGAAACGGCCTGTAACAAAGCGCATGGACAATCCCTATCGGTTTTCTCCATGGATAGAGGTTGTCTATAAGGTGGATTGTCGAAGGATATTTCCTTAATCTCTGCGGCCTCGCTACAGTGCGCTCAACTTTTCGTTTTCGGACCGACGCGTTGTAGCACTTCCCCAAGTGCTGCGTGGGTCCCTTTTAATTCCAGCTGGCACAGCCGGCATCCCGATGCCGGCCCGCTGCGGCCCGCTCGACAGGAGTTCGACATGTCTGAAGTACGTCATTCGCGCGTCATCATTCTGGGTTCCGGCCCTGCCGGTTACAGCGCCGCGGTGTATGCCGCCCGCGCCAACCTCAAGCCGCTGCTGATCACCGGCATGCAGGCCGGCGGCCAGCTGACCACCACCACCGAAGTCGACAACTGGCCGGGCGACCCCCATGGCCTGACCGGCCCGGCCCTGATGCAGCGCATGCAGGAGCACGCCGAGCGTTTCGAGACCGAAATCGTCTTCGACCACATCAACGCCGTCGACCTGGCCAACAAGCCGTTCACCCTGCGTGGCGACAGCGGTACCTACACCTGCGACGCACTGATCGTCGCCACCGGTGCCAGCGCCCGCTACCTGGGCCTGCCGTCGGAAGAAACCTTCATGGGCAAAGGTGTTTCGGCCTGCGCTACCTGCGACGGCTTCTTCTACCGCAACAAGCCGGTTGCCGTGGTCGGTGGTGGCAACACTGCCGTGGAAGAGGCGCTTTACCTGGCCAACATCGCCAGCAAGGTCACCCTGGTGCACCGCCGCGATACCTTCCGCGCCGAGAAGATCCTGATCGACAAGCTGCACGCCCGTGTGGCCGAAGGCAAGATCGAGCTCAAGCTCAACGCCACCCTCGACGAAGTGCTGGGTGACAACATGGGCGTGACCGGTGCGCGCCTGAAGAACAACGACGGCAGCTTTGACGAGATCAAGGTCGACGGCGTGTTCATCGCCATTGGCCACACCCCGAACACCTCGCTGTTCGAAGGCCAGCTGACCCTCAAGGACGGCTACCTGGTGGTGCACGGCGGCCGTGAAGGCAACGCCACTGCCACCAACGTCGAGGGCGTGTTCGCCGCCGGCGACGTGGCCGACCACGTCTACCGCCAGGCCATCACCTCGGCCGGTGCCGGTTGCATGGCCGCACTGGACGTCGAGCGTTACCTGGACGGCCTGGCCAACGCTTGAGTCTGATCCAGCCATAAAAAAAACCGGCCATCTGGCCGGTTTTTTTGTGCCTGTGGATAACCCTACAGGCTCAGGCGCATCGACAGGTCGACCGCCTTCACGTCCTTGGTCATGGCGCCAATGGAGATGTAGTCCACGCCGGTCTCGGCGATCACCCGCAGGGTGGTCTCGTTGACCCCGCCGCTGGCCTCGAGCTTGGCCTTGCCGGCGTTGATGCGCACCGCCTCGCGCATTTCATCCAGGGTCAGCTCATCGAGCATGACGATATCGGCCCCGGCATCCAGTGCCTGGCGCAGCTCATCCAGGCTCTCCACTTCGATTTCCACCGGCTTGCCTGGCGCAATGCGGTGCGCCGCAGTTACCGCCTCGGCCACGCCACCACTGGCGGCGATATGGTTTTCCTTGATCAGGAAGGCGTCGTACAGGCCGATGCGGTGGTTGTGGCAGCCGCCGCAGGTAACCGCGTACTTCTGCGCCAGGCGCAGGCCCGGCAGGGTTTTGCGGGTGTCGAGCAGGCGCACCTGGGTGCCCTCGACCAGGTCGGCGAGAAAGCGTGCGCGGGTGGCCACGCCCGAGAGCATCTGCAGGAAGTTGAGCGCCGAGCGCTCACCGCTGAGCAGCGAGCGTGCCGGGCCTTCGAGGTGGAACAGCACCTGGTTGGCGGTGGCCCGTTCACCGTCCGCCACCTGCCAGTGCACCGCCACCCGTGGGTCGAGCTGGCGGAACACCGCATCCACCCAGGCCGTGCCGGCAATCACGCAATCGTCGCGGGTGATGATGGTCGCCTTGGCCAGGCGTTCGGCCGGGATCAGCTGGGCGGTGATGTCGCCGCTGCCGATGTCTTCGAGCAGCGCGCGGCGCACGTTGGCTTCGATTTCGGCGGTCAGGTCGGCGAGGCGTAGGTTCGGCATGGTCGGCTCCACAAGCTAGATGGCGGCGATTATAGGGCAGGGGGGCGGTGTGTACAGCAGCGCGGGCAATGACCGTTGGTCGGGCTCTGTGAGTGATTGCTGTAAGGCACGGTCTGTTGAGTCGTGCGAAAGCCACGCTGGCAGCTGTAATGATTTTCACAGATAATGGCGCCTTGTAATTGGCGTCATAGCTTTGACGATTTATTTGCGCGGTCAAGCACGCAACATCCATCAAGGAGTCCGGGATGCAAGATGAAGGCACGGTGGTGCCCTTGGCGGCGGCCATCGACCGAGGTGCGCAAACGCCCTCGCCCTGCCTTCCGGTGGTGCTCCTGCAAGTGCGTGACAAGGCTGCGCTGCAACTGCGCCAGGGCCTGCAGGCGCTGTTCGACAATGCCGACGACACCTTGTTCGAGATGGCCGACAAAGCCTGCGGCCGGCTTGATCAGAACCTGCACTTCGAAGCCATGCGTGACTTGCGCCTCAAGCGCAAGAGCATCGAGCGCGGCTTCCTCGATACCTTCTATCAGGCCTTCGCCCGGGTCGGGCAGGCCGATGCCCTGGCACCACCGGCGCATTCCGCTGCCGTGCAGGCGATGGTCGATCGTGTGCATTCGCGCGACGGTTTCCTCCTGCAGCAACTGAACCAGCGTTGCGCGGCGATGCTCGAGCAGGGCCTGGACCCGGCATGCAACCCGCTGGGGCCTGGCAACCTGTGCGGTTACTTCCTTACCGCCGGGCGCAACCTGGGCGTGGGCGCCGACGTCAAGCAGGTCCTGCTCAAACTGTTCGAACGCTATGTGTTGCGCGACCTCGACCTGCTCTATGGCGAGGCCAACCAGTTGCTCGTCGCCGCCGGCGTGCTGCCAGACCTTGAGCCCGCGCCACGTCGTCGCGCTGACGATCGGCGCAGTATCCCCCGGCGCGTGGCGGCCCGCCCGGCACAGGTCGGCGAGGCTGGGGAAGACGCTGCCGGCCAGGCGTTCTTCGCGGCCCTGCAACACCTGCTGGCGCCCGCTCGCGGGCGTATCGCGCCGCGCCTGCAGGCGGCCAGCGCAGCGCAACCGATCAGCAGCGCCGACCTGCTGCGCCTGCTGACCCACCTGCAGCACTTTGTGCCGGCCCCCGGCGAGGCAGACGACTTCGACCTGGGCCAGCAGCTCGAACAGCTGCTGTTGCGGGTCAGTGTGCGCAGCGGCACACGCCGGCGTATCGACACCTGCGACGAAGACATGATCAACCTGTTCGGCCTGCTTTTCGCCTACATCGACGCCGACCACAACCTGCCAGCGAGTGTGCGCGCGCTGGTTGGCCGCCTGCATATCCCGCTGCTCAAGGTTGCCCTGATCGACAAGGGCCTGTTCAGCCGCGCCAGCCACCCGGCGCGCCGCCTGCTCAACGAGATCGCCGCCGTAGCGATCGGCTGGGAGGCTGACAGCGAGGCCCTGTACCGGCGCGTCGAGCGCATCGTCCAGCGGCTGCTCAAGGATTTCTGCGAAGACTGCCAGCTGTTCGACGAACTGCTCGACGAGTTCCTCGCCTTCGGCCAGGACGAACGGCGGCGCAACGAACTGCTCGAGCTACGCACCCGCGACGCCGAAGAAGGGCGCGTACGGGCGCTGCAGGCCAACCGGCGGGTGCAGCAGGCACTCAACCTGCGCCTGCGCGGTCGGGTGTTGCCGCAGGTCGTGGTGCAGATGCTGGAGCAGGCCTGGAGCCAGGTACTGCTGCTGGCCTGGTTGAAGCAGGGCGAGGCATCAGCGGCCTGGCGCGATGGCCTGGCCACGGTTGACCAGCTGCTGGCCAGCATTGCCCCGCAGCCCGAGCCGGCGCAGTTGCTGGAGCAGCTGCCCGGCTTGCTCAAAGCATTGCGCGAGGGGCTGGTTGGCGTGGCGTTGGACGCCGCGGCCACCCGTGATTTCTTTCAACACCTGGAGCAGTTGCACCAGCGCGCCTGTGGCGGCCCGTGGGTACCTGATGAGGCGTTACAGGAGGTGCGCGTTCAGGCCGATATCGTCCTGGCCACTGCCGACGAAACCCCCGCTGCAGATCTCGACGTCGACAACCTGGCCCCCGCGCAGCGCTTGGTGGAGCGCTTGCGTATCGGCGCCTGGGTTGAGGTGCTGGACGACGAAGAGCCCCTGCGCTGCAAGCTGGTGGCCCGCATCGACGGCAGCGACCGGCTGGTGTTCGCCAACCGTACCGGCATGAAGGTGCGCGAATGGAGCCACGCGGGCCTGGCCCTGGCGCTGTGCCATGGCCAGGTGCGCACGCTCGATGACGGCCAGTTGTTCGAGCGCGCACTGGAGGCGGTGCTGGCGCAACTGCGCGCCGAGCAGGGCATTGGCTGAACAATCATTTACATGCAAGCGCCGCACGTGCGCGGCATACTGACCGCCTGCCCCCGGCGTCATTCAGGATCTGCCCCATGCAATTGGACCATGCGACCGGCTGGTTCACCGGCGTAAGCCACTGCCCTTCACCGAACTGCAATGCCCGCCCCGACGGCGAGGCGATCTCGCTGCTGGTGATCCACAACATCAGCCTGCCACCGGCCTGCTTCGGCACCGGCAAGGTCCAGCAGTTCTTCCAGAACCGCCTCGACCCCAACGAGCACCCGTACTTCGCCAGCATCAGCCACCTGACGGTGTCGGCGCACCTGTTCGTCGAGCGCGACGGCGCGGTGACCCAGTTCGTCTCGCTGCTCGACCGCGCCTGGCACGCCGGGGTTTCCCGCTTCGAGGGCCGTGAAGGCTGCAACGATTTCTCCATCGGTATCGAGCTGGAAGGCACTGACGACGTGCCCTACACCGATGCCCAGTACGCCACCCTGCAACAGTTGACCTGTGAGATTCGCGCAGCCTGGCCGCGGATCGACCTGCAGCGCATTTGCGGCCACAGCGATATCGCCCCGCAACGCAAGACCGACCCGGGCCCGGCCTTCGACTGGCCGCGTTACCGCGCAGACCTGCAACGCAACGAGGACAAGGCATGAGTTTTCTGGTGTTGGTGCTGGCGCTGTGGTTCGAGAAGTTCTCGTCACTGCGCCAACGGTTGCAACGCGACGGCTTCTATCTGGGTGAGCTGGTGCGTCTTGAGCGCAGCGGCAAGGTTCATCCCTGGTGGACCCTGGCCATCCTGATCCTCGCGCCGGTGGCGCTGCTGGTGTTGCTGCTGCATGTGCTGGAGCCGGTGGCCTACGGGCTGTTGGCGCTGCCGGTGCACTTGCTGGTGCTGATCTACAGCCTGGGCCGCGGTGACGTCAAAGCCGCCCTTGGGCCGTTTCGCGACGCGTGGCGCCGTGGCGACGACCAGGCCGCGCTGCACGTGGCCGAGCGCGACCTGGGGCTGGCTGCCGACGATGCCGCGAGCCTGATCAAGCGGGCCCAGGGGCACCTGCTGTGGCAGGCCTACCAGAGTTTCTTCGCGGTGATTTTCTGGTACTTCCTGCTCGGGCCGGCGGCGGCACTGGCCTACCGCTTGCTGGCCCTGACTGGCGAAAACAGCCGCCAGCCGGCGCTCAAGACCCTCGCCGAGCAACTGCGCCATGCCCTGGACTGGTTGCCGGTACGAGTGCTGGCGGTGAGCTTTGCCCTGGTCGGCAACTTCGTCGCGGTCACCCGGGTGATGCTGCACGAACTGCTCGACTGGCACATCAGCGCCGGCCACTTGGTGGCCAAGGTTGGCCGGGTGGCCGACGACATTCCCGAGGAAGAAGACCGCCAGCGCGGGCTGGAGCGGCTGGACAGCCTGTGGGAGCTGCTGCTGCGCAGCGCGGTGCTGTGGTATGCCTGTTTCGCCCTGTGGACGGTGTTGGTTTGACGGGGTTTACGTGGGAATAACTGTCTTGTTGTAGGAGCGGCCTTGTGCCGCGAAAGGGCCGCAAAGCGGCCCCGGCGTTTTCGCATTCACGCGACAATCCTGGGGCTGCTCTGCAGCCCTTTCGCGGCACAAGGCCGCTCCTACAGGATCCTGCGCGGGGCAGGTACCTTCACGCGGTCCTGCTTAACCATAAGTTACAAACCTTGAATTCATTCTGCGTTATACAAAGTGTTTGGCCCTCGATGGCCAAGTGCTACCCCGCAGAACAACAAGAATTCAAGGAGGTGACCTGTGAAGCGTCTGCTCTATCCGGCCATCGCGCTGATGAATCGGCTGAGCTTCGGCATGAAGTTCAGCCTGATCAGCGTCCTGTTCTTCCTGCCCATGCTGGTCACCAGCTTCTATCTGGTCCGCGACGCCTATAACCAATTCCACGCTACCCGCGTCGAACTGCAGGGCCTGGCGCCGCTGGGCGAGAGCCTGGCGCTGCGGGGCGACCTGGAAACCCTCGGCAACCTGCTGCAAATCAATGCCGTGCTTGGCCAGTCGGGCCAGGCCGGTGATGTCGAAGGCCGTATCGCCAGTTTGCAGGACAAGGTCCAGGCGCGGCTCGACGCGCTCAAGGGCAGCGACCCGGCGCTCGAAGCCAAGCGCGCCGAGCTGGCCGACGCCTTCACCCGTGCCCGTGGCGAAACCTCGTTGCAGAACAAGGCCGCGTTGTTCGAAAAACTGCTCGCCCAGGCCCAGGTGCTGGGTAAGCTGGTCGCCAGCCAGTCGGGTCTGAACCAGGACAATCAGGCCTCGGTGCGCCAACTCGGCGAGCTGATCGGCAGCGCCACGGCGCAGGTTACCCAGGCGATCGGTGAAGGGCGGGCAATGGGCTCGGTGGCCTTGGGCCGTGGTTTCATGGACTCCGCCGGTAGCGCGCGTTTCGAGGACCTGCTGCAGCGCCTGGAGCGGCTGTCTGCCGACTACAGCATCCGCCTCGACGACGCCCTGGCCGCCGACAACCGCGCCAAGGCGGCGCTGGCGGCCAGTGCCCAGGCCAGCCAGGCCACGGTCAAGCAGGCCGCCAGCCTGTTCGAGGACCAGGTGGTGGTAGCCGAGACCCTGGACGCGCCCTGGGCCGGTTTCTACCAGCAGACCACCGAGCTGATGGCCCAGACCTACCGCCTCAACGACGCCGTGCTGGCGCAATTGAACGGGCAGTTGGAAGACCGCCTCGCCCAGCACCGTTTGCGCATGATTGCCCTGGTCGCCGCGCTGGGCACGGTGTTCGTGCTGATCATCTACCTCTACAGCGGCTTCTATGTGTCCACCCGCGAAACCCTGGGCAAGCTCGGCAGCGCCATGGACAAAGTGGCCGCTGGCGACATGACGGTGAGTTTCCAGGCCAGCAGCCAGGACGAGTTGGGCGAGCTGGGGCGTGGCTTCAGCGAGACCGTGCGGCGCATCCGCGGCTTGATTGAGCAGGTCGGCCACACCGTGGCCACGGTCGAGGAGCAGGCCGGCCAGGTGTTGTCGGTGTCGGCGCGCAGCAACCAGGCGGTTGGCGGCCAGCGCGAACAGATCGAGCAGGTGGCCACGGCCATGAACCAGATGACCGCCACCGCGCTGGAAGTGGCGCGCAGCGCCGCCCTGGCGGCCGAGGGCGCACAACGGGTCAACCATGAAAGCGCCTCGGGCCGCGACCTGGTCGAAAGCCAGCAGGGCAGCATCGCCCGCCTGGCGGGTGAAATCGACCAGAGCGTGGTGGCGGTCAACCAGTTGGCTGCCGACAGCCAGGCCATCGGCCGGGTACTGGAGGTGATCCGCAGCATTGCCGAGCAGACCAACCTGCTGGCCCTCAACGCCGCTATCGAAGCCGCCCGGGCCGGCGAGCAGGGCCGGGGTTTTGCGGTGGTGGCCGATGAGGTGCGCACGCTGGCCAGGCGCACCCAGGATTCCACCGAGGAAATCGCCCAGATGATCGAGCGCCTGCGCGAGGGCGTCGGTGCCGCGGTGCGGGTGATGGGCAGCAGCCACCAGATGGCCGCCGGCACGGTGGACGAGGCGCGTCAGGTGCAGCAGGCGCTGGGCAACATCCTTGGCGCGGTGAGTGGCATCGTCGAGCAGAACCAGCAGATCGCGGCGGCGGTGGAGCAGCAGACCGCGGTGGCCCACGACATCGACCAGAACATCGTGGCAATCAACAGGGCGGCCCAGGACACCACCGAAGGCGCCTGCCAGACCGAGGATGCCAGCCGGGCCTTGTCGGTACAGGTGGTGGAGTTGAAGCGGTTGATCGGGGCGTTCAGAGTCTGACCCCGTTCGCGGTCCCCGTGTAGGAGCGGCCTTGTGCCGCGAAAGGGCTGCAAAGCAGCCCCAGGATTTCCGTGTTAACACAAAATCGCCGGGGCTGCTCTGCAGCCCTTTCGCGGCACAAGGCCGCTCCTACACAGGGACCGCATCGCCTGGCAGTTACCAGCCAAACAGCTCGCCGGCATTACGGCTACTGGCCTCGGCCAGCACTCCAACCTCAAGCCCCATCACCTCGGCCAGCGCCCCGGCAATCTCCGGCAGGTGCTCCGGGCTGTTGCGCACCCCCGGGTACATCACCGGCGCCATGTCCGGTGAGTCGGTCTCCAGCACCACGCTCTCCAGCGGCAAGCGCGCCAGGGTCTTGCGCAACCGCAATGCCTGCGGCCAGGTCGCAGCGCCCCCCAGGCCCAGCTTGAACCCCAGCTTGATGTACTCGCGCGCCTCTTCATAACTGCCGGCGAAGGCATGGACGATCCCCGCCCGCTTCGGTTTGTAGCGCTTGAGCGTGGCGATCACCTGGGCATGGCTGCGGCGCACGTGCAGCAGGGCCGGCAGTTCGAAGTCGCAGGCCAGTTGCAGCTGCGCCTCGAACAGGTCCTGCTGGCGCTGCGGGTCGAGCTCCGGCAGGTAGTAATCCAGGCCGAACTCACCCACCGCACACAGGCGTGGGTCGCCGCGCAGGCGCTCCAGCCAGTCGCGCAGTTGCACCAGGTGCTCCGGGCGATGCTGGTCGAGGTAGACCGGGTGCAGGCCGAGCGCGGCGTACAGGCGCGAGTCACTGCAGGCCAGGTCCCACACCCGCTGGAAGTTGGCCTGGTACACCCCCAGCACCACCATCCGCTCCACCCCGCGCGCCGCCGCACTGGCCAGCAACTGCGGGCGGTCGGCGTCGAAGTCGGGGAAGTCGAGGTGGGTGTGGGTGTCGATCAGGCGCATGTCAGGCGCCTGGAATGCGTTGCTTGAAGGTGCGGCCGATGGCGTGCACGCCGGGCTCGTAGCGCTTCTCTTCGATGGCGGCCAGCGCCAGCTCCAGGGCGGTGGCGGCGATCAGGCCGTGCTGCTGGGCCATGGCGTTGACCGGTAGCGGCAGGAAGTCGAGCAGTTGGTTGTCACCGAAGGTGCCCAGTTGCAGCTGGCGCGAATCGGCCGGGCGCGCCTGCAGGATGTCGAACACCCCTTGCAGCAGCACATAGGAGGTGGTCACCAGGGCGTCCGGCAGGCCGCCGTGCTCGGCGATCAGTTGCTGCATCAGGCGCTGGCCGCATTCGCGGCTGAAGGCTTCGCCCTGATAGCGGCGCACTTCACCGGCGTAGGCCTGCATGGCCTCGTCGAAACCACCGGCGCGGGCCTGGCTCACCGACAGCTCGGGGCGAGCGCCGATCAGCGCGATGCTTTTGGGGCGGGTCTTCAACAGGCTCTCGGCCAGCTGGCGGCTGGCGTCGCGGTCGTCGCTGATGACCGAACAGAAGTGCGCCGGGTCCAGGCGCCGGTCGATGGCGATCACCGGCAGGCCCTTGTCCTGCAGCTCACGGTAGCTGTCGTCCTCGGGCGGCAGGCAGCTGGCGACGAACAGCGCATCGCAGCGGCGGGCGCGGAACAGCTGCTGCAACTGGTGCTCGCTGTCGGGCTGGTCGTCGCTGCTGGCGATCAGCAACTGGTAGCCACGGGCGCGGGCGCCCTGTTCCAGCTGCTTGGCGATGCGGGCGTAGCTGGGGTTCTCGAGGTCGGGGAGAATGAAGCCCAGGGTGCGGGTATGGCGGCTGCGCAAGCCGGCGGCCTGCGGGTTGGGGGTGAAGCCATGGGCCTCGACCACCGCGCGCACGCGCTCGACGGTACTGTTGCTGATGCGCTGCTGCTCGGCCTTGCCATTGATGACGTAGCTGGCCGTGGTCACGGACACACCGGCCAGACGGGCGATATCGCTGAGTTTCACCGAATTTTCCTTGTTATTTCCGGGGCTGACTGCTTGCCTGACCGGGTAGTTTCACCCAGGCGCAGGCCCGCGCGCAGACGACCATTGTCGCAATTGTCCGACAGGATGGGGCTTTTTCGTCGGCAGATTATCGAGTAACGTGGCCGCTTGGTCAGATTAATCGTTTCAGCTTGGCTGAATTTTCCTGCTTGCCACATCCAGCCTGGCCACTTGCGCTGATCAATTGAACGGCTTTTGCCGGAAAAATCCACAACAATACCTCGGTACCCCACCTGGGCGCCGGAAAGGAGAAGGTCATGCTCGAGCTTGCCGTGGAGCAGATTGCCATGGGCCAGAAGGCTGCCGACAAAGGCGAGGCGCTGGCCTTGCTGGCCGCGCGGCTGGTGGCCGACGGGCTGGTTGCCGAGGGCTACGTCGACGGCTTGCGCGCCCGCGAGGCGCAGGGCTCGACCTTCCTCGGCCAGGGCATCGCCATCCCCCATGGCACGCCGCAGACCCGCGACCTGGTGTTCGCCACCGGCGTGCGCCTGCTGCAGTTCCCCGAAGGGGTGGACTGGGGCGACGGGCAGATCGTCTACCTGGCCATCGGCATCGCCGCCCGTTCCGACGAACACCTGCGCCTGCTGCAACTGCTGACCCGCGCCCTCGGCGAGACCGACCTGGCCGAGGCCTTGCGCCGCGCCGGCAGTGCCGAAGCCTTGCTCAAGCTGCTGCAAGGCGCCCCCCAGGAACTGGCGCTGGACGCGCAACTGGTCGGCCTCAACCTGGCCGCCGAAGACTTCGACGAACTGGCCTGGCGCGGTGCACGCCTGTTGCAACGCGCCGGCTGTGTCGACAGCGGTTTCGCCGCAGTCCTGCAGCAAGCCGAGCCGCTGCCCCTGGGCGAAGGCCTGTGGTGGCTGCACAGCGAGCGCCAGGTGCGCCAGCCGGGCCTGGCCTTCATCACCCCGCAACACCCCCTGCGCTACCGCGACCAGCCACTCAATGGCCTGTTCTGCCTGGCCAGCCTCGGTGCCGCGCACCAGGCCTTGCTCGAACGCCTGTGCGAAGTGCTGATCGAAGGCCGCGGGCAGATGCTCTACCAGGCCACCAGCAGCCGCGCCGTGCTCGAAGTGCTCGGCGGCGAAGCGCCCGCCGACTGGCCCAGCACCCGGGTGGTGCTGGCCAACCCCCATGGCTTGCATGCCCGCCCGGCCAAGGAACTGGCGCAACTGGCCAAAGGGTTCGAGGGCGAGATCCGCGTGCGCGTACTCGACAGCGCCCAGCCCGCCGTTTCGGTCAAGAGCCTGAGCAAGCTGCTCAGTCTGGGTGCCCGGCGCGGCCAGGTGCTGGAGCTGATCGCCGAGCCGGGCATCGCCAATGACGCGCTGCCGGTGTTGCTGGCCGCCATCGAGCAAGGCCTCGGCGAGGACGTGGAGCCGCTGCCGCAGGCCACCCCGGCTGCCGCCGATACGCCCGCGCCGGCGCTTGCAGCACCGCTGCCCGGCACTACGTTGCAAGGTGTCGCAGCCGCTCCCGGCATCGCCAGCGGCCCAGCCTGGGTGCGGGTCGAGCGCGATATCGACTACCCCCTGCGCGGCGAGTCCCCCGCGCAGGAACGCCTGAAGTTGCGCACTGCCGTGGCGGCGGTGCACGCCGATCTGCAGGCCCTGGTACAGCGCAGCGACAAGGCCATCGGCGAAATCTTCGTCACCCACCAAGAGATGCTCAGCGACCCGGCCCTGATGGACGAAGTCGAGCTGCGCCTGGCCCAGGGCGAAAGCGCCGCCGCCGCCTGGATGGCCGTGATCGACGCCGCCGCGCGCCAGCAGGAGGCCCTGCACGACGCCCTGCTGGCCGAGCGCGCCGCCGACCTGCGGGACATCGGCCGGCGGGTGCTGGCGCAGCTGTGTGGCGTGCAGCAGGCTGCCGAGCCCGCACAACCCTACGTGCTGGTGATGGCCGAAGTCGGCCCCTCGGACGTAGCGCGCCTGGACCCGGCGCGGGTCGCCGGCATTGTCACCGCCCAGGGGGGCGCCACTGCCCACAGCGCCATCGTCGCCCGTGCCCTGGGCATCCCGGCGGTGGTCGGCGCGGGCGCTGCGATCCTGCTGCTCGACAGCGGCACGCCGCTGTTGCTCGACGGCCAGCGCGGGCGTGTTGCCGTCGCTCCGCCCGCCGATGAGCTGCAACGCGCCCTGGCCGAACGCGACGCCCGCGAGCGGCGCTTGCAGATCGCCTGGGCCAACCGCCACGAACCGGCGGTGACCCGCGACGGCCACCGCGTCGAAGTGTGCGCCAACATCGGTGAAAGCAGCGGCATCGACAAAGTGGTGGAGCAGGGCGCCGAAGGCGTCGGCCTGCTGCGCACCGAGCTGATCTTCATGGCCCACCCGCAGGCCCCCGACGTGGCCACCCAGGAAACCGAATACCGCCGCGTGCTCGATGGCCTGGCCGGGCGGCCACTGGTGGTGCGCACCCTCGACGTGGGCGGCGACAAGCCCTTGCCCTATTGGCCGATTGCCCAGGAAGAAAACCCCTTCCTCGGCGTGCGCGGCGTGCGCCTCACCCTGCAACGCCCGCAGGTGATGGAAGAGCAGTTGCGCGCCCTGTTGCGCGCGGCCGACAACCGCCCCCTGCGCATCATGTTCCCCATGGTCGGGCAGGTGCACGAGTGGCGAGCCGCCAAGGCCATGGTCGAGCGCTTGCGCCTGGAGATCCCGGTCAGCGACCTGCAGGTCGGCATCATGGTCGAGGTGCCGTCCGCCGCACTGCTGGCCCCGCAGCTGGCCCGCGAAGTGGACTTCTTCAGCATCGGCACCAACGACCTCACCCAGTACACCCTGGCCATCGACCGCGGCCACCCGAGCCTCTCGGCCCAGGCCGACGGCCTGCACCCCGCGGTGCTGCAATTGATCGACATGACCGTGCGCGCCGCCCACGCCGAAGGCAAGTGGGTGGGCATCTGCGGCGAACTGGCGGCCGACCCGCAGGCGGTCGCCGTGTTGCTGGGGCTGGAGGTGGACGAGCTGAGTGTCGCCGCCCGCAGCATCCCCGAAGTCAAGGCACTGGTGCGCCAGGCCACCCTATCGACGGCCCGCGCCCTGGCGCGCGAAGCCCTGCAACAAGACAGCGCCGAAGCGGTTCGGGCGCTGGTGGAGCGTTACTGAAATGGCCAAGATCCTCACCCTTACCCTCAACCCGGCGCTGGACATCACCGTCAGCCTCGACCGCCTGCAAGCCGGTGCGGTCAACCGCAGCCAGGCCCAGCACAGCCATGCCGCCGGCAAGGGCCTGAACGTGGCCCAGGTGCTGGCCGACCTGGGCCACAGCGTCACCGTCGGTGGTTTTCTTGGCCAGGACAACCTGCAACCCTTCGAGGCGCTGATCGCCCAGCGCGGCTTTGCCGATTGCTTCGTTCGCGTGCCCGGCGAGACCCGCAGCAACATCAAGCTGGTCGAGGCCGATGGCCGGGTGACCGACATCAACGGCCAGGGCCCGCAGGTCGATGAGGCCGCCAGGAACGACCTGCTGCACCGCCTGGCCCAGGTCGCGCCCGGGCATGACGCCGTGGTGGTGGCCGGCAGCCTGCCACGGGGGATCAGCCCGGGCTGGTTGCGCGAGTTGCTGCAGATGCTCAAGGTGCAAGGGCTGAAAGTGGCCCTGGACAGCAGCGGCGAAGCCCTGCGCGCCGGGTTGCAGGCCGCGCCCTGGCTGGTCAAGCCGAATACTGATGAACTGGGTGAAGTGCTCGGGCTGCCGGTGGATGACCTGGCGCAGCAACGCGCCGCCGCCGGCCAGTTGCTGGCCAGTGGCGTCGAGCATGTGGTGGTGTCCCAGGGCGAACACGGCGTCACCTGGTTCGCCGCAGATCTGGCGTTGCATGCCCAGCCACCGCAGGTGCGTATCGCCAGCACCGTGGGCGCCGGTGATTCGCTGGTGGCGGGCATGGTCCATGGCCTGTTGCAGGGCGAGGCGCCGGCCAGCACCCTGCGCCGCGCCACCGCGATCGCCGCCCAGGCGGTCACCCAGGTCGGTTTCGGCATTCACGACCGCGAACAACTGGCGCAACTGGAAGCCGCCGTGCACCTGACAGAACAACAAGAGGGCTGCTGATGAACATTGCCATTGTCACCGCCTGCCCCAACGGCCAGGTGTCCAGCGTGCTCAGCGCGCGCCTGCTGGCCGCCGCCGCCCAGCGTCGCGGCTGGAGCACCAGCGTCGAAGTGCAGGAGGCCGAACACCCCGAACGGCGCCTGACATCCGCGCAAATCGCCGAGGCCGACTGGGTGCTGGTGATCAGCACCGGGCCAGTGGACCTTGCACGTTTCACCGGCAAACGCTTGTACCAGAGCACCCCGGCCCAGGCCTTGGCCGACCGCGAAGGCTTTCTTGACGAAGCCGCCGCCAACGCCAAGGTGCAGGCGCAGGACAGCGCCCCCAGCGCCCCCAGCGCAACAGCCAGCACGCCGAAGATTGTTGCAGTAACGGCCTGCCCGACCGGCGTGGCCCATACCTTCATGGCCGCCGAGGCGCTGCAGCAGGCCGCCCAGGCCCTTGGCTACACGCTGACCGTGGAAACCCAGGGCTCGGTAGGGGCCCGCAACCCCTTGCCGGCCGAGGCCATCGCCGCCGCCGACGTGGTGCTGCTGGCTGCCGACATCGAAGTGCCCACCGCACGCTTCGCCGGCAAGCGCATCTACCGTTGCGGCACCGGCATCGCCCTCAAGCAGGCCCGCGCCACGCTGGACAAGGCACTGGCCGAAGGCAAGGTGGAAAGCGCCGGTGATGCCGCCAGCGCCCCGCAAAAAGCCGAGAAGACTGGCGTCTACAAACACCTGCTCACCGGCGTGTCGTTCATGCTGCCGATGGTGGTGGCCGGCGGCTTGCTGATCGCCCTGTCGTTCGTGTTCGGCATCGAGGCCTACAAAGAGCCCGGCACGCTGCCGGCGGCATTGATGCAGATTGGCGGCGAAGCGGCATTCAAACTGATGGTGCCGTTGCTGGCCGGGTACATCGCCTGGTCCATCGCCGACCGCCCGGGCCTGGCCCCGGGGATGATCGGCGGCCTGCTGGCCGGCACCCTCGGCGCCGGCTTCATCGGCGGCATCGTCGCCGGCTTTCTCGCCGGCTACAGCGCCAAGGCCATCGCCCGCTGGGTGAACCTGCCCAGCAGCCTCGAAGCGCTCAAGCCGATCCTGATCATCCCGCTGCTGGCCAGCCTGTTCACCGGGCTGGTGATGATCTATGTGGTCGGCCAACCGGTGGCGGCCATGCTCGCAGGGCTCACGCATTTTCTCGACAGCATGGGCACCACCAACGCCATCCTGCTCGGGCTGCTGCTCGGCGGCATGATGTGCGTCGACCTGGGAGGCCCGATCAACAAGGCTGCCTATGCGTTTTCGGTGGGCTTGCTGGCGTCGTCCAGCTACGCGCCGATGGCGGCGACCATGGCCGCCGGCATGGTGCCGCCGATCGGCCTGGGCATCGCCACCTTCATCGCCCGGCGCAAGTTCGCCCAAAGCGAGCGCGAGGCCGGCAAGGCGGCGCTGGCACTGGGGTTGTGCTTCATCTCTGAAGGCGCCATCCCGTTCGCCGCCAAGGACCCGCTGCGGGTGATCCCGGCGAGCATCGCCGGCGGCGCCTTGACCGGCGCGCTGTCGATGTACTTCGGCTGCAAGCTGATGGCGCCGCACGGTGGGCTGTTCGTGCTGCTGATCCCCAATGCGATCAACCACGCGCTGCTGTACCTGCTGGCGATCCTGGCCGGCAGCCTGGTGACGGCGGTGGTGTATGCGGTGATCAAGAAGGGCGAGCAGGTGGAGATGGTGGTGGCGCCGGTCAAGGGCTAGCGCCTGGCTTGTGATGATTGCACTGGCCCTATCGCCGGCAAGCCGGCTCCCACAGGAGCAGCGTATTTCTTGGATCTACGCGGTCGAGGTGGGAGCCGGCTTGCCGGCGATAGGGCCAGTGCAGGCAACCCTCAGCGTACCGTCTTGCTCCGCAATGGCTTGAGCAAATCCCCCAGCCCGTTGTGGTCGATCTCGTGCATCAACGCCAGCAACGCACCCAGCTCCCCAGCCGGGAAGCCCTTGCGCGCAAACCACGCCAGGTAGTCGCCCGGCAGGTCGGCAATGATTCGCCCCTGGTACTTGCCAAAGGGCATGGTGCGGGTGACCAGCAGTTGCAGGGATTCAGGTTTCATTGGCGCGGTAGCCTGTGGCGGGTGATGCGCGGACGATACTGCAATCTGCACGACGACCCAAGCGGCGATCATGCAGAACGCACCAGCGCGCGGTTTTTGAGCTTTTTGTAAGGTGCTGATTTTTATCGGTTTTTTATAAACAGAAAGCCTGGCATGAAGCCTGCTCCAGTCAAGGTGACTATCACCTGCCAAGGAGTTGTTGCCATGAGTAATCCCAACAAAGACGTCATCGATGTGCTCAACGACCTGATCGAGTACAGCAAGGACGGCGAGAAGGGCTTCAAAACCTCTGCCGAGGACGTGAAGAACCCACAACTCAAAGCCTTTTTCGTTCAGCGTGCCGGCGAGTGCGCCAATGCCGCGGCCCAACTGCAAAGCGAAGTACGCCGCCTGGGTGGCGACCCGGAAACCAGCACCAGCATCAGCGGCGACCTGCACCGTGGCTGGGTCAACCTCAAGTCGATGCTCACCGGCAAGGATGAAGCGGCGGTGCTCAACGAAGTGGAGCGGGGCGAGGATCACGCCCTCAAAGCCTACAAGGATGCCCGCGAGAAACTGGTCAAGCTGGGCCGCACTGCCAGTGACCAGACCTACATGCTGGTGGAAAACCAGCTGCAGGGCGTACAGCGTAACCACGACCAGGTGAAGGCGCTGCGCAACGCAGCCCGCGCGGCTTCTTAAGCCTGAGGGCCCTCTACCCGGTTGCGGCCATTGGCCTTGGCCCGGTAGAGCGCCTCGTCCGCGTCACCCAGCAGCCGGGTCAGGTCGTGCTGGGTGCCGGGGATGTGCAGGCCGATGCCGACGCTCACCGTCACCGAGCGTTCGTCCGCCCCGAACGGTGGCATCGACTCGACGCTGGCGCGAATTCGCTCTGCCAGCAGCAGTGCGCCGGCCAGTTCGGTCTCCGGCAGCACCACCTGGAACTCTTCCCCGCCATAACGTGCCGCCAAATCTGCCGGGCGCCTGATGCAATGCTCGATGGTCTTGGCTACTTCGCGCAGCACATGGTCGCCACCGGCATGGCCGTGGCGCTGGTTGAACGCCTTGAAGTGATCCACATCCACCATCAGCACCGCCAGTGACTTGCGGTTGCGCTGGGCGCGCGCCCATTCCAGGCGCAGCACCTGGTCGAGCCGGCGGCGGTTGGCCAGGCCGGTGAGGCTGTCGGTGGCGGCCAGGGTCGCCAGGCCCTGTTCGGCATCGTGGCGCCGGCGCAGCTCGCGGCCCAGCATCAAGGTCAGCCAGAGGATGCCCACGCACAGCACGCCGGTGGCCACGCTGACCACGATTGCCGTGCGCCGCCAGGACTGGAACACCTCGTCGGTGGAATGCACCACCAACACGATCAACGGCAGGTCGGCGACCCGGGCGAAGGTGTACATGCGCTGGGCTTCGCGAATGCTCGACCTGGCCGTGAAGCTGCCGCTGCGCTCGCCGAGGATGCGCTTGAAGTTGGGCCGCTCGCTGAAGCTGGTGCCGATCAGCGGGTCCTGTGGCCGGGAAGGCTGGCGGGCCAGCAGCTGGCCGTCGGTGTTGAGCAGGTTGATGCTGCTGTCGTCGCCGATGTCCAGGCGCTCGAACAGCCGGCTGAAATACGACAGGCGCAGGGCCCCGGCGGCCAGGCCGAGGAATTCGCCGTTGTTGCCGGAGATCCGCCGGCTGAAGCTGATGCACCAGTCCAGGTCGCCCAGCCGGGCCTTGAACGGCGGGCTGATCAGCAGGCCCAGGCCAGGGTGGTCGCGGTGCCGCTGGAAGGGGATGGTGTCGGCGAAGTTGGCCTGGCGGGGCACCACGCTGGTGGAGTCGCCGACCACATCGCCCTTGGCGTCGAGCCAGAGAATGTCGCCGCGCACCGGTGCCGAGATCGCCTGGCTGAACAGGATCTGCTGGCGCAGGCTGGGCTGGACGGTGAGTAATTCAGGGTGTTTGACGGCCCAGATCAGGCCTTTGAGCGATTGGTCGTAGAGCTCGACGTTGCGCAGGATGTCGCTTTCGATCAGCTGCACGATGTTGCCCGAGGAGCGGACCGCCGATTGCTCGACGCTGTCGCGTTCGCGTGCCAGCAGGTAGCTGACGATGCCCACTATGGCGAGCACGGCAAGGCAACTGCCCAGGTTGAGGATCAGTTCGGGGTGTGACTTGTACAGGGCGGAACGCGGTGATGGGGTTACTGACGTCATGCTCGCTACTGCATAAGCCCCTTGATCCATGGGGGATGGGCCATTAAGCGGCGGCGGTATTCTAAGGAAGGTGGGATTGTCGGACAAGAATTATGGTGTGCCGTCCGACGAAATCGTGAGGGGAGGGAGGCCGAGGGCTCTTTTGCTGGCCCTGGGTCGCATGATGGCCGCGGGGTGTCTGGCTGTTGATTGCATCAGGGCATGCAGGTGGCTGGCTGTAGGTTGCATCAGGGCATACAGGTGCCTGCCACAGCCCTTGCAGCGCCTATGAGATCGAGCGCCGCCCGCGCGGCGCATCGCTGGCAAGCCAGCTCCCACATCTGTTTCGGGCCAGTTACTCCTGAGCTATCTCCACTGTCCGCCTTGTTGGCATGACGCGGTATCGAGGTGGGCGTTGCCGGCCTCTCACAAGGCTTGAGACATGCACCAAGGCGGGCAGCGGTACCCTCGCAGGCATAACTGGCCCGAAACAGATGTGGGAGCTGGCTTGCCAGCGATGCGCCGCGCGGGCGGCGCTCGAGCTCAAGAGCGCTGCAAAAACACCGGCAAACACCTGGTGGCCCTGACCCAATCTCTCGACATGCACTTGGTGGCCATCACCGGATCCTGATCAATCCCCCCAATGCGATGTACGACTTTTCCGAATCTGAAACCAAATACTTCAGCCAAGCAATGTCTGGGACATATCCTACGCGCCTGCCGGAAGCTTCCAGATAGGCCGGGACAATCATCAGGGATAACTTCCTCTGGTCGCCGATCCAGGTGACCGGGCGTGAGAAACCCGAATGATGTTGGTCCCGCACCCTGTTATGGCAGTCGTGCATGGGCAGGCTCAGGCCTGGCCGGGTTCCAATATCCTCGGTTTTCTCACCCCATGTACGGCTGCCACCCTTGTCTCGTGAGAAAGGATGAGCTGGCGGTTTCCTTTTTCGATATTGGAAATTGCATATGAAAAAGCTAGTCCCCGACCCCCCAATCCCCTACATCACCATCATCGACCACCTGACCCACGACGCCGCCATGGCCCACGCCGCCGTGCTGATGTCGACCATGAGCAGAACCCTGGAAGCCTACCGCGCGTTCGACGAAGATGACCGCCCCATGGTCCTGATGGAAAACGTGGCCATCCTCAGCCAGTTGCTGCGCTGCCTGTTCGACCATGCCCGGTCACTGCAGGTGACCCCATGACCGACAAGCCCGAACCCGCCTTCACCGCAGGCGTCGAGACCTTCCTTGAGCTGTACCGCATCCAGCCCGATATCCCCTTCAGCCGGGCATTCGACGAGCTGTCGATGTTGCAGGGCTGCATCCTGCACCTGACGACCGAGGCGGAAATGGAGGGGGATTTGCTGGCCGGCAGTGCGGCGCGGATTCTCAGTGCCATGGCCAAGGCGCTGGTCAATGACCTGGAAATCGGGTTGAACAGAAATCGCTGAACGGGGGCCGCGTTGCGGCCCATCGCTGGCAAGCCAGCTCCCACAGGGTAGGCGCATGGTTTGAGGTTGGCGCGATCCCTGTGGGAGCTGGCTTGCCAGCGAAACGAGGGCGAAGCCCTCGCCGGGCCTCAGTTCAGAACACGTTCACCGGGTAATCCACGATCACCCGCAGCTCATCGTTATCCGACTCCGCCGCATAGGCCGCATTGGCCCGGTGGCTGGCATAACGCAGCAGCACCGACAAATCCTTCAGCTGGCCTTCCTGGAACACGTACTTCAGGTCGAAGTCACGCTCCCAGTGGGTGGCGTGCTTGCCGTCGGCGTTGTAGTAGTCGTAATGCGTGGTGTCCTGGGTGGCCTTGGTCAGGTCCGCCTCACCGCGCGAGTACGACAGCGAGCTGGTCAGCCCGGGCACGCCGACACCGGCGAAGTCATAGTCGTACTGCAGCTTCCACGAGCGCTCGTTGGGCGCGTTGAAGTCCGAGTACATGCGCGAGTTGTCCAGGTAGATGCTGTCGCCCAGGTTGATGTAGTCGAACGGCGTGTTGCCGTTGACCCGCTGGTAGGCGGCGGTGACGCTGTGGAACCCGGCGGCCACGGTGAAGTGCACGCTGTAGGTGTTGTTGTCGATCTTGCCCAGCAGCGACTGGCCGGTGTCCTGGGTGTGGTAGTAGTGCACGCCCGGGTTGAGGCTGACCAGGTCGTTGACCTGGTAGGTGTAGTCGAAGTCGGCGTAGTACTGGTTCCAGATGTCCTTCAGCTCGGCGGCGTAGACATTGGCGGTGATGTTCTCGGTACCGCTCCAGGACGCGCCGGCCCAGTTCAGGTGCTTGCTCTTGTCGCCGTCTTCCAGTGCACCGTAGTAGGTGTCGATGCGGCGGTGGCCGCTCTGGTTGTAGGGCTTGGTGAAGCTCACCTGGCCACCTTCGAGCATCAGCCCGTCGATGCTGGTGTTGGTCAGGGCAAAGCCGCGGAATGTCTGCGGCAGCATGCGCGATTCGCCGCCGGCGATCACCGGGTTGGTGAGGAACAGGTCACCGGCCTTGAACTCGGTGTCGAAGCCCTTGAGCTTGATCGCACCTCCGGCCGTGGAGAACGAATGCGGCGCGGCGCCCTGGCTGCCATCGTCCTTGACGTGGTTGGGCAGGATCGAGGTGCCGGCATGGCCCGCACCGCCGTCGAGCTTGAGGCCGAGAATGCCGTGGGCATCCAGGCCGAAACCGATCACGCCGGGGGTGTAGCCGGACTCGAAGCGCGCCACGGCGCCCTGGCCCCACTCGCGCTTGTCGCGCACGTCGCGGTTCAGTTCGTTGCGGTTGAAGTAGGCATTGCGAAAATGCAGGTTCAGCGTAGAGCCTTCGATGAAGCCATCAGCCTTGTCTTCATCGGCCTGGGCGGCCAGGGGCATCGTTGCGGACAATGCAAGGAACAGCGGGGTAAAACGAAACGCGAAAGACACCGGTACAAACTCCTTTGGTCAAGCGGTGGGGCAGTTTTTATTGTCGTATCTGCAAGTTTCTTATTAGAGACGTAACAGCCGGGCTGATAATTTCGACACATAAAAAAAGCCGCTGATCGGCAGCGGCTTGGAAAGGCTAACATATCGTCGCGGGCAACGCCCACGGTGTAGCCAAGGGAAAATCAGGAAACTGGAGAGTGGCTGATCAGCTGTCGGCGCTATCGTCGGCGGACACCTTGGAAGCAGTCTGCTGCGAGCCTTTCGCGGCGTCGGCTTTCTGCGCGGCAATGGCTTCGCGCGCCTGCTGATGGACTGCTGCAACTTCTGCGTTACGGTTTACGAAGGCCGAGGATTCTTCCGCCATGGCCAGGGGCGACAACAACAGGGACGACAGGATAAATACGCTGGCAACACCCATACTGTTGGACATTTGAAACAACCTTCTTGCTAAGCAAGTGCTAGTGGAGATGGCGCTAAATTAATCCCGCAAGGCCCCGTGAAACAGGGCCTGTTCAGATAAGCACTGTTGCGCAAAAAGTAATGATTGCCGCAAATACCCTCAGAATTTTACCGCAAACCCGCGTAGTTGAGCGCTTGGCAGGCTGATGCCAAAGGTATTGGCGCCGGCTTCGCTGCGTACAAAAACACTGCCGCCATGCATCAGCGCGATGGCCTTGACGATCGCCAGCCCCAACCCATGGTTGTTGCCGCCACTGTTGGCGCGCGCCGCATCCACCCGGTAGAAGCGTTCGAACAGCAAGGCCAGGTGCTCGTCGGCAATGGCAGGCCCCGGGTTGCTCACGGCGATGCTCACCTGCTGTTCATCGGCGTTGATGCGCACCTCGATCACCTGGTTGGGCGCGGTGTGTTGCACGGCATTGTTGAGCAGGTTGATCAGCGCCCGGCGCAACTGGGCTTTTTCGATGCGTGCCTGGGCGTCGCCGCTGACCGTCACGCGCACCTGGGCGTCTTCGAGGATGTAGTCCAGGTAGTCGAGGGTGGTGGCCACCTCTTCGGCCAGCGAGGCCTCGGCCAGCGCGGTGGCCTTGCTGCCCTGGTCGGCACTGGCGAGGAACAGCATGTCGTTGATGATGCTGCGCAGGCGCTCCAGCTCTTCCAGATTCGATTGCAGCACTTCGAAGTAGTGCTCGGCGCTGCGTCCGCGGGTCAATGCCACTTGGGTCTGGCCGATCAGGTTGGTCAGCGGCGAGCGCAGTTCGTGGGCGACGTCGGCGTTGAAGGCTTCGAGCTGCGTGTAGGCCTGGCTGACCCGGTCCAGCGCTGCGTTGAAGGCACCGGCGAAGCGGGCCAGTTCCGGCGGCAGGGCTTCGGTTGGCAGGCGCCCGTCCAGGCGCGGCGGGGCCAGCCCCTGGGCTTGGTCGGAGAGCGTGAGCAAAGGCTTCAAACCGATGCGCGCTACCCAGTAGCTGAGCAGCGAAGCCAGCACCACGCCGAGCGCTGCCAGGCCGACGATCGCCACCAGCAGGCTGTGTTGGGCCTGCCAGAAGGTTTCGGTATTGATGCCGATCAGAAAACGCAGCGGCGGGCGTTCGCCCAACGCCGGCAGCTCGCTGACCAGCACTTTGTACGGGTAGGGGCTGTCGGCCAGGCGCAGCTCGCGCATGCCTGGCGGGCCTTCGGCGAAGGCGCGGACCAGCTCGGTGGGGTGGCCGTATTCGTAGTTGGGGTTGCTGCCGACCGCCCAGAAGCGGATGCGCTTGTCCTCTTCGCCGAGCAGGTTGAGCTTGTTGTTGATCTTGGCCCAGTGCTCGGGCGTGCCGTAGCGGTTGAGGGCGGACTCCAGCACGCTGAAGCGGGCGTCCAGTTCGGCGGCGGGCAGCAGGTCGAGGCTGCGGTCGACCTGGCGGTACAGGGCGCTGCCGATCAGCACGAACACGCCCAGGGCGACCAGGGTGAACAGGGCGCCGAGGCGCAGGGCGATGGAGTTGCCTGCTTTTGTGCGGAAAAGGCCTTGAGTACTCATTTACAACCACTCAGTGGGGTTGGCTTAAGTCAGTTAAACCACGCGGGACATGTGGGAGCGGGTTTACCCGCGAAGCAGCCAACGAGGTGTTTGGCACCGGCTTTGCCGGTGTTCGCGGGTAAACCTGCTCCCACGGGATGTGTGCAACGGCCATTCACTACGCACGGTTTTCCAGGACATAGCCCATGCCTCGAATGGTATGCAGCAGCTTGTTGTCGAACGGCCCGTCGAGCTTGGCGCGCAGGCGCTTGATCGCCACCTCCACCACATTGGCGTCACTGTCGAAATTGATGTCCCACACCAGCTCCGCAATGGCGGTCTTGGACAGGATCTCGCCTTGCCGGCGGGCCAGCACGCTGAGCAGCGAGAACTCCTTGGCGGTCAGCTCCAGCCGCTGGCCTGCGCGGGTGGCCTTGCGCGCCATCAGATCGATCCACAGGTCGGCCACCTGCACCTGCAACGGTTCGTGGCTGCTGCTGCGACGGGTCAGGGCCTGCAGGCGGGCGACCAGTTCAAGGAACGAGAACGGCTTGCCCAGGTAGTCATCGGCGCCTTCGCGCAGGCCGTGGATGCGGTCTTCAACCCGTTCACGGGCGGTGAGCATGATCACCGGCGTCTGCTTGCGCGCCCTCAGCGCACGCAGCACGCCGTAGCCGTCCAGGCCCGGCAGCATCACGTCGAGCACGATCACCGCATAGTCGCCTTCCAGGGCCAGGTGCAGGCCGTCGATGCCGTCCCGCGCCAGGTCCACGGTAAAGCCCTGCTCGGTCAGGCCGCGGTGCAGGTAGTCGGCGGTTTTTTCTTCGTCTTCGATGATCAGTACACGCATGGTCTTGTCTCAGCGGGCGGTCGGCGCGGCGGCGATGGCAGCCTGGCGGCGGTGGAACAGGCGCTCCAGGGCCAAGTATATGACCGGGGTGGAGAACAGCGTCAGCGCCTGGCTTACCAGCAGCCCGCCCACCACCGCGATACCCAGTGGCTGGCGCAGCTCGGCGCCGGCGCCAAAGCCGAACATCAACGGCACCGCGCCAAGCAGCGCGGCCAGGGTGGTCATGATGATCGGGCGAAAGCGCACCAGGCACGCCTGGCGGATCGCCTGCTCGGGCGTCATGCCATGCTGGCGCTGGGCTTCGAGGGCGAAGTCGATCAGCAGGATGCCGTTCTTCTTGACGATGCCGATCAGCAGCACCACGCCGATCAGCCCCATGATGCTGAAGTCCTGCCCGGTGCCCCACAGCAGGATGATCGCCCCCAGGCCCGCCGAGGGCAGGGTGGAGATGATGGTCAGCGGGTGCACGAAGCTCTCGTAGAGCACGCCGAGGATGATGTACACCGCCACCAGCGCAGCGAGGATCAGGTACGGCTGGCTCGACAGCGAACTCTGGAACGCCTGGGCCGCGCCCTGGAAGTTGCCGGCGATGGAGTCGGGCATGCCCAGCTCGCGCTGGGTGCGTTCGAGGATCTGCACCGCATCGCCCAGGGCCACGCCGGGGGCCAGGTTGAACGACAGGTTGGCGGCCGGGAACAGGCCGTCGTGGCTGATCGACAGTGGCCCGGTGCTGGGCGGCGCCACATGGGCCAGCGCCGACAGCGGCACCATCTCGCCCGACAGCGGCGAGCGCAGGTAGAAGTAGTTGAGGCTCTCGGCCTTGCCGCGCTGACGGGCGTCCAGTTCGAGGATCACCTTGTACTGGTTGGTCTCGGTCTGGAACTCGCTGATCTGCCGCTGGCCGAAGGCGTCGTACAGCGCCTGGTCGACGTCGGTGGTGGTCAGGCCGAAGCGCGCCGCGGCCTGGCGGTCGATGTCGATGCGGGTCACGCTGGCGCCCAGTTGCAGGTCGTTGGACAGGTCACGCAACGCCGGGTTTTCCCGCAGGCGGTCGGTCAGGCGCTGGGTCCACAGGTTCAGCGCCACGCCGTCGTTGCTCTTGAGCACGTACTGGTACTGGGTGCGCGAGGGGCCGGAGCTGAGGTTGATGTCCTGGCCTGCGCGCATGTACAGGACGATGCCGGGCACCTGGGCCAGCTTGGGCCGCAGGCGGTCGATGAATTCGCTGGCCGAGACATCGCGCTCGCCGCGCGGCTTGAGCGAGATCCAGAAGCGGCCGTTGGCGATGGTCTGGTTGCTGCCGGTCACCCCCACCGAATGGGAGAACGCGCGCACCGCCGGGTCGTCGCCGATGATCTTGGCCAGGGCCAGGTGTTTTTCGATCATCAATGGGTAGGACACGTCCGCCGCCGCCTCGGTGGTGCCGAGGATGAAGCCGGTGTCCTGCAGCGGGAAGAAGCCCTTGGGGATGCCGACATAGCCGACCACCGCCAGGGCGAGGGTGATGCCGAAGATGCCGAGGGTGAGGCGTTGGTGCGCCAGGGCGCGGTCCAGGCCTTTCTCGTACCAGCCCAGCAGGCGCTGGCCGAAGCCGCCGTGCTGCTCCTGCGGCGGCTTGCGCATGAACAGCGCGCACAGCGTCGGCGCCAAGGTCAGCGACACCACCACCGAAATCAGGATGGTGGCCGTGGCGGTGAGGGCGAATTCCTTGAACAGCCGCCCGACCACACCGCCCATGAACAGCAGCGGGATGAATGCGGCAATCAGCGAGAAGCTGATCGACACCACGGTGAAACCGATCTCGCCGGCGCCCTTGAGCGCGGCGGTGCGGCTGTCGTCGCCGGCCTCCAGGTGGCGGTGGATGTTTTCCACCACCACGATGGCATCGTCGACCACGAAGCCCACGGCAATCACGATGGCCACCAGGGTCAGGTTGTTGAGGCTGAAACCGAACACGTACATCAACGCGCAGCTGGCGATCAACGACACGCCCAGCACGCTGGACACCACCATGGTTGCCGACCACTGGCGCAGGAACAGCGCCATCACCCCGATCACCAGGGCCACGGCGATCATCAGCGTCAGCTCCACCTCGTGCAGCGAGGCGCGGATGGTCTGGGTGCGGTCTTGCAGCACCGACACCTCGACCGACGCCGGCAGCATTTCCTGCAGGCGCGGCAGGGCATCGAGCACCCGGTCCACGGTGTCGACGATGTTCGCCCCGGGCTGGCGGAAGATCACCAGGTTGAGCCCCGGCTGGTCACCCGACCAGGCCTTGACGTAGGCATTCTCGGCGCCGTTGATCACCTTGGCCACGTCGGCAAGGTGCACGGGCGCGCCTTTGCGGTAGCTGACGATCAACCGCGCATAGTCCTCGGGGTGGAACAGCTGGTCGTTGGCGGCAATGGTCGACACGCTGTGTTCGCCGTACAACGCACCCTTGGCCAGGTTGAGGCTGGTCTGCTGGATGGCCAGGCGGATATCGGCGAGGGTCAGGCCGATGGCGGCGAGTTTCTCCGGCTGGGCCTGCACGCGGATCGCCGGGCGCAACTGGCCGGTGATGTTGATCAGGCCGACCCCGTCGATCTGGCTGAGCTGGCGCGCCAGCAGGGTTTCGGCGTAGTCGCTGAGCTCGTTGCCGGGCATCTGCGCGGAGCTGACGGTAAGGATCAGCACCGGGCTGTCGGCCGGGTTGACCTTGCGCCAGGTCGGCGGGCTGGGCATGTCCTGGGGCAGGCGCGCGGTGGCGGTGTTGATCGCCGCCTGCACTTCCTGGGCGGCGGTGTCGATGTTCTTGTCGAGGGTGAACTGCAGGATCAGGTTGGTCGAGCCCAGGGCGCTGCTGCTGGTCATCTGGGTCATGCCGGGGATGGCGCTGAACTGCACTTCCAGGGGTGTTGCCACCGATGAAGCCATGGTTTCCGGGCTGGCGCCGGGTAGCTGGGCGGTGACCTGGATGGTCGGGAAGTCCGCTTCGGGCAGCGGCGCCACCGGCAGGCGCGGGAAGTCGATGGCACCCAGCAGCACCAGGGCGAAGGTCAGCAGCAGGGTGGCGATGGGGTGGTCGATGCACCAGGCCGAGACGCCGTTGCGGGTGTTCATGGCTGGCTCCTGCGGTCGGCCATTTCAGCCGGTGCTGGGGCGTCGGGGGTGACTTCGACCTTGGAGCCGGGCTTGAGCCGCGACTGGCCATCGAGCACCAGGCGGTCGCCGGGCTTCACCCCGGCGACGATATTCAGCGTGCTGTCCTGGTACAGCACTTTCACTGGCACGCTGGTGACCTTGTCGCCGTCCAGGCGATAGACGAAGTGCCCGTCGATGCTGCGTTGCACCACCGGTGGCGGCACCACCAGGGCGTTCTCGTCCACGGCGGTGCGCAGGCGCACGGTGACCAACTGGCCCGGCCATAGCTGGCCGTCCTTGTTGTCGAACTCGGCCTTGACCCGCACCGTGCCGGTATTGGCCGAGACCTGGTTGTCGATCAGCATCAGCTGGCCCTTGGCGAGCAGGCTGCGCTCGCCGTCGGCGTCCATGTAGGCCTCGACTTCGGCGGGCGAGGGCGCCTTGAGCAGGTGCTGCAGGGTCGGCAATTGTTGCTGGGGCAACGAGAACTCCACGGCGATGGGGTCGATCTGGGTGACGCTGAACAGGCTTTGCGTATCGCTGGTGCGCACCAGGTTGCCGGGGTCGACGTTGCGAATACCCACCCGCCCGGTCACCGGCGAGCGGATCTGCGTATAGCTGAGCTGCACGGCGGCATTGTCGATGGCCGCCTGGTTGCCTTTGAGGGTCGCCTGCAGCTGATTCACCAGCGCCTGCTGCTGGTCCAGGGTCTGCTTCGACACCCCGTCATCGGTACTCAACAACTGGTAGCGCTTGAGGTTGACGTTGGCCACCTGCACCTGGGCCTGGGTCTGGCCGAGCTGGGCTCGGGCCTGGTCGAGGTTGGCGCGGATCGCCCGGTCGTCGAGGGTGGCCAGCAGGTCGCCGGCCTTCACCCATTGCCCTTCCTTGACCAGCACCTGCGTCAGTACGCCTTCGACCTGCGGGCGCACCTCGACGCTGTGCAGCGACAGCACCGAGCCGATGGCGCTCAGGTAACGCGGCACATCCTGTTGGGCGACGCTGACCACCCGCACCGGGATGGCGTTGGCGCCGCTGGGCCTATGCGGGGTGTCCGGGGCCAGGCGCAGCCACAGGGCGGCGGCGATCAGCGCGGCGACGACCAGCAGGATCAGGGGTTTGCGTAGCGGGGGTCGGGTCATGTCGCGGCGGCCGGTCAAGGGGAGGGGATGGTTTCTTATAGCCTGTGCTTCGGGTCGCCAGCATGACCGCTGGCTGACACCGTTGTCAGTTTCCTATAGGCCTTGGGAAATTTCCCGATTGACTTGGGAAATCGCGGCCCTCGGCTTGCTCCGTTTCGCCAAGAGCCGATGCGCTGCGCTCGGCATGATGGTTCCCGTACCCGGCCGCCACTTGGCTGCCGTTGCACAGGACCATTCATGCGCACAACGCGCAGTATCAAAAGGGAGCATCCATGAAAAAGGTAACCTTGAGCGGCCTGGCCGCCGCAGTGGCATTGGTGGGCGCGAGCCAGTTCGCACAAGCTGCCGATGGCGAGATCAGCTTCGAAGGCACCATTATCAACAGCACTTGCGCCATCGAAATCGGCAATGGCACCGGTGGTGCCAAGGGCGTGGTCAAGCTGGGTGACCAGGTGCCGGTGAGCAGCCTGGCCAAGGCCGGCGACGTGGCCGGCGGTGGCGCGTTCACCCTGCAGGTGGACGCCAGCGACCCGGGCTGTGACATCACCGGCAAGGCCGCCACCGTGACCTTCCTGCCGATCAGCGGTTCCGCCGGCGCTTCGGGCCAGTGGCTGGCCCTGGAGCCGGTTGCCGGTGCGGCCAGCAACGTGGCGGTGCAGCTGCGTGACTACTCGGGTACTGAACTGGCGGTTTCCGAACCGTCCGCCCAGTACGCCAACCTCAGTGAGCCGATGCGCTTCACCGCCAACTACATCGCCACCGGTGCCGCCACTGCCGGCCCGGCCAACGCCAAGGCGCAGTTCACCGTGAACATCCAGTAAACCTGGCAGTGCCTGCGCCTTCGCCCGAGGGCGCAGTTCGCCTCCAACCGAAAAGGGGTCTGTGATGTTTCGCACTTATCCACAGCGGCTGCTGGCCGCAGCGTTGCTGCTGGCGCTGCTGTCCGCCAATGCACAGGCGGGTGTCACCCTGAGCGGCACCCGCATCATCTTCGATGCCAGCAAGCGCGATGCCTCGATCACTGCCGGCAATGGCACCGACAAGCCCTATGCGGTGCAGGCCTGGATCAACACCGAAGCCGACGACCACGCCGTCAGCGCGCCGTTCATCGCCACGCCGCCGCTGTTCCGGCTGGATGCAATGAAGGAGCAGTTGGTTCGCATCGTGCCCACCGCGCATGACCTGCCCAGTGATCGCGAGTCGGTGTTCTACTTCAACGCCCAGGAAATCCCGGCGGCCGGCAGTGACGACGGCAATACCCTGAAGATCGCCCTGCGCACCCGCATCAAGCTGTTCTACCGGCCCAAAGGCCTGCAAGGCAGCCTGCTGGAAGCCTTGCCGCGGTTGGAATGGGCCATCCGCCAGGAGGCCGGTCACGCGCAGTTGCAGGTGCACAACCCGACGCCGTTCCACGTCTCGTTCATCCATATCAAGGTCGCCGATGGCGCGCGCCACAGTGAGATCGACAAGCCGGTGATGGTCGCACCGTTCTCCACCCGTCAGTACGCCATCGCCCCGCGCCTGGGCTGGACGCCCAACAGCGTCGAGTTTTCGGTGATCAACGACTACGGCGGCTACACCACACCCGAACGGGTCAGCCTCAGCGCTGCACGTTGATTCTTGCCCGCACTCTGATCGAGTAACCGTAATGCCCAAGTATTCCTGCCACCGGCTTCGTGCCGGCGGCCCAGCCCTGCTCGCCTGCCTGGTTAGCGTCAGCATGCCTTGTACACAGGCGGCGACGTTCGACAGCAGCTTCATGCAGCCCTTCGGCGGCGGCTCGGCGGGCCCCAACCTGGACCTGGAGGCCATTGCCCACAACGCCCAGGTAGCCCCGGGGCTGCACCGGGTGAGCATCCGCCTCAACCAGAGCTTCTATGACCGCCGCGAGCTGCGTTTCGACGATGCAGGCAAGGGTGAGGTGCGTGCCTGCCTGAGCCCGGCGATGCTCGACGGGATGGGCGTGAAACTGGCCGCCTTCATCGACCAGGCCGCACTCGACACGCTCGACTGCGTCGACCTGCAGGGGGTAATCGAGGGGGCGCTGGTCACCTTCGACCCCGCCTACCTGGCGCTGGACATCAGCGTGCCACAGGTGGCCCTGCGCCGTGATGCGGCGGGCTATGTCGCGCCAGAGGAGTGGGACGCGGGGATCAACGCCGGTTTGCTCAACTACCAGTTCACCGGCACCCAGGGGCACAGCGCCGGGCAGGGCAATCACAACCAGTTCAGCCTGTATCTCAATGGCGGCTTCAATCTCGCCGGCTGGCGCCTGCGCTCCAGCGGCAACTACAACCAGGATCAGCAGGGGCGCCGGCAGTGGCAGCGCTCGACCAGCTACGCCCAGACCGACCTGCCCGGCAGCTTCGGCACGTTCACCCTGGGCGAAAGTTTCACCGCCGGGGATGTGTTCGACAGCCTGCCGTTTCGCGGGGTGCAGCTGGCCAGCGACATTGGCATGCTCCCCGACTCGATGCAGGGCTACGCCCCGGTGATCCGTGGCGTAGCCGAAACCCGCGCGCGGGTCGAGGTGCGCCACAACGGTTACTCGCTGTACTCCACCTTCGTGCCGCCCGGGCCGTTCGAGATCAACGACCTCAATGCTTCCAGCGGCAGCGGCGACCTGGAGGTGATCATCACCGAGGCCGATGGCCGCGAGCGGCGCTTCACCCAGCCTTATGCGACCCTGGGCAACCTGCTGCGCGAGAACACCTGGCGCTATGGCCTGACTTTCGGTGAATACAACGCCGCCGATGAAAACGGCAACCGCCCGGGGCTGGCACAGGCCACGCTCGCCTATGGCCTGCCCTATGACTACACCCTGTCCGGCGGGTTGCTGGGCAACGATTTCTACCGCGCCACGCAGGTGGGCCTGGGCAAGAACCTGGGCAGCCTGGGCGCCGTTTCGCTGGACCTGACCCAAGCCCGCACCGAGGGCCGCGATGGGCGCACCGACCAGGGCCGCAGCTACGGCATCCGCTACGGCAAGGCCTTCGCCACCGGCACTTCGGTGCGCTTCGCCGGCTACCGCTACTCCACCGAGGGTTACCGCGACTTCAGCGAAGCGGTGTGGCAGCACCAGGGCGATGACTTCAACCGCATGACCAAGCGCAGCCGGGTGCAGGCCAGCATCAACCAGAACTTCGGCAACACCTCGCTCTACCTGAACCTCAGCCAGCAGGACTACTGGAACACTTCGCGCCGCGAGCGCCAGCTGCAGCTGGGCGTAAACACCGTGTACCGCGGCGTCAGCTATGGGGTGTACGCCAGCAAGAGCCTGGTGGACTCGTTCGGCCAGTCGAGTTTCATCAGCTTCAACGTCTCCATCCCGCTGGGCGGTGGCAGCAGCACCAGCCTGGCGCTGAGCCGTAACAACGACGGCAGCTTCGACCAGCGCGCCGGTTACCGGGGGCGCGCCGGCAACCTCAACTACGCCGTCGATGCCAGCCATGCCGAGCGCTCCGGTGGCAGTGGTTCGGCGTCGCTCAACTACCTGGCACCGTTCGCCCAGTTGGGGGCCGGGGTGAGTGCCGGCGAGCACTATCAGCAGGTCAATCTCAGTGCGTCGGGTTCGTTGCTGGCCCACGGCGGCGGCGTCGCCCTTGGCCACACCCTTGGCGAAACCGTGGGGCTGGTGCACGTGGCCGACACCCCGAACGTCGGTTTGGCCAACGCGCCAGGCACCCGGACCAACAGCAGTGGCTACGCGCTGATCCCGTACCTCACGCCCTACCGCAAGAACCGCGTGAGCCTGGACACCAGCGGGCTGGACCACCACACCGAGATCGACAACGGCGTGACCAACGTGGTGCCGCGCCGGGGGGCGGTGGTCAAGGCCGCGTTCGCCGCCCAGCAGGTGGAAAAGGTGTTGCTCAACCTGCGCCTGGAGGATGGCGGGCTGCCGCCGTTCGGGGCGCAGGTGGTGGATGGCGAGCAGCGCACGGTCGGGGTGGTCGGGCCGGGGGGGCAGGTGTTGCTGGCGCTGGAAGTGCAAGCAGGGGCAGTGACGGTGCGTTGGGGGCGGGCAGCATTCCAGAAGTGCCAGGTATTGCTGACTGCGGCGGGCGATAAGCCGGCGCAGGGCTACAGGCAGATGAACAGCATTTGTCGGGTGGGCGACGTGGTGTCCGGTCATTGAGTTCATCACACGCAGATGGCTGGGTACGCAGATGAAACGCAACAAGCAAAGGTGAACGATGAAACTGTCTTGCAAATGCACGTTCAGGGTGGCCGCAGCGGTTGCCCTGTGGTTCCCGCTGCAGGTGTTGGCCTGCGATTTTCCCGCCGGTTTCTTCTCCCGGGTATCGATCAACCCAGGTGATTTGTTTGTTGGGCGAGATGCGCCGCTGGGCGCGGTCATTCGGCCATCCCTGCCGAATTACGAGTGGCAGAGTATTCACTCGGAGTTGATCTGGTGTGCTGGAATCAATCGCTTCGAAGTGACGTCGCCAATGCCCCTGATCTACGGATCGGGGTTGGTCGCGCCGGGTGAGGTGATTCTGCAGACTCGAGTTCCCGGGATCGGCGTAGTCATGTCGGCATCCCACGGTTATCCCGTGCCGGCCAGTGGATGGAACTACACGCCCGGTCACGGACGTTTTGGGTGGGGAGTACCACACACGCTGGCCATGACCCCTTCTTCCGACAGCATCACGCTGGGCTTTCGAACGTTGAGATGGGATTACCGCATCATCAAGTTCGGTCCGGTCGACGTTGGCGTCGGGCCTCAATCCCTGGGCGGCCATACCTTGGTTGAAATTGCACATGAGAGGGCTGGCAAAGTGATGGAGATCGTCTTTTCCGGCGGTTCGATCAACACCGCTATGTGCGGTTTGCCTGGAGCACCCGGTACTCAGGTCAGCGTTCCCCTGGGCAGTTGGAGGGCGGACGAGTTCAAGGGGGAGGGCAGTGTTGTCGACACCCAGGCCTTCATCGTGCCGGTGCGTACTTGCCAGGCCGGTACCGAGCCGGGCAACGAAAATTTCGCCCATTTACGCCTGGACCCACGCAATGGCTCCAGTGTGCTGGATGCTCAGCGCGGCATACTGGGGCTCAACAGTGACTCCGATGCACGCGGGGTCGGCGTCCAGGTGCTCAAGGCCGACCTCACACCCATGGCGTTGACCGAAGAAGTGCAGATGGTGCGCATGAGCAATGGCGACATGAACATCGCCATGGCGGCGCGCTATATCCAGGTGGGCAAGGACCGCCCGACCGGCGGCGTGGCCAACGCCTCGGTGGGTTTCACCCTGACCTACAAATGAGAAGCGATTGAGCTGGATCAATGGTTGATCGCAAATTGCCACTAATCTCGGACGCCCTGCCGCTGTTCCCCATAACAACGAGTGCCTCCGATGAAGTGCAATTTGCCCGTTACCGGTCGCGAAGTGGATTACCCCGGCGACGCCAACATCCTGTCCACCACCGACCTGGACAGCCGCATCACTTACGCCAATGACGTGTTCATCAAGGTCAGCGGTTTCTCCCCCGAGGAACTGCTGGGCCAGCCGCACCATGTGGTGCGCCACCCGGACATGCCGCCCCAGGCCTTCGCCCAGATGTGGCAGGCGCTCAAGGCCGGGCGCTCGTGGATGGGGCTGGTGAAGAACCGTTGCAAGAACGGCGATCACTACTGGGTCAGCGCGTTCGTCTCGCCGATCAGCAGTGGCGGGCAGGCGCTGGAGTACCAGTCGGTGCGCACCAAACCGGGCAGGGCGCAGGTCGAGGCGGCCGAGCGTTGCTACGCACGGTTGCGTGAAGGCACGCGCAGCTGGCGCGGGCGCGTACCGGTGGTTGGCCTGGGCGGGCGGCTGGCGCTTTCGCTTGGCGCGATCCTGGCCCTGGTGATTGGTTTGGCACAGTGGTGGCAGGGCGCACCGTTGCTGCTGTCGCTGATGGAAGTGCTGGTGGCGGCGGGCCTGAGCAGCCTGGCGGTCTGGTTGTTGCTGCGCCCCTATGAGCGCTTGCGCCGCCAGGCCTTGGCGATTGCCGACAACCCACTGAGCCAACAGTTATACACAGGCCGGCGCGATGGCCTGGGCCAGATCGAGTTCGCCATGCGCATGCTCAAGGCGCAACTGGGCGCGGTGGTCGGGCGCATCGGCGACACCTCGTCACGCCTGGCCGGGCACTCCGGCTCGCTGGTCGAGGCGCTGCACAGCAGCCATGCCAACAGCCTGGAGCAACAGAGCGAAGCCGACCAGGTGGCCACGGCCATCCACCAGATGAGCGCCAGCGTGGCCCAGGTGGCCACCAGCGCGCAGATGGCTTCGATGGCTGCCGACCAGGCCGAAGACGAGACCCAGGCCGGGCACCAGCTGGTCGATCGCAACCGCTGCGCGATCCAGGACCTGGCGGGCTCACTGGTCGAGGCCAGCCAAGTGATCCAGCAGCTGGAAAACCACAGCAGCGAGATTTCCGGGGTGCTCGATGTGATCCGTGGCATCGCCGAGCAGACCAACCTGCTGGCGCTCAACGCCGCCATCGAGGCGGCGCGGGCGGGGGACCAGGGGCGGGGGTTCGCGGTGGTCGCCGATGAGGTGCGCGGCCTGGCCAAGCGCACCGCCCAGTCCACCCACGATATCCAGCACATGATCACCGCCCTGCAGGACGGCGCCCGCGCCGCGGTGCAAGTGATGCGCGAGAGCAGCGCCCACGCCGGGCAGAGTGTCGAGCAGGCGCAGCTGGCCAGCGATGCGCTGGACAGCATCAGCGTGCGGGTCAACCAGATCAACGAGATGAGCCTGCAGATCGCCGCGGCGGTGGAGCAACAGAGCCAGGTCAGCGAGAACATCAACCGCAACATCATCAGCATCCGCCAGGCCAGCGAGGCGACGGTCAGCGTTGGCCAGCGCAGCCATGGCAGCGCCAGCGACGTGGCGGACCTGGCGCAGGACCTGCGGCGGCTGGCGGATGAGTTCTGGCGGCGGTGTCAGTAAGCGACTGATTCCTGGGTTGCCTGACCTGGCCCAATCGCCGGCAAGCCGGCTCCCACAGGTACAGCGCCAGCCTCAGGCCCTGCACTGTACCTGTGGGCGCCGGCTTGCCGGCGATTGGGCCGGAATAGGCGTCATCAGAAGCCGATATAGGCGAAGTAGACGGGAGTATCTGAAATGGTCTGCAGGCGATGATCCTGCAAGGTTGCTGCAATCACTGTATCAGGTACATGCACCTGCCACTCGGCACCATTGTCCGCCGGCACCGTTTGCAGCACCGCCGCGAACGCCCCCATCTCCGGCAACCAGGCGGTAAAGCCGTTGCCCTTGAGCGCACTGGTGGTGATCCCCAACGCCTGGCAGATCGCGACCTTGGCGGCGATATCGTCACGGTCGGCCTGGCGCGACGCTTCGATCAGCGCCTTGAGTTCGTTGTCCATCAGCTGGCCGCCGTGGATCAGTTCCGGCCCCTGTTCCCAGGCCTCGGGCGGGCAGTCCTTGCCTTCCGGGCGCAGGGGCAGGTGCGGGTTGATCTCGGCCGGGTAGATGCGGCACACCAGCGGGCGGCGGTCATAGATGGTGCACAGGTCATCGGCGTCGAGGTTGCGGCAGCGCCCGGGGTTGAACGCGGCGAAGGTCACCGATACGCGCAGCTCGCCGTCACCGCAGCGCACCGGGTGCGAGCGGCGCAGTACGTGCTCGCGCTGCTCGGCCGGCATGCCCGGGCCGTCGCTCACGAAACCTTCGATCAGCACCACCACCTGGCCGCCGGACACCGCCCACTGCTGGGCTTCGCTGAGGGTCAGCGGCACATGGTGGCCGGTGCAGCACTTGCCGCAACCGGTGCAGGCAAAACGAATGCTGTCGCCCATCACTTGGCTGCTTGCCATTCGGTGACGAAGGCCTGCTGGCGCTGGCGGTCGTACAGGCACAGCTCGGTGCCGGTGCGGTTGTTCATGTGCTTTTGCGGGTAGACGCCTTCTATCAGCAGGGCGCTGTAGCCGACCCGGTCGTCGAACTCGGCGGGTTTGCCCAGGGCGTGGGCCTGCTTGAACTGGCTGGCGGCCAGGCAGGCCTTGAGCATCTGCTGGCGCTGGTCGTGCCACGCCTGGTTGCTCGAGGCGTGGGCTGCGCCGCTGAACAGGGCGCAGGTGAACAGGAGGGTGCTGAGGTATTTCATCGGCGATACCAGCCATGAACGAGCGAAGGGCGCGAATTATGCCCGAACCTCTACCTGCATCAAGCACGGAAAATCCTGACTTGATATGTCAATGCTCGGCGAACACCACCGCCCGCGCCGCGACCACCAGGCAGTCGGTCAGCTCTGGCGACGAGAACTTGGTGAGGATTGCGTTGGCGCCGGCCGTCTTGGCCTTTTCGCCGCTCATGGTGCTGTCCAGCGAGGTGTGCAGAAGGATGTACAGGTGCTGGAAGTCCGGGGTGTCGCGCAGGGTCCGGGTGAAGGCGAAGCCGTCCATCTCGGACATCTCGATGTCGGAGACGATGATGTTGATCTCCCGCTCGGTGCCTTGCAGCTCCAGCAGCACGTTCATCGCATCCTTGGCGCTGCGCGCGGTGTGGCATTCGATGCCGAGGTTGCGCAGGGTGTGCACCGACTGCTGCAGCGCCACCTGGCTGTCGTCGACCACCAGGATGTTGGCGGCGGCCAACAGGCTTGCGTCTTCTTCGCTGAGCTCGCCCGGTTGCGGCTCGTGGCGCGGCGGGGCGATGCCGTGGATGACCTTTTCGATGTCCAGCACCTGCACCAGGGTGTTGTCGACCCGGGTCACGCCGGTGATGAACGAGCGGTTGCCCGAACCGAATGGCGGCGGTTTGATGTCGGTGCTCAGGCAATGGACGATGCGGCTCACCGCCTGCACGTGCAGGCCCTGGCGCGAGCGGCTGATCTCGGTGACGATCAGGCAGCCGCCGTCGGGGTCTTCCAGCGGGCGTTCGCCGATGGCGCGGGACAGGTCGATGACCGACAGCGAGTTGCCGCGCAGGGTGGCCACGCCTTTGACGTGGGGGTGGGCCTCCGGCAGCTTGGTCAGCGGCGGGCAGGTGATGATCTCGCTGACCTTGAGCAGGTTGATTGCCATCAGCTTGCCGCTGCGCAGGGTGAACAGCAGCAGGGACAACGAGTCCGCGCGGGCTTTTTGCGTGGCCATGGGCAACCTTTGGTTCGGATGGGGAGAATGCCGGGTTATCGGCTTTTTGACGTCAGGCTTTAGCGTAGTTTGCTATTCAGGGTCACATCACTTTGGTTTGCGCGCACGCTGTAGGAGCGGCCTTGCGCCGCGAATGGGCTGCGCAGCAGCCCCCGGCAATTCAGGTGACAAGGCAAACACCTGGGGCTGCTTTGCAGCCCATTCGCGGCACAAGGCCGCTCCTACAGAGGGCACTCAACCTTATTGGCGCAACCCCAAACGTTTGGCCAGCCGGCTCAGGTTCGCCCGATCCAGTCCCAGTTCCCGCGCCGCGGCCGCCCCGTTGTCGCCATGGCGCTTCAGGCACTCCTCGATGATCTGCCGCTGGTAGTCATCCACCGCCTCACGCAATCCGCCCTCGGGCAGCGGTGCGTCGGCCTGAACCACAGGCGTGGGCAGGTGAGCCTCTGGCCGTGCCGCCCGCAAGTCCAGGTCCGCCGCCTCCAGGGTAAGAATCTTCGGCCGTTGCCCATGCTGCCCCAGCGCCTTGAGCGCCGAGCGCCCGATCAGGTGTTCCAGCTCACGCACGTTGCCCGGCCAGTCGTAGGCCAGCAGCGCCGCCTGGGCCTCGGCGGACAGGCGCAGGCTGCCCAGGCCCAGGCGCGAACGGTTCTGTTCGAGGAAGTAGCCGGCCAGCATCAGCACGTCACGGCCGCGCTCGCGCAGCGGGGGTACTTGCAGCGGGTAGACGCTTAGGCGGTGATAGAAATCGGCGCGGTAGTTGCCATTGCGCACCTCTTCGGCGAGGTCGCGGTTGGTGGCGGCGATCAGGCGCACGTCCACCTGGTGATCGCGGTCCGAGCCCAGCCGTTGCAACTGGCCGCTCTGCAGCACCCGCAGCAGCTTGGCCTGCACCGCCAAGGGCAGTTCGCCGACCTCATCGAGAAACAGCGTGCCGCCGTTGGCCAGTTCGAACTTGCCGCGCCGCTCGCCGTGGGCGCCGGTGAAGGCACCGCGCACGTGGCCGAACAGCTCGCTTTCCACCAGGGTGTCGGGGAGGGCGGCGCAGTTGAGGCTGATCAGGGGTTTGTCGGCGCGCTTGCTGGCGCGATGCAGGGCCTGGGCCACCAGCTCCTTGCCGACCCCGGTTTCGCCAGTGATCAGCACAGTCAGGTCGCTGCCGCCGACCAGGCGGATCTCTTCCACCAGGCGCTTGTGTGCCTTGCTCTGGCCGATCAGCTCCTTGTCCTGGCCGCTGGCCTGGCGGTACACCTCGGCGCGCTGGTGTTCATCCTCGGCGCGCAGGGCCAGGTGCTCGATGCGCTCGGCCACGGTGACGGTGGCGGCGGCCAGGCTGGCGAAGGCCTGCAGGGCCTCCAGCTCCAGGCTCTGGAACTGGCCGGGGGTGAGGGCATCGAGGGTCAGCAGGCCCCAGGGCTGTTCGTCGACCATCAACGGGCAGCCCATGCAGTCGTGCACTTCCAGGTCGACGTGCTCGGCATTGACCAGGCCGTCGTAGGGGTCGGGGAGGGGGCTGTCGCTGGCGAAGCGGGTGGGTTCGGGGCGGCTGAGCAGGATCTGGAAGCGCGGGTGCTCGCTGACCCGAAAGCGCCGGCCGAGGGTGTCGGGCGACAAGCCGTCCACCGCCAGCGGCACCAGCCATTCGCCATCCAGGCGCAGCAGTGCCGCGGCATCGCACGGCAACAGGCCGCGCATGGCCTGCAGCAGGCGGCGGTAGCGTTCCTGGTCGGGCAGGTCGCAGGACAGGTCGCTGACCAGGGGCAGCAGGGCGGTGAGCAGGGGCTTTGCAGTCATATGGACTCCATTTGGTCGAAATGACTATACGCTTGGGTGTGTCTTTTTGACACTTATATGTTCAAGAGCCTGATTTTATTGAGTTTTAAAGTTGGCACGATTGCTGATAAGTCAAAGGCAACCATTCGAAGCCAAAGGCTCAGGAGTTGTTGCAATGCTCAATGCCGAACAACGTGCAATCATCAAGGCCACTGTTCCCCTGCTGGAAAGCGGCGGCGAAGCGCTGACCACCCACTTCTACAAGATGATGCTCAGCGAGTTCCCCGAGGTGCGCCCGCTGTTCAACCAGGCCCACCAGGCCAGCGGCGACCAGCCGCGCGCCCTGGCCAATGGCGTGCTGATGTACGCCCGCCACATCGACAAGCTTGAACAGCTTGGTGGGCTGGTCGGCCAGATCATCAACAAGCATGTGGCCCTGCAGATCCTCCCCGAGCATTATCCGATCGTTGGCAGCTGCCTGCTGCGCGCCATCGAGGAAGTGTTGGGCAAGGAGATCGCCACCCCGGAAGTGATCGCCGCCTGGGGCGCCGCCTACGGCCAGCTGGCCGACATCCTGATCGGCGCCGAAGAGAGCCTCTATAAACAGAAAGAAGAAGCCACTGGCGGTTGGCGTGGTGCCCGCGAGTTCCGCCTGGTGCGCCGCGAGCAGGAAAGCAGCGAGATCGTCTCGTTCTACTTCGCCCCGGTCGACGGCAAGCCGGTGCTCAAGGCCGAGCCGGGCCAGTACATTGGCCTGCAGCTGTTCATTGAAGGCCAGGAGCAGCGCCGCAACTATTCGCTGTCGGCCCTGTGCGATGGCGAGCAGTACCGCATCAGCGTCAAGCGCGAAGCGGGCGGCAAGGTGTCCAACTACCTGCATGACGGGCTGATGGTGGGTGACACCCTGCAGCTGTTCCCGCCGTCCGGCGACTTCACCCTGGCGGCCAGCGACAAGCCGCTGGTGCTGATCAGCGGCGGCGTGGGCATCACTCCGACCCTGGCCATGCTCGAGGCTGCGCTGAAAACCCAGCGTCCGGTGCATTTCATCCACTGCGCACGCAATGGTGCGGTGCATGCCTTTGCCGAGTGGATCGACGGCCTGGCCGCGCGCCACCCGCAGCTCAAGCGCTTTTATTGCTACGCCGAAGACGACGGTAGCCAGGCGGCCGATGCCGTGGGCCTGCTGAGCCAGGAGCTGCTGGCCGAGTGGCTGCCGCGCGAGCGTGATGTGGATGCCTACTTCCTGGGGCCGAAGGGCTTCATGGCGGCGATCAAGCGCCAGCTCAAGGCGATTGGTGTGCCGGAAGGGCAGAGCCGCTATGAGTTCTTCGGGCCGGCGGCGGCTTTGGAGTAACAGGGTTAGTTGAAGATCGCCGGGGGCGCTTTGCGCCCCTTTCGCGGCACGAGGCCGCTCCTACAGAGGATCGTGTCCCTTTGTGGGAGCGGCCTCGCCGGGGCGCCGGATCGGCCGGAAAGGGCTGCAAAGCAGCCCCAGCGATCCCATGACCTGACTCGCCATCCCAATCGCTGCGGTTCGGCGTTCTGCCCGGCCGGCCCTGCACGCCATGCTCCCGCCCGTGGGTAATCGAGAACGAAACGGACGTCTGCATTCCGCGTGCAAGGCCGGACGGGCCGAGCGCCGAACCGCAGCGATTGGGCCCAGCCCCTTCTTCTATATAAGGAAGCGATGAACGCGGTTACACCCGCCTTCATCTTTAATCCTCCTTTAATCACTGTATCCTTCACTCCCGAGTGTCGAGGGGCTTGCTCCTGTCCGGCGCTCGGGCTGCCGTGTTTTTTACGCGCAGCGGTGAACCGAAACCGACCCGCTCGGTCCTAGGTCATCAAGGGATAGCCGCGCTCACCGTTCCTCGACGCAGTCACAGGTCCACTCCAGCGTGTAGACTTGGCGCCCCTCGGGCAGCCAGCGCTGCCACTCTCCATCGAAGGAATCGGCAATGAACGAACTCTCATCGCGCCTGAACCGCGAACGGCGCTTTCTGGTGCTCCTTGGCCTGATCTGCCTGGCGCTGATCGGCGGTGCCCTGTACATGCAGGTGGTGCTGGGCGAAGCACCATGCCCGCTGTGCATCCTGCAACGCTACGCCTTGCTGTTCATCGCGATCTTCGCCTTCATCGCCGCGGCCATGCCCGGGCGTAAAAGCCTGACACTGTTCGAGGCACTGGTGGTGCTGAGCGCCATCGGCGGCATCGTTGCAGCCGGCAACCATGTGTATATACTCGCCAACCCCATGGTCAGCTGCGGTATCGATACCCTGCAGCCGATCGTCGATGACCTGCCGCTGGCCAAGCTCTGGCCGCTGGCGTTTCAGGTCGACGGCTTCTGCTCCACGCCGTACCCGCCGATCCTCGGCCTGTCGCTTGCCCAATGGGCCCTGTTGGCGTTCGTGCTGACGGCCATCCTGGTGCCGCTGGGGATCTACCGTAACCGTCGCCACGAACGCACCGTTCGTTAGACCAAAGTCCTTGTTTGACCCAGGTCTATTGCGCGGCGAGATAAGTAGGAAATCAGCCCCCAGGGTTGCTCTGGATCAACCCCCAGGCCTTGCGCTACAAGGGTTTCAGGGCTACTGCGCGGGGTGCGACAAACTGTCGCGAAGTTGATTTTTAGGGTGCTATTGTTACGGATTCTGTAAAAGACTGTTGCTCAATAAGTCATAGTCAATGGGGGGCGACCTATCTACAATCGCCCCCAATTTCCGTTCGGCACTGCTTGCGAGTCGCAGGATTGAAGGAAGCCGCAGCGCTTTCTTATTGCTGACTTCGACAAGTTTCGCCCAACGGCGATCCGGGCGGACACCCCTCCGCGTTTTCCCGCACCAAATGGACTTGGTCTGAAGTACAGGCCGTTTGCCTACGAAACCATAAAGCTCCGTATACCCGCTCGCGCCCAGGTCCAGCAGTCGGACCCCAGGCAGGGGCGAATTCGGGCTCGAAATGCTAACGCTTGGCAGGACGAAGTGTTGGCTACCAAAACACAAATTGCATTGAAGCAAGCTGATCTAGAGGTCGTGAGATGAGTAAAAAGCGTTACCCCAGACTGTTTGGCATATTGCCCTTTTTAGGCATGCTTTTACTCAGTGGGTGCAACTGGACCCTGCTCGACCCGAAGGGCCAGGTAGGCATTGAGCAGAAGAACCTGATCCTGATCGCCACCGGCCTGATGCTGCTGGTGGTTATTCCCGTGATCATCATGACCCTGGCGTTCGCCTGGAAGTACCGTGCTTCCAACAAGGGCGCCACCTACACCCCCGACTGGTCGCACTCGACCAAGATCGAGGCCGCGGTGTGGATCATCCCGATCCTGATCATCATCGCCCTGGGTTATGTCACCTACCACTCCACCCACAAGCTGGACCCGTACCGTCCACTGGATTCCGATGTGAAGCCGGTGCAGATCGACGTGGTCGCGCTGGACTGGAAATGGCTGTTCATCTACCCGGAACAAGGCATTGCCACGGTCAACACGATCGTCTTCCCGGCCAATACCCCGGTCAACTTCCGTGTCACCTCGGACGCCGTGATGAACTCGTTCTTCATCCCGGGCCTGGGCGGCCAGATCTACGCCATGGCTGGCATGACCACCAAACTGCACCTGATCGCCAACGAGAACGGTGTGTTTGACGGTATCAGCGCCAACTACAGCGGCGCCGGTTTCACCGGTATGAAATTCAAGGCAACCGCCACTTCGCAAGCTGACTTCGATGCATGGGTCGCGCAAGTGAAGGCCTCGCCGAAGAAGCTGGACAAGGCCGAATACGAAGCCCTGGCCAAACCAAGCGAAAACAACCCGGTCGCGCTGTACAGCGAGGCACCGGCTGACCAGTTCCAGCGCATCGTCGACAAGTACGAAGGCATGAACCGCGGCAAGCCGGTCCACGAAGAAGCAGGCAGCAAAGATCTGGCCACTACCAATGGGGTGGAATCGAGTATGCAACCAGCTGCCGGTGCAGAGGAGTAAGAGATGTTCGGTAAATTAACTCTGGAGGCGATACCGTATCACGAGCCGATAGTCATGGTGACGCTTGCCATGATCGCGCTCGGTGGTATCGCTGTCGTTGGTGCCATCACCTATTTCCGCAAGTGGACCTACTTGTGGACCGAGTGGCTGACCACGGTCGACCACAAGAAAATCGGCGTGATGTACATCATCGTCGCTATGGTCATGCTGCTGCGCGGCTTTGCCGACGCCATCATGATGCGTACCCAGCTGGCTGCCGCTACCGGTGGCTCCGAAGGCTACCTGCCGCCTGAACACTATGACCAGATCTTCACCGCCCACGGTGTGATCATGATCATCTTCATGGCGATGCCGTTCTTCACCGGCCTGATGAACCTCGCGGTTCCTCTGCAGATCGGTGCACGTGACGTTGCCTTCCCGTTCCTGAACTCCCTGAGCTTCTACCTGCTGCTGGCAGGCGTGCTGCTGGTCAACATCTCGCTGGGCGTTGGTGAATTCGCCAAGACCGGCTGGGTTGCCTATCCGCCGCTGGCGGGCATCCAGTACAGCCCTGGGGTGGGTGTCGACTACTACATCTGGGCGCTACAGCTCTCAGGCTTGGGTACGACGCTTACCGGTGTGAACTTCCTCGTCACCGTGATGAAGATGCGCGCACCTGGCATGAAGCTGATGGACATGCCGATCTTCACCTGGACCTGCACCTGGGCCAACGTGCTGATCGTCGCTTCGTTCCCGATCCTGACCGCCGCTCTCGCGCTGCTGACTGTTGACCGTTATCTGGACTTCCACATTTTCACCAACGAGCTTGGTGGGAACCCGATGATGTACGTCAACCTGTTCTGGGCGTGGGGTCACCCTGAGGTTTACATCCTGATCCTGCCGGCCTTCGGCGTGTTCTCGGAAGTGACTTCGACGTTCTCTGGCAAACGCCTGTTCGGCCACCACTCGATGATCTACGCATCGGGCGCTATCGCCATCCTTGGCTTTGCGGTCTGGCTGCACCACTTCTTCACCATGGGTGCCGGCGCCAGCGTCAACACCTTCTTCGGCCTGGCGACGATGCTGATCTCCATTCCGACCGGTGTGAAGCTGTTCAACTGGCTGTTCACCATGTACCAAGGCCGTGTGCGCTTCACCGCACCGATGCTCTGGACCCTGGGCTTCATGGTCACCTTCTCCATCGGTGGCATGACCGGCGTACTGCTAGCCGTTCCAGGTGCTGACTTCGTTCTGCACAACAGCCTGTTCGTTATCGCTCACTTCCACAACGTGATCATCGGTGGCGCGGTATTCGGCTACATCGCCGGTTTCGCCTTCTGGTTCCCGAAAGCCTTCGGTTTCACCCTGAACGAGAAGTGGGGCAAAGCTGCCTTCTGGTTCTGGCTGTCGGGCTTCTACGTTGCGTTCATGCCGCTGTACGCCCTGGGCTTCATGGGCATGACCCGTCGTCTGAACCACTCCGACAACCCACTGTGGGAACCCTACCTGTACGTAGCCGTTGTCGGCGCCGTGCTGATCCTGTTCGGTATCGCTTGCCAGCTGATCCAGATCTTCGTGTCGGTTCGCGACCGCAAAGACAACATGGACGTCACTGGCGACCCATGGGGCGGCCGCACCATCGAGTGGTCCACTTCGTCGCCACCTCCGTTCTACAACTTCGCTCACATGCCTGAGAAAGTTGGCCTGGACGCCTGGCACGAAGCCAAGGAAGCCGGCGTTGCGTACAAGGTTCCGGCCAAGTACGAAGCGATCCACATGCCGAGCAACACCTCCACCGGTCTGTTCATGGGTCTGTTCCTGACCGTGTTCGGCTTCGCCTTCATCTGGCACATCTGGTGGCTGGTGGGCGCGAGCCTGTTCGCAACCATCGCGGTCTTCGTTCGCCACGCTGCACGTGACGACCAGGGCTACATGGTTCCGGCCGAAGAAGTGGCGCGCATCGAAGGCGAGCGCATGAAGGCGCTGGCCAAGGCTGGTGTACTGCCTGCCGGCGGCGCACGTGTCGAATCGTTTGAACGGGTGTAATCAATGTCCAGTCAAGTAATCCACGGTGCTGCTCATGGTCACGACCATGGGCACGACGAGCACCACCACGACTCGGGCCAGATGACCGTACTCGGTTTCTGGCTGTACCTGATGACCGACTGCATCCTGTTTGCGTCGCTCTTCGCCACCTATGCGGTGCTGTCCGGCGGTTTCGCCGGCGGCCCGTCGGGTCACGACATCTTCCAGCTCGACTTCGTGCTGGTTGAAACCGCGTTCCTGCTGCTGTCCTCGATCACCTTCGGCTTCGCCATGCTGAAGATGTTCGACGGCAAGAAAGCAGGTGTACTGGGCTGGTTGGCCGTGACCTTCCTGTTCGGTGCTGGCTTCATCGCGATGGAAATCTACGAGTTCCATCACCTGATCGCTGAGGGCTACGGCCCGCAGCGCAGCGGCTTCCTGTCGGCGTTCTTCGCGCTGGTCGGTACCCACGGTCTGCACGTGACCGCCGGTCTGATCTGGATGGCGATCATGATGTACCAGATCAACAAGCACGGCATCACGCCGACCGCCAAGACCCGCATGAGCTGCCTGAGCCTGTTCTGGCACTTCCTCGACGTGGTCTGGATCTGCGTATTCACCGTCGTCTACCTGCTGGGGGTTCTGTAATGGCTAACGCACACGACACTCATCACGAAGGTAATCACGGCAGCGTGAAGTCCTACATGATCGGCTTCGTACTGTCGATCATCCTGACCGCGATCCCGTTCGGCCTGGTGATGTACCCGAGCCTGCCGAAGAACCTGACCGTCCTGATCGTGGTGGCCATGGCCGTCATCCAGGTGGTAGTGCACCTCGTGTACTTCCTGCACATGGACCGCTCGAAAGAGCAGCGTTCCAACGTGTCGACGTTCCTGTTCACCGTACTGGTAATTGCACTGCTGGTCGGCCTGTCGCTGTGGATCATGTTCAGCATCCACTTCGAAATGATGGCCAAGTGAGGTAAGACTGCATGTCCGTGAAGCACTTTATCCAAATCACCAAACCGGGGATCATTTTCGGTAACGTGCTTTCCGTGGCAGGCGGGTTCTTCCTTGCCGCGAAGGGCCAAGTGGACTTCGCCCTGTTCCTGGCAGTGGTGATCGGTACCTCGCTGGTGGTCGCGTCCGGATGCGTGTTCAACAACTGCATCGACCGTGACATCGACCACAAGATGGAGCGCACCAAGAACCGCGTCATGGTGCAGGGCGGCATGTCGCTGCCCCTCGCGCTGATCTACGCCACCCTGCTCGGGGTGGCCGGTTTCAGCCTGTTGTATGTGCAGGCCAACCCGCTGTCGGCGTTCTGCGCCCTGGTTGGCTTCGTGGTCTACGTCGGTTTCTACAGCCTCTGGCTGAAGCGCAAATCGGTGCACGGCACCCTGGTCGGCAGCCTGTCCGGTGCCATGCCTCCGGTGATCGGCTACTGCGCCGTGAGCAACAGCTTCGACCTGGCTGCAGTGACCCTGCTGGTGATGTTCAGCCTGTGGCAGATGCCGCACAGCTTCGCCATCGCCATCTTCCGCTTCAAGGACTACAGCGCCGCCAACATCCCGGTCCTGCCGGTGGCACGCGGTATCCTCGCAGCCAAGAAGCAGATCGTGCTGTACGTGCTGGCCTTCGTGCTCGCCACCCTGATGCTGACCCTGGGCGGCTACGCCGGCCTGGGCTACCTTGCCGTGGCAGCGGCCATGGGCCTGTACTGGTTGTACATGGCCTGGGGCGGCTACAAGGCCGAGGACGACAGCAAGTGGGCGCGCAAGGTGTTCGGCTTCTCCATCCTCACCGTCACTGCCCTGAGCGTGATGATGGGTGTGGACAGCCAGACCGCGGCCGATGTGCTGATGACCTACGCACGCTGATACAGCGGGCTGTTACACCAGGAACCCCGGCCAAGTGCCGGGGTTTTTTTATGCCTGTAATGGCCCTATCGCCGGCAAGCCGGCTCCCACAGTTACTGCGCACTCTTGGGGACTTGCGCGATACCTGTGGGAGCCGGCTTGCCGGCGATAGGGCAGGGCCTGAAAATATAAATCTAGAATTTTCGAGTGAACGATCTGAAATGATCTAACTAAACAGGATTTTATCCTTTACAAAATACATATTTCGGCACTATCTTCTGTTTCGGCCGCCTAAGCGGCCAGCGTCGCTCGGACGGTTCCGGGCGCTTACGTCTCCAGAGGAAACCATGGCCAATCCAGGTTCGCCGCGCCGTTTCGCGCGCATCGATCGTCTGCCCCCTTACGTCTTCAACATCACCGCCGAACTCAAGATGGCCGCCCGCCGCCGTGGCGAGGACATCATCGACCTGAGCATGGGCAACCCCGATGGCGCCACCCCGCCGCACATCGTCGAGAAGCTGGTGCAGGTCGCCCAGCGTGAAGACACTCATGGCTATTCCACCTCGCGCGGCATCCCGCGCCTGCGCCGGGCCATCTCCAACTGGTACAAGGACCGCTACGAGGTCGAGATCGACCCGGAAAGCGAAGCCATCGTCACCATCGGCTCGAAAGAGGGCCTGGCGCACCTGATGCTCGCCACCCTCGACCAGGGCGACACCGTGCTGGTGCCCAACCCCAGCTACCCGATCCACATCTACGGCGCGGTGATCGCCGGCGCCCAGGTGCGTTCGGTGCCGCTGGTGCCGGGCGTGGACTTCTTCAACGAGCTGGAGCGGGCGATCCGCGAGTCGATCCCAAAGCCGAAGATGATGATCCTTGGCTTTCCGTCCAACCCCACGGCCCAGTGCGTCGAGCTGGACTTCTTCGAGCGCGTGGTAGCGCTGGCCAAGCAGTACGACGTGCTGGTGGTGCACGACCTGGCCTACGCCGATATCGTCTATGACGGCTGGAAGGCGCCGTCGATCATGCAGGTACCGGGGGCCAAGGACATCGCGGTGGAGTTCTTCACCCTGTCCAAGAGCTACAACATGGCCGGCTGGCGGATCGGCTTCATGGTCGGCAACCCGGAGCTGGTCAGTGCCCTGGCCCGCATCAAGAGCTACCACGACTACGGCACCTTCACCCCCTTGCAGGTGGCGGCCATCGCCGCCCTGGAAGGTGACCAGCAGTGCGTGCGCGACATCGCCGAGCAATACCGCCAGCGCCGCAACCTGCTGGTCAAGGGCCTGCACGAGATGGGCTGGATGGTCGAGAACCCCAAGGCGTCGATGTACGTCTGGGCCAAGATCCCCGAGCAATACGCACACCTGGGGTCACTGGAGTTTGCCAAGAAGCTGCTGGCCGAGGCCAAGGTCTGCGTATCGCCGGGCGTTGGTTTCGGTGATTACGGCGATGACCACGTGCGCTTCGCCCTGATCGAGAACCAGGACCGTATTCGCCAGGCCATTCGCGGCATCCGCCAGATGTTCCGCGCCGATGGTTTGACCAACAAGTAAGCTGGCCGGGCCCTATCGCCGGCAAGCCGGCTCCCACAGGGATTGCTCTGTACCTTGTGGGAGCCGGCTTGCCGGCGATGAGGCCAGTACAGGCAACACCGATCACCTTCTTCAGACGCCGATCAGCGGCGATCTTTTTTTCATTCCCCCCCTTCTCAGCCAGTCGCGCCTGGATTACAAATAGCGCCGCGGGCGCTCGCCCCGATAACAACAACCTCCCTCCCTGGTCATCATGTCCGAACAGAACCCTTGCCTGACCTGCGGCGCCTGCTGCGGCTACTTTCGTGTGTCTTTCTTCTGGGGTGAATGCCAATCGGCCGGCGGCCTGGTGCCTGACGACCTGGTGGTGCAGATCAACCCGACCCGCGTCGCCATGATCGGCACCGACGCCAAGCCTTGCCGCTGTACCAGCCTGGGTGGCGAGATCGGCAAGCAGGTCGCCTGCGGCATCTACGAGAACCGCTCCAGCCCCTGCCGCGAGTTCGACGCCTCGTGGGAGAACGGTGTGCACAACCCCAGTTGCGACGATGCCCGTGCGGCCTATGGCCTGCCACCACTCACCCCGCCCGGCGCGAACGAACCCCACTGGCCGGAGGAAGGCGCCGAGGTTGCCTGAGGCGCAAGCGCAACGGTAAGGCCGTCACATTCTGGCGATAGGCCATGACCGTCTGTCGGCTGGATCCAATTCCGTGAGGCCTGTAACCCGCGAATCACGTGGCGCTTTGAAAAAGTATTAACACCATTTGACCGCCCCACACGGCGCGCTGCCTGGCCCTGAGCGGCTACACATTCCCTCAAAGGAACTTGTAGCCAGGGTCAGGCCGTTCGGTCGTCGCGTGTTTTCATCCTAGCAACGCCGCTGCACACGCATTCAGGGACTGAGTGACCTGATCCACGAAGGAGCTCTCCGTGGACAGAAGTGTTGCCGCCCGTTTTCCCGCTCGTTTCCATCAACTCTCCCTGGCCGTCAGCCTGGCCGTCGGTGCCATGGCGTTCGGCGTGCCAGGGGGGCAGGCGCTGGCCGCCTGTACCACTGCCGGAGCGACGGTCACCTGCAACGGCGCGGCCAACCCGCTCGCGCCGAGCTATTCCAACAGCGGCAACGGCCTCACGGTCAACGTCAACCCAGGCGCCACCCTGGGCACGCTGCTGGGCGTGGGCGGCACCTCGTTGTCGCTGGCCGGCAACAACAACACCTTGAACAACAACGGCACCATCGACCCGACCTTGCTGGGGCTGCTGAGCATCCAGTCCAGTGCCGTGCTGATCGGCAACACCGGCACCGGCAGCACCCTCACCCTCAACAACAACGCAACGGGCGTGATCAAGGGCACGGGCGCTTTGCTCGGCGCGAACCTGCTCAACCTCACGGGCATGGCGCTGGATGCGCGCAACGGTGCCTCGGGCACCACCACCATTACCAACGCCGGCAGCATCGGCTCCTCGGCTTTGGCCAGCCTCACCCTGGTGAGCGAGGACACCCCGGTCATCGCCGTGACCGGCGGCAGCACGGTGAACTTCACCAACACCGGCACCATCCTCGGCCGTGCAGCCTTCGAAGCGTCTGCGGCGGGCAATACCTTCACCAACGCCGGGACCCTCACCGGCAGCCTGTCGATGGGCGCCAACAGTACCAACCGCTTCAACGCCATCACCGGTTCCAATGTCGGCGCGGGGTTGGGCATCGGCGTGGCCCTGCTGGTCACCAGCAACCCCAACCTGGCCTTCGCGGCGGCGGGCAAGATCGATGGCGGCGCCGGCGGCACCAACACCCTGGCCCTGCAGAACGCCATCGGCGGCGGCAGCGGCACCAGTGGCAGCGGCACCATCAACGCCAGCAACTACATCAACTTCAGCCGGCTGATCGTCGACAGCGGCACCTGGAGCCTGATCGGCCAGGTGCTCAACGGCACCACCCAGACCACCCTCAACGGTGGCCAGCTCAACTTCGACAACGCCAGCGCGTTCGGCACTGGCGGTATCACCGTCAACGGCGGTGGCCTGGCAGGCACTGTTGGCGGGCTGAGCTTGAGCAACGCGCTGACCCTGAACGCCGGCCTTAACGTCGGTGGCGCCACCGACATGACCCTCAACGGCGTGATCGCAGGTGTCGGCGGGCTGACCAAGACCGGCGCCGGCCTGCTCACCCTGGGCGGCACCAATACCTACAGCGGCGGCACCACATTGGCCGCCGGCGGCCTCAACCTCACCAGCGCTGCGGCGCTGGGCAGTGGCGGGCTCACCGTCAATGGCGCCGGCAGCCTGCAAGGTAGCGTGCCGCTGGTGCTGAACAACGCCGTGGCACTCAACGCTGCCCTCAGCCTGCCTGGCAGCAACGCCTTGACCCTGGGCGGCGTGCTCAGCGGCACCGGTTCGCTGGTCAAGAGCGGCAGCGGCAACCTGACCCTCAACGGCATCAACACCTTCAGCGGCGGCACCACCCTGGCCACCGGCACCCTCACCCTGGGCAACAGCAACGCCCTGGGCACGGGGGCCCTGGGCCTCACCGGCAACGCCAGCCTGGACACCACGGCGGCGATGACCCTGGGCAACGCCATCAACCTGGGCAGCAGTGCCCTGACCTTGACGGGCAACAACGCACTCACCCTCGGTGGCGTGATCGGCGGTACCGGCAGCCTGGTCAAAAACGGCACCGCAGATCTCACCCTCAACGGCGTTAACACGTACAGCGGCGGTACCAGCCTGGCCGCAGGCACGCTCACCGTCGGCAATAGCGCCGCGCTGGGCACCGGTGCCCTGGCCCTGACCGGCAACGCCAGCCTCGATGCCAGTTCCGCGGTCAGCCTGGGCAATGCGATCAGCCTGGGCGCCAACACCCTCAACCTGCTGGGCACCAGCGCCACCACCCTGGGCGGCGTGATCAGCGGCACCGGCGCAGTGGTCAAGAACGGCGCCGCCGACCTGGCGCTCAATGGCAACAACACCTTCAGCGGCGGCCTGACGCTGAACACCGGTAATCTCACCGTCGGCCACAACAACGCCCTGGGTACCGGCGCGCTGACCCTGGGTGGCAATGCCAGCGTCGATGCCAGCACTGCGGTCAGCCTGGGCAACGCGATCAACCTGGGCGCGAACAGCCTCAACCTGCTGGGCACCAGCGCCACCACCCTGGGTGGGGTGATCAGCGGCACCGGCGCACTGGTGAAAAACGGCAGCGCCGGGCTGACCCTCAACGGCGCCAACACCTTCAGCGGCGGCACCACCCTCAATGCTGGCGTGCTGACCGTCGGTAACAACAATGCCCTGGGGACCGGCGCGCTGACCCTGGGCGGCACTGCAAGCCTCGATGCGGGCGTGACCGTCAACCTGGGCAACGCCATCAACCTCGGCGGTAACACCCTGACCCTGCCGGGCAGCAATGCCGCGACCCTGGGCGGGGTGATCAGCGGCACCGGCGCGCTGGTCAAGAATGGCAGCAGCAACCTCACCCTGGCGGGCAGCAACACCTTCAGCGGTGGCCTGACCCTCAACGCCGGCACCCTGACCCTGGCCAGCGCGGCGGCACTTGGCACCGGTGCGTTGACCGTCGGCGGCGCATCGACGCTGGCCAACACGACGGCGTTCTCCCTGGGCAACGCGGTCAACCTTGGCGGCAACCTGACGCTGGCTGGCGCCAACAACCTGGTGCTGGCTGGCAACCTCAGTGGCACCGGCGGCTTGACCAAGAATGGCAGCGCCAGCCTGACGCTGAGCGGCAACAACACCCACAGTGGCAACACCGCGCTCAACGCCGGCACCTTGGTGCTGGGCAGCAACACCGCACTGGGGAGCGGCGTGCTCAACGCTGTCGCCAACACCACCCTGGATACCAGCGTGGCCGGTTTGAACGTCGGCAACGCCATCAACCTGGCTGGCAACCTCAACCTGGCCGGCAGCAATGACCTGACCCTCAGCGGTGTCATCGCCGGTGCCGGCGGCCTGACAAAGGCCGGCAACACCATCCTGACCCTGACCGGCGCCAACACCAACAGCGGCGCCACGTTCCTCAATGCCGGCACGCTGGTTGTCGGCAGCAACACTGCCTTGGGCACTGGCATGCTCAATACCGCCGCCGGCACTCACCTGGATGCCAGCTCCCCGGTCAGTCTCGCCAACGGGGTGCTACTGGCTGGCGCGCTGACCGTCGATGGCAGTGCCAACCTCGGCCTGAGCGGTGTGCTCAGCGGTACCGGCTCGTTGGTCAAGAACGGCAACGCCAGCCTGACTCTCAGCGGCAACAACCTCTACACCAACGGCACCCAGCTCAATGCCGGCACGCTGATCACTGGCAGCGATACGGCACTCGGTACCGGGGCCCTGACATTGGGCGGCAATGCCAACCTCGACGCCACTACCGCAGTGAGCCTGGCCAACGCGGTCAACCTGGGTGCCAATACCCTCAACCTGCTGGGCAGCAACGCCACCACCCTGGGTGGCGTGATCAGTGGCACGGGCGCGCTGGTCAAGAACGGCAGCGCCGGCCTGACCCTCAATGGCAACAACAGCTTCAGCGGCGGCACCACCCTCAACGCTGGTGTGCTCACCGTGGGCAACAACAACGCCCTGGGTACCGGCGCACTGGGCCTGGGCGGCAATGCCAGCCTCGATGCCGGCGTGGCGGTCAACCTGGGCAACGCCATCAACCTGGGCGGCAATACCCTGACCCTTCCCGGCACCAGCAATGCCACCCTGGGCGGCGTGATCAGCGGTACCGGCGCACTGGTCAAGAACGGCGCCACCAACCTCACCCTGGGCACCGCCAACACCTTCAGCGGTGGCCTGACGCTCAATGCCGGCACCCTGACCCTGGCCGATGCCGCTGCGCTGGGTACTGGCGCGCTGACCGTCGGCGGCGCCGCAAGCCTGGCCAACACCGGGGCGTTCACCCTGAACAACAGCGTCAACCTGGGCGCCAGCCTGACCCTGGCCGGCGCCAACAACCTGACCCTCGGCGGCACCATCAGTGGCAGCGGCGGGCTGATCAAGAACGGCGCCGCAAGCCTGACCCTCAGCGGCAACAACACCCACAGCGGCAACACCGCGCTCAACGCCGGTACCCTGGTACTGGGCAGCAACACGGCGTTGGGGACCGGCGCGCTCAACGCTGCCGCCAACACCACCCTGGATACCAGCGTGGCCGGTTTGAACGTCGGCAACGCCATCAACCTGGCCGGCAACCTCAACCTGGCCGGCAGCAATGACCTGACCCTCGGCGGTGTCATCGCCGGTGCCGGCGGCCTGACCAAGAACGGCGCCAGCACACTGACCCTCAACGGCGCCAACACCAACGTGGGCAACACCAACCTCAACGCCGGACGCATCGTGGTCGGCAGCAACACCGCGTTGGGCGCGGGTGCGCTCAACGCCGCCGCCGGCACCAGCCTGGATGCCAGCACCGCCGTTACCCTCGGCAACACGGTCAACCTGGCTGGCGCCCTGACCCTCGGTGGCAGCGCCAACCTCGGCCTTGGCGGGTTGATCAGCGGCGTTGGCAGCCTGGTCAAGAACGGCAGCGCGACCCTGACCCTGTCCGGTGCCAACGCCTACCTCGGCGGCACCACCCTCAACGCCGGTGGCCTGGTGCTGGGCAACGGCAACGCCCTGGGTGTAGGCACGCTGACCGTGGCGGGTGCGGGCAGCCTTGATACCAGCGCCGCGCTCAGCGTCGGCAACGCCATCACCCTGGATGCCGACCTGACCCTGGCCGGCAGCAACAACCTCAACCTCAACGGCGCGATCGACGGCACCGGCCGCCTGATCAAGAACGGTGCAGCCACGCTCACCCTCGATGGGCTCAACACCTACGCCGGTGGCACCTTGCTCAACGCCGGCAGCCTGGTGCTCGGCAACAGCAGTGCGCTCGGCACGGGTGCCCTGACCGTGGCCGGCGTCGCCAGCCTGGACAACAGCAATACCATCAACCTGGGCAACGCCGTCGCCCTCAACGCCAACCTCACCGTGGCGGGCAGCAATGACCTGATCCTGGGTGGCGTCGTCAGCGGGGCAGGGCAACTGGTCAAGAACGGCGCAGCGACCTTGACGCTCAACGGCATCAACACCTACTCCGGCGGTACCAGCCTCAATGCCGGTGGGTTGGTCGTCGGCAACAGCAGCGCCCTGGGTAGCGGCACGCTCGCCGTGACCGGGGCCGCCAGCCTCGACAACAGTGCGCCGCTTGCCCTGGCCAACGATGTCAGCCTGGGTGCCAACTTGACCCTGGGCGGCAGCAACGACCTGGTCTTGGCTGGTGTGCTCAGCGGCACCGGTGGCCTGATCAAGAATGGCCTCGCCGACCTGACGCTCACTGGCAACAACACCTTCAGCGGCGCCATCGATCTGCTGGCAGGCAGCCTCAGCACCCTGAGCAGCACGGCGCTGGGCAACACCTCGGGGGTCAATGTCGGCGCCGGCGCAAGCCTTAACCTCGGCGCCAATGCCAGTGTCGGCGGCCTGACCGGCGCCGGTGCGGTCAACGTTGCCGGCGGCAGCAACCTGACCGTGGGCGGCAACAACCTCAACAACGTGTTCAGCGGCGTGCTGGCGGGCGCGGGCGGCCTGGTGAAGAACGGCACCGGCAGCCTGGAGCTGTCGGGCGTCAACGTGCTGGCGGGCAACACCACGGTCAACGCCGGCCTGCTCAATGTCACCGGTACCCTGGCCAGCGCCAACGTGCAGGTCAATACGGGCGCCAGCCTCGGCGGCAGCGGCAGCCTGCTCGGTGCGGTGGACATCGCCGACGGCGCGCACCTGCTGGCCAACAGCGGCGCGACCTTGGCCACCGGCGCACTGACCCTGCACAACGGCTCGATCCTCGATTTCGGCCTGGGGTCGCCGTCCACCGGCGGTACCGCGTTGGTCAACGTCAACGGCAACCTGACCCTCGACGGCACCTTGAACGTCACCGATATCGGCGGCTTCGGCACCGGTATCTATCGCCTGTTCGACTACACCGGCGCCCTGGTCGACAACGGTGTGCTGTTCGGTTCGATTCCCGGCAGCGTGCTGCCGGGCGACCTGCAGGTGCAGACGTCGATCGGCTCCCAGATCAACCTGCTGGTCGGCGGCGCCAGTGGCACCGTGCAGTTCTGGGATGGTGCCCAGTCCGTGCCCAACGGCGTCATCGACGGTGGCACCGGCACCTGGAATGCCGGCAACACCAACTGGACCGATATCAACGGTGTGCTCAACAACACTTGGGCCAGCGACTTCGCCGTGTTCCAGGGCACCGCGGGCGACGTGACCCTGGTCGGCACCCAGAGCGCCAGCGGCCTGCAGTTCGTCACCAACGGCTACCGCCTGATCGGTGCCGGCGGGTTGAACCTGGTCAATGGCAGCAACGGCGCCTTCGCTGTGCGTGTCGACCCAGGCGCCACCGCCACGCTCAACGTTGGCCTGTCCGGCAGCGGCCAGCTGGCCAAGATGGACAGCGGCACCCTGGTGCTCAACGGCGCCAACAGCTACACCGGCGGCACCCTGCTCAACGGCGGGGCGCTGGTGGTCGGCAGCAACACCGCCTTGGGCACAGGCGCAATCAGCACCGCGGCGGGCACCAGCCTGGATAGCAACACGGCCGTCACCCTGGGCAACGCCTTCGCCCTGAACGGCGCGCTGACCGTGGCCGGCAGTGCCGACCTTGGCCTGGCCGGTATCGTCTCGGGCAATGGCAGCCTGAGCAAGAACGGTGGCGCCAACCTCACCCTGGGCGGTGCCAACACCTACAGCGGCGGCACCACGCTCGGCGCCGGCACCCTGACCCTGGGCAATGCCCAGGCACTGGGCACCGGTGGCCTCACGGTCAACGGGGCTGCCAGCCTGACCAGCACGGGCGACTTCAGCCTGGCCAACAGCGTTGCCCTGAATGCCAGCCTCACCCTGCCGGGCAGCAGCAACCTGACCCTCAACGGCGCGGTGAGCGGCAACGGCGGGCTGATCAAGGCCGGCAGCGGCGTGCTCACCCTCAACGCCAGCAACAGCTACCAGGGCAACACCAGCCTCAACGGCGGCACCCTGGTGGTGGGCAGCAACACCGCGCTGGGCACGGGCGCGCTGAATGCCGCAGGCGGCACCACCCTGAGCAGCAACGCCGACGTGATCCTGGCCAACCAGATCACCCTGGCCGGCAACCTGACCCTTGCCGGTGCCCAGAACCTGACCTTGGGCGGCAACATCACCGGCGTCGGCGGCCTGACCAAGACCGGCAGCGGCACCCTGACCCTGAACGGGACCAATGGCAACCTGGGCAACACCAACCTCAATGCCGGCACCCTGGTGCTCGGCAGCGCCAGCGCGCTTGGCCTGGGCCAGCTCAACGCGGCCGCCGGCACCACGCTGGACAGCAACACCGGGTTGAACATCGGCAACACCGTCAACCTCGGCGGCAACCTGACCATCGCCGGCAGCAACGACCTGGGCCTGGGCGGCCTGGTTACCGGCGCCGGCAGCCTGACCAAGAACGGCGCCAGCAACCTGACCCTCAGTGGTGCCAACACCTTCATCGGCGGAGTGACCCTCAACGGCGGCACCCTGACCCTGGGCAACAACCAGTCGCTGGGCATTGGCAACCTGACCGTCGGCGCCGCCGCCAACCTGGCCACCCTCGGCCCGCTGACCCTGGCCAACCAGCTGTTGCTCAACGACACCCTCAGCCTGACCGGCAACAATGACCTGGCACTGAACGGCGTGATCAGCGGCACCGGTGGCCTGAGCAAGGCCGGCAGCGGCAACCTCACCCTTGGCGCCGCCAACACCTACCAGGGCACCACCACCCTGGGCGGGGGCACCCTGACCCTGGGTAACAACACCGCACTGGGCCTGGGCAACCTGTCGGTAACCGGCAACAGCACCCTGGCTACCACCGGCGTGCTGCAGGTGGCCAACGCCATCGGCCTTGGCACCGGCAACACCCTGAGCATCACCAACAGCCAGGCCCTGACGCTCGGCGGCGTGATCAGCGGCGCCGGTGCCTTGGGCAAGCTCGGCAGCGGCCAGTTGATCCTCAATGGCAACAACACCTACAGCGGCGGCACCACCCTGCAGGCCGGCAGCCTGCTGCTGGGCAATGCCGGCGCCCTGGGCAGCGGTGCGCTGACCGTCAACGGCGCCGCAGGCCTCGACAGCAGCCTGGCGCTGGCGCTGGCCAACGCCGTCAACCTGGCCGGGGGCAACCTCACCCTCGGCGGCAGCCAGGCGCTCACCCTCAATGGCGTGGTCAGCGGCAACAACGCCCTGGTCAAGAACGGCGCGGCCAGCCTGACCCTCAACGGCAACAACACCTACAGCGGCGGCACCACGCTCAACGGCGGCACCCTGGTGGTGGGCAGCAACACCGCCCTGGGCAGCGGTGCCCTGAGCACCGGCGCCAATACCAGCCTGGACGCCAGCGGTGCCGGTGTCACCCTGGCCAACGCCGTGCACCTGGGCGGCGCGCTCAATGTGCCGGGCAGCGCCGACCTCACCCTCGACGGCGTGCTCGACGGCGTGGGTGGGCTTGCCAAGTCCGGCGCCGCCACCCTGACCCTCAATGGCGCCAACAGCTACTTGGGCGGCACCACCCTGAACGCCGGCCGGCTAGTGGTCGGCAACGACAATGCCTTGGGGCAGGGCGGCCTGACCGTGGCTGGGGCCTCGACCCTGAGCGCCGGCAGCAACGCCACCCTGGCCAACAACCTCACCCTCAATGCCGGCCTGACCGTCGACGGCAGCAATGACCTCACCCTCAACGGTGTGATCAACGGCACCGCCGGCCTGAGCAAAAGCGGCAGCGGCAACCTGACCCTCAACGGCAACAATGGCTACCAGGGCGGCACCCAGCTCAGTGCCGGGCGCCTGACCCTGGGCAGCAGCGGCGCCCTGGGCACCGGCACGCTCGCAGTCACCGCCGATGCCACCCTGGCCAACAGCTCGCCGATGGCCCTGGGCAATACCATCGCCCTGAGCAACAACGCCAACCTGACCTTCGACGCCGCCAACGCGCTGATCCTCAGCGGTGACCTCAGCGGCACCGGCAACCTGATCAAGACCGGCGTGGACGACCTGACCCTGGTCGGGGTCAAGACCTTCACCGGCGACATCGACATCCAGGCCGGCTCCCTCACCACCCTGGGCAGCGGTGTGCTGGCCAACGTCGACACCCTCAATGTCGGCGCCAGCGGCCAGCTCAACCTCAATGGCAACGCGAGCCTGGGCAGCCTGACCGGCAGCGGCCTGGTCGATGTCGGTATCGGCAGCGTCCTGAGCCTGGGCGGCAACAACCTCAGCAACACCTTCGCCGGCGGCCTCAACGGCCTCGGCGGCCTGACCAAGGTCGGCACCGGTACCTTGACCCTGACCGGCACCAGCAACCTGGCCGACAACACCCAGGTCAACGCTGGCACCCTGAAGGTCGACGGCACCCTGGGCAGCAACCTGCTGACCGTCGGCAACGGCGCCACCCTGACCGGTGGCGGCAACGTCAACGCCACCGTCATCGTCAGCAATGGCGGGCACCTGGCCGGGCAGAGCGGGAGCACCCTGGGCCTGGGCGCGCTGGTGTTGAACAGCGGTTCGGTGGTCGATGCCGGCCTCGGCGCGCCTTCCACCGGCAGCAACGCGCTGTTCAACGTCGGCGGCAACCTGACCCTCGACGGCACGCTCAATGTCAGCAATATCGGCGGCTTCGGCAACGGCGTGTACCGGATCTTCGACTACACCGGTGCCCTCACCGACAATGGCCTGGACTTTGGCAGCCTGCCACTGGGCGTCGGCCTGGGTGACGTGAGCCTGCAGACTGCCCTGGCCAACCAGGTCAACCTGCTGGTCAGCGCCGCCGGGCTGAACATCCAGTTCTGGGACGGCAGCCAAAGCGTGCCCAACGGCACTGTCGATGGCGGTGCCGGGGTATGGAACGGCGCCAACACCAACTGGACCGACCTCAATGGCCTGACCAACGGCACGTGGGGCAGCACCTTCGCCGTGTTCCAGGGCACTGCCGGTGACGTCACCGTCGACGGCAGCCAAAGCCTTACCGGCATGCAGTTCGTCAGCAACGGCTACCGCTTGCTGGCCGGCACCGCCGGGGCACTCAACCTGGTCAATGGCAGCAGCGGCGACACCAGCGTGCGTGTCGACCCGGGCGTGATCGCCACCCTCGACCTCGGCCTGACCGGCAGTGGCAAACTCAACAAGCTCGACAGCGGCACCCTGGTGCTCAACGGCAGCAACAGCTACAGCGGCGGCACCGCCCTGAGCGGCGGCACCCTGGTGTTGGGCAATGACAGTGCCCTGGGCAGCGGCGTGCTCGATGCCGCCAGCGGCACCACCCTGGATACCAACCAGAGCGTGACCCTGGGCAACGCCATCACCCTGGCCGGCCCGTTGAACCTCAGTGGCAGCAACGACCTGGCGTTGGACGGTGATATCAGCGGCAGCGGTGGCCTGGTCAAGGCCGGTAACGCGCGCCTGGCGCTGGCCGGCAACAACACCTTCGCCGGCAACACCGCACTCAATGGCGGCACCCTGGTGGTCGGCTCCGACAGCGCCCTGGGCAGCGGCGCACTCAACGCCGCCGCTGGCACCCGCCTGGACAGCAGCCAGGCGGTGACCCTTGGCAACAACGTCAACCTGGCGGGCGCCTTCAACGTGCTGGGCAGTAACGACCTTATCCTGGGCGGGACCGTCGCCGGTTCCGGCCGCCTGCTCAAGTCCGGTGCCGCGCGCTTTGCCTTGATGGGGGCCAACACTTACAGCGGTGGCACCGAACTGCAATCCGGCACCTTGGTGGTGGGCAACAACGCCGCCCTCGGCAGCGGCGGGCTGGATGTCACCGGCAACGCCAGCCTCGACAGCAGCAGCGCCGTGACCCTGGCCAACCCGGTCAATGTCGGCGGCGTCCTCAACGTACTGGGCAGCAACGACCTGCACCTGGCCGGTGTGCTCAGTGGCGCCGGCACCCTGAACAAGAGCGGCCTGGCCGACCTGACGCTGTCGGGCAACAACACCTTCAGCGGTATCCTCAACCTCCTCAGCGGCAGCCTCAGCACCATTGGCACCACCGCCCTGGGCACCCAGAGCCAGCTCAACGTCAGCAGCGGCGCCAGCCTCAACCTCGACGGCAACACCAGCCTGGGCGATATCGGCGGCACCGGCGCGATCCAGATCGCCGCAGGCAACAGCCTCAACGTCGAAGGCGGCGTGTTCGACGGCAGCATCAGCGGCACCGGTACCCTCAACAAACTGGGCAGCAGCCTGCTGGCCCTCAACGGCACCAACAGCCACAGCGGCAGCACCAACGTGCAGGCCGGGGGGCTCAAGGTCGACGGCAGCCTGGCCAGCAGCACGGTCAACGTCGCCAGCGGCGCCACCCTGAGCGGTGGTGGCAGCCTGGGTGGTGCGGTGACTGTCGCCAGTGGCGGTAGCCTGGCCGCCATCAGCGGCGCCACCCTCGATGCCGGCAACCTGGCGCTGGACAACGGCTCCAGCTTCAATGCCGCCCTTGGCGCAGCGAGCAGCAGTGCCGGGGCGCTGGTCAATGTGGCCAACAACCTGACCCTTGGCGGCACCCTCAACGTCACCGACATCGGCGGCTTTGGCGCCGGCGTGTACCGCCTGTTCGCCTACGGCGGCAACCTGGTCAACAACGGCATGGCCATCGGCAGCACACCGTTGCCGCCCAGCGACCTGACCGTGCAGACCGCCGTTGCCAACCAGGTCAACCTGGTGGTCGGCGGCGCCAGCAACGTGCTGTTCTGGGATGGCAGCCAAACCGTCGCCAACGGCCTGATCGAGGGCGGCAGCGGCGTGTGGGATGCCACCAACACCAACTGGACCGACGTCAACGGTGTGCTCAACACGCCGTGGAACGACACCTTCGCCGTGTTCCAGGGCACCGCGGGGACCGTCACCGTGAACGGCAGCCACAGCACCACCGGCCTGCAGTTCGTCACCGATGGCTACGTGCTCAATGCCGGCAGTGCGGGCGAGCTGCTCACCGCCAGCAGCGGTACCACCAACCTGCGGGTCGACAGCGGCGTCACCGCCACCCTCAACGTGGCCCTCAATGGCACCGGCACCGTGGCCAAGTACGACACTGGCACCCTGGTGCTCAACGCCGCCAACGGCTACAGCGGTGGCACCGCGCTCAACGGCGGCACCCTGGTGGTGGGCAACGACAGCGCCCTGGGCAGCGGCAGCCTGACCGCCGCCGCCGGCACCACGCTGGACAGCAACACCGCGGTGACCCTGGCCAACAACGCTGTGCTCAACGGCGCCCTGGCCATCGGCGGCAGCAACGCCCTGGCCCTCAACGGGGTCATCAGCGGCAGCGGCGGCCTGGTCAAGAACGGTGCCGGCCAACTGACCCTGGGCGGTGCCAACAGCTACAGCGGTGGCACTCAGATCAACGCTGGCAGCGTGGTGGGCAACACCAGCAGCCTGCAAGGGGCGATCCTCAACAACGCGGCGCTGACTTTCGAGCAGAACAGCAACGGCAGCTACACCGGCAACCTCACCGGCAGCGGCAGCCTGACCAAGAACGGCAGCGGCGAGCTGCTGCTGACCGGGGTCAATGGCCTGACCGGCGCCACCGTCGTCAACGCCGGCAGCCTGCAAGTCAACGGCCGCCTCGACAGTGCCACCGTGCAGGTTGCCACCGGCGCCCGCCTGGGGGGCAGCGGCACGCTCTCCGGTGCGGTGCAGATCGCCAACGGCGCCACCCTGGCCGCCGGCCAGAGCAGCACGCCGCTGACCCTGGGCAGCCTCGGCCTGAGTTCGGGCAGCGCCCTGGACTTCAGCCTGGGCGCACCCGCCGCCTCCACCACCGTGGTACGGGTGAATGGCAATCTGGTCCTCGACGGTACGCTGAACATCACCGACGCCGGCGGCTTCGGCACCGGGGTCTACCAACTGTTCAGCTACGGCGGCACGCTCACCGACAATGGCCTGATCCTTGGCGCCATCCCTGGCAGCGTGGCCCTGGCCGACCTCAGCCTGCAGAGCGCCATCGCCAACCAGATCAACCTGGTGGTGCAAGGCGCGGGCGACACCCTGCAGTTCTGGAACGGCGGCAAGACCAACCCCGATGGCAGCATCGGCGGCGGCAGCGGTACGTGGGGCCCAGGCACCAACTGGACCAACGCCGGCGGTACCAGCGGCGACAACTGGGGCAACCAGTTCGCCGTGTTCGGCGGCGCGCCGGGCACCGTCACCGTGGTCGGTAACCAGTCCTTCACCGGCATGCAGTTCCTCAGCGATGGCTACCAGGTAGTGGCAGGTACAGGCGGCAGCCTGACGCCGGTCAATGGCGCCGGGGGCAGCCTGGCCCCGGTACGCGTCAATGCCGGTGCCACCACCGTGGTCAGCGCGCCACTGGTGGGCAGCGGTGGGATCGAGAAGCTCGATGCCGGCACCCTGGTGCTCAGTGGCGCCAACACCTACAGCGGCGGCACCACGGTCAGCGGCGGTACCCTGGTGGGCAACACCACCAGCCTGCAAGGCAACATCCTCAACAACGCCAGCCTGGTGTTCGCCCAAGGCAGCAATGGCACCTTCAACGGCACCCTCAGCGGTACCGGCACCACCACCAAGCAAGGTGCCGGCAGCCTGCTGCTGACCGGCAACCAGCCGTTCAGTGGCGCGTTCAACGTCAACCAGGGCGTGTTGCAAGTGGGCGATGCCGCCCACCCTGGCACCAACCTCGCCGCCCAGGTGACCGTGGCCAACGGTGCCGCGCTCACCGGCAACGGCACCGTCGCCAGCCTGAGCAACAGCGGCACCGTGCTGCCAGGGCCGGGCGGTAACCTCAACGTCACCGGCAACTTCACCAACACCCCCAGCGGCACCCTGGTGATCGACCTGGGCACGGCGCCGGTGAACTACCTCAATGTGGGCGGCACCGCCAACCTTGGCGGCAGCCTGCAGGTGCTCAACCTCGACGGCGACAACGGCCAGTACACCGTGGTCAATGCCGCCGGTGGGGTGAACGGCACCTTTGCCAGCACCAACCTGAGCAATTCGGCGTTCCTCAACAGCTCGCTGGACTACGGCGCCAACCAGGTCACCCTGTCGGTCAGCCGCAATGCCACGGGCTTCACCGACGTGGCGGCCACCAGCAATCAGCGTGGCGTGGCGGCGGCGCTGAGCAGCGCGGGCGCGCCGGCAGCATTGAGCAACAACGTCCTGGCGATGAACCAGCAGCAGGCGCGCGAAGCCTTCGACAGCCTGTCCGGCGAGATCCACGCCAGCACCGCCAGTGTGCTGATCGAGGATTCGCGCTACATCCGCGACGCGGTCAACGACCGCCTGCGCCAGGCCGACTGCAGCCGCCAGGACGACCCACGCCGCACCTTGGCACCGACCGCCAACCAGCAGCTGACCAGCGAAGGTTGCCAGGGCCAGGCGGTGGGCTGGATCCGCGCTATCGGCGGCTGGGGCGACTACGACGGCAGCAGCGGCCACGCCAGTGTCGACCGCGACCTGTCCGGTTTCATGCTCGGTGTGGACCGTGCCTTGGATGATGAGTGGAAGGTCGGTATCGCCGCGGGCTACACCCGCGACAGCATCGACGCCCACCGTCGCCGCTCCGATGCCACGGTCGACAGCTACCACCTGACCACTTACCTGGGTTACCAGCTGGACGCCTTCGCCGCCCGTATGGGCGTGGCCTACAGCTGGCACGACATCGACACCAAGCGCGATGTTTCGGTGGGCAGCTATGACGACCGCCTGAAGGCCAAGTACAAGGCGCGCAGTGCCCAGGTGTTCGGTGAGGTGGGGTATGCCATCGATGCCGGCGGCATTGCCCTGGAGCCGTTCGCCGGGCTGGCCTACGTCAACTACGACAGCGACACCGCCCACGAGAAGGGCGGGGCAGGGCGGCTGGAGGGCAAGGTCGATCAGGACGTGACCTACTCCACCCTGGGCGTGCGCGCCGGCAAGCGCATCGTGCTGGACAACGGCAGTGCGATCACGCCACGGCTGTCCGTGGGCTGGCGGCATGCCTTCGGCGATGACAAACCGGATGCCGACCTGCGCTTTGTCGGTGGGGGGGCCGGGTTCAGCACCGAGGGCGTGCCGATTGCCAAGGATGCGGCGGTGGTCGAGGCCGGGCTGGACCTGGCGGTGGGCGAGAGCGGCAAGCTGGGGGTTGGGTATTCCGGGCAGCTGTCCAACGAGGCTCGGGATCATGGGGTGACGCTGAGCTTCAGCATGGGGTTCTGAGGTAGATCGTCGGGGCCGCGTCGCGGCCCTTTCGTTGGCGAGGCGCAGCGGCAACTGGATACCGCGCCTTGTTGGCATGACGCGGTTTCGGTGTGGGCGTTGCCGCCGCTCCACATGACTCAAGACATGCACCAAGGCAGGCGCCGGTACTTTCACAGGAGTAACTGGCCCGAAACAAACTGTGGGACCTGGCTTGCCAGCGATGCGCCGCGCGGGCGGCGCTCGATCTGATAGGCGCTGCAAGGCTATCGTCGAACACCTGGTGGCCGTGATGCGGTCCTGTGCCAGGCTGTGTGCTCTGGCCAGGTGCCCCATATCGTCCAGGGATCGTGTCGGGGCCGCCTGGTGCTTGGCAGTCGATTGCATCAGGGCATGCAGGTGCCTGCCACAGCCCTTGCAGCGCCTATGAGATCGAGCGCCGCCCGCGCGGCGCATCGCTGGCAAGCCAGCTCCCACAGTTTGTTTCGGGCCAGTTATGCCTGTGAGGTCTCCACTGTCCGCCTTGTTGGCATGACGCGAAATCGCGTTGGCGCAGTAAGGCTGGGAGCAGGCCCGAGGGCGTAAGACATTTCCGAATCTGAAACCAAATACTTCAATCGGCCAGTGCTTGGGACCTATCCTACGCGCCTGTCGGAAGGCTCTGCATTGGCTGGGAAATACCTCGGGGGTAACGTCGCTGGGTCGTCACGAATGGCGACCGGGTGTGAGAAGCCCGCCGTGTTTTCAGTAGCAGGCCGCCTGTCATGGCAGCCGTGCGCGTGCAGACTACGGTCTGGCCGTGGTGCTCTGAACACGGTCTTCTCACCTCGCGTACGGCTGCCACCCTTGTCTGTGAGAAGGATGTCGGTGGTCGCTCATGAAAACTACTTTCAGAGAGTGACAACTATGAAAAAGATCGTCCCAGATCCTCCGTATCCGATTCCTTTCATCACCATCATCCACGACCTCACCGCCGACCAGGCCATGGCCCATGTCGCCACGCTGATGGACACCCTCGTCGATACCGTCCACGCCTACGCCGATTGCCCACCCGACCTACGCTCGGACATCCTGCTGGACAACGCCTCGGTTCTATCGCAACTGGTGATCGCCCTGATCAACCATGCCAAGTCCAAGAGGGCCACGTCATGACCGAAGCCGAACTGGGTACGACCAAAGGCAAAACCACCTGCCTCGAAATCTTCCGCATCCAGCCGGGCATCCCGTTTGAGCACGCTTTCAGTGAGCTGTCGGTGCTGCTGGGCTGTGTACGGCACCTGACTACTGAAGCCGTGATGGAGGGTGACCTGCTGGCCGGCAGCGCCGCGCGGATTCTGAGCGGGCTGGCCAAGGGGTTGATTGACGATATGGAACTGGGGATGAGCCAAGGCTGATGAGGTACGCGCTATTGGGGCTGAAAATCAGCACCGATAGCGCCGTTTGGCTACAAGGCAATCCCAACATGTGGTGCTGCCCGGGTTCGCATCTGAGTTACTGAAAGCGACGATGAAGGTCCGGGAATATGTCCTGTGCGAACCAGGCTGGAAGCCCCGGCTCCACGATTCGAGATTTGGGGGTTGGGCTTACCACTACGCCCGTTTTGATGAGCCGGGAAAGCTCGTCTGTGGCAAGGCGTGATGACAGCCCTGTGAACGTTTTGAATTCCGCACGTGGAATCGCACCTTGCATGATCAGGGCAAGCACCGCAGGTGCGGACTCCGGGCGGATACCGGCTTCCAACAGACGTTCATTGGTTTTGAATGCCCTGATCACGCGTTCACGCAGCTTGTCACGGTCCAATGCCTGAATCATGTAATCCACCTGGTCGTGGCAAACATCCAACATGAATTCGATAAAGGCAAAATAGTGCTTCTGTGACATCTGCCCCCGTCCATCCAAATCCCCCTCTCTAGGCCGATCGGCCATGGCCAGGACTCTGTAGTAGTCCACATGCTTGCGGGCCAATCCGCGAGAGAGTGACCAAAGCGAAGGTTGTAGCCCAAGCTGTACCAATTGCAGGTGGGTAACCATACGGGCGACGCGGCCATTGCCATCTAGAAACGGGTGTACCCACGCCAGACGGTGATGGTAGGCCAAGGTAGAAATGAGTCGTCTGCGGGGGTCGTTGTTGACACCGAAACCCGTCTGGAGGTGTTCAAGCATGGGCACAACAGCCATAGCCGCTGGCGCTGCGTGGTTGCCGACCATGACTTCTTCATCAGGAGCTATCCGCAGTGCGCCAGGCACCAGCAGCCGCCCATCCGAAAGTCGTCGGCTATTTTCATCCGCGCCTTCAAAAAGGCGCTCGTGCACGGCGCTGATGAATCGAGGCGAAAACATGTCGCGAAAATCTATGGGATATCGGCTAAGTACGCGCTCGAACAGACGCTGGACTTCCATATGCTTGAAAGCCAAGTCGCGCAGTAGCTCGCGCTCCTTCTTCGGCGCATTTTGAGCCCGCTGCATGGCTGCAGGCTCGGTGTACTGGCCTTCGATCAGGTTCGAGTAGTACGTATTGGTGATCCGCAGCAATTTACCCAAGCGTGCTGCGGTTTCAGGCGCAAGACGTCCAGCGAGAAAAGCCGCCTTTGCGGGGAGAGTGTCAGCCTTCTGCAGCATTGAGTGCGGCAATGCCTCAGTCAGAATCGGGTTGAGCCAGTTTCTATCGGTGATCAATGGCATAGGAATGAGTACGTCGTTGAGTCATGGCTGCAGCGTAGAACATTCACCGCAAAGAAGTTGCGTATTTTTTTTCACATTTTATTGCTCTGTAGCCTGCATGAATTCTGGGTTTTATGATTTGTAAGATACTTTTTTTGCGCATTTTATTTCTTGTTTTTTTGCGTGTTTCTGGCCTTTTTGTACATGGCCGTCGTCGAAGGATGGGATGGCCTCTGTAGCCTTAGTCTCAAATGTCAGTTAGGCAATTCAGTGTTCAACGCGTTCTTCTGCTTTTGGCTGACGTGCGTTGCAGCACTCACTGTCGCTAGACTGTCACTTCCCCACCACCGGACAGGAGTCCCGGCGTGCCCGACCCCCGCAGTTTCCCCAGCGACCTGAGCCTGCAAAGCCCACGCCTGCAGCTGCGCCCCATGCGCCATGGCGATGCGCAGCAGTGGCTGACCATCATGGCCGACCCCGAAGTGATGCGTTACTGGTACCACGCCCCCTGGCAAACCCTGGCCGAGGCCGAGAGCGCCCTGGCCGCCGACCGTGAAGCCTATGCCGCCGGCCAGTTGCTCAAGTTGGGCATGTACCGTCGCGACAACGGCGAGCTGATCGGCATGGTCCAGCTGTTCAACCTTGAAGAGGGCTCGCGCCGCGGCGAGATCGGCTACTGCCTGGCCAAGTCGGTGCAGGGCCGCGGTTACATGGACGAAGCGCTGACCTGCTTCATCGACTACCTGGCCCACACCCTGCACCTGCGCCGCCTGGAGGCGGAAATCGACCCTCGCAACCACGGTTCGGCACGCACCCTGGAGCGCCAGGGCTTCGTGCTGGAAGGCACGCTGCGCGCGCGCTGGTGCGTGGCCGGCGAGTTGTCCGATTCGGGGCTTTACGGGTTGCTGCTCGAGCCGCCTGTCGCCTGATATTCGTTAGCGCCTTCGGATGGAGCCTGCGGTTGCCTGCTTTCTATGTGAGTTTCACCCTGCTGTTGTTCTTGCTGAGCTTGTGTTTCGACGGCCTGTCGATGGGTGTCGACGGGCATATGCCGGCGCTGCAGATCCTGATCATGGGCCCGTGGGGCATTGCCTTCGGGCTCTACCAGTGGTTTGCCAACCCGCTGCTGGGCCTGGCGATACTCGCCCGCCGACGCTTTCCCCGGGTGGCGCTTGGCGCAGGGCTGATCGCCCTGGGCCTGGCGCTCAGTTGCCTGGGCATCGAGCGGCTGCCGGACAACCGCAGCTATGACTTCCTGCCACTGACCGGCTTTGGTGCCGGTTATTACCTGTGGGCGCTGGCGGTTCTGCTGTTCTGCCTGGGGCAGGGCTGGTGGTGCCGCAAGGCGCGTTCGGCGCAAGGCATGCCGGCTTGGCGCTGGTTCGATGGGCTGCTGATTGCGGTGCTGGTGGCTTTGATCATTGTTGCGACCCAGATGCCGAGCCTGGGCGTACAGATCAGCCCATCGGCCGAGGTTGTCGAACCTGCATCCGGTTTGGAATGACGCCGAGGGCTGGGTTAAGGTCGCACTTCGTCCCGCTGCCACCAGGTGCCTTACTTGCCCGCTTTTTACCTGACCACAAGCCTGGCCCTGTACCTGCTGAGCCTGGCGTTCGACGGTGCCTTGACCGGTGCCGGGCGGCATTTGCCGGCGTTGCAGATGCTGCTGTACGGGCCGTGGGGGATCCCCTTCGGGTTGTACCAGTGGTTTGCCAACCCCTTGCTGGCCTTGGCGGTCCTTGCCCATCGCCGGTTCCGCAGGCTGGCGCTGGCGTGCGGCCTGCTGGCGCTGTACCTGGCGGCCAGCAGTTTCGCGGTCGAACGGCTGCCGGATAACCAAAGCTATGCCTTCCACGACCTCAGCGGGTTTGGTGCCGGGTTTTACTTGTGGCTGCTGGCCATCCTGGTCTTTACCCTAGGGCAGGCATGGTGGTGCTGGAAGGCGAAGTCCGCAGCGGACGTGCCGGGCTGGCGCTGGCTGGATGTGGCGTTGATGGCGGCGCTTGGGGCAACGTTCTGTTACGCCACGCAGATGCCCGAGCTGCAGTTCGAAGCGCACAAGGTGCTCATGCCGCCCGAGCTACCGCAGGCCTTTTGAACCTATGAAAGGGAATGTGCGATCCCTGTAGGAGCGGCCTTGTGCCGCGAAAGGGCTGCATAGCAGCCCCGGCAATCTTGTGGTGTGGCTCAGATCCTGGGGCCGCTTCGCAGCCCTTTCGCGGCGCAAGGCCGCTCCTACAACGCCTGTGCAAGCCCCGCGATTCAACGCACCGTCCCCCACTGCACCACCAGCATCCCCGCCACGATCATCCCCACCCCCGCCAGGCGCAACAGGTTGACCGGCCGTTCCGGCAACCCCATCAGCCCGAACTGGTCGATCAACAGCGACGACAGCACTTGCCCGGCCACCACGCAGACGATGAACCCGGCAGCGCCAAGGCGTGGCGTGAGTACCAGCGCGGCGGTGATGTAGAGCACCCCGGCAACCCCACCGAACCATGCCCACCACGGGGCCTGGGCGAGGTTCTGCAACTGCGGCAGCGGCGCCCGCATCAGCAGCAGGGCGGGTACCAGCATCAGCAGGCTGACCAGCAACGACACCCCAGCGGCCCACAAAGGGTGCCCCAGCAAGCGCCCGAGGGCTGCATTGCTGCCGGCCTGAAACGGCACGGCGGCCCCCGCGAGCAGGGCGATCAGCAAGGGCAGGGCGGCAAAAAGACTGTTGGGCATGGTGTCTACTCCTTTACGAAAACCTGGCCCCAGTCTCGAATATGCATTTGAATGATGGAAATTCGAATTTCGAACAGGCTGTATTCGCACCATGGATGATTTGCGCCGCATCGACCTCAACCTGCTGCTCACCCTGCACGCCCTGCTCAGCGAACAGCACGTTTCGCGTGCTGCCCTGCGCCTGCACCGCAGCCAACCGGCGGTCAGCCACGCGCTGGCCCAGCTACGCGAGATTTTCGCCGACCCGTTGCTGGTCCGTCGGGGCGGCGGGTTACAACTGAGTGCCCGTGCCGAAGCCCTGCGCGAGCCTTTGCAGCAGGCGCTGCAACAGCTCGATGGCCTGCTCGGCAGCCCTGGCTTTGAGCCGGGCCGTGCGCGCCGCACCTTCCGCCTGGCGATGTCGGACTACGGCGCGCGGGTGGTGCTGCCGGCGTTGATGCGGCTGTTGCGCGAGCAGGCGCCGGGCATCGACCTGGTGGTGTCCCAGGGCAGCCGCGAGGCGATGCTCGGGCAACTGATCGATGGTGAGACCGACCTGGCGCTGGGCGTATTTCCCGAGTTGCCAGCCGAGGTCTGCGAGCAGGTGCTGTTCGAGGAGTCGTTCGTCTGCCTGGCCGACCGTGGCACGTTGCCGCCGCGCGGCGGGCTGGACTTTGCCCAGTGGCTGGCCCGGCCCCATGTGCTGGTGGCGGTGCGCCCGGGGATCGACAACGAAATCGACCTGGCCCTTGGCGCACTCGGTGCGCGTCGTCGCATCGCCCTTACCCTGCCTCATTGGGGGGCTGCCCAAGGGGTGCTCGCCGGTACCGATCTGGTGCTGACGGTGGCCCGCCGCAGCCTGGTGGGCGCCCGCCTGGACCCTGCCTTGCGCCAGTTCCCGCCACCGCTGGCGATTGCGCCATTCACCTTCTGCCAGGCCTGGCATTCGCGCCGCGAGGGGGATGCCGGGCACCGTTGGCTGCGCAGGCAACTTCAGACTTTGTGTACGGCCACAGCGTTGGCCGAGTGCTAGGCTGTGCGCCGATTACCCGTGAAAGGATTACCCATGCTCAAGCGTTATCTGCTCGCCGGCAGCACCCTGCTGGCCATCACTGCGGCCCAGGCCGAAGACTACTCGTCCAGCTACACCCAGTGCATGGACAAGGCTTCCAGTACCGTGGCCATGAGCGCCTGCATCCAGGCCGAGACCAAACTGCAGGATGAGCGCCTGAACCGGGTCTACAAGCAACTGATGGCCAAGCTCGAGGGCCAGCAGCAGAAAGACCTGCGCGAGGTGCAGCGCAGCTGGATCAAGTACCGCGACGGCAACTGCGCGTTCCACGGCACCTTGAGCAGCGGCAGCCTGTACCGCATCGAAGGGGCGATGTGCTTGATGGACATGAGCAAGGACCGCGCGGCGGAGCTGGAACGGGTGCTCAGCCCGGGGCAGTGATGCAGCATCAGCTTACAGATTGGGCCCCTTGTGCGGGTTTCCTCTGCGCCCTGTGAGCTGTATTTTTGTACAGCCTCGGCAGGGCAAGGATTGCCCTGTCGAAATTGCTCATCAGCCCACGGGAGGGCACCATGCCTGTCAGCATCGATGTCGCCAACCACTTCCTCACGCTGGAAGGTGAGGCCGGCGAAATCTCCAATCTCAAGCTACAGAAGCTGGTCTATTACGCCCAGGGTTTCAGCCTGGCGCTGCTGGGCAAGCCGTTGTTCGAGGACCGTATCGAAGCCTGGATGCATGGCCCGGTAGTGCCTGAACTGTATCGCTGTTTCAGCCAGCATGGTTCCAACCCCATCCCCGCTCCGGCTCTGTTCGAACCCACGATGTTCTCCCGTGAGCAGTCGCGGCTGATCGCAGAGGTGTTCGAAGTGTATGGCCAGTATTCCGCCTGGAAGCTTCGCCAGTTGACCCACGAGGAAGACCCTTGGCGGGACAACTATCAGGAGGGCGCGTTCAGCCGGGAAATACCTCGGCACGAGATGGAGCGTTATTTCAGGAGCCACCTGGTGAACTGAACCATGGCACGCAAGCGGATCAAGGACCGAGACGCACACAGCGCCCAGATCAAAGCGCGGCAGGTCGCTGCCGACGCCGATGATTCCGAATTGAAGCCCCCGGTATTCTCGTTGGAATACCTGCAACCGGGTTGGTGCATCGAGGATTGCCAGCAACTGGAGCGCGCCAAGATGCTGCAGAGGCTGCGCCAGATCAGCCAGCGCACCTGGCGGGACATTCGGCAGTTGCACCGGCACGGCTACGGAACCGAGACCATCGCCCATGGCAGCATCAAGGCTACGCTGCCGTCATTCCTCACCGAGGATGTTCGACTGCTGGCGTTCAGGGCTCATGACCTGGTGGCGATGGTCGGCTATCGCAGTGGCCGGGTGTTCCATGAGATCTGGATTGATCGTCAATTCAAACTCTACAACCACTGATGCCCCGTGCTTCAGGCGATACGTGCTGTGCGCCGGGCCCGGGCCTTGAGGTACTCGCGCACCTCCCGCGCATCCCCGGCAAATTCGATGCGCCCGGCCTTGGCGTCGCGCTGGTAGGCGTACATCGGGTCGTAGTATTCCTTGAGCAACCCTTCGATCCAGCCTCGGTGCAGGCTCACATCCCCGCTGCGCAACTGCTCGTCGAGGGCCTGGCCGAGCAGTTCGGACAACCGCTGGAACCGCTCGCCGCCCAAGCGTTTGTGGATATTGGCCATGCTCTGGCGCAAGCGCTCGGCGTACAGCCTGCGGCCATCTTCTTCACCATGCACGGCTACGAATTCGGCACACAGGTTGGTCACGTAATCACGCAGGATGCGTTCCACGCGGCTGTCGAAACTGTCCTCCAGCCACACCAGCGGGTACTGCTGCATGCCTTGGTAGAGCTCCAGTGGCACCGTGCAGCTGCCCACGATCCGGCCCTCGTCTTCCAGTACGAACTGCTCGATGCCCCGGTCGCGCTTTTTCAACACATCGATGCCCAGTGCGTTCTCGAAGTCGATCTGCGCCGGTTGCGCGGTGGCGCGCTTGCCAAAGCTGGAGCCGCGGTGGTTGGCATGGCCTTCCAGGTCCAGCACGTTGTCCAGCTGGTGCAGCACGTCGGTCTTGCCGGTGCCGGTGAGGCCGCCCAGCAGCACGAAGTCGCACTGCGCGACTGCCTGCTGGGTGGTTTCCAGCAGCAGGGTGCGCATGGCCTTGTAGCCACCGACCACTTTGGGGTACTGGATGCCGGCTTCCTTGAGCCAGCCCTGGACGATCTGCGAGCGCAGGCCGCCACGGAAGCAATACAGGTAGCCGTCGGGGTGGGCCTGGGCGAACGCCGCCCAGGCTTCCAGGCGTTGCGCTTTCACCGCGCCGTTGACCAACTGGTGGCCAAGGGCGATGGCGGCGGCCTGGCCCTGCTGCTTGTAGCAGGTGCCGACCTTCTGCCGCTCCTGGTCGGTCATCAGCGGCAGGTTGACCACGCCGGGGAAGGCGCCTTTGTTGAATTCGACGGGGGCGCGCATGTCCATCATCGGCACGTTGTCGAGGAACAGCTGTTTCAGGTGGGTGCAGTCGGGGCGCATCAGATCACCTCGACTGCGTGGCTCTGTCGCTCCACCAGTTCACCGATGGGTGCCAGTGCGAGGTTCAGTTCGCCAGCCACGGCCAGGAACTCGGCTTCGCCTTCAGGGCTGACCGCCACCAGCAGGCCTCCACTGGTCTGCGGGTCGCACAGCAGGTGTTTCTGGTCGTCGGTCAGGGCGCCGATCTTGTGCCCGTAGCTTTCGTAGTTACGCAGCGTGCCGCCGGGGATGCAGCCTTCGGCCAGGTAGTGGTCGACGCTGGGCAGGCGTGGCACGGCGGCGAACTGCAGGCGTGCGGTGAGCTTACTGCCTTCGGCGACTTCGACCAGGTGGCCGAGCAGGCCGAAGCCGGTGACGTCGGTCATGGCCTTGACGCCGTCGAGCTTGCCGAAGCGGCTGCCCGGGGTGTTGAGGGTGCACATCCAGTCGCGGGCCAGGCCACGGTCTTCGTCGCGCAGCTTGGCTTTTTTCTCGGCCGTGGTGAGGATGCCGATGCCCAGCGGCTTGGTCAGGTACAGGCGGCAGCCCACGCTGGCGGTGTCGTTGCGCTTTAGGTGGCGCTTGCTCACCACACCGGTGACGGCCAGGCCGAAGATCGGCTCGGGGGCGTCGATGGAGTGGCCGCCGGCCAGCGGGATGCCGGCTTCGGCGCATACGGCGCGGCCACCACGGATGACTTCGCGGGCCACTTCCGGCGGCAGCACATTGACCGGCCAGCCGAGGATGGCGATGGCCATCAGCGGGTCGCCGCCCATGGCGTAGATGTCGCTGATGGCGTTGGTGGCGGCGATGCGCCCGAAGTCGTAGGGGTCGTCGACGATGGGCATGAAGAAGTCGGTGGTCGAGACCACGCCGCGTTCTTCATCCAGGGCGTACACGGCGGCGTCGTCGCGCGAGGCGTTGCCGACCCACAGTTTCGGGTCCAGGGCCTGGGTGCCGCTCTCGGCGAGGATCACATCCAGCACCTTGGGGGAGATCTTGCAGCCACAACCGGCGCCGTGGCTGTACTGGGTCAGACGAATCGGCTCGCTCATACGCACCTCTGCACAAATAGTGGCGCGATTGTAGCAAAGCTGGCCTTTGCGCCAGCGGCTCTTATAATTCCTCGACACAGCTGCAACTTTGTAGCCTCAAGCTGCAAGTCGAAGCTGTCGGCACGCTGCCTTGCTTTCATCTTGCCGCTTGGCGCTCGCAGCTTGAAGCTGCTTTCAAATTCGGAGAACCCCCATGCTCAAACGCCCTCTGGCACTCGCTGCCGGCCTCGTGCTGTCCTGCTGCGCCATCGTTGCCCAGGCTGCCGATGTACTGCGGGTCAGCGCCATCCCCGATGAAGCGCCGACCGAACTGCTGCGCAAGTTCAAGCCACTGGGCGAGTACCTGGAGAAGCAGCTGGGGATGAAGGTGCAGTTCGTCCCGGTCGCCGACTACCCGGCGGTGGTCGAGTCGCTGGCCAGCAACCGCCTGGACCTGGCCTGGCTGGGCGGCTTCACCTTCGTTCAGGTGCACCTGAAGGACCCGGCCGCCACCCCGCTGGTGCAGCGTGAACAGGACGCCCAGTTCACCAGCAAGTTCATCACCGCCAACCCCGACGTGAAGAGCCTGAAGGACCTCAAGGGCAAGACCTTCGCCTTCGGCTCCATCTCGTCCACCTCCGGCAGCCTGATGCCGCGCTACTTCATGTTGAAAGAAGACAACATCAAGCCGGAGGACTACTTCAGCCGCGTCGCCTACTCCGGTGCCCACGACGCCACCGTGGCCTGGGTAGCGGCCGGCAAGGTCGACGGCGGCGTGCTCAACGCCAGCGTGTGGCAGAAGCTGGTGGATGCCGGCAAGGTCGATACCAGCAAGGTGAAAGTGTTCGCCACTACCCCGACCTACTACGACTACAACTGGACCGTGCGCGGCAACATGGACCCGGCGCTCAAGGAAAAGATCAAGCAGGCCTTTCTCGCCCTCGACCCGGCCAAGCCGGAGCAGAAGGCGATCCTCGACCTGCAGGCCGCCAGCCGCTTCATCGAGACCAAGCCCGAGAACTACCAGGGCACCGAGCAAGCCGCCCGTGAGGCCGGCCTGCTCAAGTGAGTATCCGTCTGCAAGGGGCCGGCCTGCGCCATGGCCAGGTCCAGGCCCTGAACGCGGTCGACCTGCGTATCGAAACGGGCGAACGGGTGGCGATCATCGGCCCGTCCGGGGCGGGCAAGTCCAGCCTGCTGCATTTGATGGCCACGGCCGTGCAACCCAGCGCCGGGCACCTGGAACTGCTGGCAACGCAACCCTGGGCGCTGTCGGCAGGCGCCCGCCAGCGCCTGCGCGCACGGGTGGCGCTGGTGCACCAGGCGCCACCGCTGCCCCCCCGCCAGCGGGTGGTGACGGCCGTGCAAGCCGGGCGCCTGGGGCAATGGAGCACCTTGCGTGGCCTGCTCAACCTGTTGCACCCGAGCGATGTGCCTGGCGTGCGCCAGGTGCTGGCCGAGCTGGGCCTGGCGGACAAGCTGTTCGTGCAGTGCGGGCAGTTGTCCGGTGGCCAGTTGCAGCGGGTCGGCATTGCCCGTGCCTTGTACCAGCAACCGGAGGTGTTGCTGACCGACGAGCCGGTGTCGGCGATGGACCCGGTATTGGCCGACCACAGCCTGGCACTGCTCAACCGCTACGCCGTGGCGAAGGGCGTGACGCTGGTGGCCAGCCTGCACGCCGTGGAGCTGGCGCTGGCGCACTTCCCGCGAGTGGTGGGCATCCGTGAGGGCCAGGTGGCCTTCGATTGCCCAGCCACGGCGGTGACTCAGGGCCTGCTCGATGCGCTCTATGCCAACGAACAGCTGGCCTCGCCAGTGACGCCAGGCCCGACCCTGACCGTGCAGATCCCGCGATGCTGAACACTGACGCCCGCGATCCGGCGGCGCTGCCGCGCCTGCTGGTGACGCTGCTGTGCCTGGCTTTGCTGTGGCCAGGGCTGCAACTGAGTGAACTGAACCCCGGCGTGTTGCTGCAGGCAGAAAACCGTCAGCAGATGGCAAGCTTCGTCGCGGGCTTCTGGCCGCCGGCCCATGACCGCGACTTCCTCGGCCTGCTGTGGCAGGCCACGTTGCAGACCTTGGCCGTGGCTACCGCCGGCATGACCCTGGCGCTGCTGCTGGCGATGCCGGCCAGCTTGCTGGCGAGTCGCGCGCTGTCGCTGCGCGCGGCGTCCCGGGGAGGCAGGGCGGGCGGCTGGTCGCGCACCCTGCGCCTGCCGGTGCGGGGGCTGCTGGTGTTCCTGCGCAGCGTGCCGGAGATCGTCTGGGCGCTGTTGTTCGTGCGCGCCGTGGGCCTGGGGCCGACCGCCGGGGTGCTGGCCATCGCCATCACCTACAGCGGCATGCTCGGCAAGGTCTATGCGGAAATCTTCGAGTCGGTCGACCAGCGCCCGGCCCACGCCTTGCTGCAGGCCGGCAGCGGGCGGCTGGCGGCCTTCTGCTACGGCATCCTGCCCAACGCGGCGGCCGAGGTGGTGTCGTACACCGTGTACCGCTGGGAGTGCGCGGTGCGCGCCTCGGTGGTGATGGGCTTCGTCGGCGCCGGCGGCCTGGGGCAGCAGATCGACCTGTCGATGCGCATGTTCGCCGGCGCCGAGGTGGCCAGCATGCTGCTGGCGTTCCTGGCGCTGGTGACGCTCGCCGATATCCTCAGCCGCCTGCTGCGCGGGAGGTTGGCATGAACCGGGCGATCAACCTGCTGGTGCTGCTGGCGATCGTTGCCGCGGTGCTGGCCTCGTTCACCTACCTTGAGCTGGACATGCAGGCCGTGGTCGGCAATGGCGGGCTGGCGCAGATGGGCGAGTACGCCGGGCGCTTCCTGCACCCGGACCTGACTGCCGGGCATCTGCGTGCGGTGGGTTGGGGCGCTTTGGAAACCCTGGCCATGCCCGGGTTGGGCACTCTGCTGGCGATGGCCCTCGGCATGCTGCTGGCGCTGCCCGCCGCTGGCCGCTTCGGCTGGCCGTTGCAGGGCGCGACGCGGTTGCTGCTCAATGCGCTGCGGGCAATCCCTGAACTGGTGTGGGCGGCGCTGACGGTGTTGGCCGCAGGGCTGGGGCCCAATGCCGGCACCCTGGCCTTGGCGCTGCACACCGCCGGTGTGCTCGGGCGCCTGTTCGCCGAAGCGCTGGAGAATGCGCCGCCTGAACCGGCGGCGGCGATCCGCCTGCAGGGCGGCAGCCAGGTTGCGGCGTTCTGCTTCGGTACCTTGCCCAACCTGTGGCCGCAGTTGCTGGCGTACAGCCTGTACCGCTGGGAGAACAACATCCGCATGGCCAGCGTGCTGGGCTTCGTCGGCGCAGGCGGCCTGGGGCAGATGCTCTACACCACCCTGAGCCTGTTCCAGGAGGCCCAGGCCAGCACGGTGATCATCGCCATGCTGGTGCTGGTGCTGCTGGTGGACGCCTTCAGCGACCTGCTGCGCCAACGCTACGTGCGTGCCTGAGCCTCAGGCGGCACGCGCCTGGCGTCGCGGCGCTGTTTCTACCGCGTCGGCGCCGAACAGCGCCAGTTGAATTGCCTGCTGGGCCTGGAAGGCCAGTGCGGCGCGCTCCTTGTCGGCGCTGCTGACCGGTGGCAGCAGGTGGATCACCACCTCGCCACGGTCCTGGCCGAACAGGCGCATCAGGTGCGAGACCAGGTCGTCGTCGCCAATGAAGGGGGCAATCAGGTCAGGCTCGCCGCCACGCAGGTACTGAATCGCCACGGGCTGCACTGGGGTACCGTGGTCGATGGCGCCCGCCAGCAGGCGACCATGGAAGGTACGCAGGCTACGGCCATCGGTGGTGGTGCCTTCGGGGAAGATCAGCAGCGGTTGGCGTTGCCCCAGCTGGCCGCTGATCTGTTCGCGCAGGCGCTGGCCGTCGCCACCGCCCCGGCGGATGAACAAGGTGCCGGCCTTCTCGGCCAGCCAGCCGGCCACCGGCCAGTGGCGCACCTCGGCCTTGGACAGGAACGACAGCGGGGTGAGCATGCCCAGCAGGGGGATATCGGTCCACGACACGTGGTTGCTGACCCACAGCATCGGCCGCTGCGGCAACGTGCCGACCACCCGCACCTCGAAGGGCAGGGCGCCGACCAGGCGTTGCATGAACATACGCGTCCAGCGCTGGCGGCGTTCAAGCGATGCCTTGAACCCCAGGCGTTCGCCCACGGCGATCAGGCTGGCCAGGCCCAAGCCCAAGGCCAGGACCATGAACAACCGCAGCAGGCGGGCGCTGGCCCGCAGGCGCGGCATCAGACCGCCGCCTTGAAGTGGCGGGCGTAACGCGGGCAGAGGTCGTCGCGCTTGAGCAGGATGAACACATCGGCGACCTGGAAATCCTCGTCCCAGCACGGCTCGCCGCAGATCTTCGCGCCCAGGCGCATGTAGGCCTTGAGCAGCGGCGGCATCTCGGTGATGACGTTGCCGGGGATATCCAGGCTGGGCAGCGGGTTCTTGGGTTCAGCGCGCAGGTGTTCGGTGCACAGGTAGCGGTCGCGCAGGCGCTGCATGATCGCGTGGGCCTGCACGCCGCCATCCTGCATGGGGATGCTGGCGCAGCCCATCAGGTAGCTGTAGCGGCCTTCGTTGAGCACCTCGGCAAGCTCCCCCCAGAGCACGGCGATGGTGCCGCCGTTGCGGTAGTCGGCGTCGACGCAGGTACGGCCCAGTTCAAGGATCGGGCCCTGCAGCTGCAGCAGGCCGTGCAGGCGGAATTCTTCTTCGCTGTAGAAGCGCCCCAGGCTGCTGGCGGCCTGGTGGTCGAGCAGGCGGGTGGTGGCCACCAGTTTGCCGGTGACCAGGTCACGCACGCCAATGTGGCGGCAGTGGATGTCGTAGTCGTCCATGTCCAGGCCCTGCTCGGCGCCTTTTAGCTTGGCCTTGAATTCGGCGCTGAACACCTTGTAGCGCAGGGCCTGTGCTTCCTGCAGGGCCGCCTCGCCAACCAGGCGTTCGGCTTGCAGACGGCGTTCAGGGCTGTTGTCGCCAGAGCGAGCGATCCGAGTCATTGCGAGTCTCCATAAGCCAGCCAAAGGGTTGCGGCCGGTCGGCTTTGTTGTGCAAAGTCAGCCTAGGTACGCGCGGTGTCACCCCCATGAACCTTTGGTGATGCTTGCGTGACACACCCCTTTGAAGGAGCGCCCCATGGCCTGGTTGCAACGCCTCAATGACCCGCTGCGTCATCCACTGGTGACGCCCCTGGGAGACATCTACTCAGCGGTGCTGGAGCGCCTCGGCGCAGTGGCGCCGTTTGAGCTGGCGGTGCTGGGTGGGCGCGCCATGGCCACCCCGGGCCTGGCGTTTCTGATCGGTTACCAGGCGGCGCTGCGGGTGCTTTGGCCCAGTGCGCCGGCCAGCCTCGGCGCCTTGTGCGCCACCGAACGGCGCAGCGTGCGCCCGGCCGACATGCACACCCGCCTCGACGGCCTGCGCCTGACCGGCAGCAAGGATTTCGTCACTGCCGGGCTGGATGCCGAATGGCTGCTGGTGGCGGCGCGCAGCGAAGCGCCTGGCGAGGCGGTGCGGTTGCAGCTGGCGGTGGTCTACCCCGGCGAGCCGGGGGTAGCCTTGGAGGCCTTGCCGACCCTGCCGCTGATGCCCGAGGTGGGCCATGGCCGGCTGCTGCTCAAGGACGCCGCCTGCGAATTGCTGGCTGGCGACGGCTGGGATGCCTACGTCAAACCCTTCCGCTCCCTCGAAGACCTTTATGTACTCAGCGCCCTGGTGGCCTGGCTGCATGGCGTGGCCCAGGAATGCGCCTGGCCGCAGGACCTGCGTTTGCGCCTGGTCAGCCTGCTGGCCGGTTGTGCCGAGGGTAGCCGGCAGTGTGCCGACAGTATTGCCGGTCATCTGTTGCTGGGTGGTTTGTTTGCCCAGTTTCACAGCCTGCGTGGGGAGATCGACAAGGCCTTGAGCGCAGGGCCCGAGCATTGGGCGCAGTTGTGGCAGCGGGACCAGGGGCTGCTGGCGCTGGCGAGTGCTGCACGGGAAAAGCGCCTGGGCAAGGCGTGGAGCGCTGCAGGATTGTCATGAAAGCCTGAGAGGCTGGGTGATCTGTTGGCCCCGGGGCCGCTTTGCGGCCCTTTCGCGGCACAAGGCCGCTCCTACAAGGGGTCGCGATTCCCTGTAGGAGCGGCCTTGTGCCGCGAAAGGGCTGCGAAGCAGCCCCAATCAAGGCGATCAAGATGAAGGCACTGTGGTTGATCCTGGTGATGGCCGTGAGCCCCGTCTGGGCCGAAGACTGGCCCATCCCCACCTGGCCGGTCGACCCCGCCGCGATCGACTGGCAAGCCGTCGACACCTACGCCTTCCCCGCGCGCAGCCCCGAGCGCACCGGCATCCGCACCGACGCCCTGCTGATCATCCGCGATGGCCGCATCCTCCACGAACGCTACGCCGCCCCGACCCGCGCCGACACCCCGCACCTGACCTGGTCGGTGAGCAAGAGCGTGCTGGCGACGGTCATGGGCGTCGCCTACGGCGAAGGCCGCTTCAAGCTCGATGACCCCGCTGCCCGCTATTACCCGCCCTTGCAGCAACACCCCGCACTGCGGCTGCGCGACCTGTTGCACTGGGCCAGCGGCCTGGCTTGGCAAGAGGACTATGAATACGCACCGCTGAAGTCGTCGGTGGTGGCCATGCTCTACACCCGTGGCCGCGCCGACATGGCGGCCTACACCGCGGCCATGCCTGCCGCCAGCGCGCCCGGCCAGCGCTTTGCCTACTCCAGCGGCGACAGCAACCTGCTGGCCGCCACCTTGCGTGGCATGCTCGGCGCCGGCCAGTACGACGACTATCCCTGGCAGGCGCTGTTCACCCCGCTGGGCATCGACAGCGCGGTGTGGGAGCGCGACGAGGCGGGCACCTTCGTTGGCTCCTCCTACCTTTACCTGACGGCCCGCGACCTGGCCCGCATCGGCCTGCTGATGCAGCGCGGGGGGCGCTGGGACGGGCGGCAGTTGTTGCCCGCCGACTGGGTCACCTTCAACCGCGCCTTGTTCGAACAGGCCGAGCCGATACCCGGCGAGGCCAACCCGGGCGGCCACTGGTGGCTCAACCAGCCGCTGCCCGGCCAGCCTGTGCCCTGGCCCGCCGCGCCGGTGGATACCTTCGCGGCCCTTGGGCATTGGGGCCAGGCCCTGTATGTACTGCCGGCGCAGAAGCTGGTGATCGTGCGCTACGCCGATGATCGCGACGGCAGCTACAGCCACAACGAATTGCTCAAGCGCGTGCTGGCCGCGCTGGCCGGGGAGGGTGCATGAAACGGGTCGCCCTGCTGTTGATGGTGGCCCTGTTGGCCTGGGCCTGGCACGAGCGCCAGGCGTTGGCGGACTTCCCCGGCATCCTCTCGGCCTATTCGGCCAAGGAGTACTGCTCGTGCCGTTTCGTCATGGGGTTCGACCAGGCCTACTGTCGCGGCTATGTACAGCAGTACCTGCCGCTGGGGCTGCTTGAGGAAGACAGTGCTGGCCGCCAGGTCAGCGCCGAAGGTCTGGGCCGCCGCCACCAGGCGGCCTGGCTGGGCGCACGGGCGGGCTGCCGCTTGCTGCCGTGAAACCGTGCGGGTAAGGTTGACGGCCTTGTGTAACAGGATTTCACATGTTCAAGCCGTCCCGTCTGCTGCCCTCGCTGCTGCTGCCCCTGTTCATGGCCGTCGGCCTGCCCGCTCATGCCAACTGGCACCTGGATGGGGAGTCGTCGCGGCTGTCCTTCGTCACCGGCAAGAATGGCGAGATCGCCGAGGTGAACCGCTTCCTGGTGCTGCATGGCAAGGTCGACCGCAAGGGCGCGGCCGAAGTGAGCATCGAAATGGACTCGGTCAGCAGCGGTATCCCGCTGCGTGACGAGCGCATGCGCGACGATTTGTTCGAAGTCGAGCGCTTCGCCGAAGGCAAGGTGCAGGCGCAGATCGACCTGCGCCCGATCAACGACCTGGCCAATGGCGCCCAGCTGGAGCTGCGCCTGCCGGTGAACGTCACGCTGCATGGCCAGACCCACAGCTACAACACCCTGCTGCTGGCCACGCGCCTGGACGAGCGGCGGTTCCAGGTGGTGACCCTCGAACCGCTGATCCTGCACGCCAGTGACTTCGGCCTGTTGCCGGGCCTCGAGCACTTGCGCAAGCTCGCCGGGCTCAAGTCGATCAACCCGTCGGTGCCGGTGAATGCGGTGCTGATCTTCAACGCCCGCTGACATGCCGGGGCCGGTCTTCCCCTGGCGGGATGGCAACCAGTTCGAACTGCTGATCGATGGCCCCGAATTCTTCCCGCGCATGCTGCTGGCCATCGTGCGCGCCGAGCTCCAGGTTGACCTGGAGCTGTACCTGGTCGAAGGCGGCGCTTGCGCCGAGGCGGTGGTGGATGCCCTGGAGCAGGCCGCACGGCGTGGCGTGCGGGTGCGCTGCCTGTTCGACGACTACGGGTCCTTGGCCTTCCCAACGGCCTTGCGCCAGCGGTTGCTGGCGGCTGGCGTCTACCTGCGCTGGTACAACCGCCTGCGCTGGCGCCGGGGCTTGCGCAACCTGTACCGCGACCACCGCAAGCTGCTGCTGGTGGACGAGCGCTGGGCGGTGGTCGGTGGCACCGGTGTCACCGACGAGTTCTGGCAGCCCGACGAGCCCACCAGCGAATGGCACGAAGTGATGGTGGGTATCCAGGGGCCGTTGGTCGGCGATTGGCAACTGCTGTTCGACCGTCAATGGACCGCCAACCAGCGCCGTACCGCCTGGCGCCCGCCCGAAGGCTTTGGCCTGCCGCGCTTGCCGCAGGTGCCGGCGCAGGGCCAGGGCATGGGCCGGGTGGCCTATGCCGATGCCCGCCAGCACAAGGACATCCTGCATGCGCTGGTGCGCGCGCTGAACAGCGGCCAGCAGCGTATCTGGCTGGCTACCCCGTACTTCTTGCCCACCTTCAGCGTGCGCCGCTCGTTGCGCCGCGCCGCGCAGAAGGGCGTCGACGTGCGCCTGCTGCTCACCGGCCCGCGCACCGACCACCCGGCGGTGCGCTACGCCGGCCACCGTTATTACCCCCGGTTGCTGCGCGCCGGGGTACGGATCTTCGAATACCAGCCGTGCTTCCTGCACCTGAAGATGGTGCTGGTGGACGACTGGGTCAGCGTCGGCTCGTGCAACTTCGACCACTGGAACCTGCGCTTCAACCTCGAAGCCAACGTCGAAGCACTCGACCCGCCGCTGACCGCCGCGGTGGCCGCCAGCTTCGAGCGCGATTTCGCCCAGAGCCAGGAGGTCGACCTGGCCCGCTGGCATGCCCGCCCGTTGTGGCGACGGGTGCAGCAGCGGCTGTGGGGCTGGCTGGACCGGCTGGTGGCCAACCTGCTCAATCGACGCGACTAGCGGCTTATATCGCTGGCCGGCAAAGCGGACTATCGTGCTGGGATTGATCCCAAGCAACGGAAGGAGTGGATGCGATGACGGCGAAGAAGATTCTCATGCTGGTCGGTGACTACGTCGAAGACTACGAGGTGATGGTGCCGTTCCAGGCCCTGGCCATGGTGGGCCATACCGTGCACGCGGTGTGCCCGGAGAAGATCGCGGGGCAGACCGTGCGCACGGCGATCCACGACTTCGAGGGCGAGCAGACCTACAGCGAGAAGCCCGGGCACAACTTCGCCCTGAACTACGACTTCGTCCAGGTGCGCGCCGAAAGCTATGACGCGCTGGTTATTCCGGGCGGGCGCGCACCGGAGTACCTGCGCCTGAATGACAAAGTGCTGGAGCTGGTGAGGGCGTTCGACCAGGCAGGCAAGCCGATTGCGGCGGTGTGCCATGGCGCGCAGTTGCTGGCGGCGGCCGGGGTGCTCGAAGGCCGCGAGTGCAGCGCCTACCCGGCCTGTGCGCCGGAAGTGCGGCTGGCCGGGGGCCGGTTCATTGATATCGCGGTGGACCAGGCGCATGTGGATGGCAATCTGGTGACCGCGCCGGCGTGGCCTGCGCATCCGGCGTGGCTGGCGGCGTTCTTGAAAGTATTGGGCACCCGTATCGCCTGATGTTAATGCAGGGGCTTTGATGCCCTCATCGCCGGCAAGCCGGCTCCCACAGGTACAGCGCGATCCATGTGGGAGCCGGCTTGCCGGCGATGAGGGCAGTGGGGTCAACCCACCTGCTCAACCCAATCATTGAGGTTGTAGTAATTGCTCACCCGGGCAATCTTGCCGCAGTGAATGTAGAAGAACGCCCCCGCCGCCAGTACGTACTTCTGCCCTTTGGCCGGCGGCAACCCTTCATCGTCGGCCAGGTACTCGCCATGCACGGTGAACTCCGCCGCCGCGCGGTTGCCTTCGGCGTTCTGCATCACCACCAGGTCAGCCAGCCGCTCGCGATAGCAGCGGTTCATCTTGTCCATGAAGGCGGCGAACCTGGCCTTGCCCATCTGCCGCTCGCCCTGGTTGATGTCATGGATCACGTCCTCGCTGAGCAGGGCGAGGAAGGCGGGCATGTCGCCGGCGTTGAAGGCGTTGTAGTAGGCGGTGACGAGTTCGGTAGCGGTCATGGAGAAATACCTGTCGCGCAGGGGAAAGGGAATGGCCTGGCCCCGATGATAGGGTTTCCCCTCAGGCCCGGCTTAGCCGAGCGCGTCATCCACATCGACAAAACGACCGCCCCCATGGAAATCCGCCTGCTCCATGGCGCCGCCATCGCGCCTTACATCGATGACCTCGCTCGCCTGCGCCTGACGGTGTTCCGCGAGTTTCCCTACCTCTACCAAGGCACTGAAGCCTACGAAGCCGATTACCTGGCCACTTACGCCCAGTCCGGGCGCAGCCTGGTGGTGCTGGCGCTGGACGGCGACCAGGTGGTCGGCGCCTCCACCGGCCTGCCGCTGGTGGACGAGACGCCCGAGTTCCAGCAGCCGTTCCTGGCCCAGGGCCGTGACCCGGCCTCGGTCTACTACTTCGGCGAGTCGGTGCTGTTGCCGGCCTACCGTGGCCAGGGCCTGGGCGTACGCTTTTTCATCGAGCGCGAGTCCTATGCCCACAAGCTGGCCGAGTTCGACTACTGCGCCTTCTGCGCGGTGGAGCGCCCGGCCGGGCATCCGCGTCGGCCTTCGGACTACAAGCCATTGCATGGCTTCTGGCGCAACCGTGGCTTTCTGCATGAACCCTCGCTGCGCACGACTTACAGCTGGCGCGACCTCGACGAGCAGGAACAGTCGAGCAAGATCATGTCGTTCTGGCTCAAGGCGCTGCCGGCATGATCCGTCTCGCGGCCTGCCAGTACGCCATCGAGCTGTATCAAAACTGGGACGCCTACGCCGAACACCTGCAAGGCCTGTGCGCCGAGGCGGCGGGCCAGGGCGCGCAGCTGTTGCTGTTGCCCGAGTACGCCGGGCTGGTGCTCAGCGGTCAGTTGCCCGCTGAGCAACGGGGCGATCTGCAGGCCTCGATCGCCGGCATCCAGCCGTTGATCGAGCCGTGGCTGGGGCTGTGCGAAGGCATCGCCCGGCGTTGGGGCATCTATTTGCAGCCCGGCAGCGCACCGGTGTTGGACGGTGATGGCCGTTACCGCAACCGGGCCTGGCTGTTCGGCCCAGAGGGTGTACTGGGGCATCAGGACAAGCTGATGATGACCCGCTTCGAGCGCGAGCAGTGGGATATTGCGCCAGGGCAGGGGTTGACGGTGTTCGACACTGCCCTGGGGCGGCTTGGCATTCTGATCTGCTACGACAACGAGTTCCCGATGCTGGCCCGCACCCTTGCAGAGCGCGGCGCCGACCTGATTCTAGCCCCCAGTTGTACCGATACCGAGGCCGGTTACCACCGGGTGCGCATCGGCGCCCAGGCGCGGGCGCTGGAGAATCAGGTTGCCGTGCTGCAGAGCCCGACCGTGGGGTTGGCGCCCTGGTCGCCAGCGCTGGACGAGAACGTCGGCAAGGCGGGATTGTTCGTGCCGCCGGACCATGGCATGCCGGGGGACGGGGTGCTGGCTGAAAGTGCGTCGCTGATGCGGGCGGGGAGCCTATGGCTGGTCTGTGATATCGACCTGGAGGAGGTGCGGCGGGTGCGGCAGGAGGGGCAGGTGTTCACCCGCAGGGATTGGCCGGAGCAGTTCGACAGGGTGAAGTGAAAACAGTGACGGCTCATATCGCGGGGCAAGCCCGCTCCCACGAGGTATGGGAACGGGCTCTGTTACAGCAGGTTTACTTCACTTCGACTGCCAGGCTTTCGGCAATCTTGCTCTGCCACAGCGCAGGGCCGGTGATGTGTACCGATTCACCTTTGCTGTCCACCGCGACGGTGACCGGCATGTCCTTCACTTCGAACTCATAGATCGCTTCCATGCCCAGCTCGGCGAAGGCCAGGACCTTCGATTTGCGGATGGCCTGGGCCACCAGGTAGGCGGCGCCGCCGACGGCCATCAGGTACACGGCCTTGTTGTCCTTGATCGCTTCGATGGCGGTCGGGCCACGTTCGGACTTGCCGATCATGCCCAACAGGCCGGTCTGCTCGAGGATCTGGCGGGTGAACTTGTCCATGCGGGTGGCGGTGGTCGGGCCGGCTGGGCCTACCACTTCGTCACCGACCGGGTCGACCGGGCCGACGTAATAGATGAAGCGGCCTTTGAGGTCGACCGGCAGCGCTTCGCCGCGGTTGAGCATCTCGACCATGCGCTTGTGCGCGGCGTCGCGGCCGGTGAGCATCTTGCCGTTGAGCAGGATGGTCTCGCCTGGCTGCCAGCTGGCGACTTCTTCCGGGGTGATTTCGTCGAGGTTGACGCGGCGGGCGCTTGGGCCGGCTTCCCAGACGATTTCCGGGTAGGCGTCCAGCGACGGCGCTTCCAGCTCGGCAGGGCCGGAACCGTCGAGCACGAAGTGGGCGTGACGGGTGGCGGCGCAGTTGGGGATCATGCACACCGGCAGCGAGGCGGCGTGGGTCGGGTAGTCCATGATCTTGACGTCGAGCACGGTGGTCAGGCCGCCCAGGCCCTGGGCGCCGATGCCCAGCTGATTGACCTTGTCGAACAGCTCCAGGCGGATCTCTTCGATGCGGTTCTGCGGGCCACGGGCCTTGAGTTCATGAATGTCGATGGACTCCATCAACACTTCCTTGGCCATGACCGCGGCTTTCTCGGCGGTACCGCCGATGCCGATGCCGAGCATGCCAGGCGGGCACCAGCCAGCGCCCATGGTCGGGACGGTCTTGAGCACCCAGTCGACGATCGAGTCGGACGGGTTGAGCATGGCCATCTTCGACTTGTTCTCCGAGCCGCCGCCCTTGGCTGCGACATCGACTTCGACCTTGTCGCCGGGGACGATGGAGTAGTGGATGACGGCCGGGGTGTTGTCCTTGGTGTTCTTGCGGGCACCGGCCGGGTCGGCCAGGATCGAGGCGCGCAGGACGTTCTCGGGCAGGTTGTAGGCGCGGCGCACACCTTCGTTGATCATGTCGTCGACGCTCAGGGTGGCGTCCCAGCGTACGTCCATGCCCACGCGCACGAACACGGTGACGATGCCGGTGTCCTGGCAGATCGGGCGGTGGCCGGTGGCGCACATGCGCGAGTTGATCAGGATCTGGGCGATCGAGTCACGCGCGGCGGGCGACTCTTCACGCAGGTAGGCCTCGTGCATCGCCTGGATGAAGTCGACGGGGTGGTAGTACGAGATGAATTGCAGGGCGTCGGCAACGCTCTGAATCAGGTCGTCTTGCTTGATCACGGTCATGCAGCGCGCTCCTCTTAAAGACGGGAACATTCAAATAGGCACACCGACAACGCACACCGGTATGTCGGCAGTGCCTGGCAAGGCTCCGGCTGGTCGGGCCGGGGCAAAAAGGCGCGGCAGTATACCGCGCCCCGCCGTGGGAAACACCTGCGGGTGGTCTGGACCTTGGTCGGCTGCGGGGCGGGCATCGTTTTTGCTGTGGAGGTAGGATTGAGTGGGCTGGTTGCCTTGAGAAGAGCATCCAGCTTTTGTTGAGCGTTGGAATCGATTTCGCCAACGAACCGCGTAGCCTGTGGGAGCGGGCTTGCCCGCGAAGCAAGCGACACGGTGGATGGCACCGGCTGCGCCGGTGTTCGCGGGCAAGCCCGCTCCCACAGGGACCTGCTAAGTCAAGAAGAGAACCGAACATGCCCGAACTTCGCGTGGGCGAGCGCCGCTTCACGGTACCGCCCGCCAGCAATCTGCTCGATGCGCTCAACGGCGTCGGCTGCGCCGTGCCCTACAGTTGCCGCGCCGGCAGTTGCCACGCCTGCCTGGTGCGTTGCCTGGACGGCGTGCCCGGGGATGCGAAGCCCGAGGCCCTGGCGCAGGACAAGCGCGAACAAGGCTGGCGCCTGGCTTGCCAGTGCTCGGTCAACAGTGACCTGGTCGTGGAACTGTTCGACCCTCGACGCGACGGTATTGCTGCTACGGTCAGCGAACTGACCGGGTTCGGCGACGTGCTGCGCCTGCGGCTGATGCCCGAGCGGCCATTGCGCTACCAGGCGGGCCAGCACCAGGTGTTGTGGTGCGGTGATGTTGCACGGCCCTATTCCCTGGCGAGCTTGCCGGGTGAAGAGCCATTTCTGGAATTTCACCTGGATTGCAGGCGTTCGGGGGCATTCTGCGACCGGGCCAGGCAGTTGCAGGTAGGGGATGAACTGAGGCTGGGCGAACTGCGCGGCGGCGCGTTGCATTACGACCCGGACTGGCAGGCGCGTCCGCTCTGGTTGCTGGCGGCGGGCACCGGGCTGGCACCGTTATGGGGCATCCTGCGCGAAGCGCTGCGCCAGGGGCATCAGGGGGAAATCAAGGTGCTGCATGTGGCACGCGATCGGGCTGGGCACTACCTGGCCGAACCGTTGATGCGCATGGCTGGGGTGAGTGTCGAATTGGTGCTGGCAGACCAGCTGGATGAGGCATTGGCGACGTTGCGGCCGTCATCGCGGCAAACGATGGCATTGCTGTGCGGGGCGCCGGGGAGTGTCGAGCGGTTCGCCCGGCGGCTGTTCATTGCCGGGGTGCCGCGTAATCAGGTGCTGGCGGATGTGTTCACTGAACACGCCTGAAGAATTGCAGTGGCTTCATCGCTGGCAAGCCAGCTCCCACAGGAAACTTTGTGGGAGCCGGCTTGCCGGCGATGGGGCCTGAAGCCGATCAGCCGACCAGCGGATCACCGACATGCAGGATCTTCATGCCGTTGGTGCCACCGATGGTGTGGTAGCTGTCGCCCTTGGTGAGGATGACCCAGTCACCTTGCTCCACCAGGCCACGCTTGAGCAGCTCGTCCACCGCCGCCTGGCTGACCTTGTCGGCCGGCAGCGAGGCCGGGTCGAAGGCGATCGGGTAGACGCCGCGGAACATGTTGGCACGGGCCTGGGTGGCACGGTGCGGCGACAGCGCGAAGATCGGCACGTGCGAGCGCAGGCGCGACATGATCAGCGGGGTGTAGCCACTTTCGGTGAGGGCGATGATCGCCTTGACGCCGGGGAAGTGGTTGGCGGTGTACATCGCCGCCAGGGCGATGGACTCGTCGCAGCGCTCGAAGGTGGTGTGCAGGCGGTGGCTGGACTTCTGGCTGGTCGGGTGCTTTTCGGCGCCCGAGCAGATGCGCGCCATGGCCTGGACGGCTTCGATCGGGTAGCTGCCGGCGGCGCTTTCGGCCGACAGCATCACCGCGTCGGTGTTGTCCAGCACGGCGTTGGCCACGTCGGACACTTCGGCGCGGGTCGGCATCGGGTTCTGGATCATCGACTCCATCATCTGGGTCGCGACGATCACCGCTTTGTTGTTGCGGCGGGCGTGCTGGATGATCTTCTTCTGGATGGCGATCAGCTCGGCGTCGCCGATTTCCACGCCCAGGTCGCCACGGGCAACCATCACCGCGTCGGAGGCGAGGATCAGCTGGTCGAGGGTTTCGTCGTCGGCCACCGCTTCGGCGCGTTCGATCTTGGCCACCAGCCAGGCGCTGCCGCCGGCTTCGTCACGCAGCTTGCGGGCGTATTCCATGTCGCTGGCGTCACGCGGGAAGGAGACGGCCAGGTAGTCCAGGTCCATTTCCGCTGCCAGCTTGATGTCGGCCTTGTCTTTTTCGGTCAGGGCCGGCGCGGTCAGGCCGCCACCCTTGCGGTTAATGCCTTTGTGGTCGGACAGCGGGCCACCGATGATCACCACGCAATGCAGGGCGTCGCTGGTGGCGGTCTCGACGCGCATGACCACGCGGCCGTCATCGAGCAGCAGTTCGTCTCCGACGCCGCAGTCCTTGACCAGGTCGGGGTAATCGATGCCGACGATGTCCTGGTTGCCTTCGGTGAGCGGGTGGGCGGTGGAGAAGGTGAACTTGTCACCGACTTTCAGTTCGATGCGCTTGTTGGCGAACTTGGCGATGCGGATCTTGGGACCCTGCAGGTCGCCCAGCAGTGCGACGTGGCGGCCGTTCTTGGCGGCGATGTCGCGGATCAGGCGGGCGCGGGCCTTGTGCTCGTCCGGGGTGCCGTGGGAGAAGTTCAGGCGTGCCACGTCCAGGCCGGCAAGGATCAGTTGTTCGATCACTTCCGGCGAGTTGCTGGCGGGGCCAAGGGTGGCGACGATTTTGGTACGGCGGATGGTCATGCACAGACTCCTATAGTGAAGCGCAGCGAAAGGCTACTCCTCAATTGAGCTGTAGTCATTGTTCCGTTGCACTACCTTCGTGTGTACGAAGGTAGCGTTTGAACGGTAGGCGTATGCTTGCAAAAGCCTGTGAAGATTTGGTGGAACAGGCCGATACACTGCCCATCAAAGGAGAGTTCTCATGCGCACCCTGATCATATTGACCATGGCGGCCAGTGTCGTCGGCTGCACCCGCTGGTCCATGGACCACCATTTGAACAATGCCTACCGCGCCTATGACCGTGGCGACTGCTCGCGGGTCATGCTGGAGCTGTCGCAGGTCGACCGCACCAGCCGCGCACGGCCGTTCATCCACCCGGAAGTGTCGCTGCTGCGTGGCCAGTGCCTGGAGCGGCAAAAGCTGTATGTCGATGCAGCGCAGACCTACCAGTACCTGATCCAGCAGTACCCGCGCAATGAATACGCCTATCGCGCCCAGGCCCGCCTGCAGACCCTGGAGAAGCTGGGCCATCTGCGCGGTGAATCGGCGGTGGCCAGCCCGGCAACAGGTACACCTTGGCGTTAATCCCAAGGTGTCGCCGATTTCATGGAAATGGCCCATCGGGCTGGGCTAATCTGTTAAACAAGTTGTAACGATCACTGCCAGTACCTTGTCTTCCTGGCTCCGGGTACGGGAATGCACAGCCGCCATGTTTATCGAACGCCATATACAACGCCATCAACTGCCTTGCGTACTGAAGGTCTTCAACCGCTTTACCGACCAGCAGATCGGTTACCTGGGCAACGCCTCCGAAGACGGCCTGATGCTCATCAGCCAGTTGCCGGTGCTGGTGGGGCCGGACTTCGAGCTGCAACTGCGCGTGCCACTGGCCGGCGGCGGGCATCAATTCATCAACCTTACCGCCAGTTGCCTGTGGTGCCGCGAAGACGAGACGCCGGGGCATTACGATGCCGGCTTCATGCTGCTGCAGGCGCCTCAGGAATACGATGATTTCGTGCGCTCCCTGCGCGACTACTTCAGTTTTCGCCCGCTCAACGCCTCTGCCTGAACGCTGGCCCTCGCGCCGCTACGCCCGCTAGACTCTGGTCGACCTTGTTACAGGAAGACCCCGTGAGCTCCAGCATCTTCTGGCACGACTACGAAACCACCGGCATCAACCCACGTAACGATCGCCCGTTGCAGGTTGCCGGTGTGCGCACCGACCTCGACCTCAACGAGATCGAGGCGCCGATCAGCCTCTATTGCCGCCCCTCCGATGACATCCTGCCGCACCCCGCGGCGTGCCTGGTGACCGGTATCACGCCGCAGCAACTGGCCAGCCAGGGCTTGTGCGAAGCTGAGTTCATGACGCGCATCCATGAGCAGTTGGCTCGCCCAGGCACCTGTGGGGCCGGCTATAACACCTTGCGCTTTGATGACGAAGTCACCCGCTACAGCCTTTATCGCAACTTTTTCGACCCCTATGCCCGCGAATGGCAGGGCGGCAACAGCCGTTGGGATCTGATCGACGTGGTGCGCACCGCCTATGCCCTGCGCCCTGAAGGGATTGTCTGGCCGCAGCAGGAGGGGCGCACCAGCCTACGCCTGGAGCTGCTCAGCAAGGCCAATGGCATCGACCATGGCCACGCCCACGAAGCGCTGTCCGACGTACGGGCGACCATTGCCCTGGCGCGGCTGATTCGTGAGAAACAACCGAAACTCTATGACTGGTTGTTCCAGTTGCGCAGCAAGCACAAAGTGATGGAGCAGATTCGCCTGTTGCAGCCTTTGGTACATGTTTCAGGGCGTTTCTCTGCCCAGCGTAATTACATCGGCGTGGTGCTGCCATTGGCCTGGCATCCGCGTAATCGCAATGCGTTGATTGTCTGTGACCTGGGGCAGGAAACTTCACCGCTGCTGCAGGAAAGTGCCGAGGTGCTGCGTCAGCGGTTGTACACGCGGCGCGAAGCGCTGGCTGAAGGTGAACTACCTGTGCCGTTGAAGTTGGTGCACGTCAATCGCTGCCCGGTGTTGGCACCCTTGTCGGTAGTGCGCCCTGCCGATCAACAACGGTTGGGCATGGATATGGCGCAATTGCACAAGCACGCTGAGCAATTGGCCAGCCAGCAGGCCCATTGGCGTGACAAGCTGGAGATTATTTATGGGGAGGAAGACTTCGCCCCGTGTGAGGATCCGGAACAACAGTTGTACGACGGATTCATCGGTGATCGAGACAGGCGCCTGTGTGAACAAGTACGTACCACAGACCCGACACAGTTGGGCAGGGGCCACTGGATGTTCGATGATTCACGCTTGCCCGAGCTGTTGTTCCGTTATCGTGCGCGCAACTTTTTCGACACCCTCGATGCGCAAGAGCAGGCGCGCTGGCAGGCATTCTGCCGGCTGCGCTTGAGCGACCCGACCATGGGCGCGCCGAACACCCTGGGAGACTTCGAGCAGGCGTTGCAGAGCTGCTGGAACGAAGCTGACGAAGCGGGGAGAGCGGTATTGAATGCCTGGCAGGTGCATGCTGGGCAGTTGAAAGCGCAGTTCCAGATTTGAATTGAAGCGGAAACAAAAACGCCGGCAGCAGCCGGCGTTTTTCAAGTTGTAACTGATTGCGTAATACGCGGATCAGTCCAGCAGAGTGGCCCAGCCTTCAACGACGTCGCCGCCCCATTTGGCTTTCCACTCTTTAAGGGTCTTGTGGTTGCCACCCTTGGTTTCAATAACCTCGCCGTTGTGCGGGTTCTTGTATTGCTTGACCTTGCGTGCGCGTTTGGTGGCGGTGACCTTGGCGGCGCCGCGTGGAGCCTTGCTCAGTTTGCTTTCCGGGTCGAGCAGGGCAATCACGTCACGCAGCGACTTGGAGTATTCGCCCATCAGGGTGCGCAGTTTGCCTTCGAACTCCAGTTCTTTCTTCAGCTTGTCATCCTGGGACAGGTTGGCCAGGCGGGCTTGAAGTTCTTTGATGGCTTCTTCGGTGGCGCGGTATTCGTTGATCAGTGACATGGCGTGTTCCTTAATGCATGTTCAGGGAGACAGTGCGGGCAATAATAGACAGGCAGTACTCGCAAGTAAACAATTAAAAAGTCATGAATCTATTAATAGCAGCCAATGGCCGGATCACTGTTAGGTTAAAAAAAATTTACATAGATGGCAGGTAAATCTCTATAACCCTTAGCGAAGAAGGGAGAAGGCTTGTGCGTTTTTTCCTTCATCACCGCCCGTGCAATGCCCGTCGATCAATACTGCGTTTTTCCTCCCGGGCCGCTAGAATGTGCGCCTTTGCGAAGTTCTGGAGCCCCTCTCATGCGCACCTATCGACTGGTGATTGCCTGCCCCGACCGTGTCGGCATCGTGGCGAAAGTCAGTAATTTCCTGGCCCTCTATAATGGCTGGATCAACGAGGCCAGCCACCACTCCGATGAACAGAGTGGCTGGTTCTTCATGCGCCATGAAATCCGCGCCGAATCCCTGCCGTTCGGCATCGAAGCGTTCCGCGAGGCGTTTGCGCCAATCGCCGAAGAGTTCTCCATGACCTGGCGCGTCACCGATTCGGCGCAGAAAAAGCGTGTGGTGCTGATGGCCAGCCGTGAGTCCCACTGCCTGGCCGACCTGCTGCACCGCTGGCACACCGATGAACTGGATTGCGAGATCCCTTGTGTGATCTCCAACCATGACGACCTGCGCAGCATGGTCGAGTGGCATGGGATTCCGTTCTTCCATGTACCGGTCGACCCAAAGGACAAGGCCCCGGCCTTTGCCGAGGTATCGCGACTGGTGCAGGAGCACGGTGCCGACGTGGTGGTGCTGGCGCGCTACATGCAGATTCTTCCGCCACAGCTGTGCCGCGACTTCGCGGAAAAGGTGATCAACATCCACCACAGCTTCCTGCCGTCGTTCGTCGGTGCCAAGCCGTATCACCAGGCTGCGCTGCGTGGCGTGAAGTTGATCGGCGCGACCTGCCATTACGTCACCGAAGAGCTGGATGCCGGCCCGATCATCGAACAGGACGTGGTGCGCGTCAGCCATGCCGACAGCATCGAGGATATGGTGCGTTTCGGCCGTGACGTGGAGAAGATGGTGCTGGCCCGTGGCCTGCGCTACCACCTCGAAGACCGCGTGCTGGTGCACGGCAACAAGACTGTGGTCTTCGACTGAGCATGGCGGGCCCTCGCGACAAGGCTGGCGCTTGCGTGCCCCCAACCTTGGGCGAAGGCTGCCTGGCCCGCTTCGACCCCGAAGCGCTGAGCGACGAGGACGGCACCGAGTTCCCGGGTGCCGCCGCGTTGTGGCGGGCGCTCAACCCTTCTGATCCCGACAGCGCACCCGCTGTGGACACCCCTCAGGCTGACGAACAGTAACCTCCTCTCGTCTACGCTCTGCACAAACCACTCCCTGGCCGTCTTGGGGCCTGCCATCCGTCGGCAGCAGGCTGCGTCAACGCGCCTGGAGGTTGATCGTCGTGAGGGAGGGTTGGTTCGGTCGGGCTAGGGCGGGGTGGCGAACCGTGGGCCTTCATCGCCAGTTCAAGTCGGCCCCCACAGGGTGTGGGGGCGGCTTGCTGGCAATTGGGCCTTCAGATCAGATGCGGAAGCTGCCGACCAGGTGCTTCAGGCGGCCGGCCTGCTGCTCGAGATCCGAGCAGGCGCGCAGGGTGGCCTGCAGGTTCTCGACGCCTTCCTGGTTGAGCATGTTGATTTCGTTGATGTCCATGTTGATCGAGTCGACCACGGCGGTCTGCTCTTCGGTGGCGGTGGCCACCGACTGGTTCATGCCGTCGATCTCGCCGATACGCTGGGTCACGCTGCCCAGGCGCTCACCGGCCTGGTTGGCGATGTCCATGCTGTCCTGGCTGTGGCGCTGGCTCTGGCCCATGGTATCGACCGACTCGCGGGCGCCGATCTGCAGCTCTTCGATCATGGTCTGCACCTGCTGCGCCGACTCCTGGGTACGGTGGGCCAGGTTGCGAACCTCATCGGCGACCACGGCAAAGCCACGCCCGGCTTCGCCGGCACGCGCGGCCTCGATGGCAGCGTTGAGCGCCAGCAGGTTGGTTTGCTGCGAGATGCTGGTGATCACTTCGAGAATCTGACCGATGTTGACGGTCTTGTTGTTGAGCGTCTCGATGTGCGAGCTGGAGGTGACGATCAGGTCCGACAGGCGGTTCATCGCATCAATGTTGCGCTGCACCACGTGCTGCCCTTCCTCGGCCAGCAGGCGTGCGGAGCTGGCGTGCTGCGACGCCTGGGCGGCGTTGCCGGCGATTTCCTGGGCGGCGGCCCCCAGCTGGTTGATGGCGGCGGCGACGCTGTTGGTGCGGTTGGATTGCTCGTCGGAGTTGGTCATCGACGAGTTGGAGGCGCTGATCACCCGCAGTGCCACTTCGTTGACCTGCTCGGTGGCCGAGGACACTTCGCGGATCGAGGTGTGGATGCGTTCGACGAAGCGGTTGAACGCCGTGCCGAGGATGCCGAACTCGTCGTGGTTGTCGATCTGCAGGCGGCGGGTCAGGTCGCCTTCGCCCTCGGCGATGTTCTCCATGGCGCGGGTCATGGTGTGCAGCGGCTGCAGCAGCACGCGGATCAGCAGGCCGAGCAGGGCGATGATGATCACCACCGCCACCAGGGTGGCAATCACCGCCGAGGTGCGGAAGTTGCTGAGCATGGTGAAGGCCTTGTCTTTGTCTACCGACAGGCCGATGTACCAGTTGGCCGAAGGCAGGCCCTTGACCGGGGTGAAGGTCAGCAGCCGGGTCTGGCCATCGAGTTCGACTTCGGTCAACTCACGGGACAGTTTCGGCGTGTGCTGCGGGAACAGGTCGGACAGCGACTTCATCACCAGGTTCTTGTCTGGGTGCACCAGGATCTTGCCTTGGTCGTTGACCAGGAAGGCGTAGCCCATGCCGCCGAAGTTCAGCGAGTTGATGATCTCGACCAGGCCGTCCAGGGCCAGGTCGCCACCCACCACGCCGACCGAGCGCGAAGCGGTGCTGATGATCGAGATGACCATCTTGTTGGTGGCCATGTCGATGTAGGGTTCGGTGAGTATCGGCCCGTTGGCGTTAATACCGTCCTTGTACCAGGGGCGCACGCGTGGGTCGTAGCCATCGGGCATCTTGGTGTCCGGGCGCACGGTGAAGGTGCCGTCGGGCTGGCCCAGGTAGATGGTCAGGAAACTGGAAGTGAGGGCGTTCTGGCCCAGCAGGGTGCCGATGTTCTGTGGGTACTGGGCAAGGTTCTGGGCGACGTTCTCGACCAGCTTGATGCGCCCTTCGAACAGGTTGCGGATGTTGGTGGACGTGGATTCGCCCATCTCAGCCAGGTAGTTCTCCAGGTTCTCGCGAATGGCATTACGCTGGAGGTAGTCGTTGTAGAGGGTGAACAGGCTGAAGGCGAGGATCACGATGAGTGATGCCGCCATAAGAATCTTGTGGCTGAAACGAAGGCTTTTATTCATGACGTGATCGCGTCCGCTAAGGTTTTTTTATCGGGTCGTTCGCACAAAGCACGGTGGGAAAACAGTGCAACAGGTCCCGTGGGTCCTTTTCGGGTTGTATCTGTCTTTCTGTTTGGAATCATTTTGAAATATCGGCCGTCACCTCGAAGAACTTGAGCAAAGGATGAAGAAGATGTCGGATTCTTTTCAAATGCTTGTAGGCGCTGGCCCGGACGGTCAGCCGGTGTCCCAGGCCATGCGCCTGGCCAATCGTCACGGGCTGGTGGCAGGTGCCACCGGTACCGGCAAGACCGTCACCTTGCAGCACCTGGCCGAGCTGTTCAGCGATGCCGGTGTGGCAGTGTTCGCCGCCGATGTGAAGGGTGACCTGTGCGGCCTGGGCGCGGCCGGCGCGCCGCAGGGCAAGGTGGCCGAGCGCATCGCCGGGATGCCTTGGCTGAACCATCGGCCCCAGGCCTACCCGGTCACGTTGTGGGATATTGCCGGCCTCTCGGGGCACCCGCTGCGTACCACCCTGAGTGAAATGGGCCCCTTGCTGCTGGGCAACCTGCTGGAGCTGACCGACAGCCAGCAGGCGGCCCTGTATGCGGCGTTCAAGGTGGCCGACCGCGAGGGGCTGTTGCTGCTCGACCTCAAGGACCTCAAGGCTTTGATGGCGCACCTGAAGGACAACCCGCAACTGCTGGGCGAGGACAGTGCGCTGATGACCAGTGGCTCGACCCAGGCCCTGTTGCGCCGGCTGGCCACCCTGGAGCAGCAGGGCGCCGAGGCGCTGTTCGGCGAACCGGCGCTGCAACTGGAAGACCTGCTGCAGCCGGGCAGCGATGGCCGTGGCCGCATCCATCTGCTGGACGCCAGCCGCCTGGTGCATGAGGCGCCCAAGGTTTATGCGACCTTCCTGCTATGGCTGCTTGCCGAGCTGTTCGAGCAGTTGCCGGAGCGCGGTGATGCCGACAAGCCAGTACTGGCGTTGTTCTTCGATGAAGCCCACCTGCTGTTCAACGGTACGCCCAAGGCATTGCAGGACCGCCTGGAGCAAGTGGTGCGGTTGATCCGCTCCAAAGGCGTGGGGGTGTATTTCGTCACCCAGTCGCCCGGCGACCTGCCGGACACCGTGCTGGCCCAGTTGGGGTTGCGCATCCAGCACGGCCTGCGGGCGTTCACGGCCAAGGAGCAGAAGTCATTGCGCGCCGTGGCCGATGGCTTCCGCCCCAATCCTGCATTCGACAGCCTGACGGTGTTGACCGAGCTGGGCATCGGCGAGGCGCTGGTGGGAACCCTGGAAGACAAGGGCACCCCGGCCATGGTGCAACGGGTACTGATTGCCCCGCCGCAGTCGCGGATCGGGCCGTTGAGCGCGGCTGAACGCAGCGCGCTGATTGCGGGGGCGCCTTTGTTGGGCCGTTACGACAAATCGATCGACCGCGAATCGGCCTATGAAATGCTCACCCAGCGCAAAGGCGAGGCGGTGGAGCCGGCGCCCCAGCCCCAGCCCAAGGCCGACGAGGAAAGCCTGGCCGACAAGGCCGGCGAGTTCCTGCAGAGCGCGGCCGGGCAGGCGATCAAGTCGGCGGTGCGCCAGGCGGCCAACCAGTTGGGGCGCCAGTTGGTGCGGGGGTTGATGGGGTCGTTGCTCGGCGGCAAGAAGCGCTGAGCAGGTCGGTAATGAAAAAGAGCGCCAATCGGCGCTCTCTTTCTATCTATTAAAGCCGCGGGTAGTCGATGTACCCCACCGGCCCCTTGCCATGGAAGGTTTCTGGATGCGGCGCATTGAGCGGTGCATCTGTGGCCAGCCGTGCCGGCAGGTCGGGGTTGGCGATGAACGGGATGCCGAAAGCCACGGCATCGGCCTTGCCACTGGCCAGGGCAGCATTGGCGCTGGCTTTGTCGAAGCGCTCGTTGACGATGTACGTGCCGCCAAAGGCTTCCTTTATCAGTGGGCCGATACTGTCGTCGGCTTCCTTCTCCCGTGAACAGATGAAGGCGATGCCGCGCTTGCCCAGTTCCCGTGCCACATGGGTGAAGGTCTCGGCGCGGTCGGCATCGCCCATGTCATGGGCATCGGCGCGTGGTGCCAGGTGTACGCCGACGCGGCCGGCGCCCCACACCTCGATGGCCGCATCGGTCACTTCCAGCAGCAGGCGCGCACGGTTTTCCAGCGAGCCGCCGTAGCGGTCGGTGCGCTGGTTGGTGCTGCTCTGCAGGAACTGGTCGAGCAGGTAGCCGTTGGCGCCGTGGATCTCCACACCGTCGAAACCGGCGGCCTTGGCGTTCTCGGCACCGCTGCGGTAGGCCTCGACGATATCGGCGATCTCTTCGGTTTCCAGGGCGCGTGGGGTGGGGTAGTCGCTGAGTGGGCGCACCAGGCTCACGTGGCCTTTGGGCTGGATGGCGCTGGGGGCAACCGGCAGTTCACCGTTCAGGTACAACGGGTGGGAGATGCGCCCGACGTGCCACAGTTGCAGGAAGATGCGCCCGCCGGCGGCATGGATGGCCTTGGTGACGTTGTGCCAGCCGCGTACCTGCTCGTCGTTCCAGATGCCTGGGGTGTCGGGGTAGCCGACCCCCATCGGGGTGACCGAGGTCGCTTCGCTGAGGATCAGGCCGGCGCTGGCACGTTGCGCGTAGTACTCGGCCATCAGCGCGTTGGGTACCCGGCCTTCGTCGGCTCGGCAACGGGTCAACGGGGCCATGATGATGCGGTTGGGCAGCGCCAGGTCGCCCAGTGTGATTGGATCGAACAGCGTGGTCATACCGATTGCCTCGCAGTTATCAGTTGGAAACCGTGGCCAGTTCGGCGTCGTTGCCGCGCTGGTTGAAGGTGATCAGGGTGACGATCAGCGCAAGCACCGCCAGGGCCGCCGCTGCCAGGGGCACGCGGGTCAGGCCGAAGCCATGGGCGATGACGCTGCCGCCCACCCAGGCGCCGAGGGCGTTACCCAGGTTGAAGGCGCCGATATTTAGGGTCGACACCAGGTTCGGCGCGGCCTTGCCGTAGGTGACCACGTTGACCTGCAGTGCCGGTACGGCGGCGAAGGCGGCGGTGGCCCAGAGGAACAGGGTGATCTCGGCCGGCACCAGCGCCGTGCTGGTCCAACTCAGCGCGGTGGATACCACGGCCATGGCGGTGAACACCCCCATCAACGTGGCGCCCAGGCGCTTGTCGGCGAGCTTGCCGCCGACAATGTTGCCCAGGGTCAGGCCAAGGCCGATCAGCAGCAGGGTCCAGGTGACGCCGCGTGGCGACACGCCAGTGACATCACCGAGCAGCGGCGCAACGTAGGTGAACAGGGCAAACATCGACGCCGAAAACAGCACGGTCATGCTCAGCGACAGCCAGATACCGGCGCCTTTGAGCGCGGCCAGCTCGGCACGCATGTTCACACTCTGCTCTTCGGCCTGACGCGGCAGGTAGCGCAGCAGGCCGATGAGCGCGACCACGCCGATGCCGGTCACCGCCCAGAACGTCGAACGCCAGCCGGCAGCCTGGCCCAGCGCGGTGCCCAGCGGCACACCCAGTACATTGGCGAGGGTCAGGCCGGTGAACATCAGCGCGACGGCCGAGGCGCGGCGGTTGGCCGGCACCAGGCTGGCCGCCACCACCGAGCCGATGCCGAAGAATGCACCGTGGCACAACGCGGTGACCACTCGGGCGAACATCAGCAGGTTGTAGTCGCTGGCCACCGCGCACAGCAGGTTGCCGACGATGAACACGCCCATCAGCGCCACCAGCGCGGCCTTGCGCGGCAGGCGGGCGGTGGCCAGGGCCATGAACGGCGCGCCGATGGCCACGCCCAGGGCGTAGCCGGTCACCAGCCAGCCGGCACCGGGGATGCTGACACCCAGGTCCCGTGCGACATCGGGCAGCAGGCCCATGATGACGAACTCGGTGGTGCCGATGGCGAAGGCGCTGAGCGCCAGGATGATTAATGAAAGGGGCATAGCAAGGTCCTTGTCAGAGCTCTTGGCTCATCTGCGCGAGGAACGCCTGGATGGTGGCCTCGTTGCGTTTGAAGAAGTGCCATTGGCCGATCTTCTGGCTGCTGATCAGGCCGGCGCGCTGCAGGGTCGCCAGGTGGGCCGAGACGGTCGACTGCGACAGGCCGCAGCGTTGGTCGATCTGCCCGGCACACACACCGTGTTCGGTACTGTGGTGCTGGTCGGGGAACTGCGCGGCCGGGTCCTTCAGCCAGGTGAGGATTTCTCGCCTTACCGGGTGGGACAGGGCTTTTATTATTTCGTCGAGATCGAGTGGCATGGTTGGGCTCGTGGTGTGTAGCGGTATATCGCGATGGAGCGAAATATAAATCGGTATTTCGCGATACACAAATATGAAAAGGTTCTGAGCTGATCGGGAAACGCTATATCGGGTTATGACGATATAGGTTGGCGCGGTGCTAGACTGCGGCCATGAACTATCTCGCACACCTGCATCTGGGCGGCCCGGCGCCGCAACAACTGCTCGGCAGCCTGTACGGCGATTTCGTCAAGGGCGCGCTGGAAGGGCGCTTTGCACCTGAGCTGGAGGCTGCGATCCGCCTGCATCGGCAGATCGACGGCTACACCGACAGCCATCCGTTGGTGTTGGCCGCGCTAGCGCGCTTCCCTCGTGAACGCAGACGTTATGCCGGGATCGTCCTGGATGTGTTCTTCGACCACTGCCTGGCGCGGCACTGGGAGGAGTACGCCGACCAGCCGTTGGCGCAATTTACTGGCGACTTCTATCGGGTGCTGCTGGCCGAACCGCAGCTGCCTGGGCGGTTGGCACGGATTGCGCCGTTCATGGCGGCGGACGATTGGCTTGGGGCCTATGGTGACTTCGCCACGCTGGAGCACGTGTTCAGCGGTATCGGCCGGCGTTTATCCCGGCCGGAAGGGCTACAGGGCGTCATGCAGGAACTGGAGCGCCTGTATGAGCCGCTGCTGACGGATTTTCGGGCGTTTTATCCACAGCTCCAGGCGTTCGCAGCGGCGGGGCGGTGAGGCGGGCAATCAGCCCAGCACCTGCTTCATCTGTACCAGGGCAACCCGGCTGTGATCCGGCGCCTGGCGTTCTTCTATATGGAAGGGGGTGAACCCAAGCTGTGGATAGAGCAACAAACCGGCAGTGTTGTGGTTGAAGCAAGACACCCAGACTTCCCGTGCGCTGAACTGCTCGCGGGCCAGTGTGATCATGCACTGCACCAGATAGCGTGCCACGCCCTTCCCGCGTGCCGCGGGTGCGACCACGACGTTTCCGAGTGCACAGATTCCGCCCTGTTCTGCTTTATAGAAGTTGGCGAAGCCCAGTAGTACGCCGTCCTCCTCGACCACTGTCGAACCGCTGCGCTGGGCGATGGCCTCGGTCAGTTGGACGGGTGTCAATGGGTAGGTGGCTTTGGGGAACATGTAGAACAGCTCGTCCGGGCCCTGGGGGAAGCAGCAGATGGCGGGGATGTCGGTGGTTTGGACAGGGCGGTGGGTCAATGGCATGGGGCTTCATCCTGAAAGGGGTAGGTAAGCTTTAGGGTAATGCCTTGTGTGGGCCTTGGAAGCGCTTGAAGTGAGCGCGGGGGCTTTGCGAGGCATTTATTTATCAGGCAGGGTTGACGGCCTACTTTAATACTGTATTATTCGCCTCCCGCAGCGAGACATCGCAGCGGGATAGGCAGCAAGTTGTTGAAATTAAAGGTGTTTTGAAATAAGCAGCTTTAAAAAATTTCAACGAGGTGGTTGACAGCAGGTTGTAACGCTGTATGATTCGCCTCCCGCTACGAGAGATCGCAGCGAGTTAAGCGGTTGAAGCTAAGCGAGTTTCTCGGAAAAAACTTCAAAATAAACGCTTGACAGGCAATGAGGAAAGCGTAGAATGCGCGCCTCGGTTGAGACGAAAGGCTCTTAACCAAACGCTCTTTAACAAATTGAATCAAGCAATTCGTGTGGGTGCTTGTGAGTACGGACTGATAGTCAAAAAGATTATCAGCATCACAAGTGGCCATGCGAGAAATCACATAGTCATTTGAGATTGCTGAGCCAAGTTTAGGGTTTCTTAAAAACCCAAGCAGTATTGAACTGAAGAGTTTGATCATGGCTCAGATTGAACGCTGGCGGCAGGCCTAACACATGCAAGT
>NZ_BQHO01000001.1 GCF_021601385.1 Pseudomonas parasichuanensis | reverse complement strand
CGCGGCATGGCCACGCCCACCCGCACTTCCGGGCCAACGCCCAGGCGCACCAGGTGGTGGGCCAGGCGGTTGGCGCGGGCGTTGAGCTGGCGGTAGTCCAGTTGCTCGCTGCCCCAGATCGCCGCCAGCGCCTCGGGCGTGCGGCGCACCTGGGCCTCGATCAGCCCGTGGATGCTCTGTTCGCGGTCGAAGGCCAGGGCGTTGGCGTTCCACTGCTGCTCGATGCGCTCGCGTTCGCTGGCTTCAAGCATCGGCAGTTCACCGACCTGGCCGGTCGGTTGCGCGACGATCGCCTGCAGCAGGTTCAGCCAGTGCCGCGACAGGCGCTCGATGGTGTCGGCGCCGAACAGGTCGGTGGCGTAGGTCCAGGTCGCCGACAGCGCGGCACCGGACTCGAAAGTGTTGAGGGTCAGGTCGAACTGGGCGGTGTGGCTGTCCCAGGCCAGGGGCTCGACCTGCAAGCCAGGCACCTGGGCCATGGCGTGTTCGCCGCCGCGCTCGCCCTGGTGGTTGAACATCACCTGGAACAGCGGGCTGTGGCTCAGGCTGCGCTCGGGGTGCAAGGCCTCGACCAGTTGCTCGAACGGCAGGTCCTGGTGGGCCTGGGCGTCCAGCGCGGTCTGGCGCACCTGTTCCAGCAGCGCGCTGAAGGCCATGTCGGGTTCGATGGCGGCGCGCAGCACCTGGGTGTTGACGAAGAAGCCGATCAGGCGCTCGGTCTCCAGGCGGTTGCGGTTGGCCACGGGCACGCCGACGCGGATGTCGCCCTGCCCGCTGTAGCGGTGCAGCAACACCTGGTACGAGGCCAGCAACAGCATGAACGGCGTGACCCGCAGGCGCTGCGCCAGTTGCTGCAGGTCGGCGGCCAGGGCCGCCGGCAGCTCCAGCGACAACTGGGCGCCGCGCAACGACTGCTCGGCCGGGCGAGGGTGATCGGTGGGCAGTTGCAGGAACTGCTCGCCGGCCAGTTGCGTGGTCCAGTACGCCAGCTGCCGGTCACGTTCGCCGGCAGCCATCCACTGGCGCTGCCAGAGTGCGTAGTCGGCGTACTGCACCGGCAGCGCTTGCAGCTGCGGCGCCGCGCCGCGCTGGAAGGCGGCGTAGCACTGCACCAGTTCCTCGACCAGCACCTGCATCGACCAGCCATCGGAAACGATGTGGTGCTGGGTGACGATCAGCACGTGCTCCTGCGCCGCCACCTGCAACAGACGCACACGCAGCAGCGGGCCGTGTTGCAGGTCGAACAGGCGCTCGGCCTCGGCCTGCACCTGGGCGGCCAGTGCCGCCTCATCAAGGCCCTCGAGGTGCTCGATGTGCAGTGCCAGGCGCCCCTCGCCCGCCACCTGCTGCCAAGTGCCGTGCGGGTCCTGGGTGAAGGTGGTGCGCAGCGACTCGTGGCGCTGCACCAGGTACTCGAAACTGCGTTGCAGCGCAGGCACATCCAGCTCACCGCGCAGGCGCAAGGCGCTGGGAATGTTGTAGGCGCTGCTTTGCGGGTCGAGCTGCCAGAGGAACCACTGGCGCTCCTGGGCAAACGACAGCGGCGTGCGCGCCTCGCGCGCCACCGGCAGCAACGCAGGTTCCGCCGAGGTGCCGGCGGGTGCCAGCGCCGCGACGAAGGCTTCAAGGGTGGCGTGCTCGAACAGCGTGCGCAGCGCCACCTGCAAGCCCAGGCCATGGCGCAGGCGCGACACCACCTGGGTGGCCAGCAACGAGTGGCCGCCGAGGCTGAAGAAATCGTCCTGCAGGCCGACGCGTTCGACCCCCAGCACCTCCTGCCAGGCTTGGGCAACCTGCTGTTGCAGCGCCGTGCGCGGTGCCTGGTAGTGCTGCTGACGCAGCGCCGGTGCCGGCAAGGCGGCGCGGTCGAGCTTGCCATTGAGGGTCAATGGCAGGCTTGCCAGGCACAGGATGTGCGCCGGCAGCATGTAGTCCGGCAGGTGCGCCTTGAGCTGCTCGCGCAGGCTGTCGGCCAGCTGCTGCTGGGCGGCAGGATCGGCGTCGAACCGCTGCGTGACCACATAGGCCACCAGCTGCTGGCCGGTGCCGGCGTCCCGGGCCAGCACGGCGGCCTCGCGTACCTCGGGCAGTTGCAGCAGCTGGCCCTCGATCTCGCCCAGCTCGATACGGAAGCCACGGATCTTGACCTGCTGGTCGATCCGGCCGACGTACTCGATCACCCCATCGGCGCGGTAACGGGCCAGGTCGCCAGTGCGGTAGAGCCGCCCGCCGGCGCCGAACAGGTCAGGCACGAAGCGCTGGGCGGTGAGGTCGCAGCGCTGGTGATAACCGCGCGCAAGGCCGGCGCCACCGATGTACAGCTCGCCGATGCAACCGGGCGCGACCGGCTCCAGTTGCCCGTCGAGCAGGTACCAGCTGAGGTCGTCGATCGGCTCGCCGATCGGGCTGCTCGCCGCCCCGTCCAGGTCCGCCGCGCTCAACGGGCGATAGGTGACATGCACGGTGGTTTCGGTGATGCCATACATGTTCACCAGGCGTGGCCCGGCGTCGGCGAAGTGCGTGAACCACGGGCGCAGGGCCTGCACCTCCAGGGCCTCGCCGCCAAAGATCACGTGGCGCAGCGCCGCCAGGTCGGCCGCCGGGCGCCCCGTGGCCACCTGCATCAACTGCTTGAACGCCGACGGCGTCTGGTTGAGCACGGTGACGCGCTCGCGCTGCAGCAGCGCATGGAAGTCTTCGGTGCTGCGGCTGGTCTCGTGCGGCACGATGACCAGGCGCCCACCGTGCATCAGGGCGCCGAAGATCTCCCAGACCGAGAAATCGAAGGCATAGGAGTGGAACAGGGTCCAGACGTCATCGGCAGCGAAACCGAACCAGCGCTCGGTGGCCGCGAACAGGCGCATGACGTTGTCGTGGGGCAACAGCACGCCCTTGGGCTGGCCGGTCGAGCCGGAGGTGTAGATCACGTAGGCCAGTTGCCCGGGCAGGCACGCCACGGCCGGCGCACCGGGGTCGCTGACCGCGGCGTCGTCCAGCGCTTCAAGCGCCAGGGTCTGCACCCCGGCGGCGACCGGCAGGCGTGCGGCCAGGTGCGGCTGGGCCAGCATCAGGCCGATGCCGCTGTCACCCATCATGTATTCCAGGCGCTGGGACGGCGCGTTGGGGTCCATGGGCACGTAGGCCGCGCCCGCCTTGAGGATGGCAACGATGGCCACGACCATCTCCAGGCTGCGCTCGGCCACCAGCCCTACCCGGGCCTCGGGGCCTGCGCCCAGTTCGACCAGCTGGTGCGCCAGCCGGTTGGCCCGGGCTTCCAGCTGGGCATAACTGAGCTGGCGACCGTCCAGGCTGACGGCAATCGCCTGCGGGTGTAGCCGGGCCTGTGCCTGGATGCGCTGGTGAATGCACTGCTCGACCGGATACTGGGCCGGCTGCGGGTTCCAGTCGCCGAGGATGACCGCGCGCTCCTGCGCCTCAAGCATCGGCAAGCTGGCCAGGCGGCTGTCGGGCGCGCCGACCATGGCGGTGAGCAGTTGCAGCCAGTGGCGCGCCATGCGCTCGACAGTGGTGCGCTCGAACAGGTCGGTGGCGTAGGTGAAGGCGGCCGAGATGGCCTGGCCGGCTTCGGCGGTGTCCAGGGTGAGGTCGAACTGCGCGGTCACGGTACGCACATCCAGGCCTTCGATGGCCAGGCCCGGCAATTGCAGCGCCGACGACGCCTCGCCACCCTGGTGGTTGTGCATCACCTGGAACAACGGGTTCACACCCGCGCTGCGCTCGGGCGCCAGGGCCTCGACCAGTTGCTCGAACGGCAGTGCCTGATGGGCCTGGCCGCCCAGCACGGCCTGGCGCACCTGTTGCAGCAGGTCGCGGAAACTGGCCTGCTCGTCGATGCTGACATCCAGCACCTGGGTGTTGACGAAGAAACCGATCAAGCCTTTGGTGTCGGGGTGCTGCCGATTGGCGACCGGCACCCCGACGCGAATGGTGCGCTGCCCGCTGTAGCGGTGCAGCAGCAGTTGGAAACTGGCCAGCAACAGCATGAACGGCGTCAGCCCCTGGGACTGGGCCAGCCCGCGCAGGGCGTGCTGCAAAGCCTCTGGCAGCTCGACCGCCAGGCGCTCGCCACGGTGGCTTGCGGCCTGCCCACGGGGGCGGTCGAGCGGCAGCTCGAGCACCGGCTGCTCGCCGCCCAGGCGCGCCGTCCAGTAGGCCAGTTGCCGCTCGCCCTCACCGGCTTCCATCCAGGCCTGCTGCCAGAGGGCATAGTCGGCATACTGGATCGACGCCGCCGGCAGGCTCGGCTGCTGGCCTGCGGCATGCGCCGAATAGGCATGCACCAGTTCCGCCACCAGCACCTGCATCGACCAGCCATCGGAGACGATATGGTGCTGGGTCATTACCAGCACATGGTCGTCCGCGGCCAGGCGCAGCAGGCTGACCCGCAGCAACGGCCCGGCCTGCAGGTCGAACAGCGCCTGGGTCTGGGCTTCGACGAACGCGCGCACCGCCTGGTCCTGCTCGGCGGGGGCATCCGCGGCCAGCGCCTGCACCGGCAGCTCGAAGCGCTGCGGCGGCGCATCGACCACCTGGCACACGCCGTCGGCAGACTCGACGAAGCGGGTGCGCAGCGACTCATGGCGGCCAACCAGCCATTGCAGGCTTTGCGCCAGCGCCGCCACATCCAGCGTACCGCGCAGGCGCAGCGCGGCGGGAATGTGGTAGGCGCTGCTGTGCGGCTCCAGTTGCCAGAGGAACCACTGGCGCTGCTGGGCATAGGACAACGGGATAACATCGATGCCATCGCGGGCCGTCGGAATGGGCAGTTGCCCCAGGCTCAGGCCCTTGCCGGCCAGCTTTTCCAGGAATGCCTTGCGCTGTGACAGCGGCAACCTGATGAATCGCTGAACCAGCGCGATGTTATCCATTACAGCCATCTCAGTTCGTCTCCAACTCGGTGAGGAAGTCATGCATATCGCTCAGATCCTGCTCCAGGTCGGTGGTCCGCAACCCTTCGAGCGCTTGGGCGTAGCCCTGCAGGTCAAGGGCCTGGAAGATCAGTTCCAATGGCACCTGTACCTGCAGTTGCGCCTGCGCCGCCGCCGTGGCCTGGGTGGCCAGCAGCGAGTGGCCGCCCAACTCGAAGAAGTTATCGTCACGCCCCAACTGGTCGACTTTCAGCACCTGGGCCCAGATCGCCGCGATGGCGATTTCCAGCTCACCCTGCGGTGCGCTGTAGGCGCGCTGCATCAGGCTTGCGTCCGGCGCGGGCAGGGCCTTGCGGTCCAGCTTGCCGTTGGGCGTCAGGGGTAGTGCGTCGAGGAAGACCAGATAGGTGGGGACCATGTAACCCGGCAGTGTCTCCTTAAGACGAACGTTGAGCTGCTCACGCAATTTAGGCTCGCCCAGCAATCGGCCTTGGGCGTCGGGCACCACGTAGCCCACCAGTTGCGGCCCGCCCACCCCTGGCCGGGCCAGCACCACCGCCTCGCGCACCGGCGCCTGGGCCTGCAGGCGCGCCTCGATTTCACCCAGCTCGATGCGGAACCCGCGGATCTTCACCTGGTGATCGACCCGCCCGAGGTAGTCGACCACGCCGTCGGCGCGCTGGCGTACCAGGTCGCCGCTGCGGTACAGGCGCGCGCCCGGCAGGCCGTAAGGGTCCGGCACGAAGCGCTCGGCGGTGAGCGCCGGGCGGTTCAGGTAACCCCGGGCAACACCGACGCCGCCCAGGTACAGCTCACCGGCAATCCCTTGTGGCAACAGCGAGGCGCTGGCGTCGAGCACGTGGGCACTGCGGTTGCCGATCCGGCTGCCGATCGGCGCATAGGCCGCGGCGCAGTGCACCTCGCGCCCGGCTTTCCAGATCAGCGGCGTGACCACGGTTTCGGTCGGCCCGTAGCCGTTGATGATGTGCTCGGGCTCGAGCACCTGCTTGACCAGCTCGAAGGAGGCCTCCGGCACCGCATCGCCACCGAAGCAGTAGATCCGCACGGGTGGCGGGTTGCCGTGCTCGCGCACATGCTCGGCCAGCTGCTGCAGGTACACCGGCGGGAACGCCGCGACGGTCACCCCGTGCCGGTGCATGGCTGCGCAGGCCTGTTCGGCGGTCCACAGCTGCGGGTCACGGATCAGCAGGCGGCCGCCATGCAGCAGGCAGGTCAGCCAGCGCTCATGGGCGCCGTCGAAGGCAAACGACATGAAGTGCAGCTCGCAGTCGCGCTCGCTCATCGCATAGCGCTGGCCAATCGCCAGGCAGTGCATCGCCAGGGCGCCGTGGGCCACGGCAACGCCTTTGGGCTGGCCGGTGGAGCCCGAGGTGTAGATCACGTAGGCCAGGCCATGGGCCGCAACGCTACGCTGCGGTGCACTGGCCGGTTGCTGAGCAAGCGCCAGTTGGTCAATGCACAGGGTGGCGGCCTGCTCCGGCACCGGCAAGCGCGGCACCAACTGCGAGTGGGTCAGCAGCAGCGCCATGCCCGAGTCGCGCATCAGGTAGGCCAGGCGCTCCTCGGGGTACTCCGGGTCCAACGGCACATAGGCCGCGCCGGCCTTGAGCACCGCCAGCAAGGCCACCAGCATCTGCGGGCCGCGCTCCAGGGCCACGCCAACCAGCGACTCGGCCGCCATGCCCGCGTCGATCAGGGCGTGGGCCAGCTGGTTGGCCTGGCAGTCGAGCTGGGCATAGCTCAGCTGCTGCTCGGCGAACAGCACCGCCGGGGCATCCGGCGTGCGCCGTGCCTGGGCCTCGAACAGCTGGTGCACGGCATGCGGGGTATCGAAGCGCGCATCGACCGCGTTCCACTCATCCACCAGCACGCGGCGCTCGTCGTCAGTGACCAGCTCCAGGGCACCCAGCGCCTGCTGCGCAGGTGCCGCGAGCATCTGTTCGAGGACCTGGCGCAGGTGCCTGCCAAGCCGCTGCACGTGCTCGTCGGCGAAGGCTTCGCGCAGGTAGCTGTAGTGGATCTGCAGGGTCTGCTCGAGGCCGATGGCCAGGGTCAATGGGTAGTTGGTCCGTTCGAAGCTGTCGATCGCACCGAAGCCCAGCGCCGGCACCTCGGCCTGGCGCAGGGCCTCGGCCACCGGGTAGTTCTCGAACACCACCAGGGTGTCGAACAGCGCTTCGCCTGCCTGCCCGGCCCAGCGCTGGATGTCGTACAGCGCGGTGTGTTCGTGCTCGCGCAGGGCCAGGTTGTGCTGTTGCAGCTCGCCCAGCCACTGGCCCAGCGGCTGCTCGTCACGCACCTGGGCGACCACCGGCAGGGTGTTGATGAACAGGCCGACCTGCTGCTCGATGCCCGGGATCTGCGCTGGGCGCCCGGACACCGTGGCGCCGAAGCACAGCGCCTGCTGGCCGGTGTAGCGCTGCAGCACGATCAGCCAGGCCCCTTGCAGCAGGGTATTGAGGGTGACTTTGTGGCGCCGGGCAAGTTCACCCAGGCGGCCGGTGAAGCCGGCGTCGAACTGCTGGTAGTGGTCACCGAAGCCCGCGCCCGGTTCGGCTGGCCGAGGCGCAAGGGCATGGGCCAGGCGCGTCGGCGCCTCGAGCTGGGCCAGCTGCTCAGTCCAGAAACGCTGGCTGAGCGCGCTGTCCTGGGCCTGCAACCAGGCCAGGTAGTCGCGGTAACGGCCAACATGCCCCACTTCGCGCCGCCCGGCATAGCGCTGCAGGACCTCGCCGAGCAGCTGCGAGTTGCTCCAGCCATCGAGCAGGATGTGGTGGTGGGTGTAGATCAGGTGGTGGCGCCCTTCGCCGGTGCGCACCAGCAACAGGCGCAGCAACGGCGCCTGGTCGAGGGCGAAGCCACGCTCCAGCTCGCTGGCCGCCAGGGCATCCAGCGAGGCCGCCAGGTCACCTTCGGCGCGCCAGTCAAGCTCGCTGTACGGCACCTCGAGGTGCTTGTGCACCAGTTGCAGCGGGCGCTCGGCATCGCCTTGCCAGAGGAACACGCAGCGCAGGCTGTCATGGGCATCCAGCGCCTGTTGCCAGGCGTCACGGAAGCGCACGCTGTCGAGCCCGTCGATGTCCACGCGCATCTGGTTGACGTAGTCGCTGGCCTGCTGCTGGTACAGGCTGAGGAACAGCATGCCCTGCTGCATCGGCGACAGCGGCACCAGGTCCTCGATCTGCCGTGCCGGGACGGGCAAGGCGTCGAGCTGCGCCTGGGTCAGTGGGTACAGCGGGAAGTCCGATGGCGTGGCACCGCCGTGTTCGGCCTCGCAGCAATGGGCGATCAGCGCCTGCAACTGCTCGCGGTAGTCGTCGGCCAACGCCTGCAGGGTGGCGGCATCGAACATCTGCGCGCTGTAGGTCCAGCTCAGGTCGAGCTCGCCATCGAACACCTGGCCGTTGATGCCCAGCCAGTTGGCCAGCGGCGCCTGGGCGCTCTGCTCGGCGCCCGCCGCTTCGCCGCTGGGGCTGAACAACGCCCCCTGCCCGGCCTCGAAGCTGGCGTCGAACTGGCCCAGGTAGTTGAAGGTCACGCGCGCTACCGGCAGTGCCTGCAGGCGCTGGCGCACCGCGGCTTGCCCCAGGTAGCGCAGCGCACCGAAGCCCAGGCCCTTGTCCGGCACTGCGCGCAGTTGCTCCTTGATCTGCTTGAGCGCTGCATCCAGGGCCGGCAGCGGGGTCAGGCGTACCGGGAAGACACTGGTGAACCAGCCGACGCTGCGGGTCAGGTCGATGCTGTCGAACAGGTCTTCGCGGCCATGGCCCTCCAGTTCGATCAGCACGCTGTCCTGGCCGCTCCAGCGGCACAGGGTCCGGGCCAGGGCGGTCAGCAACAGGTCGTTGACCTGGGTGCGGTAGGCCGCCGGGGCTTCCTGCAGCAGGCGTTGGGTCCAACGCTTGTCCAGGCGGGTATGCACCGTCGCGGCATGGGCGTTGTGCAGTGCCGCGTCGGGGTTGGCACAGGGCAGCTCGGGTGCACCCTGCAGGCTGCGCTCCCAGTAGGCGAGTTCCTCTTCGCTTCCCTGGGCATGGCGTTGCAGCTGCTGCGCCCAGTCGCGTTGCGAGCTGGTCTTGCCCGGCAGTGCCAGCGGCAGGCCGCTGCTCAGTTGTTCATAGGCTTGTTGCAGGTCCTCGAACAGGATCCGCCACGACACGCCGTCCACCGCCAGGTGGTGGATCACCAGCAGCAGGCGCTGGCTGCCATCGGCCAGGGTCGCCAGCAGCGCCCGCAACAGTGGCCCATCACCCAGCACCAGGCTGCGCTGGGCCGCCTCGGCCTCGGCTTGCAGCTCACCGGCGTCGGCCAGCGTGCGCTGCCACAGCAGCGGCTGCACCTCGCCCACGGCGCGGTAGCTGGCCTGCCAGCCGGCCTCGGTTTCGGCAAAACCCAGGCGCAGGCCGTCGTGGTGCGCCACCAGCGCCTGCAGCGCCTGCTCCAGGTAACCGGCGTGCAGCGCCGCCGCCGGCTTGAGCAGCACCGACTGGTTCCAGTGGTGGCGCTCGGGGATCGCCGTGGCGAAGAACGCATGCTGGATCGGCAGCAACGGCGTGGCGCCGCTCAGCGGGCCCTGTTCGATCACCTGGCCGCCCTCACCCTGCTCGGCCACCGTTGCCAGCCCCTGCACCGTCTGGTGCTGGAACAGCGCCTTGGGCGTGAAGCGGATGCCCGCCTGGCGGGCGCGGCTGACCACCTGGATCGAGATGATCGAGTCGCCGCCCAATTCGAAGAAGTTGTCGGTCACGCCAATCGGCGCCACCTTCAGCACCTCTTCCCAGATCGCCACCAAACGCTGCTCCAGCGCGTTGCGCGGCGCCACCTGGCGGCTCGGCGCCATGGCCTGCGGCTGTGGCAGGGCCTTGCGGTCGAGCTTGCCGTTGGGGGTCAGCGGCAGGTGCTCGAGGAACAACCAGTGGGTCGGCACCATGTAGTCCGGCAGCGCCTGCATCAGCCAGGCCTTGAGCGGCTCGGCGTCTGGCACGGACGGCGCAACCACGTAGCCCACCAGTTGCGTACCCAGCTCACCCTGACGCGCGACCACCGCCACTTCGCTTACTTGCGGATGGCTCAGCAGACGCGCTTCGATCTCGCCCAGTTCGATACGGAAGCCGCGCACCTTGACCTGGTGGTCGATCCGCCCCAGGTACTCGATGTCGCCCCCTTCGCGGTAGCGCACCAGGTCGCCAGTGCGGTACATGCGCCCGGCGGCGAACGGGTTGGCGACGAAGCGCTCGGCGCTCAGGCCTGGACGGCGCAGGTAGCCGCGCGCCAGGCCCTCGCCGGCCAGGTAAAGCTCCCCGGCCACGCCAATCGGCACCGCCTGCAGATGGGCATCCAGCACATACGCCGCCGTGCCTGGCAGTGGCCGGCCGATACTGGCGCGGCCGTGGGCCTGGCGCAGCACGCAGGTGGAATAGGTGGTGTCCTCCGAGGGCCCGTAGAGGTCATGGACCCGCTCGATACCGGGCAGGGCGTACAGCGCATCGACCAGCGACTGCTTGAGCGGCTCGCCGGCCAGGTTGATGATGCGCACCCCCGGCGGGATGGCGCCGGCCTGCAGCAGCGCAGCGATGGCCGAGGGCACGGTGTTGATCAACCGGACTTCGTCGCGCGCCGCCAGGTCGGGCAACGCCAGGGCATTGTCGGCCAGGATGAAGTACCCGCCTGCGGCCAGGGTGACGAACAGCTCCCACACCGACAGGTCGAAGCAGATCGAGGTCGAGGCCAGTACCCCCTGCAGGTCTTCCTGGCTGTACAGCGCGCGGGCCCAGCGCACCAGCGCCACGGCGTTGGCGTGGGTGATCGCCACGCCCTTGGGCAGGCCGGTCGAGCCTGAGGTATAGATCACGTAGGCCAGGTTGTCGGCGTGCGCGAGCGGGGCCGGCGGATGGTCGGGCTGGGCGCCCAGCAACGGGTCGTCATCGAGCAGCAGCAACTGCTGGCCGTCGCTGATGACCGCGGCCAGCAACGGGGCCTGGTCGGCCTGGGTCAACAGCAGGTGGGCCTGGCTGTCACCGAGCATGTGCGCCAGGCGCTCACGCGGGTAGGCCAGGTCCAGCGGTACGTAGGCGCCGCCGGCCTTGAGCACCGCCAGCAGGGCCACCACCAGCTCGGCGCTGCGCGGCAGTGCCACGCCCACCCGCACTTCCGGGCCGACACCCAGCGCGCGCAAACGGTGCGCCAGGCGGTTGGCCTGCTGGTCGAGCTGGCGGTAGCTGAGCCGGCGCTCGCCGCAGACCATCGCCAGGGCATCGGGGGTGTCGAGCACCTGGGCCTGGATCAGGGTATCCAGGCTGTCATGGGCGGCCGGTGCCAGCGGCGCGGCGTTCCAGGCCTGCAGGATGCAGTGCTGCTCGGCGTCATCCAGCAACGGCAGGTGCGCCACCGGGCACTGTGGGTTGGCCAGGGTGGCCTGCAACAGCTGTTGCCAGTGCGCGGCCAGGCGCTCGATGGTGCGGGGTTCGAACAGGTCGCTGGCATAGGTCAGCGACACTTCGATACGCCCGTCCACTTCGGTGGTGTCCAGGCTCAGGTCGAACTGCGAGGTGGCACTGTCCCAGGCCACTGGCGCGATGCTCAGCGCATCCAGGCGGGTGGTCGTGGCCTTGGCGACCTGGTGGTTGTGCATGACCTGGAACAGCGGGCTGTAGCTCAGGCTGCGCTGTGGCTGCAGGGCATCGACCAGTTGTTCGAACGGCAGGTCCTGGTTGGCCTGGGCGCCGAGCACGGCCTGGCGCACCTGTTGCAGCAACTGGTCGAAGCCCGCCTCGCCCGCCACCTGGGCACGCAGCACCTGGGTGTTGACGAAGAAGCCGATCATCGCTTCGGTTTCGGCGCGGGTGCGGTTGGCCACCGGCACCCCGACACGGATGTCGGCCTGGCCGCTGTAGCGGTGCAGCAAGGCCTGGAACGAGGCCAGCAGGTAGACGAACAGCGTCACCCCCTGGGCGCCGGCCTGGGCCCGCAGCGCGCTGACCAGTGGCTCGGCCAGGCACAGGTCGAGCCGCGCGCCGCGCTGGCTTTGCTCTGCCGGGCGCGGGCGGTCGAACGGCAGCTCCAGCACCGGCTGTTCGTCGCCCAGTTGCCCACGCCAGTAGTCCAGCTGGCGCGCCGCCTCACCGGCTTGCAGCCATTGGCGCTGCCAGTGGGCGTAGTCGGCGTACTGCAGCGCCTGCGCTGCCGGTTCGACACGGTCGCCGCGGCAATGGGCCAGGTAGAGCGCCTGCCACTGCTCGACCAACAGCTGCATCGACCAGCCGTCGGAGATGATGTGGTGCTGGGTGATGACCAGGACGTGCTCGGACGCGCCCAACTCCAGTACCCGTACCCGCAGCAAGGGGCCTTGCAGCAGGTCGAAGGGGCGGCGGATCTCGGCCTGAACCTCGGCCTGCACGTGCTGCGCCCCGGCATTGCCGGCCAGGGTCTGGTAGGTGATGTCCACGCGCCCGGTCGGTTCGATCAACTGGCGCACCTGCCCCGCCTGTTCGACGAAGCGCGTGCGCAGCGACTCATGCCGTGCCAGCAGGTCATCGACGCTACGGGCCAGGGCCTGGCGATCCAGCGGGCCCTGCAGGTGCAAGGCTGCGGGGATGTGATACGAGGCGCTGTCTGGCTCCAGCTGCCAGAGGAACCACTGGCGCTCCTGGGCATAGGACAAGGCCATGGGCTCGCCACGCTCGAGGGCCACCAGCGCCGGGCCGTGGTCCGCGCCCAGGGCCTCGCAGGCCGCGGCGAAGGCTTCCAGCACGGGGGCCTGGAACAGCACGCGCAGGGGTACTTCGCGCTGCAGTTGCTGGCGGATGCGCACCACCACCTGCATGGCCAGCAACGAGTGGCCGCCACGGTCGAAGAAGTGGTCGGCCAGGCCCACCTGGTCGAGCTCCAGCACCTGCGCCCAGATGCCTGCCAGTTCGGCTTGCAAGGCGGTGCGTGGGGCAACGAAGCGCGGCGCGCTGTCGGCCAGTTGCGGCAGCGGCAGCGCGGCGCGGTCGAGTTTGCCGTTGTTGTTCAGTGGCAGCGCCGCGAGCAGGACGATATGCGCCGGCACCATGAACTCGGGCAGCGACTCGCGCAGGGCCGCCTTGAGCGCGGTAATGAAGCCCTGCTGCGCGGTGCCCGCCAGTTGGCCACTGTCGCCGGGGACGACAAAGGCCACCAGTTGCGCGCCACCGGCCAACGGCTGGGCGATCAACGCGGCGGCGCGCACGCCCGGGTGGGCTTGCAGGCACGCCTCGATTTCGCCCATCTCGATGCGCATGCCGCGAATCTTCACCTGGTGATCGATACGGCCGACGTATTCGAGCAGCCCTTCGCGGCTGTAGCAGGCCAGGTCGCCACTGCGGTACAGCCGCGCCCCCGGCTCGCGGGCGAACGGATCGGGCAGGAAGCGCTCGGCGGTCAGGCCCGGGCGCTGCACGTATTGCTGGGCCAGGCAGGCCGAAGCGGCAATGCACAGTTCACCGACCGCCTCGCCTGGCAGCAGTTCGCCGGCGGCATCCAGCACATACAGTGAACGGCCGGCGATCGCCCGGCCAATAGGCACGCCATGCACCTCGCGGGCATCCTCCGGGCGGCACAGGTGCACGCTGGAGACCACGGTGGCCTCGGTCGGGCCATAGGTGTTGACCAGGCGCACGTGGCCAAGGCCGGCTTCGTGCCACAGCCGCACGCCCTCCACCGCCATCGCTTCGCCGCCGACATGCACCTGGCGCAGGCGCCCCAGGCCACGGCCGGGCTGGCCGGCGCAATCCTTGGCCAACAAGTACCAATAAGCCGCCGGCAGGTCGGCCAGGGTCACTTCATCGTTGATCAGGTGCTCGGCCAGTTGCTGGACATCCCACAACTGCTCGCCGCGCATCACCAGCGCCGCGCCGCAGGCCAGCGGCGGGTAGCACTGCTCGACGAAGCCGTCGAAGCTGAAGGTGGCGAACTGCAGCACCCGGTCGGCGGCAGTCAGGCACGAATACTGCGCGCCGCTCTGGCAGAACTCGCGCAGGGCATGGTGATCGATCGCCACGCCCTTGGGGCGCCCGGTGGAGCCGGAGGTGTAGATCACATAGGCAAGATTGCCAGCCAAGGCCCGTTGCTCAGGGTCGTGCTCGGGCAGCCCGGCCAGGGCCAGGGCTTCGAGTTGCAGGCGCGGCAGGTGCGCCGGCAGCGCCAGTTGCGCCAGCAAGCCGTCCTGGCACAGCAGCAGGTCCAGCGCGCTGTCCTCGATCATGTAGCGCAGGCGCTCGTCCGGGTAGGCCGGGTCGAGCGGCACGTAGGCCGCGCCGCTCTTGAGTACCGCCAGCAGGCTGACGATCAGCTGCGGGCTGCGGCGCAGCGCCAGCCCCACGCGCTTGCCGGGGCCGATGCCGTGGCCGATCAGCAGGTGCGCCAGCTGGTTGGCCTGGCCATTGAGCTGGGCATAGCTGAGGGCCTGGCCGTCGCACAGCACCGCCAGGGCCTGAGGGGTGCGCGCAGCCTGCTCGGCAATGCGCTGGTGCACCAGCGGCTCGCCGCCAAGGTCAAGCGCCTCGCCCTGGCTGTGGGCCAGCACGTGCTGGCGGGCGCGCGCGTCGAGCAGCGCAAGGCTGCCGATGACCGCCGTGGGCTGCTCGACCATCTGCGCCAGCAAATGGCACAGGCTGTCGCACAGCTGGCGGACCTGCGCGGCGTCGAAGTGGGCCAGGTCATAGCCGAACTCCAGGCTCAGCCGCTCGCCAAGCTCCACGCCCAGGGTCAAGGGGTAGTGGGTCCGCTCATGGTTGCGCAGCGCGCCAACCGCCAGGCCTGCGGGTGCGCCGTCGCGCAGGGCTTGGGCCACCGGGAAGTTCTCGAACACCAGCAGGGTGTCGAACAGCGCGGTGCCTTGCTGGCCAGCCCAGCCCTGGATGTCGTACAGCGGCACGTGCTCGAATTCGCGCAGGCCCAGGTTGAACGCCTGCAGTGCGTCCAGGTACTGCGCCACCGATTGGTCCGGGGTGGCGCTGGAGACGATCGGCAAGGTGTTGATGAACAGCCCCAGCTGCTCTTCGATACCCGGCAACGGTGCGCAGCGACCGCTGACCGTGGCGCCGAAGGCGACGCAGGTTTGCCCGGTGAGGCGCTGCAGCAGCAAGCCCCAGGCGGCCTGGAACAGGGTGTTGAGGGTGACCTTGCGCTGCCTGGCAAACTGCCCGAGGCGCTCGGCGAAGGCGCTGTCCAGCACCTGGAGATGCTCGGCACTGCCCTGCCCCTGCACCCTTCGCAGGCTCGATGCCAGCAGCGTGGGCGCCTGCAGCGGCGCCAGCGCGGCCTGCCAGAACCCTTTGCCGGCATCCACCGGCTGGGCCTGCAGCCAGGCCTGGTAGTCACTGAAGCGCCCCACGGCCGGGGGCAATGCCTGCCCGGCGTAGCTCTGGATGACCTGGGCCAGCAGGCTGGCATTGCTCCAGCCATCCATCAGGATGTGGTGGCTGGTGTAGATCAGGTGCCAACTGCCCTCGCCCGTGGCCACCAGGCGCAGGCGGAACAGCGGCGCCTGGCGCAGGTCGAAGCCGCGCAGGCGTTCGTCCTCGGCCAGGGCGTCGAGGTCGGCGACAGGCCCCTGCTCCACGTGCAATGGCAGTTCGAGCGTACGCTGCACCAGCAGGTGCGCCTCGCTCAGGCCCTGCCAATGGACACTGGCACGCAGGATCTCATGGCGGGCCATGGCCTGCGCCCAGGCCGCGCGGAAGCGTTCCACATCCAGCCCCTGGATATCCAGGCGCAGCTGGTTGATGTAGGCACCGGCCTCGGGCTCGTACTGGGCATGGAAGAACATGCCCTGCTGCATCGGCGACAACGGGTAGAGTTCTTCGATGGCCGGGGTGGCCACCGGCAGCGCGTCCAGGGCCGACTGGGTGATGCGCGCCAGGGCGAAGTCCGACACGGTGGCCTGGCCGGCCGGGGCCTGGCAGCAATGCGCGATCAGCAGCGCCAGCTCGTCGCAGTACGCCTGGGCCAGGGCCTCGATGGTCGCGTCATGGTACATCTGGCTGCTGTAGCCCCACTGCAGGGTCAGTTCGCCGCCATACACCTGGCTTTCCAGGGTCAGCCAGTTGGCCAGGGGCGCGTCCGGGTCCTGGGCCGCACCGCTGCGCTCGGGCGCGGGTGCCCACAGGGCCTGGGCGTCGAACTGCTGGTCGAACTGGCCGAGGTAGTTGAAGGTGATGCGCGCAGCGGCCTGGGTGGCCAGCGCCTGGCGCTGGCCGGCGTCACCGAGATGGCGCAGCAAGCCATGGCCCAGGCCCTTGCCGGGGACCGCGCGCAGCTGTTCCTTGACCGCCTTGATCGAGGCCGAATGATCGCCGGTCGCGGTGAGGCGCACCGGGAACAGTGTGGTGAACCAGCCGACCGTGCGCGACAGGTCGACGTCGTCGAACACCTCCTCGCGCCCATGGCCTTCGAGCTGCACCAGCACCGCGTCCTGGCGGGCCCAGCGCGCCACCACCCGCGCCAGCGCGGTCAGCAGCAGGTCGTTGATCTGGGTGCGGTAGGCGGCGGGTGCCACCTGCAGCAACTGGCGGGTCAGCTCGGCATCCAGGCGCCGCTCGAACGTGCGGCCGTGGCGGTTGAGGGCAGCGCCACCGGGCATGTCGCAGGGCAATTCGGCTGGCACGGCCTGCGCGCGCCAGTAGTCGATCTCGTCGGCATGCTGCGCCGCCAGCGCCGGCAGGCGCGCCGCCCAGGCTTGCCAGGCGGTGGTCTTGGCCGGCAGCGGTTGCTGCTGGTAGGCCTGTTGCAGGTCTTCGAGCAGCACACGCCAGGACACGCCGTCGACCACCAGGTGATGGATCACCAGCAGCAGGCGCTGGCTGCCATCGGGCAGTTGCGCCAACACCGCACGCAGCAGCGGGCCGGCGGCCAGGTCGAGGCTGCGTTGGGTGGCGTCGCACAAGGCGGCCAGCGCAGCGCCATCGGCCACCTGGCAGTGGCTGAACCACTCGCCCTGGCCAGCCTCGGCATGGAAGGCCTGCCAATGCCCCTGCGCCTGGTCGAAGCGCAGGCGCAGGGCATCGTGTTGGTGCACCAGTTGTGTCAGGGCCTGGGCCAGGCGCTCGCTGTCCAGTGCCTGGCGCGGAGCCAGCAGCAGCGACTGGTTCCAGTGCGCACGCACGGGCATGGCCTGCTCGAAGAACTGCTGCTGGATCGGGCTGAGCAGCGCCTCGCCCTGCACCAGCCCCTGCTCGGCCTGAACCTGCAGCACCTGCCCGGCGGCAGCGGCGAGGCTGCGCACGGTCTGGTACTGGAACAGGTCGCGCGGGCTGAACTGCAAGCCCTGGCGACGGGCGCGGCTGACCACCTGGATGGCGATGATCGAGTCGCCGCCCAGTTCGAAGAAGTTGTCGTCGATACCCACCTGCTCGGCGCCGAGCACCTCGCGCCAGACCTCGGCCAGGATGGCCTGGGTGTCATCCAGGGGTGCAACGTAGGCGCCGCGCGGGGCAGCCTCCGGTTGCGGCAGGGCCTTGCGGTCGAGCTTGCCGTTGGGGGTCAGCGGCAGGCTGGCCAATGGCATCAGGTGGGTCGGCACCATGAATTCCGGCAAGGCCTGCAGCAGCCAGTCCTTGAGCGCTTGCTGCCAGCCCTCGCCCTGCTGGTTGAGCACCAGGTAGGCGACCAGCTGCTTGCCGTCGATGGCCAGTACCACGGCCTCGCGCACGCTCGGGTGCTGGGCCAGGCGCGCTTCGATTTCGCCCAGCTCGATGCGCAGGCCGCGGATCTTCACCTGGTGGTCGAAGCGGCCGAGGTACTCGATCACCCCGTCGGCGCGCTGGCGCACGCGGTCGCCGGTGCGGTACAGGCGCTCACCCTGGCTGAACGGGTCGGCGACGAAACGCTCGGCGGTCAGGCCCGGGCGGCGGTGGTAGCCGCGGGCCAGGCCGACGCCGCCCAGGTACAGCTCACCGGACACCCCGGGCGCCACCGGCTCCAGGCCGGCGTCGAGCACGTAGGTGCGGATGTTGGCAATCGGCTGGCCGATCGGCACGCTGTCGCGGCCTTCGTCGACGCAGGTCCAGTGGGTTACGTCGATGGCCGCTTCGGTAGGGCCATAAAGGTTGTATAGCCCGGCCTGGGGCAGGCGGGCGAACACCTGCTGCTGGGCGTCCACCGGCAGCGCCTCGCCACTGCAGACGATGCGCCGCAGGCTGGTGCAGGCCTCGACGCCCGGCTCATGAATGAAAGCCTGAAGCATCGAGGGGACGAAATGCAGGGTGCTGACCTGGTGGCGCTGGATGGTCGCGATCAGCCGCGCCGGGTCGCGATGCTCACCGGGGGCCGCCACGGCCAGGCGTGCGCCGGTCATCAGCGGCCAGAAGAACTCCCACACCGAGACGTCGAAGCTGAACGGGGTTTTCTGCAATACCGTGTCGTTGCCGTCGATGGCGTAGGCCTGCTGCATCCAGCACAGGCGGTTGGTCAGTGCGGCATGGCTGTTGCCAGCGCCTTTCGGGCGGCCGGTGGAACCGGAGGTATAAATGACGTAGGCCAACTGAGCGGGGTCGACCGGCAGGTTCGGCGAGCTGGCCGGTTGCTCATCCAGCGCCAGCGCGTCGAGCGCCACGCAGCTCACCCCCGCCGGCACCGGCAGGCTGCCAAGCAACGCCTGCTGGGTCAGCAGCAGGCTGATGCCGCTGTCTTCGATCATGTAGGCCAGGCGTTCCTCGGGGTATTCCGGGTCCAGCGGCACGTAGGCGGCGCCGGCCTTGAGAATACCCAGCAGGCCCACCACCATCTCGACGCTGCGTTGCACGCTGATGCCGACCAGGCGGTCGGTGCCGGCGCCATGGGCGCGCAGGTAATGCGCCAGGCGGTTGGCGCGGGCATCGAGCTCGGCATAACTCAGGGTGCTGTCACCGAACACCAGCGCCGGCGCCGCAGGGGTGCGTTGCACCTGGTCTTCGATCAACTGGTGCACGGCGCGCTGCAACGGGTAGTCGGTGGCGGTGGCGTTCCAGGTGTTCAGCACCTGGTGCAGGCAGGCCTGGTCGAGCATCGGCAGCTGCCACAGCGCGCCGTGCGGTTGCTCGATCACGGCGCGCAGCAGGGTCTGCCAATGCCCGGCCATGCGCTCGATGGTGGCGGCGTCGAACAGGTCGCTGGCATAGGTGAAGGCGGCGTGCAGCACCCCGCCTTTTTCGTAGGTGTCCAGGCTCAGGTCGAACTGGGTGGTACGGCTGCGCCACGCCAGCGTCGACAGTTCCAGGCCCGAGGCCAGGGTCAGCGCGCCCAGGTCGGCAACCTGCGGCTGGTGGTTGTACATCACCTGGAACAACGGCGCATGGGCCAGGCTGCGCTCGACCTTGAGCGCATCGACCAGGCGCTCGAATGGCAGGTCCTGGTGGGCCTGGGCGCCGAGCACGGTCTGGCGCACCGCCTGCAGGTAGCCGAGCACGTCGCCCCGGGCATCCGGCTGCAGGCGCAGCACCTGGGTGTTGACGAACAGGCCGATCAGGCCTTCGACCTCGCTGCGGTTGCGGTTGGCCACCGGGCTGCCGATACGCAGGTCGGCCTGGCCGGTGTGGCGCTGCAGCAGCAGGCCGAAGGTGGCCAGCAGGACCATGAACGGGGTCAGGTTGTGCTGGCGGGCAAAGCCGCGCAGCTGTTCGGCCAGGGCATCGTCGACGGCGAACTCCAGGCGGCTGCCGGCAAAGCTCGGGGTGGCCGGGCGCGGATGGTCCAGCGGCAGCTCGAGCACCGGCTGCTCGTCACCCAGTTCGGCCTGCCAGTAGGCCAGCTGGCGCGCAAGCTCACCGGCCTCGAGCCAGCGGCGCTGCCACAGGGCGTAGTCGACGTACTGGATCGGCAGCGGCGCCAGCTCAGGCTGGCGACCGGCGGCCAAGGCGTCGTAGCAGCGCACGAACTCGTCGATCAGGACATTCATCGACCAGCCGTCGGACACGATGTGGTGCAGGGTCAGCAGCAGCACATGCTCCTGCGCGCCCAGCTGCAACAGGCGTGTGCGCAGCAGCGGGCCGTGGGCCAGGTCGAACGGGCGCAGCGACTCGGCCTGCGCCTCGGCCTGCACCCGTGCCTCGCGCTCATCACTGGCCAACTCACGCAGGTCGAGGCGTTCAAGCAGCACCGGCGCCGGGCGATGCAGCTGGAGCAGGCGCTCGTCCGCCTGCTCCTGGAACACCGTCGACAGGCTCTGATGGCGCTGGAGCAGCTCGGCGAACGCCTGCTCGAGCGCTGCCTGATCGAGCGCCCCCTTGAGCCTCACGGCGCCGGGCAGGTTGTAGGCACCGCCCTGACGATCCATCTGCCACAGCACCCACATGCGCTGCTGGGCATAGGACAGGGCCTGGCGATCTGGCGCTTCGACACCGGCAGGAATCGGGAACTGGGAAAAGTCGAGGCCTTCCTTGCTCAAGCGCTCCAGGAACAGCTCACGCTTGTCCTGGGGCAGCTCGATGAAACGGCGGGCCAGTTGCAGGGACTTTTCGGCATTCATCAGATTGCTTCCGTACGAGTGGGGTATCGGGCGGGGCCCGGCTATCCCTACAAAACGGATAAATCCTGCAAAAAATTACCGCCCGGCCTGGGTTTGCGGCCAATCCGCCGAACGCTGAAACATTTGCTTTCATTTACTTTGGCAGGTTTCTCATTCTCATCCGTCCTATTAAGTGCAGCCTTCACGGTTGAGCCGAGGCTCGACCGCACTTTTTACCAAGAAGACCGACCGATGGCCCGACAACCGAAAAAGAAATCCTCGTCCAAGCTGTGGTTCCTGGTGCACAGCTGGCTCGCCCTGCCGATCTGGTTCTTTGTGCTTATCGTGTGCTTTACCGGCATGCTCGCGGTGGTCAGCCAGGAGATCGTCTGGCTGGCCAACGCCGACGTGCGCGCCAGCAAGCCGGACGGCGACGCCGAGCGCCTGAGCTTCCAGCAGGTGCTCGATGCCATGCACAAAGCCGAGCCAGACCTGAGCGTGCGCTTTTTCAGCCAGCCGGACGGTTCGCACTTCGCCCTGCAGGCCTCGGTGACCCGCGCCGACGGCACCAGCGCGCTGCTGTACGTCAACCCCTACACCGGGGCCGTGCAGGGCCAGCGCCCGGATTTCGACTTCGAGGCTTTCACCCGCGCCCTGCACGGCTGGTGGCTGGTGCCGTTCACCAACGGCTACAGCTGGGGCTGGTACCTGGTGTCGCTGCTGGGGTTGCCGATGCTGGCCTCGCTGGTCACGGGGCTGGTGGTGTACAAGAAGTTCTGGCGCGGCTTCTTCAAGCCGGTGCGTACCGGCCACGGCTCGCGGATTTTCTGGGGTGACGTGCATCGTCTGGCCGGGGTGTGGTCGATCTGGTTCATCGCGGTGATTTCCATCACCGGCACCTGGTTCCTGATCCAGGCGATCCTTGGCGACAACCACGTGACCATTTCCACCGAGCCGATCGTGCCGGTGATCGCCCGTGAGCAGGTGCCGCAGACCAGCGATGGCAGCCCGGCGCCACGCATCGACCTGGACGAAGCCGCGCGCATTGCCACCCAGACCATCCCTGGGCTGGACGTGAGCTTCATCTCGCTGCCGGCCACCGCCTACAGCCACTACAGCATGGGCGGGCGTGGCTGGTATCCGCTGATGTTCCAGACCGCCGAAGTCAACCCGTACACCCGCAACGTCGACAGCCAGTTCCTGCTGGACGACCGCTCGACCCTGGAGTTCGTCACCGAATCGATGCGCCCGCTGCACACCGGCGACTTCGGCGGCCTGGCGATCAAGCTGATCTGGTTCTTCTTCGGCCTGGTGCTGACCCTGATGGTGCTCAGCGGCCTGCTGATCTGGACCAAGCGTACCGCCCAGGCCACCGCCGCCGCCCTGAAACGCGCCGAGCGCCCGGCCCGGGGCCGCGCGCAAGCCACTGACACCCCCGTGGAGGCCCAGCCATGAGCCAGGCGAACAGCGTGCCGCAAGGCGGCTTCAAGCAGTGGTGGCACAAATGGCGCTTCCACCTGAACATCCTGCTGATCCTCATCCCGTTGGGCTTCATGCCCAAGTACTTCGCCGACGCCAGCCTGTTCCGCGGTGACAGCGGCCTGGGGGCCAATGCCATCCATGACATCCAGGTCGGGCGCTGGAGCCTGGACCTCGCCGAGCTGTTCGACGAAGCCCCGCGCGCCCAGGGCCCGGCCGGGCACTTCAAATCGTTCAACGCCGCGCTGTGCAGCACCTGCACCGAAGGGGTCAAGGCCATCTACCTGCGGGTGGGCAAGCCGCGCAGCCTGCGCGCCGCCGGCACCATCTTCTTCGGCGCCCCGGCGCGCATGAGCACGTCGCTGCCGATCCCGCCGCGCACCCGTGCCGACGCCGATATCTGGATCACCATCGAGGGTTGGGACGGCAAGATGTACCAGGCCTCGGTGCCGCTGGCCAAGGCATCGCCGGCCACCGTGGCCTGGCTCGAGAAACAAGGAGGCAAGAAATGACACCACCGTTGCTGCGCAGGCTCGCCCTGCCCTTCCTGCTGCTGGTCGCCACCCCGGCACTGGCGCACAACCCGATGTGCGATTGCACCGAGAACGCCGGGCAGATCACCTGCAAGGGCGGTTTTTCCGACGGCAGCGGCGCGCCGGGGGTGACCCTGGACGTGATCGGCTACGACGAACAGGTGCTGGTGGCCAGCAAGCTGGGGGATGACTCCACCCTGACCTTCAAGCGCCCCGACGGCGAGTTCTACGTGCTGTTCGATGCCGGCCCCGGCCATGTGGTGGAAGTGGACCACGCCGACATCGGTGCGCCATGAGCCGCGCCCAGGTGGTACGCCCGGCGGGTGCCGGGCACGAAACCCTGTATGTGCTGCTGACCGCCGCGTTGATCCTGCTGCTGGCCGCAAGCGTGGTGGCATTGCGCGGCGAGCGCGAGGATGAGCAGGCCGTGGCCGCCCACCAGCTCGACGCCCGGCGTGACTTGAACGCCGCCGAACAGGGCCTGCACACCGACCTGTGGGTGGCGGTCGAGGAGATCCGTGCGCTGCGTGAGGAAACCGGCAGCGCGCCGCAGGTGGCCGAGCTTGCCGAAGAGGGCCTGCCGCCCTTCGTGACCGATGCCAGCAGCCAGAGCCGCGGCAGCCTGCAATGGGCGCTGCTGGACAACGGCGCCTACCTGGGCCGCAGCCAGGCCCCTGAAGTGGCCGGCAGCCTGCTGCTGATCCTGCCGCAAGCGGCCGATGCCCAGCCCGATGTGTGGCTGCGCCGCGACAGCAGCGCGATGGCCCCGGACGCCCTGGACAGCGCCACGCTGATCGCCGCCGGCTGGCGGCAGATCGTCACCCACTACGACGCCGGGGTTACCCGCCAACACCGTCATTAAGGATTTGCCCATGTTCCGCTCCGCCCGCCGCACCCTGGCGCTGCTCCTGGCCTGCGCCCTGCCTGCCCTGGCCGCCGCCGACACTGGCAAGCCGCTGCGCATCGGCATCACCCTGCACCCCTACTACAGCTATGTGAGCAATATCGTCGGCGACAAGGCCGAAGTGGTGCCGCTGATCCCGGCCGGTTTCAACCCCCATGCCTACGAACCGCGCGCCGAGGACATCAAGCGCATCGGCAGCCTGGACGTGGTGGTGCTCAATGGCGTGGGCCATGACGATTTCGCCGACCGCATGATCGCCGCCAGCGAGAAGCCCGACATCAAGACCATCGAGGCCAACGCCAACGTGCCGCTGCTGGCGGCCACCGGTATCGCCGCCCGTGGCGCCGGCAAGGTGGTCAACCCGCACACCTTCCTGTCGATCAGCGCGACCATCGCCCAGGTCAACAACATCGCCCGCGAACTGGGCAAGCTCGACCCGGACAACGCCAAGTTCTACACCCAGAACGCCCGCGCCTACGCCAAGCGCCTGCGGGCCCTGCGCGCCGAAGCGCTGGCCCAGGTGACCCAGGCGCCGGATGCGACCTTCCGCGTGGCGACCATCCACGCCGCCTACGATTACCTGGTGCGTGACTTCGGCCTGGAAGTGACCGCCGTGGTGGAACCTGCCCACGGCATCGAGCCAAGCCCGGCGCAGTTGAAGAAGACCATCGACCAGCTCAAGGCGCTGGACGTGAAGGTGATCTTCTCGGAGATGGACTTCCCTTCCGCCTATGTCGAGACCATCCAGCGCGAATCGGGCGTGCGCCTGTACCCGCTGACCCATATCTCCTATGGCGAATACACCAAGGAAAAATACGAAGTGGAGATGAAGCGCAACCTCGACACCGTGGTCCGCGCCATCCAGGAGAACCGCGCATGACCGCCGCCGCCCACCTTGCCGCCGCTGGCGGGCCGCGCATCGACTTCGACGGCATCGACCTGACCCTGGGACGCACGCGCATCCTCGAGGGCGTGCGCTTCAACGTCGCCCCGGGCAGCGTGCACGCCATCGTCGGGCCCAATGGCGGCGGCAAGAGCTCGCTGATCAAGACCCTGCTCGGGCAGATGCCGCACCAGGGCCAACTGACCCTGCACTGGCCGGGCGAGCATGAAGTGATCGGCTACGTGCCCCAGGCGCTGGAATTCGACCGCGGCCTGCCGATGACCGTCGACGACTTCATGGCCGCCATGTGCCAGCGGCGCCCGGCGTTCCTTGGCTTGTCCCGGCGGGTGCGCCCGGCCATCGACACGGCGCTGGCCCGGGTTGGCATGCTCGACAAGCGCAAGCGGCGCATGGGCGCGTTGTCCGGCGGCGAGCGCCAGCGGGTGCTGCTGGCCCAGGGGCTGATCCCCGAGCCGCAACTGCTGGTGCTCGACGAGCCGATGTCGGCGCTGGATGAAGCCGGTATCCAGGTGTTCGAGCAACTGCTGCACGGCTGGCGCCAGGCCGGCACCACCGTGTTGTGGATCGAGCACGACCTGCAGGCGGTGCTGCGCCTGGCCGACCGGGTGACCGGGCTGAACCGCCAGGTGCTGTTCGATGCCCCGCCGGCTGAAGCGCTGACCCCTGAGCGCCTGCTCAGCCTGTTCTCTGTCCACCCTCGCAGCGAGAGCCGTTCATGAGTTTCGAAGCCTTCCGCCAACTGGTCCAGGAATGGGCCGGCGCGGGTTATCTGCCGGAGGCGCTGGCCTACGGTTTCGTGGTCAACGCGCTGCTGGCGGGCCTGATGATCGGCCCGGTGCTGGGCGGGCTGGGCACCCTGGTGGTGGTCAAGCGCTTCGCCTTCTTCTCCGAAGCGGTCGGGCATGCCGCGCTGACGGGCGTGGCCATCGGCATCTTGCTGGGCGAACCCTACACCGGCCCCTATGGCAGCCTGTTCGGCTACTGCCTGCTGTTCGGCATTTTGCTCAACTTCCTGCGCAACCGCACCGGGCTGTCGCCGGACACCCTGATCGGGGTGTTCCTCTCGGTGTCGCTGGCGCTGGGCGCGAGCCTGCTGCTGATGCTGGCCGGCAAGATCAACGTGCATATCCTGGAAAACGTGCTGTTCGGCTCGGTGCTCACCGTCAGCGCCCACGACCTGCTGGTGCTGGGCATCGTCGCGGTGCTGGTGCTGGCCTTGGCGCTGCCGCTGTACAACCGCATCATGCTGGCCAGCTTCAACCCGCAGCTGGCGGCGGTGCGCGGGGTGGCGGTGAAGACCCTGGATTACCTGTTCGTGGTGCTGGTGACGCTGGTCACCGTGGTCTCGGTGAAGGTGATCGGGGCGATCCTGGTGGGCGCCCTGCTGGTGATCCCGGCCGCGGCCGCGCGGCTGGTCAGCCAGTCGCTCAAGGGCTTCTTCTTCATCTCGGTGCTGATCGCCACCGTCAGCACCCTGCTGGGCATCCTGCTGCCGATCATGCTCGACCTGCCGGTGCCGTCGGGCGCGGCGATCATCCTGGTGGCCGGCCTGTGCTTCGCCCTCTGTGCCCTGGCCCGTGCCCTCGTCCCCCGCCTGCAAGGAAACCCGGCATGACCCTGAAAAAACTCACCCTGGCCCTGGCCTTGAGCGGCCTGCCGCTGCTGGCCAATGCCACGCAAGTGCTGACCACCCTGCCGGTGACCCACAGCCTGGCCGTGGCCCTGCTCGATGGCACCTCGGTGCAGCTCAAGAGCGCCGCCCCGGCCAACCTGCCGGCCAGCCGCCAGCCGTCGTACTTCGAGGGCCGTGGCGGCGCCAGCCTGCAGAAGGCCGCGCAGCAGGCCGACGCAGTGATTGGCGTGCGCTCGATCTGGCGTGACGACCCGCTCTACCCCATGGCCCGGCGCAGCAATATCCGTATCGTCGAGATCGACGCCGCGCGGCCGGTGGACGGCGCCCTGCCGGGCATCGCGGTGCAAGGCGAGCAAGCGTTTGCCGCATACCCGTGGCTCAACCCGACCAACCTGGGGCGCATGGCCGATGTGGTGGCCAACGACCTGGAGCGTTTGTCGCCGGCGGACAAGGCGAAGATCCAGGGCAACCTGGCCGGGCTCAAGCGGCAGATGCTGGAACTCACCGCCAGCAGCCAGGCGCAGCTGGCCGAGGTCGACAACCTCAGCGTGGTGAGCCTGTCCGAGCGGCTTGGGTACCTGGCCAGCGGGTTGAACCTGGATGTGGTCGAGCAGCCCCTGCACGCCGACGAGCAGTGGGACGAGGCCGCGCTCAAGGCACTGACCAGCAACCTCAAGCAGCAGGACGTGGCGCTGGTGCTGCACCATCGCCAGCCGGATGCCAAGGTGGCGGCGGCGATCGAGGCCGGTGGCGCGAAGCTGCTGGTGGTCGACAGCGACCCGCAGGACACCGTGGCCGGGCTCAAGGCCAGTGTCGAGCAGGTGGTGAAGGCATTGGGCAGCAGCTGAGTCTCAGGGCCCTATCGCCGGCAAGCCGGCTCCCACAGACACAGCGTTGAGCCAATGGTTGCGCCATACCTGTGGGAGCCGGCTTGCCGGCGATAGGGCCGGTACAGGACACGACAGCACCTGCGACAATCCACCACACCAAGCCGAAACCCGGTGAAACCCTCCAAATGGTAGATTCGCCGCCATGAAAACCACTCGTCGGACACGCTCGCTGACCGCATGGACGCTCTACGCCAGCGTCCTGTTCAGCCTGTTGCTGTGTGGTTTGCACCATGGCCAGATGACCGGCCTGCGCCTGTCGGGCCTGGAAGGCGGCTACTGCAGCATGGACAGCGGCCACGGCCCGGCCATCGACCTGGACGGCGGCGGTGGCGACCAGCACATGGCCCAGCTCGATTGCCCGGTGTGCTCCTCGTTCGCCATGGCCGTGCCGCTGAGCAGCGCCGGCTGGACCTTCACCGCCGCCCTTGGCCAGGCCCCGGCGCCGATCGTCACCCGCAGCTGGGGGCAGCCGCCGCCGCGCTACCTGCGCCACGCCATCAACCCCCGCGCCTCCCCTCCCCCGTTCCCCGCAGCAGAACACTTCGCCTGACCCTGGCAGGCGCGCCCGTGCGCGCGCCTGGGGGCCAGGCCTGCCAAGACCTTTGCGTGGAACCCCTACAACATGATCCGCAACTCTTCTTTGGTGCTCGTGCTGAGCGCCACCTGCCACTGTGCCTGGGCGCAAGGCGCGCCTGTCGAACTGTCCGCCACCACCGTCGATGGCGAGCGTGAAGCGCCCAGCGGCGTGCAACTGGACACACCCATCGCCACCGGCTCGCGCCTGGGCCTGACAGCACGGGAAACCCCAGCCTCGGTGAGCGTCTCGGACCGCCGGGTGATCGAGCAGCGCGATGCCCGCGACACCCAGGAAGTGATCAACGCCATGACCGGCGTGAACGCCTCGGCCAACCCCGGCTACGGCGGCTTCGTCACCTACCGCGGCTTCACCCAGAACCAGGTGACCCAGCTCTACAACGGCATCAACCTGGGCTACAGCAGTGCCACCCGGCCGGTGGACGCCTGGGTGATCGACCGCGTCGAACTGCTGGGCGGGCCTTCGTCGTTCCTGCATGGCGCCGGCGCCGTGGGCGGGTCGATCAACTACATCAGCAAACTGGCCAGCCGCGACCAGCATACCGTCGACGGGCGCATCCGCTACGGCAGCTACGACGATGCCGAGTACGCCTTCGGCATCAACCAGGCGCTGGCCGCCAACCCGGCCGACGCCCGCCACTTCGCCCGCCTGGACTTCAGCCGCAGCCAGGGCAACGGCTATATCGACCGCAATGAACGGCAGACCGACAGCCTGGCGTTCTCGCTGCTCAGCGACCTTACCCCCGACCTCACCCACACCCTGGCGGTGGAGTACCAGGAGGACAAGGAAGACAGCCCGTACTGGGGCTCGCCGATCCTGCCCGGGCGCAGCACCATGAAGATCGACCAGCGCCGGCGTTTCGAGAACTACAACGTCGCCGATGGGCGCTACGAACAGCGGGTGCGCTGGCTGCGCTCGATGCTCGACTACCAGGTGAGCGACAGCACCAGCCTGCACAACACCCTGTACCAGTACGAGGCCCAGCGCGACTACCGCAACCTGGAGCGCTACCGCTACAACAACGCGGGCGATGTGACGCGCTCCAGCCCCTACCTGCAGCGCCACCAGCAGAGCGTGCTGGGCAACCGTATCGAGCTGCGCCACGACAACAGCCTGTTCGGCCTGGCCAGCCAGTGGTCGGCGGGGCTGGACTGGTCGCGCATGCGCCAGAGCCTGTACCCGAAATCGGGCAGCTGGAGCGACACGGTCAACCCGGACCACTTCGATCCCGGCAGCTTCTACGCCATCCCCGGCGTCAATACCGGGCTGAGCAAGCAACGCCGGCACGAGACCACCAACCGCGCGCTGTTCGCCGAGAACCGCCTGCAACTGACCGACCGCCTGGCGCTGCTGACCGCCCTTCGCTACGACTACCTGGACATGGAGGTGACCAACTACGGCGCCGTCACCCCCACCTCGCCGGCCTACTTCGAACGCCGCTGGGAGCCGCTGTCCGGGCGCATCGGCCTGACCTACGCGCTGACCCCGGCGGCCAGCATCTATGTGCAGTACAGCACCGCCGCCGATTTGCCGGCCGGCTCCCTGGCCGCGGCGACCTACTCCAACGTCGGCCTGTTCGACCTGTCCAAGGGCGAGCAATGGGAGGCCGGCAGCAAGTTCGACTTCCTTGATGGCCGGGGTGCGGCGACGGTGGCGGTGTACCAGATCGTGCGCAAGGACTTTGCCGTGGCCGATTCGAACAACCCCAACCAGACGGTGCAGGCTGGCCAGCAGACGTCGCGGGGGATCGAGCTGTCCGGGCGGTTGCAGGTGACGCCGCAGTTGCTGGCAGAAGCGAACTACGCCTATGTCGAGGCGCGCTATGACGAGTTCAACGAGGCGGTGGCTGGCAAGTCGGTGTCCCGCGAGGGCAATGCGCCGGTGAACGTGCCGGCCAACGTCGGCAACCTGTGGCTGACCTACAGCTTTACGCCGGACTGGTCGGCGGGAGTGGATGCGCGCTATGTCGATTCGGTGTATGCCGACAATGCCAATACGTTGAAGGCGCCTGCCTACACGCTGTTTGGGGCCTTTGCCCGCTACCGGGTGGATGCGCACACCACGCTGACTGCACGGGTGCGCAACTTGACGGATGAGGTGTATGCCAAGCAGGCGTACAACACCCAGTACTACATGGGGGCGCCGAGGACGTTTGAGGTGGCGATGGATGTGAGGTTCTAGGGGTTCTTGGTGCATGCCGAGGGATTGGGTGAAGGCCGCTAGGGGCTTGCCGGTAATCTTGCAGCGCCTGTGAGATCGAGCGCCGCCCGCGCGGCGCATCGCTGGCAAGCCAGCTCCCACAGAGCGGGGCGGGGGTAGCCATTTCATTATTTGTTTCGGGCCAGTCACTCCTGTGAAGGTACCGCTGCCCGCCTTGGTGCACGTCTTAAGTCGGGTGGGGCGCCCTTGGTGCCCACCTCAATACCGCGTCGTGCCTACAAGGCGTACAGCGATGAAACAACAGGAGTAACTGGCCCGAAATAAATGTGGGAGCTGGCTTGCCAGCGATGCGCCGCGCGGGCGGCGCTCGATCTTGAGGGCGCTGCAAGATTATCGCCATGCACCCGGTGGCCCACATGCGATCCCATTCCAGGATCAAGATAGGCAACTAAGCCCGCCCCCCAAGCACAGCGGTAAAAACAGATATCCCAATGTCGCCCTCAAAGCAGCACCCCGTGCACGCCCCTTGTCTACTGGCCTGACAACAACGACGGCGCACCCGATTGCGCCGCTTAGCCCAGGCTGCCAAGACCATCGGAGAGCACATCCATGTCCATCCCCCATGAGGTCCCGCCCGCCACCCTGCGCCGGGTGATCGCCGCCTCGGCCATCGGCAACTTCGTCGAGTGGTTCGACTTTGCCGTGTACGGGTTTCTCGCCACACTGATCGCCACCCAGTTCTTCGCCAGCCAAGACCCCAGTGTCGCCCTGCTCAAGACCTTCGCCGTGTTCGCCGTGGCCTTCGCCCTGCGCCCGCTGGGCGGCATCGTGTTCGGTGCGCTGGGCGACCGGCTGGGGCGCAAGCGCATCCTGTCGCTGACCATCCTGCTGATGGCCGGCTCCACGACGTTGATCGGGCTGTTGCCGACCTACGCCAGCATCGGTGTGCTGGCCCCGGCCCTGCTGACGCTTGCGCGCTGCCTGCAGGGCTTTTCTGCCGGGGGCGAATATGCAGGTGCCTGCGCCTACCTGATGGAACACGCACCGCAAAACAAGCGAGCGTTCTACGGCAGTTTCGTGCCGGTCTCGACCTTCTCGGCCTTTGCCTGCGCGGCCGTGATCGCCTATGGGCTGGAGGCCAGCCTTTCAGCCGAAGCGATGAATGCCTGGGGCTGGCGAGTGCCGTTCCTGATTGCCGCGCCCCTAGGCCTGATGGGCTTGTACCTGCGCTGGCGCATGGAGGAAACCCCGGCGTTCCGCCAGGCCATGGCCGAGGGCAAGCAACACAGTCACTCGCCGCTGGGTGACACCCTGCGTCACCATGGCCGCACCATTCGCAACCTCGGTGCGTTCATCTCGCTGACGGCGCTGTCGTTCTACATGTTCACCACCTACTTCGCCACCTACCTGCAGACCGTCGGCCACCTCAGCCGCGCCCAGGCGCTGCTGGTGACGACCGTGGCGCTGTTGTTCGCCGCTGCCGGTTGCCCGCTGGCCGGGGCGTTGTCCGACCGCATCGGCCGGCGGCGGACCATCCGCGTTACCTGCCTGTGGGTGATGGTGGCGGTGTTCCCGGCCTATTGGCTGGCCAGTTCCGGTTCGATGTCGGGGGCGTTGCTGGGGGTGATCCTGCTGGCGGTCGGTGCGCTGATGAGCGGCGTGGTCACCGCGGCGCTGCTGTCCGAGTGCTTCCCGACCCGCAGCCGCTATACCGCTTCGGCAATCACCTACAACGTCGCCTATACCCTGTTTGGCGGTACGGCGCCGCTGGTGGCGACCTGGTTGATCGAGCAAAGTGGCAGCCGGCTGGCGCCGGCGTTCTACCTGGTGGTGATCGCCTTGCTGGCGTTGATGGGGGGGCTAGCTTTGGTCGAGACCTCGCGCATTTCCCTTCATGACGATGAAACGCCCGCCCCTGATAACAACATCAGTAAAGTGGCCAATTGACATTGCCAGGGATAGGATCCAACTTAAATCCGCCGCCCTGAGACAGCACGCATGCAACTGGCTGGAATCATCATCGAACAATTGGACAATGACGGCAGTGTCGTGACGCTGGAAATGGATGCCGGCAAAGCACCTCACCTGATGGTTGCCCTTGCCAATGAGTATCAGAATGACAGGAGCGGCCCCTTCCACTTCCTGCGTGCCGATGACGAGCGTAAGTTCAACAAGCGCCTGGCCCAATGTGTCAGGCGCAGGCTTGGACCTGAACGCCTTATTCAACACAGTGCCAGTGACTTTACCTACCATAGTCACTGGCGGGGCCTGCGTACTTGCCGTCATCACTGGAGCTACTACGCTCTCAGCCTGCCCTTGCAAGTCACGCCTGTTGCAATCAGGGCATCCGACCCGAGCAATGGCCACGAATACAGGCACAGACTAATTTTCGACAAGCAGAAAGAACGCTACGTGGTGTATTTGGGGTTTGACTCTTCAACCACTTTCGTCGATTTCGATCTCACGGTCGATTTTTCAAGCGACAAGCAGGCAAAACCTCCCGCACCAGCTACAACTGGCAGTACCTTCCCTCTGCCTTCAAACGACTTCCACGAAGGGCTGATTGCGCCCGTTCAACGCCAGAGCATCATCCAATTTATGACAACCAACTACATCAACAATGGTGTGGCGGGAGCCATCGGCCCCAATGCCAGCTCACAAAATGAGACTTTGCAGCAGGTCTACCATGGTGGAGCGTCCTCCCTCGAGTACCTGCGGCTGGCTCAAGAGTTGGAATTGTTGCTAGGAAAACTCTGCTTACGGTTGCAAGACGAACCCGGCAACGCTGACAAACTGCAATTTATCGCCAATGCGCAACGGGCTGCGCTCCAGCAAAATGAGCACGGGGTGATGGAAAATTTAAGCAAGGCCGGCAGATGGGCATTCAACGTAGCGACGGATGTCGGCACACAGCTGGCTGCCGAATTTTTGAAAAGAGCCAGCGGTCTTTAATATTCGACTCATCTGTCGACCGCCCATGCACAGGGCGATCGACAGGGCTCCACCCGTCAGCGCAAATCGAACCTGTCCAGCTCCATCACCTTCACCCAGGCCGCGACGAAGTCCTTGATGAACTTGTCGTTGCCATCACTGCTGCCATACACCTCGCTCAAGGCGCGCAGCTGGGCATGGGAGCCGAACACCAGGTCGACCCGGCTGCCGGTCCACTTCACCGCGCCAGTCTTGCGATCACGGCCCTCGAAGGACTCGTTGTCCGCCGAAGTCGGCTTCCACTCCACACCCATGTCCAGCAGGTTGCGGAAGAAGTCGTTGCTCAGCGTGCCGGGCTTGTCGGTGAACACGCCATCCTTGCTGCCGCCATGGTTGGCGCCCAGTACGCGCAGGCCGCCGATCAGCACGGTCAGCTCGGGCGCGGTGAGGGTCAGCAACTGGGCCTTGTCCAGCAGCAGTTTCTCGGCCTTGACGCTGTAGCGGTCCTTGCTGAAGTTGCGGAAGCCATCGGCCAGCGGCTCGAGCACGGCGAACGACTCGACGTCGGTCTGCTCCTGGGAGGCATCCACACGCCCCGGGCGGAACGGCACGCTGATGCCGGCGGCTTTCTCCACGGCCGCGCTGCCGGCCAGTACGATCAGGTCGGCCAGGGAGATCTTGTTGCCGCCCTCGCTGCGGATCTTCTCCAGCGCCGTCAGCACCTTGTCCACGCCCTGGTTGGCCTTCCAGTCCTTCTGCGGTGCCAGGCGCAGGCGCGCGCCGTTGGCGCCACCACGCTTGTCCGAACCGCGGAAGGTCGAAGCCGAGGCCCAGGCGGCGGACACCAGTTCGCCGACACTCAGCCCCGAGGCCAGCACCTTGGCCTTGAGCGCGGCGATATCGGCATCGCTGGGCGCAGGGCCGGCCTTGGGCAGCGGGTCCTGCCACAGCAGCTCTTCGTTGGGCATTTCCGGGCCGAGGTAACGCGCCAGCGGGCCCATGTCGCGGTGGATCAGCTTGTACCAGGCACGGGCGAAGGCGTCGGCAAGCTGGTCGGGGTTGTCCTTGAAGCGCCGGGCGATAGGCTCGTAGATCGGGTCGAAGCGCAGCGCCAGGTCGGACGTGAGCATGGACGGCGCATGGCGCTTGGCGGGGTCATGGGCGTCGGGCACGGTGTTGGCACCCTTGCCATCCTTGGGCCGCCATTGGTGGGCGCCGGCCGGGCTCTTGGTCAATTCCCAGTCGAAGTTGAACACGTTGTTCAGGTATTCGTTGCTCCACTTCGTCGGGGTGGAGGTCCAGGTCACTTCCAGGCCGCTGGTGATGGTGTCGCCACCCTTGCCGGTGCCGAACTTGTTGCTCCAGCCCAGGCCTTGCTGCTCGAGCCCCGCAGCCTCAGGCTCCGGCCCCACGTTGTCGGCAGGGCCGGCGCCGTGGGTCTTGCCGAAGGCATGGCCGCCGGCGATCAGGGCCACGGTCTCTTCGTCGTTCATGGCCATGCGGCCAAATGTTTCGCGGATATCCTTGCCCGAGGCGACCGGGTCGGGGGTACCTTCCGGGCCTTCGGGGTTCACGTAGATCAGGCCCATCTGCACGGCGGCCAGGGGGTTTTCCAGGTTGCGCTCGCCGGCCAGGTTGCGGCTTTGCTCCTCCGGGCGTTTGCCGGGTTCGGCCACCAGATCACCCTTGCCGGGTGGCTGCGCCTTGCCATAGCGGGTGTCGCCACCCAACCAGACTTTTTCCGAGCCCCAGTACACGTCTTCATCCGGCTCCCACACGTCGGCGCGCCCCCCGGAGAAACCGAAGGTCTTGAAGCCCATGGATTCCAGGGCAACGTTGCCGGTGAGCACGATCAGGTCGGCCCAGGAGATCTTGTTGCCGTACTTTTGCTTGATCGGCCACAGCAGGCGCCGGGCCTTGTCCAGGCTGACGTTGTCGGGCCAGCTGTTGAGCGGTGCGAAGCGTTGCTGGCCGGAGCCGGCGCCACCGCGGCCATCGCCGATGCGGTAGGTGCCGGCGCTGTGCCAGGCCATGCGGATGAACAGCGGGCCATAGTGGCCGAAATCGGCGGGCCACCAGTCCTGGGAGTCGGTCATCAAGGCGGTCAGGTCCCTTTTCAGGGCCTGGAAGTCGAGGCTCTTGAACGCCTTGGCGTAGTCGAAGTCCGGGTCGGGACTGGACTTGGACGAGTGTTGATGGAGGATCCTGAGGTTGAGCTGGTCAGGCCACCAGTCTCGGTTGCTGGTACCACCACCAGCGGTTTGATGGAACGGGCATTTCGATTCGTTCGACATCTGCTTCTACCTTTGGGTCGGGTCGTTTCAGATTCCGGGCGCGTTTCCAGACGCAATGCCAGGTGTTCGATCAGCCGAGCCAAAGGCTCGTGCCTACCCCTCATCAGGTGTGGTCGGTCTGCGCCGACATGGGCTCGCGGGGTGCCTTGATAGCGCTGGCAAGGGGGTTGCCGGCGGCCACGCGGGCACCCGCCGCGATGGCTTTTCGCGGGGCCACGGGAAAGACTAGCCGAGCTTGGGCAGAGGTCTAATAGAAGCGCTATTGAGGGGTGATAGCGTGGCTCTGTCAGGGCTGATGACGCGCTAAATCGACACAAGCCAACCGGCATGAACTGTGCTTGAATCTGCCATCCCTCTGCGCCCAAGGCCCTCTGAATGAATCGCAACGACCTGCGCCGCGTCGACATGAACCTGCTGGTGGTGTTCGAGGCTCTGATGATCGAACGCAACCTCACCCGGGTCGGCGAGAAGCTGTTCATCACCCAGCCCACCGTCAGCGCCGCCCTCGCCCGTCTGCGCGACCTGTTCGACGATCAATTGCTGATTCGCAATGGCCGGGCCATGGAACCCACGCCACGGGCACTGCAGATCTTCAATGAGCTGGGCCCAGCGATGGACGTGATCTCGGCGGCGATCAGCCGGGCCAAGAGCTTCGAGCCGGCCAGCAGCTGCAACGTGTTCCGCCTGGGGCTGTCGGACGACGCCGAGTTCGGCCTGTTCCCGGCCTTGCTCGAAGCGCTGCGCGAGGAGGCGCCGCAGATCAGCGTGGTGGTGCGCCGGGCCAATTTCCTGCTGATGCCGGGCCTGCTCGCCTCGGGCGAGGTTTCGGTGGGGGTCAGCTACACCACCGACCTGCCGGCCAACGCCAAGCGCCGCAAACTGCGCGATATCGGTGTGCGGGTGCTGCGCGCCGACAACCGCCCCGGCCCGCTGACCCTGGACGAATACTGCGCGCGCCCCCATGTGATGGTGTCGTTCTCCGGTGACATGAGCGGCAACATCGACCTGGACCTGGCGCGCATCGGCCGCTGCCGCAAGGTGGTGCTGGCGGTGCCGCAGTTCGGCAGCCTGCGCGCGCTGTTGCGCAACACCGAGATGATCGCCACGGTGCCCGACTACGCCGCCTGCGCCCTGGCCGACGACGGCCTGCTGCGCGCCGACCCTGCACCATTCGAGATCAGCGAGGCCGAACTGTCGATGGCCTGGAGCAGCGCCCACGACAACGACCCGGCCGAGCGCTGGCTGCGCGAGCGGATCCTGCAGTTCATGGGCCGCCCAGGCTGAACCATCAACCTTGTCGATAGCGACCATGCTTGGCATCAAGTTCCGCTGATGGCGGGGCGCCGGGAGAATGGCCCCATTCGCACATCGACAAGGCCTCCCCCATGAAAACCGGCATGATCGCTGCCCTGCTCGCCCTGCTCGCCACCCTCACCGGTTGTGCCAGCCCAGCCAACCAGCCCGGCGCGCAAGCTTACGGGCATTTCTATTCGGCCACCGAGCTGTCCAGCGTCACCCTTGGCCACGGCCAGCACGTGGCCGTGCTGCTCGGGCGCGACTCCGCCGCTACCCTCGACTACCTGCAACGCCACCGTGACCAGGCCACCCCCGGCGCGGCCAGGAACACGCCGGTGGCGACCCTGGGCGGCAATCAGGCTTACGCATGGTTGGCGCAGTCCCTGGCCCAGGAGTTTGCCGAAGTCACCTTTTATGAAGACCTCGATACCCTGCTGGCCGACCGCCCGGATGTGATCGTGTTGCTGGAGGCCCGGAGCAAGCTGGCCAGTGCGGGGGACGAGGCCATCCAGGCCAGCGTGGCGGCGCGCTTTTTCGATGGTCAGCTGACCTATATCGGCCGTGCCGAAGGGGCGGCACGCAAGCCGGTCGTGGGGGTCGAGCTGGTGCGTCAGCTGAATGAAGAGCAGGCGGTGCAGGCTGATGCGCTGCGCCAATTCGATGCGTCGCTCAAGGTCTTGTTGCGCGGGGCGGTGTGATCGGGCCAGCCAATACCCGCGTTAAGTTGTCATGATTGCTTTCGTTCACTCCATCAGCACTACGACGAGCATGAACCACGAGAAACCAACGAGAATCAATGTAGAGGATATGTTCAAACGCTTTTTGAGTCGTTGCGGAAACGTTTTATAGTCGGTGATATCCAGCGCCCCTTTTCTTATGCAGTGGCCAGCGCAGAAAATCATGCCAGCTATGCCACACACTAGCGACATACGAGAATAAAATCCGTTGCGCCCCCATAACTGTACGAGCCAAGGGACTCCGGGGCTTTTCTCCAGCGATCCAAGGAGTGTCTGGAAATCACGCGAACATGCCAACTGGGCATGCAGGGCGACGCCCGAGAGCCCAATTAGAAGCGGTGTGATCATAAGCGCCATAGCCCAACCGGTACGCCAAAACTCGTTCATTCTTCTACGTACTCGTAGATGACCTCGCCAAGCATCTCCCCTCCTTTCATTCCAGCCATGCTACCTGCCAGCGAGCCGGCGCCAACCATCACGAGACTGCACGTGGTGGCACTGACTGGCCCTAAGCCCAGGCAGACAACCAGAGCACCACTCTTTCCGAGCGCACCACCCAACACCCCTCCGCTGAGGCCGACCGCAAAACTCCCCGCCTCGGTAAAACGAATCTTTTTACAGGCCTCTGTCTCATTGGCACGACAGGCCTCCTTGATCTTCAGAAAAGATGATGCTCCGCCAATCACAATACCCGCACGCCCTCCATTTTTCAGGTAATGAGACAGTCTCGCCAATTTATCCAGGTGCGTGGCGTACCCTGGAATAGCCCCTGGCGCACCCGCTTTGCTCCAGTGATGGATCAGACTTTTGCTGGATATGCCCAAGCCTCACCGCAGGGTTTCATGGCTGCCCAAATCCATATGTTTGTTGAGGAAGCTCATCTTCAACTGCGCATCCAGTTGCTGGAAGAGTTTTTTGCGCTGATTGAAAAACGCCGGACTTTTCAAATGGCCGTGCGCGAGAAACTGCTGTTGATGCAATATTTCTATGTAGCGCAAGGTGGTTTGCAATTCTTCGAGCGATTTGGTCATCATCGCTTGAGCAACGCCCATCGATAGGCTCACATCACTGAGCAAGCTTGCGATCTCAGCGTGATTGCGCATCATGAAGTTCGCTTGGTCATCGCCCACATCGGCCAATGCCTCCCGTGCTCGCTCGGCCGCTGCCATCAAACGGGCCTCTTCGCGGGTACAAGCATGCCCGTTACTCGGGTCGCCAATCACGAATATCTCGCCCGCTTTGAAGCCTTGATTGAAGGTCGGATTCAACCGCTGCAGACGGGCCACGGGCACTGGCCCATGCTGGTCGAACAGCTTCATGAGCAGTTGAGGAAACGAAGTGCCGTGCTGCACGATATGAAAACCGGGCTCCAGCCCACCAGAATTCGTTGAGACAGCATGGGCCACCACGTTAGTCAGGGGGTGTTGAGGCTGGTACGCGGTGGCCATGTACGGGCTGGCTGCACTGGTTGATGGTGACGGGTTTGTCTGTGCCGCAACCCTTTGGTTCAGGGGTGCGAGGACATGATTGCTGCCTGGCGCACATCCACATTCCACAAGGGTGCCGTCGACTGCGGCGGGGATACCATCCTGGCACCAGCGTGATTCGCCGTCGATGATCTTGCCCTCCTTGCCGCACCGTGGGCAGGGGGTGGTTTTGTCGCCTTCGAGCAGCCAACGGCGGCCATAGGTGGTGCCCCGGGCTTGGGTGGCAAGGCAGGTGGCGCCGGTGCTGGTGAGGTCACCGTCCAGCCCCTGGCCTTTGCCAAGAATGTTCATGCGCTGACTCATGATGCTGCTTCCTTGGGAATGAAAGCCCGCACGCTAGCAACATGAAGTGGTCTATTCTCAGCCGCCGATTAGCTTGAGAAAGGTCCTACAAAACTTAGAGATTTGGATGGCGAATATCACACGATGTGATCTCAAGTAGTACATACCAACGGCCTAGGGACCTGCTCATTCAAACCGCCGACTAATCGGTATTGATCTTGATGGCGAGGCCCCTGGCCTATCGGATCTTGCGCTTGTCAGCGCCTCACAACAGCCTGCAAACCTGTCCACAACCGCTGCACATGCTCACGCTCGGTCGGCAGCGCGCCCACCGACACCCGCACCATCCAGCGGCCGTTCAGGGTGGCCGGGGTGACATAGGCATCGCCCGATGCGTTCAACCGGTCCGCCCAGCCACGGGTATGGGCATCCAGCGCCTCGCCTTGCAGCCCCGCGGGGCAGTGGCGGATGCACAGGGTCTGCAACTGCACCGGCGCCAGCAGTTCCCACTCAGCCGACGCTTCGACCTGTTCCGCCAGCCAGCGGGCATTGTCCAGGTCGCGGCGCAGGCGTTGTTGCAGGGCCTCGACGCCTTCGCTGCGCAGCATGAACCACAGCTTCAGCGCGCGGAACCGGCGGCCCAGCGGGATACCCCAGTCACGCAGGTTCTTCACCTCGCCATCGACCGCCGACTGCAGGTAGCTGGGGTTGGTGCTCATCACCCGGATCAGGTGCTGCGGATCGCGCACGTAATAGATGGAGCAGTCGAAGGCCACGCCCAGCCACTTGTGGGCGTTGACCACCACCGAGTCGGCCAGCTCGATGCCATCCCACATCCAGCGGCATTCGGGGAGGATCATCGCCGAGCCGGCCATCGCCGAGTCGACATGCAGCCACAGTTGGTTGGCCTGGGCGATCTCGCCGATCGGGCGCAGCGGGTCGAGCGCCGTAGTGGTGGTAGTACCGGTGGTGGCGACCACGGCGCAGGGCTGGTTGCCGGCGGCGAGGTCTTGTTCGATGGCTTCGCGCAGCGCCTCGGGGCGCATGGCGAACTGTTCGTCGGTGGCGATCAGGCGGATGTTGTCGCGGCCGAAACCGGCCAGCAGCGCGGCCTTGTCCACCGAACTGTGGGCGTGGGCGCTGACATAGACGATCAATGGCTTGGCCTGGGCCTGCAGGCCGCCATGCACCTGGGCGTGGTCGGTGGCACGTTCGCGGGCACAGATCAGCGCTACCAGGGTGCTGGTGGAGGCGGTGTCCTGGATCACCCCGCTCCACTGGCCGGACAGCCCCAGCAGCTGGCGCAGCCAGTCCAGGGTGGTTTCTTCCAGCTCGCTCAGGGCCGGGCTGGATTGCCAGGACAGGCCGAGCACGCCCAGGCCGGTGCTGAGGAAGTCACCCAGCACCGACGACAGGGTGCCGTTGGAGGGGAAGTAGCCGTAGAAGTCCGGGTGCTGCCAGTGGGACAGGCCGGGCATCAACAGTTGGTCGACGTCCTTGAGGATGGCGTCGAAGGGCTCGGCCTGCTGCGGCGCGGCGCCGGGCAAGGCGGCCTTGAGGTAGCCGGGCTCGACCTGGGCCATCACCGGGCGTTCGGCGACGGTCTGGCGGTAGTCGGCGATCAGGTCGATCAGTTGGTGGCCGTGTTGGCGGAATTGTTCGGGGGTCACTGGCGGGCTCCTTGGTTGCTGGCTTTGGCTGCCTGTTCCGGCCTCATCGCTGGCAAGCCAGCTCCCACAGGTATCGGCTCGAGCCCTGTGGGAGCTGGCTTGCCAGCGATGAGGCCGGCGCAGACAACACAATGCCGATCAGTCTAGGCCGCCATAGCCTCACGAATAACCCCGCTTCGCGCATAGCTCCTATGGCAAAGGCGCATGCCCGCCCTGCACGCCGAACTGCGACTGGCGCCACAGCTCGAACACCCGGTTGCGCAGCCAGCGATGCTCGGCCGAGGCCTGCAGGCGCTGGTGCCACACCACCCAGTAGCGCTGGGTATGTTCGACGAAGCCCAGCGGTCGCCAGGCCAGCCCATGCAGGCGGGCCAGCTGGCGGGCGATATGCTCGGGCACCGTGGCCAGCGCCTGGCCGCTACCGATCACCGGCACCATGGCACTGAAGAACGGCACTTCCAGGCTGACCCGCCGCTGCAGGCCCTGGGTGCGCAGGTGGCGGTCGATGAAGCTGTCCTTGTCGCCGCCGCCGGACACCCGCACGTGCTTACAGGCCAGGTAGTCGTCCTGATTCAGTTCGGCCTGGGCGGTAAGCGGGTGATCATGGCGCATCAGGCACACCGCGCGGTCCTCGCCCAGCAGGCGGCCGTGCAGGTTGGGCGGCGATTCGTCGAACAGCGTGGTGGCCAGGTCGATCTCGCCACTGGCGAGCAAGGCATATTGCCCGGCCTGCCAGGTGCGGTACTCCAGCGACACCCCCGGGGCCTCATGCTCAAGCGCCGCCACCAGCTGCGGCAGCATGTGTTCGGCCACGTAGTCCGAGGCCGCCAGGCAGAAGCGCCGTTCGCAGCGGGCCGGGTCGAAGGCCGCCGGTTGGCGCAGGGCATTGAGTTCTTCAAGCACCTGGCGCAGCGGTTCCACCAGTGCCTCGGCGTGCTCGCTGAGCACGTAGCCACGGCCCTGGCGCACCAGCAGTGGGTCGTCGAAGGCTTCGCGCAGGTGGGCCAACTGGCGGCTCAGTGCGGGCTGGCTGCAGCCCAGGCGCTCGGCGGCATGGCTGAGGTTTTTCAGCTGCAAAAGGCAGTCGAGAGTGCGCAGGTGGGCGAGGCTGAGGGAGGCGAAGGTGGGGTGCATGCAGGTGGCCTGTTATTGAAGGCGTTGGCCCTATCGCCGGCAAGCCGGCTCCCACAGGGTCTTGCACTTTCCTGTGGGAGCCGCGGTTCGCCGGCGCGGCTTGCCGGCGATAGGGCCGCACACGGCCCCAGGGTTACTCGGTCAGGCCGACATAGACGTTCTGCACGTCTTCGTTCTCGTCGATCGCTTCGAGGAACGCTTCAACCTCGGCCAGCGCTTCGGCGCTCAGGCTGGCGGCGCTTACCGGGTTCTTCGGGGTGTAGCCGATCTTCGCCGAGGTGACGGTGAAGCCTTGCTCAGGCAGGGCCTTTTGCACGGCGTCGAGGTCGGTGGTATCGGTGATGAACAGGGTCGAACCCTCTTCCTCGCCTTCTTCAAAATCCTGGGCGCCGGCTTCGATGGCGGCCATTTCCGGATCGGCGTCGCCTTCCGGGGTGGCCTCGATCAGGCCGACGTGGTTGAAGTCCCAGGCCACCGAGCCGCTGGCACCCAGCTGGCCCTTGCGGAACAGCACGCGGATCTGGGCCACGGTACGGTTGACGTTGTCGGTCAGGCACTCGACGATCAACGGCACCTGGTGCGGGGCGAAGCCTTCGTAGCTGACCGCGTGGTACTGCACGGCCTCGCCGTCCAGGCCGGCGCCTTTCTTGATCGCGCGTTCGAGGGTTTCACGGGTCATCGAGGCTTTCTTGGCCTGGACGATGGCCAGGCGCAGGCGCGGGTTCATGTCCGGGTCGGCGCCGGATTTGGCGGCGATCTGGATCTCCTTGGCCAGCTTGCCCATGATCTTGCCCTTGGCGTTGGCCGCGGTCTCTCTATGCTTGGCTTTCCACTGTGCGCCCATTTCAACTCTCTTGTTTCAAGGGCCGGTTCAGGAAGCGACCGGCCAAAAGTGGGGAGAGTTTATACGCCCTCGGGCGGGTGATCGACAAGAAATCGCATCAGCTTCTTCGCGGGTCAGCCCTTGTCGGCCTTGCCCGCCGCCGCCGCGAACTTGGCCAGCCGCACATCCAGCCGCCGCGGCCTGGCGCCGCGATCCTCGGCGTGCTCCTTGCGCCGGATGGCATTGCGCACCATCAGCGAGCCGAGGTAGCGAATCGGCTCCGGCGGGAACTGCCCCAGCGGCCCCTTGATCAACGGCGAGCGGGTCCAGGGGTTGTCCAGGCCCAGGGCCAGGGACGAGAGAATCTGCCCGCCCATGTGGCACGGCCCTACCCCGCTGCCCGAATAGCCAAAGCCATAGAACACATTGCCCTGCCCATCGAGCCGGCCAAAGAACGGCAGACCGGTGACAGAGCGGTCGGACGGCCCGTTCCAGCTCGCCGCCAGCGGCACCTCGGCCAGGGCCGGGAAGAAATCGGCCAGGCTTTCGCGCAGCAGCGGCTGGTACGGCGATGGCTGGTCGAACACCGGCAGCATGCGCCCGCCATAGGCGAAGGTATTGCCGCCCTTGCCGAGCATCAGCCGACCATCGGAGGTGTTGTGGTAGTAGTGCACGAAGATCCGTGAGTCGAGCACGCTGACGCCGCTGTCCAGGCCAATCTGGCGCAACAGTTCCGGGCACGGCTCGGTGATCACCATGTCGCTGGAAACGATCGCCACGCTGCGCTCGAACTGCGGGAAGGCCCTCGCCATCCAGGCGTTGAGGCCCAGCACCACGCGGTCGGCACGGATGGTGCCGGCGCGGGTACGCACCTGCGCCGGCGCCCCATGCTCCAGCCCGGTCATCGCCGTGCCTTCGTGGATGCGCACGCCGCGCTGCAGGGCGACCCGGCGCAAGCCGCGCACCAGCCGCCCGGGCTGCACGGTGGCGGCGGCCGGTGAGTACCAGCCCTCCAGGTGGCGCTCGGAGCCCGCCAGGCGTTGCAACTGTGCAAGCCCGAGGCGCTGGAACGAGTTGATACCGCGCCGTTCCAGCGCCGCGATCACCGCGTCGGTGCCACCGAGCTGGGCCCGGTTGGTGGCGGTGTACAGGGTGCCGTCCATGCGGAAATCGCAGCGGATGCCGTTGTCGGCGCAGAACGCGCCGATGGCTGCGATGCTGCGTTCCGACTCGCTGACCAGGCGCACCGCCTCCTGCACCCCGAACAACCGCTCCAGGGTGAAGTACTTGGCCGACCAGGACAGCGCACAGCCACCGTTGCGACCACTGGCCCCGGCACCGCAGATATCCGCCTCGATCAGCATCACATCCAGCTGCGGCGCCTGCTCCTTGATCATCAACGCGGTCCACAGCCCGGTGTAGCCGCCGCCGACGATGCACACGTCGCAGCGTGCGTCGCCCTGCAAGGCTGGGCATAGGGCCTCGTCTTCCTGGTCCAGCGCCTGTTGCAGCCAGAACGGTCTCATCGCTTCGCTTTCCTTCAAGTACGCAGTGGCTTGATCGCCATGCTGGTGTTGGGGGCCACGTCATTGGCCGCAGTGGCGCTGGCCGGGCGGCTGTTCCAGTGCGGGATCAGCACCAGGGCGGAGAACAGCGCGGTGCCGGCAAAGACGATGAACACCGTGACGCTGTCGAAATACCCCGGCAGCAGGCCGCCGAGCACCGCGCCCACCGAACCGCAACCGTTGACGAAGCCTGCCGCGGTGGCACCGGCCTTGGCGGTGCCGAAGTCGATGGCTGCCGCGCCGCTGATCATCGAGTCGGGGCCGTACAGGGTCAGGCCCATGACGAACAGCAGGGCCACCACCAGCACCACGCTGCCGCTGTGCATGGCCGCCATGAAGCCGGCCAGGGCCATGGTCAGCAGCAGCAGGCTGATCACGCAGGCCGGCATGCGCCGGGCGCCGAACAGTTTGTCCGAGGCCAGGCCGATGATGATCGGGCCAAGCAGCCCGGCCAGCTCGAAGGCGGTGGGGATGATCGCCGCGCCGACCTTGCCCACCGAGGGCATCTGTTCGAAGACGATCACCGGGCCCCACAGCAGGATGGCGTAGCGCGCCGGCTTCAACATGAAGTAGGCCAGGCCCAGGGTGAGCACGGTGCGGTTGCGCAGGATCTCGCGCAGCGGCGCCCAGACGCTGCACAGGTTGCCCCCTGGCGCCATGCTTTGCGGCTCTGGCTCGACCGCCGGCAGGCCGACGTCTTCGGGTTTGTTGCGCTGGAAGATGAAGAACAGCACGGCCACCAAGGCCACCACCACGGCGCTGGAGAAAAATGCCGCGTGCCAGGTGCCGACCAGGGTGTAGGCCCACCAACCGGCGAACGGCGAAGCCACCAGGCCGCCGAAGGCGTAGCACGAGCTCCACAGCCCCAGCACCCGCCCGCGCTGGGAGGCCGGGAAGAAACTGCCGATGTTCTTGCACAGCCCGGCCCAGCCGGTGGACTGCGCCAGGCCCTGGATCAGCATGCAGGTGGCGAAGATCGGGAAGGTCGCGTAGCTGCCCATCACCACTGCCGCGGCTGCCGAGATCAGCAGCCCACCGAGTACCACCACACGCGGCCCGAAGCGGTCGGCGAGCATGCCCCAGGTGAACTGGCCCACGGCGTAGGCGGCCAGGTAGATGGCGTCGAGGTTGGCCATGGCGGCCTTGTCGAGCATGAACGTCGGGTCTTCGCCGATGCCGAGCTTGGCCACCGAGAACGCTTTGCGGGTGAAGTAGAAGGCGGCGTAGGCCAGCCAGGTGATCGCGAAGATCTGCATGCGCCAACGCTTGATGGCGCCCAGGGATTGATTCATTTGACTCTGACCTCTTGCTTGAGTGTGCCGGCAGAATGTGAAGAAACGCCTGTCTTGTTGTTGTGGTGCGCACTGCGTGACGGAGGGACGTCACTTGGTCAGATGGCGGCGGCGGTCTGGCGTGACCGGGGCGAAGCCATGGCCCGGGGCCACCGCTTGTGGCGATGGCGTCGGGTTGAAACACATGGAAACAGCTGCTGACTGATAAATAAAATCGATTTATCGTATTTCAAAAATAAGCCCAGCTTGTAAGCGGAGTGTTCGATGTCGGTTTCCCACGCTCAACTCAAAGCCTTTCATGCGGTTGCCGAACAAGGCAGCTTCACCCGCGCGGCGCAGAAGCTGTTCCTGACCCAACCGGCGGTGTCTGACCAGGTGCGCAAGTTGGAGGAGCGTTTTGGTGTGCTGCTGTTCCAGCGCAACAAGCGTTCGGTGCAGCTGACCGACCTGGGCGAGCGCCTGCTGGGGGTGACTCAGCGCCTGTTCGCCTGCGAGGCAGAGGCCGTTGAGTTGCTGCAGGACTCACGCGCGCTGCACACCGGCAGCCTGACCCTGGCGGTGGATGCGCCTGTGCATGTGTTGCCGCAGATCGCCCGCTTTTGCCAGCGTTACCCGGGGATCCAGGTAAAGATCGAGACAGGCAATACCGACGAGTCGCTGGCGCGGCTGTTCAGCTACCAGGCCGACCTGGCACTGCTGGGGCGCGATGTCGACGATGAGCGGCTGTTTTGCGTGCCGATGCGGCGTGACCCGATGGTGGCGTTCGTCTCGCACCAGCATCCCTGGGCCAGCCGGGGGGCGATCAGCTTGGCGGACCTGGATGACACGCCGTTGGTGCTGCGTGAGCCGGGGTCGGTGACGCGCCAGACGCTGGAGGAGGAAATGCAGCGGGCGGGGTTGCGGATTCGCTCGGCTATTCAAGTGGAAGGCCGGGAGGCGGCGCGGGAGGCGGTGGTGGTGGGGATTGGGGTTGGGGTGGTTTCGGCGGCGGAGTTTGGGGCTGATGCGCGGGTGTGTGCGTTGCCGATTGTTGATTGTCAGCGGCATTTGACGGAGACGCTGGTGTGTTTGAGTGAGCAGCGGACGCGGCGGGTGGTGGCTACGTTTTTGGAGATGGTTCGGGAGGGGGTTTGAGGTTTTCGGGTTCGGCTTCGGCTTCGGCTTCGGCTTCGGCTTCGGCTTCGGCTTCGGCTTCGGCTTCGGCTCTCAGTGTGTTTGTTTTGGTAGATGCATGCGCATTCGGCGGTGATGGCGACTTATAGTCACCTTTCCGCCCTTACGGCGGGTTACTTTGGTCGTGGCCAAAGTAACCAAAGCCGTTCGCTCCCATCATACGGCCCCTGCGCTGCGCTCCGGGGTCCCCTCGACTCCGGCGCCTTCCGCTCGGCCTCCTGAAGTCGCAATTTGTGCTGCCTGGACTATCGCGCGCTTAGAAGCAAAAGCAAAAACAGATCAAGAGCAGATCAAGAGCAGATCAAGAGCAGTGATGTTGCGATCTAGGTTTGACTGCTGTTGATGTGTTGTTTGATTGGGCCCTATCGCCGGCAAGCCGGCTCCCACAGGTACCGCGAAAGTCTGAAAGTTTCGCTCAAACCTGTGGGAGCTGGCTTGCCAGCGATTGCAATCCTGAGTTCCCACTTAATCCAACTAGCGACAGCTAACGCCAGCCCAGGCGCCGCCCCTAACTTCGCGACTTCAGGAGGCTGAGCGCAGGCGTCTGGAGGGCCCTGGTGCGCAGCACCCTTCGGCGCAGCCGAAGGCGCGAGATGTAGACTTGCGCAGCAAGTCGGAGGCCGCGCGGGCCCGGAGGACGCCGGAGCGAAGGGACCCCGAAGCGCAGCGTAGGGGCCGTATGATGGGAGCGAGCGGCTTTGCTTACTTTGGCCAAGACCAAAGTAAGCCGCCGTAAGGGCGGAAAGGTGACTTCGCGTCGATATCACAAATGAATGCGCATACAACTATAAAAACCAACACAACCAAGCAACCAAGCAACCAAGCAACCAAGCAACCAAGCAACCAAGCAACTAAGCAACTAAGCAACTAAGCAACTAAGCAACTAAGCAACTAAGCAGCCAAGAAACCAAGAAACCAAGAAACCAAGAAACCAAGCAAACCTAAAAACGCGAAAACCCAAAAACAACACCCTCTCGAACACACATCTGATTTATGCTGAACCCCCTCCCTCGAGACCCCACCCCATGCTCTACCGCCTGGCCGCCGACACCCTGGTCCTACTCCACCTGACCTTCATCCTCCTGGTCCTGTTCGGCGGCCTGCTGGTGCTCTGGCGCCGCCGCGCCCTGCTCATCCACCTCCCCGCCCTCGCCTGGGGCCTGGCCGTGGAAGGCCTGCACCTGGAATGCCCACTGACCGACTGGGAAAACCGCCTGCGCGCCGCCGCCGGCAGCACCGGCTACCAGGGCGGCTTCGTCGAACACTACATCTGGCCCCTGATCTACCCCGCCGGGCTGACCCCACAGATCCAGCTATGGCTAGGCGCCGTCGTACTACTGCTCAACCTCGGCGTCTACGGCTACGTACTCTGGCGCCTAGCGCGTCGCCACCACGAATAACCGCGGGAACGGCAGCAGCACCTTGCCGTCAGTGGCCGGCGGGTAATCGCGCTGCATTGCCTGAAGGTAAAGCTGCAGGAAATCCGCCTGCTCCCCTTCGTCCAGCCGCGCCAGGTAAGGGCGTAGTGCCGACCCCTTGAACCACTCCACCACCGCCTCGGCGCCTCCGGGCAGCGGGTGGTGATAGGTGGTGCGCCACACATCCACCCGCGCGCACAGCGGGCTGAGCAGGTCGTAGTAGAACGCCGCGTTGTGCCGCGGCGGCAGGCTGAAGTCGGCGAATTTGCAGGCCCACGGCCCCTGGCTGGCAATGTCCCGCAACTGCCGGTGCGCGGGTTCGTCGAGGTTGTCCGGGGTCTGCACCGCCAGGCTGCCGCCTTCACTGAGCTGGCGCACCAGGTGCGGGTACAGGCTGGCGTGGTCGGGCACCCACTGCAGCGAAGCGTTGGCGAGGATCAGGTCCTGGGGTTCGGGGGCCGTCCAGTGGGCGATGTCGGCGATCTCACAGCGCACCCGCGGGATGCTAAGGCGCGGCCGCTGCCTGGCCTTGTCGACCATGTCGGCGTCGCTGTCCAGCGCCGTTACCTGGGCATCGGGGAGGCGCTGCAACAGCACTTCGGTGGAGTTGCCCGGGCCGCAGCCCAGGTCGGTGGCATGGCGCACCGGACGCGGCGGCACGGCAGCGAGCAAATCGCGCACGGCGCGGGTGCGTTCGGCTTCGAACAGCGAGTACTGGGTGGCGGACCAGGCCATTGTGTGGCTCCTTGCGTGGCGGATGTGTGCAGCATAAGCCATTCGTCGAGTGAAGCGCCGGAACCGAGTGACTATGCTGCAAGTCTGTCCCTGCATGCGCACATCGATGAAAACCACACTGTCCCTTATCTTGCTCGCACTGGTCGCCGCCTCCGCCCTGCTTGGCTCCCCGTGGATGAGCCAGCGCTTCGACCTGGCCGACCTGCGCACCACCGCCAGCCAGCAGCTGACCCGCCACCTGGAGGACGGCAGCCTGCTGGTGCTGCAGCCCGACAGCGCAGTGGACGTGGAATACGACACCCGCCAACGGCGCCTGACGCTGCTGCAAGGCGGGCTCTACGTCGAGGTGGCCGATGACGACCCGCGGCCCTTCCTGCTGGTCACCGATCACGGCACCCTGGCCACCCACGACGGGCAAGTGGCGCTGGTGCGCAAGGCCGGGCAATCCGACGTCGAACTGCAAGCAGGCAGCGCCGAGCTCGACAGCGGCGGGCAGCATGTGCGCCTTGGCCCCAACCAGGCGCTGCGCTTCGACCAGGCTGGCCCTGTGCACTGAACGAAAACGGCCGGGCCCCGCAAAGGGCCCGGCCGTCTTGTGCAACGCTCGGCAGTTACGCGCGCTTGGCGCTGCGGATCTGGTGCACCACGCCCATGGCCACCACCACGGCGGCAGCGATGCCGGTGGAGATCACCAGGATCTGGTAGTCAGGCATGAAGGCCATGGTCACCAGGGCGGCAATGATGAAGGCGATGACCAGGTAGGTCAGCCAAGGGAACAGCCACATCTTCAGGCGTACTTCCTTGCCTTCGGCAATCAGCTTGCGGCGCATGCGCAGCTGCGAGAAGGCGATCACCAGGTACACCAGCAGGGCGATCATGCCGGTGGTGTTCATCAGGGTTTCCAGCACGTCTTTCGGGCGCAGGGTGTCGCTGAAGTTGATCAGTGCACAGAACACCGCCACCAGGCACGAACCGATGATCGCGTTCACCGGTACACCGGTGCCGGTGCGGGTGAACTTGAACAGGCGAGGCGCATCGCCACGCTGGGCCAGGGAGAACAGCATGCGCGAAGCGGTGTAGTGGCCGGAGATCAGGCAACTGCTCACCGAGGTCAGCACCACGAAGTTCATCAGCAGTTCAGCGTACGGCACACCCAGCAGCTCCAGGGTGCGGCGGTAGGCGCCATAGCCGGAGACGCCCAGCTGCGGATCGTTCCATGGCACCAGGCAGACGATCAGGAAGATCGAGCCGACGTAGAACAGGCACACGCGCCACACCACCGAGTTGGTGGCCTTGACGATCTGGGTGGCCGGGTCCTTCGCTTCGGACGCGGCGATGGTGACGATCTCGGCGCCAAGGAAGGCGAACATCACCCCCAGCAACGCGCCGATCACCGTGGTAATGCCGTTGGGCATGAAGCCTTCGGCGGTCAGGTGGGTAATGCCGCGCACTTCACCGAACTGCCAGACGTTCATCACCGCCGCGGTGCACACCACCAGGAAGCAGACGATCGCCACCACCTTGATCAGCGCGAACCAGAACTCGAACTCGCCGTAGTGCTTGACGTTGAAGAAGTTGACGGTGATCAGCAGCAGGGTCGTGGCCAACACGAACACGTTGACGCTCACGTCGGGGAAGAAGCCGTGCAGGATCTTGCCCGCGACGTAGGCTTCCCAGGCCATGAGGATCACCCAGTACCACCAGTACAGCCAGCCGATGGTGAAGCCGGCCCAGCGACCGATGGCGCGGTCGGCGTAGGTGGAGAACGAGCCGGTGTCGGGCGAGGACGTCGCCATTTCGCCGAGCATGCGCATGATCAGCACCACCAGGATGCCGCCGGCGAGGTACGCCAGCACGGCTGCCGGGCCGGCGCTGTGGATGACACTGCCGGAACCGACGAACAGTGCGCCGCCGATCACCCCGGCGATGGACATCATCGTCAGGTGGCGCGACTTGAGCGAGGCACTGAGCTTGCTCTCGTGCCCGTCGTTCGCGGTGGTGGATGTGGATGTTGCGTCCATCAGTTATTTACCCCGTGCTTCTTTTTATCCAAGGAAAAACTGTGAAACCCCGATGGTTATCGGTCTCACCTGTACATCAGTGCAAAATGCGGGCAGGGAGGTGTGCGCGAGCACACGCAGGCCATCCGTGGCGGCCTGCTTACGCGGCCAGAGGTAACCCTCTGGACGAACTGAACCATGCTGGGTCCGAACCGAAGGCGGCCGACCGGGCAGAAAGAAGGTGCGAGGCGAACCCCGACGGTAAAGCAGCGAATTTATGATTATTCATGACGCTGGTTCGTGCTGTGTTGGCGATTTCTGACACGTAATGTAAAAATGTCGAACACTTTGAGCCATGCACAGCGGTGCGAAATCTGCACTGCACTGTACAGGCCGCCGATGCAATACACCCCGAATTCCCGGCCGGCGCTTGGCGTTACGCACCCCCGAAGGCACCCCGAATGCTCCAGCTACACCCGGACTCCTCCACCCCGCTGGTCAATCAGATCATCGACGGGCTGCGCGCGCTGATCGACAGCCAGGCGCTCAAGCCGGGGGCGAAGGTGCCGTCCATCCGCGCCTTTGCCGCGACCTATTCGGTGAGCACCTTCACCGTGGTCGAGGCCTACGACCGGCTGGTGGCGCAAGGCTTGTTGGTGAGCAAAGGGAATGCGGGCTTCTTCGTCAATCGTGCGGCGAACGAGCTGGTGGATAAAGCAAACGTCGAGACAGACAACACCCGCCCGACGTTCAACTCCGAGTGGTACCTGCAGCAGATCTTCGAAACCCGCCAACTGCCCTTCAAGCCCGGCTGCGGCTGGCTGCCCAACGACTGGATGTACGAGGAAGGCCTGCGCCGCGGCATGCGCCAGGTGGCCGGCAGCCCGCTGGAGCTGTCCGGTTACGGCGACCCGATGGGCCTGCCGGAGCTGCGCGCCCTGACCGCGCAGAACCTGCAGCAGGAATTGTCGATCGTCGCCAACCCGGCGCAACTGATGCTTACCCACGGCGCCAGCCAGGCCCTGGACCTGGCCGTGCGCACCCTGGTGCGCCCCGGCGACGTGGTGCTGGTGGACGACCCCGGCTACCCCAACCTGATGAGCATCCTGCGCACCCAGGGCGCAACGCTGGTGGGCGTGCCCCGTACCCCGGCCGGCTACGACCTCGACCATCTGGAACGGCTGCTGGCGCACCACCAGCCCACTGCGTTCTTCACCCAACCGCACCTGCACAGCCCGACGTGCTCGCGCACCCCACTGGCGCAGCTGCACCGCCTGCTGCAACTGGCCAGCCGCCACGGCTTCCGCCTGGTGGAAAACAACCTGTACGCCGACATGATCAGCGACCCGCTGCCGTGCCTGGCCAGCCTCGACCACCTGCAGCAGGTGGTGTACGTCGGCAGCTATTCGAAGAGCATCTCGCCCAACGTGCGGGTTGGCTACCTGCTGGCCAACCCTGAACTGATGCAGCAGTTGCTGCACTTGAAGATGCGCTCGGGCCTGACCACCTCGCAGGTGATGGAGCGGGTGGTGTACGCCGCGATCATCGACGGCCGCTGGCGCAAGCACCTCAAGCGCCTGCGCCAGCGCCTGGCCGAGGCGCATCAGGAGGTGGGCCGGCACCTGCACCGGCTGGGGTTCGAGCTGTTCATCGAGTCGGACGAAGGCATGTACATCTGGACCCGCCACCCGGCGATCCCGGACAGCGCCGCGCTGCTGGACGATGCGCTGGAGAAAGGCATCATGCTCGGGCCTGGGCAGTTGTTCATGGTGGATGCCAAGGCCACCGGGTGGATGCGCTTCAATGTGGCGTTCAGTACCGACCCTGCGATGTGGGAGTTGCTGGAGAAGGTGTTGGTGAAGCATGTGCGGCGGGGCGGGGTTTGAACCCGTCTCGCTTTCATCGCCGGCAGCGCCTCTGCCACGATGCGCCGCGCGGGCGGCGCTCGATTTCACAGACACGGCATCTCTCCCGACAAACATCTTATCGCCCGATGGGTCGCCAAGCGCCCCCTAATACCGAATCAATGCGCCAAGCCCAGCTCCGCGTCATCGAGCAACGCCTTGGCCATGGCGCTCAGGTAATACGCCGCCCAGACCATGCGCGGGTCTTCCTCCATGACCCCGAGCAAAGTCAGGTGGCGCACGCAGTCCAGCAGTTCAGAGGCCTGTTCGCGGGCGTGATTGCAAGGTATGCCCGGCTCGATGCGAAACAGCGGCTGCGGGCTGTCTTGACCCTGGCAGAAGCGGGTCTTGCCGGCAGTGGTGGGGGGTGTTGGGTTGTCCGTGGTCATGCCGTAATCCTCGAAGTCATGGCGTTGGGTGTGGCGGCCCGTTCGCTGGCGAACGGGCTCGGCCTCAATGCATGGGCTGCGACATCACCGCCTGTTGCACCTGCGCCAGTGCCGATTCCAGCAGCGAGCGTAGCGTTTCCATCTCGTGCACGGCGGCCAGCATCAGCACCGAGCCGGGGGACTTGGTGCAGAGCAGGACGGATTGATGGGCGACGGCCAGGGCGCAGTGCAGGTGTTCGCTGATCTGGACCAGGGTGTCTTCGAGGAAGGCGTGGGAATGGGGTGGGTCGGGGACAATTTTAAGCATCGTTCAATTCCTTGGTCGGGCTGCCCTCCAGTCTGCTGTCAAACAGGTGGGTGGCAGCTGTACGTAGGTTGACAGACCGGCGGAATTGACAAGTTCCGGCGCACGCGAACGTGCCCTACGCACAGCTGCCATTGAACGCGCAGCTACGCAGTCAAAACCGTCGCGGCCTGTCAAAGCCATGTCGCTGATGTGCAGCGACCCGGCGAGACTAGTAGGCGGAAATAGCCACCGCAACGGAAAAAATGCGCGGGCATTATCTTTGGGAAATGGACTACAGGGAAGGTGTGAAATCTGATTGATAGGGCGGGGCTGGCAAGGGCCTGTCTTGAAATAGCATGTGGGCCACCAGGTGCCAGGCGACAGATTTGCAGCGCCTATGAAATCGAGCGCCGCCCGCGCGGCGCATCGCTGGCAAGCCAGCTCCCACATCTGTTTCGGGCCAATTATGCCTGTGAGGGTACCGCTGCCCGCCTTGGTGCATGTCTCAAGTCATGTGAGGCGCCAGTGGTGCCCACCTCAATACCGCGTCGTACAAACAAGGCGTACAGCGATAAAACAACAGGAGTAATTGGCCCGAAACAGATGTGGGAGCTGGCTTGCCAGCGATGCGCCGCGCGGGCGGCGCTCGATCTTGAGGGCGCTGCAAATCTATCGCCTGGCACCTGGTGGCCCACATGCGATTTCAAGACAGGCTCTTGGGCACCACACCTTCGACCACACTTAATCGTGCCCCCTTAAAGAACCAAGCCCCAACACCCACTTCCGTGCCAGAATTAAAATTTCTACAGTAAAACATTTGAACACCTTGCTAAAGTTCAGCCATTTCCGACACACCCTTACTTGCAGCATGACCAAAACAGCTTCAACCAAAACAAGTAAGCCAGGGAACTATTTCTACATTCACCCTCATCAGTAAAACGACCATCGCTCTCTCCAAAACCACCCAAAAGGAGAGAACAGTGACCTCACGCACGTTACTGACACAGTCAGATCTTCAAGAAATATATTCGATAGACCCATTCTCATATGATTTCGAACATATCATCTCATGGGGTAATCCATTCACATACCCAATACCATTACCAGACATATCAGGACTTTCAATAGATGGACTAAGAGCCAACGCTATAAGTATTGTCCAGGACATCATCAGCAACGTCGAAGCTACACGTCCAGAAGGGACACCAGGGTACGACGAATATGTAGTTCGACAAAAAATAAAAATCAATGAAGCCTACTCCAACACTATAAGCAGGCTTTACGCAAAAAGGGAGTTTCTAATATACCTTCGACTCACAATATCTGGCCAAATGGGCCGGCAAGCTGAGCATTTCACCGGGAGACACATCTACTCCAAAAGCGACCATAGCCCAGGCGAATGGTTTATGATCCTCGTAGACATACATCGCACCGAGGACGAATTTTATAAACTCCAGCTCTGGAAACACAAGCTATTAGAAAGTATCACTTCAGCGCAAATAGAAATTGTACTAGAACGCTGTCTACCCAAACTCAATAAAGACCTTGAGAGAACCAACCTTCAACTTATTGCCGTTTCAAAAGAGAGAGCCCAGCAAGCACAGGACAGCAACTCTATCAGTTTCAGCCTAACCCCTTCCCTGCAGTTGAGCACAACTCAAGGCCCTATTGCGACATACGAAACCCCCAGAAGCACAGCAGCTGCGCTACTGAAAGCAGGCCGCCTATTGACAGCTCTAGCCGAAGCTGCAGCGACTCGTTTTTTTAAGCTTTCTGCAGGCGGTATTCTTTACGCCCCTGAACTGGGGAATTCAGATCTCTACCACGACTCAGCACTGAGCATTCCCGCAGAACTGCTGCTCCCTCGCATCCCCCAGAACATAAATGACATTGCTGCGAACTATGGAGAACTGGAGCTACCGCTCAGAGTCCACCCGGACTCCGGCACCTATAGCCTTATAAAACCTCCAACTTCTGCCAGTTGGACAAACAAGATCCCAGTACGACCTCTCGTTCTAGACAGGGCACGTAACAGCTACGTATCTCTCCCCTCCAGTGAGTTCCCCACAACGCTTATATTCCCCATACACCCTCGTGACACCTCATCTACAACCTCCCCTTTAGAACCGATTTCCGCCAACCCCTACACTGGGGTAAAACTTCTACCCGAGATCATAACAACAACACCGTTCCCCGCCTCTACAAGGTCGAATTCCAAAGACTGTATTTACTGTTTCCCTGCAGATTCAGGACTACCACCGCTATACGTCGTCTTCAGCTCGCCTTATCCAGGCGCCACAACACGAGGCCAATACAGCGGACGTCTTTACAATCCAGATAAATCTGGAGGCCCCATCGAAAAACTTGACTGGCGGGAAGCAACAGTCACTCAAGCAGGCATTGACCTCGCAAGGCTACACACGAGTCGGCTCGATCCTTCCGACGCTAACGAAGTAATGCTCGATAGACTTACAAAAATCCTACAGGGCTCGATAGAAGCAACTGACACTGACAAACGCTTTTACACGCACGAAATCAGGGAACTGGAACGGTATCGCCGCCTTGGCTTTGCTGATAACATTAACCCCGGCATTGAAACTGGAACATGGAACAACACACATACCGCTACGCTTGAAGATTATGGGCTCAGCTCTGATTTCGAGCTACTTTACACTCCCGAAGCCGTTGAAGCAGACACTTTACAATCCGCTCGAGAAAACAAATGAACACGATCAATGACATCATAATAAATGAAAAGCCCGTCGATGTTATTTTATTCTTAACCAGCAAAAACGGGATCGACCACCCTAGACTTGACAGACTTTACAGCCTAAACAATTGGCCCCACATAAGTAACAACATGAGACTCATTGAACTTGTTGGCAGCATGATAGCCGAAGGCCTTATAGAATCGAAAGGTGGTAGACACACCAAAGGCCCGAACTGGAAAGCTCCACAATTTATGCTGGATAATAAATACACGCTTTAAAAACCGCCAATTGATTTATAAAACCCCCTCACAGACCTCTCGCGTCTCGTACACCATAGAGGTCTGTGAATTTAATAGTTTATCGAACAGTCGATTAATTAACCCCAATTCTCCCTGTCCGCAAAAAACGCCCGCGCATTCGCCTCCAGGCTCTCCAGGTGATACCCCCCCTCCTGCACGATCAAGCAAGGCAAGCGCAACCCACGAATCTGCTCACCCAAACGGGCAAACCCTTCGGTCGTCACCGCCACCTTGCTCTGCGGGTCCAACTCATAGATATCGAAGCCCAACGACAGCACCAGCACTTCGGCGCCAAAATCCTTCACCGCAGCCAACGCCACCTCCAACTGGGCCATGAAGTCGGCCTCGCTGGCACCGTGGGCCATGGGCAGGTTGAGGTTGTAACCCTCCCCCGCGCCGCTGCCGCGCTCGTCCTCGAATCCCGCGACGCCCGGGTAGAAATTGGTCGGGTCGCCATGCACCGAGACATACAGCACATCACTGCGGTCGTAGAAGATCTCCTGAATGCCCTGGCCATGGTGCATGTCGGTGTCGAGGATCGCCACCCGCCGATAACGGCTGCGCAGGACCTGGGCAGCCACGGCGGCGTTGTTGATGTAGCAGAAGCCGCCCGCGGCATCGAAGCGGGCATGGTGGCCTGGCGGGCGGCACAGGGCGTAGGCAGCGGGCTCGCCGTCGAGTATCGACCTGGCGCCGGCCACGGCGCTCTGCGCCGACCAATAGGCCGAGCGCCAGGTGTGTTCGCCCACCGGGCAACTGCCATCGGCCAGGTAGCGCCCGGCCTGGGCGAGGATGCCGCGCAGGGCGTTGGGCTCGCGGACGAAGATGTTGGACATGACTTCGTCGCCCCAGTCCTCGGGCACTTCCTTCCAGCGCGCATGGGCTTCTTCGAGAAAGCGCAGGTACGCCTCGCCGTGCACGGCCTTCAGCGGCGCAAGGCCTGCGTCGTCAGGCTGGCGGATGTCGAAGCCCAGGCCCTTGGCAGCCTGCAACAGGCGCTGGGCACGCTCGGGGACTTCCTGCGGGGTGCGCATGGCGCCGCGGGAGTAGTAGCTGCGCGGGTGGTGCAGCAGCTGTTCGGGGTGGAAATAGCAGCGCATCAGGCGTCTCCTTCGGCAACCTGGCCGGCGCGGGCCAGCACGGCATTGAGCAGTACGTCGGCGCCCTGGCGGGCGTCCTCGGGCAACACGTCCTCGGCCTCGTTGTGGCTCAGGCCGCCTACGCAGGGAATGAACACCATCGCTGTCGGGCAGTAGCGCGCCAGCAGGACGGCGTCGTGGCCGGCGCCGCTGACGATGGCTTGCTGGCTGTAGCCCAGCGCGTCCACGGCTTGCTGCACCGCCGCTACACAGTCGGCGTCGAACGGCGTGGCCGGGCTGACCCAATGGCGTTCGACACTGACCTTGAGGCCGCGCTGACGGGCAATAGCCTGCAACTGCAAACCGATATCGCGCTCCATAGCCTCGATGGCCTCGTCGCGGTGGTGACGCAGGTCGAGGGTGAAACGCACCAGCCCGGGGATGGTATTGCGCGAGGATTTGGCGATGTCCAGCTCGCCCACGGTGGTCAGGCCCTCGGGGGCAAAGTCGCTGGCCAGTTGCTCGACGGCCTGGATCATCCGCGCCACGCCGTACAGGGCATCCTTGCGCAGCGCCATCGGCGTGGTGCCGGCGTGGGCGGCCATGCCTTCGACCGTCACGTCCAACCAGCGAATGGCCTGACCACCGCTGACCACGCCGATCGCCTTGGCGTTGTCTTCCAGGATCGGGCCCTGTTCGATATGGGCCTCGAAGTAGGCATCCACCGCGCCACCCAACGGCCGCTGGCCGGCATAGCCGGTACGGCGCAGTTCATCGGCCACGCTGATGCCGTCGGCATCGCGGATCGCCAGGGCCTGCTCCAGCGCGAGGGTGCCGGTGAACACCGCCGAGCCGAACATGGCCGGGGTGAAGCGCGCGCCTTCTTCGTTGGTCCACACGGCGATCTCCAGCGGCTTGCGGGTCTGGATGCCCAGGTCGTTCAGGCGACGCACCACTTCCAGGCCCGCCAGCACCCCGTAGACGCCGTCGAAACGCCCGCCCTCGGGCTGGGTGTCGAGGTGGCTGCCCATCATCACCGGGGCTGCCTCGGGGTCGGTACCCGGGCGGCGGGCGAACAGGTTGCCGATGGCATCCACGCTCAGGCTCAGCCCGGCCTCGCGGCACCAGTGGCCGAACAGTTCGCGGCCGGCCTTGTCTTCGTCGCTCAGGGCCAGGCGGCAACTGCCGCCACGGGCGGTGGCGCCGACTTCGGCCATGGCCATCAGGCTCGCCCACAGGCGCTCGCCGTTGCTTTTCAACATTGCAGGTACTCCAGGCAAATCAGGGTTTCAGGCCAGTTCGAGCTGGCGGCTGCGGGCGTACTGGCGCGACAGGGCCAGCACACAGACCAGCGACACACTGGCGATCAGGGTGTAGAACAGCGCCATCGGCCACCATTGGCCGGTGAAGGTATGCGCAAGCCAGGTGCCGATCAGTGGCGTCAGGCCACCGGCGATGGCGCCGCACACCTGGTAAGCCAGGGAAATGGCGGTGTAGCGCACGCGGGTGTCGAACATGCCGCTGACGTAACCGGCAATCACCGCATAGAACGAGGCCATGCACGCCGCAGCCAACGCGATACCGAGCACGATCAGCGGGCCCTGGCCACTGCTGACCAGCACGAACATCGGGTACGGCGATGCCATCGCCAACAGCGCCACCAAGGCCAGGAAGCGCGTGGCGCCGAGCTTTTCCGAAAGCCAGGCGGCCAGCGGCTGCACGCAGAACTGGATGCACGCCACGAAGAACAGGCATTCCAGAATCAGCGAGCGCTCAAGGTGCAGTTGCTGGGTGGTGTAGCTGATCATGAAGGTGTTGGTGAAATAGACCCCGGCAATGCCCAGGGTATTGGCGCCGATGCACAGCAGCAGCGGGCGCCAGGCGGTGCGCAGCACTTCCAGCACCGGCGCCTGTTCCTTGCGCTGGTCCTTGGCTGCCTGCTCGCGGCTGGCGATGAACTCCGGCGATTCATTGACCCCCAGGCGTATGGCCAGGCCCACCAGCAGCAACAGCGCGCTGGCCAGAAACGGCACACGCCAGCCCCAGCTCATCAGGTCGTCCTCCGGAAGGCGGGTCACCGCACTGAACGCCAGCAGCGACAGGATCAACCCGGCCGGGCTGCCCAGTTGGGCGAACGAGGCGAAGAAGTTGCGCCGCCCCTTGGGGGCGTGTTCGCCGGCCATCAGCACCGCGCCGCCCCACTCACCGCCCACGGCGATGCCTTGCACCACCCGCAGCAGGATCAGCAGCACCGGCGCGGCGACGCCGATCTGCGCGTAGGTGGGCAGCAAACCGATGCACACGGTGACCACGCCCATCATCAGCAAGGTGATGATCAGCGATTTCTTGCGCCCGATACGGTCACCGATATGGCCGAACACGATGCCGCCCAAGGGCCGCGCAAAGAAGCCCACGGCGAAGGTGCCGAAGGCGGCCATGGTGCTGAACAGGCTGTTGTCGGAGGGGAAGAACAAGGCACCGAACACCAGGGCGGCGGCGGTGGCATAGATGTAGAAGTCGTACCACTCGATCATGGTGCCGATGAACGCGGCGGCGGCGGCGCGGCGCGGTTGGGGCGAAGCGGCGGGCTTCATGGGGTGGCTCCTTTGTTTGTTGTTCTGGCAGGAGTTGGGGACACGGTTTGCGCTCTTGTGGCGCTTCGCAGTGCGGACCTGAAGGATCGAGTTGCCTGCTTCGCGGGTAAACCCGCTCCCACAGGTCTTTCGCCTACCCTGTGGGAGCGGCTTTAGCCGCGAAGCAAGCGACGCCGAACCGGCAGGCCTGCGCTTGAATGACTGTGATTTTTCGGCGCACCCCTATGATTAGTCAATTTTCTATTTATTATTCGAAGTATTAACCCTGCTTATACAGAGCCTGCCATGCCCGACCGCCTGCTCAACGACCGCCTCGACTGGAACCTGCTGCGTACCTTCCGGGTAATCGGCCAGGAGCTGTCGATCAGCCGTGCCGCCGCCCGCCTGCACCTGACGCAACCGGCGGTAAGCCAGGCACTGAAGCGCCTGGAAGAACAACTCGGGCGCCAGCTCATCGCCCGCCGTGGGCCGCGCTTCGTGCTCACCGAGGTGGGCGAGCAGTTGTTCGAACTGGCCGGCGAGGTGTACGGGCAGATGTCGCAGATTGGCGGGCTGCTGGAGCAACCGGCGGACGAACTGGTGGGCAAGGTGCGCCTGCTGATGATCAGCCGTGTCGTCAGCGAAGGCCTCGATGACTGCCTGGCCGACTTCCATCGCCAGCACCCGCGGGTGGAGCTGGAGATCGACGTCATGCGCAGCTCGGACATCGTCGCGGCGCTGCAGGAAAAGACCGCCACCGCCGGGCTCAGCCTCAACCGCCGGCCACAGCCGCGCCTGGAGCAGCGCCTGTTCCTGCGCCAGCGCTATGCGTTCTTCTGCGGCAAGCACCATGCCCTGTTCGGCCAGCAGCAGAGCGACCTGCAACGCGAGAATTTCGTCAGCTTCACCAGCGACCAGATCGGTGGGATGCTCTCGCCGCTGACCATCTTCCGTGACCAGCAAGGCTTTGCCGGGCGCATCGTTGCGTCGTCACCGAGCCTGGAAGAGGTGCGCCGGTTGGTGATCGCCGGCTTTGGCATCGGCTGCCTGCCCGAGCATGTGGTGGCGCCGGATGTGGCGGCAGGGCTTTTGTGGAAGCTGCCGCCGCTGGAAGGGATCGCCGATGTGGACATTCACCTGCTGTGGAACCGGGAGCAGCGGCTGAGCCGGGCGGAGAGCGCCTTCATCGAGGCGCTGCAAAAAAGCCTGGCCTGACCTTGGCCCTGCGCCTTGCCTGGTCAGACAGCGCTGCGCGAGCCATCCATCAGCTGCAAGCTGTTGCGCCCGGCACGCTTGGACGCGTACAGCAACCGGTCGCCCTGCTCGATTAGTGCCGCCAGGCTGGCCGGCGGGCGGTCGAACAGGTGGGCACCGATGCTCAGGGTCACCGCTTCGGGGGTGGCACAGCTGTGCGCGGCAGTGTGCTGGAACTGCTGGCGCAAGGCCTCGGCCAGCGCCTCGATCCGTGCCCGCGACGCATCGGCCAGCAGGATCACGAACTCGTCGCCCCCCAGGCGTGCAGCAATCGCCCTCTCCGGCAACAGCGCGCGGATCATCTCGCTGAGGGCGACCAGCAGGCGGTCGCCGGCGGCATGGCCGTGCAGGTCGTTGACCAGTTTGAAGTGGTCGATGTCGATCAGCAGCAAGGCGCCGGGGTGCTCGGGCGAGACCTCCTTGAACAAGGCCGGCGCGCGCACTTCCAGGGCGCGGCGGTTGTACAGCGCGGTCAGCGGGTCGCGCGCGGCCAGGCGCTCGATGCGCTCTTCGCGGCGATAGCGCACGGTGCCGGTCATCGACAGGGCGATCAGCATGATCGCCATCGTACCTTCCACCAACGAGACCTGGATGATCTGGCCACGGAAGGCGCTGAGGTCGATCAGCGTGCCCGGCAGCAGCGCCGGCAAGGTCTTGGCCAGGTAGAACAGGCCGTGGAACAGCAGGATGTAACGCAGCTGTACCGCACCGACGCTGAACGACTTGCCATGGGGGCGCAGCAGCCAGCTGGCCTGCAGGGTGAGTAGCGCGATCAGGGTGGATTGGACCACCAGCAAGGTCTTCGACCACAGCGGCCAGTCCGGCAACAGCAACATGGCCAGCCAGGCCGGGATGATCAGGTACCAGGCCCGCGACAGGCGCGTTTCGGTGAAGCGCGACACGCCCAGCAGGAAAAGCCAGTGGGCGCTGATCAACATGCCGTTGGCAAACCACACGCCGATGAACAGATAGCCGCTGCTGCGCAGCAGGGCCAGGGAGGAGCCGACGCTGATGATGGCGAAGCTGGCGCTCCAGCACAGCAGCGAAGACTCGCGCACGCTGCTCCACTCCACAGCCAGGTACAAAGCGGCGGCAGCCGCAAGGGCGATGGTGAGCGTGAGGATGGTGGAAGCGTCGAACGCCATGAACGGAATAGCCTGTGTCTTACTTTTTTGATGGAAGGATTGTATTCGTTCGTAGGGATTTTCGCAGGAGAGAGTGCCATCCAAATGATGGCACTCATCCGATTCAGGCATGCAAATGCGTGGCGCGGGCTAGCGGTTCGGTGTGCAGCCGTGCGGCGCAGGGTGATTTGTGCCGTTCGACAGGTTATGGTCGAAACGCTTGTCGGCCAGCACATCGTTGGCCAGGACTCATTTCGCTACGGACCCGCCATGCCCCGCCTGCCCGCCCCGCTCCACCGTGCCCTTGCCAATGGCAGCCTCTACGCCGTGCTCGCGGCGCTGGGTTTCAGCTTCAAGGCGATCTTCGTAAAACTCGCCTACGCCGCGGGGCCTGTGGATGCGATCAGCCTGTTGGCCCTGCGCATGGCCATGTCCTTGCCGTTGTTCGTCTGGTTGGTGTGGTTCAGCCGCAGGCAAGGCGGTAGCGCGCTCACGCCTGGGGACGGGCTGCGCGTGGCGTTGCTCGGGTTGTTCGGTTATTACCTGGCGAGCCTTTTCGACTTCTACGGTTTGCAGTACATCAGCGCCGGGCTTGAGCGGCTGATCCTGTTCACCTACCCAACCCTGGTGCTGCTGATCCAGGCCGTCGCCCAACGCGAGCGCCCCACCCTGCGCACCCTGGCGGCCATGGGCCTGTGCTACCTGGGGCTGGGTGTCGCGTTTGTCCACGATATCAGCGCCACGGGGGTGGGCAGCCAGGTGGTGCTTGGCGCGTTGTGGGTGTTTGCCAGCGCGGTGACCTATGCGCTGTATTACGCCGGCACCGGGGTGATGCTCAAGCGCATGGGCTCGATGCGCCTGGCCGGATTGTGTGGCACGGCCTCGTCGCTGATGGTGCTGGTCCATTACCTGTCGGTGGCCGAAGTGGCGCCACTGTTCGAGCTGCCTGGGGCGGTGTGGGGGAATGCGGCGCTGATGGCGCTGTTCTCCACGGTGCTGCCGATCTACTGGGTGGCCCTGGCGATCCAGCGCCTGGGGCCTACCCACACCGCGGCAGTGGGCAACCTGGGGCCAGTGCTGACGGTGCTGGCGTCGTGGGCGATCCTGGGCGAGGCGATTTCGCTGTACCAGGTGATCGGGCTGGCCGTGGTGTTGTTCGCGGTGTCGCGCTTGAAGCCTGCGAAAAAAGCCGAAGTCGTACCGGTGAGCAAGCGCGCAGAGGTGTAAAGGTTCTACGGGCGACCACCGGCCTAACTGGCCTCCCACCTCCTATAGGCTTGCACATGCTCCGTAGGAGCGGCCTTGCGCCGCGAATGGGCTGCGCAGCGGCCCCAGATTTGGGCTATGTCACTCAATTGCCGGGGCTGCTGCGCAGCCCATTCGCGGCGCAAGGCCGCTCCTGCAGCAAGACAGGTCTCCCCTAGGTATTTGTTCAGCGCCGGGTCCCGACGATGACACCCTGCCCGCGCAGCTGCTCCAGCAGCGCCAGGCCATCCGCTTCATCCTTGGCCAGCGCACGCAGGCGTTCCCTTCCAGTGCCCGGCAACCCCACCAGCAACTGCCAGGCCAAGGGGGCCAGGCGGGCGAAGCGAACCTTAAGGTCGATATCGCGGTACACCAGCAGCAAGGTCGGTGCCTCGGGCGCTTCGCTCGGCTGGAAGTCCGGGCCGATGCGCTCCACCGGCCAACGGTAGGCCAACACGCGGGCCACGCAGGACAGCAACGGCTCGCCGGCCAGCAGGTCACCGTCGGGGTGATGGGGCGGGTCTTGCGCATCGCTCAGGTACAGCTGCGCCTCGACCCATTCGTAATGCGCCAGTTCCAGCTGCCAGGGCGTATCGAGGTCGATGCCTTGCAGGTAATCGATGAACGCCTCGGCGATTTCGGTGAACAACGGCGTATGGCTGCGGTAGTTGGCGTAGAAGTCGTGTACCCGGGCATGCCAGCGTTGCTCGCCGAGGGTTTGCCGCAACACCGGGAAGCTGCCCGCCAGCAGGCCTTCGATAGCGCCGTAGAACAGCTCGCGGTAGACCTTCAGGCGCCGCGCCTCGATACCCGGCGGTGGCGGGTTGGCGGCCGGGTCGCGCAGGTGCCGGGCCAGGGTGAACTGTTGCTCGCGCAGGGTTTCAGGCATGGCAGGGTGCTCCGTGACGCTGTTGCAGGGCGCGGATCTGCGCCGTCTCGGCCAGCAACTCGGCCAACGGCGGGTAGTTGAAGTCGCGCTCGAGCACTGTGGGGTGGGCGCCGAAACGCTGGCAGGCGCTGGCGAACATGGCCCAGACATCCGCCTTGACCGGTGCGCCATGGGTATCGACTTTAAGGTCCGGTGCTTCGTCGTAATGCCCTGCCACATGCATGCCCACCACCCGCTCGCGGGGGATGCCGGCGAGGAACGCCTGGGCGTCATAGCGATGATTGCAGGCATTGACGAAGACGTTGTTGACGTCCAGCAGCAAGTCGCAATCGGCCTCGTCGAGCACCGCGCAGATAAACTGCAGCTCGCTCATGGCCTGGTAGGGCGCGGCGTAATAGCTGATGTTCTCAACCGCAATGCGCCGGCCCAGCAGGTCCTGGGCCTGGCGGATACGTGCAGCCACGTGTCGCACGGCCTCGTCGGTGAACGGGATCGGCAACAGGTCATAGAGATGGCCGTCGTCACTGCAGTAGCTCAGGTGCTCGCTGTACAGGCGCACCTGATAACGGTCGAGGAACTGCCGGGTGCGGGCAAGAAAAGCGACGTCCAGCGGCGCGGTGCCGCCCAGCGACAATGACAGGCCGTGACAGGCTATGGCGAAGCGCTCTGCCAGCTGCGCCAGGCCCTGGCCGTAAACACCGCCCACCCCGATCCAGTTCTCCGGGGCACATTCGAGAAAATCGACCGAGCTGGCCGGCATCGCCAGTAACTCCGGCAGCAGGCCGCGACGCAGGCCGAGGCCCGTGTGCAAGGGTTGCGAATTCATGGTTCAGGCTCCAGAAAGGCGCGCGGCGCCCCAAGGCGCCACGCTACAACCAGGGGATCAGGCTTTGCCTTTGCCTTCGGCGCCGCACTTGCCTTCGCCGCACTTACCCTCCGCCTTGTCGGCCTTCGCGTCAGCACCGCACTTGCCTTCGGCCTGGCTGGCCTTGCCGCTGCCGCCGCATTTGCCCTCGCCACATTTGCCTTCACCGGCGGCCTTGGCCGCTGCCAGCTGGTAGCCCTGGCTCAGGGGTTCAACGGCGAACGCACTGTTGCCCAGAACCAGGCCGCCGAGCAGGGTGGCGCCGAGCAGGCTGAGGGTCTTTGGGGTCGTTTTCATGGTGTCGCTCCACTTGTGGTTGGAAAGTGGAGCCATTGAAACGTCGGGGTGTGTCGTGGGTGTATCGCGATGAGCGGCGTTTTGTATGCCAGTTGATCGTGAGCAGGCGCAGATACAGAGTGATACAGGGAAGGCCTCCTGCTGGCGCAGAAGGCCGTGGCAGAGCAGTCAGTCGTCCAGCGGCTTGGGCGGTTCGGCAGGCTTGGCCGGTTTGGCGGGCTTGCCTGGCTTGCTGTCCTTGGCCTTGGGTTCGGCCGGCGCCGCCGCCACCGGCTCCGGCGCGGTGACCGCCTTTTCACTGGCTGGCAGTTCGTCGACGGCCTTGAAGATCACCTGTGGGTCGATTTTTCCGCCGCTGTCGTCATCCTTGAGGACATGGCGCTCGCCATCCTTACCCACCAGGATCACCTTGGTGCCCTTGCTGGCGCCGAGCTGTAGCTCGCGAATCAGGGCCATGGTGGTCTGCTGTTCGAGGTTCTTGTCCTCACGTTTGCCCATCATCTGGGCAACGCTGTACAGCACCAGCCCGCGCTCCTTGAAACCGGCCTGCACAGCCGGGTCTTTCAAGGCCTCGTTGAGGCCGCGCAAGGTCGGGTCGGCACTGCTGGGCGCAATGACCACCAGTGGCCGCGCCTTGCCCTGCTCCTTGGCCAGAGGGGCGTCGCTGTCGGCGGCGAGCAAGGGGCCGGCGAAGGCAAACAGGGTGGCGAGGGTCAGTGACCTGACGAGCATGGGCATCTCCTTGTTAATTCTCATGACTACAGATCCTGGCGAAAGATCCGACATGCGAGCCTAAACCACCGGACCCGGCGTACAGCGCGGGCAAAGGTAACTTGCGATGTCTGCGCGGTAACGGGTGCGACCCCCTGAGCATAGTCCAACCGCCCGCAGGCCAACGGCTGAAGGCATTGTGATGGCATGCGCACACCTCGGCAGAGGCATCGCTTGTTCACATTCAGTAAGGAATACGCCGGGGAAAGAGTTCGTCATCAGCGTCAATAACATCGTCCTGTAGCTTTCCCTGGCCGTGACCTGGCTGGTTGCTCTGATCACCCTGTTCAGCGTTGGGTTCCAGCAGCGGGTGGGAATTTTCGTCGGTGACAGCCAGATGGGGTGCATCGCCTGCGGCTTCTGGTTCGTCAGTCGGCCACTCACCAAGGGCTAAGCACGCTCAACGCCAGCAGAGGTTGAGCCGCTCGGGCGGCGCTGCGCCGCCGCCCTCCCCGCGCCTGGTCAGCTGGCGGCTTGCGCACGCATGGCCTGCTCGGTCAGCTCCAGCATCAGGGCCCGCCGTGCCGCCTGGCGCTGGTCACGCACGCTGTTCATCCGGATCACCAGGTCCCCCTCGCTGCCAGCCCCGTCCAGCAGGCGGGCCAGGCGCTCTTGATAAGGTTCGTCGAGCGCCGCCAGCCGCTCACCCTGCACGCGCTCCAGCCACACCTGCCAGAACTCACGCTCCACCAGCGCCTCGGCAAGCGCTTCAGTGTTCTCTGCCGCCAGCACCTGCGCCTCGGCCAGGTCGAGTTGCTCGGCATCGATATTGGCGATGTCGGCGAACGTCATGTCCCCGGGTTGCGCAGGAAGGTCGAGCGCCACACGCAGGCCGATGCGATAGGCCAGCACCACCTCGATCTGATCGACATCGCGCCCCGCAACCCCACGCGCCTGAATATCTTCGAGGGCGATCCGCTCCACCTGCTCCAGGCGCCACAGCTGTTTGCCCAGGTGCAGCAGGGCCGCCTGCTCACCCCCGGCGCCAGCTTCGGCGCAGGCCTTCCACACCAGCATGCGCAATTCCAGGTTGCTGAAACTCAGGGCGACGCTGTCCTGGCAGGTCAAGACCTGGGCCGCCTGATCGAACAGGGCCTGGCGCAGATCGCCATGGGCGCGCGCGGCTTCGAGCATGCTGAATACCCGCTCGGCCAACGCGGCGGGGCGCTGACGATAATCACTGGTGCCTTGCAGGCGCCCGAGCAAACCGAAAAAGTCACCGGAACCTTCCTCGGCCTCCAGTGCATCCCAGTCCTCGGCATGCTCGGCCCTGGCAGCATCGCCCAGGGCCTGCAACCAAACCTGGCGTGATGAGGACGCCAGGGCACCGGCCTCGCCGCTCGCGCCCCATTGGGAACGCATGTACAGCTCGACACGCATGGCTGTCTCCTCGTCCAGGGGGTTGTCCTCCAGCAGGATCGTGCTGCTGATCCACAGTGGCGTCTGGAAAAAGCGCTCGGGCAAGGTGCTGATCTGATTGCCACGCAGGTCGGCAACCACCAGCTCCAGCCGCCCCAGCAGGGCCGGCGGCACACCTGGCAACTGCGCCGCACGCAGGTTGAGATTACGCAGGCGATTCAACCGGCGCACTGAGAAGGTACGCCCCAGCGGGTTGAACGACAGGTTCAGGTATTGCAGGTTCGTGCAGTGCTCCAGCACCTGTACCTGCACCGAGTCGAGGGCAATGCGGTTGTCGTACAGGTCCAGCTCGGCCAGCTCGCTGAGCGTTTCCAGCCCTTGCGGCAGGCGCTCCAGGCGGTTGCCGCTCAGTTCCAGCACCCGTACACCGGGGAACGCCCGCAAAAAGCCATGGGACACACTGCGCAGGCCCATGCCACGGAACGACAGTTCGCGCACATGGGCGAAACTGATGCTCTCGGGCAACTCAGGCAATGCGTCCAGGCTGATACCCAGCAGGCTCATGCGATAGCCAGACATTTCGATAGTGCTGCCGAAAATGCGTGGCCCCATGCGCTGCCAACCACGGATCAGCGCCTCGGCAAAATGACTGCGCTCACTGCGCTCGGACGCATCGCTGGCGAAACCGGCCCACTCCCGAAGCGCCACCCGCAACGCCGACAACTCACTGGCCAGGCGCGTCAGTTGCACTTCAATCTGTTGTCCGGTCATGCGTAGACGCCGTGCCCAGTGCTCGATTTCCAGGTCCTCGTAAAGCGGATACAGGGCACGAACCATGGCATACAACGCCCGCGGTCGCCCCCGGCCGGCGCCGCGCCCGCTCAGGGCATAGCCCAGACGCCCGTCGGCCAGCCGCCGCGGCGGCCGGAACCAACCGGCCGGGCCGGCGTGCCCAAGCAGACGCTCGACCCGCGAACGGTCAACTGCGGCGAGCTTGCCCAGCAGCACCCGCAGGTTGTGGCCAAGGGGCTCAGCCACGCCCAGCGCATCACGCTGCCCATCGGTGAAGCCGGCGGCCAGCGTGGTGAACAGCTCACCGGGCGCCTGGGTCAGCGCATTGCCTTGCCCATCGAACAGCTGGAAACCGTGCGCGGTGTACAACAGGTCGATCCGCCGGGCTTGCGGCGCGGGGGTCACTTCCCATGCCGGGGTCGCCGACAACGCACCGTCGTAAAGCCCCCAGCCCTGGCCTGGCTCAGCGCCGGGCAAGTGCTCGCAGAGCCGCAGGGCGACCTGGGCCAGGTCCAGGTTTTGCGGCAAGTCCAGGTAGAAGCCCTGATAGACCCGTGCCACGCGTGCGCGCCGCACTTCGCGCCGGGCCGCCTCGGCCAGCGCCAGTGGCACGCGCCCGCCCGCCTCCATACGCTGCCGCTCGGCCACGTTCGCGCCATCGACCAGGCCCTGGGCTACGGCACTGGGCAGGCCCGGGAAGTCGCGGCGCAACAAGGCGGCTTGCGGCGTCTCGCTGTCCTGGGTCGCCGCCTCCAGGCGCTGGAACAAGGCCCGTCGGTCATCCCAGACCCGCTCGGCCAGCGCCTGATCGGGCAGGCCTTGCGCGCCAGGCAGGGCCTGGGCATGGGCCAGGACCGTGGTGTCGGTTGCGGGTTGGCCGCTACGCAACTGCCGGACCAGTGTGCGGATGCGCCCGTCCAACGTGGTGCGCCGGGTGCAGTCGAGCAGCAACGGATCAGGCACCAACCCCTGCAGATGCACCGCACGCAGGTAATCGGCATCGGTGTCGGTGGCCAGCAGGATCTGCGCGATGTCCTCATCTTCCAGCGCATAGCCGGTCAACCCCAGGCGCCTGAAAAGATGCAACTCGTCGGCCCATTCGCCGGGCTGCTCCCACCACAGGCGCCAGGCACCGGCACCATTGCCCACCAACAACGGGGCACGGCCGTCACGCGGGGCCAGGCGCCAACCGTCATCGTGCGGCTCGACAGGGTAGCAGCGTTGATCCAGTTCGACCCAGCTGCGGGTGCCCAGATGCCGCAGGCCTGCGCTGTCACGTAGTGCCAATGCCGGGAGTGCCTCGCTGGTGTAGGTGGTCAGGTCAGTGCTGCACAGTCGCACGGCGCCATCGGCCAGGGTTTGCGGGACCCCTTCGTCCGCCAACGCCGACCGTGCCCATACGGCCCGGGCTGCCGCCACCCCGGCACCGGTAGCCGCCACCCGCGCAAGGTCACCGGCGACCTGGCACAGATGGTCGAGTGCCGCGCTGCGATCGCCCTCATGCCAGGCCTCGAAGCCGTGAAAGACATCGCCAAGCAACCGCCACGCAGCCACGCCGAGCAGTGCCAGCCCGACCCAGGGCACGAACAGCCCGGCCAGGTTGAGCAGCGCCCAACCCTCGCTGGCCAGGCGCTGGTCGTGTTCGCGCTGCACCTCTCGATCCAGTTGTGCCACCGGTGTGGCGATCTGCGCCGCGTCGTCCTTGATCTGGGCGACCAGCGTGTTGGCCAGGCTGTCGAACAGCGGCCCTGGCCAATCCGCCATGTGTTCTTGCAGGTCGATATTGGCCAAGTCCGACAGCCCCGCATAACCCTCCACGGCAGCCGAGAAGAACGCCTGGCTGTCACGCCGCCGCACGAAGCGGCTGAAGAAACGCTGGTACGGAGCCGTACGCAGGCGCTTGCCCAGGTGGTTGGCAAAATGGCGCAGGGTCGGGTAAGCCCGCAGCGGCGTCAGCGGATCGCCGGGGATGAACACGATGACACGCCGCGATGAGGTGTACAGCGGGCTCCAGCTCTCGTCACGCACATCCAGCACGATGATCTGCTCAAGTGTGCAGCCCAGCAGTTTCAGGCGACGAGCCCGCACCGGGTCGCCACGCAACGTCAGCGCGGGCTTGTCGGCGCACAGGTCGATCAGCAACTGCTGCTCATGAATGTCCAGCTCGCCCTTGAGCCTGGCGATGTGCGCCTCCACCCGCAGGGCCTGACGCTGATGCCCGGCCAACAGTTCACGCACCTGCCGCCCCGCCTGGCCGGGTGGCTGAAGCACGCTGGCGAGGTGCCGCTGGTACTGGCCGCCAAGGTCGAGCGTACGGCAGAACCCGGCGAAGCGGCCGGCACTGGGAAGGCCGGCCCGATTGGCGACGGTATCGACCAGGCGGTTGCCAGCCAGTTGCCGACCTTGCGCTTCGTCCGTCGTGAAGTTGCGCAAGGCCGCCTCGAGCAGCGAGATATTCGAGTACACGGCCTGGGTCACTGGCCACCCGATCGGTTGCGAAGTAACCACTGGCTCCTTGCGCCCCATTCGAAAAGCGATGCGCTCGTCATCGACACCGTCGAGTGCATCCCTGAGCGCCTGGTGCAGCAAGGGCCTGCAGAATGCCTCGATGCCTTGCAGCCTGCCCATCAGCCCGGCGCACTGCTCGCGTGCCTGCAGGCTGGCCGCCATGGCCTGGCGCAGCACGTCGATCTGCTCGGGTGTGGCGGCCCGCAGCCATGCCGGTAACGCATTGCCGATCAGCCGATCCTGAAACTGCTCGGCAATGGTCTTGTCGTGTCCAGGCGTCATCGCCCGCCCTCCCTGATTGAATGAAGGCAGGCAGGTTAGGCAGGCAGGCGCGTCGGCCTGAGGTGGATATATACCGTCAGAACAGCGGCAGTTGCTGGCCGGTCAGCGCCGCGAAGTCATCGCCCACGAACGGCAGGATGGCGTCGGCCACCGGCTGCAACTGACGGCTCAGGTAGTGCTGGTGGTCGATGGGGGATTGGCGGTTCTCCAGCGGTTCGGGGCCGGAGGTGGTGATCAGGTAGCTGATCCAGCCGCCGTTCTGGTACTGCTTGGGACGCCCCAGCCGGGCGTTGTATTCATCGGCCAGGCGCGCGGCACGTACATGGGGCGGCACGTTGCGCTGGTAGTCGGCCAAGGGCCGGCGCAGGCGCTTACGGTACACCAGCAGCTCGTCATCCTCGCCCGCCAGCAGGCGCTGCACGGTTTCACGCACGTAATCACGATAGGGCTGGCCACGAAATACCCTGCCGTAAAGCGTCTGCTGGAACTGCCGGGCCAGTGGCGACCAGTCGGTGCGCACCGACTCCAGGCCCTTGTAGACCACGTCCTCGCTGCCATCCTGGCGCTGCACCAGGCCGGCGTAGCGCTTCTTGCTGCCCTCTTCGGTACCGCGAATGGTGGGCATCAGGAAGCGTCGGTAATGGGTTTCGAACTGCAGTTCCAGGGCGCTGTCCAGCCCCATGGTTTCACCCAGGTGCTGGCGCCACCATTGATTGACCTCGGCCACCAGCGCGCGGCCGATGCGCGCCGCGGCCTCCTCGCCGTGGGCGCCCTTGAGCCAGACGAAGGTGGAGTCGGTGTCGCCGTAGATCACGTCGTAGCCGCGCGCCTCCACCAGGGCCCGGGTCTGGCGCATGATCTGGTGGCCGCGCATGGTGATGGACGAGGCAAGGCGCGGGTCGAAGAAGCGGCACCCACTGGAACCGAGTACGCCATAGAAGGCATTCATGATGATCTTCAGCGCCTGGGACAACGGCGCGTTGCCGTCGCGCTTGGCAGCCTCGCGCCCCTGCCACACGCGCTCGACGATGGCCGGCAGGCAGTGTGCGCCGCGCGAGAACCGCCCACCCCGGAAGCCCTCGACCGAGTGCGCGTCGTCTGGCTGGCGCAGGCCCTCGACCAGCCCCACCGGGTCGATCAAAAAGGTGCGGATGATCGACGGGTACAGGCTCTTGTAGTCGAGCACCAGCACCGAGTCGTACAGCCCCGGGCGCGAATCCATGACGAAGCCGCCAGGGCTGGCTTCGTCGGGGCGGCTGCCCAGGTTGGGCGCGACAAAACCCAGGCGGTGCATGGGCGGGATGTACAAATGACAGAGCGCGGCCACCGAGCCACCGCTGCGGTCCACCGGCAAGCCGGTGACGCTGGCGCGTTCCAGCAGGAAGTCGAGCAGCCGGGTGTGGGCGAAGATCCGCGTGACCAGTTCGCAGTCCTTGAGGTTGTAGCGGGCCAGTGCCGGTTTGTCTTCGGCGAACTGGCGGTTGATTTCGTCCATGCGCTGGTAGGGGGTGCTGATGGCCTTGCCCTCGCCGAGCAGCTGCTGGGCAACGCTATCCAGGCTGAACGAGGGGAAGCTCCAGGTGGCCGAACGCAGCGCCTCGATGCCATCGATCAACAGCCGCCCAGGGGCTTCTGCAAAGAAGTGGCTGCGGCTGCCATGCTCGCGCAGGTGCAGCGGCGCGCCGTCACGGCCCAGGCACAGCGGCACGTTCAGCCGCTTGGCGTGTTCATGCAGCAGGCGCAGGTCGAACTGCACCAGGTTCCAGCCGATAATCGCGTCGGGGTCGTGGCGCGCCAGCCACTGGTTGAGACAGTGGATCAGCCCGGCGCGGTCGTCGCAGTAGTGCAGGTCGAAATCCACCTGGCTGGCATCGCCGTTGGCCGGGCCCAGCATGTACACCGTGCGCTGGCCGCAACCTTCCAGGCCGATGCTGTACAGCTCGCCCCGCTCGCTGGTCTCGATGTCGAGGGACACCAGGCGCAGCGGCGGGCGGTAGTCGGGGTCGGGCTTGAGCTGGGCATCGATCAGCGTGCCGTTGGCATCGGGCCGGCCATCGAAACGCACCGGGGCGGTGATGAAGCGCTCCATCAGGTAGCGCTCGGGCGGGCGGATATCGGCTTCGAACACTTCGATGCCGGCAGCGCGCAGGCGCTTGTCGAGGGCGATCAGCTGACGGTGCTGGCGGCAGTACAGGCCCAGCACCGGGCGCTGGTCGAAGTCGCGCAGTTGCAGCGGCTTGAGCTCGACCCCCTGTTCACCGGCCAGCAGCACGCGGGCATGCTCGGCCTGGGCGACGGGGATGAACGCCACCGACGGTTGCGGCGCCAGGCGCAGGTGGCGTGGGCCCTGGTCGGTGGCCAGCCAGAACTCGACACAGGTGCCTTCGGGTGTGTCGTGCCAATGGCGGGTGAGGACAAAGCCCTGTTGACGCTGCACTGCGTGGTCCTTGCTGGGTACTGGAGGGCGATTCTACACCCTGCAGCGTCCGATCAGCGTGCGCCAGCGACGAATCCGGCGCGGCGCCCGGCAAACACCAGCAGCCAGGCCAGCCCGGTGAGCGCCAGCACCACGACACCGAACGAGCCGACCCCGGCCCCGGTCAACAACAGCCCGCCAATGATCCCGCCCAGGGCGATCGCACTGTTCCACACTGTCACCAGCATCGACTGCGCCACATCGCCGCCCTCGCCCGCCGCATCGGCGCAGGCGGTCTGCAGCAGGGTCGGGGCGCCACCGTAGGTCATCCCCCACAGTGCCACGCTGGCATGCACCAGCCAGGCCGAGCCCTGGGCGTGCCCCAGGGCCAGGGTCGCCAGGGCGAAACCGGCCAGGCACAGCAACGTCAGGCCGCGCAGATGGCGGTCGACGCCAAGCCCGACCAGGGCGATGCCCGCCAGTGAAGCCAGGCCGAAGGTCATCAGCACCTGGCCGACATCCGCGCCCATGCCCGCCGCCGCCAGCAGCGGCACGATGTAGGTGTAGAGGATGTTGTGGCCGAGGATCCACGCCAGGATCACCAGCAGCACCCGCGCCACCCCGGGGGTACGCAGCACGCCCAGCGCCGCGGGGCGTTTGCCGGCGGCCTGGCCGGGAAAGTCCGGCACCGCACGCAGCACCCAGGCCACCAGCAGCAAGGCCGCCAGGGTGACCACCACGAAGGCGGCGCGCCAGCCCAGCCAGGCGCCCAGCCAGGTACCGATGGGCAGGCCCAGCGACAACGCGATGGGCTGGCCGAGCATGGCCAGCGCCATCGCCTTGCCCTGTTGCGCCGGCGCCACCATGCGCCGCGCATGGCCGGCGATCAGGCCCCAGGCCAGGCCGGCGGCGCACCCGGTGAGAAAGCGCAGCAGCAAGGTCAGCTGGTTGTCGCTGGACAACGCGGTCAGGCCGTTGAACAGGATGAAACCGACGATGGCCAGCAGCAGCGCCCGGCGCCGCCGCCAGCCTTGGGTCAGGGTGACCAGCGGGATGGCGGTGAGCAACGAGCCCAGCGCATAGGCGGTGACCCACTGGCCGGCCATGGCCTGGCTGATGTGCATGCCGTTGGCGACCTGGTCGAGCAGGCCGGCGGGCAGGGTTTCGCTGAGGATGGCAATGAAGCCGGTCAGGGCCAGGGCCAGCAGCCCGCTCAAGGGCAGGCGCGTGGCGCTGACGGGGACCTCGGCGGCGATGAGGGTGGAATTCATGAGGGCGTCCTTGGTATCGATCAAGGCCGCTATCTTGCGGTTCTGACGTATCCCGGAAAAAGGCGGGTACAATTCCGCTCACCCCGGACACTGATGTCCGCAATCGGAGCACAACATGGACAGCCTCAGCGGCTTCGTGGTTTTCAACCGGGTTGCCGAAACCCGCAGCTTCGTCGCCGCCGGTCAGTCGCTGGGCATCAGTGCTTCGGCCGTGGGCAAACGCGTGGCGCGCCTGGAGGGCCGCCTGGGCGTGCGGCTGTTCCACCGCAGCACCCGCAGCATCACCCTGACCGCCGAGGGCGCGCTGTTTCTCGAGCGCAGCCGGCGCATCCTCGCCGAGATCGAGGCCACCGAACAGGAACTGTCCCAGGCCAACGGCGCCCCGCGCGGGCGGCTGCGGGTAAGCCTGCCGCAAGTGACCGGGCTGGTGATGCCGGCACTGGCCGAGTTCATGGCGCGCTACCCGGACATCGAGCTGGACCTGGACTTCAGCGACCGCATGGTCGACATCATCGGCGAGGGTTTCGACGTGGTGATGCGCGGCGGCCAACCGCTGGATTCGCGCCTGAACGCCAAGTTCCTCGGCCATTTCCAGCACCGCCTGGTGGCCTCCCCCGACTACCTGCGCGAGCATGGCCTGCCTGCGCATCCGCGCGAACTGGCCGGGCACCGCTGCCTGCACTACCGCTTCCCCAGCAGTGGCAAGCTGGAAACCTGGCCGCTGCGCCGCGAACACCCCGAGCAGGACTACGACATTCCCATCTCGATGGTCTGCAACCATGTCGAGACGCGCATCTGCTTTGCCCTCAACCACCGCGGCATTACCTGCCTGCCGGACTTCAGCGTGCGCGCCGCATTGGCCAGTGGCAGCCTGGTGAGCGTGCGCGCCGCATTGGCCAGTGGCAGCCTGGTGAGCGTGCTCGACGACTTCATCGAACGGCGCGGCAGCTTCTACCTGCTGTGGCCATCGGGCCGGCAGGTGCCACCGCGCTTGCGGGTGTTCATCGACTTCATGCTCGAGCGGGTATTCCCCGGCAACGCGGTCAGCCGTACAGGTAGCTGATGTCCTTGTGCGCCAGGGCCGGCACCCGGGCCAGCAGGTAGTCGCGCAACTTGTGCATCTGCCGGGCCTTGGGGCTGGACTTGAGCCAGGTCATATAATAACCGTCGCCGGTCGCAACGGCCTGCGGGAAGGGCGTGACCAGGTTGCCGGCGGCCAGGTCGGCGCTGGCCAGCACCAGGTCGACCACCGAAATGCCCAGGCCCTGCTGGGCCGCCGAGATGCCCTGGTCGAGGGTATCGAACACCTGGCCCTGGTCGATGCTGATGGGCGGCGCATCCACCCGCGCCAGCCAGCGTCGCCAGTCGCGGCGGTCCGGTGAGGGGTGAAGCAGTTCGCAGCCTTCGAGCACAGCCAGGTCCGGGGCGGGCCCGGGCAGATAGTCGGGGTGGCAGACCGGGATCAGCCATTCATCGAACAGCTTCAGGCTCTCGACGTCTGCCGGGAAACGCCCGTTGCCGAGCAGGATGGCGCAGTCGTAGGGCTCGGAGTAGAAGTCCACGGCGTCGATGTCCATCCACACACTCGACAGCTGCACCGCGCAGCTGTTGTCGACCTTCTTGAAGCCGTCCAGCGCGCGCAGCAGCCAGCGTACCGTGAGCGTGGACGGTGCCTTCAGGCGCAAGCCGTAGCGGTCCTGGCGCAACAGCGCACAAGCGTTTTCGATGATCTTGAAGCCGACCTTGAGCTCCTCGGCCAACAACCGGCCATGCTCGGTGAGACGCAGCTTGGGGCCGCGCCGCTCGAACAGGTCGCAGCCGAACAGGGCTTCGAGGGTCTTGATGTGATGGCTGACCGCACCCTGGGTCAACGCCAGCTCCTGGGCGGCGCGGGTGAAGGAGCCATAGCGCGAGGCGACTTCGAAGGCACGCAGGGCGTGCAGGGCCTGAATCCGTTCCGACATGGGGCATTCCAGAGCATGAGCGAGACTAATAGTTGGTCATAGTTCCAGGCGTTTTACAACCTGTAACCCATCTCGGAAAATGCCGGAAATAACAAATATAGAGCGGTTAACCGTATGGATATGCCGGTAAAACCACCTTAACTGCCGATTGGCGACTACCTGGGGAAATCATGTTTACGGGTTATGGAAATTGCTACCGCCTGGATGCGCTGGAGCTGGCCGATGAACATGTTCAGCACCCACACCACTGGACCCACAAGGCCATAGAACACTTCAAGGAAACCCTCGCCAACCCTGACTTCCCCTGCCTGTTCGGGCGCAAGGCGGTGAATGCGCGCACCTGCCACATCCTCTTCGCCCGCGCCGAGCAGTTGGCCGACGACATCGCCCGCGGTCTTGCCGACTACATCGCCAGCCTCGAGCCCCTGCCGCTCAAGCAGCGCATCGGCAACCCGCTGCTGGTGTTCCTGCAAACCGCCACCGACACCTCGCTGCAACAGCAGCAGGCATTGGCCTGGGACGTGCTGCGCCAAGTGCACGCCCGTGACCCCCGGCCCTGGCCGCAACAGGTGCCGCAAGACCCGCACGACCACCAGTGGTCGTTCTGCTTCGCCGGCATGCCACTGTTCATCAACATGAACTTCCCCGCCCACCGGCTGATGAAAAGCCGCAACCTGGGCCGGCACATCGCCTGGGTGGTCAACCCGCGGGAGAGTTTCGACGAGGTGGCCAGCGCCAGCACCGCCAGCGGCCAGCGGATCCGCGCCCGCATTCGCGAGCGGGTGCAGCACTACAACGACGGCGAGATGCCGGCCTCGCTGGGCTTCTTCGGCCAGCACGACAACTTCGAATGGCAGCAGTACCAACTGCAGGAGCCCGGCTCGCTGAACCCGGCCCGGTGCCCGTTCCATGCCCCCGTGTCACCCGACCCCTTGATCGAGAACTGAACGTGAATACCGCACTAACCGCCACCTACGCCCTTACCGTCCTGCTGTTGATCGCCACACCCGGCCCGGTGGTGGCGTTGATCGTCAACACCGCCGCCGCCGCCGGCTCGCGCAAAGCCCTGTTCACCGCCGTCGGCACCAACTGGGCGTCGCTGGTGCTGATCGGCGTCGCGGCCTGGATCATCATGACCAGCGCGGCCATCGACAAGAACTGGCTCAACGGCCTGAGCCTGCTGGGTTGCCTGTTCATCGGCTACATCGCCGTGGGTACCCTGCGCGAAGCCCTGCAGGCCCCGGCACAGGCTGCCGAAGCCGCAACAGCACCGGCCACCCGCGGCGGCCTGCTGCAGGGGTTCATGGTCGGTATCTCCAACCCCAAGGACATCATCTTCTTCATCTCGTTCTTCCCGCAGTTCATCCAGATCACCGAGTCGTTCGGCAAGAGCATGGTGGTGCTGTCACTGCTGTGGATTGCCATCGATTTCGCCGTGCTCAGCCTGTACATCTTCGCCATCGGCAAGATCGCCTCGCAGCGCAGCAATCGCCTGATCAGCCTGGCTTCCGGTGTTGCCCTGCTGCTCATCGCCGGCGTGGGGCTGGCCTACAACATCAAGGCCCTGGCGGCCTGAGCCCGGCTGTGCGGCACGCCGCCAAGGAGCGTCCATGACCCTGATCGCCAGGCCCACGACGGGTTTGCAGGACAGCTATCAGCGCTTCCTGCAACTGGGCAGCCGCCGCGCACCGCAGACACTGTACGTGCACGAACAGGGCTACCGCTCCGGCACCATCAATACCGACGCGCAGGGGATGCGCTACAGCCATCGCGCCGGTAAGCGCTTTTCGGTGGCCGAGTGCGCAGGCGCAGGGCGCATCAACCTGCTGGTGGGCGGCTCCACCGCCCTGGGGGTTGGTGCCAGCTGCGACGAGCAGACGGTGGCGTCCCATCTGTCGCTGCTGACCGGCGACACGTGGCTGAGCCTGGCCGGATGCGGGCTGAACGCCACGCAGGAGTTGCTGCTGTTCCTCACCCACCAGCACCGCTTCGGCCAGCTTGGCCATGTGGTGATACTGAGCGGGCTGAACACCCTCGCCCAGGAGGCACTGGTCGAAATACTTGCCGCTGCCCATGACCCGCAGCGCTCGCAAGCCCACCTGGCATTTCTCAATCGTTTCAACGAGGGCGTGCAAGCCACCGCACCAGAGCGCCATGAGTCATTGTGGCAGCGCCTGCTGCAGGCCATGGCACCGCGTCAGGCGCCGCAGTGGCCGACGCTCGATGCGCTGTTGCCCGCAGACAAACGCCTGGCCCGCGCCGCCGACAGCATCGGCCGAACCTTGCGCCAATGGGAGCGCCTGCTGGCAGGCGACCATAGCAGCCTGACCTTCATCCTTCAGCCACTGCTGCCCTGGTGCCGTGACACGCTGCCCGCGGGTGAACAATCGATGCTCGACCGGCTTGCGCAGCAACCGACGAACTTCGATCGCCTGCTCGGTGACAGCTACGATCGCCAGCTGCACTCGGCGTTTTTCCGGCGTATCCGCAGCCAGGCCGAGCCGGTGCCCTGCTACGACATGAACTGCATGCTCAGCAGCTCACCGGTTTTTGCCGAAGAGCTGTTCGTCGATCGCCTGCACTTCAACGATCAAGGCAACAACGCCCTGGCCAAAGTGATCACCGCCAAGCTGGGCCTGGCCCAGGAGAAACACGCGCAACGCAGGGTACCGCCGATCAAGCAGGGGTCATAAGGGTTTACCGGACTTTCGGCGAGCGGGTGAGGATGGCTAGAATACGCGGTCGTCGCACCTGATTTGCCTGAGGCACACCCGCACCTGCCATGACCATCGAAGCCGTCCACCCGCGTAATGGGTTCAGCGCCCTGCGCGTCGCCTGCCTGCCGCTGCTGCTGACGACGTTCGCTGCCCAGGCATTGGAGGTGAGCATCGATCCCCATGCCGACCTGCTCTACCGCCAGGCCTTGCCGCTGCTGGAACAGGCCGACGCGTCGGACGACAGCGCCAGCCCGTTGCGAACCGTTGCCGGCGACCCCGAGCTCAGTCGCCAAGGCCAGGCCTTGGCCCGCACCCTACCCACCGCAGTGGCGCTGCTGAAGAAATCGGTGGAGCTCAATCACCCGGTCGCCCAGTACCGCCTGGCGCTGTACTACATCACCTTCCTGCCAACCGGGCACATCTCCGACACCGCCTGCCCACTGCTGCAAGCCAGCCTCCAGCAGGGCTTTGCCCCGCCGGCGCTGGCCATCGCCCGCTGGTGCTCGCCATACAACGCCAGCCCCGCCTACCGCAGGGCGCTGGACGCGATCCCCAGCATGGCCACCCTGTACGCCCCCTATTACCCGCAACCGGCAACCCGCCTCGCCTGCAGCCGCACCCGGCCTCAGGGCCTGGAACTGCAGTGGGGACGCCAGCGCGACTATCAGGCCGAAGTCTACCGCCTGCTCAGCGAGCTCGACCCGGTGCGGCGCCAGGCCTTGCTGCACAAAGCGGTGGAGATCAACGGCTGCGTGACAGCACAACGGCACATGAGCAATCGCTAAGCCCTTGACGGCAAACCAGCAAGAACGTTCAAGCCAGAAGGCGGCACCTCTGGCATGCTGGTCCACCCTGTCGATTCGTTGTCGTGCCCCATGCCCAACCCCACCCTAGCCCGCCAGGCGTTTGTCCATGGCGCCATCGCCATCCTGCCGCTATCACTGGCCGTCGCCCCCTGGGGGTTGCTCGCTGGCTCCATGGCCATCGAAGCCAACCTCAGTGCCTGGCAAGGCCAGGGCTTGTCGGCCATTGTCTTCGCGGGTGCCGCGCAGTTGGTGGCGATCGGCATGCTCAAGGGCGGCGCCAACCTGTTCTCGATCCTGCTCACCACGCTGCTGCTGACCTCGCAACACCTGCTCTACGGGCTGTCGATGCGGCCTGTGCTGTCGGGGCTGCCAACGCGCTGGCGGCTGGGCTTGGGCTTCCTGCTCACCGATGAGTTCTTCGCCCTGACCAGCCACCACGACCAGCAGCAGTTCAACCGCTGGTACGCCCTGGGGGTGGGCCTGACCTTCTACGTGGCGTGGAACCTGTTCACCCTGGCCGGCATCATCCTCGGCCAGAACATCCCGCACCTGGATCAGCTGGGTCTGGATTTCTCCATTGTCGCCACCTTTGTCGCGCTGATCGCCCCGCTGGTGCGCAACCTGCCCACCGTGGTGTGCGTGGCGGTGTCGCTGTTCTGCTCGGTGCTGTTCAGCTTCTGGCACTGGGAAACCGCGCTGGTGGCGGCCGGCCTGCTGGGCATGGCCGCCGGCTTCATCTGTCAGAAATTTTCTGGAGGCCGCCCATGATCTGGCTGCTGATCTTCGCCATGGGTGCGGTGGTGTTCCTCAACCGCTACGCCTTTCTCGAACCGCGCCTGCCTTTGCGCTTGAGCTCCAACGCCCGCCAATTCCTCGGTTTTGCGGTGCCCGGCATGCTCACGGCGATCTGCGGGCCGATCATTTTCCTGCCCGGCCACCAGCTCGACTTGAGCCCACTCAACCCTTACCTGCTCGGCTCGCTGGTGGCCATCACCCTGGTGCTGTTGACCCGTAGCGTATTGCTGAGCATGCTGGCGAGCATGCTGATCTTCTTCCTTCTGCGCAGCTGGCTGGCATGACCACGCCCCTGCGCGAACAGACCCATCTGTGGCAGGCCCCGGCACTGGGCGACGTCGAGATGCTGCACGCCCGTTACTTCCAGCAGCGCTTCGCCCCGCATGTGCACGAAGGCTACGTGTTCACCGTGATCGAGTCCGGCGCCCAGCGTTTCTGGCACCGCGGCAGCGAGCATCTGGCGCCAGTGGGCAGCATGGTGCTGATCAACCCCGACGAGCTGCACACCGGCGCCACCGCCCACGAGGCCGGCTGGCGCTACCGTGGGTTCTACCCCGAATGCGCGCGCGTCACCGGGGTGCTCGATGAACTTGAACTGGGTCGCCACGGCATGCCGCTGTTCAAGGCCAGCGTCATCCAGGACCCGGCACTGGCGGCGGCCTTCAGCCAGCTGAACCAGCGCTCGGAGGCCGGTGCCAATGCCCTTGAACAACAAACCGCCTGGCGCCAGGCAGTGCTGGCGCTGGTGCAGCGTCACGGCCACTGCGCCGAACCTGCAGCACCCGGCCAGGAGCCACTGGCGGTGGCCCGCGCCCGCGAGCTGCTGGAAAGCCAGCTGGCCGATCCCCCGTCGCTGGAAACCCTGGCGGCGGCGGTGAACCTCTCGCCCTTCCACTTCGCCCGGGTATTCCGCCAGGCCACTGGCCTGCCGCCCCATGCCTGGCTCAAGCAGCGCCGCCTGAGCCGTGCCCGAGAACTGCTGCGCAGCGGGCTGCCGGCCCTGGAAGTCGCCTTCAACCTGGGGTTTGCCGACCAGAGCCACCTCAGCCGGCAGTTCAAACAGGCCTATGGTGTCACGCCAGGCGCTTACCGACAGGCCTGCCTGAACCCCTGAACGGCGTGCGGCAATCCACCTCAGGCAGCCTGGCAGGCCACTGCTACACTCAGGGGGCTGAACGGAGGATCTCGCCATGTCCGAACATGAAATCACCACCCTCCTCTCGCTGATGAATCAGCGCCAGGCCTGCCTGAGCAGCGCCTGCAAGGAGATCGCCGACTGGATCGACCGCCAAGGCGACGTGCCTGCCGCCGGCAAGATCCGTGAAAGCCTCAAGGCGCTTGAAGCCGACGAAGCCAAGGTACGCAAGACCTTGACCTCGCTGACGCTCGACCGACCGCTGCCGCGTTTCCGTTGAGTGCCGTCACAGGCGAAACCGCGCCACCAACCCTTGCAACTCGCCGGCCAATTGCGTGAGCGACTGGCTGGCTGCGCTGGTTTGCTGGGCGCCAACGGTCGTGCGTGAAGCCAGGTCACGGATGCTCACCAGATTCCGATCCACTTCCCTGGCTACCTGTGCCTGCTGTTCGGTGGCACTGGCGATCACCAGGTTGCGTTCATTGATCTGCGCCATGTTGTAGGTGATCTGGTGCAACGTCTGCCGCGCCTGGCCCGCACTCGATAACGTCCGACGCGCCTGCTCGGCACTGTTTTCCAAAGCCTGCGCAGTATTTTGCGTGCCGCCCTGCATGGCCGCGATCATGCTTTCGATTTCGGCCGTCGAATCCTGGGTACGCTGCGCCAACGCCCGCACCTCGTCGGCCACCACCGCAAAACCCCGCCCGGCTTCACCTGCCCGTGCCGCTTCGATGGCCGCATTGAGTGCCAGCAGGTTGGTCTGCCCGGCAATACCACGGATCACATCCAGCACCTTGCCGACATCCTGTGCCTGCTCGGCCAGGTCGCCCGCCTGCACCGAAGCCTGCAACACTTCCTGGACCAGGCTCTCGATCGCCTGGGTCGCCTCGGCCACCTGCTGTTCGCCCGCCTGGGTGCACAAGTGCGACGCCTCTGAAACTTGCGCGGTGGAAACCGCATTGCCCGCCACTTCATCCACCGCGCTGCTCATCTGGGTGACGGCGGTGGCCGCCTGCTCGATTTCGTCGGTCTGGCGCTGCAGGTCATGGCTGCTGGCGGCCATGACCGCACTCATCTGCCCAGAGGCAGTCGCCAGCTGGCTGGCCGAATCTCCGATGCGGCGCAGGGTGCCGCGCAGCGTGGTCTGCATCACCGCCAGCGCCTGCAACAGGCGGGCCGGCTCATCCTTGCCGAGGGGCGCGATAGTGCTGGTGAGGTTGCCCTCGGCGATCCGCTCGGCCACCGCCACGGCCTCACGCAGGGGCACGACAATGCTGCGGGTCAGCCACCAGGCCAGGAACAGCGTCACCAGCAAGGCCAGCAGCACCACGCCGGCGATCACCCACTGCGATTGGCGGTACGCCGCCTGGGCGACATCCGAGGCGGCATCGGCCCCTTGCTGGTTGTAGCCGATCAGGCCTTCGAGCAGTTGTTCAACCTGGCCGCCGATAGGCGCCAGCTGTTCGTTGAGCACGCTGTAGGCCTGCTCACCGTTACCCCGTTCAACCAACCCCTGCAACTGCTCGACAACCTTCAGGTAGGCGTCCAGGCGCAGGTTCAGTGCCTCGAACTGGGCACGGTCATCGGCCTGTTCGATGGTGACCGCGTAGCGGTCCAGGTTGTCACGCAACTCTGCCCGCTCACCGGCAATCGCCGCCAGGCTGGCGAAGTGGCTGCTGTCGCGGTGATCGGCAATCAGCCGCAGGCATTCCTGGCGAATGACCGCAACGTTGCTGGCAACGTCATGGATGGCCTCGATACCGGGCAACCACACCTGCTCGATGACTTCCGTACTGGTGCGCAAGGTCACCATTCGGCCCAGGCTGAACAATCCGGTCATCACCAGCATCAGCGCCAGCACCGCGAACCCTAAAGCGGCTCGCTGGCCGATGCGCATCGATCTTGAATACATTGCCTGCTCCTTGAATAGACATGGGTGCGCCTCCGTTCACGGGGTCGTTGTTGTAGGGGGGGATACACGCAATAATGGCAACTTGATATCACTCGAGCTGAAACATCCCAGCTCAGCGCAGCAGCACCACGCGGCAATCGGCAACAGGTGCGCGCAATGACGGGCGACCAAAGTGGAAGCCCTGCTGCCAGGTTGCCCCGGCCCTCAGCACGCGCTGCTGATCGGCGCCATCCTCGACACCCTCGACCACCACGCAGGTGGCCAACGCGTTACAGAGCCCGACCAGATGATCAAAGACTTGTGCATCGGTATCCGACTGCCGCGCCCGGTGCAGGTAGCCGCGGTCTACCTTGAGTACGTCGGGCTGCGCCTGGCGCACGAAGGCCAGGCTGGCAAAGCCGGCGCCAAAGTCGTCGATTGCCACGCGGCAGCCGAGCGCCTGCATGCTGGCGATGAAGGCCAGTGTTTGCGCCGGGTCGCCCGGGGCTGCACTTTCGGTGATTTCCAACACCAGCCGCGCCGCCACGTCGGGCCGGCGCCGCAGCCGTGCCCACAGGCACTCCCAGGCCGGATCGGCACAGGCGCTCTGGGCCGAGAGGTTACACCCCAGGTGCAACTGCGGATGCTGCTCCAGCGTCGCGATCACGCAGGCCAGCACACTGCGGTCGAGCAAGCCCATGGCCTGGCGACGCTCCAGCACGGCGATGGGGTTGAAGCCCAGTGCGGGGCCTTCATGGCGCAACAGGCATTCGTGGTACAGCACGCGTGCCGGGTCACGGCCATCGACCACGGGTTGCATCGCCAGGGCGAAGCGGCGCAAGGCCAGTTCGCGGTATACCAGCCGGCTGCGCTGCAGGTCGCCCCAGGCGCTGGCAGGGCCTTCATTCACAGGCATGTTCATCCGTTTGTCCGCTCCAACGATGTGCCGGCTTCCTACTGGCGAACACCCCTTCCCTGGTGGCGCATAGGGTCCCATCGCCAACGCCGTGCGAACAGTGTTCCCAGGCCCACTTCGATTGTCCGCCGGCCCCTGCTGACTGCCTTGCGGCACTGATCGGCCGTCTGCCTTGTCACTCCTTCATTGAAACCTGCGTTACCAGGACAGCGTCATGCATACCATCACCCGTGCTTATTTCACCGTACTGGCGCAAGCCCTCGTCCAGGCCGGCGCCCCCGTCGACCCGCAGGACACATTACCCGGCGCCGGGGGGCGTCACCTCAAGCTGGTCGCGGTCTACCGCTGGCTGGAAACACTGGTACTGCAATCCGGCGATGAGGACCTGGGGGTACGTGTGCATGCCCACGCACACCCGGCGATGCTCGGCCAACTGGGTTTTGCGGTGATGTCCTGCGCCACCGTGGGTGAAGCCTTGCAGCGCCTGGCGACTTACCATCCGTTGACCAGCAACGGCTCGATACTGCGCCTGGAACAACGAGCACAAGGCACCCGGCTGATCGGTTTCGAGGTTGGGCCACCCGCGCCACGCGCGTTCATCGATGCGGGCGCGGCGATGACCCTCGGCCTGCTGCACTGGCTGGCGCCGGGCAGCCGGTTCACCCCCCTGGCCATGGAGTTCGCTTACCCGGAACCTGCCGACACCCGTGCATTGCGACGCCTGTTCGGCGAGCAACTGGCGTTCGATCGGCCGTACAACAGCATGCTGTTGCCCGAGGCGGTGTGCCGCCTGACATTACCCACGGCATCGCCAGCGCTGAACCTGATGCACGGCGAATATGTGGCGGCGAGGCTGGAAGAGCGTATCAATGGCTCGATGGCTGCGAAGGTGCGACGGACCTTGAGCGAACGCTTGGCTTTGGGCCAGCCATTGGGGCTGGAGGCACTGGCCACTGAACTGCGCGTCAGCCGGCGCAGCCTGCAGAACGCGCTTGACCGCGAAGGTGTGAGCTACAGCGCACTGCTTGACGAGACCCGGCTGGGCCATGCCCACAGCCTGTTGCGCGACTCGGTGCGCAGCCTCAAGTACATTGGCGCGGCGCTGGGTTTTCGTGACCCCAGCAGCTTTCACAAGGCGTGCCTGCGTTGGTTCGGCGTGCCGCCGGGCGAATATCGGTTATTGCGGGAAGTGCTGTAGGGAGGAAGCGGACCAGGCGACAGCCCGGCCCGCGGCATGCACTCAGTGCATGTGGGCGTGGTCGTGAGCGCCTGCTTCGGCGTTCAGCGGGCGCACCGGCGCTTGAACCTGCACGGTTTCTTTGGCGCCTTTGGCATCGACGATGGTCAGGGTCAGCGGCACTTGCTCGCCGTCCTTCACCTGCTGGTTCAGGCCCATCAGCATCACGTGCAGGCCATTCGGGTCGAGGGTGACCGGCTTGCCGGCCGGCAGTTCGACCGCCTTGACCTCACGCATGCCCATCACGTCGCCGTTCATGGTCATCTCGTGCACCTGCACGGTCTTGGCCACGGGCGACGCCACACTCACCAGTTTGCTGTCGCTGCTGGCGGTGAGGGTCATGAAGGCACCGGTGGACTGTTGGTGCGCCACGCTGGCGCGCACCCAGGCGTCGCTCACGGTGGTCTGGGCCAGGGCCGGCAGGGCCAGGCCGAACAGGGCCAGGGCAGCCAGGGTGCGTTTGATCGGTTGCATCGACATTCAGCAGATCTCCATCAGGGTGAGCAGGTCTTCGGTGCATTCCTTGGCGTTGAGGGAATGGCCGAGGCTCAGGCGCAGGGTGCCACGGGTATCGTAGACGTAGCTGGTGGACGAGTGAGAGATGGTATAGGTGTCGCCGACCGGGACTTTTTCGTAGAACACCTTGAACTCCCGGGCCACCTCGGCGATTTCCTCGGGGGTGCCGGTCAGGGCGATGATCGCCGGGTCGAATGCCTTGACGTAGGCATCGAGCACTTCGGGGGTGTCGCGCTCCGGGTCCAGGGTGATGAGCACCGGCTGGAACAGCTCCAGGTCACGGCCCCTCAACTGCTTGCGGATCTGCGCCACACGCGCCAGCGCGGTCGGACAGACCGCCGGGCACTGGGTGAAACCGAAGAAGATCATCGGCATGCTGCCGTAGAAGCTCGACAGGGAACGTTCGTTGCCCTGGGTGTCCTTGAGCTTGAATTTGCGCCCGAGGATCTCGTTGCTCATGTTCTTGCCGTACTTGAAGTCCAGGCCGCGGGCCGGGTTGCAGCCCGCCAGCAAGCCAAGCCCCAGTACGCCCATCCCGGCGACTACCGCGCGCCGGGTCAACAGATCAGTCATGGAACCATCCTTTACAGGGAAGGTGCCGGCCCTTGGGATGGGCCAGCCAGAAAACCGGGGCATTCTGTCATGCCCCCCCCTGGTCATCCACCCGACCTAGGCGTTATCGGCCGCAAGCCCTTGATTTCCGGGATGCGGCCTGTTGTCGCAGGGGTTGAATTGGTAACAGTTTATTGCTAGCTGCGGCTTCAGTACTGCAGCGTGTCCATACGCCTGACGAGCGCGGGGCAACCATTGGTATCGATTGCCTTTTGCCAGAACTCGCGGCGCAGCGGGCTGCGTCGATTACTGGCATAACCAAGCAGGCGGTAAAGCTCGGCCTGGTAGGCCCGCGCATCGCCCCATTGCAACTGGATGCCTTGCGGGTCTGGCTTGGCACACTCCAGCATCACCGTTGGCTGCGGGTAGTAGGCTGTGAACTGGGAAAAGTCGGAAAGCGCCTTGTTCAGTGCTGGCGCGTAGGCTGGCCCGTCGACATAGCCAATGCATTGGTTGGCGATGCGCCCAGCAGCTGGCGCGAAGCCTTGCTCCAGGCTTTTGCTCAACAGTGCGCACTGGGTGGGGTCGTTGAGCACAGCGGCATCCGCCTGATAGGCGAACAGGTAAAGCGCCATTCGATACTGGGCCACGGCATGACCTGCATCGGCTGCGCGCTGAAGCTGCGCAAGCGCTGGCGCCCATTGACCACGCAATTGGCCAAGGCGCGGTTCCAGATCATCCGCGGGGGTGCCTTTGGCGAGCTGTTGGACCATCACCATCAGCTGTGGCTCGACCGCATCAAGACTGGCGACGGCCTGGCGGTAGTCGGCCTCGCTGCTACCTGGGGGCTGGTAGGCGCCCAAGGCGTGGGTCGAGAGCATCAGGGCGATGAGTGCGGGCAGGGTGCGGGGCATACCGAGCGTCCTTGTTCAGTCGTTGTGGTTGGCGGGCCAGACGCAATCGCGGGGCAAGTCGTATCGGCGCACCGATGCGAATTGCCCCGCGATAGGAAGAAAGCCGTTAGTAGTAGGCGTTTTCTTTCTGACTGTGGTCAGTCACGTCACGCACGCCCTTGAGCTCTGGAATGCGCTCGAGCAGGGTGCGTTCGATACCTTCCTTGAGCGTCACGTCGGCCTGGCCACAGCCTTGGCAACCACCACCAAACTGCAGCACGGCAATGCCGTCGTCGACCACGTCGACCAGGCTCACGGCGCCGCCGTGGCTGGCCAGGCCCGGGTTGATCTCGGTCTGCAGGTAGTAATTGATGCGTTCGTTGATCGGGCTGTCTTCGTTGACCATCGGCACCTTGGCGTTAGGGGCCTTGATGGTCAGCTGGCCGCCCATGCGGTCGGTGGCGTAGTCGACCAGCGCGTCCTCGAGAAACGGCACGCTGACGGCGTCCAGATAAGCGGTGAAGCTCTTCAGGCCCACCGGCTCGTCGTCGGGTTTTTCTTCGCCCGGCTTGCAGTAGGCGATACAGGTCTCGGCGTACTGGGTGCCCGGCTGGGTGATGAAAATACGGATGCCGATCCCCGGCGTGTTCTGCTTGGAAAGCAGATCGGCCAGGTAATCATGGGCGGCGTCGGTAATAGTTATAGCGCTCATGGAAGTTCCTCACAGACTTGCCGGCAGTGTACGCCAACCCGTGCCCTGAACAAAGTCCTAGTATTTGACTCGGGATAGCGCCAGGGCAGGCTCCGGGGCCACGGGAGCCGCCAGCCAGGCCTTGAGCCGCCCGTACAGGCCACGTTCCAGCCAGTGGTAGCTGAACCACGACATTAGTCCGATTGACGGCACGCACAGGGCGAATACCAGGTAGGGGTTCAGGCGCAGCCGCTGGCTGACGAACAAGCCGGCGTAAAGCACCAGCACATGAATCAGGTACACCGAGTAGGAGCAGTCGCCCAGCATCTTGAGCAGCCGGTTGCCTTTGAAGTACGGCTCCAGCGCAATGAACGCGAGCACCACCAGCGCGCTGGGCAGGCCCCAGTGCAGCAGGCGCTGCGAGGCGTCCAGGTGATAGAGCGCAAAGCCCGCCAGCGCCAGCAGCCCCAACGGCAGCCATAGCCCCTCGCGGATCAGCCCGCGCCGGTACAGCACCCCCAGGCCGATGCCCAGCAGGAATTCGTAGACAATGTCGTTGTTGTAGAAGCGGCTGAGCACACCCAGGCGGCCGAGGACTTCGCTGAACAGCAACAGCGCCGCCGTGACCAGCAGCAGGTGATGGCGCTGGCGCACCAGGAAGGCCAGGCCGAACAGCAGGTAGAAGAACATCTCGAAGTTGAGCGTCCAGCCGACGTTGAGCGTGGGGTACAGGCCGTAGCCACCGGGGTTCTCGGCCGGGATGAACAACAGCGACAGCAGCAAGTGCTGCCACTCGAATACCTGGTGCGGCATCCAGCGGCTGGCGATCAGCATCAGTACGGCCATCAACAGGGTGTAGAACCAGTAGGCCGGCACAATGCGCAGGGCACGGTTGAGCAGGAACTGCCCGGGGGCGATGGCCTTGTCGCGGGTGGACAGGTAGATCACCAGCCCGCTGATCACGAAGAAGATGTCCACCCCTACCGCACCGCGGTCGGCGAGCAGTTGGCCGATCGGGCCGCTGGCGTGGAAGTCGAAGAAGATCTGCCGGAAGTGGTGGCAGACCACCACCCAGGCGGCGAATGCCCGCAGAGCTTGAAGCGAATACAACATGAAATACCTGCGATTGCCGGTGCATTGCGAGCCCGGCGAGCGCTACGCGCTCGTTTCGCCGGCAAGCCGGCTCCCACAGGATTTCACACGCTGCCTGTGGGAGCCGGCTTGCCGGCGATTGGGCTGCAAAGCAGCCCCCACGGCCCCGTTCACCGACTCCGACCGCAGCCTTTTCAGAAAGGTCAGCCTATCCGATCAGAGGTTCTCGTAGCGGTTCATGTCCAGCACGCCCTCTTCCACAGGATCGGTCTCCTGGATATAGCGGCTCAGGTCATGGAAGTAGCGCCAGAACTCGGGGTGGCTGCGACGCACGCCCCAGCGCATGACCACCCGCTCGAACTTCGCCGTGTCATCGCGGGCCGCTTCCAAATCTTCGACGAACTCCGGCACATCCTTGGCCGGCACATTGAAGATGAAATTGGGGTAGCTGCTGAGCACGCCGGGGTACAGCGTCAGGGTATCCAGCCCAGGCTGGTAGCGGTACGCCTCGCCGAGCAGGAACGCCACGTTGCTGTGGGCGCGATTGCGCAACAGGCTGTAGACCTGGCGCTGGCCGCCCTGCCCTTCGATGCGCAGCATTGTCGCCTCGGGCAACTGGTCAATCACCTTCAGGCCAGCGGCCGGGCGTGAGACCAGGCGGCTCAACGACTGCTCGACATCACGGAACTCTTCACTCATCTGTGGGCGCGAACAATAGGCGCCCTGGCAGCGGTTGATCGGGTCGGGCGCGGCATTCAGGCTGCCGGTACGCTGTAGCAGCTTGAGGCCGAAATCACGCTTGGGGTCCTGCTTGTCAAGCTTGAGGGCACTGGGGGTGTCGGTGTCGATGTCGGTGTAATCCATCCACATCTTGACCTTGCCGCTGTTCTGGTACCAGTCGCTGAGAATCTCGCCGCGTTTGTTGGCCGGCATCAGGCGCAGGAAATTGACCTCGGCGCCATTACGGATGAGGTCGAAATACAGGCGCGTCTGCAGCTGGTGCGAGACGTTGCCGAACACGTCGAAGTTCACCGCCAGCTGGTAATAGGTGCGCTCGAACAGCGGGTAGTCGAACAGCCACATGGTCAATGGCACATCGCCGATCAGGCCCTTGGTCACCGAGGCGCTGTCGAAGTGGCGGAAGATGCTCAGCAGGGCATTGTCGTTACCGGCCCACAGGGTCGACCAGCTCGGCGCGGGCTGTTCGGCATAAGCCTCGCGGCGCAGCGCCTCGTAGTCGTTGCGCTTGTCGCGGTAGGCGTGCCACAGGCTCAGCACGCTGCCCACGTCGTCGATCTGGCCCGGCATGGCCAGCAACGGCGTGGCCTCGCCACGGTAGCGCGCATCGGTGATGTAGAGGTCGTGGGCCGGTTCCTGGAACAGCGCCCAGAAGTTGTCGCGGATCACGTCGGTGGCGATCTGCCCGCGGCACACCGGGCCTCGGATGAAGGTGCGCACGAAGTACTCGGCGTTATCCAGCATGAACTGGTAGCGCGCCACCGCCGGGATCGCCTCGAAGGTTTCGAACGGGTTGGCGCGGTGGCGCGGGCCGTAGCCGGGCAGCGCATCGGCGTGCCAGTCGCCGCTGTAGAACAGCTGCTTGACCCGCTTGAGCTTCTGCGGGCCCATCGGGTAGGTGATGTGGGTCTTGTGCACGATCACGCCCTGCACCGGGATCAGCCGGTAGTAGAAGTCGGTGCCGGGCGGATCGTTGGGGCGGCGGGTGGCGATCAGGTCGACCGGCTGGCCGCTGGGCGTGCGTGAGCGCACCCACTGGAAGAAGTGGCCCTGCTCGCCGCCCTTGAAATAGATGTGGGCGAGGAACAGGTGCTCGTACAGCCAGCGGCCAACCAGCGCTTCGGTCGAACCCGGGCGGTTGAGCAGTTCTTCCCAGTCGGCGATCTGCTGCGCTTCGGTGGCACTTGGCTGGATCGGGGTCTTCTCCACCGGGGCACCGGCCGCCAGCCAGCGCTGCAGGGTCTGGTACTCCTGGTCGGTCAGGCCGGTGACCGCCAGGGGCATGCCCTCCTTGGGGTGGGCGCCGGCGTAGGCGTCGAACTCGTGGGGCATGGGGCACATGTTGTTGCGGTTGAGCCCCAGCACGATCTCTTCGGGCAGCTTGGCGTTGGGGGTGAGCGGGGTCTTGTGGCCCAGCTCGAGCATGCGCGCCATCAGCGCGGCCTGGCTGCCCTGCTTGTCCAGCACCGAATAGAAGCCCTGCTTGCGCCAGCCGGCCTCGTCACGGGCGTCATAGAACAGCCGGGTGGTGGGCACCGCCTTGCTGCGCTCGCCCTGGTAGACCGGCACTTTGGAAGCGCCGCGCTCGGCACCCTCGGCGCTGCCCAGGTTGAGCTGGCAGGCGGCATCGTTGCAGGCGTGGCAGGCCACGCACTTCTCGGTGAAGATCGGTTGGATGTCCCGCGTGTACGAAACCGTCGGGCTGGATTGGGGGGCCTGCGCGAACGCCGCGCCACTGATCAGCAGTGCGAAGGCGCTGGCGAGAATGCGAAACAGCATGTGCCGAATGTCCTGGTTACTTGAAGCCATCACGATGTGCCTGGCGGGTCCTGAGGTGTGGGTGGCGCGCCGCACTAACATGAACGAAATTCATGCAAATGGGCAGGACGCCTAAAATCCATGCAGCTTTGTTATTATTCGGCACCTTCTGATTTTTGCCCGACCAGGTAGTCCTATGTCCGACCGCAGCGCTCGTTACCAAGCACTCCAGAAAGCACTCAAAGAGCGCATCCTGATCCTCGACGGCGGCATGGGTACTATGATCCAGAGTTACCGCCTCGAGGAACACGACTATCGTGGCACGCGCTTCGCCGATTGGCCAAGCGATGTTAAAGGCAACAACGACCTGCTGCTGCTCAGCCGCCCGGATGTGATCGCCGCGATCGAGAAAGCCTACCTGGACGCTGGCGCCGACATTCTCGAAACCAACACCTTCAACGCCACGCAGATTTCCCAGGCCGACTACGGCATGGAAGCGCTGGTATACGAGCTCAACGTCGAAGGTGCGCGCATCGCCCGCCAGGTGGCCGATGCAAAAACCCTGGAAACCCCGGACAAGCCGCGCTTCGTCGCCGGCGTGCTCGGCCCGACCAGCCGCACCTGCTCGATCTCCCCCGACGTCAACGACCCGGGTTACCGCAACGTCACCTTCGACGAACTGGTGGTGAACTACATCGAGGCCACCCGGGGCCTGATCGAAGGCGGCGCCGACCTGATCCTGATCGAGACCATCTTCGACACCCTCAACGCCAAGGCGGCGATCTTCGCCGTGCAGCAGGTGTTCGAGGAAGACGCCGTCGAATTGCCGATCATGATCTCCGGCACCATCACCGACGCCTCCGGCCGCACCCTGTCCGGGCAGACCACCGAAGCGTTCTGGAACTCGGTGCGCCACGCCAAGCCGATCTCCATCGGCCTGAACTGCGCCCTGGGCGCCAAGGACCTGCGCCCGTACCTGGAAGAGCTGTCGGGCAAGGCCGACACTTTCGTATCGGCGCACCCCAACGCCGGCCTGCCGAACGCCTTCGGTGAATACGACGAAACCCCGGCCGAAATGGCCGCAGTGGTCGAAGAGTTCGCCGCCAGCGGTTTCCTCAATATTATCGGCGGCTGCTGTGGCACCACCCCGCCGCACATCCAGGCCATCGCCGAGGCCGTGGCCAAGTACAAACCGCGTGAAATCCCGGACATCCCCAAGGCCTGCCGCCTGTCGGGCCTGGAGCCGTTCACCATCGATCGCCAGTCGCTGTTCGTCAACGTCGGCGAGCGCACCAACATCACCGGCTCCGCCAAGTTCGCCCGGCTGATCCGTGAAGAGAACTACACCGAAGCGCTGGAAGTCGCCCTGCAGCAGGTCGAGGCTGGCGCCCAGGTGATCGACATCAACATGGACGAAGGGATGCTCGACTCCCAGGCCGCCATGGTCCGCTTCCTCAACCTGATCGCCGGTGAGCCGGACATCTCCCGCGTGCCGATCATGATCGACTCCTCCAAGTGGGAGGTGATCGAGGCGGGCCTCAAGTGCATCCAGGGCAAGGGCATCGTCAACTCCATCTCGATGAAGGAAGGCGTCGAGCAGTTCAAGCACCACGCCCGCCTGTGCAAGCGCTACGGCGCCGCCGTGGTGGTGATGGCCTTCGACGAGGTCGGCCAGGCCGACACCGCCGCGCGCAAGCGCGAGATTTGCCAGCGCAGCTACGACATCCTGGTCAATGAAGTGGGCTTCCCGCCGGAAGACATCATCTTCGACCCGAACATCTTCGCTGTCGCCACCGGTATCGAGGAGCACAACAACTACGCCGTCGACTTCATCGAGGCGTGTGCCTATATCCGCGACCACCTGCCCTACGCCCTGACCTCGGGCGGTGTGTCCAACGTGTCGTTCTCGTTCCGTGGCAACAACCCGGTGCGCGAGGCGATCCACTCGGTGTTCCTGTACCACGCGATCCAGAACGGCCTGACCATGGGTATCGTCAACGCCGGCCAGCTGGAGATCTACGACGAGATCCCCGCCGCGCTGCGTGAGAAGGTCGAAGACGTGGTGCTCAACCGCACCCCGGAAGGCACCGACGCCCTGCTGGCCATCGCCGACGACTACAAGGGCGGCGGCGCCACCAAGGAAGTCGAGAACGAGGCCTGGCGCTCGCTGCCGGTCGACAAGCGCCTGGAGCACGCACTGGTCAAGGGCATCACCGCGCACATCGTCGAAGACACCGAGGAGTGCCGCCAGCAATGCGCGCGCCCGATCGAGGTGATCGAAGGCCCGCTGATGAGCGGCATGAACGTGGTCGGCGACCTGTTCGGCGCCGGCAAGATGTTCCTGCCCCAGGTGGTGAAATCGGCCCGGGTGATGAAGCAGGCCGTGGCCCACCTGATCCCGTTCATCGAAGCTGAGAAAGGCGACAAGCCCGAGGCCAAGGGCAAGATCCTCATGGCCACGGTCAAGGGCGACGTGCACGACATCGGCAAGAACATCGTCGGCGTGGTGCTGGGTTGCAACGGCTATGACATCGTCGACCTGGGCGTGATGGTGCCGGCCGAGAAGATCCTGCAGACCGCCCGCGAGCAGAAGTGCGACATCATCGGCCTGTCCGGCCTGATCACCCCGTCGCTGGACGAGATGGTGCATGTGGCCCGCGAGATGCAGCGCCAGGACTTCCACCTGCCGCTGATGATCGGTGGCGCCACCACCTCCAAGGCGCACACGGCGGTGAAGATCGAGCCCAAGTACAGCAACGACGCCGTGGTCTACGTCACCGACGCCTCGCGCGCAGTCGGCGTGGCTACCCAGCTGCTGTCCAAGGAGCTCAAGGCCGGCTTCGTCGAGAAGACCCGCGAGGAGTACGTGGAGGTGCGCGAGCGCACCGCCAACCGCAGCGCCCGCACCGAGCGCCTGAGCTATGCCCAGGCCATCGCCGCCAAGCCGCAATACGACTGGGCCGGCTACCAGGCCGCGGTGCCGTCCTTCACCGGCGTGAAGGTACTGGACAACATCGACCTGCGTACCCTGGCCGAGTACATCGACTGGACCCCGTTCTTCATCTCCTGGGACCTGGCCGGCAAGTTCCCGCGCATCCTCACCGACGAAGTGGTCGGCGAGGCGGCCACCTCGCTGTACCAGGACGCCCGCGAGATGCTCGACAAGCTGATCGACGAAAAGCTGATCAGCGCCCGCGCGGTGTTCGGCTTCTGGCCGGCCAACCAGGTCAACCATGACGACATCGAGGTGTATGGCGACGACGGCGAGCCGCTGGCCACCCTGCACCACCTGCGCCAGCAGACCATCAAGCCCGACGGCAAGCCGAACTGGTCGCTGGCCGACTTCGTCGCGCCGAAGGACAGTGGCGTGACCGACTACGTGGGTGGCTTCATCACCACCGCCGGCATCGGTGCCGAGGAAGTGGCCAAGGCCTACCAGGACAAGGGCGACGACTACAGCTCGATCATGGTCAAGGCCCTGGCCGACCGCCTGGCCGAGGCCTGCGCCGAATGGCTGCACGAGCAGGTGCGTAAAGAGCACTGGGGCTACGCCAAGGACGAGCACCTGGACAACGAGGCACTGATCAAGGAGCAGTACAGCGGTATCCGCCCTGCCCCAGGCTACCCGGCCTGCCCGGACCACACCGAGAAGGCCACGCTGTTCCGCCTGCTCGACGGCAGCGCCATCGGCGAAACCGGCCCGAGCGGGGTGTTCCTTACCGAGCACTTCGCCATGTTCCCGGCAGCGGCGGTCAGCGGCTGGTACTTCGCCCACCCGCAGGCGCAGTACTTTGCCGTGGGCAAGGTGGACAAGGACCAGGTCGAGCGCTACAGCGAGCGCAAGGGCCAGGAGGTCAGCGTGAGTGAGCGCTGGCTGGCGCCGAACCTCGGGTACGACAACTAAGAGCGTGGGGCCGCTTTGCGGCCCGCTCGCGGCACAAGGCCGCTCCTACAGGAGCATGCGATTTCTTGCAGGAACGGCCTTTTGCCGCGAACGGGCTGCACAGCAGCCCCGATAGCCACCTACACTGTCCCTGATTGCCTCTGACCCAAGGAGCCAACCATGGACGATTCCAGCCAAGGCAAACCACCCACCTTCTGGCAGATGCTGCAGAGCATCCTCGCCGCCGCCTTCGGCGTGCAAAGCGGCAAGAACCGCGCCCGCGACTTCACCTACGGCAAGGCCAGCCACTTCATCGTGATGGGTACGCTGTTCACCCTGATTTTCATCTTCGTGCTGATCGGGCTGGTGCAGCTGGCGATGCATCTGACGGCGCGCTAGACGAACATGCAACCCCTGTAGGAGCGGCCTTGTGCCGCGAAAGGGCTGCGCAGCAGCCCCGGCAATCTTGAGTCTGGGTCAATTTCCCGGGGCCGCGTTGCGGCCCTTTCGCGACACAAGGCCGCTTCTACAGGGGCGCGCAAGACCATCAAGATCGATGCCGAACGCAAACCGCCCGCGGATATCCACTCCGCGGGCGGTTCAGGTGTGTTTCACGGTTTATGGCGGCCCGTTACTGGTGGCTGACCCAATACACGGCGGTGACCACCACCAGCACGATCAGGCACAGGATCGCCCAGGCGTCGACACTGCTGTCAGCTTTGCGGACCTTGGTTGAGTTTCCCATTGCATTGCCTCTTGTAGTGGTTATGGGAATGCACTTCACAAGCAGCAGTTAAGTTCAGCAATGCCCTTCGCTCAAGCAGGGACTTTCAATAGTCGACGGGCGACGTGAGAAACGGGTAGCGGTAGCTGGCCGGGCGCCCTTCGGCGCTGTAACGATTAAAGTCGACGCCATGGCCGCCCTGCTCCAGCAACTGCAACCAACGGCGGGCCTTGGCCGGGTCGATCAGTTGCAGGACTGGCACCTGATGCTCGCGCGCTCCGTCGCGATTCACCGCCAGGCCCATGGCATCGTCGTGCAGCATGACCATGGCCCAGCCGCCCAGGGTGAAGTGGCCGCCCATCAACACGCCCAGGCGCCCGTCAATCAGTGCGCGCAGGGCTTCTGGCGAGCTGTTCACCGCGCTGAACACGGCATCGCGCCCCGGCACCTTGCCGGCCTGCTCGAAGGCACGCATGGCGCCGAAGGCCATTTCATCGTTGGCCGACCACACCAGCCGGGTGTCGGGGTAGCGTTCAAGCAGCACCTGCGCCTGCTCGAAGGCGCGCTGGCGGTTCCAGCCGCCATACACCACCTGGCGCAGGCGCACCTGCGGGAAGTCTGCCAAGGCGCGGCGCATGCCCTGCTCGCGCAGTTGCGAGGCTGGGGTGGTCTTGACCCCGGCAAAGGCCAGCAGGTCGACCGGCCCGGACGAACGCGGCAGTTTCGCGACCATTGCCTTGAGCATCTGGTAGCCGGCCTCCTCGTCGTTGCTGGTCAGGGTGCCGAGCACTTCGGGGTACTTGTCGGGCTGGGCCTGAATGCTGCGCGCCTGGCTGTCCGTCAGGCCGTTGTTGACCAGGAACAGCTTGACCCCGGTGCCACGGGACAGGCGGATGATCTCGGGGGCGACGTACTGTTCATTGACCAGTACCAGGTAGTCCGGGCGCTCTGGCCCCTGCAGCACGGCGCGGGCCTGGGTCAGGGCCAGGTCGGCCCGGCGTTCGCTGTACTGCACGCGCAGTTGCATGCCCAGGTCCGTGGCGGCGGCCTGCATGAAGCGTGAGTAGTCGACCCAGAACGTCTCGTTGGACAGGCCTGGGTTGAGAAAAACCACCGAAGCGGCCTGTGCGCCCGCCACCAGTGGCAGGCTCAGGAACAGGCCCTGGCACAAGGCCTTGAGCATGGGGTTACATCCCTGGGAAGCAAACGGCGGAGTATACCCGCAGCGCGGCGCAGAGCGGGCAAATGGCAGTCAGTCTCACTTAGTCCAAATGGTTCTTTTCATATGCAAAAACATCACTTTAGCGCATAAACCCACTCTGCTATCGTTCCCCCGCTCCGCTCCGGAGTGCGCGGCCGTGCGCGCGATTAGCTGCATGCAGCCTGAGACAGGACTTTTATGTACGTATACGACGAGTACGATCAGCGGATCATCGAGGACCGCGTCAAGCAGTTCCGTGATCAGACCCGCCGCTACCTGGCCGGTGAGCTGAGCGAAGAAGAATTCCGCCCGCTGCGCCTGCAGAACGGGCTCTATGTCCAACGCTTCGCCCCGATGCTGCGCGTCGCCGTGCCCTATGGCCAGCTGAACGCGACGCAGGCCCGTATGCTGGCGAAGATCGCCCGCGACTACGACAAGGGCTACGCGCATATCAGCACCCGCCAGAACGTGCAGTACAACTGGCCGGCGCTGGAGGACATCCCGGATATCCTGGCCGAGCTGGCCACCGTGCAGATGCACGCGATCCAGACCAGCGGCAACTGCCTGCGCAACGTCACCACCGACCAGTTCGCCGGTGTCGCCGCCGACGAACTGGTGGACCCGCGCCCATGGTGCGAGATTGTCCGCCAGTGGACCACTTTCCACCCGGAATTCGCCTACCTGCCGCGCAAGTTCAAGATTGCCGTCAACGGTTCGAGCGACGACCGCGCCGCCATCGAAGTGCACGACATTGGCCTGGAGCCGGTGCGCAACGCGGCCGGCGAGCTGGGCTTCCGCGTACTGGTCGGCGGCGGTCTGGGGCGTACTCCGGTGATTGGCGCGTTCATCAACGAGTTCCTGCCCTGGAAGGACCTGCTCAGCTACCTGGACGCCATCCTGCGCGTGTACAACCGTTACGGCCGCCGTGACAACAAGTACAAGGCACGGATCAAGATCCTGGTCAAAGCCCTCACCCCGGAAGTGTTCGCCGAGAAGGTCGAGGCGGAAATGGCCCACCTGCGCGGTGGCGAAACCACCCTGACCGAGGCCGAAGTGCAGCGCGTGGCGCGCCACTTCATCGACCCTGAATACCTGGCGCTCGACAACCAGGACTACAGCGCGCTGGATGCCGAGCACCCAGGCTTCGCCCGCTGGCGTTCGCGCAACACCCGCGCCCACAAGAAGCCGGGCTATGTCGCGGTGACCCTGTCGCTCAAGCCCACCGGCGTCGCCCCAGGCGACCTGACCGACAAACAGCTGGACGCCGTGGCCGACTTCGCCGAGCGATACAGCTTCGGCTACCTGCGCACTTCGCACGAGCAGAACATCATCCTCGCCGACGTCGAGCAGCGCCAGCTGCACGCCCTGTGGCTTGAACTGCGCGAGCAAGGCTTCGCCACGCCGAACATCGGCCTGCTGACCGACATCATCTGTTGCCCGGGCGGTGATTTCTGCTCGCTGGCCAACGCCAAGTCGATCCCGATCGCCGAATCCATCCAGCGCCGCTTCGACGACCTGGACTACCTGTTCGACATCGGCGAGCTCGACCTGAACATCTCCGGCTGCATGAACGCCTGCGGCCACCACCACGTCGGCCACATCGGCATCCTCGGGGTGGACAAGAAAGGCGAGGAGTTCTACCAGGTTTCGCTGGGCGGCAACGCCGCACGCGACGCCAGCCTGGGCAAGATCCTCGGCCCTTCGTTCGCCCAGGATGACATGGCCGACGTGATCGAGAAGCTGATCAACGTGTATGTCGAGCGACGCACCGAAGACGAGCGTTTCATCGACACCTACCAGCGGATCGGTATCGACCCCTTCAAGGAACGCGTCTATGCAGCGAATCATTAAGAACAACCAGATCGTCGACGAAACCTGGCACCTGCTGCCCAAGGACGTCTCGATCGACGAGCTGACCAACTGCGACGACTACATCGTGCCGCTGCAACTGTGGCGTGACCATCCGAGCATGCTCAAGGCCCGCGATGGCGGCCTGGGCATCTGGCTGGACAGCGACGAGGAAGCGGAAGAGATCGGCGAAGACGTGCAGTATTTCCAGGTCATCGCCCTGAACTTCCCGGCCTTCACCGACGGGCGCAACTACTCCAATGCGCGCCTGCTGCGTGACCGTTACAAGTTCAAGGGTGAACTGCGCGCCATCGGCGACGTGCTGCGCGATCAGCTGTTCTACATGGCCCGCTGTGGCTTCGATGCGTTCGCCATCCGTGCCGACAAGGACCCGGAAGACGCGCTGCAAAGCCTGAAGGACTTCTCGGTGACCTACCAGGGCGCCACCGACGAGCCGCTGCCACTGTTCCGCCGCCGCTGATCGTCACCTGCTGCATCGACCGGCCCGCCTTATGGCGGGCCGATTCGTTTGCGGCGTAGGTTCAACCACCGGTGCCCTGCCCGACCAGCACGCCGTCGACCTTCTGCCCGTACAGGTTGACCCCGTCATTGGCGTGGAACTTCAATCGCGTCTTCTCGATCGAGCCTTCCAGCAGCCGTGGATCCTGCGGCCGTTCGTGACGGTTGATCCAGGCCGCCACGTCCCAGGCCTGCTGGTCACTCAGGCTGCCTGGCTTGCCCAGCGGCATGTTGTACTTGATGAACGACGCCGCGGTATTGATGCGGTGCATGCCGGCCCCCCAGTTGTACGAGTCCTTGCCCCACAACGGCGGCATCACATACTCCCCGGCAACCTGCTGCCCTTCGCCGTTGTCACCGTGGCAGATCGCGCATTGCTCGCGGTACACCTGCTGGCCACGCTTGAAGTCGTAGCCGCCTGCGGGCTGCGCCACCTCGGGGTAGCCCCGACCGGCGATCTCGACACCGGTTGGCGCCTGGGTCGACAGCCAGTAGGCATATACGCTCAGCGCCGTCATCTGTGGGCTGTCGGCCGCCGGCGGCTTGCCATTCATGCTGAACTGGAAACAACCCTGGATGCGCTCGGCGAAGGTGTTGACCTTGTCGTTTTTCTTGCGATACGCCGGGTACATCGGATAGGCGCCCCACAACGGCGCCGAGTGGGCCATACGCCCCTGGTCGAGGTGGCAATTGCTGCAGTTCAGGCCATTGCCCACGGCGTCGGGCATCAAGCGGCGGGTATCGACGAACAAGGCATGGCCCTGGCGGACCATCTTGCCGAAGGCGTTGTCGGGGATGGCGCTCTCGGCGGGCGCCACGAACTGCGGCGCGGCCTGCACGCCCGGCACCTTGAGCTGCGATTGGTCTTCCATGGCAATCGGCGCGGCCTGGGCACTGCCGATGGCCAGCAACAGTAAAGCGGGGAACAGGGTTTTCATGGCTTGCCCTCCTGGCTGGCCGACAGGCTTGCTGCATTGGCAAAATACTCGGCAATCGCCTTGACCTCGGCATCGGTCATGGCCTTGGCCACGTTGACCATCAACTGGTTGGGGTCGTTACTGCGGCTGCCGTCGCGCCAGGCATTGAGCTGGGCCACCAGGTAGCCGGCCGGTTGCCCGGCCAAGGGCGGGAAGTGCTCGCCGACACCGCTGCCACCAGGCCCGTGGCATTGCACGCAGCCGGGGATCTGCCGGCCCCAGTCGCCATACAGGGCCAGGCGGGATACCGCGTCGCCGGCAATCTGCTGGCGACGCAGATCGGCGACGGCGTCGGTCGGCAACGTAGTGAGGTAGGCACTGACCGCTTCGATTTCCGCGTCACTCAGCGCCTTGGCCAACGGCTCCATCACCGCCTGCTTGCGGCTGCCCTGGCGAAAGTCGCGCAGTTGCTTGGCGAGGTAGCCGGCAGGCAAGCCGGCAAGGCGGGGGAAGCCGGCAGCGCCAATGCCTTTGCCATCCGGCCCATGGCAACCCAGGCAGGCCATGGCGGCGGGGTTCTGCCCGCCCTGGTTGAAGACCTTTTGACCGTCGGCGGCATACGCCAAGGGCCAGGCCAGGATCAGCAGACCGCCGATCACGACACGACTCAGGGGTTTCATCACGGAAGACTCCATTTCCTTGTTATAAGCTTAGGCTCAAACGACATAAGCCCAGAAATACTAGGGCTAATGCCCGGTATGCGACAACGTGTCACCGGGAAGGAAAAGGGCAATCTGCCCGCTAATCGATCATTGGCTGCGCTGGATCAAGAACCAGAGATGCACTCGGTCGCCGCCGTGCGCACATCCCCCAGGCGCAGCGGGAAATTATTCAAGCGCTCATGCACCTTGATTGCACTGCCGCTGCCGCGCTTGTCGATGTCCAGCAGCGCCGCCGGCCCCACGCCTGCTGCGAGCTTTTGCGGCACGATCAGGCGCAGGCCATCGCCACGTACCTCTTCGCCCAGTGGGTCGCGTGTGTCCGTCAGTTTGCGCTTGACGCAATCGGCGTACTCACGGGGCGTCTTGCCAGACATTACATCCATGGTTTCGTGAGATTCTTCCAACTCCGTCACGCTTACACAGCCACCCAGTGCCACCGCCATCGCCGCTACCAGCCACTTCATTCACGCTACTCCCATTGCAAAGGTCATCCTCTGACCGCGACCAGGCGCAATTGCTCCCTGAACTGGCAGAAATCTCCCCAGCCGGCCGAGCCCGGGCGCAAGTGTAACGCCACATCGTGGTATCGTTCGCCTTTGCAGAAACAACCCTTGCGGAGCACCCCATGAAATTCGTACACCAGCGCGAGCACCTGAACGAGGACGACATCGTCGTCATCGAGTGCTCCCAGCGCTGCAACATCCGCCTGATGAACGACGCCAACTTCCGCAGCTTCAAGAATGGCGGCCGACACACTTATCACGGTGGCCACTTCGAAAAGTTCCCGGCAAAAATCACCGTGCCCAGCACCGGCTTCTGGAACATCACCATCGATACCGTATCCACGCGCCCGATCTCGGTGACCCGCAAGCCGACCCTGACGCACAAGATCAAGATCATTCGCCGCTCCTCGTCGAAACTCGGATAACGCCCGCATGACCCAGACCATCAAATACGTGATCAAGTACAAGCTCGACGGCGAACGCCGCTGGGATTTCGCCCTGATGCCCGATGCCTCGCTGGAGCAGGCGCAGCAGGCCCTGCGCAAGATCCACGGCGACGACGCCGAGAAGATCAGCGACATTCAAGTCAGCAAGGCCCTGTAAAACCGCCCCCGATCCCGCCGCACTCAAGGAGTCGCCCATGAGCACCTGGCCAGACCGCCGCATCCTCGACCTGTTGAACATCGAGGTGCCCATCCTCCAGGCGCCCATGGCCGGCGCCAGCGGCTCGGCGATGGCCATTGCCGTCGGCAACGCCGGCGGCCTGGGCGCCCTGCCCTGCGCCATGCTGACCCACGACCAGCTACGCGCAGAAATCGAGGCCTTCCGCGCCGCGTGCAGCGGCCCGCTCAACCTCAACTTCTTCTGCCACCAGCCGCCGGCACCGGACCCCGAGCGCGACGCACGCTGGAAGCAGGCGCTCAAGCCCTACTACGACGAAACCGGCGCCGACTTCGACGCGCCAACGCCCGTGTCCAACCGTGCGCCGTTCGACGAGCAGAGCTGCCAACTGGTGGAGGCGATGCGCCCGGCAGTGGTCAGCTTCCATTTCGGCCTGCCTGCTACAGGATTGCTGCAACGGGTCAAGGCAACCGGGGCCAAGGTGCTGTCCAGCGCCACCACGGTCGAGGAAGCCCTCTGGCTCGAGCAGCACGGCTGCGACGCGATCATCGCCATGGGCTACGAGGCAGGCGGCCACCGCGGCATGTTCTTGAGCGACGACATCACCAGCCAGATCGGCACCTTCGCCCTGGTACCCCAGGTGGTGGACGCGGTGCGCGTACCGGTAATCGCCGCAGGCGGCATTGCCGATCACCGTGGCCTGCTCGCCGCCCTCGCCCTGGGTGCCTCGGCAGTGCAGATCGGTACTGCCTACCTGTTTAGCCCGCAGGCCAAGGTCTCGCCGGCGCATCGCCGGGCACTGGACAACGCCCCGGCCAGCGCTACCGCGCTGACCAACCTGTTCACCGGTCGCCCTGCGCGCGGCATCAACAACCGCATCATGCGCGAGCTGGGGCCCATGAGCGCGCTCGCCCCGCACTTCCCGCTGGCCGGCGGCGCATTGATGCCCCTGCGGGCAATTACCGACCCACAGGGCAACAGCGATTTCAGCAACCTGTGGTCCGGCCAGGCCCTGCGCCTGGGCAAAACCCTCGACGCAGGGGAATTGACGCGTCAGATTGCCAGCGAGGCAGTTAAAATCTTGACCCATAGATCAGATTTTTAGCGCCACAGCTCTTCCCGACGGATGGTTTATCGCTATATAGTCCGCACCATAACGATAATCACCCGTCCCTAGGAGCCTTCTCGATGCGTATTCGCCTGTCCCACCTGGCCGCCGCTACCCTGGCCAGCCTGTTCTCCCTCAACAGCGCCTGGGCCGATGAAGTCCAGGTTGCCGTGGCAGCCAACTTCACCGCGCCCATCCAGGCCATCGCCAAGGATTTCGAGAAGGATACCGGCCATAAGCTGGTTGCCGCCTATGGCGCCACTGGCCAGTTCTACGCACAGATCAAGAACGGCGCGCCATTCGAAGTGTTCCTGGCCGCCGACGACAGCACCCCGGCCAAGCTCGAGCAGGAAAAAGAGACCGTCGCAGGTTCGCGCTTCACCTACGCCATCGGCACCCTGGCACTGTGGTCGGCCAAACCCGGCTACGTCGACAGCAAAGGCGAAGTCCTGAAGAAAAACGACTTCCAGCACCTGTCCATCGCCAACCCCAAGACCGCCCCCTACGGCCTGGCCGCCACCCAGGTGCTGGACAAGCTCAAGCTGACCGACGCCACCAAGGCCAAGCTCGTCGAAGGCCAGAACATCACCCAGGCGTTCCAGTTCGTTTCCACCGGCAATGCCGAGCTGGGCTTCGTCGCCCTGTCGCAGATCTACAAGGACGGCAAGGTCGAGAGCGGCTCGGCCTGGATCGTCCCGGCCTCGATGCACGAGCCGATCCGCCAGGACGCGGTGATTCTGAACAAGGGCAAGGACAACCCGGCGGCCAAGGCGCTGGTCGACTACCTCAAGGGCCCGAAAGCAGCGGCCGTGATCAAGTCCTACGGCTATGAAATCTGATGCCGCTCGACGCCAGTGACCTGGGTGCGATCTGGCTGACCATCAAACTGGCCAGCCTGACCACGGCCATCCTGCTGGTGGTGGGCACGCCCATCGCCTGGTGGCTGGCCCGTACCCGCTCCTGGCTGCGCGGGCCGATTGGCGCGGTGGTGGCGCTGCCCCTGGTACTGCCACCGACGGTGATCGGCTTTTACCTGCTGCTGACGCTCGGCCCCCATGGCTGGGTCGGCCAGGCCACCCAGGCGCTGGGCCTGGGCAGCGTGGTGTTCAGTTTCGCCGGGCTGGTGATCGGCTCGGTGGTGTATTCCATGCCGTTCGTGGTCCAGCCCCTGCAAAATGCCTTCAGCGCCATTGGCCAGCGCCCGCTTGAAGTGGCCGCGACCCTGCGCGCCAGCCCCTGGGATACCTTCATCCACGTGGTGCTGCCGCTGGCCCGCCCCGGTTTCGTCACCGCCAGCATTCTCGGCTTTGCCCATACCGTGGGCGAATTCGGCGTGGTGTTGATGATCGGTGGCAATATCCCCGACAAGACCCGCGTCGTCTCGGTGCAGATCTTCGATCACGTCGAGGCCATGGCCTATGACCAGGCCCACTGGCTGGCCGGGGCCATGCTGCTGTTCTCTTTCCTGGTGCTGCTGATGCTCTACGCCGGCCGGCGTGGCAAGGCTGGCTGGAGCTGAAATGAGTGCTTCGATTCAGGCGCGCCTCACACTGGCGCGCGACGATTTCACCCTGGATGTCGACTTGCGCCTGCCCGGGCGCGGCATCAGCGCGCTGTTTGGCCATTCCGGCTCGGGCAAGACCTCGTGCCTGCGTTGCCTGGCGGGCCTGGAGCGTGCCGCCAGCGCCTACATCGAGGTCAACGGCGAGGTCTGGGAAGACAGCGCGCGTGGGTATTTCATAGCCCCTCACCAACGCCCGGTGGGTTATGTGTTCCAGGAAGCCAGCCTGTTCCCGCACCTCTCGGTGCGCGGCAACCTGGAATTCGGCTGGCGCCGCATCGCCCCCGCCGAGCGCAAGATCAAACTGGACCAGGCGTGCCAGCTGCTGGGCATCGGCCACCTGCTCGAACGCAAGCCGGCAACCTTGTCGGGCGGCGAGGCACAACGTGTCGGCATCGCCCGGGCACTGCTCAGCAGCCCGCGCCTGTTGCTGATGGACGAGCCGCTGGCGGCGCTGGACAGTGCGCGCAAGCGTGAGATCCTGCCCTATCTGGAACGCCTGCATGACGAGCTGGATATCCCGCTTATCTACGTCAGCCATGCCCAGGACGAAGTCGCGCGCCTGGCCGACCATCTGGTGCTGCTGGAGCAGGGCAAGGCCCTGGCCAGTGGCCCGATCGGCCAGACCCTGGCGCGCCTGGACCTGTCACTGGCCCAGGGCGAGGATGCCGGCGTGGTGCTCGAAGGCGTGGTGGTCGGCCACGACCCGCACTATGAGTTGTTTGACCTGCGCCTGCCCGGCGGCGAAGGCCCCTTGCTGCGCATCGCCCATCCGGCCTTGCATGTAGGCAGCACCCTGCGACTGAAGGTACAGGCCCGCGATGTGAGCCTGGCACTGAGTGCCGACGGCGCCTCGAGCATTCTCAACCGCCTGCCGGTGCGGGTGCGCGAGTGCCGCGCGGCAGACAACCCGGCCCATGTGATGGTCAGCCTGGACGCCAGCGGCAGCCCTCTGCTGGCGCGCATCACCCGCTACTCGGCAGAGCAGCTCGGCGTGCAGCCGGGCCAGCATCTGTGGGCGCAGATCAAGTCGGTGGCGCTACTCGGTTGAGCAACGCCGCAATGGCGGTTGTCCATTGCTGCATGACCGCTCGATGGACTGCACCGATGCCCGACTGCCCGCTACCCGCCGCCCTGCACTACGTCGACGATAGCCACCCCGGGCTGAGCCGGCGCAAGCGTGGCGAGCGTTTCATCTACTTCGACGCCTCGGGCCAGCAGGTGCGCGATGCCGCGACTCTGGCGCGCATCGCCGCGCTGGTGATCCCGCCAGCCTATACCGAGGTGTGGATCTGCACTGACCCGCTGGGCCACTTACAGGCCACCGGCCGCGATGCCCGGGGGCGAAAACAGTACCGCTACCATCTGCAATGGCGCGAGCAGCGGGACCAGTACAAGTACGGGCGCCTGCTGGCCTTCGCCGAAGCACTGCCCGCCTTGCGCAAGCGCTTGGACGAACACCTGGCACGCCGCGGGATGGACCGGGAAAAAGTGATGGCGCTGGTGATCAGCCTGCTCGACGCGACGCTCATTCGCATCGGCAACCGGCAGTACCTGCGCGACAATCGCTCCTACGGGCTGACCACACTGAACTGCCGTCACGTAAAGGTTCGGGGCAGTACCATTCGCTTTCAGTTCCGCGGCAAGCGCGGTGTCGAACACGATGTCACCCTGCATGACCGACGCCTGGCAGCACTGCTCAAGCGCTGCATGGAACTGCCCGGCCAGGCGCTGTTCCAATACCTCGACGACGATGGGCAACGCCACAGCATCGGCTCGACCGAGGTGAACCAGTTTCTTCAGCAGTTGACCGGCGCCGACTTCACCGCCAAGGACTACCGCACCTGGGCCGGCAGCAGCCTGGCCCTGAGCCTGCTAAAGCCACTGGCCTGGGAACCCGACAGCGAAGCCCGGCGCCAGGTGGCGGCAACCGTGCGCCAGGTTGCCAACCGCCTGGGCAATACGCCGGCCGTTTGCCGCCGCTGCTATATCCACCCTGCGTTGCTCGAGCATTTCCAGCTCGGGCGCCTGGCACAGCTGCCGCGAGCGCGCAAACGCAAGGGTTTGGAGCCCGAGGAAGCAGCGCTGCTGGTTTTTCTCCAGGCACTGGGCGCAAACGATCATTGAGCTCGGCTATTTCACTTATCAAACAAGGAAATTTCCCATATGACGCCAACCACCCTATCCTTGCCACCGAGCACCTTCGCTGACGGACACCCTCATATGTCCACCAGCACCTGCAACTAGAGACAGGCATAAATTGTCTGACGGAGGAATTACTATCCGCCGAAAGCGTCTTTAATGGAAAGGAAGAGGGACAAAGCTCCCACCGTTGTGGTAAATGGCCCGGCGGTTTTTACATCACCAAGGAGAACTACATGCTGATACTCACCCGTAAGGTCGGCGAAAGCATCGTCATCAACGACGACATCAAAGTCACCATTCTGGGCGTTAAGGGGATGCAAGTGAGGATCGGCATCGATGCGCCAAAGGATGTCCAGGTGCACCGTGAAGAGATTTACAAGCGAATCCAGGCAGGCAGCCCTGCCCCGGAGAAAGGCGACCACAGCAACGACAACTGATAACACCCGCATCAAGCCGCACGGACGCGTCTGATCGATTGCCCGCCCACGCGGGGCGCCCACCCTGAACCTCAGGTGCCCAGCAGTTCGCGCACCTTGGCGATCATTCTGTCCATGTCGAATGGCTTGTCGAACACCGCGGCGAACAGCTCGGGGCGGATCAGCTTTTTGTCGGCCTGCGCACCGCTCATGAGAATGACAGGCAGGTGCGGCAGCTCCAGCTCAGTGCGAATAGCCCGCACGAGTTCCACACCACTCATCACCGGCATCATGTAATCGGTGATCACCAGTTGCACATGCCCACCTTCGCGCCCCCCTTTCAAGGCCTCCAGGGCCTTGCGCCCGTTGCTGGCCTTTTCCACCTGATACCCCTCATCCTCCAAAGCAAAACCGAGGATATCGGCAATCAGGTACTCGTCATCGACGATCAGGATGGTGTTCATGGCGTCATCCCATCAGCGATCTCCCTGCGGGACTGCTGTGCCGCTGAGCACGCCACTTGCGCCATCGAAAACCCGCCCCAGGGTGATCCCCTGCGGCCCCAGGTGCAGCGCCTGCAGCCTTGGGTCGTGGTCGCTGTCGCGCACCTTGACGATCGACAGCACGCGGTGCAGCTTGGCATCGAGTTCGGCGAAGCGCATCAGCACGAGATTATCGACAATACTCGATAGGTCCGGCGCCGGGGCGGTGATCTCGGCGCCGAAAATATCACGCATCTCCCACGTGAGCAGGACGGTCACCTCACGTGCGCGCAGCTCACCGGTCAGGGCACGGAAGAACGCGTTCAAGCGCCCAGGCTCCAGCGCCAGGCGTCCGAACGCACCGAGGCTGTCGATCACCACGCGCTTGGCACCCAGCGCCTGCACCTGCTCAAGCAAACGTGCGCCTACCTCATCCAGCAACCCCTCAGTGGTGGGTTGCCAACTCAATTGCACGACCCCGTCGCGCTCATGCCTGGCGATGTCGAAGCCTAGTGCTTGAGCCTTGAGACGCAGGCGTGCGGGCGTCTCGTAGAACCCGAAGTGCAGCCCGGGCGCGCGTTCATCGGACGCCGCTATAAAGGCGATGCCCAAGGCACTCTTGCCGACCCCGGACGGCCCCATCAGCAGGCTCACGGAGCCTTCGGCCAAACCGCCGCCGAGCATGCCATCCAGATCGTTCACGCCAGTAGTGGCGCGGCTCAGCGCTTGCGCACCAGGCTGGCTGGGGTGGCTGTACAGTGATTCGAGCCGCGGGAAGACCTTCAACCCTTCCTCGCTGATCAGGCACTCATGGCGCCCCGACAGCGCCGCGCTGCCACGGGTCTTGCGCAGCTGGACATGACGCACCGCCGTGCTGCCAACCAGGTGCTCGCCCAGCTCGATGACGCCATCGACCATGGTGTGCTCGGGGCTGCCTTCTTCCAGGCGTGCGCTGGTCAGCAGTAGAACGGTGCATCCGGCAAAAGCGGCATGCCCCTGCAATTCGGAAACGAACTTCTTGGTGTCGAGGCTGGTTTCCGCCCGTGAGCGGGCATTGAGCAGGCCATCGACGATCAGCAGGCTTGCCTGCTGCCGGGCAATCTCCTGGCGCAACAGCCGCACCACAGCGTCGAGGCCATCCTGCTCAAGTGTGTCGAAGGCGCTGACGAACTGAATGCTGTCGCCCACCAGCGTCTGATCGAAAAAGGTCAGGGTCGACAGGTACTGGAACAACCGCTCGTGGGATTCACTGAGCAATGTGGCTACCAGCACCCGCCCGCCTTCGCGAACATGGTTGCAAGCCAGCTGGTTGGCCAGGATGGTCTTGCCCGAGCCCGGATGCCCCTGGACGATATAGGACGCCCCGACCACCAACCCGCCCTTGAGCAAGGCATCGAGGCCTTCTATACCGGTGGCCAATCGCTTGAGGTGTTCAACCATGATCCTCTACTCACCCGTCTGTGGTTGATCGTCGGGGCACGCTGGCAGGTACAGGCTCATGCAAGTCCCCTCGCCGAGCCGGCTGGCGACGCGAATGACACCATTGCTCTGCCTGGCGAACCCATAGGCCTGGCTAAGCCCCAGACCGGTACCTTTGCCGAACGGTTTGGTGGTGAAAAACGGCTCGAAGATACGTGGCAGCACCTGCGGATCGATACCCTGGCCATCATCCCGCACGTCGAAACGCACGTAGCGTCCCTGCAAGCCCTCCACTTCACCGGCCAGCTCCACGCTGTCGACCACCAGGTCAATGCGCCCCGCCGTGCCGATCGCATCCCGGGCATTGAACATCATGTTCAGCAGCACCATCTGCAACTGCCCGGCATCCACTTCGATCGCTGGCAGCTGCAACTGAATCTGCTCGACAAGTTCGATATCACGGGGCAACGCGTGTTCGGCCAACGCACGAATGGACCCGGCCACTTCGGCCGGTGCAATGCGTGCGACGCTCAGCTGCCGATGGCGGGCAAAGCTGAGTAGTTGCTGGGTCAAATGCGTGCCCCGCTGCCCGGCATCGAGAATGTGCTCCAGCATACGCCGGGTGCGGGCGGGGTCTGGACTGTTGATGGCCAGGCGGGCGGAGCTGAGGATGATGGTCAGCAGGTTGTTGAAGTCATGGGCCAACCCGCCGGTCAGTTGGCCGAGGGCCTCGAGTTTCTGTGCCTGGAACAGTTGCGCGCGCATGGCGTCCAACTGCAGCGCGGAATCCCGGCGGTCGGTGATATCGCGCGTGACCTTGGCCAGGCCAATGATCTGGCCCTGCTCGTCACGAATGACATCCAGCGCGGCCAAGGCCCAGAATCGCGTGCCATCCTTGCGTACACGCCACGCTTCGTCCTGCGCCACCCCCTGCTCCAGAGCCTGGCGCAACAGCCGTTCGGGGCGGCCCTCGGCACAATCCTCGGCCGTGAAGAACAGGGAGAAATGCTTGCCTATCACCTCGTCGGCGCGATAGCCCTTGATCCGTTGGGCGCCAGCGTTCCACGACACCACATGGCCACCGGGGTCGAGCATGTAGATGGCATAGTCCACCACCGCCTGAACCAGTTGTTCATAGCGCGCTTCGGGCATAACTGACTGGGCGGGCCGGTCCGTTGCTGGCATGCGAACTCCCCAAGCACCGCGATAAGGACATATTGAGCGTAGTCAAAAGTCCTGCAAGCACCCTACCCTATGCGACGACCGTCAACTTCCGGCTCATGCATCGTCGGCACCAGCCTGCGTGGCATAGCCACTTTGAGCAGCCACAGGCCGACCAGCAGGATCAGCGCACCACCGCCCAAGGCCATGAGCCGTTGCGACGCTGTACGCAATTCATCCAGCCCAAGCACCACAAGATAGCTTCCCAGCCCCATCAGGCCAACGATCAGGAACGCTGCCAGCAGGCAAACCAGCAACAACAACACGCGCCAAAACAGCTTCGGGCGCACGACATGCCCTGCTGCGCTGGGCTGGCCTGAGGGAAACGGGGGCATCAAGGCTTACTCTATTGGATCCAATGGCGCAAAGGTGGCGCAATGACAGCCTCCTGTCAATTGACCTATAGTGGCGCCTCGCTTACCTGCAAGGACGCACCACATGGCCTCGAATCAACGCCTGCAACATCTTCAGGATGACCTGCTGCACACTGCTGCCGAACTCGACACGCTGTGCCAGGCACTGGATGGCCATGCCCTGTTTCTACGTCATTCAATCCATAAGGCCGATGCTCGGACCATGGACAATCATGTCGAGGACTTACGCGATTCAGCCTGTGAGCTCCGCGATATTGCCCACACCATCACGCCCTGAACCTGCAGGCCGGTTGACGCTTCTATAACAATGGGTTATAAAGCGCGCTTGATTGCCAAGGCCTTCTATTAATGAGGCGCGGCGGTTAACTGTGCGAGTGTGGTGGAATTGGTATACACAGCAGACTTAAAATCTGTCGGCGTGAGCCTTGCGGGTTCGAGTCCCGCCACTCGCACCATCTGTTCTCGATGAAGGCGCCCTCGCGGCGCCTTTTTCATGCTCAGCGGAATTGCGCCTGGCAGCTGCTAGAGTGGAAAGTGTCACCGTCCATCGGAGCGCCGCCATGCGCTATGCACTGCTCGAAGGCCAACGCGACCTCATTCTGCTGCTTGCCCGAATCTTCCTGATGATCCTGTTCGTACTCGCGGGCTGGGGCAAGCTGACCGGCTTCGACGGCACGGTCGGCTACATGACCTCCCTCGGCGCACCAGCCCCGATGCTGGCCGCTGCGGTGGCGGTGATCATGGAGTTCCTGGTGGCGATTCTGCTGATCCTCGGCTTCTATACCCGGCCGCTGGCGCTGCTGTTTGCTCTGTTCGTGCTGGGCACCGCGCTGCTCGGCCACCCGTTCTGGAACATGGTCGACCCCGAACGCAGCGCCAACATGACACAGTTCCTGAAAAACCTGAGCATCGTTGGCGGGCTACTGGCACTGGCCGTCAGCGGCCCCGGGCGTTTTTCGCTCGACCGCCACTGACCACCGGATCAATACACCAAGGCTGCGGCGTCAATCGTCGCAGTCATCGTGCCAGGCCGGGTGATCTTCCTCGTCATCGAAATCATCCTGCAGCTCTTCGTCTTCCTCGACCTCATCCAGCGCCCCCTGGGCATCTGCCTCAGGGTCGAAGCTTTCGTGAAATTCGTGGTCAAGCAGATGGTCGTGCTCGGGCTCTGGCAAATCGTCTTCTTCGTACATCACACACTCCACACACTACAGGCCGCCTGTATAGGCCCTCCGGCGCCAGCGGTCAATGCGGCAGGCAGTTAACCCTGACTTAACCGACCAGGCGCAGGCTAAAGGCTCTCCCTTCAAGCACGTTCCAGCCCGCCCTATGGCGGGCTTTTTTTGCCTAGACCTCGTGAGCCACCCGCATCCCGAGCCGGCCAATGCTCAATGCAGTGAAAAGACGCATGATTGATGACAAATTCAGTAACGGTTACTCAAAGCGAACCTGCCTGGCCTTCACGAAATTCTGACATCTCTGACGGCAGACTGGCATTGCTTCGATACGTTCTGTTCAACCCGCCTACTTGGCGGGTTTTCTTTTGCTCGCTGATTTGGCCCGGCGCCTCAACCCACGGCAGTCCAGACCGCGAGCTCATAACCATCCGGGTCGATGAAGTGGAACCTCTTGCCGCCCGGGAAGGCGAACACTGCCCTGCTGATCACCGCACCTGCAGCCTCAAGTCGGCGCTGGATCTCGGCCAGATCATCCGCATACAGAATCACCAGCGGGCCACCCGGCCTTACCGGCTCACCGGTGGTGAAACCGCCCGTCAATCGGCCATCGGTAAACTCGGTATAAGTCGGGCCATAGTCCACGAACTGCCAGTTGAAAACCGATCCGTAGAACGCCTTGCTGCGGCCAATGTCGCCGACATTGAATTCGATATTGTCGATCTGACGGTCATTGCTCCTGGTTGCCATACATCACCTCCTTGTTGATGGCGGGAATCTATCACAACAAGGGGCCGCACTTCGGACCTGATCGCCACAGGAGGGTCACCAGAAACTACTCGGCCGCGCCTCAGCGCTTTCTAGTCGGCCGATACATGAAACTACTTATAAAGATAATGCACGCCGGCCCCACCAGGAAGCTCAAGCTGGTTCCCGGGCTGATAATTGGCACGACGATCAACAGCGCGTACATGCCTATTCCCGTCCAGAGCCGCCGACGGGGCGTAAACCAGGTTCTAAACTTTTCCAGTCTTTTGCCCATTACCACATTCCCTGTTCGGTAGGCCAAAAAGTATCTTGAAGTCTTCCTATTTATTCCGCCCACAAAGAAAAACCCCGCAGACGTTAATCTGCGGGGCTTTCGAATATGGAGGCCGAGGTCGGAATCGAACCGGCGTAGACGGATTTGCAATCCGGAGCATAACCACTTTGCTACTCGGCCTCAAAGTCGGAGTCAGCTTTCGCTATCTCCTTGAAACCGCTGGGCTTTTTCAAGTTCAGCTGCGTTTCGATGGAGGCCATTATGTCGGCAATCGATTGACCTTGCAACCCCCTTCAAGAAAAAAATCTTCAAGGGGTTCAAGGTGTTAGCGAAGACGCCCAAGTTTGCTCCACAGCCCTACCAGGGTGTTCTCCATCGCGCCGCTGGCAGCCACGCCGATGCGCTCCTGCAGGCTCTTGCGCTCGGCAAAGCGCAAGTGGAATACATTGGCCTCTCGGGCGCTGCGGCTCAGGTACTCGTCACTGGTACCAAGCTCATCGACCAGCTGGCGGTTGAGGGCGGCAATGCCCAGCCAGACTTCGCCGGTCGCCACCTCATCGATGTGCAATTGCGGGCGGTAGCGGGCAACGAAGTCCTTGAACAGCTGATGAGTGATGTCGAGGTCTTCCTGGAATTTCTCCCGGCCCTTTTCGGTGTTTTCGCCGAATACCGTCAGGGTGCGCTTGTATTCACCCGCCGTGAGCACCTCGAAATCAATATCGTGCTTTTTCAGCAGGCGATTGATGTTGGGCAATTGCGCCACCACGCCGATCGAGCCGAGCACGGCGAACGGTGCACTGACGATCTTCTCGCCGATGCAGGCCATCATGTAGCCGCCACTGGCGGCGACTTTGTCGATGCAGATGGTCAGAGGAATGCCGGCTTCACGAATGCGCGCGAGCTGCGAAGCAGCCAGGCCGTAGCTGTGTACCAGGCCGCCCCCGCTTTCCAGGCGCAGCACCACTTCGTCCCGTGGTGTAGCCAGGGTCAACAGCGCAGTGATCTCGTTGCGCAGGCTTTCGGTGGCCGAGGCCTTGATGTCGCCATCAAAGTCGAGGACGAACACCCGGCGTTTCTGCTCGGGCTTTTTCTTCTGCTGCTTCTCGGCCTTCGCCTGCTGCTTGCGCAGCGCCTTGAGCTCGCCCTTGTCGAGCAGCCCCGACTCCAGACGCTCACGCAGCTCTTTATAGAATTCGTTGAGGCGGGTGACCTGCAATTGCCCACCCGGCTTGCGCCGCCCCTTGCCGCGCAGACCGGCGATGGCCGATAGCACCATGAGGATGGCGATCACCAGCGTTGCGGTTTTGGCGAGAAAGCTTGCGTATTCGGCAAGAAACTCCACGTTGACTCCTTGATAGACCAGCGCCAAGCAGGCGCGAAATGCTTGCAGCATACCGGGCTGCCTGGGCTGCTGCCAGCCGTCGACAACGTCGGCAACACAGTTCAAACGACCTTTTCAAACGCTTGTATGTTTTTTCGTTGACAGCCTTGGCAGGGCATCCTAACCTCGCTGCAACCTCCAACCGGGCCGGACAACTTCGTGGGCAACCTCTACCTGATCCGACATGGCCAAGCCTCTTTCGGTGCCGCCGACTACGACGTGCTCTCGCCCGTAGGCGAGCGTCAGAGCCTGGCGTTGGGCGAACACCTCGCCCAACTCGGGCTGCACCTGGATCGTTGCATCGCTGGCAGCCTGCGCCGCCAACAGGATACCGCCCGCCTGGCACTGCAAGCCTTGCACGCCAACGGCAGCCAGGCCCCTGCCATCGAGACCGACCCGGCCTTCAACGAGTTCGATGCCGACGGGGTGATCCGCGCCCTGCTCCCCGCCCTGCTGGTCGATGAGCCCGAAGCGCGGCAAATACTGCGCAACGGTGCCCAGAACCGCAGTGAGTTCCAGCGCCTGTTCGCCTTGATGGTACAGCGCTGGCACGCGGGCGAGCATGCCCACGACGACAATCTGGAAACCTGGTCGGCCTTCACTGACCGGGTGGGTGGCGGCCTGCAGCGGCTGCTCGATAGCGCTGCCAGTGGTGCAAACATCGCCCTGTTCACCTCGGGTGGCACCATTGCCGCCCTGCTCCACCTGATTTGCGCCATCACGCCGGCACAGGCGTTCACCCTGAACTGGCAGATCATCAACACGTCGCTCAGCCACCTGAAGTTCCGTGGCCGCGACGTGGTACTGGCCTCCTTCAACAGCCAAGCCCACGTGCAGCTGCTGAGGGCGCCGGAGCTCATCACTTACCGATGAACCCGGCCTGTTTTGTCCCTGCGGACTTGAATATCACTTAATAAGGAAAACACCATGAGCGATGTAGCAAAAGCCGTCGAGGCAATGAAAGCGAAATTCAACCCCGCCGCTGCCGCCGGCCTGGACCTGGTGTTCGGCTTCAACATCACCGACGAAGACAAGCAGTACGCGCTGATTGTCAAAGATGGCACCTGCGACATCCAGGAAGGCGAGAACGCCGACGCCAACTGCACCCTGGTGCTGGACAGCGAGACCCTCAAGGGCATCGTCAGCGGTGACACCGATGGCATGCAGGCCTTCATGGGCGGCAAGCTGCGCGTCGAAGGCGACATGATGCTGTCGATGAAGCTCAGCGAGCTGTTCCCGGCCTGATTGGCGCTGCGAATCGCCAATGAAAAAACCGAAGCGTTTTGCGCTTCGGTTTTTTTTCGCCCGCCCACAGGCCTGTCCAGCATCAAGGCCATTGATCGCCCGGCAACACCCCGACCAATAAGCGCCTGGCACGCTTGTACCAACAGCCATGGGAAATTAGATTAGCCAATAGTCCTTGCTATCGATCATAAGGAAATCGCATGACGACGATCACCGATCAGTCCACCCAGGTCCGCCCCGGCGAAGAACTCGATGCCGCCGTCATCGACCCCTATCTGAAGGATCACATTCCCGGCCTTGAAGGCGTGCCGACCATCAGCCAGTTTCCCGGTGGTGCCTCCAACCTCACCTACCTGCTGGCCTACCCGCAGCGCGAGTTTGTGCTGCGCCGCCCGCCGTTCGGGCACAAGGCCAAATCGGCCCATGACATGGGCCGCGAGTTCCGCATCCTCAACCGGCTCAACGAAGGCTTCCCCTACTGCCCCAAAGCCTACGTGCACTGCACCGACGAATCGCTGATCGGCGGTGAGTTCTATGTGATGGAGCGGGTCAACGGCATCATCCTGCGCTCGGACATCCCGGCCGAGCTGAACCTTGACCCTGCCCGCACCGAAGCCCTGTGCAAGAGCTTCATCGACCGATTGGTCGAACTGCACCAGGTGGATTACAACGCCTGCGGGCTGGCCGACCTGGGCAAGCCGGAAGGCTATGTACAACGCCAGATCGAAGGCTGGGCCAGCCGCTATGAGAAGGCCCTGACGCCCGACGCACCACGCTGGGAACAGGTAATTGCCTGGCTGCGCGAAAAAATGCCGGCCGACCACCAGCGCCCAGGCATCGTGCACAACGACTACCGCTTCGACAACGTCATCCTCGACAGCAACAACCCGATGCGCATCATCGGCGTGCTGGACTGGGAAATGGCCACCATTGGCGACCCACTGATGGACCTGGGCAACAGCCTGGCCTACTGGATCGAGGCCAGTGACCCGGCACCGGTGCAACTGATGCGTCGCCAGCCCAGCAATGCACCGGGCATGCTGACCCGCCAACAGTTCGTCGACTACTATGCCGAGCGCGCCGGCATCACCCTCGACAATTTCGACTTCTATTACTGCTACGGCCTGTTCCGCCTGGCCGGCATCGTGCAGCAGATCTACTACCGCTTCTTCCACGGCCAGACCCAGGACAAACGCTTCGCCCAGTTCATCCACATGAACCGCCTGCTGGAGCAGATGAGCCTGCAACTGATCGACAAATCCCGCCTGTAAACCCGGCAGCGACAGACAACAAGGAATACAAGCATGTCCAAGACCCAGCTGTTCGACCTCGACGGCAAGATCGCCTTCGTCTCCGGCGCCAGCCGCGGCATCGGTGAAGCCATCGCCCACCTGCTGGCCCAGCAGGGCGCCCATGTGATCGTCTCCAGCCGCAAGCTCGACGGCTGCCAGCAAGTGGCCGAGGCGATTATCGCCGCCGGCGGCAAGGCCACCGCGGTGGCCTGCCACATTGGCGAGATGGACCAGATCCAGCAGGTGTTCGCCGGCATCCGCGAGCAATTCGGCCGCCTCGACATCCTGGTCAACAACGCCGCCACCAACCCACAGTTCTGCAACGTGCTGGATACCGACCTGGGCGCCTTCCAGAAGACCGTCGACGTGAACATCCGCGGCTACTTCTTCATGTCGGTGGAGGCCGGCAAGCTGATGCGCGAAAACGGCGGCGGCAGCATCATCAACGTGGCCTCGATCAACGGCGTGTCGCCCGGCCTGTTCCAGGGCATCTACTCGGTGACCAAGGCAGCGGTGATCAACATGACCAAGGTGTTCGCCAAGGAGTGCGCACCGTTCGGTATCCGCTGCAACGCCCTGCTGCCGGGCCTGACCGACACCAAGTTCGCCTCGGCGCTGGTGAAGAACGACAGCATCCTCAACGCCGCCCTGCAACATATCCCGCTCAAGCGCGTGGCCGACCCGAGCGAAATGGCCGGCGCCGTGCTGTACCTGGCGAGCAGCGCGTCCAGCTACACCACCGGCACCGCACTCAATGTCGATGGCGGTTACCTGTCCTGAGGCTCAGCCCTTGAGCGCCTGCAGCGTATAGCTCAGCGGCAGGCGCCAGGGCGCTTCGATCAGGCGCCACTCACCGTCGGCGCCTTTCGCCATCTGCCCCGGTAACGCCTCCCAGGGGATGCTCTGGTGCTCCTCAAGGGCGGTCAGGCGCAGGCCATTGCCCAGCAGCGCACTGATCACCTCACCCAGCCCATGGTTCCACTCGTGAGTCTCGGTATGGGCCAGCGCCTGGTCGGTGTCGACGTAGGTCTGGTCGCTGTGCCACACCGTGGGCGCTTCACGCTCGAAATACGGGTAATCCAGTTGCAGCCGGTCCTGATGGTCTTCGTTGACCGCCATCAGCATCGGGTGGCCATCGCGCAAAAACAGGCGCCCACCCGGCTTGAGCAAGGCCGCCACCGTGCGCGCCCAGCGCTCGATATCGGGTAGCCAGCACAAGGCGCCGATGCCGGTGTAGACCAGGTCGAAACTGCCTGCCGGCAGCACCTGTTCGGCACGGTAAACGTCCGCCTGCACATACCCGATGTTGGCGCCACAGCGCTCGGCCAGCTGGCGCGCCTGCGCCAGCGATGCCGCCGAGAAATCCAGGCCACAGATATCGGCGCCAAGTCGGGCCAGCGACAGGGTATCGGTACCGATATGGCATTGCAGGTGCACCGCGCGCAACCCGCCAAGGTCGCCTAGCCGTGGCTGGTCGAAACGCACGACCTCGGACAGGTGCCCGGGGTTGCGGACGAATGTCTCGACCTCATAATCCTTCGAGGCCGCGTGCAACGGCGCGCGCTCATCCCAGCTGGCGCGATTGAGTTCCAGTGATCGGCTCATGCGGTACATCCCTGTCCTGATGGAGTCAGGCGCCACGTTAACCGCCCCTCGGCCATCACGGCAACACCCGTCAACTTGAGGTTTACAGCTCAGGTATACTGCCGCCTTCGGCCCTTCGCCCAAGGATCCAGCACCCATGACGGAAAACAGCTTCGCCTTTCGCCTCAAGGAACTGCTCGAACACCACAAGCTGACCCTGCAAGCAGTGGGCACGGCCCTGGGGATATCGCGCACGGCGGTGCACAAATGGACGCGCGGCGGCGAGATCGACTACGACAACCTGCGCAAGCTGGCGGACTTCCTCAAGGTCAACTGGATCTGGCTGCGTTACGGCGAGGAGGCCCTGCACAGCGTGCAGCAGGCCGAAGTGGTCGAGCTGCCGATGACCGACGTGCGCCGCCGCTACACCGCCGAGATCATGGAGAGCGAACTGCGCATGAAGCTGGCCCAGGAAGGCGCGCGCATCGTCACCTGGGAGTGGAACCTGGTCAGCGACGAGGTCACCTACTCGCCCAACGTCGAGGCGGTGTATGGCTGGCCAGTACGGCGCAACGAGGATTTCTGGGCGCATATCCACACCGATGACGCCCGCCACATGCAGGGCATGTATGCCCAGGCGGTCGCGCAAGGTACTGGCTGCGAGTGCGATTTTCGAATCACCCGCCCAGACGGCAGCCAGCGCTGGATCGCCTCGCGCGCTACGGTGCTGCAGGACAGCGTCGGGCGCCCGGTGAAGATGGTCGGCATCAGCATGGACAACACCGAGCGCAAGGTCGCCGAGGAAGAGCTGCGTCAGAGCGAGGAACGCTTTCGCGCGATCTTCGAACTGGCCTGGGGAGCATTGGCCTATATCGACCCGGACGGCACGTGGCAACGGGTCAATGGCGGCCTCTGCGAAATGCTGGGCTACAGCGAGGGCGAACTGTATGCCATGACTTTCCAGCAGTTGACCCACCCCGACGACCTCCCGGACAACCTCGTGCTGCTAGGACGCATGCTGGCCGGCGAAATCGAGCGCTATGAAGTGGAAAAACGCGTGCGGCACAAGGACGGCCGCTTCATCTGGGTGCGCGCGCGCACTTCGCTGCAGCGGCATGCCGATGGCCAGCCAGAGCACCTGATCAGCGTGTTCGAGGACATCAGCGCCGAGCGCGAGGAGCATGAGCGGCTGCAGGCGCATATTGCCGGGCTGGAGGCGCGGCTGCGCTGAGCGCAGCCCTACAGGCAGGTCGCCGCTGCCGCCCGGCGCTGCAGAGCCATGCCGTCGTTGTGCTGGGCGTAGTAATCCACCCGCGTGCCGCCGGCCTGGGCATACACATCGACGAACGACTCCGCCTCACGGGTATACACGGTGAAACCACCTGCCTTGCGCGCTTCGAGGTAGCCGCTGGCATCAACGCCAAAGGTCTTCTCTTCCTGCCAGCTGAACTGGATGCACTGGGCGACCACATCCGGGGTCTTGTGCGAGTCCAGGCGCGCGGTCGGTGCGCCGTTACGCGCGGCCTCCATGGTCGACGACGCACAGCCCACCAGCAGCAGCGCCACAGTCATCGGCAGAATCGCTCGCATGTTCCATCCTCGGGACAAAAAAGAACGCGACTCTAGCACGGCACACCAGGGTTCGGCGCCTGTCCCTGCCCCATTCAGGTACTGGCCTGCTGACAGCCCTCTACACGACGTTTCGCCCACTGCCTTGGCCTGGCACACCGCTTATCGCCAGGGCACCAATATTTTGCGGGGTAAAGAAACCAAATCGATCGGCCAGGGTCTCAGCGATTACCCGGTAAACCTTTACCGATCAAGGACCTATATCGTGATGACTCGCCTTGCAAGCCTTTCGCTGATCACCGCCGTGCTGCTGCTTGGCGGCTGCTACAGCCACCACTACCACGACGATGATGATGGCTGGCGCGACGGGGATCGCGGCCACCGCCATCACCACCGCCATGATCGCGACGACGACGATCGCCAGTACCGTGACCGCTACCAGCGCTGAAGCGTCTTCCCAACCTTGATTCGCCGCCCGCAAGGCGGCACCCCACCCTGATGATTCCTCTGAGGTTCACAACATGCGTCTGACTCTGCCTTCCCTCGCCCTAGGCCTGCTGCTCTGCCAGGGCGCCTTCGCCGGTGACGGTACCGCGGCCATCGGCGGCGGCCTGGGCGGCGCCTTGGGTAACGTGGTCGGTAAACAGATCGGCGGCAGCACCGGCGCCGCCATCGGCGCAGGCCTGGGCGGCGCGGCCGGCAGCGCCGTCGGCGCACGCAAGGGCAACCGCACCGAGGCGGCCATTGGTGGCGGCCTGGGTTCGGCGGGCGGCTCGCTGATCGGCGGCAAGCTCGGCGGCTCCAACGGTTCGACCATCGGCGCTGGCCTGGGCGGCGCAGCCGGCGGCGCCATCGGCAACCACATGGGTGACAGCAACCGCAAGCACAAGCACCGTCACTGATAGGCGCTGACACCCTCGCGGGCGGTGCAGGATTGTTGTATGGCCGCACCGCCCGCGATCGTTTCGCCCGGCAAAACATTGCAGCACGTCAACGACGCATTCGCGTCAAGCTGCCACACTAAGGCCATCGCTTTTCGCGCCTTTGTGTGAAGGAACACCCCCTCCCCATGAACCAAGAGTTGCTCTGGGTCCTCGGCCTGCTGGCCGTCGTCGTCGTATTGTTCATCATCAACCGCCCACGCATGGACGTGGTGGCCCTGTTGGTGATCCTCATCCTGCCGCTCACCGGCATCCTTACCGTGGACCAGGCCCTGGCCGGTTTCAGTGACCCCAACGTGGTACTGATCGCTGCACTGTTCGTCATCGGCGAAGGCTTGGTGCGCACCGGCATCGCCTACCGCATCGGCGAATGGATGAGCGAGCGCGCCGGCAACAGCGAGGCGCGCCTGCTGGCCCTGCTGATGGTGGCAGTCGCCGGCCTGGGCTCGGTGATGAGCTCCACCGGGGTGGTGGCGATCTTCATCCCGGTGGTGCTGAGCATTGCCGCGCGCCTGAAGCTCGCACCCAGCCGGCTGATGATGCCGCTGAGCTTCGCCGGGCTGATCAGCGGCATGCTCAGCCTGGTGGCCACGCCACCCAACGTGGTCGTGCACAGCGAACTGATGCGCCACGGCCTAAGCGGCTTCGGCTTTTTCAGCTTCACCCCGTTCGGCCTGGTGGTACTGGTACTGGGCATCGGCTACATGCTGCTGACCCGCCACTGGCTCAATGGCGAAGTGCGCAAGGACGGCCGGGTGGAAACCCGCCGCACCCTGCTCGACCTGGTGCTGGACTACAAGCTCAACGGCCGTGAACGCCGCCTGCGCATCCGCCCGCACTCGCCGTTGATCGGCCATACCCTGGGCGAACTGGAACTGCGCACCCGGCATGGCGCCAACGTAGTCGGCATCGAACGCCAGCACAAGTTCACCACCCGGGTGATCGCCGCCGACTCGGGCACCGTGTTGGGGCAGGGCGACATCCTGCTGCTCGACCTGTTCGCCAACCGCGACGACCTGCGCAGCCTGTGCCAGACCATGCAGCTGGAGCCGCTGCACTTCAAGGCGGCCTACTTCATCGACCAGTCCCAGGAACTGGGGATGGCGGAAGTGTCGCTGCCGCCAGGCTCGCAACTGATCGGCAAGAGCATCCTGGAGCTTGCGTTCCGTACCCGCTACGACCTCAACGTGGTGGGGCTGCGGCGCGACCAGCTGGCCATCGAGGAGCAGTTGGTCGAAGAAAAGCTGCGCCTGGGCGACACCTTGCTGGTAGTCGGCCCGTGGAAAGCCGTGCGCCAGCTGCAAGCCAAGCCCCGCGACTTCCTGGTGCTGAGCCTGCCGGCCGAGATCGACCAGGTGGCCCCCGCAAGTGCCCGGGCACCTTATGCCTTGCTGAGCCTGGCGGTGATGGTCGGGTTGATGGTCAGTGGCCTGGTGCCCAACGTGCTCGCCGCGCTGATCGGCTGCCTGCTGATGGGCGCGGGGCGCTGCATCGACATGAACAGTGCCTACCGCGCCATCCACTGGCAGAGCCTGGTGCTGATCGTCGGCATGCTGCCGTTCGCCCTGGCGCTGCAGAAGACCGGCGGCATCGACCTGGCGGTGGGCGCCCTGGTAAACCTGCTTGGCGATGCCGGGCCAAGCGCGATCCTCGCCTGCCTGTTCGCCGTCACCGCCGTCATCGGCCTGTTCATCTCCAATACCGCTACAGCGGTGCTGATGGCGCCGGTGGCCATCAGCACTGCGCAGCAGCTGGGCATGTCGCCCTACCCGTTCGCCATGACGGTCGCGCTGGCCGCTTCGGCCGCGTTCATGACACCGGTGTCGTCGCCCGTCAACACGCTGGTGCTGGGCCCGGGGCAGTATCGCTTTGCCGATTTCGTCAAGGTCGGGGTGCCGTTCACCTTGCTGGTGATGCTGGTGACCGTGTTGATGGTGCCCTGGGTGTTCGGTTTGTAATCTGACGCGATATTCAGGAAATTCCCGACGAATTGACATCAATTGGCGACTTGAAACAAACTGATGCGAATTTGCCCCAGGTGCCTACGGCCGTTTTCCTGGATTCCGTCCTCGCTTGCCGGTCGAGCTTATGGTGTCTCCAGTTCCATCGCGCCTGTTGTCTTTAGCCATCCTGTTCGGCCTGACGCTCGGCCTGACACTGGCGGGCATCCTGGCCAGGCCGATCGAATCCCTGTCGCTGTTCTGGCCAGTCAACGCGGTGCTTGCCGGCGTCCTGCTACGCCACCCGCGCCAGGCCACAGCACTCGGCTTCGCCCTTATCTACCTGGGAATGGTCGCTGCCGATCTGGCCACCGGCTCCGCCTGGCAACCGGCGCTGTGGTTCAACCTGTGCAACCTGGGCGCCATCGTCAGCATCTGGTACCTGATGGTCCGTTTGCCACGGGTTCACAGGCGCCTGCGCACACCCCACGGCACCCTGTGCCTGTTCGGCGCCTGCGCCGTCGGCGGCATGGTGGCCGCCAGCCTGGCCTGCGTGATGGCCGCGCCGTGGTTCGAGCAGTCACTGCGCGCTACCTGGCTGGCCTGGTTCAGCGAGCAGTTCTCCACCAGCGTGCTGGTCCTGCCGGTACTGCTCACCGCCCCCTCACCCCGCGCCTTCACCCGCGGCGGCAGCCAGCCGATCTCCCTGGCCCCGCTGCTGGTGTTGCTGGCCTCGCTGGCATTGAGCATCTTTTTCGGCGGGCCCGGGGCGATTGCCTTCCCGATTGCGGCGCTGCTGTGGTGCGCCTTGAGCTACTCGCCTTTTCTCGTATCGTTGCTGACCCTCACCGCCGGCAGCACCTTGATCGTTGCCGTGGCGCAGAACCTCATGCACTTCAGCGTGCCGCAGAGCGAGCCGGGCGTGACCACCCTGATGTCGGCACGCCTGGGCATCGCCATGCTGGTGCTCGGCCCGCTGGTGGTGGCCTGCGTGAGCAATGCCAACCGCAGCCTGATGGCGCGCCTGGCGCACCAGGCCACCATCGACCATCTCACCGGCACCCTCACCCGCAGCGCCTTCACCCGTCGCGCCAACGGCCTGCTCGACAGCCGTCAGCAGCAGGCTCCAGCCCTGCCGTTGACCTTGATGATGCTCGACATCGACCATTTCAAGACCATCAATGACCGCCATGGCCACGCGGTGGGCGACCAGGTACTGCGCCAGTTTGCCGACACCCTGCAGGACCAGTTGCATGACGGCGAACTGTTCGCCCGCCTGGGTGGCGAGGAGTTCGCCATTGTCGTCCCGGGGCTGGCGCCGGAGCTGGCCAGGTTCACTGCCGAACGCCTGCGCCGGGCCGTTCAGGACCTGCCGTTCGCCCAGGCCGGGCAGCGCCTGCAGATCACGGTCAGTATCGGCATCGCCGGCTGCACCAGTGACGTTGCCGCGCCCAGCCTCGACGTGCTGCTGGCCCAGGCCGATCAGGCGCTGTACCGCGCCAAGGCTCACGGCCGCAACCGTATCGAACTGGCCGAGGCCCAGCGCCAGGTAGTGGTCTGACTCAGCCGGCGAACAGGTCCCAGCTCAGCTTGGCGATCAGCACACAAAGCAGGATCAGGAACAGCCCACGCACGAAGCCCGCCCCCTTGCGCACCGCAAGCCAGGTGCCCGTCAACGCGCCGAGAATGTTGAACAGCGCCATCGGCAGGGCAATCGCCCACAGCACATTGCCCGAAGGGATGAAGAACACCAGCGCCGCCAGGTTGGTGGCAATGTTCACCAGCTTCGCCGAGGCCGAAGCATGCAGGAAGTCGAGGGCGAAGAAGCGAATGAACAGGAAGATCAGGAAACTGCCGGTACCCGGCCCGAACAAGCCGTCATAGAAGCCGATGGCGCCACCGATCAATACCGCCAGGCATTGTTCCTTGCGACCGATGACGGTGGGCTTGTGCAAGGTACCGAAGTCCTTCTTGCAGAAGGTGTAGATGGCCATCAGCACGATCATCGCCAGCACCATCGGCCGCATCACGCTGGCAGGCACCAGCGACACCGTGGCCGCGCCGCAGAACGACATGACGAAGGCGCTCAGCGCCGCCGGCACGATCAGCCCCCAGTCCAGCTGCACCTTGCGGATGAACGAACGCGCTGCAAAGCTGGTGCCGCAGACCGAGGCCAGTTTGTTGGTACCCAGCAGCGCGGCCGGTTGCGCAGTGGGCAGCACGTTGAACAAGGCCGGGATCTGGATCAGCCCGCCACCACCCACGGCGGCGTCGATCAGGCCTGCGGCGAAGGCAAACAGCGAAAGCAGGGCAATATCCATCATGTCGGCGGTCCAGGCGGCAATAAGCTGGCCGCCAGACTAATCAAAGTGCCCCGCTTGTGTTGAAATGCCACGTTGCGAAAACTGCAACGAGGAAAGCCCCCATGGCCCTGGATATGCTGCGTGAGATCCAAGCATTCGTCAGCGTTGCGCACAAGCGCAGCTTCGTCAGCGCAGCCCGCGCCCTGGGTCGCTCACCCAGCTCCGTTACCCGAGCGGTGCAGGCGCTGGAAGATAACAGTGGCGCCAAGTTGTTCAACCGCAGCGCCAGCACCGTGACCCTCACCGAAGCCGGCGAACGCCTGCTGCCCCATGCCGAGCGCTTGCTGGATGTGCAACGCGACGCCGCAGACGAACTGGCCGCGCTGACGGGCAGCGCGCAGGGCTGGATTCGCCTGGCCGCACCCGAGGTTCTGGCCCAGCAGGTACTGCCGCAGGTGCTGGCCGAGTTCTCCAGGCGGCATCCACAGGTAACCGTCGATGTGCAGTTCAGCGACCAGGCGCTCGACCCGCTGCTGGGCAAGCTCGACTTCGTCATCCGGGGCGCCTTCCCCCAGTCCAGCGAGCTGATCGGCTACCCGCTGTGGAACTACCGCCGATACCTGTATGCCAGCCCGCAGTACCTGGCACGCGAAGGCACACCCCAGGGGCTGGAGGACCTGGAACAGCACGCGCTGATCCTGCACACCGCGCCGCGCATCCTCAAGGCCTGGCATTTCTGCCGCGAGGGGCACATCACCAGCCTGCGGCCGCAGCCACGGTTGCGCCTGGGCTCAGGTGTCGCAGTACTGCAAAGCACCCTGGCCGGCGCCGGCATCGCCCGGCTGGCCGACTGGCTGGCCGAACCCGAAGTGCGCACCGGGCGCCTGGTGCGCGTCTGCGCCGATTACCACCTGACATCCAGCAGTGGCCAGGACCCGCAGATGCATGCGCTGTACCCGGCAGGCGACGTGCCGACGCGGGTACGCGAGCTGCTGCAGGCCCTGCGCGCCGCCTGCCCTTGAGCATAAAAACAGACGATGAAAACACTGCTCACTTTCTGCTCAATCTAACAGAAGCCACGGAATACAAGGCCTAGAAGACTTTATCCACAGACCTACCCACGTTTTTTGTGGACAGTTTCCGCAGCGCTTGCAGGATTTATCTGAGCTGCAGCAACGCCGCGTTGGCCAACTTGACCAGTTCGATCCATTCACTAGCACTTATCACTCCAGAATGCTCCAGCGCTTCGGCACTGCGCAGCGCCTGGTCGTAGTCATCCTCGTGGAGGATGCCCTCTGCGAGATAGCGACTGCGCCACTCCAGCATCGCTGCAGTGTCTTTCTTGCATTCCATAGTGTGAATTGACTCCAAGGCAGGTGATCGGCCCGTGTTCCCGGGCCCTTTTGACGGGGGCGGGAGACTACACGAGCACCTTGCACTTGAGAATGACTTGCAGCTACCGCCCGTCTAGACGATTGCGGCAGGCGGCCAAGGAGGCCGGGAGGGAATCGAGCCCGCCTTGATACCAGGCGGGCTAAAGGGAGAACGCGTGGGGGTTTCAGCCCGGCGGAATGGTACCCAGCAAACCGATCATGATAGTCAGCAGCAGAAAACCACCCAGGAACAGAGCAAGCTTGCCCATCGGAACCTCTACAAGTGTGATGAAGGAACAGCGGGGCTGGCTGATACGGGTGCAGAGCAGCGCAACCGGCCCAGTGTTTACCGGTTCGCAAGCGCCGGGCCTGGAAGGTATTGTCGGCTCGGCGCTGATACGGTTACAGATTCAGGTTCGCGGAAAAAAAGCAGATCAGATGATCCTTCATCCGCCTCTGCCTTACCCCTGTTCACTGCATAAAGACCGCCTGGACTGCCACGTCGCATTGATCAGTCCAACAAGCGCAGCTTCTCCTGTGGCAACCAGCCCAGTTCGCCGTTGCGCAAGTTACGGCACCACAGCCAGCCATTCAGTGGCCGCAGCCCCTCAACCTGCTGACCCGGGTCGATGTCCAGTTCATGGGCACAATAGGCCTCTACCGCCCTGCCCCGGTCGACGCCAATCCGCTCGATCACCTGCGCCGGCACCCAACCCGGCGCTTGCCCGGCACAACTGCACAGGTACCAGTCCTGCCATGGCTCCTCGCCTTCGTAGCGCTGACCGATGTCCAGCAGCGTGCCCCCGGCGAAGGTGATGGGGGCTGGATATTCACTGCGATGGTGCTCAATGACGACGTACTTCACATGCCTCTCCCTGGCGGTAAAAAGCGTCGATGCTAGCAGAAACCACCAGGGCAGGAGCGCCGGAGCCACTGGGCGCCCTCGCGACTCAATTGCAACATTTAGTTTCGCCGCCAACGAGGTCGTCCTACACCGTCGAGTTAGTTATCGACACTGCGTGTAGTACTCAAGCCAAAGCACGCGAGGGCTTAGAGAGTGAATAACGAAGAGCACCCCAAAACCAAGCTCTGAATTATCAGTAGGAATAATCCGATAAGTCTGTAGTCGAGTGATCGCAAATTCAGGACGCGTGTATGAATGATCAGTATTGGCACGTGGAATGAGCTGATACCTTCGTTAGCTCTTACAACGGCAAGGAAGCCCACCACATGAGACCGACATGGATCAGTTCCACACCTCCGCCCTCGCACTGCAAAAACACCTGTTGAACCTGCGCCAGGAGCTGGTAAGGCTAAAAGCACAGGGCCAACTGGAAAAGGCAGATCACCTTGCCGGGCTCATCGCCCATATCGAACTGACACTGGCGGACATGGCCTCGCCTTTCAGATCACCTACGTTGCAGTAAGGAAGCGCCAGAGACAGCAACCATGGCGCCGATGCTGCCGTTCACGCGTTATCCCTGCTCCCGCTGCCTGTAGCGCCTCCCTCTACAAGCCCAGCGCGTTGCCTCCGGCCGGCGCGCTGCGGACCATCCCCCTCAACGCAAGGCCCACCGCCACCGCCTAGAGGACGCCCAGCATGGCTGCCAAGACCCAGCCCCCACCAAGCAGCAGCACCGCACGTTCTTGTGCATCGCCGTCGCAAGCGCCGGCACTGACGGCTGCCCCAAAGCAGTACGTGATACCCCCCAAGGAACTGACCGCCCCTCAACACACAGGGAATGACCTCCATGCCTGATCGCCTCGAAACCTGGGCCTTCCTGGCCAAATGGCTCGAACAGAACTGGCCGGGCCTGTATGCCGCCCTGCTCGCCGCCTTCATCGCTGCGCTGCGCGTGGCCTATGGCGGCGGCAAGCTCCGCCAGTTGGTGATCGAAGCACCGTTGTGCGGTGCGCTTGCCTTGTGCGCCAGCCACGGGCTGTCGCTGATCGGCATCCCGCTTACCGCCGCCCCATTCTTCGGCGGCCTCATCGGCCTGCTGGGCGTTGAGTTCGTCCGTTGCGCCGCGCAGAAAACCTTGACCCGCAAGGAGCAAATTCGATGATCCTCAAGTACGGTGACCGTTCCCAGGTTGTCCGCAACCTGCAACGCGACCTCAATACCCAAGGCAGCAAGCTGTTTCTCGATGGTGTGTATGGCGACGCTACCGAGGCCGCTGTCCGCGCCTACCAGCTCAAAGTGGGGCTGGTGAGTGACGGCGTGGCCGGCCCCAAAACCCTGGCCAGCCTGCAAGGCGCCGACACCGGCAAGCTGCTCAAGCACGCCGACCTGGTGCAGGCCTCCGGGCGACTGGGGGTGCCGGTGGCCACGCTCTACGCCCTGAACGAAGTCGAGTCGAAGGGCCGCGGGTTCCTCGACAACGGCAAGCCGGTGATCCTGTTCGAGCGCCACGTCATGCACCAACGCCTGCGGCAACGCGCCGTAGCGCTTGCCCGCGTCTATCCCGCCCTGGTCAACCCCAAACCGGGCGGTTACATCGGCGGAACCGCCGAGCACCAGCGCCTCAGCCAGGCGCGCCAGCTCGATGACATCGCTGCGCTGGAGTCGGCCAGTTGGGGCGCCTTCCAGGTGATGGGCTACCACTGGCAACGGCTTGGTTATGCCTGCATCCACTCCTTTGTCGAGGCGATGCAGCGCAGCGAAGCGGACCATCTGGAGGCACTGATGCGCTTCATCGAGGCCGACGCCAGGCTGCACAAGGCCTTGAAAGAGCTGCAATGGAGCATGGTCGCCAAGCGCTACAACGGCCCCGACTACAGGCGCAACCTGTATGACGTAAAGCTCGAGCGCGCCTTCGAGCGGCACCAGGGCCGAACGCAGGTGGCGGCGTGATGGCGCTGCGCAGCGGCATGCTGGCCGTCGCCCTGCTGGCCGTTGGTACCACCACGCTGTGGGGTTGGCGCCAACACCAACAAATGGCCATCGCCGAGGCCACCAACCAACACCTGCAGGACCAACGCGACCGTGCCCTGCAAGACCGCAACCGCCATCTGGCCACCACCCACCAACTCAAATCCGAACTGGAGCGCGAGCGCGACAGCCAGGCCAAGCTGCTCGTGCTCCAGGGCGAGTTACGCCAAGGCCTTGCCAGACGCGAGCGCCTGATCGAGGCCCTCAAGCATGAAAACCAGCAACTCCAAGATTGGGCTGACCAGCCTCTACCTGACGCTGCTCGCCGGCTGCGCCAGCGCCCCGCCCTCACCGGCGCCGACGCTTATCGTCAATGGCTGTCCGCTGGTCGTCCCTTGCCAACTGCCAGCGACCACGCCGACCCGCAACGCCAACCTGCTCACTGACCAGGAGCGCACCGAACTGGCCTGGGCCGAATGTGCTGCGCAGGTGGACCGCGTCTACCAGTATCAGATGACCAATGAGCAGACCCGATAGCCTGCGCGAGCGACTGCCCGACCAGGTGCCCTGATACCCATGCCATGGATTTCGAAGCGTTGAACCTGGGAAGGAATAGACGGTACCCACCACACGCATTTTTCTCATCGACCTTGCGCCCCTCCTCCTCCCGTAGCTTTACCCGCACCTTGATCGTCGAGATAATGGCACTTTGAAATCAATCCCTTACCAGCAGTAGGCATTACACGGAGTTCGCATGAATCAAGCACAAGCCCCCGGGTTTTCTCCTCGCACCAGCCAGATTACTTCGCTGGCTGCCAGGATCATGACCGGCCTGGGCGTTGTCCTGGGCGGTATGTGGGCAATCATCACCTACCTGGTGCCCGACCCAAGCGTATTCGGTTTCGGCTTCATTAACTGGCGCAACATCGTACTGCTGGTCAGCGTATTCACCGTGCTCGGCGCGCTTTCGCTCTGCTGGCAAATCCGCAACTTGCCGAAGATGCTCCACGCAGCAGCCCTCACCCTGCTGATAGCGGGCTTGTCGTTCGTCTTTTTCATTCTTGGCACCGAATACGCCAAGCCGACGTTCGAGTTCGCCAAGGTTCAATCGATGGTCGTCGAGAACGACGGCAACAACCTGTTGGGCAAGCGCATGGAAGTGGTGGACGGCGTGCGTATCGAGTTGGTGGGTTGCGAGAATATCGGCCGCTATCCCAACTGCACCTTCACGCTCACCAACCTGGACATGGACCGCGACTTCCGGTTTGAGAACGCCAGCCGGTTCTTCGACGAGTCCGGTGCGCCGGTGTCGATCAAGGAGCTGCGGGTGGGCCAACAACCGGTCAGCTTCTGGAATGGCTTCCAGATCCTGCGCAATGTGCCGACCACGGTGAGTCTGGTGTTCCAGGAAACCGACCGAAAGGTCGAGCACAGCCCGTCGATCAAGCTGATGATCTCGACGCGGGACAACGGCAGCCAGGCCCTCAAGTTCAACGATGTGACCTTGAAGTGAGTACCCTGTCGCCCATTTGAAATGGCTTCGGCTGCCTGGTATGCACGTTGCCATCGAAGCCCCAGCGGTGAGTTTGCACTCGCCGTTACTACTGCTGGGGCACACCAAGGGCGACATTACTGAGCGTGTTTATCGCCGAGTTGGAGCCTTGGCAAAACCCACCAAGTAGGAAAGTATCGGAAGCGCTTCCGATATAAACCATTCCCAAGGGTGTTCCCACGTGTCGTTTTTCTATGCCCCAAAAACGCAAAAAGCCCTGAATAATCAGGGCTTTGAATGTGGCGGAAGCGTAGAGATTCGAACTCTAGGATAGTTGCCCATCGACGGTTTTCAAGACCGTTGCCTTAAACCACTCGGCCACGCTTCCAGCTGTTTTGCGGCGGCAATAATACCTTAATGAAACAAGCTGTCAAACTCTCTGTGTCGCGGGTTGCGACAGCTCTGGTATGCTCCAGCAACCATACGTTTCATTCGCCAGGCTTCAACGCCTGGGTACACACCAAAGGAGTGTCGCCATGCGCGAACAGGATTACGCCGTCCACCACGGCCAGCAGGTCGAGCAGCAGGAGATCAGCAAGGTCCTGCGCAACACGTACAGCCTGCTGGCGCTCACCCTCGCCTTCAGTGGCATCATGGCCTTCGTCTCGCAGCAGATGGGCTTCCGCTACCCCAACGTGTTCGTCGTGCTGATCGGCTTCTACGGCCTGTTCTTCCTCACCGCCAAGCTGCGTGATTCGGTCTGGGGCCTGGTGTCCACCTTCGCCCTCACCGGTTTCATGGGCTTCATCCTCGGCCCGATCCTCAACCGCTACCTGGGCATGAGCGGTGGCGCCGAAGTCGTCAGCTCGGCATTCGCCATGACCGCATTGGTCTTCGGCGGCCTGTCGGCCTACGTACTGATCACCCGCAAGGACATGAGCTTCCTCGGCGGTTTCATCACTGCTGGCTTCTTTGTCCTGATGGGCGCCGTGCTGGCCAGCTTCTTCTTCCAGATCAGCGGCCTGCAACTGGCGATCAGCGCCGGCTTCGTGCTGTTCTCGTCGGTCTGCATCCTGTTCCAGACCAGCGCCATCATCCATGGCGGCGAGCGCAACTACATCATGGCCACCATCAGCCTGTATGTGTCGATCTACAACCTGTTCATCAGCCTGCTGCAGCTGTTCGGCATCATGGGCCGCGACGACTGATTCAAACCTCTCGAGCAGCCAGGAAAAGCCCGCTTCGGCGGGCTTTTTCGTGACTGATGGAAAGGCTACACAAACTGACCTTTAAGTCAGCTTCATCTGCGATTGTGACGCTATCTTCCTAACCCCTACCCCTATCGGGATTCAGCCCGTAGAATGCGCTCCTTTTTTCTTCCGGGGCAGTATTTCCCATGAGTTCACACGAACACGGGCCGGGCGCGGCGGCGCCTGCCAACGAACTGGTCCTGGGCCTAGAGGACAAGCCTCGCCTGTTGATCGGCTTGCTGGCGGCACTTCAGCACCTGCTGGCGATCATCGTGCCGATCGTTACCCCTGGGCTGCTGATCTGCCAGGCGCTGGGGGTCTCGCCTCGCGATACCAACCTGATTGTGTCCATGTCGCTGGTGATCTCCGGCATCGCCACCTTCGTGCAATGCAAGCGCTTTGGGCCGTTCGGCGCCGGCTTGCTGATCGTGCAGGGCACCAGCTTCAACTTTGTTGGCCCGCTGATCGCGGGCGGCGCACTGATGGTCAAGCAGGGCACGCCGGTGGAAGGCGTGATGGCGGCCATCTTTGGCGTGGTCATTGCCGGCTCGTTCGTAGAGATGGGCGTTTCGCGCATCCTGCCCTTCGTCAAGCGCCTGATCACCCCGCTGGTCACCGGTATCGTCGTGCTGATGATCGGCCTGACCCTGATCAAGGTCGGCCTGATCAGCATGGGCGGCGGCTTCGGCGCCATGGCCAACGGCACCTTCGCCAACGGCGAGAACCTGCTGCTGTCGGGTGTGGTGCTGGCGATCATCGTGATCCTCAACCGTATCCCGGTGGTGTGGATGCGCAGCTGCGCCATCGTCATTGCCCTGGCCGTGGGCTATGCCCTGGCCGGCTACCTGGGCCGCCTGGACTTCACTGGCATGCACCAGGCCGCGCTGTTCCAGGTACCGACGCCGCTGCACTTTGGCGTGAGTTTCTCCTGGGCGCTGTTCATTCCGATGCTGGTGATCTACCTGGTCACCTCGCTGGAAGCCATCGGTGATGTCACCGCCACCAGCAAGGTCTCGCGCCAACCGGTCGAAGGCCCGGTGTGGATGCAGCGGATCAAGGGCGGGGTACTGGTCAACGGCGCCAACTCGCTACTGGCCGGCGTGTTCAACACCTTCCCCAGCTCGATCTTCGCCCAGAACAACGGCGTCATTCAGCTGACCGGCATTGCCAGCCGCCATATCGGTATCTGGATCGCCGCCATGCTGGTCCTGCTGGGCCTGTTCCCCAGCGTTGCCGGGGTTATCCAGGCGGTGCCGGAGCCGGTGCTGGGCGGTGCGGCCATGGTGATGTTCGGTGCAGTCGCCGCATCGGGTATCAACATCCTCGCCAGCACCCGCCTCGACCGCCGGGCGTTGCTGATCATTTCCGTGTCGCTGGCCCTGGGCCTTGGCGTGGCTCAGGTGCCGGAGTTCCTCGCACACATGCCGGCGGCATTGCGTAACGTGCTGGAGTCGGGCGTCGCCACCGGTGGCATCTGCGCCCTGGTGCTCAACTGGTTCCTGCCGGAGAGCAAGGAACAAGCCTGACCGATCACGGCCTTGCAGACAGAGCCCGCGCCCACCAGCGCGGGCTTTTTGCTTTATCATGGCCGCATTCCTTTACACGGGTTTTCCATGAAATTCGCCATTGCGGTCTTTTCCCCGGCGCATGCGCCCTCCTCGCGTCGCGCCCTGCGCTTCGCCGAGGCGGCACTGGCCGGCGGGCATGAAGTTGCTCGGCTGTTCTTCTATCAGGACGGGGTGCACAGCGCCTCGGCCAATATCGTCGCGCCACAGGATGAACTCGACGTGGCCAATCAATGGCGCACGTTCATCAGCGAGCACCAACTCGACGCCGTGGTCTGCATTGCTGCCGCCCTGCGCAGGGGCGTGCTCAATGAAGAAGAAGCCAACCGTTACCAGCGCCCGGCCGTGAACCTGCCAGCACCTTGGGAACTGTCGGGGCTGGGCCAGTTGCACGAAGCCGCACAGGTTGCCGACCGCCTGATCTGTTTTGGGGGGGATTGAAATGGCCAAATCGCTTCTGATCATCAGCCGCAAGGCGCCGTGGAGTGGCCCGTCCGCACGCGAAGCCCTGGATATTGCCCTGGCCGGCGGTGCGTTCGACCTGCCGCTGGGCATGCTTTTCCTCGACGACGGGGTGTTCCAGCTGACCAACGAACAGCACCCGGACGCCCTGCAACAGAAAAACCTGGCCGCCAACCTCCAGGCCTTGCCGATGTTCGGCGTCGAGGAGCTGTTCGCCTGCAGCCACAGCCTGGCCCGCCGCGGCCTGGACAGCACCACGCTGGCTTTGCCCGTCGAGATCCTCGACGATGCCGCACTGGCCGCGTTGATCGCCCGTTTCGACCAGGTGGTAACCCTCTGATGACGACCCTGCACGTAATTGCCCACTCGCCTTTCGCGGACGAGCGCCTGGCCAGCTGCCTGCGCCTGCTCGGCCCGCAAGACGCGGTATTGCTGTGTGGCGACGCCACCTATGCACTTAAAACCGGTAGCGAGCCCCTGCGCGCCTTGCAAGCCGCCAACCTGCAAGACCGCCTGTTCGCCCTGGACGAAGACCTGCACGCCCGTGCCCTCTCCAGCCCACTGGCCAAGGCCGTGGACTACCCGGCCTTCATCGAACTCACCCTGCACTATGACAAGGTCAACAGCTGGCTATGAGCACCCTGACTGTTGGCGATCGCGCCATCGCCCTGGACAAGGACGGCTTCCTGGTCGACCTGCAGGACTGGTCTCACGAGGTCGCCGAATCGCTCGCGGCCCGTGAAGATATCGCCCTCACCACCGACCATTGGGAAATCCTCGAGCTGTTGCGCCAGTTCTACGCCGAGTACCAGCTGTCGCCAGCCACCCGCCCGCTGATCAAGTACACCGCGCTCAAGCTGGGCGCGGAAAAGGGCAACAGCCCGCACCTGAACCGCCTGTTCAATGGCACTCCCGCCAAACTTGCCGCCAAGCTGGCGGGCCTGCCCAAGCCGACCAACTGCATATGAACGCACCCCGCCCGCTCACCCTGGAAACACCGACCGAACACCCCTTCGCCGAATTCGTGCGCATTCTGGGCAAAGGCAAGCGCGGCGCCCGCGGCCTGACCCGCGAGGAAGCGCGCGCAGCCATGACCCTGCTGCTCGAAGACAAGGTCGAGGACACCCAGCTCGGCGCCTTCCTGATGCTGCTGCGGCACAAGGAGGAAAGCGCCGAGGAGCTGGCGGGTTTCACCGAGGCCTTGCGCGCCCACCTGCAGGCGCCACGCATCAACGTCGACCTGGACTGGCCGAGCTACGCCGGCAAGAAGCGCCACCTGCCCTGGTACCTGCTGGCGGCCAAGTGCCTGGCCGGTAATGGCGCACGCATCCTGATGCACGGCGGCGGCGCCCACACCGCCGGGCGCCTGTACACCGAGCAACTGCTCGGCCTGCTGGACATCCCGCTGTGTCGCGACTGGGCAACCGTTGCGCACACGCTGGACAGTCACCAGCTGGCCTTCTTCCCACTGCAGGACTGGGCGCCGCAGTTGCAGCGCATGATCGACCTGCGCAACACCCTCGGCCTGCGCTCACCGATCCACTCGCTGGCACGGGTACTCAACCCCCTCGCCGCGCGCTGTGGCCTGCAAAGCATCTTCCACCCCGGTTACCAGGCCGTGCACCGCGAGGCCAGCCGGCTGCTGGGCGACCACGCACTGGTGATCAAGGGGGACGGTGGCGAGATCGAGATCAACCCGGATGTCACCAGCCATCTGTATGGCACTTCGGCCGGTGATGCCTGGGACGAGGAGTGGCCTGCCATGAGCGCCCAGCGCCATGTGAAGCCCGCCAGCCTGCAACCGGAGCACCTGCTTGCCGTCTGGCGCGGCGAAGCCGAAGACAGCTACGGCGAAATGGCCGTGATCGCGACCATGGCCCTGGCGTTGCGTGGCCTGGGCCACGACCGCGAGCTGGCATTCAGTACCGCCCGCGCCTACTGGGCCACCCGCGGAAACATCAAATAAACAGATCTGTTAGCCGCACTCTTTGCGCTATTCGTTCGAACGCATTGCTCTAGACTGAGCTCCAACGACAAACACTTTGTTCCGAGGAGCTCCAGCATGGGCCTTTTGATCGATGGCCGCTGGCATGACCAGTGGTACCAGACCAGCAAGGACGGCGCCTTCCAGCGCGAGAATTCGCAACGACGCAACCCGCTGCCCGCCCCCGAAGCCGGCCGCTACCACCTGTATGTGTCGCTCGCCTGCCCCTGGGCTCACCGCACGCTGATCGTGCGTGCCATCAAAGGCCTGGAGCCGCTTATCGATGTGTCGGTGGTCAGTTGGCTGATGGGCGAGCATGGCTGGACCTTCGACCAGCAGGAAGGCTCCAGCGGCGACCACCTCGATGCCCTGCAGTACCTGCACCAGCGTTACACCCAGGACGACCCGCACTACACCGGGCGCGTGACCGTGCCTGTACTGTGGGACAAACAGGAAAAGCGCATCGTCAACAACGAGTCGTCCGAGATCATCCGTATCTTCAACTCGGCATTCGACGAGCTGACCGGCAACACCCTGGACCTTTACCCAGCCCCGCTACGCACCACCATCGATGCACTCAACGAGCGCATTTACCCGGCCGTGAACAACGGTGTTTACCGCGCAGGTTTCGCCACCACGCAGGACGCCTACGAAACGGCGTTCGATGAGGTGTTCAATGAGCTGGATTATCTGGAAGGGCTGCTGGCTCGCCAGCGCTACCTGGCCGGCGAACATCTGACCGAAGCCGACGTGCGCCTGTTCACCACACTGGTGCGTTTCGACGCGGTGTACCACGGCCATTTCAAGTGCAACCTGCGCCGCCTGAGCGACTACCCGAACCTGTCCAACTGGCTGCGTGAGCTCTACCAGTGGCCGGGGGTGGCGGGCACGGTGGATATGGAGCATATCCAGAAGCACTACTACATGAGCCACAAGACCATCAACCCGAACGGGATTGTGCCAAAAGGGCCGCTGCAGGATTTCAATCAGCCACATGACCGGGAACGGTTGCCGGGGAAAGGGATCTGGAAGGCTTGAGAAAGCCGGGGCTGCTTTGCAGCCCTATCGCGGCACAAGGCCGCTCCTACAGGGATCGTGTAGGAGCGGCCTTGTGTCGCGAAAGGGCCGCGAGGCGGCACCAACGATTTCAGCTGTCTTGCGAACCTTCAAACCACGCCAGCTTCTCGCGCAACTGCACCACTTCCCCGACGATCACCAGGGTCGGTGCATGCACCTCATGCCGGGCCACCAGTTCAGGCAAATCAGCCAAGGTACCGGTGAACACCCGCTGGTTGCGCGTGGTCCCCTGCTGCACCAGCGCCGCAGGTGTGCTGGCCGCGCGGCCATGGCGGATCAGCTCGGCACAGATGGTCGGCAGCCCCACCAGCCCCATGTAGAACACCAGGGTTTGCGCAGGCGCCACCAGGTCGTGCCAGGGCAGGTTGCTGGTGCCATCCTTCAGGTGGCCGGTCACGAAGCGTACCGACTGGGCATAGTCGCGGTGGGTCAGCGGAATACCGCCGTAGGCGGAACAACCGCTGGCCGCAGTGATGCCAGGCACCACCTGGAACGGGATGCCCTGTTCGGCCAGTTCCTCGATTTCTTCGCCACCCCGGCCAAAGATGAACGGGTCACCGCCCTTGAGCCGCAACACGCGCTTACCCTGCTGGGCCAGGTCGACCAGCAACCGGTTGATCTGGTCCTGCGGCACACTGTGATCGGCGCGGCGCTTGCCGACGTAGATACGCTCGGCGTCGCGCCGGCACATCTCGATGATGGCCGGCGCCACCAACCGGTCGTACAGCACCACGTCGGCCTGCTGCATCAGGCGCAGGGCACGGAAGGTCAGCAGGTCCGGGTCACCCGGGCCGGCACCGACCAGATACACCTCGCCCCCCTGCTGCACCGGCGCGCCGTCGACCATCGCCTGCAACAGGCGTTCGGCCTCGGCACCCTGCCCAGCCAGCTGGCGCTCGGCGATCGGCCCCTGGAATACGTTCTCCCAAAAACCACGGCGCTGGTTGACGTCAGGGTACAAGGCCTTGACCTTGTGCCGGAAGCGCGCGGCCAGGCCTGCCAATTCGCCATAGGCCGATGGGATCCAGGCCTCCAGCTTGGCGCGGATCAACCGTGCCAGCACCGGGGCATCGCCACCGCTGGAGACCGCCAACACCAAGGGTGAGCGGTCGACGATGGCGGGGAAGATCACCGTGCACAGGGCCGGCGCGTCAACCACATTGACCGGCAGGCTGCGCGCCTGCGCATCCGCCGAGACCTGGGCATTGAGGCCCGGGTCATCGGTGGCCGCGATCACCAGACGACAGCCGTCCAGGTCCGACGGCTGATAGCCGCGCACCAGCACCTCGCCACCGCCCTCACGGGCCATTGCCGCGAGCTGGCCGTCGACCTCCGGCGCCACCACCCGCAGCGCGGCGCCGGCATCGGCCAGCAGGCGCGCTTTGCGCAGGGCGATCTCGCCACCGCCGACGACCAGTACGCGGCCGCCCTGCAGCTTATGGAACAGCGGCAGGTAATCCATCTCAGCGAATGACCTCGACGCCACCCATGTACGGCTTGAGCACTTCCGGCACACGGATCGAGCCGTCGGCCTGCTGGTAGTTCTCCAGCACCGCCACCAGGGTACGGCCTACGGCCAGGCCGGAACCGTTGAGGGTGTGCACCAGCTCCGGCTTGCCGGTTTCCGGGTTGCGCCAGCGCGCCTGCATGCGGCGGGCCTGGAAGTCACCGCAGTTGGAGCAGGAGCTGATTTCGCGGTACTTGTCCTGGCTCGGGACCCACACTTCCAGGTCGTAGGTTTTCACCGCGCCGAAGCCCATGTCGCCGGTGCACAGCGCCAGCACGCGATACGGCAGCTCCAGCAGCTGGAGCACACGCTCGGCGTTGGCGGTCAGGCCTTCGAGGGCTTCCATGGATTTTGCCGGCTCCACCACCTGTACCATCTCGACCTTGTCGAACTGGTGCTGGCGGATCATGCCACGGGTGTCGCGGCCCGAGGCACCGGCCTCGCTGCGGAAGCATGGGGTGTGGGCAACCAGCTTGAGCGGCAGCTGCTTGGCGTCGAGGATCTGGTCGGCCACCAGGTTGGTCAGCGAGACCTCGGCGGTCGGAATCAGGTAGAAGTCGGCCTCGCCTTCACGGCTGATCTTGAACAGGTCTTCCTCGAACTTCGGCAGCTGGCCGGTGCCCTGCAGGGCCGGGGCCTGCACCAGGTAAGGGGTGTAGTGCTCTTCGTAGCCATGCTCGCCGGTGTGCAGGTTGATCATGAACTGCGCCAGGGCGCGGTGCAGGCGGGCAATCGGGCCGCGCAGCACGGCGAAGCGGGCGCCGGACAGCTTGGCCGCCGCCTCGAAGTCCAGGCCACCGCTGATTTCGCCCAGGGCCACGTGGTCCTTGATCTCGAAGTCGAAGGCTTGCGGGGTGCCCCAGCGGCGCACTTCGACGTTGTCGTCTTCGCTGGCGCCGACCGGCACGCTGGCGTCCGGCAGGTTGGGGATGGTCAGCAGGATGCCGTCCAGCTCGGCCTGGATGCCGTCCAGTTCGACCTTGCCGGCGGCCAGCTCGTTGGCCATGCGCTCGACGTCGGCCATCAGCGGGGCGATGTCCTCACCCTTGGCCTTGGCCTGGCCGATGGACTTGGAGCGGGTGTTACGCTCGGCCTGCAGCTGCTCGGTACGGGTCTGCACTGCCTTGCGGCGCTCTTCCAGTGATTCGATGCGCGCGACATCCAGGCTGAAGCCACGGGAGGCCAGGCGATCCGCCACTTCCTGAAGTTGGCCGCGTAACAGTTTGGAATCGAGCATGTCGTTCTCTCGTTATAGGTAGGTGTTGGTTCAGAATCGGGTCAGGGTGAGGCCGGCCCAGGTTGCAAGCAGCCCGCCCACCACGCTAATACCGGTATAGCCCAAGGCTAGCGGAACCTGCCCGCTTTCGAGCAGGCGCACGGTATCCAGGGAAAAAGAAGAAAAGGTGGTCAGGCCACCGAGAAAACCGACGATCAGCCCAGCGCGCAGCTCCACCGGTACCATGGGTTTGTGCAGGAACAGGCCGTACAGCAGGCCGATCAGCAGGCAGCCCACCAGGTTGACCGCCAGCGTACCGAGATAGAAATGCTTCGGCCAGTTGGCTGCTACCCAGTTGGAGGTGGCAAAGCGCAGCAGGGTGCCGGCGATGCCGCCGGCGCTGACGGCGGCGATGAGTGCGATCACGGTTTTCTCCGTTGACGGGGGCTGGTGCGGTCGAGCTCGGCCAAGTGACGCAGCTTTTCGCCGATCTTCAGCTCCAGCCCACGTGGCACCGGCTGGTAGTACTGGCGCGGTTCCAGTTGCTCGGGGAAATAGTCCTCACCGGCGGCATAGGCATCCGGCTCGTCGTGGGCGTAGCGGTATTCCTCGCCGTAACCGAGCTGCTTCATCAGCTTGGTCGGGGCATTGCGCAGGTGCAGCGGCACCTCCAGCGAACCGTGCTCGGCTGCTTCGCGCATGGCTGCCTTGAAGCCCATGTACACCGCGTTGCTTTTTGGTGCGCAAGCGATGTAGGTGATGGCCTGGGCCACTGCCAGCTCGCCTTCCGGGCTGCCCAGGCGCTCTTGCACGTCCCAGGCCGCCAGGCACAGGCTCAGGGCGCGCGGGTCGGCGTTGCCGATGTCCTCGCTGGCCATGCGCACCACGCGCCGGGCGATGTACAGCGGGTCGCAGCCGCCGTCGAGCATGCGCGCGTACCAGTACAACGCGCCGTCGGGGTTGGAACCACGCACCGACTTGTGCAGTGCCGAGATCTGGTCATAGAACGCCTCGCCGCCCTTGTCGAAACGACGGCGGCTGTCGCCGAGCAGGCTGTGCAGCATCTCGACGTCGATCTCGCTGCCGTCTTCGGCAAGGTCGGCGGCGTTCTCGAGGAAGTTGAGCATGCGACGGCCATCGCCATCGGCGGCGGCCATGAGCATCTTGAAGGCTTCGTCACTCACGCGCAGGTTACGCTTGCCCAGGCCACGCTCTTCGCTCAGCGCACGGCTGACAAGTTTGTGCAGCGCCGTCTCGTCCAGGCTCTTGAGCACGTACACCCGGGCCCGCGACAGCAGCGCGTTGTTCAGCTCGAAGGACGGGTTTTCGGTGGTGGCGCCAATGAACAGCAGCGTGCCGTCCTCCACGTAGGGCAGGAAAGCGTCCTGTTGTGACTTGTTGAAGCGGTGCACCTCGTCGACAAACAGAATGGTGCGCCGCCCGTACTGGCCAGCCTGCTGCTTGGCCACCTCGACCGCCTGGCGAATCTCCTTCACCCCGGCCAGTACCGCCGAGACCGTTTCGAAGTGCGCATCGCAGAACTGCGCCAGCAGCCGCGCCAGGGTGGTCTTGCCCACCCCGGGCGGTCCCCAGAAGATCATCGAATGCAGCGCACCCTGCTCCAGCGCCTCGCGCAGCGGCTTGCCGCGTGCCAGCAGGTGCTCCTGGCCGACGTACTCGTCCAGGTTGGACGGGCGCAACCGGGCGGCCAGGGGCTGGGCAACGGGTTCGCTTCGAAACAGGTCCATCACGGGCTCCGCTTACTCCTTGATGACGTCCGCGCCTTTGGGGATGTCGAACTTGAAGGTGCTGTCCGGCACCGCCTGGTTGGCCTTGACGCCATTGAACAGGATGTTGGTGCGCTGGCCAACGCTGTCGACCAGTTGCATGTCGTTGATCAGGCCTTTGCGGAACGACACGCGCAGCGAGTCGAACAGGGTGTCCTTGGTCTTGGGTTTCAGGGTGAAGTCCATGACTTCGCCCTGCTCCTTGGAGGTAATGTCGAAGCTCTGGCTGATCTTCGACACGTCACCGGACAACAGCAATGCCGGGGTCTGGTTCAGGCGCACGTCGAGCTTCTTGATGGTGGCCTGTTCCAGGTCCGGGTCCCACAGGGTGACGTTCTTGCCGTCGGACACCACCACCTGCTCCTGCGGCGCGTTGGTGTGCCAGTAGAACAGGCCCGGGCGCTTGACGGTCATCTTGCCGGACGTTTCCTGCAGGCTGGTGCCACCGGCATCCAGGGTCAGCTGGGAGAAATTGGCTTCGATGGTCTGCGACTTTTCCAGCAACTGGGTCAGGCGCTGGACGTCCTGTTCGCCAGCATGGGCCGACAGGCTGGCCGCGGCCAGGGCAGAAACCAACAGCATGCGAATCGCGCGCATGGAAATCCTCGTAAAACGGTTAAGGGGCCGGGCGCCTCGTGCGCCCGGCAAGGTGATCATCAATCGCGCGGGCCGCCCGGGGCAATCACTTCCCGCGAGCCGTTGCTGTTCATGGGGGTGACCACGCCGGCCATCTCCATCGACTCGATCATCCGCGCGGCGCGGTTGTAACCGATCTTCAGCTTGCGCTGTACCGCGGAAATCGATGCCCGGCGGCTTTCGAGCACGAACTGCACGGCTTCGTCGTAGAGGGCGTCGGCTTCGGGGTCGTCACCATCGCCACCGCCACTGCTACCTTCGAAGCCGCTGCCGGCCTCCTCGACGCCATTGAGGATGTCGTCGTTGTAGTCCGGCGCGCCGCGCAGCTTCCACGCCTCGACCGTGCGATGCACCTCGTCGTCGGAAACGAACGCGCCATGCACGCGGATCGGCAGGCTGGTGCCCGGCGGCATGTACAGCATGTCACCGTGACCCAGCAGCTGCTCGGCGCCACCCTGGTCGATGATGGTCCGCGAGTCGATCTTGCTCGACACCTGGAACGCCATGCGGGTCGGGATGTTGGCCTTGATCAGGCCGGTGATCACGTCCACCGACGGGCGCTGGGTGGCCAGGATCAGGTGGATACCGGCGGCACGGGCTTTCTGGGCGATACGGGCGATCAGTTCTTCGACCTTCTTGCCGACGATCATCATCATGTCGGCGAATTCGTCGACCACCACCACGATGGTCGGCAGGGTCTTCAGCGTCGGCGGCTCGTCGTCCATGCTCTCACGACGGTACAGCGGGTCGTGGATGACCTCGCCGGCCTCTTGCGCGTCCTTGATCTTGCGGTTGAAGCCAGCCAGGTTACGTACCCCCATGGCCGCCATCAACTTGTAGCGCCGCTCCATCTCGGCAACGCTCCAGCGCAGGGCGTTGGCGGCGTCCTTCATGTCGGTGACCACCGGGCACAGCAGGTGCGGGATGCCTTCGTAGATCGACAATTCGAGCATTTTCGGGTCGATCATGATCAGCCGCGCATCTTCCGGACCCGACTTGAACAGGATCGACAGGATCATGGCGTTCACGCCCACCGACTTGCCGGAACCGGTGGTACCGGCTACCAGCAGGTGGGGCATCTTCGCCAGGTCCGTGATGACCGGCTTGCCGCCGATATCGTGGCCCAGGGCCAGGGTGACCGGCGACTTGTTCTCGTCGAACTGCGGCGACGACAGCACTTCGGAGAAGCGCACCATCTGGCGGTTCTCGTTGGGGATCTCGATACCCACGGTGGTCTTGCCGGGGATCACTTCGACCACCCGCACGCTGGTCACGGCCAGCGAGCGCGCCAGGTCCTTGGCCAGGTTGGCGATACGGCTGACCTTCACGCCCGCGGCGGGCTGGATCTCGTAACGGGTAATCACCGGGCCGGGGTGGATCGAATCGACGGAGACTTCTACGCCGAATTCCTTCAGTTTGATTTCCAGCAGATGACCGACACCGGCCAGGGATTCCGGCGAGTACTCGATCTTCTTCTGTTCGGCCGGGTCGAGGATGGAGATCGGTGGCAGCGTGCCTTCTACGGCGCTGTCAACGAACAGCGGCGCCTGCTTCTCCTTCATCACCCGCTTGCTCGGCTCGGGCGCCTTGGGCTGCGGTGGCGGCATGTTGATCACCGGGGCCGGCTGCTGTTCGCGCTGGGCCACGTGCTTGGTCAGGGCGTCGTCGCGTTCGATGATGCGCTCGCGGGCCTTGATCTGCTCGCGCTTGTCCGGCACCACCGGGGCGACCACTTCATCGACCTGCTCGTCCACTTCACGCAGCTGCGCCACCAGGCGCTTGCGCTCGTTGCGCGCCTCCCACCAGCGGTTGGCGGCACCTTGCACCAGTTCGAACAGGTCGAGGGTGATCTTTCCGGTGACGTCCATCACCTTGAACCACGACAGGTCGGTGAACACGGTCAGGCCGAACAGGAAAAGCGCGATGAACATCAGCGTGCTGCCCTGCACGTTGAGCAGGTTGCGCGCCAGATCCCCAAGGCTCTCGCCCAGGGCCCCGCCGGCGGAGAACGGCAGGCTCTCCGAGGGGTGGAAATGGATATGCGCCAGCGCCGCGCCCGACAACACCAGGAACACCAGGCCGATCAGCCGCCAGGAGAACAGCCAGCCGCTCCACTGCCAGGGTTGGTGACGCTCGCGGAAGATCTGCCAGGTCTTGATTGCCAGCAACAACGGGAATATGTAGGCGAAATAGCCGAGGACCATGAACAGGATATCGGCAAAGTAGGCACCGGCGCGGCCGGCGGCGTTCAGCACCTGGTCGGCGTTGCTGGTGTGGCTGAAGCCAGGGTCGGACGTGTCGTAGGTGAGCAGCGCCATCCACAAGTACAGGCACAGGGCACCGACGGCGATCAACGCACCTTCCTTGAGGCGGTAATGCAGTTGCTGCCGCCACAGGGGCACAGGCAAGGGGGCTGGAGTTGTGGTGGGTTTCTTCAAAACGCGTCTATTCCTGCGCGAATAGTGATTGGCCGGTGACTGGCCAACAAATCACTACTTTTAACATTACTGCCCGCCAGCCGCCATGGCGGCACGCCGTTTCGGCCGTGAACGGGGGCTACTTTCATTTAGTTGCAATTTGAGCACGCATTTTCTTTTGTGACAAAGGCTTATGCTGTGTTTTTGCACAGGTGTGACAACAAAGACGCCGGATGGTGCCAACTGGAAGGTGAATCCAACACCTGGCCGGACGCATTCGCGGGTAAACCCGCACCCCCAGGTTATGCGCCTATCCTGCGGGAGCGGGTTTACCCGCGAAGAAGCCAACGGCGATTGACCCTGCAAAGCTCACGCGCCATGCTTGTCGCCCTCCCCTCCCCCGCCGCTCAGGAAGACAATGCTCACCTGGCTGACCCGCGACTCGCTGACCTTCCCACCTCTGGAAAAAGCCCTGCACGACCCCAACGGCCTGCTGGCTGCCGGTGGCGACCTCACCCCCGAGCGCCTGGTCGCGGCCTATCGCCATGGTTGTTTCCCCTGGTATCAGGATGGCCAGCCCATCCTGTGGTGGTCGCCCGACCCACGCACCGTGCTGTTCCCTGACGAGCTGCACGTTTCGCGTTCGCTGGCCAAGCTGATCCGCCAGGGCCGCTATCAGGTCAGCTTCGACACTGACTTCGCTGCCGTGATCGCGGCCTGCGCCGCGCCACGCGACTACGCAGACGGCACCTGGATCACCGACAACATGCGCGCCGCCTACTGCGAACTGCACCGGCGCGGCATTGCCCATTCGGTGGAGGTGCGCCAGGAGGGCGAACTGGTGGGCGGCCTATACGGGCTGGCCATGGGCCGGCTGTTCTTCGGCGAGTCTATGTTCAGCCGCGCCGACAACGCCTCGAAAGTGGGCTTCGCGACCCTGGTCGAGCACTTGCGCCAGGCCGGCTTCGCCCTGATCGACTGCCAGATGCCGACCAACCACCTGCACAGCCTGGGCGCCCGCGCCATCAGCCGGGCGGACTTCGCGGAACACCTGGCCAGGCACCTCGATGAGCCCAACCACGCTGCCTGGGTTCGCTAGGCGAGTTCCCGGAGCTGGCTTACACTTAGTAACAACGTCTCACCGAAGGGGTTGATCATGACAGAGCTGGCGCGGTTGAAGTTCTATGCCACTCAACCCCACTCCTGCAGCTATTTGCCGGATGAACAGGCCACCACGCTGTTTCTCGACCCGAGCCAGCCAATGGACGTGCACGTGTACGCCGACCTGTCGGAAATGGGCTTTCGTCGCAGCGGCGACCACCTTTATCGCCCGCATTGCCAGCATTGCAATGCCTGCGTACCGGCACGCATCCCCGCAGCACGCTTCATCCCCAATCGCCAGCAACGCCGCATCCTCAAGCGCAACGCCGACCTGACCGTCACGGCCGCACGCCCGGCGTTCAAGGAAGAATATTTCGACCTGTACCGGCGCTACATCGAGCAGCGCCACGCCGATGGCGACATGTACCCGCCAAGCCGCGACCAGTTCGCCACCTTTCTGGTGCGTGACCTGCCGTTTTGCTGGTTCTACGAGTTCCGCCTCGAAGGCCGCCTGCTGGCCATCGCGGTCTGCGACCTGCTGCCCAACGGCCTGTCGGCGGTCTACACCTTCTACGAGCCCGAGGAAGAGCGTCGCAGCCTCGGCCGCTATGCCATTCTCTGGCAGATCGGCGAAGCACTGCGGCAAAACCTCGATGCCGTCTACCTTGGCTACTGGATCAAGAACTGCAAGAAAATGAACTACAAGACCCAGTACCGCCCCATCGAACTGCTGATCAACCAGCGCTGGGTCAGCCTCAACTGAAAGCATTGGCTTGAAACACAATTTTCGGGCATAATCCACGCCACTTTTTTTGCCCGGTGCAGTTACGCGTCGGGCCAACTCTGGACACCGAGGGCTTTACTGCATGTCGAAAGAAGACAGCTTCGAAATGGAAGGCACTGTCGTCGACACCCTGCCCAACACCATGTTCCGCGTGGAGTTGGAAAACGGGCACGTCGTTACCGCGCATATCTCTGGCAAGATGCGCAAGAACTACATCCGTATTCTCACTGGCGACAAGGTCCGCGTCGAACTGACGCCGTACGACCTGAGCAAGGGCCGCATCACTTACCGTGCGCGCTAAGCTCAAGCCATGAAAAAGCCCGGCCATGTGCCGGGCTTTTTTATGGGTTTTGGAAATCCAGGGCTGCCAGCCCTTTCGCGGCACAAGGCCGCTCCTACAACAACCGCTGTAGGAGCGGCCTTGTGCCGCGAAAGGGCCGCAAAGCGGCCCCGATATCACGCCACCTCTGCCGTGGTTTCGTAGTCGAACACCAACTCGCCATCGCGCAGATCGATATGCACCACGCCGCCATGTTCGGCCAGCTCACCGAACAGGATTTCTTCAGCCAGCGGCCGCTTGATCTTGTCCTGGATCAGCCGCGCCATCGGCCGCGCGCCCATCTGCACGTCGTAGCCCGAAGCCGCCAGCCAGCCACGCGCGGCATCGGTAACCTCCAGCAGCACGCGCTTGTCCTCGAGCTGCGCCTGCAGCTCGATGAGGAACTTGTCGACGATGCTCTTGATGGTCTCGTGGGAGAGACGACCAAACTGGATGATGGTGTCCAGGCGGTTGCGGAACTCCGGCGTGAAGCTCTTGCGGATGACCTCCATCGCGTCGGACGAGTGATCCTGATGGGTGAAACCGATCGAGGCCCGCGCGGCAGTTTCGGCACCAGCGTTGGTGGTCATGATCAGGATCACGTTGCGGAAGTCCGCCTTGCGCCCGTTGTTGTCGGTCAGGGTACCGTGGTCCATCACCTGCAGCAGCAGGTTGAAGACTTCCGGGTGGGCCTTCTCGATTTCGTCGAGCAGCAGCACGCAGTGCGGCTGCTTGGTGATCGCCTCGGTCAGCAGGCCACCCTGGTCGAAACCAACATAGCCGGGCGGTGCACCGATCAGGCGCGACACGGTGTGTCGCTCCATGTACTCGGACATGTCAAAGCGCACCAGCTCGACACCCAGCGCCTTGGCCAGCTGGCGGGCGGCTTCGGTCTTGCCCACACCAGTGGGGCCGGCGAACAGGAACGAACCGACTGGCTTGTCCGGTGCCTTCAGGCCCGCACGCGACAGCTTGATCGCCGTGGCCAGCGAGTCGATGGCCGGATCCTGACCAAATACGGTCAGCTTCAGGTCACGCTCCAGGTTGCGCAGCAGCTCTTTATCGGAACTGGTGACGTGCTTCGGCGGAATCCGCGCGATCTTGGCAACGATGTCCTCAACCTGCGGCACCTCGATACGCTTGACCCGGCTGGCTTCCGGCTGCAGGCGCTGGTAGGCACCCGCCTCGTCGATCACGTCGATGGCCTTGTCCGGCATGTGTCGGTCATTGATGTAGCGCGAAGCCAGCTCTGCCGCCGCACGCAGCGCCTCATCGCTGTACTCGATGTTGTGATGACTCTCGAAACGCCCCTTCAAGCCACGCAGGATGCCAACGGTATCTTCCACCGAAGGCTCGGTGACATCGACCTTCTGGAAGCGCCGCGCCAAGGCGCGATCCTTCTCGAAGATGCCGCGAAACTCCTGGAAGGTGGTCGAACCGATGCAGCGGATATCACCCGAGGACAGCAATGGCTTGAGCAGGTTGGAGGCATCCATCACGCCGCCAGAGGCTGCACCCGCACCAATGATGGTGTGGATCTCGTCGATGAACAGGATGGCCTGCGGGCGCTTCTTCAGTTCACCAAGCAGCGCCTTGAAACGTTTTTCGAAGTCGCCGCGGTACTTGGTACCTGCCAGCAACGCACCCAGGTCGAGCGAGTAAACCACGCTCTGGGCCAGCAGGTCGGGCACCTGGCCATCGACGATGCGCTTGGCCAGGCCTTCGGCGATGGCGGTCTTGCCCACCCCGGCCTCGCCGACCAGCAGCGGGTTGTTCTTGCGCCGGCGGGCGAGGATCTGCGCAACGCGCTCGACCTCCTGCTCGCGCCCCACCAGCGGATCGATACGCCCGGCACGGGCCAGTTCGTTCAGGTTGCTGGCATAGGCGTCCAGCGGATTGCTGGAGGAGGAGGTTTCGCCACCCTCCTCGTCCTGCATGTCCTGATCGTTGTCGCTGTGGGACCCATGGCCCGGCACCTTGCTGATGCCATGGGCGATGTAGTTGACCACATCGATGCGCGCCACGCTCTGCTGCTTGAGCAGAAACACCGCCTGGCTTTCCTGTTCGCTGAAGATTGCCACCAGCACGTTGGCGCCGGTCACTTCACGCTTGCCGGAGCTTTGCACATGGAACACGGCACGCTGCAGCACACGCTGGAAGCCCAGCGTCGGCTGGGTTTCTCGATCCTCGTCATGCACGGGGATCAGCGGCGTGGTCGAATCGATGAACTCCTGCAGGTCATGCTTGAGCTTGTCGAGATTGGCGCCACAGGCGCGCAGAACGGTCGCGGCAGCCTCATTGTCAAGGAGTGCCAGCAGCAGATGTTCGACGGTCATGAACTCATGACGCTTCGAACGAGCCTCCTTGAAGGCCAGATTGAGGGTGACTTCGAGCTCGCGGTTTAACATAGCTTCACCTCATACCCAAGTGGTCGGCGATTAACCGTCCTTCTCGATTTCACAGAGTAGCGGATGCTGGCTTTCCCTGGCGTATTGGTTGACCTGCATGGCCTTTGTCTCGGCGATGTCCCGGGTAAACAATCCGCACACTGCCCGCCCTTCGGTATGGACGGTCAGCATGATCTTGGTCGCCAGCTCGCGGTTCAGATTGAAGAACGTCTCGAGCACTTCGACGACGAAATCCATTGGTGTGTAGTCATCATTGAACAAAACCACCTTGTACATCGGTGGCGCCTGCAGGATGGGTTTGGCCTCCTGCACCGCAAGGCCGGCACCATCATCCTCATGCCCGTCCTCATGGGACTGCGGGCGGTCCTGATTGAATGTTAGTCGAATCTCACTGGGTACATGCATGGAAAGAATTTCATCATGATCGACAGGTTAAGGTGGTGAGTTGACCGCACAGGCCCCTGTCGGCGCGGGCGCCGGCTGACCTTGACTATCGGCAAAACGGTGTTACAACCAATAAGAACCCACCGTGGTCGATAAAGATCCGCGCAGTCAACCAGATTTTTCGCAAGGTTCGTATGCGGATGACGTGGATGATACTCCAGTGATGGAGTCCTTTGCAGAGGGACATAGGGATGGCAAGCGGTAAAGTCAAGTGGTTCAACAATGCCAAGGGCTACGGATTCATCAATGAGGAGGGTAAGAGCGACGACCTGTTCGCCCATTACTCCGCCATCCAGATGGAAGGATACAAAACATTGAAAGCCGGCCAGGCCGTGACGTTCGACCTCTTGCAAGGCCCCAAGGGCCTGCATGCGGTGAACATTCAGAACGCCACCAACAGCGCTGACACCAGCACAAGCAATGCCGCCCCGGCCGTCCCCCTGCAAGCCTGATCCCTGCATATTGCCGGTATACGAAAAAACCGGCCGCTTCTTTATAAAGAGGCGGCCGGTTTTTTTACCCGTTTCACATGTGCTTGATCATTGCCTCACCAAACCCGGAACTGCCGACCAGCGTCGCACCGTCCATCAGGCGCTCGAAGTCGTAGGTCACCGTCTTGGCCGCAATAGCCCCGTTGGTGCCCTTGATGATCAGGTCGGCAGCCTCGGTCCAACCCATGTGCCGCAGCATCATTTCGGCAGACAGGATGACTGACCCCGGGTTGACCTGGTCCTTCCCGGCGTACTTCGGCGCGGTGCCGTGGGTAGCCTCGAACATGGCCACGGTATCCGACAGGTTGGCCCCCGGCGCGATGCCGATGCCACCCACCTCCGCCGCCAGCGCGTCGGACAGGTAGTCACCATTGAGGTTGAGGGTGGCGATCACATCGTATTCGGCCGGACGCAGCAGGATCTGCTGGAGCATGGCGTCGGCAATGGCATCCTTGACGATCACTTCACGGCCGGTTTTCGGGTTCTTGAATTTCATCCACGGGCCGCCGTCCAGCAGCTCGGCGCCGAACTCGTCGCGGGCTACCTCATAACCCCAATCCTTGAACGCGCCTTCGGTGAACTTCATGATGTTGCCCTTGTGCACCAGGGTCAGCGACTTGCGGTCGTTGTCCACCACATACTGCAGCGCCTTGCGCACCAGGCGCTTGGTGCCCTCTTTGGACACCGGCTTGACGCCGATACCGCAATCCTGGTCGAAGCGGATCTTGGTAACACCCATTTCCTCCTTGAGGAACTTGATCACCTTGTTCGCTTCAGGCGAGCCGGCCTTCCACTCGATACCGGCGTAAATGTCTTCGGAGTTCTCGCGGAAGATCACCATGTCGACGTCGCCCGGCTTCTTCACAGGGCTGGGTACCCCCTGGAACCACACGACCGGTCGCAGGCACACATACAGATCGAGCTGCTGGCGCAACGCCACGTTGAGCGAGCGAATACCGCCACCGACCGGCGTGGTCAGCGGCCCCTTGATCGACACCACATAATCTTTCACCGCATCCAGGGTCTCCTGGGGCAGCCAGGTGTCCTGGTCATACACTTGCGTGGCCTTTTCGCCGGCATACACCTCCATCCAGGCGATCTTGCGCTTGCCGCCGTAGGCCTTCTGCACGGCTGCGTCCACCACCTTGATCATCACCGGCGAAACATCCACGCCGATACCGTCGCCCTCGATGTAGGGGATGATGGGGTTGTCGGGAACATTGAGCGAATGGTCTGCATTGACGGTGATCTTGCTGCCGTCAGTCGGAACCTTGATTTTCTGGTATCCCATGCTGCACTACTCCGCTTTTCGCTGGTGTGATTGAAAAACGTGCGATGCACTGAGCCTAAACCAGCTTTTCCGAGCTGCAAGCTTCAAGTGGCAAGTGGCAAGCGGCTCGCAAGCATTTCCAGCGACTGCACTCATCAGAAACTCGCTGGATCGATGGGCCCACAGCCCATATTCCTTGCCGCTCGAAGCTTGAAGCTTACCGCTGCCCCTCTGCGACATCGCGCCACATTGCCCCTACGTCTTTGGTCTTATAAATGGCGCGATCGCACTTGACCTTGCTGAATCGACCAAAGGGTTTGATATACTGCGCCGCGACCGCAGGGTCATCGGGGCGAATCCCAGGAAAATGCGGACCGCCCTTGGCCATGAATGGCCACGAAGCCTGGGTTGTTACCGCACCCCAGCACTTGACGCTCGACTGATGCATCCACCATCACCGCTCGCAGCCTCTCGACTTTCCGCTCATGGCGATGCCAGGGCGAAGCGCCTACCCTGCGCACCTCGAGACTCGAGTACGCTCAGCACATAGAGAGTTAACCCGCATGCCCACCCGTTCCAAGATCATCTACACCTTCACCGACGAAGCCCCCGCCCTCGCCACCTATTCGCTGCTGCCAATCGTCGAAGCCTTCACCGCTTGCGCCGACATCGCCGTCGAAGCCCGCGACATCTCCCTGGCCGGCCGCATCCTCGCGGCGTTCCCGGAGCAACTGGGCGCCCAGAAGCAGGTAGCCGATCACCTGGCGGAACTGGGCCAGCTGGCCACCACCCCTGAAGCCAACATCATCAAGCTGCCGAACATCTCCGCTTCGGTCCCGCAGCTGAAGGCCGCCATCAAGGAACTGCAAGCCAAGGGCTTCAACATTCCCGACTACGCCGACGAGCCAGCCAGCGCCGAAGAGAAAGAATCCCGCGCGCGCTACGACCGCATCAAGGGCAGCGCCGTGAACCCGGTACTGCGCGAAGGCAACTCCGACCGCCGCGCGCCGCTGTCGGTCAAGAACTACGCCCGCAAGCACCCGCACAAGATGGGCGCCTGGGCCGCCGACTCCAAGTCGCACGTTGCCCACATGACCCAGGGCGACTTCTACGGCAGCGAGAAAGCCGCACTGATCGAGGCTGACGACAGCCTGCGCATCGAGCTGGTCGGCAAGGACGGCAGCACCACCGTCCTGAAAGAAAAGACTGCGGTCAAGGCCGCCGAAGTCATCGACTGCGCCACCATGAGCCGCAAAGCGCTCAAGGCTTTCATCGCCGAACAGATCGCCGATGCCAAGGCCTCCGGCGTGCTGCTGTCGGTACACCTGAAAGCCACCATGATGAAGGTCTCCGACCCGATCATGTTCGGCGTGATCGTCGAAGAGTTCTACGGCGACGTGCTCAACAAGCACGCCGCAGCCCTGGCCGAAGTAGGCTTCAACGCCAACAACGGTATCGGCGACCTGTACGCCCGCATCAAGGACCTGCCAGCTGACAAGCAGGCCGAGATCGAAGCCGACATCCAGGCCCTGTACGCCGTTCGCCCGGCCCTGGCCATGGTCAACTCGGACAAAGGCATCACCAACCTGCACGTACCGAGCGACGTCATCGTCGACGCCTCGATGCCCGCGATGATCCGCGACTCGGGCAAGATGTGGAACACCGCCGGCGAGCTGCAAGACGCCAAGGCCGTGATCCCGGACCGTTGCTACGCGGGCATCTACCAAGCCACCATCGAAGACTGCAAGGTCAACGGTGCCTTCGACCCGACCACCATGGGCAGCGTGCCGAACGTTGGCCTGATGGCTCAGAAAGCCGAAGAATACGGCTCCCACGACAAGACCTTCCAGATCAAGGCCGACGGCGTCGTGCGCGTGGTCGATGGCAAGGGCCAGGTCGTCCTGCAGCAGGACGTCGAAGCCGGTGACATCTTCCGCATGTGCCAGACCAAAGACGCGCCGATCCAGGACTGGGTCAAACTGGCCGTCAACCGCGCCCGCCTGAGCAACACCCCAGCGGTGTTCTGGCTGGACCCGGCCCGCGCCCACGACGGCGTGATGATCGAGAAGGTGCAGGCGTACCTGAAGGATCACGACACCACTGGCCTGGACATCCGCGTCCTGGCCCCGGTCGACGCCATCAAGTTCTCCCTGGCCCGCATCCGCGAAGGCAAGGACACCATCTCGGTGACCGGCAACGTGCTGCGCGACTACCTGACCGACCTGTTCCCGATCATGGAGCTGGGCACCAGCGCCAAGATGCTGTCGATCGTCCCGCTGATGAACGGCGGTGGCCTGTTCGAAACCGGCGCCGGCGGTTCGGCACCGAAGCACGTGCAGCAGCTGGTCGAAGAGAACTTCCTGCGCTGGGATTCGTTGGGTGAATTCCTGGCCCTGGCCGCCTCGCTCGAGCACCTGGGCAACACCTACGCCAACCCGCGCGCCAAGGTCCTGGCCAACACCCTCGACCAGGCCACCGGCAAGTTCCTCGACACCAACAAGTCGCCTTCGCGCAAGGTCGGCGGTATCGACAACCGCGGCAGCCACTTCTACCTGACCCTGTACTGGGCAGAAGCACTGGCCGCCCAGAGCGACGACGCCGCCCTGCAGGCGCGCTTCGCCCCGCTGGCAAAAGCCCTGGCCGAGAACGAAGCGACCATCGTCGCCGAGCTCAACGCCGTTCAGGGCAAGCCGGCCGACATCGGTGGCTACTACGCCCCGGATGCCGAGCTGACCGCCAAGGTGATGCGCCCAAGCCAGACCCTGAACAGCGCCATTGCCGCCCTGTAAGGTTCGCTTGACGTAACAGCACAAACCCCGGCCACGCACCGGGGTTTGTGCTTTCTGGATCAATGATTTCCAGCGGCCTACGCGGGCCCTGTGGGAGCGGGTTTACCCGCGAATGCGTCATTGCATTCACCATCGCATTCGCGGGTAAACCCGCTCCCACAGGGTACGCGTCAGCCCTCAAGGAGTAGTGCATGACCTGGCAAGCCCACATCACCGTCGCCACCATCGTCGAACAGGACGGCAAATTCCTCTTCGTCGAAGAGTTCAAGGCCGGCCGGCACGTCTTCAACCAACCCGCCGGCCACCTGGAACCAAACGAAACCCTGCCCCAGGCCGCCCTGCGCGAAACCCTCGAGGAAACCGCCTGGGAAGTCGAACTCACCGGCGTGGTCGGCATCTACCTCTATACCGCGCCAAGCAACGGCGTTACCTACCAGCGCATCTGCTTCGCCGCCCGCCCCGTACGCCACCACCCGGGCCTGGCCCTGGACAGCGACATCGTCCGCGCCGTCTGGCTGACCCGCGACGAGCTGCTGGCCGAGCCCTCGCGCTGGCGCAGCGAGCTGGTGCCCCGCTGCCTCGACGATTACCTCAAAGGCCCGCTGCACAGCCTCGAACTGCTGCGCGACTGACGCCACGCCGCGGGTTTGATAGAATCCGCGCTTTTCCCCCTGATACACACCGGTAGCCATGACCAGCCCAGCACTCAAAGACCCCGCCAAGACCCGCGTCATCGTCGGCATGTCCGGCGGCGTGGACTCTTCCGTCTCCGCCCTCCTGCTCATCGAACAGGGCTACCAGGTGGAAGGTCTGTTCATGAAGAACTGGGAAGAGGACGACGGCACCGAATACTGCACCGCCCGCGAAGACCTTGCCGACGCCCAGGCCGTGTGCGACCGCATCGGCATCAAGCTGCACACCGCCAACTTCGCCGCCGAGTACTGGGACCACGTGTTCGAGCACTTCCTCGAAGAATACAAGGCCGGCCGCACGCCCAACCCGGACATCCTCTGCAACCGCGAAATCAAGTTCAAGGCGTTCCTCGACTACGCCCTGTCGTTGGGTGCCGACCTGATTGCCACCGGCCACTACGTGCGCCGCCGCGATACCGGCGAGCTGACCGAGCTGCTCAAGGGCCTGGACCCGAACAAGGACCAGAGCTATTTCCTGCACGCCGTCGGCGGCACAGAAATCGCCCGCACCCTGTTCCCGGTCGGCGAACTGGAAAAGCCCGAAGTGCGCGCCATCGCCGAGAAACACGGCCTGGCCACCGCCAAGAAGAAAGACTCCACCGGTATCTGCTTCATCGGCGAACGCCGCTTCAGCGATTTCCTCAAGCAGTACCTGCCGGCGCAACCCGGTGAAATCCAGACCACCGACGGCGAAGTGATCGGCCGCCACCACGGCCTGATGTACCACACCATCGGCCAGCGCCAGGGCCTGGGCATCGGCGGCCTCAAGGATGCCAGCGACGAGCCGTGGTACGTGCTGCACAAGGACCTGGCCCGCAACGTGCTGGTGGTCGGCCAGGGTAACGAACACCCCTGGCTGTTCTCCCGCGCCCTGCTGGCCTCGGACATCTTCTGGGTCAACCCCATCGACCTGAGCAGCCCGCGCCGCCTCACCGCCAAGGTGCGCTACCGTCAGGGTGATCAGCAGTGCACCCTCGAACAGACCGAAAGCGGCTACCGCGCCGTATTCGACGAGCCACAACGCGCCGTCACCCCTGGCCAGTCGGTGGTGTTCTACGACGGTGAAGTGTGCCTGGGCGGCGGCGTGATCGAAGTCGCCGAGCCGTGGAGCCCGCGCGCATGAGCAACCTGCAGGAGCAATTGATCGCCCTGGGTGGCGTGTTCCAGGCTGCCGTGCTGGTGGACCGCATCGCCCGCACCGGCCAGGCCAGCGAAGCCACGCTGGGCTGCATGCTCGGCAGCCTGCTGGTGCGCGACCCCAAGGACACCCTGGAAGTGTTCGGCGGCGACGACCTCAACCTGCGCGACGGCTACCGTGCGCTGGTCGGCGCCCTGGAGCGCGACCCCAGCAGCCTGCAACGCGAACCGCTGCGCTATGCGCTGTCCATGCTGGGCCTTGAGCGCCAACTGGCCAAGCGTGGCGACCTGCTCGACACCATCGGCAACCGCCTGCCGCAGATCCAGTCCCAGGCCGAGCATTTCGGCCTGGTTCACGATAACGTCATCGCTTCCAGTGGAGCCTTGTACCAGGACACCCTGAGCACCCTGCGCCAGCGCATCCAGGTGCACGGCGACATGCGTTTCCTGCAGCAAGCCAACAACGCCTCGAAGATTCGCGCCCTGCTGCTGGCCGGCATCCGCGCCGCGCGCCTGTGGCGCCAGCTGGGCGGGCACCGCTGGCAGCTGGTGTTCAGCCGGCGCAAGTTGCTCAACGAGCTGTACGGCATGATGCGCACCAACGATTGACGTAGAACCTGTGGGAGCGGCGGTACGCCGCTGCGACTTGCCCGCGAAGCAGGCGAATCGGTGGATGGCACCGGCTACGCCGGTGTTCGCGGGCAAGCCCGCTCCCACAGGGTCTTACACCCGATTCGAAATGGCCCGACCTTTGGTCAGCCACCCGACCCCGGCGCATTTTTCATGTATGATATGCGCCCCCCAAAAGCCTGACTGTCCGAGAACACCCCATGCAGCTCTCTTCGCTCACTGCGGTTTCCCCTGTAGACGGCCGTTACGCCGGCAAAACCCAGGCCTTGCGCCCCATCTTCAGCGAATTCGGCCTGATCCGTTTCCGCGCCCTGGTCGAAGTGCGTTGGCTCCAGCGCCTGGCCGCTCACCCGCAAATCGGCGAAGTGCCGGCGTTCAGCGCCGAAGCCAACGCCGTGCTGGACAGCCTGGCCACTGATTTCAAACTCGAGCACGCCGAGCGCGTCAAGGAAATCGAGCGCACCACCAACCACGACGTCAAGGCCATCGAGTACCTGCTCAAGGAGCAGGCCGCTCAACTGCCTGAGCTGGCCAAGGTCAGCGAATTCATCCACTTCGCCTGCACCAGCGAGGACATCAACAACCTGTCCCACGCCCTGATGCTGCGCGCCGGCCGTGACGAAGTGCTGCTGCCACTGATGCGCCAGATCGCCGAAGCGATCCGCTCCCTGGCCCACACCCAAGCCGCCGTGCCGATGCTGTCGCGCACCCACGGCCAGCCGGCTTCGCCGACCACCCTGGGCAAAGAGCTGGCCAACGTCGTCTACCGCCTGGAGCGCCAGATCGCTCAGGTAGCCGCCGTGCCGCTGCTGGGCAAGATCAACGGCGCCGTGGGCAACTACAACGCCCACCTGTCGGCCTACTCGCAGATCGACTGGGAAGCCAACGCCCGCGCCTTCATCGAAGACGAGCTGGGCCTTGAGTTCAACCCGTACACCACCCAGATCGAGCCGCACGACTACATCGCCGAGCTGTTCGACGCCATCGCCCGTTTCAACACCATCCTCATCGACTTCGACCGCGACGTCTGGGGCTACATCTCGCTGGGCTACTTCAAGCAGAAGACCGTTGCCGGCGAAATCGGCTCCTCGACCATGCCGCACAAGGTCAACCCGATCGACTTCGAAAACTCCGAAGGCAACCTGGGTATCGCCAACGCACTGTTCCAGCACCTGGCCAGCAAACTGCCGATCTCGCGCTGGCAGCGTGACCTGACCGACTCCACCGTGCTGCGCAACCTGGGCGTGGGCTTCGCCCACAGCGTCATCGCCTACGAAGCCAGCCTCAAGGGCATCGGCAAGCTGGAAGTCAACGAAGCGCGCATCGCCGCCGACCTGGACGCCTGCTGGGAAGTCCTCGCCGAGCCGATCCAGACCGTGATGCGCCGCTTCAACATCGAGAACCCCTACGAGAAGCTCAAAGAGCTGACCCGTGGCAAGGGCATCACCCCTGAAGCGCTGCTGACCTTCATCGACGGCCTGGACATGCCAGCCGACGCCAAGGCCGAGCTCAAGCTGCTCACGCCTGCGACCTACATCGGCAACGCCGTGGCCCAGGCCAAACGCGTCTAAGCTGACCGTCGCGTACAACGCCCGGCCTGGCCGGGCGTTTTTATTCCGGTACAAAAATTGCGTTTTATCAATAGGTTGAACATGAATTCTGATACTCCACTGCAACTGCTGGGCGGCCTCACGGCCCGTGAATTCCTGCGCGACTACTGGCAGAAGAAGCCGCTGCTGGTGCGTCAGGCCTTCCCCGACTTCATCAGCCCCATCGACGCCGACGAACTGGCCGGCCTGGCCCTGGAAGAAGAAGTCGAGTCGCGCCTGGTGCTCGAGCACGGCGAGCGCCCATGGGAGCTGCGCCGCGGCCCGTTCGCCGAAGACGCCTTCAGCGACCTGCCCGAGCGCGACTGGACCCTGCTGGTCCAGGCCGTGGACCAGTTCGTGCCGGAAGTGGCCGAGCTGCTGGAAAACTTCCGCTTCCTGCCTAGCTGGCGTATCGATGACGTGATGATCAGCTACGCCGCCCCTGGTGGCAGCGTCGGCCCGCACTTCGACAACTACGACGTGTTCCTGCTGCAAGGCGACGGCAAGCGCAACTGGAAAGTCGGCCAGATGTGCAACAGCGACAGCCCGTTGATCGACCACGCCGACCTGCGCATTCTCGCTGACTTCGAACAGAGTGACGAGTGGACCCTGGAGCCCGGCGACATGCTCTACCTGCCTCCGCGCCTGGCCCACTACGGCGTGGCCGAAGACGAGTGCCTGACCTACTCGGTGGGCTTCCGCGCACCGAGCGCCGCCGAAGTGCTGACCCACTTCACCGACTTCCTCGGCCAGTTCCTGCCCGAAGAAGAGCGTTACAGCGATGCCGACGCCCAGCCGGTCAGCGACCCGCACGAGATCCAGCACGACGCCCTCGACCGCCTCAAGGCCCTGATCGACAAGCACATGTCCGACAAGGACCTGCTGCTGACCTGGTTCGGCCAGTTCATGACCGAGCCACGCTACCCAGAGCAGGTTGCCGGTGAAGAGCTGAGCGAAGAGGACCTGGTCAACTACCTCGAACAAGGCGCCGTGCTGATCCGCAACCCAAGCGCACGCATGGCCTGGTCCGAGCTCAACGACGACCTGATGCTGTTCGCCAGCGGCCGCAGCTGCCCGCTGCCGGCCAAGCTGCGCGAACTGCTCAAGCTGGTGTGCGCCGCCGATGCCCTGCACATCGACAACCTTGGCCAGTGGCTGCAGGACGAAGACGGCCTGATGCTGATTCAGCAACTGGTCATGCAAGGCAGCCTGGGGTTCGCCGATGAATAAGATCAGCGTTCGCCTGGCCGACTGGCACAAAGACAACGCCGACATCCACCGCATCCGCAGCGCCGTGTTCGTGGCTGAACAGCACGTGCCGCCAGAGCTCGAGTTCGACGCCGAAGACCCTACGGCCGTGCATTTCCTGGCCATGGAAGGCGACTACCCGATCGGTACCGCCCGCCTGCTGCCTGACGGCACCATCGGCCGGGTGTCGGTGCTCAAGGACTGGCGCGGCCTGCACGTGGGCGATGCGCTGATGCATGCGGTCATCAGCGAGGCGCAGAACCGCGACCTCAAGCAACAGATGCTCAGCGCCCAGGTGCACGCCACCCCGTTCTACGAGCGCCTGGGGTTCCGCGTGGTCAGCGAGGAATTCCTCGAGGCTGGTATCCCGCACGTCGACATGGTGCGTGATTCGCGCTGAATCACCTGAGTAATGCCTGGGGCCGCCTCGCGGCCCCAACACCACCTACACGGTTTCTTCCTGCCAGTTGTTGCGAAACGGCCTACAGTGAAATACTGTATGCACATACAGCACAACAAGGAACGCCCCGTGGCCAGCACCTCTGCAGCAACGCCAAGCAGTTATGAACAACTGGGTCAGCGCATCCAGAAGATCATCAACAGCCCCATCGCCCAGCGCAGCCGCGCCGCCTTGATCTTCCGCCTCGAACAGGAAACGCCCGAAGACTGGGACACCCTGCTCGAAGAGATCGCCGAAAACGACAACGTCACCCTCGCCCACCGCGATGACGGTGGCGTGCAGATCTTCTGGACAGTACCGAAGGAAGACTGACTGCCCATGAGAGTTCTGCTTCTCGCGGCCAGCTGCCTGCTGCTGAGTACCCCGCTTGCCCATGCCGACGCCCCGCGCACCTTCCAGGAAGCCAAGCAGGTCGCCTGGCGCCTGTATGCACCGCAATCCACCGAGTTCTACTGCGGCTGCAAATACAACGGCAACAAGGTCGACCTGGCGTCGTGCGGCTACGCGCCGCGCAAGAACGCCCAACGCGCCGCGCGCATCGAATGGGAGCATATCGTCCCGGCCTGGCAGATCGGCCACCAGCGCCAGTGCTGGCAGAGTGGCGGGCGCAAGAACTGCGCGCGCAACGATGCAACCTATCAGCGCGCCGAAGCCGACCTGCACAACCTGGTGCCGAGCATTGGTGAAGTGAACGGCGACCGCAGCAACTACAGCTTCGGCTGGCTGCCGGTGCAGCAGGGCCAGTACGGCAGCTGCCTGACCCAGGTCGATTTCAAGGCGAAAAAAGTCATGCCGCGCCCGTCGATCCGCGGGATGATCGCGCGCACCTACTTCTATATGAGCCAGCAGTACGACCTGCGCCTGTCGAAACAGGACCGCCAATTGTTCGAGGCGTGGAACAAGACCTACCCGCCGCAAGCCTGGGAACTGCAGCGCAACCAGCGGGTCGCGTGCGTGATGGGCCACGGCAACGCGTTCGTCGGGCCGGTCAACCTCAAGGCCTGTGGCTGACGGCGCTCAACCGAGCGCTTGCAGGTAGGCGCTGGCCTGCTGATAGCGGGCCAGGCGGGCGAGGTCTGCCGGGCCCGGACGGGCGATGCGCGACAGGTCGCTGTTGTCGGCCAGGTCCGCCAGCTTCACTTCACGGGCCAGCGGGTCGACGCCCAGGCGGATGACGAAGGCCTGGTAGCTTTCACCTTCGCGCCGGCTCAGGGCCAGCAGCGCAGCGAGGATCTTCAGCGGGAAGCCTTCGCGGGCAAGGTCGGAGAGGGTGAACGGGGTGTCTTCCAGCACATCGTGCAGCACTGCGACGATCCGCTGTTCGGGCGTGGTCACCCGCGCCATCACCCGCAGCGGGTGGAGGATATAGGCCGCCCCACCCTTGTCGCACTGCCCTTCATGTGCCTTGGTGGCCAGCGCGATGGCACGTTCCAGCGTTGCCATGTGGCTCTCCTGCTCAGCGTTCGCCCCTTCAGCATAGCCGGTAAAAATGTCCTTCGACATCAAGGCCCTGCCAAGGGTAAGCCACCCGCGACATGACGAAATCTTGACGGCCCTGTCAGCGCGCGACGCCGTGCTGGATGACAATCGAGTCGGTGCCCAGCTTGGCCATGACTTCCGCCTTGCGCGCATCCGCCTCGGCCTTGCTCGGGTAAGGCCCGATCAGCACCACCGGCTTGCCCTCGCGGTATTCGACCCAGGACGGGATGCCCTTCTCGATCAGGCGCGCGGTCATGTCGGTCAAGGCGCCCATGTTCGGGCCCTGGATCACTTCCACATCCCAGCCTTCCGGGGCCGGCTGGTCGGCCAGGGCATCGGCGCGGCGCTGCAATTCGGCGCCGCCGCAGATCTCACGGATACGCAGGTTATTGCCGCTGTCATCGATCAGGATCTGGTACTGGCCGTCGTGCTTGATCGCCACATAGCTACGGTAAGCCTCGTACTGCCCGGCATCGTCCTTGCCACGTACCTGGCCGCAGATCGAGCCCTGGGTATCGAAGCGCACGTTGGCGAACTTGGCCGTCTTGGGGTTTTTCAGGTGTTCAGCCACCTGGTTGTGCACCCCTTCGACCTCGTTGTTGCAGCCCGCCAGGGCCAACACCGCCATTACCACAGCCAGTTTACGCACGCGTCTACCTCCAGATTCGAAGGGGCGGATTCTAGCATGACCCGGGTCTGAGTCCGGGGTTCTGCACACGGGGCAGGATCACCGCCGCTCGACCATGGCAACGATGGTCGCCTGCAATTCCTCGCGGGCGACTTGCGGTGCGAGCTCCCCCATCGCCGCAGCCTGCGACAGCGCCTCTGCAGCCCCGACCACTGCCCGCAAGCCGGCCGTATCGATATTGCCACTGGCAGTGAACGGCGCCAGCGCCTGCCGGCATTTGTCGAGAAACGGCCCTTCGTAGGCACGCTTGAGCGCCTCCATTTCCGGTGAGCCGGCCAACGCCGCACTGACCCCGGGTATCTCCCGCCCTTGGCTGATCACGCAATTCACATAGGCGTCGGCGATTACCTGCGCCCGGCCCGGCAGGTCTGCAGCGCTGCCGGCCAAGGCATTGTCGAGCATGGCGGTCTGGCGGGCGTCGTACTCCTGGTACAACGCCAGCAGCAAGCCGGAACGGGTTTCGAAGTGGTCGTACACCACGGGTTTGGTCACCCCTGCCTGCTCGGCCAGCCGGCCCAGGCTCAGGCCTTCCGTGCCCTCCTCGCGCACCAGTTGCCAGGCCACATCGAGCAGCTGACGGCGGCGCTGCTCCCGGGACAGGCGTTTGCGTGGGGCGGTGTTGTCATCGCTTGACATCGATTACCTACCAAAAGTAACTTACCAACGGTAACTTACCGCGAGTATATAGCGCTCACGGTTTTCCTGCACTCGCTGATGGAGCCCTTGCCATGCATGCCCTGATCGTCATTGGTCACCACGACCCCGCATCCCTCACCCATGCACTCGCCGAGCAGATTGCCGCCGGTTTGCATGCAGCTGGCCATACCAGCGAACTTGCCGACCTGGGGGCCGAACAGTTCGACCCACGCTTCGGCCTTGCCGACCACGCCGTGCACCGCCGCCAGGCTGCAGCCCCGGCGGATGTGCTGGCAGAGCAAGCGCGCATCGAGCGGGCCGACACCCTGGTGCTGGTCTACCCCATCTACTGGTGGTCACTGCCGGCCCTGCTCAAGGGTTGGGTGGAACGGGTGTTCAGCAATGGCTGGGCATTCGACTACCACGCCGATGGCAAACTGATCAAAAAGCTCGGCGGCCTGAACGTGCACCTGGTCGGCGTGGCCGGTGCGGACGCTGCCACCTTTGAACGCCATGGTTACAGCCAGGCCATGGCAACCCAGATCGAACACGGCATCTTCGATTACTGCGGCGCCAAGGTGCTCAGCACCACGCTGCTTGCCGACAGCGAAATCCAGGACAACCTCGCCAATCTAAAACGCGCGCGGCAGTTGGGCGAGCGAGTGTTCGAAAGCAGTCCCGCCCTCGCTTGCCTCTCATAGACAAGAAGCGGCAATAGCGTGCTGTGTCAAATCGGCCGCCAACTCACACAGCGCGGCGCCATGCCACGGCAAAGGGGGGGCCATTCAGGCGCGAAACAGAAGGGAAAACAAGATAGCCGACAAACGGCAAAAGCCCCACTTGCCGGGGACGAGGAGCACGTGTGAGGACGTTATGTGTTTGGCACTAAGCGAAATGAAGAGGGAAGAAGCGGGAAGAAAGTGGAAAAGCCCGGAAAGACTGGGCTAGAGGAAGGAGCGCTGAGAAAAGTGGTGCCAAACAGGCGCAAAACCATAAACCGGCGACAAAACGAAAAGAGCCCGCATTTAGCGGGCTCTTTGGCATCTGGGCCTCAGATCATCCAGCCACCGGCCCACACCACGCGGCCAATGATATGCAGCGAGCTGAGCCGCTCATGCGGAACGGTCATCGACTCATAGGCCGTGTTCGCGCTGATGATCTTCACGCTGCCGTCGTAGAGGCGTTGCAGCCGCTTTGCATAGAGCAGGTCATCCAGGCGTATCACGTAGAACGCCTCCCCCTGGAGCACGTCGCGGCTCAGATCGACCATCACCGTATCGCCATCACTCAGGATGGGCTCGTTTGAGTCCCCGTCTACTCGCACAGCCGCAAGCTTTTCCGGGGAAAGCCCCTTCTTTCGCAAGCTGTAGCGGGTAAACGCCAGCTTGGTAAGCACCCTCGCCCCCTCTGTCCATGCACCGTGCCCCTGGCTGATATGGGCGTCATACAGCGGGATGTATGCATAAACCTCGTCGTCAGAGGGCGCATCGACTGCAACCTGGCGAAGCGCGCCCGTGGCTAGCCACTCAAGATCGGCTTCAACGGCATGCGCAATCGCCACAAGGCGAGACACCTTGGGTTCGCTTTCGCCGTTCAGGTACGACTCAAGCGTGCTGCGAGGAATCCCAGTGCGGCGGGACAGCTCCTCACCGCTCCCTGCGAGCCCCACACAGTGCCTGATGCGATCCCCCAAGGCTTTTGCAAATGCCTGGATTTCAGTTTTCGACATTTCGGATTCCAGTAAGGGGAAAGCGAAATGCCATTTGTCGGGCAATCCGAAATTTCGCTTTCCGAAAAACTGTTGATAGAACAAGGGGTTGCGTCATTTTCCGGCATGCAAATGCCAAAAACCTGATACGAATCTTCTGTTTTCTGTTGTGCGTCCTTCTGAAAACGGCTAGCTTATTCACAAGGGAACGTTAGAACCCCCAAAAAAACCACCTTTTTCAGTGGCTACGGAAACAGAAAATGAAACCAGCTAACGGAATTCCGAAGGACCCCGAGCTGCGCTGGGAGTGGATCAAATTCCAGCTCCGCGCACACGGCACCTCCCTGTCGAAGCTCGCCCGCCAACTTAGCGTTGAGCGCAACGCCCTTCACAACGTGAAGCGTGGTCCCTATCCAAGGATGGAAACCGCAATAGCCAAGGCCATCGGCCTCACCCCCCAGCAGGTCTGGCCTGAACGCTGGAATAGCGACGGCACCCCTAACCGGCAGCGAGGCGCACGAACTGAGACGCCTTCGGAAAACGGCTAGAAGTCTAACGCTTATTACCAAGAACACATAACAGGTTTGGATCGATGACCAATCAACTTGGCTGGTTCACTGCTCGCGAACTCGCGGGGCTGCCAGGTATGCCCGGCACAGAACGGGCAGTCCAGATTCGTGGCAAGGCAGACTGGCAGGGCCGGCGGCGCGATGGCTCCAAGGCAACTGAGTACAGCCTCGCTGTTCTGCCTCCTGAAACTCAAGCCGCGATTCTGGCGCGCTCGGTTGCAGAGTCGAGCGTCAGCCTGCCAGTAGAGCTGAGCGCGCAGAACGTCGTTCAGCAGGACGCAAAAAGCTCGTCACACTTAAACGAAAAACAGCGTTCGGTGATGCTCGCTCGATTGGCATTTTGCCGAGAAGTCGAGCGCCTGGCGGATGTTGTTTCGCAGAAGGTGGCCATCAGTACCCTTTCTTGCCGACGTAAGGAAAATCGCCTGTTATGGACGCAGGCATAAACCCCCTCACTGGCGACGCAACCGGCAAGCGTATCAACACACTTGCCAATGCCGTCTACCTTCGACTTATAACCCCGTTGGGCAGCTACTGGGCTGATCCTAACTTGGGGTCTCTGCTCTATACCCTGCGTCGTGAAAAGGACAGGCCCCGCGTAGGGCGCCTGGCAGTTCAATACGCTGAAAGTGCGCTTCAGCCGTTACTGAGCGATGGGCGAGCAATTTCCATCACGGTAAGTGCTGAGCAGCCGCATAACGGCTGGCTACGTTTGGGTGTGGAGGTTGCTCAAGCGGATGGCCAGGCACAAACGTTCACTCACAATATCAGGGTGATCTGATGCCATTTAAACCACCAAGTTATGAAGGCATCCGCGATTCAATTTTGCGGGACATCCGCAGTCAGCTACCAGATGCCGACATTGGAAGCGATTCGGATAATTTCATACGCGCCGCTGCTGTCTCGGCAGCCATAGAAGGGCTGTACCAGCATCAGGCGTGGCTATATCGTCAGATTTTCCCGGACACTGCCGACGAAGCGGAGATGCTGCACCATGCCGGTAACCGCAATATCAGGCGGCGAGATTCCGTCGCGGCGACGGGCATTGTTACGATATCAGGTACTGCTGGCGTATCTCTGAATAGTGGTAGCGCTTTAAAGCATGTCGCAACTGGTGTTCTTTTAAACTCTACGGCTGCTGTCACGATAAGTGCTTCAGGAAGTGCACAAGTACCCGTCTTGGCACAAAACACTGGTGCTAGCTCGAATGGCCTATCTGGCGCGGTAATGCTCACCAGTCCACCGCTCGGCATTGATGCAATGGCGTCTATCGATAAGCCATTGGCAGGTGGTGGCGATATCGAGGCCTCGGCATCGGTACTGGTGCGCCTGCTTGACCTCATGCGTAATCCCCCTGCTGGCGGCGCCGGATATGATTACAAGCGATGGGCATTAGAGATTGATGGTGTGGCATCGGCCACCATCCTGCCAAAGCGCCGTGGTCCTAATACGGTTGACGTAGTGATTACCGGTCAAGATGGAGCGCCCTCAGATCAAGTTGTTGCGGCTTGCGCTGAGCACATTGAAAAGCTTCGCCCTGTCACAGCCGAAGTCTTTGTATTTCCTCCACTGATTCGGGTAGTCGATGCAAAGGCCAACATTGAACTAGTAAGCGGCTACACGCTGGCAGACGTTCAAAGTGCTGCGCAAACTGCATATAACCTAGAGCTTGGCGCCATAGAGCCGAACGTCAGCCTAAAGCGCAATCGGATCAATACCGTGTTAGGCAACCTGGCTGGAGTGGCTGACTACGAGTTGCTTACGCCAACGTCCAATATTGAGCCTACTGATGTCGACGGTGCAATTGGCTGGATCAGGCCAGGCACACTGACCCTCCAGGTGTTCAATTGAAAGAGTTAGCCGCGCAGCTTCGGTTGTTACTTCCGCCTGAGTCTTACAACGTAGGGGCTCCGGTACTGTCGGCCTCGCTAGATGCCGAAGCGACCGCCCTGGATATCGCACAGGTTAGCGGTGATCGCCTCTATGACCGGATTTGGCCTGAAACAGGCGCCGCCCTTGATGATTGGGAGCGTGTATTAGGTCTTCCTGATCCCTGTGTTACTGGTGAGAGCCTTGCAGTGCGACAGCGTATTGCCGCAGTCCTGGCAAAGTTGAATTGTTTGGGCGGTCAGTCAAAAGCGTTCTTCATTCAGCTGGCTGCAAGTCTCGGATACACCATAACCATTACCGAGTTCAAGCCGGCGCGGGCCGGTATTGCGGTCGCTGGAGACGCTGTAAACGGTGCCGCTTGGACATCCGCGTGGATGATTAACGCCGAGCCGGTGACGGTCTTCGTGGCGAAAGCTGGCAGTGCAGCCGCTGGCGAGGCTTTAGCAGTTTGGGGAAACAAACTTCTAGAGTGTCGCATGAGGGCAATGCAGCCTGCTCATGCAACCCTTATTTTCAGCTATGGAGTTAAATAATGCAGAAGATCAGCGACAGTACCGATACGGCTGATGGCGCAGGAGAGTTCACGGAGGGTTATCCAGCCGGTGGAATACCTGCGACACATATCAAGGCTATGTGGCTCAACGCAATACAGCGAGAGCTTGTTAATCTTTTAGCGCGAGCGGGCCTTTCGCCGAACAAAGCGAATGACGCCCAAGTCTACGAAGCGGTAGTGCGTTTAGCTAAGACATCTGTTGAGTTCCCAGACCTCGGTGGCAAGCCAACAACTCTGGCTGGCTACGGCATTACCGACGCCCATACAAAAGTCCAAGTAAATGATTTGCTGGCGGCTAAGGCGGCAAAGGCGACTACTCTGGGCGGTTACGGCATTGCCGACGCTTATACGAAAGTCCAAGTAAATGATCTGCTGGTGGGCATGGCGGTCAAGGCGACTACTCTGGCCGGTTACGGCATTGCCGACGCTTATACGAAAGTTCAAGTAAATGATCTGCTGACGGGCATGTCGGCCAAGGCAACTACTCTGGGCGGTTACGGGATTGCCGACGCTTATACGAAAGTCCAAGTAAATGATCTGCTGGCAGGCAAGGCGGCAAAGGCCACTACTCTGGCCGGTTACGGCATAACCGATGCTGCACCGCGTAACAGCCCTGATTTTACCGGCGAACCAAGGGTGCCGACGCCCGGTTCATTGGAGTGGGGGACGTTGGCGGTCAACGCTAAGTATGTCCGCGACCTGATGCATGGACTGGCTCATATTGATGTAGCGGGCAGCGGTGATTTTGCATTGACGGCTGATCATGCCAGCAAGCATCTCATCTACCTTGTTGGTGTGTTGACCGGTGATCGCACGATCATTCTGCCGAGTGGCTTCAACAGCTATACAGTCCGTAATGCAACCGGCGGAGCCTTCAAACTGACGGTGAAAATGGCGGCAGGTGCAGGTGTTGAAGTTGCCCCGGGCAAAATTGCAGCGGTCTTCACCGACGCTTCGAACACGCTGCTTTGCCATACTGATTTCACAGCCCTTGAAAGCGCCATTGCGGCCAAGGCTGCCCTAGAAAGTCCGACGTTCACCGGAGTGCCTAAGGGGCCAACTGCTCCAGCGGGAACAAACGGCCCGCAGTTGTCAACGACAGCATTTGTGCAAACGGCGGTGGCTGACAAGTTGAGAGTTGGCGATGTAAGCCAGCAGCGCCCCCGGCTGGCTTCACCCGTCAGCACGGGAAACTGGGACTCGACTGCTTTAGAGATTCGCGAAGTTCAGCTAGTCGGTGAATGGGCGCCCGCAGAGGCCGGTGATCAATGGGGGCCAGGCATTGCCTTTCATTGGGCCGGTAAGTACGGCGGCAAGTTGCACATGGATGCAACAGGGCATTTGAAGTGGAACGGCTTGGAGTTGCAGACCAAGCAAGCGGCAGCGGGGTTTTTGTCCGGTCACATTCAGATCACGGCCGGTGCGCCGGTGGTTGTGAGTCACAACTTAGGCTATGTGCCCTCGCTTGACTCTGTAGAGGTCTTTTGGGAGTGCGTCGCCGCACAAGGTGGATGGCAGCCTGGTGAGAGCTTCAAGGCTTTGGGTTGGATGCAAGACAACACCTCTGTAGCTTCGACTACGGGGGCCTATGCATACGACGTAAACGCTTCAACGGTCACCATCGGGTTTGGGCCGTCCTCGTCGACCTGGGCATTGCCGACTAAGGGGACCGGTGCAGCCACAACAATGAACCTCGCTAACTGGCGTGCACGGATAAGGATTAAACCATGAGTGCTATTCAGCTTTTCTATTGCCTTCCAAGTGGTCAGTTCTATGGCAGTTGGCTGGGTGACCCAGAAACAGACCACAATGAGCTGGCTGAGCGGGGGTACACCGAAGTGCCCAGCGCGCCTGAAAGTACCAGGTTCTATTGGGATGCTGAGCGAAAGTCTTTCTACCTCCCTCCGTCGGCAGACGAAGAGCGCGAATGGCGGGATGAGCAGTTGCCTATCTACGGCGCGTTGCGTGATCGGCATCGCGACGAGCTGGAGCTAGGGAGGCCTACAACGCTGGCAGGGGGTCAATATGCCGAGCTTCTAGCCTTTCTACAGGCTCTGCGGGATTGGCCGCAGTCTGAGCTGTTCCCTTCGAGAGAGCATCGACCTGTGCCCCCGCCCTGGATCTCTGAGGAGGTTGTGCAGGCGGTCTAGCTTCAAGGGGGGCAGAAGCTGAAGCGATCGAAGGGCTACCGTCTATCGGAAGCCCTGATCTGGTTAGATCGGCTACGCCTGGGTTCTGCCCTACCCGCGTGAGTACTCAAGCGGTAGTGCCAAATCCGGCGCTGCGCGGTGCCAAATCCGGCGCGCGCTTACAGCACGTCAGGAAGATTTTTTTACCGATAACCGGAAAAATCATTTGACTGGCAAATGATAACGATTATTATTGCACTCAGCTGGTCGCGAGACCCGCTGGATAACCTGCAACGTCCTCAGGTCGGACGCTCAGATTATCTCCTCATCAGGCTAATCACGGTTTTTGACCCGGCTTTTTGCCGGGTCATTTTTTTTGGCTCTTCAGGCTAATGAAGATCGTTGATGCCGGCGATGATAGCAAAACTGTGTCAGGACGTGAATGCTCATTACAAATCTTTGCCGAATCAGCACTTGAGAATCAATCTCGTTAAGATTAAGCTGATCTCGCGTCAAGGAAGATGCCCCCACTCCTCCCCCAATGAGCAAGGAGCTGTTCATGACCCGCTTGCTACTGCCCCTTGAGCATGACCCGCAAATTGCCGAGCAGCATGGCCAGGACAACCTGATGCATGCACTCCAACGCCTGCCGCGCCGGGTGCAGCAAGTCTTTCTGCTTAACCGCCTCGACCAGCTGGGCTTCGCCGCCATTGCCGAGCGCCTTGGCCTGCCCCTGATCAGCATCGAGCGCCACATGAACCAGGCCCTGCAGACCACCCGCGCCCAGGGTGATGCCGTCGCCAGCATTGCCGGGCAATGGTATGTGCGCCTGCAAAGCCCTGAAGTGACCGCCAGCGAACGCATCGACTTCCGCCGCTGGCTGGATGCCGCCCCCGAACACCTGCACGCCTTTCAACAGACGGAGCTGCGCTGGCGCAGCCTGCTTGCGCCGGCACGCCAGTTGGGCGACGACGGTTGGTATCGGCAAGGGCGCGCCGCCTTGTCGTTGGGCGGGTGTTCGATTGCGGTTGGGCTGGGTGTCGCCGCGCTGGTGGCACTGGGCTTGTGGGCCTGAAGGCTGACGCGATCCTTGTAGGAGCGGGTTAGCCCTTGAGGCGTAATGGCCAAGGCGACATTCGCTGCACAACGCCGCCGCCATGCGGTGTACAGTACCGTCACAACAACGCCAAGACAGGAGACTGGCAATGACCGTGACGCTGTCCCCGCTGCACATCGACTGCGACTTCGACTCCGGCAACATCCTGGTGCTGGACGCCAGCAACCCCGCGCAGGTCCACCTGAATATCCGCCCGGACACCCACAGTGGCCACTTCCAGTGGTTCCACTTCAAGGTCAGCGGCCTCACCCCCGGCCAGGTCCACCGCTTCAGCCTGGACAACGCTGCCGAGTCTTCCTACAAGAACGCCTGGGACGGCTACAACGCCGTGGCCTCCTACGACCAGCAGACCTGGTTCCGCGTGCCCAGCCAGTTCGACGGCAAGGCGCTGAGCTTCGAGCTGAAGGCCGAGCAGGATCAGGTGTGGTTCGCCTACTTCGAACCCTACCCCCGCGCCCGCCACAACCAGCTGATCGAACGTGCCCGGCAGATCCCCGGCGTAACGCTGCTGGCCAGCGGGCGTAGCGTGCAGGGCCGCGATATTCCGCTGCTACGTGCCGGCGACGGCGCCGCCAGCAAGCGCAAGCTGTGGATCATCGCCCAGCAGCACCCGGGCGAGCACATGGCCGAATGGTTCATGGAAGGCGTGATCGACCGCCTGCAGGCCAACGATAACGTCATCCAGCAACTGCTGGCCAAGGCCGACCTGTACCTGATCCCCAACATGAACCCGGACGGTGCCTTCCTCGGCCACCTGCGCACCAACTTCAAGGGCAAGGACCTCAACCGCGCCTGGCAGGACGCCAGTGTCGAGCTGAGCCCCGAGGTGTTCTTCGCCCAGAGCCAGATGAAACTGCATGGCGTGGACGCCTTCGTCGATGCCCATGGCGACGAGGAAATCCCCCACGTGTTCACCGCCGCCTGCGAGGGCAACCCCGGTTACACGCCGCGTATCGCCAAGCTGGAAGAGCAGTTCCGCAGCACGCTGTGCAGCCTGACGCCGGACTTCCAGACAAAGTACGGCTACACCCGCGACGAACCCGGCCAGGCCAACATGACCCTGGCCTGCAACGCCGTGGGCCAGGCGTATGACTGCCTGTCGCTGACCCTTGAGATGCCGTTCAAGGATCATGACGATGCGCCGAATCCGCTGACAGGCTGGTCGGGCGAACGGTCGAAAGCGCTGGCCGGCGCAGTACTGGAGACGCTTCAGAAGATGGTCGACGACCTGCGCTGAATGAAAGGGGCGCTGAGCGCCCCAATCGCTGGCAAGCCAGCTCCCACCCTGACCGCGCTGACCTGGAGTCATGGGTAATCCTGTGGGAGCTGGCTTGCCAGCGATGAGGCCAGCACAGGCAGTACAAGACAGTTGCTCCCATCTGACTGCATAAGCCCGAGCCATGCGCTGACCCTGTAGGAGCTGGCTTGTCGTGACGACGAACCGCAGCGATTGGGCTGCACAGCAGCCCTCGGTTACTCAAAACTGCACATCCAGTATCACATTGTCCAGATAGCTCCCCGCCGGCGGCGTGGCTTGGTCGGTATACACCTTGGCGTTGTAGTTGAACGTCTGGCTGCCCGTGCCGGTGCCATTGCCGGGGTTCACATCGGCATCACTGCTCGATCGCCGCGCCGACGACAACACGCCCCAGCGCACGCTGCCACCACTCTTGAAGATGTCGTAGGCCAGGTAGTTGCCGGCACTGGATTTCATGCGCCGCCGCCCACCGCTCACGTTCTGCCCGTCATCCAGCCCCACCGTGTAGGCGCTGCCCTTGGTGCAGGACAGGCCGATGCTCTGGTTCACCGTGCCGAACCCGGCCACCACCGGCGCACTGGCGAAACTGATGTTGGGGCTGGTGATCTGGCAGTCGTTGCTGACCGTGAGGGTGACGGTGAGGGTCTGGTTGCCGGTGCCTATATCCCGCCCCAGCACACAGGCGCCCAATGCACCGACGCCAGCGCAGTAGTTCCAGCTCCAGGCAATGTTCAACGTTTCCGTGTACAAGCCTGCCGCCACGTTGGCGCCAATCACGGTCTTGAGGTACAGCGGCACAGTCTTGGGCGTGGTGCCATTGAGCAGCCCCAGGGCATCGATGATGCCGTTACGGGCGAAGTCGAACTGCACGCCACGGGCAATCGGGTAGCTGGTGGTGGCGTTGGCGTACAGCGTGTACGGGATCACATCACCCATCGGCCCCACCAGCCCGCTGGTGCTGGAGGTGATGGTGGCGTAGAAGTGATCGTTGGTGGCCAGCAGCGACAGCAATGAGCCGGTGCACTGCAGCCCGGCGTTGCTGGATGAGGCGCTCTGTATCGTGGTGCGCACCAGGGTCGAATTGATCGAGCCGAACGCCGCCGGCGCCGTCGCCACCGAACTGCACAAGGCCCAGGCCGCGCCCGGCAGCATCCAGCTGGCCAGCAACCATGCGCAACGCGCCGCCATCCTCACTGGCACACCAACGGGCCGATCAGCGGAATCGGCCCCTCCCCTTCGGGCAACGCGAACGCGACCTGGCATTGCCCGCCATCGGCCTTGTCCACCTGCAGGTGGTTGCTCGGCGACAGGTTCTCCAGGTAGACCAGGCCATCCCAGCCCACCACCGCCTCGCCACCGCTTTCCTGGTGCAGCACCCGGCTGCCCAGCTTGAGTTCCTGCTGGTTGCCATCCACCAGCACCAGGCTCGCCGCCAATACGCGCTTGAGCGGGAACTCCAGCAGGTAGCCGCTGCCGCGGCGCACCGCCACGCGCTGCTCCACCTGTGGCGCCAGCACATCGGCCGGCAACTCCATCGGGTCGATCTCGTACTTGCCGCGGTAATAGCCGCTGCTGTACGGCACCAGCAAGTGACCGTTGCGGTCGGTACGGCCGATCTGCTGGTTTTCGTAGCGCACCGGCACATCGGCATAGCCGTTGGTGCTGACCACCACGAAGGCGTCGTCGATGCGGTTGGCGGCGAACAGCCCGGCGTCCATCAACACCACCGAGCCGCTGGCATCGGCCCAACGGGTCATCTGCTCGGGGTTGCCATACAGCCCGGCCTGCAACTGCACCGACTGCAGCCGCCAGGTCAGGTCGGCCTGGCGATAGTCACCGCTGGTACCGCCGGTGGCATAGCCGAGGTTGTAGCCGACACCGCCGCCCACCGGCACCGCGTGGCTGTAGTTGACCCGTTGCAGGTCCTGACCGTCCTTGCTGCGCTCGGCGCTGAAGGCCAGGGTGCCGTGCAGGTCGAAGGGGATCACCAGTTGCGCCTGCACCGCCCATTGGCTGTCGCCGACATCGCGATTGGCCGACAGGTACAGGCTGCTGTTGCCCCACAGCGGCTTGCTCCAGCTCAGGTTGATCAGCCGGGTGCGCGAGCCATCGCCGGCACGTATGTCGAAATAGCCGGCGCCCAGGCTGCCGTAGCTGTCCAGGTTGAGGCTCACGGTGGCCTGCTCGCTGCGCCGGCTCAGCCGGGTGTAGGGATTGTCCACCAGCGACAGGTCCGCGTAGTCGCCATGGCGCTCGATGCGCTGGTAATTGAAGCCGAGTCGGCGGCTGTTGTACTGGTAACCCAACGCCACCTGCTGGCCAGTGTCGCCGTCGAAACGGCTCTGGGCCACGGCGGCGTTGAGCACCCCGAAGGTGCCCAGTTGCAGGTTGCCGCCCAGGCCGCCAAGCATCATCGATGCGGCGGTTTCGGCATGGGTCTCGACGGTGAAGTAGTCAGTCAGGCCATGGCGCAGGCTCGCCGAGGCGACGCCCGGCCCATAGGCAAAATCGCGTACAGCGTAATCGCGGCGCAGGCTGCCGGCGGCCACCGAGTAGTCGGTGAGGCCCTTGGCCAACAGGCTGCTGGTGACATAGAACGGCAAGGTGGTCGATACCTGCCGGCCCAGGGCATCGGTGGTCACCACCACCGCCTCGCCGGCACCGTTGATGAACGGCACGTTGGTCAGGGTGTAAGGGCCCGGCTGCAACTCGGTGGTGCTGCTCTTGTAGCCGTTGATGAACAGGTCCAGCGAGGTGGGTACCGCCGCCTCGCCGGCGAAGGCCGGCAGCGGGTAAGTGACCAGGTCGGGCCGCGCCCCGAAGTCGCGGGACAGTTGCAGGCCGCCGATGCGTACCGAGGTGCTCCAGGGCAAGGCGCCGGTGACCAGGTCGCCGGCTTCATAAGTCAGCAACCGCTGCTCGTCGGTGTAGCGGAAAGTGGTGTCGTAACGCAGGAAGCCCTGCCGGGTGTCGCTCTGCGCGCCGTTGAACGCCTGGCGCCACTGCCCGGTGGTGGAAAACGTGCCCCAATCGTCGAACAGCCGCAGTTCGTTCCAGGCCGCCAGGTAGGTACCGCCGTCATCGGTGTCGTTGAGGTAGGCGTCGTAGTTGAACAAGGCACCGAAGCTGGTGCGGGTATCGCTGGCCGGGTACAGGCTGCGCCCGCCCACCTGCTGGTCGGGCAGCCAGGCCGGCGGCACCTGCAGCAGCAGGCGCTGGTTCTGGCTGTCGTAGTCGGTGTGCAAGCCGGCAATGGCGTCCAGCGCCACCTCGCCCTGGGGCTCGCTGGGCAGCTTGATGCCGGCCGCGCGCAACACATCGCTGTCCAGGTACAGGCGCCCGGCGCGCTGCTGCACCGGCACCAGCTCAGCCTTGCCCACCTGGTTCACCAGCAGGTCGAGGTACAGCGTGGCATCGGTGATGGCGGCATGCTCGGTGGGTGGCGGCGGCAGTTCGTCGGCCACGCCCACACCGGGCACCAGTACCGCCAGGCCCAGCCACACACGGTGCGCTGCCACCCGCACCCAGCTCACACACGATGTCCAACCATTGTCGGGTCCTCCCTGGCCCCTGTCGTTCGTTCAATGCCGCGTCACTGCCCTTGCCGGATGGCTTGCGCAACCTCCTGACCGTTGACCCGCCCCTTGAGCACACTGGCCGCACCGGGTGCGGTCGGCACCGGCCAGCGCATGCTCGCGCCCGGCAGCACATACCCCAGCAGCCCCTCGACCAGGGGTTTGTCCTGGCCGCCTTGCTGCAGCACCACATCGGTGAGCCGGGCGTGCACCGGGCCGGTGTTGCGCAGTTCGACATAGGGCTTGCCCTGCACCGTCACCGCACGCCAGCTCAGTTGCGGCTTGCCCACGCCCTCGGCACTGCGCTTGCCGTCCGGGTCGGGCTTGCCCCACAAGCCTTCGCCATAGACGAACAACGGCACCGAATAGCGCATCTGCAGGCGGATCGCCGCCTTCGGTCCCTCACTGGCGGTGTCGGCCGGCAAAGGCGACGGGATCTCGTCGATGATGATGCGATAAGCCTGTTCCTGGCCGGCCGGCGAGCTGCCGGTGCGGGTCAGGCGAATCAGTTGCTTCTGCCCCGGTGCGATGTTGGCCACCGGCGGGCTGCCGATGATTTCGCGCTGGGCCTGGAACTGCTCCTGGTACTCGCCCTGGCGCCAGGCGAACACCCGCACCTGCAGGCTGGCCGGCGCCGTACCACGGTTTTCCAGCCACAGCGCGCCGGCCTTCTGTTCAGCCTCCAGCACCGGGTCGATCGGCCAGATCAGTACCGACGTCGCCGCCATGGCCTGCGCGCTGGCCAACAGCAGCATCCCGAATAGCGTTCGCGCCAGTTTCGCGCTTGCCCCCATGCCCCTCTCCTTCTGCATTCATTGGTTCACGGCGCCGGCGTTACCAGGTCACCGTCACTTGCACCACGTCGGTGTAGGTCCCCGCCGGCAGGGTGCCGGGCAAGGCAGTACGGCCGTAGACCGGCAACTTGATCGCCGTTGGGTCGCTATAGCTCACGGTGACGCTGCTGCCGATGGCCAGGCTCTGGCTGAAGGCGGCGTCGCGGTACAGCTGGTAGGCCAGCAGCTGGCTGCCGCCGCTGCGCTTGAGGTTGCGGGTGCCACTGGCGCTGTTCTGGCCACCGTCCAGGCTCATGCTCATCGCCACCCCTGGAGTGCACTGGAAGGTCACCGTGGTACCGCCGAGCGACGTGCTCAAGGTGGCCGTGGACAGCGCCGAACTGGTGCCGAAGTCCAGCACGCCGTAAGTGGTCACCCCGCCGACCACCAGGCAGCCGGCAACGATCTGCGCGCTCACCTGGAAGGTACTGCCGGTCGCGGCCAGCGCACCTTGCGCCAACAGCAAGCCCAGCCCGACAGCCGGCAGCCGCCATGCGCCTGGCATGGCTCAGAAGCTCAGCTCGACCGCCACCGTGTCGGTGTACACCCCGGCCGGCAGGCCCGCCTTGCCGCGCGCCTGGCCATACAGGTTGACGGTCTGCGCCACGCCGGTGCTGGTCGGCAGGGTGATGGTGCCGTCGATGGCCAGCAGGGTCGTATGCCCGGCGTCGGTGTAGAAGTCATAGGGCACGAAGTTGCCGGAGCCATCGGCCAGCGCGCGGGTACCGCCGGCCGACTGCCCGTCATGGGCCCCGCCCTTCACCTTGATCACCGGTATCGTGCCCGAAGAGCAGAGGATGCTCATCGCGCCGCCACCACCACCGAGCACTTGCCCGTTGGCCGTGGTGAACAGCGAATCCTGGGTGCCGAAATTGAGGCTGCCGAAGTTCAGCCCCGAGGTGCCGCCAGTGCCGTTGACCTGGCAGGCGGCGGTCAGCGTCAGGGTCGAGTTGATGGTGCCGGTGACGGTGGCCGCCTGGGCCTGGGCTGCCAGCGCCAGGCCAAGGCCGGCGAGGAGGCAGCGGGTGATGTGCTTGGGCATGAGGATCTCCTTGCGTGTTACCAGTCCAGTGTCACCCTGAGGGTGTCGCGGTACAGCCCGGCGGGCAGCGCGCGCGGTTGCGCGACCACCACGCCGTAGATGGGCACGGGCACCTGCTGCGTGCCGCTGATGGTGAAGGTGCGGGCCTGGCCGACCACATAGCGGCCGTTGCCACCGGGATCGACCGCCAGTTGGTAGGGGATCAGTTCGCGGCCATTGCTCAACCGGCGCACGCCGTCGCTACCATTGAGCCCGCCATTGATCCGCACACTGAACGCGCGCACCTGTGGCGAACAACTGATCTGCAGGCTGCCTTCACCGCCTGCCTCGTCCACCCGGCTGGTCAGTGCCTGGTCCCAGGTCGGGCCACGGGCACCGAAGTCCATCAGGCCAGGGTTGCCCAGCGCTGCCGGCTGCTGGCCGCTGTCGATCTGGCAGGCGGCACTGATCACCAGGCGTGCCTGGATGAAACCGGTACTGGTGCCATGGGCGGCGCCACTGGGTAGCAACAGTGGGCCGAGGGTGAGCAGCAGTAGCGAAGTGCGTTGCAGCGCGTCCTTGTGCATGATGGCGTGGCTCCTCACCAGGTGACCGTGACTTTGAGCAGGTCGGCGTACAGGCCGGCGCGCGGCACCCAGGCCAGGGAGTCGATCCGCGCAAACAGCGGCAGCTCCACCGAGCCGCTGCCCGGCACCCGCGCCGACTGCGCCACCCCAACCTCGAGCGGCTCACGCCAGGCGGCGTCGCGGAACAGGCGATAAGGGATCGGCTTGGCCTGGCGGTCGTCGCTGGCCAGGTAACGCAGCGCACCGGTGCCGCCATGCTGGCCGCCATCGACGCGTACTTGATAGGGGGTATCGGGGTTGCACTCCAGGCGCGGCGGGCGCTGGCTGAACAGCGCGCCGCCCAAGGGCGCACCCGGCCCGTCCAGTCGGGCCGCGCTACCCAGGTCGATCACCCCGAGGGCCTGGGCACCCGCCTCGCGCTGCTGGCCGACCAGCATGCAGCCGCGTTGCACGCGCACCTGCACATCCACCAGAAACTCTGCAGCCACGGCACTGCCGCTCAACCACAGGCCCAACAGCGCGGCCATCAAGCGTTGCATCAGCGGTCGATCCTTGTCCGGAAGGGTTGAGCTTGAGCGTAGCAGCGCGATCGGATCCGAACAGGCGTGGGATCCCTCTCTTTGGCATTAATGAAAAGGGCTGGCAACGCGCAGGAAACACACTGCAGCCACTGCGGAATTTCACCCTGCTCTCGGGCATGCATCAGCAAATTCCACAACCCAATACACCTTGTTCCGACAAAACATCCGGCCTTCTGTTACCGTCATACCTCGTGCGTGGACGGAACCTGCAGGAGATCCCTTTGAGCACCCCCCCCAACCCGCTCGACCAAGCCATCGAGCGTTGCGCCGAGGAACCGATCCAGGTACCTGGCAGCATCCAGCCACAGGGCTTCCTGCTGGTGCTGGACGAGCATGACCTGCGCATCCTGCAGGCCAGCGAGAATGTCGAGCAATGGCTGGGCGTGTCTGCCCGCGAGCTGCTTGGCCAGGCCCTCCCTGCGCTGCTCGACAACACCTTCGACCTGCATGGCCACCTGGGCCGACTGCCCGCCGACGAGGTATTCCCCTTCCACATCGGGGATGTGCGGCTACGCGAGGGCGCGCCCTGCCAGGCCGCACTGCGGGTGCTCGCCCACCGCCACGACCAGGTGCTGATCCTTGAGTTCGAGACCTGTCACGAAACGGATGCCCAGCAAGGCGACTACTACCCGCTGGTGCGGGCCTTCATCAGTACCTTGCACCAGGCCACCAGTATCGAAGAGTTGCTGCAGCGCTCGGTACGGCAGATCAAGCGCATCACCGGCTTCGGCCGGGTCAAGGCCTATCGCTTCGACGCCGAAGGCACCGGTACGGTACTCGCCGAGGACGCCGACCCCGGCTACCCCCTCTACCTGGGCCATTGCTTCCCGGCCTCGGACATCCCGCGCCAGGCCCGCGAGCTGTATCGCATCAACCGCATCCGTGTGATCGAGGACGCCGACTACCTACCCTCCCCGCTGCGGCCTGCCACCAACCCACGTACCGGCAACGCCCTGGACATGAGCTTCGCAGCGTTGCGCAGCGTCTCGCCGGTGCACCTGCAGTACATGCGCAACATGGGCACGCTGGCCTCGATGTCGCTGTCGATCGTGGTTGATGGCCAGCTCTGGGGCCTGATCTCCTGCCATCACGAGCAACCACGCGCGGTAGGCTTCCAGACTCGCACCGCCTGCGAGCTGCTGGCCAACGTGCTGTCGCTGCAGATCGAAGCCTTTGAGAAGCACGCCAGCACCCGCCGTGTGCTCGACCTGCGCCAGCGCATCGTGCACATGCTCGCGTCGATGGCCGACCACGACAGCGTCAGCGCAGGCTTGCTGGCCCTGCCCGAAGTGATGCTGCAGTTTGCCGGAGCCTCGGGCGCGGCGATCGTCAGCGCCGAGCGCTGCGACCTGATTGGCAAAACGCCGCCGGCGGCACAGATCAATGCCCTGGTGCGCTGGCTGGCCGAGCGTGGCGACGAGACGCTGTTCCACACCGACAATGCACGCCGCGACATCGAAGCGCTTCCGGCGCTGGCCGAACATGCCGCCGGCGTGCTGGCGGTGGCCATCTCGCAGCTGCACTCGCACTACCTGCTGTGGTTCCGCCCCGAACAGGCGCATACGGTCAACTGGGCCGGGCGCCCGGACAAGCAGGTCGGCCCGCTGGGCAACCTCAACCCGCGGCACAGTTTCGACTGCTGGCAGGAGGAAGTCCGTGATTTCAGTAACCCCTGGGACCCGTTGATCATTGAGGCCGTGACCGAACTGCGCGGCGCGGTGCTGGGCATCGTCCTGCGCAAGGCCGAGGAACTGGCGCAACTGGCCGGTGAACTGAAGCGCTCCAACCAGGAACTTGAAGCGTTCTCCTACAGCGTGTCCCACGACCTGCGTGCACCGCTGCGGCATATCGCCGGTTACAGCGAGCTGCTGGGCGAGATCGAAGGTGCGCAGCTGACCGAGCGCGGCAAGCGTTTCCTCGGCCATATCGAGGAAGCCGCGCAATTTGCCGGCACCCTGGTCGACAACCTGCTCAATTTCTCGCAAATGGGCCGCTCGGCCCTGCGCCTGTGCGATGTCGACCTCAATGCACTGGTCGAGTTGATCCGCACGGAGTTGGCACCGGACTATGCCGGGAGGTCGATCACCTGGTCGGTGGCGCCACTGCCCAAGGTGATCGCCGACCCGGCGTTCATCAACATGGTCCTGCATAACCTCATCGCCAACGCCATCAAGTACAGCCGGGGCCGTGAAGCAGCCCTCATCGAGATCGGTGCCGTGCGCCATCGACACGAAACCGAGGTGTACGTGCGCGACAACGGGGTGGGCTTCGACATGGCCTACGTCGACAAGCTGTTCGGCGTGTTCCAGCGCCTGCACCGCATGGAGGAGTTCGAAGGCACCGGGATCGGCCTGGCCAGTGTGCGGCGGATCATCGAGCGCCACGACGGTCGGGTATGGGCCAACGGCCAGCTCGACCAGGGCGCCAGCTTCCACTTCACCCTTCCTCACCAACCGACGACTGCCTGAGGCTGCCGACGATCATGCCCAAGCCCATCCTGCTGGTCGAAGACAACCCCAGGGACCTGGAGCTTACCCTGCTGGCGCTGGAGCGCAGCCAGCTGGCCCATGAGGTGGTCGTGCTGCGCGACGGTGCCGAGGCCCTGGACTACCTGCTGCGGCGCAATGCCCACGCCGAGCGTGAAACGGGCAACCCGGCGGTGATGCTGCTGGACCTCAAGCTGCCCAAGGTCGATGGCCTGGAGGTGCTGGCCCAGGTACGCGCCCACCCGCAGTTGCGCACCCTTGCGATCATCATGCTGACCTCTTCCCAGGAAAAGCCCGACCTGCAGCGTGCCCACGAGCTGGGGGTCAGTGCCTACCTGGTCAAGCCCGTGGAGTTCAAGGACTTCGTCAGCGCCATCGCCGGCCTCGAAGTGTTCTGGGCGGTGCTCGACAAGCCTGCGCCCGGCATCCCATGCCTGAACCCTGGCAGCAACCACTGAGGCCGGCATGATGCAGCAAACGCCATTGAAATTGCTGATGGTCGAAGACAGCAGCATGGATGCCGAACTGATCCTGCTGCGCCTGGAGCGCAGTGGGTTGCAGGTGCAGCCACGGCGGGTGTTCGAGCACGTCGGCACTGCACTGGCCCTGGGCGAAGAGCGCTTCGACCTGATCCTCTGCGACTGCGTGCTGCCGGGTTCCTCCGGTGCCGAGGTACTGGCCACCGCCCAACGCCTGGCGCCGGACGTGCCGTTCATCTTCCTCTCCGGCATCTATGGCGAAGAGCACGCGGTGGAGATGATCCGCCTGGGCGCCACCGACTACGTGCTGAAGAAGAACCTGCCACTGCTGCCCAAGGCCGTACACCGGGCGTTGGGTGAAGTCCAGGAACGTCAGCGCCGACGCCGTGCCGAAGAAGCGCTGGCGGAAGTCGAAGCGCGCGCGCGCATCGCCATCGATGCCGCTGGCATGGGGACCTGGGACTATCGCCCGCAAGATGGCCAGATGAACTGGGACGAGCGCTGCAAGCTGCTGTTCGGCCTGCCGGTCGACAGCGCCATGAGCCTTGAGCTGTTTTATGCCGGCGTTTACCCCGACGACCTGCCGCACGTGCGCGCGGCGGTCGAGCAAGCGATGCGCCCGGACAGCGGCGGCCGTTATCGGGTGGAGTTTCGCATCCACCAAGCGGATGGCCTGGAACCCCGCTGGCTGCTGTCCAGCGGCCAGACTCATTTCGTCGACGGGCAGTGCGTACGCTTCACCGGCGTGCTGCAGGACATTCACCAACAGCGCCAGGCTACCCGCACCCTGGAACAGCTCAACGCAATGCTCGGTGAGCGCGTTGAACGCCGCACCCGCGAACGTGACCGCGCCTGGGAGCTGTCCCAGGACTTGCTGGCGGTACTGAACAAGGACCTCACCCCCGTGGCGCTGAACCCGGCCTGGGAAGCCTGCCTGGGCTTCAGCCGCGAACGCCTGGGGCAGATCTCGCTGCTGCAGTTGCTGCCCGAAGCCGAACAGGACGCCTTGCTCACAGAGCTCGCCACGTTGTCGCTCGGGCGCAGCAGTGCCCGTTTCGTCGGGCGCATCATGCACGCCAGCGGCCAGCAGCGCTGGCTGTCCTGGGTGGTGGTGGCGGACGACACCCTGCTGCATGTGGTGGCCCGCGACATCAGCAGCGAACGCGAAGCCGCTCTGGACCTGGCCAACGCCAACGAACGCCTGCGCGAACAGATCGCCGAACGTGAGCGCGTAGAGGCCGCGCTGCAGCAGATGCAGCGGCTGGAGGCTGTCGGCCAGCTCACCGCCGGGGTGGCTCACGACTTCAACAACTTGCTGACGGTCATTCTCACCGGCGCCAGCTTCCTGCAAAGCGAGCTGGACAACGGCCGGATGGACAGCGCCGGCAAACGCCTGCAAAACATCCGCGAAGCCGGCGAGCGCGGCGCCAAGCTGACCGCGCAACTGCTGGCGTTCTCGCGCAAGCAGCGCCTGGAACCGGTGCCACTGAACCTCAACCGGACCCTGGCCGGGCTGGAAGAATTGCTGCGACACACCCTGGGGGGCAGCATCTCGGTTCGCCTGGAGCTGGACACCCAGCTGTGGCAGGCGCTCACCGACCCGACCCAGACCGAGATGACCATCCTCAACCTGGCGATCAACGCCCGTGATGCCATGCCCAGCGGAGGCCAGCTGATACTGGCCACCCGGAACACCCATGTCAGTACCACCCCGAGCAACCCGCAAGACCCGGAGCCAGGCGACTACGTGCGGCTGAGCATTCGCGACACAGGGTGCGGCATGAGCGAAGAGATCGCGGCCAAAGTGTTCGAGCCGTTCTTTACCACCAAGGACACCGGCAAGGGTTCGGGGTTGGGCCTGGCCCAGGTGTTCGGCTTTGCCAAGCAGTCCGGTGGTGGCGTGGGCCTGGAGACCGCACCTGGGCGCGGCACCCAGGTCAGCGTCTACTTGCCGGCCATTCGGGCGCAGGCCAGCGCCAGCCCGCCGGACCCGTTCAGGGCGCGCAGCCAATTGGCCGATGGCGGCAACCGCCACATCCTGCTGGTGGACGACGACCATCTGGTACGTGAATTGATCGGCGACGTGCTGCGCCGCCTGGGCTATGAGGTGCGCGAGGCGCACAGCGGCGAACAGGCCCTGGCCCAGCTCGACGTACGCACCGACCTGCTGCTCACCGACTTCGCCATGCCCGAGTTCGATGGCGCGCAACTGGCCCTGGCGGCCCGAGAACGTTACCCGCAGCTGCCGGTGGTGTTTCTCACGGGGTACGCCGAGCTTGAGGACATGGAGCTGCCCAACAGCCTGGTGATCCAGAAACCAGTGCACGAGCACGTGCTGGCCCTGGCACTGGCCGAGCTGCTGGAAAACCGGGGGACAGAAACGAAAAAATCGCCCTGAGGCGATAGCGAGATACTGCTTGGAGATAGAGAAAATGGCAGGGGCGGCTGGATTCGAACCAACGCATGGCAGGATCAAAACCTGCTGCCTTACCGCTTGGCGACGCCCCTGTATCGGATATGACAAGTGACTGATGCACTGTCGATCTGATCATTCACCGCGCTTGTTGCTGTGCGGGAATGGCCGGCACTTTAACAGCGTTGTTTGCAGGTGGGAAGCTTTTTTTTGAAAAAAAACGCTGGAAAACAGCAGGTTAGTAAAAATCGCCCGTTTTGCCTGGCCTGACCGTGAGCAATCGCCTGCACTGGCCTCATCGCCGGCAAGCCGGCTCCCACAGCCTAGGGCTTACGCATTCTCTGTAGGAGCGGCCTTGTGCCGCGAAAGGGCTGCACAGCGGCTCTCGGTTTTCAGCATCACGGCAAGAATCGCCAGGGTTGCTGCACAGCCCTCTTGCGACGCAAGGCCGCTCAGCTATTGTGCAGTCCATGTGTGGGGCTTGCGGGCGATGAGGTCGGCATTCATCAGACCTGATCACCCGTCGTTTTCCGCCTCGCGCGAATACATCTCACTTCCCCCCCATTTCAATCAGATAATCCCCACTTTTAGCACACAGGGCATGGTCGGCTACTGATAAATCTGCCAGGTGACAGGCATGCGCTATTGAAGTGCACTAAGCACTCCGTAAATTGGAGTACATAGACATGCACACCGCCAAACAAGCGTGGACTCGTATCGACCTATCGCTACCCACCGATCAGCCCGTTGAAATTATTGCCCGACCACCTTACTTAGTGGGAGGCTTTTTCTATAGTTCGATGGCAACTATAACTGCAGCAGGCAAACATCAAGTGCTCGTAACCAAGCATACGCAAGATGGTCAGATCGTCACAGCGTTTGGTGCGCAAGGCACCGCGTACATCACCATACCGGAGGGACATGGTGCTTGGTTCTGCTTTGTCGAAAGCGGCGATTATCTGACCTGTGGGGTTGCACTTCGCGAAATTGCAAAATTTTCCATTTTCCGTTTGAACAAAAACACGGGATTGTTGGATCCAGGTTTCGGCAACCAGGGTTTCAAAGTCATCGCTTACCCTGAAGAACCCGGTATGGTGAACGAAGAGGAGCGTAATGACAGCGCAGCAGGATATGCCGGTAGCGTCCCTCAGTTCCCCGATGGGAAGTTACGCCAAGCGGTAAACTCTGGGCTCGCACAGTTTGATCTGAAAGGGAACCTCGACACTACATTCAATGAAGTAGGCATGCGCAGATACTTCGTAAGGAACGGTCATAGGTTGTTAACCATGGGGGTGGCTGCCCGGTACAACGCCACCAAACATGATGGATTCTATTACCATGGGTATTACCGATATCTTGGCGATGATGTTCAAGGCTGGGTTGGCGCGATAGATAAAAACGGTGCCGTGATCTCCAGTTTTGGCGATGAAGGCATATGGATTGCCACACGTCTACCCGGACATCCCGACACGGCCCATATCAACGTCCACTCCGTCGTGCAGGCGCACGGTGCAATCTACATCGTGGGTAATGTTGCAGATAGCGGGTTCTTGCTACGCCTGAACCTGGACGGCACCGTCGATCAAACATTCAATGGCGGCAATGCGAGACTATTCCAGCGAGCTGAGTTTGACCGCAGCGTAGCGTTCGCAGTCACGCCCGACAAACAAGGTGTGCTGGTAGGCGTTCAACATACGCTCCCCTTCCAAGATGAGCCCACCGCGATCGTACGGCTGGATGCGAGCGGGGAAATTGATACAACGTTCGGAAGCAACGGTTGGTTGCTGACCCCTCCCATGCCCAAGTGCATCACGCTGTTGGTTCTTGATTACAACGATCAGTCGACCATCGAGCTGAGAGGGTACGGGTTGATTGCCCGCCATCCCCACTGATTCCACCAAACTCTGCCTGAGCCCAAACAGGTTGTTCGGTTCAGGCAGTTCTGCAAAGTACCGACTCTTCCACAGGGTGCTCTCTCATTTCCCTCCTCCCGATTGCTTGTCATCTCTGTATTCGTGCAAGCTGGATGTTCCCTTCACTCCCAAGGAACGCACCTCTTGCCCCGCTGGTCTCCCTCTTATATGCGACAACTGAACCAGCGCCTGCAGACCTCCAGGCGACAACCTTGTGCGCTTCTGGCCCACTTCCAAGCCAAGGCCGCCGAGCGCAGCTACACCCTGAGCGACGGCCAGTGCCGGGTGATCGAGGCCATGGCCGCGCAGCTGGCGGCGCTGGACGACGGGCAACCACGCAGCCTGTACCTGCATGGCTCGGTTGGCCGCGGTAAGAGCTGGCTGCTCGACAACTTCTTCGAGGCGGTACCGGTGGCGCAGAAGCGCCGCCTGCACTTTCACGACTTCTTCGCCCGCCTGCACCAGGGCATGCACCGCCACCGGGCACTGGACGATGCCATGGGGGCAACCCTCGACGAATTGCTGGGTGACGTGCAGGTCCTGTGCTTCGATGAGTTCCACGTGCACGACATCGGCGACGCCATGCTGCTGACCCGGCTGTTCAATGCCTTGTTCGAGCGCGGCATCTTGCTGCTGGTGACCTCCAACTACGCGCCCGAGGGGCTGCTGCCCAACCCGCTCTACCACGAACGCTTCTTGCCGGTGATCCGCCTGATCAATGGCCGCATGCAGGTGCTGGAAGTGGGTGGCGACACCGATTTTCGCAGCCTGCCGGCCAACCGTGAGCACCAGTGCTTCACCCAGGGGCACTATGTCTGGCCGGGGGATGCGGCGCAGCGCCACGGCCTTGACCTGCCCACCCGGCAGCCAGTCACGCTGCAGGTCAACAACCGGCCATTACGGGCCCTGGCGGTGGATGGCCGACAGGTGATGTTCAGTTTCAACGGGTTGTGCGAACAGCCCACCGCTGTGATCGACTACCTGGCGCTGGCCGAGCAATACGATCAATGGATCATCGATGGGCTGGACGACCTGGCCGAATGTTCGCTGGCGGCGCAGCAACGCTTCGTCAACCTGGTGGATGTGCTGTATGACCAGGACCGCCAGCTGACGGTGATCGGCCAGCGGGCCCTGGAGGAAAGCTTGGGTGGGGCAATTGCCGACCTGATGCGTACCCGCAGCCGGCTGGGGCAGTTGCATCAGGTGGGGCCACAAAATAGCCCATCCTGAAAGGGCCTCATCGCTGGCAAGCCAGCTCCCACAAAAATCAGGCAATTGCACGCGATAATGTGGGAGCCGGCTTGCCGGCGATGGCGTCATCTGGGTAAGCGCATCACCCCGCCCTTGGCAGATCCGCCAACACCCCCTCGATCTCACCCAACACCGCCGGATCATCCAGCGTCGACGGCGGCACATAATCCTGCCCATCGGCAATCTTGCGCAGCACCGCGCGCAGAATCTTGCCCGAGCGGGTCTTGGGCAGGCGCTTGACCAGGCGCACCCGGTTGAAACAGGCGAGCGCACCGATATGCTCGCGCACACTGGCCACCAGTTCCCCCTGCAACTGCGCCTCGCCGATGCCCTGGCCGTCCTTGAGCACCACCAGCGCCAGCGGCACCTGGCCCTTGATTTCGTCGTGCACACCGATCACCGCGCATTCGGCCACCGCCGGGTGGCGGGCTACCAGGTCCTCCATTTCGCCGGTCGACAATCGATGCCCCGAGACGTTAATCACATCGTCGGTACGGCCCATGATGTAGACGAAGCCGTCGTCATCCAGGTAGCCACCGTCACCGGTGTGGTAATACCCCGGGTAGCTGTGCAGATAGGCCTGCAGGTAACGCTCGTGGTCACCCCACAAGGTCTGGCTGCAACCCGGCGGCAATGGCAGGGCAATGACGATGGCGCCCTGCTGGTTCGGCCCCAGCGGCTTGCCATCGTCGTCCAGCACCTGTACGTGATAACCCGGCACCGCACGGTTGCTCGACCCTGGCCGGGCGGCACTGCCTTCAAGCCCCACGCAGGGCGCGGTGACCGGCCAGCCGGTCTCGGTCTGCCACCAGTGGTCGTGTACCGGTTTGCCACTGACCCGTTCCAGCCACTCATGGGTGCTGGAGTCGAGCTTTTCACCGGCGAGGAACAGTTGCCGCAACGAACCCAGGTCATGGCGGCGGATCAGCTCGCCCTCCGGGTCTTCCTTGCGGATCGCGCGCATGGCGGTTGGCGCACAGAACAGTGCGTTGACCTTGTATTGCTCGATAATCCGCCAGTACGCCGCGGCGTCCGGCGTACGGATCGGCTTGCCCTCGTAGAACACCGTGGTGCAGCCACTCATCAAGGGCCCGTAGACGATCAGCGAATGGCCAACCACCCAACCCACATCGGAAATGCCCCACCACACATCGCCCGCCTGCATGCCATAGATGTGGCGCATGGCGTAGCACAGGGCCACCGCGTTGCCGCCGTTTTCACGGACGATGCCCTTGGGTTTGCCGGTGGTGCCAGAGGTATACATGATGTACAGCGGATCGCCCGCGTCCAGCTCGACCGGGGCTACAGGTTCGGCACCGGCCAGCGCCTGCTGCCAGTCCAGGTCGCGCCCCGGCTGCAGCTCTGCACGCGCCTGCTGGCGCTGCAGCACCAGCACATGTTTGGGTTGATGGCGGGCCAGTTGCAGGGCACGGTCGACCAGCGGCTTGTATTCGATCACCCGGTCGAACTCCAGCCCGCAGGAGGCAGTGAGCAACAGCGCTGGCCGGGCATCATCGATACGCAAGGCCAGTTCGTTGGCGGCAAAGCCGCCGAACACCACCGAATGCACCGCACCGATGCGCGCACAGGCGAGCATGGCCATGGCCGCCTGGGGCACCATCGGCATGTAGATGATCACCCCATCGCCCTTGCCCCCCCCCAGCGTGCGCAGCAGGCCGGCCAGGCGCGCCACTTCGTCGCGCAGCTGATGGTAGGTGAACGCCTGCTGCACACCGGTCACCGGCGAGTCGTAGATCAGTGCCAACTGCTCGCCCCGGCCCTGCTCGATCTGATGGTCGAGGGCCAGGTGGCAGCTGTTCAGGCGGCCGTCGGCGAACCAGCGGTGGGTGCCGTCGGGGTTCTGCTGCAGGGTGAGCGTTGGCTTGCGCTGCCAGGCCAGCGGGTCGGCCTGAGCCTGCCAGAAGGCCGCAGGGTCGGCGATGGAATGGGCGTAACTGTGCTGATAGGTCATTGGTTCGCAACCCGGTACTTGTTGTTATTGAAGGGCGAAGCTTGAGTATGGACCGGCGCCACTCGCCCGCCACCGGACTTAAGTCGCAACCCATATGCAGATTTGCACGGTGCAACCCCGTAGAATGGCCAGCCCCTCGACAGCAGAGCCTTGCATGCATACCCTCGACGACCTGCGCGCCGGCCGCCTGCGCGGCATCACCCGCCTGAACCTGAACCAGGGGCTGGGTGAATTTCCCCGAGAGATCTTCGAACTGGCTGACAGCCTGGAAGTGCTCGACCTCAGCGACAACGTGCTGACCGAGCTGCCTGACGACCTGTATCGGCTGACCCGGTTGAAGGTATTGTTCTGCGCCAACAACCGCTTTATCCGCATACCCCCTGGCATCGGACGCTGCCAGGCGTTGGAAACCGTGGGTTTCAAGAGCAACCGCATTGAATACGTCGATGCCCAGGCACTCCCCCCGCGCTTGCGCTCGCTGGTACTTACCGACAACCGCCTGCAGCAGTTGCCGGACGCCTTGGGTGACTGCCTGCACCTGCAAAAACTGATGCTCGCCGGCAACCGCCTCACGCAGCTGCCCGAGGGCCTGGCCCGCTGCGAACGGCTGGAGCTGCTACGCATCGCCAGCAACCAGCTGAGCAACCTGCCCGACTGGCTGCTGCGCCTGCCCAGCCTGGCCTGGCTGGCCTATGCCGACAACCCGATGACGCGCGGTTTCGGCCCACCCGAGGTGGACGGCCACTGCCCGAGCATTCGCTGGCAGGACGTGCAACTCGAAGAAGAACTGGGACGCGGCGCTTCCGGGCTGATCCACCGTGCCTACCGCCAGGGTCATGACAGCCCGGTGGCCGTCAAGCTGTACAAAGGTGCAATGACCAGCGACGGCTCGCCCCTTGCGGAAATGCGCGCCTGCATCGCCGCCGGCGATCACCACCAACTGGTGGGCCTGATCGGCCGTATCGACGACCATCCCCAGCAATTGCCGGCACTGGTGATGCAACTGATCGACCCGACCTGGCGCAACCTCGCCGGGCCGCCCAGCCTCGACAGCTGTACCCGCGACCGTCACCCAGAGGGCCGCCAGCTTGCGTTGCCCGTGGTACGCCGTCTGGCCAGCAGCATCGCCTCGGTGTGCGCGCACCTGCACGCCCGTGGCCTGAGCCACGGCGACCTGTACGGGCACAACATCCTGTTCGCCGAGGACGGCCAGTGCCTGCTGGGTGACTTCGGCGCCGCCTCGTTCCACCCGCTGGATGCAGGACCACAGGCCAACGCCCTTGAACGCCTGGAGGTGCGGGCCTTCGGCATCCTCGTCGAAGAGCTGCTCACGCAGTGCCAGGAGGGCGATGCATCGCTGCACCAACTGGCCCGACGCTGCCAGCACCCCGACGTGGCGACTCGCCCTTCGTTCAGCGCGCTGTCGGCATTGCTGGCAGGCTGAGCGCACGCCTGGCCAGGCGCCGGTAGGCGATGGCCAGGCCGGCGAACCACAGCGGCATCGCGTACAGCGCCATGCGCGTGTCCGGCTGCAGTGCCAGCAGCACCAGCACGAACAGCAGGAACGCCAGGCTCAGCCAGGCCATCGGCACCCCGCCGGGCAGGCGGAAACTGGCCCGGGCGTGACGCTCGGGATGGCGCCGGCGGTAGCCCAGGTAGGCCACCAGGATGGTCGACCAGGTGTAGATCACCAGCACCGCCGACAGGCTCGACACCAGGGTGAACACCGTCATCACCTCGGGGAAGATGAACAGCAGCAGCACCCCCAGCAGCATCAACAGGCACGAGAAGCCCAGGCTGGCCAACGGCACGCTGTTGCCCGACAGGCGTCGGAACACACCGGGCGCCTGGCTGCGCTCGGCCAGGCCGAACAGCATGCGGCTGGTGGAGAACACGCCGCTGTTGGCCGACGAGGCGGCCGAGGTCAGCACCACGAAGTTGACGATGCCCGCCGCCGCCGGGAAACCGGCCAGCAGGAACAGCTCGACGAACGGGCTGCGGTTGGGCGCGACCTTGGCCCACGAGGTGACGGCAATGATGCAGGCCAGTGCCACTACGTAGAACAGGATGATGCGCACCGGGATGGCGTTGATCGCCTTGGGCAGGCTGCGCCGCGGGTCGCGGGTTTCGGCGGCGGTGGTGCCGATCAGTTCGGTGCCGGCGAACGAGAAGATGGCGATCTGGAAGCCCGCGAAGAATCCACTGAGTCCATGGGGAAACGCCGCTTCCGGCTGCACCAGGTGCGACAGCGAAGCGGTCACCCCGGTGGGCGACACGAACGCCGTGGCAATCAGCACCAGGCTCACCGCGATCAATGCCAGCACGGCGATGATCTTGATGATCGCGAACCAGAATTCGACCTCGCCGAATGCCTTCACCGTCAGCACATTGAGGGTGAACAGGGTGACCAGCATCGCCAGTGCCGGTGCCCAGGCGGGTGCCCCGGGGAACCAGTACTGGAAGAAGCCGCCGACCACCACCGCATCGCCGACCACCGCCACGCTCCAGCTCAGCCAGTACGACCAGCCCAGGAAAAACGCCGCGCGCGGGCCGATATAGGCACCGGCGAAGTCGGCGAACGACTTGAAGTTGAGGTCCGACAGCAACAGCTCGCCCATGGCGCGCATGACGAAGAACAGGAAGAAGCCGATGATCATGTAGACCAGCAGGATCGAGGTGCCGGACAAGGCGATGACCTTGCCCGAGCCCATGAACAGGCCGGTGCCGATGGCGCCGCCGAGGGCAATCAGCTGGATATGGCGGTTACTCAGGGTGCGTTGCAGGTGGCGGCCGCCTGGGGCTGCCGGGGATTCAGGCTGCATGGGGAAACCTCTGGGATTGTTGTTGGTGTTTTCGAGGCAGTTTTGAAACTTGTGTGGCCGTGCTGGCCCAATCGCTGCGGTTCGCCGCAGCGATTGGGCCAGCACGGCCTTAGCCACGGGCTTCTTCGAACCCGGTCAGCACGTTCACCGCATTGATGCCGATCTCATCGACCATGTAGCCGCCCTCCATGACGAACAGGGTCGGCACGCCCACGGCGGCGATCATCCGGCCCATGGCCAGGTAGTCCGGGCTGTCGAGCTGGAAGTGGCTGATCGGGTCGTCCTTGAAGGTGTCCACGCCCAGTGACACCACCAGTACCTCGGGCGCATGGCGGCGCAGGCGTGCACAGGCCTGCTCCAGGGCCTGCTGGTAGGCCGCCCAGCGCGTGCCCTTGGGCAGTGGCAGGTTGAGGTTGAAGCCCTCGCCCGCGCCTGCGCCAACCTCGTCGGCGTAGCCGCAGAAGTACGGGTAGGAGTCCGCCGGTTCGCCGTGGAGCGAGACGAACAGCACGTCCGGGCGGTCGTAGAAAATGGTCTGAGTGCCGTTGCCGTGGTGGAAGTCGACGTCCAGTACCGCGACCTTGGTTGCCCCACGGGTCAAGGCATGCTCGGCGGCAATCGCGGCGTTGTTCAGGTAGCAGTAACCGCCCATGTACTCGCGGGCGGCGTGATGCCCCGGCGGGCGGCACAGGGCGAAGGCGGCCTGCTGGCCCTGGTCGAGCAGTTCGAGGCCGGTCAGCGCCAGGTCGGCGCTGGTCTTCACCGCCCGCCAGGTGGTGGCGGTGATCGGCGCCCCGGCGTCCATGGCGAAGAACCCGAGCTGGCCATCGATATGCCGGGGGACCCGCTCGCCGGCCAGGTCGCGTACCGGCCACACCAACGGCAGCGCGTCATGGCTGCGGCCCAGGGCGGTCCACTGCTGCCAGGCGGTTTCCAGGAAGTGCACGTAACGCTCGCTGTGGGCCTTGACGTAGCAGGCCCGGTCGAAGGCCTGCGGCGAGACGATATCGCCGAGGCCGACCGTGCGCACCCGGTCGTACACGGTGTCGGCGCGGCTGGGTTGTTCGAACGATGGCTTGAGCACGCCATCCTTGAGCTCTGTGCCATGGTGCAGGCGGTGGTTGGCGCTGAAGACGGTCAACATGGTGGCGAAGCCTGTGTGGTGGTTGGTTGACCACTAGGCTATTGCGCAGGCGCTGGGCGTTCTTTGCTTTATTGACTCGCAATGTTAGCTTTTCGAGTCTGTTATTTCAGGACTGGCACCCATGGCGAAAAAATTATCCAAGCAGGTCACCCTCGACGACACCGACCGTGCCCTGCTCGCCCTGCTGCAGGCCGACGCCAGCCTGTCCAACGCCGAGTTGAGCGAGCGCCTGTCGCTCAGCGTCACGCCCTGTTGGCGCAGGCGCAGGCGCCTGGAAGAGGAAGGCGTGATCCGCGACTACCAGGCCAACCTCGACCGCCGCCTGCTGGGCCTGGAGATCCTTGCCTTCGTCCAGGTGCGTTTCGCCAGCCACGGCGACAAGGCGCCGGACGACTTCGAGGCGGTGGTGCGCGCGCTGCCCGAGGTGGTCGCCTGCCACAAGATCACCGGCGATGCCGACTACCTGCTGCAGGTGCTGGCCGAGGACCTGGACAGCTACAGTGAATTCATCGAACAGGTGCTGCGCCGGCAGCTGGGGATCGCCTCGATCCAGTCGAGCCTGGCGCTGCGCGAGGTGAAGGCCAGCACGCGGGTGGCGATACCTGAGGGCTGATGGCGATGGACCAAGCCACTTCACCGCCCCATTTCGGTGCAAAGCCTCTAGACTAGGCGCCCTTCCCGCCACAGAGCAGCGTCATGGACATCGATCAGGCCCGAACCTTCCTGGAAATCGTGCGTTGCGGCAGCCTGGTCGCCGCCGCCGAGCGCCTGTTCGTGTCGCAGACGGCCATCAGCGCGCGGGTGCAACGGCTGGAACAGCAACTGGGCTGCCAGCTGTTCGTACGCAGCCGCAACGGCGCCAGCCTGACCAGTGACGGCGAGGCCTTCGTCACCTACGCCAACCAGCTGGTGCAGACCTGGGAAGCCGCGCGCCGCGACCTGCCGCTACCCCAAGGCTGCCAGCAGGTGCTGCATGTTGGGGGCGAGGTGAGCCTGGGCAACCCGATGATGCTCGACTGGGTCAGCGCCCTGCACCGCGAACTGCAAGGCCATGCCATCCGCAGCGAGGTGAGCGACGGCGAGTCGCTGCTGCGCAAGGTGGAGATGGGCCTGCTCGACGCCGCGCTGGTGTACCAGCCGACCTACGGCCCGGGCCTGCAGGTGGAGCAGTTGATGGAAGAGAAGCTGATCCGCGTGCGCCGGGTGGACCGGCCCGAGCCATACATCTACATCGACTGGGGCGAGGCCTTCCGCCGCCAGCACGACGCCGCCCTGCCCGACCTGTCACGCCCGGCGCTGAGCTTCAACCTCGGGCCGCTGGCCCTGCAGTTCATCCTCGACCAGGGCGGCAGCGGCTACTTCCGCACGCGGGTGGTGCAGGCCTACCTGCAAAGCGGGGTGTTCGAGCGGGTGCCCGAGGCACCGGAGTTCACCTACCCGACCTTCCTGGTGTACGCCCGCGAACGCGACAGCGAGGCCCTGCAGCAGTCGTTCGATGTGTTGCGCCGGTTGGTGGCTGCCGGCGAAAGCGACTGGTCACAGCGCTGGGACCCGCTGATCTGAAACCCTGACAGCGGTATTGAGCAAATGGCGCTTGAGGCCGGCGATCAGGTCGGTCTGGGTAATCACCCCCACCAGGCTGTCGCCGTCGAGCACCGGCAGGCAGTGCAGGCCCTGCTCGCTGAGCAGTGGCAGCAGGCGCTCCAGCGGGTGCTGGCTGCTCACACTGACGACGCGCCGGCTCATGACCTGCTCCAGGCGCACGGTGTTGCGGCGGAACACGCCACGCCAGCTGAAGCGGCCCCGCGCCATGGCCGCGCCGACCAGGTCGCTGAGGCTGACGATGCCCACCAGGCGGCCGTTGTCCAGCACCGGCAGGGTTTTCAGGTGGTGGCTGGCGAGCATCTTCCAGGCCTGATCAAGGCTGGTGCGCGGCGTGGCCGACTGCACGTCGCGGGACATTACCGAGCCTGCGGTGATGCCGCCAAGGCTGCGTTGCAACGCATGCTGCTCGGTGGCCAGGATGATCCGCGCAAGCTCCTCGCGGGTCACGTCGACGAATTCGCCGATGTCTTCCAGGGCCTGGTCCAGGTCGTCGGCGTTGATGCCCACGCGCTCGCCGGGCAGCGGGTCATGGGTGTGGTGCAGGTCTTTGCGCGGCGCCGCGCCCTTGGGGTAACGCACGCCGGTGAGGCGGTTGTAGGCCACCGCGACAGCCACCAGGATCAGCGCATTGAGCAGCACGGGCTCAAGCATATGGTCACCCATCGCCACCAGCCCCGGGTCGGCCAGCACCGCGCTGACCGCCACGCCGCCGCCCGGCGGGTGCAGGCAGCGCAGCAGGCACATCACCAGGGTGGCGAGCGCCAGCGCGGCGGCGGCCACCCACAACCCGTCGCCGAAGCCGTGACGCATGGCCAGGCCCACGGCGCCGGCCAGCGCATAACTGCCCACCACCGGCCATGGCTGGGCCAGCGGCCCGGAATGCACGGCGAACACCAGCACCGCCGAGGCCGCCAACGGGCCGAGCAGGTGCAAGGCAATCGACGGGCCGTAGGCCAGGCTGCACAGATAGCCGGCGAGGAACAGGCCGAGCAGCGCGCCAAGGCCTGCGCGCAGCCATTCTTTGGGGGGGATGTTCAGGGGCGCCGGGAGCAGGCGCTGAAAACGGTTTTCGGGGCGAGAGGCAGGCATCGAAGTAATGGAATCGTGTTTTTTTGATTTAAAAGAAAGCCCAGTGCATGTGCTCCTGGGCCCGGTATTGCAGAGGCAATAGCGCAAGGGGCTCCGTCCGTGGAGAGATGGAAACCGGAGGGTTTCGTGGAGGGATTGTGCCGGGCGGGGGTGTTTGACTGCCAATTCAAAAAACTGCGGCTGTACTGCAATTTTTTTGCAGGGTTGATCTGCTTCCTGTTCTGGCCCGTTCGCTTTGTGTAGGAGCGGCCTTGTGCCGCGATAGGGCCGCGCAGCGGCCCCAGCAATCTGCGCGGTGACCCTCTGAGATCCTGGGGCCGCTGCGCGGCCCTATCGCGGCACAAGGCCGCTCCTGCAGGCGGCGGGGCTCAACGCCCCTTGCGCGGCAGGTCAATGCTCACCCGCAAGCCGCCCTGCGGGCTCTCCAGCAAGGCGATGCGCCCACCCCAGGCATCGACGATATCGCGCACGATACCCAGCCCCAGGCCATGGCCATCGACCTGCTCGTCCAGCCGCGAACCGCGCTCGAGCACCTGCAGGCGCTGCGACTCGGGAATGCCGGGGCCATCGTCGTCGACCCACAGCTGGTAGCCCTCCGGGGTCGCCGCCATGCCCACGCGCACCTCGCTGTCGGCCCATTTGCAGGCGTTGTCCAGCAGGTTGCCAAGCAACTCCAGCAGGTCTTCGCGATCCCACGGCAACAACAGCCCGGGCGGTACGTCGCGCGCCAGCAACAGCCCTTCGCCATGGATCATCCCCAACGTCGCCAGCAACCCCGGCAGCTCGGCATCGCAGTCGAACTGCGCGCCAGGCAGCGCATCCCCGGCCAGGCGCGCACGGTTGAGTTCACGGGCCAGGCGCTGCTGGATCTGCTGCAGCTGCTCGCGCATCTGTGCGCGCACCTCGGGCAGTGCCTGCAGGCGCTCGCTGGCGGCCAGGCTGAGCAGCACCGCCAGCGGCGTCTTCAGCGCATGCCCCAGGTTGCCCAGGGCATTGCGCGAGCGGCGCAGGCTGTCTTCGGTGTGGTTGAGCAGGTGGTTGATCTGATCCACCAGCGGCTGCAATTCGCTGGGCACCTGGGCATCCAGCTGCGAGCGCTGGCCCTGCTGCAACTGGGCGATCTGCTGGCGGGCGCGCTCCAGCGGGCGCAGTGAGCGGGTCACGGTAATGCGCTGCAGCACCAGCACCAGCAGCAATGCCACCAGGCCCATGCCCAGGCCGATCTGCTGCATGCGCCGGAAACCCTCGCGCACCGGCGAATAGTCCTGGGCCACGCTGATCGAGATGTCCTGGCCCAGGCGCCGGTAGTCACCGCGGTAGGCCAGCAGTTGCTGGCCCTCGGGGCCCAGCTCATGGCCGTCGTCCAGCCCGGGCTTGGCGGGCTTGGGCATGTCCAGGTCCCACAGCGAGCGCGAGCGCCAGGTGCCCTGGTCGAAATCGATGCGGAAGTAGTAGCCCGAGAAGGGGCGCTGGTAGGCCGCCGATATGCGCCGCTCGTCCAGTTGCAGGCCGGACGGCCCGCGCACCAGCGCCACGAGCAGGTTCTCGCTCTCTTTGCGCAGGCCGGTCTCCAGGTAACGCTGCAGGCCGGCCTCGAACAGCCACAGGGTGAGTTGCGCAAACGCCAGGCCCACCACCACCAGCACCGCCACCAGCCCCAGGCTCAAACGCGCCTGGATCGACTTCACGCGCCGCTCCCGGCGTACACGTAGCCCTGGCCACGGCGGGTTTCGATCACGCTGCGCCCGAGCTTGCGGCGCAAGTGGTTGACGTGCACTTCAAGCACGTTGGAATCACGTTCGGTCTCGCCGTCGTAGAGGTGCTCTGCCAAGTGGCCCTTGGACAGCACCTGGCCTGGGTGCAGCATGAAGTAGCGCAGCAGGCGGAACTCGGCGGCGGTCAGCTGGACATCGACACCTTCACGGCTGACGCACTGGCGCGACTCGTCCAGGTGCAGGCCGGCGGCTTCCAGCTTCGGCTGGTTGGCCAGGCCCTTGGCGCGGCGCAGCAGGGCCTGGATACGCAGTTGCAATTCCTCGGGGTGGAAGGGTTTGCTCAGGTAGTCGTCGGCGCCGGCCTTGAGGCCTTCGATCCGCTCGGCCCACGAGCCGCGCGCGGTGAGGATCAGTACCGGGGTGGCGAGGTTGGCCCCGCGCCATTGCGCCAGCACCTCAAGCCCAGGTAACCCCGGCAAACCGAGGTCGAGGATGATCAGGTCGTACGGCTCGCTCTGGCCCTGGTACACCGCGTCGCGGCCATCGGCCAGCCAGTCCACCGCGTAGCCCTGGCGCTGCAGGCTTGCAATCAGTTCATCGGCCAGGGGCACATTGTCTTCGACCAGCAACAGGCGCATTCAGTCGTCTTCCTCGTCTTTGAGCAGCTCGCCGGAACGGGCGTCGAGCTTGATTTCGCGCACCACGCCCTGGGGGGTCAGCAGCTCGACTTCGTATTCATAGCGGCCGTGCTTTTCTTCCAGCTCCGCCTCCAGCAGACGCGCCCCGGGGTAACGCCCCAGGGCGGTCTCGAGCAATTGCTCGAAGGGCAGGATGATGCCCTGCTGGCGCAGCGCCAGGGCCTCGTCCTGATCCAGGTCGCGGGCGGCGGCCAGCGAGCACATGCCGAGCAAGGCCAGGGCCAGGCAGCGCGCCGCCTGCGGTAGTGCGTTCATCAATTGTCCCGCGCGTCCTTCAGCACTTCACCGGTCTTGGCGTCCAGGTCGACGTCCCATTCGACGTTCTGCGCATCGCGCAGCTCGACCTTGTAGATGTAGCGGCCGTATTCGTCCTCGAGCTCGGAGTCGGTGACGGTGGCACCGGGGTGCTTGGCCACGGCGGCGGCCTTGAGCTCGTCCAGCGACTTGATGGTCTTGGCGTTCACCAGCTTGACCACTTCATCGGGCTGCACGTCCTTGGCGAAGGCGGCGTTGGCACCCATTGCGAGGGCGGCGGCGGTGAACAGGGCAGTCAGGGTTTTCATGGGGGTCTCTCCTTGGAGATGAGCAAGTTGTCTACGCAAACAAGACTAACCGGGGGTCCTTAATCCAACCTGAATACAGCTGGCCGCATGATAGCGCAGATGATGCCCTGCAACGTTCGTGGGGCAGGCTTGCCCCGCGATTGGGCCTATACTGCGCGCCTGCCCCGGCTAGAGACCCCCGATGACCGCCATCCACATCAAATACCCCGCCCTGACCTTCAAGGCCGGCCAGCGCGCCCTGCGGCAGATCCGCGAGCGCGGCCTGCAGGCGGCCGATGTCGGTGTGCTGCCCGGCGCCGCTGGCGGCCCCAAGCCGCTGGGCATCCAGGGCCTGGACCTGGCGCTGTTCGGTGAATGGCTGCCCACCGCTCCACGCCAGCGCGCGCTGATCGGCGCGTCGATCGGTTCCTGGCGCTTCGCCAGCGCCTGCCTCGACGACCCGGTGGCCGGCCTGCGCCGCCTGGGCGAGCTGTACACCGAGCAGGACTTTGCCAAAGGCGTCACCCCCAGGCAGATCAGCCAGAGCAGCCAACGCATGCTCGACGACCTGCTGCAGGGCCGCGACGGGCAGATCCTCGGCAACCCGCATTACCGCCTGAACATCCTGGTGGTCAAAAGCCACGGCCAGCTCGCCCACGACCACCGTGGCCGCCTGGGCCTGGGATTGTCTTCGGTGATCGCCAGCAACCTGCTGGGCCGTGCGCACCTGGGCCGGCATTTCGAACGGGTGATCCTGCACGACCAGCGCGCCGCGCCACCGCTGGACGCACTCACCGACTTCCCTTCGCGCTACTTGCCGCTGGACCTGGCCAACCTGCGCCAGGCGCTGCTCGCCTCGGGCTCGATCCCCATGGTCATGGAGGGTGTACGCGACATCCCCGGCGCCGGGGCCGGCACCTACCGCGACGGCGGCCTGCTCGACTATCACCTGGACCTGCCCTACCAGGGCGACGACCTGGTGCTCTACCCGCACTTCACCGACAAGGTGGTGCCCGGCTGGTTCGACAAGGCCCTGCCATGGCGCAAGGGCGACGCCACGCGCCTGCAGAACGTGCTGCTGATGACCCCGTCGCCGCAATACCTGGCCGCCCTGCCCTACGGCAAGCTGCCCGACCGCAATGATTTCAAATGCTTCATGGGCGATGCGCCGAGCCGCAAGCGCTACTGGTACAAGGCCATCGCCGAGAGCCGGCGCCTGGGCGACGAATGGCTGGAACTGATCGCCACCGGGCGGTTGCAGGATCGGTTGCAAGCCTTGTAGCGGGCATGCTGGTAGACTGCGCGCATCATTGATACACACAGAGTCCTGACATCTTGGAAATCTTCAAGGAATTCACTTTCGAATCGGCCCACCGCCTGCCCCACGTCCCCGATGGGCACAAGTGCGGCCGCCTGCATGGCCACTCGTTCAAGGTTGCCCTGCACCTGACCGGCCCGCTCGACCCGCACACCGGCTGGATCCGCGACTTTTCCGAGATCAAGGCGATCTTCAAGCCGATCTACGAGCAGTTGGACCACAACTACCTGAACGACATCCCCGGCCTGGAAAACCCCACCAGCGAAGTGATCGCCAAGTGGATCTGGGACCAGGTCAAGCCGCTGCTGCCGGAGCTGTCGAAGGTACGCATTCATGAAACCTGCACCAGCGGGTGTGAGTACACCGGCGACTGATTCGATCGCTTCACTGGCCTCTTCGCGGGTAAACCCGCTCCCACAGGTATCACGCCGTCCTTGAGGTCAGCGCAGTTCCTGTGGGAGCGGCTGTTCGCCGCAGCGATTTACCCGCGAAGGAGGGAGCAAAGCTTCAGCCCTGCCCATTCGCCAAGGCATCACGCAAGAAACTCGGGGCGATATAGCGCTGGTAATGCGCCTCGGACAGCAAGAAGAACTCGCGATCGATGGCATCGCGCAGTTGCGGCAGGTCCCAATCGCGAAACTCCGGCAGCAACGCCATCCCGTAGGCCTCCACATCGCGGATCATCCGCGCGCCCCGGGCGATCAGCTGGTAAGCCCAGCAATATTCCGACTGCTGCACGACAAAGCGGATCGAGCGCTGCTCCAGTTGCTGGCGCAGCAGGCCTTTGTCGAACACTTCCAGCTTGGCCATCATCACCTGCACCAGCAGTTGCTCCAGGCGCAGCCACACGGCGCGCTTCTGCTCGTCGTCGTAGCCGTTCCAGTGGATCACTTCGTGGTGAAAACGCTTGCAGCCACGGCACACCAGGTCTCCATACACCGTGGAGCACAGGCCGACGCAAGGGGTCTTGATGGACTGGTTGGTCATTGGAAAACAACAGCTTGAAGGCGGAACACCGGCTCATGTTAGCCCTTTGTCTAACCAGGGTCACTCGTTAAAGTCATCTTCGCCGCCTTACCTTCGCCGTTTTTTTGCCGTAGAATCACTCCGCCTTTTCAAGGCAACAATGTCCGTTGGAAGCTGTTTTCAAAGCGTCACGAGCACAGTTGATCCGGTAGAACGGCGTTGGCCCGGGCCATGCATCCCTCGCATGCCCGTGCCAGCCCTCATCAGCCTCCCGTTCTACAGGCGTAAAACTTTGAAAGCAGCTTCTGTAAGGATTCTTTGCGACCCTGGCGGTGCGACTCAAAAAGTCGGCGCTGCGCATGGGTGCTTTGAATGCTGGATGAGCGTCCCGGACTCCCTTTAGGGACCACTGATGAGGGTAATAACTGTGCTTGAAGCCTACCGCAAACACATCGAAGAGCGTGCCGCTCTGGGTATCGTGCCCCAGCCGCTGAACGCCGAACAAACCGCAGGCCTGGTCGAGCTGCTGAAAAACCCGCCGGCCGGCGAAGAAGCCTTCCTCGTAGACCTGATCACCAACCGCGTTCCGCCAGGGGTGGACGAAGCCGCCTACGTCAAGGCCGCGTTCCTCTCCGCCATCGCCAAGGGCGAAGCCAAGTCGCCACTGCTCGACCGCAAGCGCGCTGCCGAGCTGCTGGGCACCATGCAGGGCGGCTACAACATCGAGACGCTGGTTGCGCTGCTGGATGACGCCGAACTGGGCGCCGTCGCGGCCGAACAGCTCAAGCACACCCTGCTGATGTTCGATGCCTTCCACGACGTGGCCGAAAAAGCCAAGGCGGGCAACGTCCACGCCAAGGCCGTACTGGAATCCTGGGCTGCCGGCGAGTGGTTCACCTCGCGCCCTGCCATCGCCGACAAGTACACCCTGACCGTGTTCAAGGTGCCTGGCGAAACCAACACCGACGACCTGTCCCCTGCCCCGGACGCCTGGTCGCGCCCTGACATCCCGCTGCACGCCCTGGCCATGCTGAAGATGGCCCGCGACGGCATCGAGCCTTCGCAGCCTGGTTCGGTCGGCCCGCTGGCCCAGATCGAAGCGGTCAAGGCCAAAGGCCACCCGGTTGCCTACGTCGGTGACGTGGTCGGTACCGGTTCCTCGCGTAAATCCGCCACCAACTCGGTGCTGTGGTTCTTCGGCGACGACATCCCGTACGTACCGAACAAGCGCGCTGGCGGCTTCTGCTTCGGCACCAAGATCGCCCCGATCTTCTACAACACCATGGAAGACGCCGGCGCCCTGCCGATCGAATTCGACTGCACCAACCTGGCCATGGGCGACGTCATCGACGTCTACCCGTTCAAGGGCGAAGTGCGCCGCAACGGCAGCGACGAGCTGGTCACCAGCTTCGAGCTGAAAACCGAAGTGCTGCTCGATGAAGTCCGCGCTGGCGGCCGTATCCCGCTGATCGTCGGCCGTGGCCTGACCGAAAAAGCCCGCGCCGAGCTGGGCCAGGGTCCATCCGACCTGTTCAAGAAGCCCGAGCAGCCTGCCGCTTCGACCAAGGGCTTCACCCTGGCGCAGAAGATGGTCGGCCGTGCCTGCGGCCTGCCGGAAGGCCAGGGCGTGCGCCCAGGTGCCTACTGCGAGCCGAAGATGACCACCGTCGGCTCCCAGGACACCACTGGCCCGATGACCCGCGACGAGCTGAAAGACCTGGCGTGCCTGGGCTTCTCCGCCGACCTGGTGATGCAGTCGTTCTGCCACACCGCCGCGTATCCGAAGCCGATCGACGTCAACACCCACCACACCCTGCCAGACTTCATCCGCACCCGTGGCGGCGTGTCGCTGCGCCCAGGCGACGGCATCATCCACAGCTGGCTGAACCGCATGCTGATGCCTGACACCGTCGGCACCGGTGGCGACTCGCACACCCGCTTCCCGATCGGCATCTCGTTCCCGGCCGGTTCCGGCCTGGTAGCCTTCGCTGCTGCCACCGGCGTCATGCCGCTGGACATGCCAGAGTCGATCCTGGTGCGCTTCAAGGGCAAGCTGCAGCCTGGCATCACCCTGCGTGACCTGGTTCATGCCATCCCTTACTACGCCATCCAGAAAGGCCTGCTGACCGTCGAGAAGAAGGGCAAGATCAACGCCTTCTCCGGCCGCATCCTGGAAATCGAAGGCCTGAACGAGCTGACCGTCGAGCAAGCGTTCGAACTGTCCGACGCCTCGGCCGAACGTTCCGCTGCCGGCTGCACCATCAAGCTGCCAGAGAAGGCGGTTGCCGAGTACCTGCAGTCCAACATCACCCTGCTGCGCTGGATGATCGGCGAAGGCTACGGCGATGCCCGTACCCTGGAGCGTCGCGCCCAGGCCATGGAAGCCTGGCTGGCCAAGCCTGAGCTGCTGGCTGCCGACGCCGACGCCGAATACGCCGAGATCATCGAGATCGACCTGGCCGACGTCAAAGAGCCTGTGCTCTGCGCGCCGAACGACCCGGACGATGCCCGCCTGCTGTCTTCGGTACAGGGCGAGAAGATCGACGAAGTGTTCATCGGTTCGTGCATGACCAACATCGGCCACTTCCGCGCTGCCGGCAAGCTGCTGGACAAGGTCAAGGGCGGTATCCCTACCCGTCTGTGGCTGGCTCCGCCAACCAAGATGGACGCCCACCAGCTGACCGAAGAAGGCTACTACGGCATCTACGGCAAGGCCGGTGCGCGCATGGAAATGCCAGGCTGCTCGCTGTGCATGGGTAACCAGGCACGTGTGCAGACCGGTTCGACCGTGGTCTCCACCTCGACCCGCAACTTCCCGAACCGTCTGGGCGACGCCACCAACGTGTACCTGGCCTCGGCCGAGCTGGCTGCAGTGGCTTCGATCATCGGCAAGCTGCCGACCGTCGAAGAGTACATGCAGTACGCCAAGGACATCGACAGCATGGCTGCCGACGTCTACCGCTACCTGAGCTTCGACCAGATCGCCGAGTTCCGCGAAGCGGCCGCCAACGCCAAGATCCCGGTGGTTCAGGCGTAAGCAGCTGAAAGTGGTAAGTTACAAGCGGTAAGAAGAAGCCCCGGTAGCGATACCGGGGCTTTTTTTGTTAGAACTGCCGGCCTCATCGCTGGCAAGCCAGCTCCCACAGGATCGCGCAGTGCTCAAGGTCTGCGCCAAACCTGTGGGAGCTGGCTTGCCAGCGATGAGGCCGCAACAGGCAGCCTCAAATCACGAACAGATCGACAAACCTGTGCACCGGCATGCCCTCCAGCTTCGCCTGGTCCTTGCACAACGCCACGATTTCCTCACAGCGCTGACGCACGAACCGCGTCGCCAGGTTCGCCCTGAACTTGGCCTCCAGCAATGGCAGCCCCTCCTCCCGCCGGCGGCGATGGCCGATCGGGTACTCCACCACCACCTGCTCGGTGTGGGTGCCGTCCTTGAAGAACACCTGCACGGCATTGGCGATCGAGCGCTTGTCGGCTTCCAGGTATTCGCGGCTGAAACGCGGCTCCTCGACCACCTCCATCTTCTCGCGCAAGCGGTCAATGCTCGGGTGGGCGGCGTGGAAGCTGTCTTCATAGTGCTCGGCCACCAGGTCGCCGAAGATCAGCGGCACCGCGGTCATGTATTGCAGGCAATGGTCACGGTCGGCAGCGTTGGCCAACGGGCCTTCCTTGGAAATGATGCGGATCGCCGACTCGTTGGTGGCGATAACGATGCGGTCGACCTCGTGCAGGCGGTTGCGCACCTGCCGGTGCAGCATCACCGCCGCCTCACAGGCGGTCTGGGCATGGAACTCGGCGGGGAAGCTGACCTTGAACAGGATGTTTTCCATGACGTAACTGCCGAAGGGTTGCGGCAGGCGCAATTCACGCTGGGCCTCTTGCTTGAGGGCCAGGTCCTTGTTGCTGTGGCTGAACGAAACATCGTAAAAGCCCCACTGCGCGGCGCTGAGCACACCCGGGATGCCCATCTCACCGCGCAGGGCGATATCGGCCAGGCGCACACCCCGGCTGGAAGCGTCCCCCGCCGCCCACGACTTGCGCGAGCCGGCATTCGGCGCATGGCGGTAGGTGCGCAGGGCCTGGCCATCGACAAACGCGTGGGACAGTGCCGACAGCAACTGATCGCGGTTGGCGCCCATCAGCTTGGCGCACACCGCCGTCGACGCCACCTTGACCAGCACCACATGGTCCAGGCCGACCCGGTTGAAAGCATTCTCCAGCGCCAGCACGCCCTGGATCTCATGGGCCATGACCATGGCCTCAAGCACATCGCGCATGGTCAGCGGCGCTTCGCCGCTAGCCACGCGCTTCTGCGACAGGTGGTCGGTGACCGCAAGGATGCCGCCCAGGTTGTCCGAAGGATGGGCCCATTCGGCGGCCAGCCAGGTGTCGTTATAGTCCAGCCAACGGACAATGCAGCCAATGTCCCAGGCAGCCTTGACCGGGTCGAGGCGGTAGGAAGTACCGGGTACGCGAGCACCATTGGGGACCACCGTGCCTTCCACCAGCGGGCCGAGCAGCTTGGTACATTCGGGGAAACGCAGCGCCAGCAGGCCGCAGCCGAGGGTGTCCATCAGGCAGTGGCGGGCGGTATCCAGGGCTTCAGGGGATTCGACGCGGTAGCCGAGCACGTAGTCGGCGAGGGTCTGCAGGACCTGGTCGTAGTCGGGGCGGGTGTTCGGATCAGCGTTGGCGCTCATTTGCGGCTCCTTTGGAACCGGGGCTGCTTTGCAGCCCATCGCTGGCAAGCCAGCTCCCACAGGAGAATGCGGTCTCTGTGGGAGCTGGCTTGCCAGCGATGGGCCGCAAAGCGGCCCCGTTCAACGAAAACCGAGCGCCATTGGTGCGTTAGAAGCTATCGCCAGGCACGCGCACCCAGCCCTCCATCAGCACCCGAGCACTGCGGCTCATGATTGCCTTGGTCACGGTCCATTGCCCGTCCACCTGACGGGCCTCGGCGCCGACGCGCAACGTCCCGGACGGATGGCCGAAGCGCACCGCACTGCGTTCGCCACCGCCAGCGGCAAGGTTGACCAGGGTCCCGGGAATCGCCGCCGCGGTGCCAATGGCCACCGCCGCGGTACCCATCATGGCGTGGTGCAACTTGCCCATGGACAGGGCGCGCACCAGCAAATCGACATCGCCCGCACTGACCACTTTGCCGCTGGAAGCAGTGTAGGTGGTTGGTGGCGCAACGAAAGCGACCTTGGGCGTGTGCTGACGCCCGGCAGCCTGGTCGACATGTTCGATCAGCCCCATGCGTACCGCGCCGTGTGCGCGAATGGTCTCGAACCGTGCCAAGGCCGCCGCATCGCCGTTAATCGCATCCTGTAGCTCAGTGCCGGTGTAATCGAGGCTGGCGGCGTTGATGAAGATGGTCGGGATACCCGCGTTGATCAGGGTTGCCTTGAAAGTACCGACGCCCGGCACTTCAAGGTCATCGACCAGGTTGCCGGTGGGGAACATCGCCCCGCCGTCGCCATCCTCGTCGGCGGCCGGATCGAGGAACTCCAGCTGCACCTCGGCGGCCGGGAAAGTGACGCCGTCGAGTTCGAAGTCACCGGTTTCCTGCACCTCACCCTCGGTGATCGGCACATGGGCAATGATGGTCTTGCCGATGTTGGCCTGCCAGATGCGCACGGTAGCGATGCCGTTGCGCGGAACCCGATCGGCATCGACCAGGCCACTGCTGATGGCGAACGAGCCGACCGCAGCCGAGAGGTTGCCGCAGTTGCCGCTCCAGTCGACAAAGGCCTTGTCGATCGACACCTGGCCGAACAGGTAGTCGACGTCATGCTCGGGCTTGATGCTTTTCGACAGGATCACGGTCTTGCTGGTGCTGGACGTCGCGCCGCCCATGCCGTCGATCTGCTTGCCGTAAGGGTCGGGGCTGCCGATCACCCGCAGCAGCAGGGCATCACGGGCAGGGCCTGGGACCTGCGCCTGCTCGGGCAGGTCTTGCAGGCGGAAGAACACGCCTTTGCTGGTGCCGCCACGGATGTAGGTGGCGGGGATTTTGACTTGGGGTACGTGGGCCATTGCAGTTTTTCCTGATCTTTTCGTTTCGGCGAAAGGGCTGCGCAGCAGCCCCTTCTTCACTCAGGCCGTGCCTTCCAGGAAGTCCTGGGCAAAGCGCTGCAGCACCCCGCCCGCCTCGTAGATCGACACTTCTTCGGCGGTATCCAGGCGGCAGGTCACCGGCACCTCGACACGCTCGCCATTGCGCCGGGTGACCACCAGGGTCAGCGTGGCGCGTGGCTTGCGCTCGCCAAGCACGTCGTAGACTTCACTGCCATCGAGCTCCAGGGTCTTGCGGTCGGTCCCCGGCTTGAACTCCAGCGGCAGCACACCCATGCCCACCAGGTTGGTGCGGTGGATACGCTCGAAGCCTTCGGCGACGATCGCCTCCACCCCTGCCAGGCGCACACCCTTGGCCGCCCAGTCACGGGACGAGCCCTGGCCGTAGTCGGCACCGGCAACGATGATCAGCGGCTGCTTGCGCTGCATGTAGGTTTCGATGGCTTCCCACATGCGGGTCACCTTGCCTTCCGGCTCGATGCGCGCCAGCGAGCCCTGCTTCACGCTGCCATCGTCCTTGCGCACCATCTCGTTGAACAGCTTGGGGTTGGCGAAGGTGGCGCGCTGGGCGGTCAGGTGGTCGCCACGGTGGGTGGCGTAGGAGTTGAAGTCCTCTTCCGGCAGGCCCATTTTCGCCAGGTATTCACCGGCGGCGCTGTCGAGCATGATGGCGTTGGACGGCGACAGGTGGTCGGTGGTGATGTTGTCCGGCAGCACCGCCAGCGGGCGCATGCCGCGCAGCGTGCGCTCACCGGCCAGGGCCCCTTCCCAGTAAGGCGGGCGGCGGATATAGGTGCTCATCGGGCGCCAGTCGTACAGCGGCGCAACCTTCGGCCCCTTGTCCTCCTCGATAGTGAACATCGGGATGTACACCTGGCGGAACTGCTCCGGCTTGACCGAGGCGCGCACCACGGCGTCGATTTCTTCGTCGCTTGGCCAGATGTCCTTGAGGCGAATCTCCTTGCCGTCGACCACGCCCAGCACATCCTTCTCGATATCAAAGCGGATGGTGCCGGCAATGGCGTAGGCCACCACCAGCGGCGGTGAGGCGAGGAAGGCCTGCTTGGCGTAGGGGTGGATACGCCCGTCGAAGTTGCGGTTACCCGACAGCACGGCGGTGGCGTACAGGTCGCGGTCGATGATCTCCTGCTGGATCACCGGGTCCAGCGCACCGGACATGCCGTTGCAGGTGGTGCAGGCGAAGGCGACGACACCGAAGCCCAGTTGCTCCAGCTCCTGCTCGAGCCCGGCCTCCTTGAGGTACAGCTGCACGGTCTTGGAGCCTGGCGCCAGCGACGACTTGACCCACGGCTTGCGGGCCAGGCCGAGCTTGTTGGCGTTGCGCGCCAGCAGGCCGGCGGCGATCACGTTGCGCGGGTTGCTGGTGTTGGTGCAGCTGGTGATGGCGGCGATGATCACCGCGCCGTCCGGCATCTGCCCCGGCACCTCCTGCCATTGCCCGGCAATGCCCTTGGCTGCCAGGTCGCTGGTGGCCACCCGGGCGTGCGGGTTGGACGGGCCGGCCATGTTGCGCACCACGCTCGACAGGTCGAAGCTCAAGGTGCGCTCGTACTCGGCCTTGGCCAGGCTGTCGGCCCAGAGGCCTGCGGCCTTGGCGTAGGTCTCGACCAACTGCACCTGCTGGTCATCGCGGCCGGTGAGCTTGAGGTAGTCGATGGTCTGCTGGTCGATGGCGAACATCGCCGCGGTGGCGCCGTATTCCGGGGCCATGTTGGAGATGGTGGCGCGGTCGCCCAGAGTGAGCGCGCTGGCACCGGAACCGTGGAACTCCAGGTAGGCACCCACCACTTTCTGCTTGCGCAGGAACTCGGTCAGCGCCAGCACCAGGTCGGTGGCGGTGATGTTCGGCGCCAGGCGGCCGGTCAGCTCGACACCGACGATTTCCGGCAGGCGCATCCACGAGGCCCGGCCGAGCATCACGTTCTCGGCCTCCAGGCCACCGACGCCGATGGCGATCACGCCCAGGGCGTCGACATGCGGGGTGTGGCTGTCGGTGCCGACGCAGGTGTCCGGGTAGGCCACGCCGCGTTCGCTGTGGATCACCGGCGACATCTTCTCCAGGTTGATCTGGTGCATGATGCCGTTGCCCGGCTGGATCACGTCGACGTTCTTGAACGCCTTCTTGGTCCAGTTGATGAAGTGGAAGCGGTCTTCGTTGCGACGGTCTTCGATGGCGCGGTTCTTCTCGAAGGCCTGCGGGTCGAAGCCGCCGCACTCCACCGCCAGCGAGTGGTCGACGATCAGTTGCACCGGCACCACCGGGTTGACTGCGGCCGGGTCACCGCCCTTGTCGGCGATGGCGTCGCGCAGGCCGGCCAGGTCCACCAGCGCGGTCTGGCCGAGGATGTCGTGGCACACCACGCGGGCCGGGAACCAGGGGAAGTCGAGGTCGCGCTTGCGTTCGATCAGTTGCTCGAGCGATGCGTTGAGGGTGGCCGGATCGCAGCGGCGCACGAGGTTTTCGGCCAGTACGCGGGAGGTATACGGCAGGCCGTCGTAGGCGCCGGGCTTGATCGCCTCGACCGCGGCGCGGGCGTCGTAGTAGTCCAGGGCGGTGCCTGGCAGGGACTTGCGGAATTCGGTGTTCATAGCGAATCAGGCTCGGTCACGGTAATCGGAAGAATCCACCGCCCCTGTGGGAGCGGGCTTGCCCGCGAAAGCGTCGGTTAACGTGACACCGCTTTCGCAGGCAAGCCCGCTCCCACACGGGACGGGTTGCCTCTCTATTTCTTGTTCAGCGCTGTTCGATCGGCACGAACTGACGCTGCTCGACGCCTACGTATTCGGCGCTCGGGCGGATGATGCGGTTGTTGGCGCGCTGCTCGAACACGTGCGCGGCCCAGCCGGTCAGGCGCGAGCAGACGAAGATCGGCGTGAACAGCTTGGTCGGGATGCCCATGAAGTGGTACGCCGAGGCATGGTAGAAGTCGGCGTTGGGGAACAGGCGCTTCTGCTCCCACATGGTCTTGTCGATCGCTTCGGAGACCGGGTACAGCACCTTGTCACCCACTTCGTCAGCCAGCTGCTTCGACCAGCCCTTGATCACCTCGTTGCGCGGGTCGGACTCTTTGTAGATGGCGTGGCCGAAGCCCATGATCTTGTCCTTGCGCTCGAGCATGCGCAGCAGCTCGGCGGTGGCCTCCTGCGGGCTCTGGAAGCGCTCGATCAGTTCCATCGCCGCCTCGTTGGCACCACCGTGCAGCGGGCCGCGCAGCGAGCCGATGGCCGCAGTGATGCAGGAGTACAGGTCGGACAGGGTCGAGGCACACACACGGGCGGTGAAGGTCGAGGCGTTGAACTCGTGCTCGGCGTACAGGATCAGCGAGACGTTCATCACCTTGACGTGCAATTCACTTGGCTTCTTGCCGTGCAGCAGGTGCAGGAAGTGGCCGCCAATGGTGTCTTCGTCGCTGCTGCAGTCGATGCGCACGCCGTGGTGGGTGAAGCGGTACCAGTAGCACATCACTGCCGGGAACAGCGCCAGCAGGCGGTCGGTCTTGTCGTGCTGGGCGTCGAAGGTCAGTTCCGGCTCCAGGGTGCCGAGCACCGAGCAGCCGGTACGCATCACGTCCATCGGGTGGGCGTCGCGCGGGATGCGCTCGAGCACTTCCTTGAGTGCCTGCGGCAGGTCGCGCAGGCCCTTGAGCTTGCGCTTGTAGTCGGCCAGTTCGGTTTTGCTTGGCAGCTCGCCGTACAGCAGCAGGTAGGCGACTTCCTCGAACTCGGCGCCGGCGGCCAGGTCGCGCACGTCATAGCCGCGGTAGGTCAGGCCGGCACCGGCCTGGCCGACGGTCGACAGCGCGGTCTGCCCGGCCACCTGGCCACGCAGGCCTGCGCCACTGAGTACTTTTGCTTCGGCCATGGTGTTTCTCCTTTCTTGAATTTGTTATGGAAGCTGTCTGGCTAATTCGGGTGATTGCCTGTACTGGCCTCTTCGCGGGCAAGCCCGCTCCTACAGGGTTTGCACAGGTTCGGAATACTTCACAGACCCTGTGGGAGCGGGCTCACCCGCGAAGCGGCCTGCACGGGATCAGGCTTTTTTCTGGGCAAACAACGCATCGAGGCTCTGCTCGAAGGCGTGGTAGCCGATGGCATCGTAGAGCTCCATGCGGGTCTGCATGGTGTCGATCACGTTCTTCTGCGTGCCGTCGCGGCGCAGCGCGGTGTAGACGTTCTCGGCCGCCTTGTTCATGGCACGGAAGGCCGACAGCGGGTACAGCACCAGCGACACGTCCACCGAGGCCAGCTCTTCGGTGGTGTACAACGGCGTCGCGCCGAATTCGGTGATGTTGGCCAGGATCGGGGCTTTGACCCGGTCGGCGAAGGTCTTGTACATCGACAGTTCAGTGATGGCTTCCGGGAAGATCATGTCGGCGCCGGCTTCGATGCAGGCGGCGGCGCGGTCCAGGGCTGCGTTCAGGCCTTCCACCGCCAAGGCGTCGGTGCGCGCCATGATCACGAAGCTGTCATCGGTACGGGCATCCACCGCGGCCTTGATGCGGTCGACCATCTCCTGCTGGGAAACGATCTCCTTGTTCGGGCGGTGGCCGCAGCGCTTGGCGCCGACCTGGTCTTCGATATGGATGGCGGCGGCGCCGAACTTGCTCATCGACTTGACGGTGCGGGCGACGTTGAAGGCCGAGGCGCCGAAACCGGTGTCGACATCCACCAGCAGCGGCAGGTCGCACACGTCGGTGATACGGCGCACGTCGGTGAGCACGTCGTCCAGGTTGCTTATCCCCAGGTCCGGCAGGCCCAGGGAGCCGGCGGCGACACCGCCACCGGACAGGTAGATGGCCTTGAAGCCGGCGCGCTTGGCCAGCAGGGCATGGTTGGCGTTGATGGCCCCGACCACCTGCAGCGGATGTTCGGCGGCAACCGCGTCACGGAAACGCTGGCCGGGCGTGCTCTTCACTGTCATGACTCACCTCGTGGGCTATTGTTGTCGGCGCCTTGGTAGTGACGCTCGATATTGCGTTTGGACGCGCCGATGTGGCGGCGCATCAGGAGTTCTGCCAGCTCGCCGTCGCGGGCTTCGATGGCGTCGAGAATGCGGTGGTGCTCGGCAAAGGCCTGGCGTGGCCGGTTGGGCGTGGTCGAAAACTGGATGCGGTACATGCGCACCAGTTGATAGAGCTCGCCGCAGAGCATCTTGTAGAGGGTCTGGTTGCCGCTGCCCTGGATGATCCGGTAGTGGAAGTCGTGGTCGCCTTCCTGCTGGTAGTAGCCCTGCCCGGCCTGGAAGGCGGCATCGCGCTCGTGGGTGTCGAGCACATGGCGCAGCTCGTCGATGGCGGCCTGGCTCATGCGCTCGGCGGCCAGCCGGCAGGCCATGCCTTCGAGCGACTCGCGGATTTCGTAGAGCTCGATCAGTTCGGCATGGCCGAGCGACACCACCCGCGCGCCGACGTGTGGCACCCGCACCAGCAGGCGCTGGCCCTCCAGGCGGTGAATCGCCTCGCGCAGCGGGCCGCGGCTGATGCCATAGGTGCGTGCCAGCTCCGGCTCGGAGATCTTGCTGCCGGGCGCGATTTCGCCTTTGACGATGGCCGCCTGGATACGCCGGAAGACGTTTTCCGAGAGGGTCTCGGTCTCGTCCTGCAGGATGGGGGTGGCTTGGGCTGTGTCCAGCATGATTGTCGACACCTTCGCATTCAATGACGGCAAAACTAGCTAAACCGACCAGAAGAGTCAAAGACAAAAAGAACATTGTCGACAATTGTCTAATAACGAACTTACCGCTCCCCCGTGCGGTCTGATCGCGGGTGCGCTGGCGTCAACACATCGGCGTGATAGAATGCCGCGCTCCTTCGGGAGCATGGATACGCTGCCTGTCATCATTTCATGCTGATGGCAGGCCAATAGGGACGCTTGGCCAGTCGCCTTGCCCTGAACCCCGCACAGCACCGCGCCAGGATTATGAGACCCATACCCGCTTTATTGCTGCTCTGCCTGACTCTGCTGCCGGCCCTTGCGCCTGCGGTGGAGAAAACCGTCTACGGCCTGAACGAATACGCCCGCCTGGGCGACCTCGACCTGGAAGTGGCGGCCAAGCTCGATACCGGCGCCAAGACCGCCTCGCTCAGCGCCCGCGACATCAAGCGCTTCAAGCGCAACGGCGAGAGCTGGGTGCGCTTCTACCTGGCGATCGACGCCGCGCACAAGCACCCCATCGAACGCCCCCTGGCCCGCGTCAGCAAGATCAAGCGCCGCGCCGGGGACTATGACGTCGAGTCCGGCAAGGCCTACACCGCCCGCCCGGTCATCGAGCTCGATATCTGCATGGGCCAGACCCGGCGCACCATCGAGGTCAACCTCACCGACCGCAGCGCCTTCCAGTTCCCGCTGCTGATCGGTTCCGAGGCGCTCAAGCACCTGGATGCGCTGGTCGACCCAAGCCTTAAATACGCGGCCGGCAAACCTGCCTGTGCCACCGAAGTTTCCAAAGCAGAGTAACTCCGATGCGCTCTCTTACCCTTCACCTGAAAGTCCTGATCACCGTCCTGGTGTTGCTGGGCGTCGCGGTCACGGCCTACCAGATCTTCTTCCTGGGCATCCCGGTGACCGAGGACGAGACCGACGATCTGTGGAACATCGACGCCAAGGTCGAGTTCGTGGCCAGCACCAAGGACCCGGTCAAGGTGCAGATGTTCGTGCCCCCGCTCAACCGTGACTACGTCAGCCTGAACGAGAGCTTCATCTCCAACAATTATGGGGTGAGCGTCAACCGGGTCGACGGCAACCGCAAGGTGACCTGGTCGGCGCGCCGCGCCAGCGGCAACCAGACGCTGTACTACCGCCTGGTACTGACCAAGCGCTACAGCGCTGAAAAAACCAAGATCAAAGGCCCGACCTTCCGTGACAGCCTGGCTATCGAAGGCCCCGAGAAGCTGGCCGCCGAAGCGCTGATGGCGCCGATCCGCCAGCACTCGGCCGACGTCGAGACCTTCGTCGGCGAGACCATCAAGCGTGTCAACAATCTCAACGACGACAACGTCAAGCTGCTGCTGGCCGGCGACACCTCGACCATGAAGAAGGCGCAGATCATCGACCTGCTGCTGTCCATCGCCCACGTGCCGCTGGAGAAGGTACACACCATCCGCCTGGTGGCCGACACCCCGCAAACCCCTGAACTGTGGCTGCGCAGCTTCAACGGCAACGACTGGCTGTACTTCAACCCGGATACCGGCGAGCAGGGCCTGCCGAGCGACCGCCTGCTGTGGTGGACTGGCGATGACAACCTGATCACCGTCGATGGCGGCAAGAAGGCCAACGTCACCTTCAGCATGAACAACAGCGAGATGAACGCCATCCGCCTGGCCAAGCTGACCGACGAAAACACCGACGCCGACTTCCTCGAGTACTCGCTGTACGGCCTGCCGCTGCAGACCCAGCAGACCTTCATGATCATGGTGATGATCCCGATCGGCGTGCTGGTGATCCTGGTGCTGCGCAACCTGATCGGCATCCAGACCCTCGGCACCTTCACCCCGGTGCTGATCGCCCTGGCCTTCCGCGAGACCCAGCTGGGCTTCGGCATCATGCTGTTCACGGTGATCACCGCGCTGGGCCTGTCGCTGCGCTCGTACCTTGAGCACCTCAAGCTGCAGATGCTGCCGCGCCTGTCGGTGGTGCTGACCTTCGTCGTGGTGCTGATCGCCGCCATCAGCCTGTTCAGCCACAAGCTGGGCCTGGAGCGCGGGCTGTCGGTAGCGCTGTTCCCGATGGTGATCCTGACCATGACCATCGAGCGCCTGTCGATCACCTGGGAAGAACGCGGCGGCAGCCATGCCATGAAAGTGGCCATTGGCACCCTGTTCGCAGCGTCCCTCGCCCACTTGCTGATGACCGTGCCGGAGCTGACCTACTTCGTCTTCACCTTCCCGGCGGTACTGCTGATCCTGGTGGGCTTCATGCTGGCGATGGGTCGCTACCGCGGCTACCGCCTCACCGAGCTTGTGCGCTTCAAGGCTTTCCTGAAGAAGGCTGACGCCTGATGTTCGGCCTGATCAAGACGTGGAAAGCCCTGGAGGCCCGGGGCATCATGGGTATCAACCGGCGTAATGCGGACTACGTACTCAAGTACAACAAACGCAGCCTGTACCCGATTGTCGACGACAAGATCATCACCAAGGAGCGCGCGCTGGCGGCCGGCATCCATGTGCCGGAGATGTACGGCATCATCGAGACCGAGAAACAGATCGAGAAGCTCAACGAGATCATTGGTGATCGTACCGACTTCGTCATCAAGCCGGCACAGGGTGCCGGCGGCGATGGCATCCTGGTGATCGCCGACCGCTTCGAAGAGCGCTACCGCACGGTCTCCGGCAAGATCATCAGCCATGAGGAGATCGAGCATCAGATCTCCAGCATCCTCACCGGCCTGTACTCGCTGGGCGGGCACCGCGACCGCGCGCTGATCGAGTACCGGGTTACCCCGGATCAGATCTTCAAGAGCATCAGCTACGAAGGTGTGCCGGACATCCGCATCATCGTGCTGATGGGCTACCCGGTGATGGCCATGCTGCGCCTGCCAACCCGCCAGTCCGGCGGCAAGGCCAACCTGCACCAGGGCGCCATCGGTGTGGGGGTCGACCTGAGCACCGGGATGACCCTGCGCGGTACCTGGCTGAACAAGATCATCAGCAAGCACCCGGACACCACCAACGCGGTGGACGGTGTGCAACTGCCGAACTGGGACGGCTTCATGAAACTCGCCGCCAGCTGCTACGAGCTGTGCGGCCTGGGCTACATCGGCGTGGACATGGTGCTGGACCAGGACAAGGGCCCGCTGATCCTCGAGCTCAATGCCCGCCCCGGCCTGAACATCCAGATCGCCAACGACTGCGGCCTGACCCAGCGCACCCATGCCATCGAGGCGCACATCGAGGCACTGGCCAAAGAAGGCCGTACCGAGAGCGCCGAAGAACGGGTAAAAGTGGCGCAAGGTTTGTTCGGGCACGTGCATCCGCAGTGATGCTCATTATCAGGGGGCAAGTCGCAGCGGCGCGCCAATGCGACTTGCCCCGTGATAACCCCCAAGGCCCTGCACAACATGTGAATGTCGCTGCCAGTGCTAGGCGCATTTCCTACACAGGTCTACAATCGCCCCCTCGCTTTTTCATCGCCGTCCATTCTGATGCCGACCTGTACGCTCCACCCCCTGCCCTACCAGCCCGACCCCGCGCACTACTTCGCACGCCTGCGTACAGCGCCCGGCGCGATCCTGCTCGACAGCGCCCGCCCCAGTGCCGAACGGGGACGCTTCGACCTGTTCAGCGCCTGGCCGCTGCAGCACCTGCAGGCATACGCGGCAGAGCCGGGCCAGGCCTACCTGCAGAGGCTGCGCAGGGCACTGGCGGAGCTGGGGGCGGCGCAGCTGCCCGACGGCGTGGAGCTGCCCTTTGCCGGCGGCCTGATCGGCTACCTGAGCTACGACTTCGGCCGCCGCCTGGAGCAACTGCCCACCCAGGCGGCCGATGACCTGGGATTGTCGGACGCACAGCTTGGCCTGTATGCCTGGGCACTGGTCAGCGACCATCAAGCACGCACCAGCCAATTGGTGTTCCACCCCAGCCTGCAAGCCGCTGAGCGGCAGCGCCTGATCCAACTGTTCGAAGCGCCCGCCCAGGCCGACAGCGGCGTATTCACGCTGCTCGCGCCCATGGCTGGCGACCTGTCCGCAGCGCAATACCGCGCGGCGTTCGACAAGGTCCAGCAGTACATCCAGGCGGGCGACTGCTATCAGATCAACCTGACCCAACGCTTTCGCGCGCCCTGCCAGGGCGACCCGTGGCACGCCTACCAGGCCCTGCGCGCCGCCTGCCCGACGCCGTTTTCCGGCTTCCAGCAGCTGGATGCCGGCACGGCGCTGCTGAGTTTTTCCCCGGAACGCTTCGTGCGCGTTAGCCAGGGCGATGTGGAAACCCGCCCGATCAAGGGCACCCGGCCGCGCTGCGCCGACCCGGTTGCAGATGCGCGCAACGCTGCCGAATTGCTGGCCAGCCCCAAGGATCGTTCAGAGAACCTGATGATCGTCGACCTGCTGCGCAACGACATCGGCCGCACCTGCCAGATCGGCTCGGTGAAGGTGCCGGAGCTGTTCAGCCTGGAGAGCTACCCCAATGTCCACCACTTGGTCAGCAGCATCACCGGGCGCCTGGCACCCGGCAAAGACGCACTCGACCTGATTGGCGGCAGCTTCCCGGGTGGCTCGATCACTGGCGCGCCGAAGATCCGGGCGATGCAGATCATCGATGAACTGGAGCCCGCTCGCCGCGCACTGTATTGCGGCTCGCTGCTGTACATCGACGTGCGCGGCGAGATGGACAGTTCCATCGCCATTCGCAGCCTGCTGGTCAAGGACGGCCAGGTCAGTTGCTGGGGCGGCGGCGCGGTGGTGGCTGATTCCGACTGGCAGGCCGAGTATGAGGAATCGATCGCCAAGGTGCGGGTACTGCTGGAGACGCTGCAGGCGCTGTGAGGCATCGCGGAGCGTCTGTTCTGCCATTTTTTGTTACCATCAGATCACTACGAGCGCATAGCGCCACTCACCCGATGGAAACCGCCTGATGAGCCAACCCTTCGACGTCGCCGCCCTGGCCGCGACCTATGCCAGCAAGTCCCCGCAGGAGATCCTCAAGCTCGCCTTCGAACACTTCGGCGACGACCTGTGGATCTCGTTCAGCGGCGCCGAAGACGTGGTGCTGGTGGACATGGCCTGGAAGCTGAACAAGCAGGTCAAGGTGTTCAGCCTCGACACCGGGCGCCTGCATCCGGAAACCTACCGCTTCATCGACCAGGTGCGCGAGCACTACAACCTGCCGATCGAAATCCTCAGCCCGGACCGCGACAAGCTCGACCCCTTCGTCCAGCAAAAAGGCCTGTTCAGCTTCTACAAGGACGGCCACGGCGAGTGCTGCGGCATCCGCAAGATCGAGCCGCTGCGCCGCAAGCTGGCCACGGTCAGCGCCTGGGCCACCGGCCAGCGCCGCGACCAGAGCCCGGGCACCCGTAGCCAGGTGGCGGCACTGGAGATCGACAGCGCCTTCTCCACCCCGGAGCGCACGCTGTACAAGTTCAACCCGCTGGCACAGATGAGCAGCGAGGAAGTCTGGGGCTACATCCGTATGCTCGAGCTGCCCTACAACAGCCTGCATGAGCGCGGTTTCATCAGCATCGGCTGCGAACCGTGCACCCGCCCGGTACTGCCGAACCAGCATGAGCGCGAGGGGCGCTGGTGGTGGGAGGAGTCGACACAGAAAGAATGCGGGCTGCACGCGGGCAACCTGATCAGCAAAGCCTGAAAGCCTGAAGCAGCTGTAAGTTTCTAGCTGCAAGCCAAAAGAAAAAAGAGCAGTCCGTACGCGGCCTGCTCTTTTTTCTTGGCACTTGCAGCTAGAAGCTTGCAGCTGCGTTCAATGTACGGGCAGCTCGACGCCTTCGAACAGCTCTTCGAGCTCCTGCTTGTTGTGGCACTGGATGGCCTTGGCCATGACTTCGCGGGTCAGGTGCGGGGCGAACTTCTCGATGAAATCGCACATGAAGCCGCGCAGGAAGGTGCCGCGACGGAAGCCGATCTTGGTGATACTGGCCTCGAACAGTTCGCTGGCATCCAGGCACACCAGGTCGCTGTCGAGCTTGGGGTCGACCGCCATCTTGGCCACGATACCCACGCCCAGGCCCAGGCGCACGTAGGTCTTGATCACGTCGGCGTCGGCGGCGGTGAACACCACCTTGGGCGTGAGGCCGCGGTGGTTGAAGGCTTCGTCGAGCTTGGAACGGCCAGTGAAGCCGAATACATAGGTAACGATCGGGTACTCGGCCACCGCCTCGAGGGTGAGCTTCGGCAGCTTGGTCAGCGGGTGCCCCTGAGGCACTACCACACAGCGGTTCCACTTGTAGCACGGCATCATGATCAGGTCGCCGAACAGCTCGAGTGCCTCGGTGGCGATGGCGAAATCGACGGTGCCGTCGGCGGCCATCTCGGCGATCTGCATCGGCGAGCCCTGGTGCATGTGCAGGGCCACTTCAGGGTACTGCTTGATGAAATTGCTGATCACCGGCGGCAGTGCGTAGCGCGCTTGCGTGTGGGTGGTGGCGATCGACAGGGTGCCCTTCTTCTCGTTGGAGAATTCCTGGGCGATCTGCTTGATGCTCTCGACCTTGCGCAGGATCTCGCCGGCGGTGTTGATGATGCGCTCACCGGCTGGGGTGACCCGGGTCAGGTGCTTGCCGCTGCGGGCGAAGACTTCGACACCCAGCTCGTCTTCGAGCAGGCGGATCTGCTTGCTGATACCGGGTTGGGAGGTGTACAGGCTTTGCGCCGTCGCGGAAACGTTGAGGTCATGGTGCGCCACTTCCCAGATGTAGCGCAGTTGCTGAAGCTTCATAGATATCCCTCAAAGACGGTAGGCCACCGGCGCGCTGGCAGCGACGAGTTATAACTATATTAGTGGCTTGGGAAATAAATCTAGAACTATTTTGTTACCTTTGCCCGAAACTGCCTACTCCCGACTTTCCGTTTTCCTACGCCCAAGGTGTTGTGCCAACGGCACCATGTACACGGGTACCGACGACAACTGCAGCAGGCGTACCGCCGTGCGACCGATGGGCACTCCAACGCCCGCCCCGGCGCTGTGGCTGCCGAAAATAAGCAGGTCGACACTCAGGCGATGCGCCTGCTCGAGGATGACCTGCGCCGGGTCACCCTGGCGCACCCGCACCGCCTTTATCAGGGCCAGGTCGGCTTCCTCGCCCAGTTCGTCACGAAAATTCTCCAGCACCCGCTGCTCGATCGCGGCCATCACTGTGTTGACCCCTTCACTGTGCAGCGCGTCCAGGGTTTGCTCATCGAGGTAACTCTGCAGCAGGGATTCGGCAAACTGGCCCATGGGCTCGACCGCGTGAATCACGTAAAGCTCTGCGTTGAAGGTGCGCGCCAGGGCCAGGGCGTGCTGCATGACGAAAGGTGCGTACACACCGAGGTCGGTGGCGTACAGCATGGTGCGGATCATTCGGCCTCCTCGACTGCCGTTGCGGCAGAGCAAGGTTGAGCTTAGCAGCGCCACCGGGCGCCGCTTTGCCGTCCGGCGCGGGCTGCAGGGGCGCTCAGGCTTGCCGGTTACGTCGGTCGATGAAGGCCAGCGCCTGATACAGCGCCTCGATCCGCGGCAGTCGGCAACCGGCCGCATGCGCCCTGGCCAGCGGCTCGGCATAGATAGCCTGCAACTCCAGCGGCCGCTGCGCGGCGTGATCGTGATACATGCTCGGCCAGTAGTCCGGCATCTGCTCGGTCACCCGGAACAGGTGCTCGGCGTACCCGTCCGGCAGCACCAGCCCGCAAGCACGCGCACCTTCGACCACTTCGGCCATCAAGGCCTGGATCAGCTCGCGGCTGTCAGGGTCACTCATCAGAGGGGTTGTGCTGGCCTTGAGCAATACCGAAAGACCGTTATACGGCACGTTCCACACCAGTTTCTGCCAGCGCGCCTGGTCGAGGTCGAGCATGGCCTGGGAGTCGATGCCGGCTGCGCGGAACAGCCCCGCGCCCTCTTCCACCACCGCCAGCCCGGCATCGGCCGCCGGCCCGCTGTGGTAGCCGAGGTTGACCGCACCCAACGCCTGATGGCGGATTACCCCAGGGCGCTCGCGATTCACGCAGATGAAGCACAGGCCACCGAGCAAGTGCATGTCCGGGCGCAGTGCCGGGCGCAGCTGGTCTTCCACCCCCAGGCCGTTCTGCAGCAAGACCACCTTGGCGCCGGGTGCCGCCGCCTGGACGATCGACGGCGCCAGCTCGCCATTGCTGGTCGCCTTGGCGCCCACCAGCAACCAATCGCACGGCGGCATGCCGGCAGCACTGGTGTAGGCCTGGACCTGCTGATGCAACTGGCCGTGCAACGCGCTGTCGAGCGTCAGCCCGCGCTCGCGCACCGCGGTGTACTCACTGCGCAGCAAAAAATGCACATCGAAGCCGGCACGGGCCAGCATCAGGCCATAAAAGCCGCCAATAGCCCCACTGCCAATGATGCCGATGCGAGCATTGCGAACCTGCATGCCTTATCTCCTGCTGGTGTGTTCGTCGTTTTTTAACACGTAAATCAGCTGGTTTTCGATCCCTCACTATACTGGGGCAAAGAAGGTCAAATAATCGACACGGAGTCGAGCATGTGCGGATACCTGCCTCATCCGGATGACATCCCGGTCGAACTCACCCTTCGCCCCACGTCCAGCCTGTTTCGTCGCCACCTCTATACCCAGGGCCTCGGCGGCATCGCCTGCAACCAGCCACGCGCTTACCGTCGCGGCACTGCCGTCGACGTGCTGATTCCCTCGCTGGGGCTCGACGCACATTACCCCGGCTATGTCGCCTGGTGCCAACGGCTTGATCAGGGCTATCGAGTGGGCGTGGCCTTCACCGACCGCCAGGCGCTGTTCGGTGCACGCATGGGCGAACAGGCCTGCCAGATCCAGCACTATTGCCTGGAGCACGCCCAGGCCGACCTTGGCAGCAGCATGGCGCAACAGTTGGCCGCGCAGTGGATCAGCCTGCATGCCGAGGCCTTTTCCGAGGCCAGCCTGGGCGCCTCACCCGCCTGAATCGCCGCTGCGCCCGCAAAAACCCCGTATCGACGGGCCCCAGCCCATTGTCGCGCCCCCGCTAACGCGTTAAGGTTCGGCCTCCCCGCTGCGAACAATCTGCTGCTGGGCCGCACGGGGATTGCTGGCGGCCGGCACCCGTGACCTGACGAGTAACACGATGGCTGATTTACCGATCGATGACTTGAACGTTGCCTCCAACGAGACCTTGATCACCCCTGATCAGCTCAAGAAGGAAATCCCTCTCAGCGCCAAAGCCCTGCAGACCGTGACTGCCGGCCGCGAAGTGGTGCGCAATATCCTCGACGGCAAGGATCACCGCCTGTTCGTGGTGGTCGGCCCGTGCTCCATCCATGACATCAAGGCTGCCCACGAATATGCCGAGCGCCTGAAGGTACTGGCCGAGGAAGTCTCGGACACCCTGTACCTGGTCATGCGCGTGTACTTCGAAAAGCCGCGCACCACCGTAGGCTGGAAAGGCCTGATCAACGACCCCTACCTGGACGACTCGTTCAAGATCCAGGACGGCCTGCACATTGGCCGCAAGCTGCTGCTCGACCTGGCCGAAATGGGCCTGCCTACCGCCACCGAAGCGCTCGACCCGATCTCGCCGCAGTATCTGCAGGACCTGATCAGCTGGTCGGCCATCGGCGCCCGCACCACCGAATCGCAGACTCACCGCGAAATGGCCTCGGGCCTGTCTTCGGCGGTCGGTTTCAAGAACGGCACCGACGGCGGCCTGACCGTGGCGATCAACGCCTTGCAGTCGGTCTCCAAGCCGCACCGCTTCCTGGGGATCAACCAGGAGGGTGGCGTGTCGATCGTCACCACCAAAGGCAACGCCTATGGCCACGTGGTACTGCGCGGCGGCAACGGCAAGCCCAACTACGATTCGGTCAGCGTCGCCCTGTGCGAGCAGGACCTGGCCAAGGCCAAGATCAAGGCCAACATCATGGTCGACTGCAGCCACGCCAACTCCAACAAGGACCCGGCCCTGCAGCCGCTGGTCATGGAAAACGTGGCCAACCAGATCCTCGAAGGCAACCAGTCGATCATCGGCCTGATGGTCGAGAGCCACCTGAACTGGGGCTGCCAGGCCATTCCGAAGAACCTGGACGAGCTGCAGTATGGCGTCTCTGTGACCGACGCCTGCATTGACTGGGCGGCCACCGAAAAAACCCTGCGCAGCATGCACGCCAAGCTCAAGGATGTGCTGCCGCAGCGCCAGCGCGGCTAACCCTTGCGCACATGAAAACGCCGGGCATTGCCCGGCGTTTTCATGTGTACGGTAAAGTTTTCAGGCCTTGCTCGAGTGGCGCTGCTGGCGCTCCATATAGCGCTCGACGTACGAACAGGACGGGATGACGGTGTAACCCATCTGCTCGGCGTATTCCAGTGCCTTTTCGGTCAAGGCGGCGGCGATGCCACGCCCGCGCAGGGCGTTGGGCACGAAGGTGCGGTAGATGTCCAGCGTCTGCTTGCCCAGGTCCATGTACGTGAGGTACGCCCGGTGACCGTCCACATTGGTCTCGAATTGATGACCGGCCTGGTCATGGTGGATGGTCAGCGTCTCGCTCATCACTACTCCTCGCAGGTCTTGTCGGCAGACCCATACCTTACCGATGTGTTTTTATCCGGCGGGGAACCTCTGCGCCACCTCTGCCCCTTGGACAGTTGCACGACCTGGATCGTTCTGCCTCTGGGCACCTACAAATAGTAGGCGGCACAAGCGGGGTTGCTCAAGCGGCCAGACTGAAAATCCAACAGCGCGGTTTTGCCGCACTGGCCTGGTTGCATGATACGCGCCGAACGCTCTTTGGGCTAAGACGCTCAGGGACAGTTGAAGTCACCCTTAGTTCAACAAAAAAGTTCCCAACCTACAATCGCTTGCGTGCGTCTCACACAATTTTCACACATGCCCTGCACAGCCCGTCACTGCTGCCCGCCAGCGACATTTTTTTTGCAGTTCTTGCGCTCAGTCAGTTTACTTACTACAAGTAATGGGTACTATGTACGCCGGCCAGTTTCTCTTTTCCGAGAGATGGCTATTTAAATAGAAAGTCCTTGAAGGGGAACACGATGAACAACGTTCTGAAATTCTCTGCTCTGGCCCTGGCCGCAGTTCTGGCTACCGGTTGCAGCAGCGTCTCCAAAGAAACCGAAGCTCGCCTGACCGCTACCGAAGACGCAGCAGCTCGCGCCCAAGCTCGTGCAGACGAAGCTTACCGCAAAGCTGACGACGCTCTGGCAGCTGCTCAGAAGGCTCAGCAAACCGCTGACGAAGCCAACGAGCGCGCTCTGCGTATGCTGGACAAAGCCAGCCGCAAGTAATAATCCTCGCGGATTGTTAAGAAGCCGACCCACTTGTGGGTCGGCTTTTTTATTGCCTGGTGAAAGGTAGTATGCACAAACAAAAAGGCCTGCACTAAGGCAGGCCTCTACGACAACCGCGAATGGCTTACTGCAGTTCGGCTGGAATGCTCGAGACCACCGGTGCGCCACCACCATTGACCGGGACGGCGATTTCAACCGGCATGCCATCTTCGGCGGCGACCACATCACGCACCATGTCCCAGTTCATGCGCAAGTTGTTGGCCAGGTCTTCACGCTTGAGCAGCGCATTGATCACGGCCGTGTGCTTGTCGACCACTGACGGGTTGCCCTGGTCGTCCAGCGGCGTGTGCGCCTCGAGATAGACTTTGCCAGCACTGAGGCCGAACTTGTAAGGCTCGTTGATGATGCGAACCGGCGTGTTTACCGGGACCATCTTCGACAGCGTCAGCACGTTGTTATTGAGCATGCGGAAGCACCCGTGACTGGTGCGCATGCCAATACCAAACTTCTTGTTCGAACCATGGATCAGATAGCCCGGCACGCCCAAGGTGAACTTGAACGGCCCAAGCGGGTTGTCCGGGCCGGCCGGCACCACGGCGGGCAGGATGTCACCATCGGCAGCGTGTTCCTTGCGGATGGAGGCAGGCGGCGTCCAGGTCGGGTTCGGCGTCTTGGCGGTGATGCGGGTGTTGGCGATCGGCGAGCCCCAGCCCTCGCGACCGATACCCAGCGGGAACGTGTGCACCACGTTCTGCCCTTTCGGGTAATAGTAGAGGCGGTATTCGGCGAGGTTGATGACGATGCCTTCACGCGGCCCGGGCGGCAGGATGTAACGGGTGGGCAGGATGATCTCGGTGCCGGCGCCCGGCAACCAAGGGTCTACGCCCGGGTTGGCGGCGATCATTTCGAGATAGCCCAGGTCGTTGGCGGTACCGATGTCGGCGAAGGTGTCTTCGTACTTGGCCTTGATCACCCGAACCTGGCCGACGACGTCTTCACCCGGAGGGGGCAACGGCAGTTCCAGCGCAACGGCGGGGCCGGCTACCAGCAGGGCGGCCAGGGACAGGCTACGGGTGACGGCGGGAAAGCGCGGCAACATCCGGTAAATCCTTCGAAAGGTCAGTCAAGGGTGTCGATTGTACACCCGCGCACCGGCAAGCGGGAGGCGTTGGCGGCCAGCATGCGTTTCAGATGATGAAAGGCGTTCAGAGTTCCGGCCAGACCGGGCGCATGCCGTGGCGCTGGGCATCGAGAATGGCCTTGCACAGTGCACACAGGCGCTCGTCGCGGTAGATGGCGCGCTCCACCACCGACCAGCGCGGCTGCGCTGGCAGCAGGCCGCCGCACAGGGTACGGTCGGCCGGCACACCCAGTTCCAGCTGGCGGGCCGCCAGGTGCACGCGGATCTCCTGGCAGGCGAACAGGTCGAGCTGCTCGTCAGGCTCGATCAGTTGATAGGCGTACAGGGACCAGGCGGGGCGGGGCATCGGGGGCACTCGAATCGGGGGGCGCAACATTAGCCGAAAGCGGCCCCCGATAAAAGCGTCACAGCAAGGGTTTTATCGCCGGCCAGGCATTTTCCAGCAAACGCTGCTGGGCTCCCTGGGCGGGGTGGATACCATCGGCCTGCATCATCTCCGGCACCCCACCGATGCCCTCGAGGAAGAACGGCACCAAGGCCACTTTTTTCTCGCTGGCCAAGTGCTCGTAAACCTGGGCAAAGGCCGTGGTGTAGCGCACACCGTAATTGGGCGGCAGGCGCATGCCCAGCAGCACCACCTCGGCCCCCGCCTCGCGGGCATGGTCGATCATCGAGGCAAGATTTTGTTGCAATTGCTGCGGTGGCTGCCCGCGCAGGCCATCGTTGCCGCCCAGCTCCAGCACCACGAGGGCCGGCTTGTGCGCTGCAAGCAGCGCCGGCAGCCGCGCCTGGCCACCGGCACTGGTGTCGCCACTGATCGAGGCATTGACCACCTGATCGTCAAAACCCTCGTGCTCCAAGCGCTGCTGCAGCAAGGTGACCCAGCCCTGGCGGGTATCCAGGCCAAAACCGGCGCTGATACTATCGCCGACAATCAGCACGGTTCCCGCCGCCGCGCCCTGGGCCAGGCAACACAGGGCCAGGCCGGCACTCAACCACCACATTCGCATCGGATTCTCCATGGGCCCCAGCATTCTCGTTGCGCAGAACCTTAGCAAAGTGGTCCCCAGCGCGGAAGGCGACCTGACCATCCTCCACGCACTCTCCCTCGACCTCGCCCAAGGCGACAGCCTGGCCATCGTCGGCGCCTCCGGCTCCGGCAAATCCACCCTGCTTGGCCTGCTTGCCGGGCTTGATCGCCCCAGCGCCGGCAAGGTCATACTGGCCGGCCACGACCTCGGCCCGCTGGATGAAGATCAGCGGGCCCGGGTGCGCGCCGAACACGTCGGCTTCGTCTTCCAATCATTCCAACTGCTCGACAGCCTCAATGCCCTGGAGAACGTGATGCTGCCGTTGGAGCTCGATGGCCGCCGCGATGCCCGCGAGCATGCCCGCAGCCTGCTGGAGCGGGTCGGCCTGGGTAAGCGCCTCAGCCATACCCCACGCCAGCTGTCCGGCGGCGAACAGCAACGGGTGGCGATCGCCCGCGCGTTCGCCGCGCAACCGGCCGTGCTGTTTGCCGATGAACCCACCGGCAACCTCGACAGCCACACCGGCGAGCGCATCAGCGACCTGCTGTTCGAGCTGAACCAGGAGCGCGGCACCACGCTGGTGCTGGTCACCCACGACGAGCGCCTGGCCAGCCGCTGCCGCCGCCTTATCCGCCTGGATGCCGGCCGCCTGGTCGCGCCCCTGGAGCCCTGATGACTCGTCTGCCCTTCTTGCGCCTGTGGGCGCTCGCGCTGCGCCAGCTGTTACGCGATGCCCGCGCCAGCGAAGTGCGCGTGCTGTTCTTCGCACTGCTGGTGGCCGTGGCGGCGAGTACCGCCATCGGTTACTTCGGCAGCCGTCTCAACGGCGCGATGCAGTTGCGCGCCAGCGAATTCCTCGGCGCCGACCTGGTACTGCAAGGCAGCGCGCCGGCAACGGCGCAACAGATAGCCGATGGCATCGCGCTGGGCCTGCGCCATGCGCAGGTGGTGGAGTTCACCAGCGTGGTCGGCGGCGACAACGGCATCCAGCTGTCGAGCATCAAGGCCGCCGACCCTGCCTACCCCTTGCGCGGCCAGTTGCGCAGTGCCGCCGCGCCCTATGCCGCAGAAACCTCTGGTGGCGGCCCGGCACCCGGCGAGGCCTGGGTTGAGCCACGCCTGCTGGCAGCGCTAGGGCTGTCGGTGGGTGACAGCATCGATGTGGGTATGAAGACCCTGCGCATGAGCCGTGTACTGACCTACGAGCCAGACCGCGCCAACAACTTCTACAGCCTCACACCGCGCGTACTGATGAACCTCGCCGACCTCGACGCCACCGGGGTGATCCAGCCTGGCAGCCGGGTCAGCTACCGGGAGCTGTGGCGAGGTGACCTCGACGCGCTGGCACGCTACCGGCAAACCGCCGAAACCAGCCTGGCCGCCCACCAGCGCCTGCTCGACACCCGCGATGGCAACCGCCAGATCGGCGGGGCGCTGGGCAAGGCCGAGCGTTACCTGAACATGGCCAGCCTGGTGGCCGTGCTGTTGGCCGGTGTCGCCGTGGCCCTGTCGGCCAGCCGTTACGCCGCCCGGCGCCTGGACGCCAGCGCCTTGCTGCGCTGCCTGGGCCTGTCGCGGCGGCAGGCACTGGGATTGTACTGCCTGCAACTGGCCATGCTCGGCACGGTCGCAGCCCTCGGCGGCGCCCTGCTCGGCTGGCTCGCCCAACTGGGCCTGTTCCGCCTGCTCGAAGGCCTGCTGCCCAGCCAACTGCCCCCCGGCGGCCTCGCGCCCGCGCTTGCCGGGGTCGGCACCGGGCTGGTGGCGCTGGCCGGCTTCGCCCTGCCGCCACTGGCCGCCCTCGGCCGCGTGCCACCCTTGCGGGTGCTGCGCCGTGACCTGCTGCCCACGCCGCCGAGCAGTTGGCTGGTGTATGGCGCAGCCCTGCTCGCCCTGGGCCTGATCATGTGGCGCCTGAGCCTCGACCTGCTGCTCACCTTCGCCCTGCTGGGGGGTGGCTTGATTGCCGCGCTGCTGCTCGGCGGCCTGCTGCTGCTCGGTTTGCGCAGCCTGCGCCAGCTGCTGGCCGGTGCACCGCTGGCCTGGCGCCTGGGGCTTGGCCAGCTGTTACGCCACCCACTGGCGGCGGCCGGCCAGGCCCTGGCCTTCGGCCTGATCCTGCTGGCCATGGGCCTGGTGGCGCTGCTGCGCGCAGAACTGCTCGACAACTGGCAGGCGCAATTGCCCAAGGATGCGCCCAACCATTTTGCCCTCAACATCCTGCCCGATGAGCGCCAGCCGTTCGCCGAGCGCCTGGCGCAGATCAACGCGACCTCAGCGCCGCTGTACCCGGTGATCCCCGGCCGCCTCACCCACATCAACGATCAGCCGGTTCGCCAGTTGGTGAGCAAGGAGTCCACCGGCGAGCGGGCTATCCAACGCGACCTCAGCCTGACCTGGGCCGCAGAACTGCCCCAGGGCAACGCACTGAGCGCCGGCAACTGGTGGCAACAGGCGCCGCAGGACGACGCCATACCCGGCGTGTCGGTGGAGGCGGAACTGGCCCAGAGCCTCAACCTGCAACTGGGCGACCTGCTGACCTTCGACATCGGTGGCCTGCAGCGCCAGGCCAGGGTCAGCAGCCTGCGCACGGTGCACTGGGACAGCTTCCAGCCCAACTTCTACATGATCTTCCAGCCCGGCACGTTGCAGGGCTTGCCCGCCACTTACCTGACCAGCTTCTACCTTGCCCCGGGGCACGACCAGGAAGTCGTCGCGCTGTCACGGGCATTCCCGGCGGCAACCATCCTGCAAGTCGACGCCCTGCTCGGCCAACTGCGCAGCATCCTCGCCCAGGTGACGCTGGCGGTGGAGTATGTGCTGTTGTTCGTTTTGGCTGCGGGATTGGCAGTGCTGTTCGCAGGCCTGCAGGCAACCCTCGACGAACGCATTCGCCAGGGCGCCCTGCTGCGCGCACTGGGTGCTGCAAGGCCGCTGCTGGTCAAAGCCCGGCGCATTGAATTCGGATTGCTTGGCGCGGTCAGCGGCCTGCTCGCCGCACTGGGCTGCGAGCTGATTACCTGGGCGCTGTACCGCTATGCCTTCGATTTGCACTGGGCGCCACACCCATGGCTGCTGGGGCTGCCACTGGCGGGTGCGATACTGGTGGGCGGCGCGGGGGTGATTGGCACTCGGCGGGCGCTGAATGCCAGCCCGTTGACAGTGTTGCGCGAGGGGTAGCACGGTGTGAGCTTGGCCGGTGCCACATTATGTAGCACCGGCTTGCAGGCCCACTGTAGGAGACAGTTGTGCAGCCTCAACGATTCCAGCTGGCCTCCCCCTTGCGCAATGCCGTGGCGATGGTCTGCAGGTTGCTGTCCGGCAAGGTCTCAGGCAGCAGATCGGTCCCCGAGCTGACATACAGCTGCGCATAGGCATTGCGCAGCTCGGCGTAGGCCAGGTCGCGCTTGAGCTGCGTCTGAAGGTTGTTCAACTCCCCCTGAATCAGCTCCAGCTCACCGATGTTCTGCGTCTGGTAGCGGTTGCGCAGCTGCTCGGCGATCTGCCCGTCGAGGGTTGCCAGCTCTTCACTGGTGCGGAACTGGCGCACCGATTCGTTGTAGTTGGCGTTGGCCACGTACAACTGCGCCAGCACCGCCATGGACATGGCCTGGCGACGCGCCGCGGCCACATCTTCGCCCGCCTCTGCGACCTTGATCGCCGCAGGTGCCGAGAGCACGTTGAACAGGTTCCAGGTCACCTTGACGCCGTAGTCGGCCCAGCTCTGGTTGGTCAGGAACGAGTTGCTGTCGTAGTGCCCTCCGGCGGAGAACTCCAGGCCCGGCAGCATGCGCAGCATGGCCTTGCGGGTTTCCGCGGCGCTGATGCGTGCCTGGTAGTCCTGCTCGCGCAGCTCCGGACGGCTGGCCAGGGCCTGCTCTTCGAGCTTGCTGAAATCGCCCTTGAACTCGGGCACCGCGTAGCCGTCGTCCGGGGCCAGGGTGAAGTCGCTGTTCAGCGGCAAGTTGATCAGCGCGGCCAGCTCGGTCTTGGCCAGGGACAGCGCGCGACGCTGGTCCTCCAACTGGCGGGTGGCTTCGATCAGCGCGCGCTGGTAGCTCAGCGTCTGCACCGGGTCACCGACGCGCTGCGCGGTCATGCTCTGGCTGTTGTCACGGGCTTGATGGATGCGCCCCATCATGCTGTCGATCTGGCTCAACAGACGCTGCGCCGCTACTGCGCGCCAGTAAGCCGAACGCACGTCCTGGGTGATGGTATGGATGACCTTGCGCTTGCGCTCCTGAAGGATCAGGCGCTGGTCAGCCTGCTGCTTGGCACTGACATAGCTGACACCGAAATCCAGCACGTTCCACACCATGGTCAGGTCGGCGACGTCACGGTCGCGGTCCTGCGAGGTCGAGGGTTCCAGGGACTGGGTGCCGGTGCGCACACTCTGGCTGCTGGAGGCGCTGGTATTACTACGACCGGCATAGCCGGCTTCCATCGCCATGCGCGGCAGCATGTCGAACTGGGCCAGGTCGACCTGGCGCTTGGCCAGGGCCTCCTCCATCACCTTCAGGCGCGCTTCGAGGTTGTACTTCACCGCGCGGGCCATGGCCTCGTGCAGGGTCAGGGGCCCGTTGAGCGGTTCCTGGTCCTTGAACATGCTGGCCAGGTCGGTGCGCGCGCGCGCCTCGCTGGCACTGCGCTCGATGGGCTGGCTGGTGACGGCGCAACCGCTGACGGCTAGCGCCAGCAGGCTGGCGGCAAACAGTGTGTGGCTTTTCTTCATCCTTGGGCCGCCCCCTGGTACGGCTCGCTTATCAAGTGTTGTGCTGTAAGTCATGCCTGCTGTCCGATCTGGGTCGGCTGCGCCAGGGCATTGGCCAACTCGCGCACCTGGCGCTGGTCGGCTTCGTTGATGTGCTGCAATTGCTGGCCGAAGGTCGGCGCACCGAACACCCCGCGCAGGCCCTGGTTGATATCCGCCGGGCGCCAATGATTGCCGTTGAACACGCTCATCTCGTTCACGCCGGGTACGTCGTGGCTGAAGATGCTGGCCAGCGTGCTGCTGCCGAACACCCCGGCGCTGTCGCCACCGAAGCCCAGGAAGCCGCCCTGCCCGCTGATGCCGGCAGCGCTGTCACTGCTGCCGAACACCTGGGCGATGAAGCTTGGCGCGCTGCTGGCGTTGCCCAGGAAGATGGTGCCCAGCGGCTGCAGGTCGCCGCCGACGCTACGCACTTCGAACAGCGAAGGCGGCACCAACGGCGATACGCTGGTGTTGCTCGGCAGCGTCGGCGCCTGCGGCTGTACCAGCAGCGTTTGCACCTGGCTGACCGATTGCGGCGGGTCAAGGCGGTATTGCAGATCGCCGACATCCTGGGACTGCAAGGTCTGCGCCTGGCCGACCAGGTTCACCGCCAGCTGATTGCCGACCGCATCCTGGATACCGCTGTTCAAGGCACTCAGGCTCAATGCCAACGTGCCCTGGCCGCGCAGGTCGCCAACCACGACGCGATAGGTCTGCGCATCGATGCGCTGCACCGACTGCAGCACGCCAGTGGCGCTGCCGGTGCCCAGCACGCTGAAGTCAGCGGCATCGACGCCGCTGACCGCCTCATCGAAGGTCAGGGTGAAACTCAAGGTGCGGTCGCTCGGCAGTACCGGGCCATCGACCACGATGCCGATCGGTCGCGGCGCGCGGGCATCGACCAGGATGCCGCTGAGATCGCCGACATTGTTCAGGGCCGTCTGTGCATCGTTGCCGAGGGCGTCGCGCATGCTCGCGCCGTTGAGGTCGATGTTGGCGGCCACGCCGAAATGGCTGTTGCCGGCCATGCCGCTGGTGACCATGAGGCGGAAGGTCAAGGCGCTGCCGCCGGAACCTGCCAGGTAGTCGGCATAGACCACGCGCCCGTTGTCCAGGGTGATCGCCAGGCGCGGCGTGCCGCTGCCGGTGTCCACCAGCACCGCCTCATCGGTGTTGACCGTAAAGTCCAGCGACTGGCCGGCAACGTAGCTGCCGCTGGCCGGCACGCTCACGCTGCTGACCGCCGGTGCGACGCGGTCGATGGCGTAGCTGTTGCCTGCCAGGCCACCCGTGATCGGGTTGCCCGCCCCATCGACGATGCCGGTACCGCTGGCGTTCAGGTCCAGGCGCAGATTGCCGATGCCGGCCAGGTTGTCGACGACGATGACATAGGTGCGGCCATTGACCTGCTCCACCGAGGCAATGCGCCCACTGGCGCTGCCACTGAAGGCGAGGGTGAAGTCGCCACTGTCGACACCGCAGACACCTTCGTCGAAGGTCACGGTGTAGCGCACAGCGCCGGCGCTGGTCGGCGTGGTGTCGACGCGCACGATCTCGAGGGCACTTGGCGCGTGGGTATCGATCACCACGCTGCTGCCATTGCCAGGGTTGTTCAGCGCCAGGTCCATGGCGTTGCCCGCCGCGTCACGGGCGCTGGCGCCATTGAGGTCGACGCTGGCGGCCAGGGCGATGCCGCTGCCGGCATTGTCGCCAGGCTGGATGCGGTACTCAAAGACCAGCGCCGCGCCGCCCGAACCTGATACGTACTGCGCGTAGCGGGTCACGCCATCAAGGGTCAAGGCGAACTGAGGCGTACCGGTGCTGGTGTCGATGATCACCGGTTCACTGGCGTTGACGGTGAAGCGCAGCACATCCCCGGCCTTGTAGGTACCGGGCAATGGCAGGGCCACGCTGGCAACACTCGGGGCCACGGCATCGATCAGCACACCGTCGGTAGCCGGCAGGCCATTGAGGCCGGTCTGCGCGTCGTTACCGACGGCATCGCGCAGGGTTGCGCCGTTGAGCTGCAGCGCGTTGCCGACACGAATACCCGTGGCGTCCAGCTGGCCGCTGCTGACGGTAAGGCGGAACACCAAGGCGCCGGTGCCCGAACCGGACAGGTAATCGGCGAACACCGTGCCGCCGTTGTCCAGGGTGACTTCAAGGCGTGGCGAGCCGTTGCTGGTGTCCAACTGCACCGCTTCGCTCATGTGCACGGTGAAGTCGAGCTGCTGCCCGGCGACGTAGGTGCCGTTGAGCGGCACATCCACACCCGTGACCGTCGGCGCGACCCGGTCAACGCTGTAGCTCTCGCCAACAAGCCCGGCGGCCACGAGGTTGCCGGCGGCATCGGCAATATCGGTTCCTGGGTTCAGGTCCAGGCGCACCAGGCCGGCACCGCTCAGGCTGCCCACGACCACGGTGTAGTGGCGACCATCGACACTGCTGATGCTCTCGATGCTGCCGTGGGCGGTACCGGTGAACACCAGGGTGAAATCACTGGTATCCAGATGGGTCACCGCTTCGCTGAAGGTCACGGTATAGGTGAACGATCCGGCGCCGGTCGGCGAAACGTCGTTACGGGCAATACTGGTGGCAGTCGGCAGTGAGGTATCGACCAGCACGGCCGTGGTGCTGCCTACACTGTTCAGGGCCAGTGCCAGGTCATTGCCCGCGCTATCCTTGACCGCCCCGCCATTGAGGTCGAGGCTCGCGCCCAGCGCAATGCCGTCGGCATCGCTGTCCCCCGCCTGCACGGTGTACTGGAACACCAGGGTCGCGCCGCTGCTGCTGCCCGGCACCAGGCTGGCATAGCGAGTGCTGCCGCCGATATCCAGGGCCAGGCGTGGCGAGCCGCTGGTAAACACGGCTTCGCTGGCATTGACGGTGAAGGTCAGCACATCGCCAGCCTTGTAGCTGCCGTTGGCCGGCACGCTGACGCTGGCCACGCTCGGCACCACGCCGTCCACCAGCACGCCACTGCTGTTGCCCGGGCTGAAGGCAATCGCGCTGTCGTTGCCGGCGGCATCGCGCATGCTGCCGCCATTGAGCTGGATGCTGCTGCCCACGGTGATGCCGTTGCTGTCCTGCTGGCCGCTGGCGACCACCAGGCGGAACACCAGGGCACTGGTGCCGCTGCCGGAGACGTACTCGGCATAGGCCGTGCCGCCGGTGTCGAGGGTCACCTCGATGCGCGGGGTACCGCCGGCGGTGCTGACGTTGACCGCTTCGCTGAAATTGACGGTGAAGTCCAGGTTTTGCCCGAGGCGGTAGTTGGCGTCGCCCGGCAGCACGATGTTGCCGATACTCGGTGCCACGCCGTCGACGACGATGGCCTGCTGGCCGGCCAGGGAGTTGGCGCCACCCAGGGTCGGCAGGGTCAGGATCGCCGCGTAGCCCTGGGGGCTCTGCAAGACTGCGCCGTTCAGCGACAGTGCAGCGGTGCTGGCGTAGTCGAGGTCGGTACTGAGATCACCGGCCTGCACGGTGTAGCGGAAGGTCAGCTGGGTGGTGCCGGAGCCACTGAGGTATACCGCCTGGCGGTCTATCGCGCCGGTTTCCAGAAGCAGGGTCGGGGTGCCGGAGGTTTGGTCGACGATCACGTTGTTGTCGAACTGGACCACGATGTCGATCTGGTCGCCCACCTTGTGCGCGCCGTCGCTGCCCGGGGCCGCCACCACGCCGGTGACCTTCGGGTTGATCGGCGAGATGATGATCGAGAGGGTGTCGACGTCGGTCTTGATACCGCCGCTGCCGCTGTAGCCCTGGTCGTCGCTTTGGAAGGTGATCGAGCCGGTGCCGTTGTAGCCGGCCTGCGGCGTGAAGGTCAGGCCGTTCAGCGCGGCGTTGATGGCCGCCAGGGTGCCGGTGAAGACCATGGCCGTGTCGTTGCTGCCATCGCCGGTGGCGAAGCTCAGCCCGACGATCGAACCCAGGGTCATCTGCCCGTTGACGGAGGTCAGGGACAGCTTGATGACGTTGCCGCCGGCATCCACGTCGCTGATGGTGATCAGGTTGCCGTTGGCGCTGCTGAACACCAGCGAGCCGTCCTGAAGCACAGTCTGGGCTGCCGGCAGGTTGTTGACCGGCGCGTCGTTGACCGCGGCAATCACCAGCGAGATGTTGGCGTTGACCTGCAGTGCCCCGCCGCTGCCAGTGTTGCCGTTGTCGTTGATCGAGATCGACATGGTCTTGACCCCGGTGGCGTTCAGCGCACCGAGGTAGGTCAGGCGGCCATTGCTGACCAGGGTGTTGATGTCAGCGACGGTACCTTCCAGGGTGATGGCGTTGGTGCCGTTGTTGGTCACGGTCACCCCGCTGCTGGCGCTGGCACTGAAGGTACCGTTGCCGTTGGCCACGCTGAAGATCACCCGGACGCTGCCGGTGCCAGCATCGACATCGCCGAAGGTGATGCCGGCCATGGACTTGGCCACGTCCTCGGTGACGTTGATGCTGACCGGGCCGCTGATGGTCGGCGCATCGTTCACCGGAGTGATGTCGAGGGTAAGGTTGCGCGTGTCAGTGGTGACACTGGCAGTGTCCAGGCTCAGGCCAAGGGTCACGCTGACGTTGGAGTTCAACACCGGTGTGTACTTGAGGCTGCCGGCGGCAATGAAGTTGTTGATCGCGGTCAGGGTACCGCTCAGGGTCAGCGCCGAGCCGGTGCCGGCGACGGTAACGCCGCTGCCGCTGATGCCACTAAGGGTACCGGCGGTGACGGTCAGGGTCAGGGTGCCGCTGCTGGAGTCGGCGTCGCTGAGGATGATGCCGGTGACCGGCGACAGGGTGTCCTCGGTCACGGTGACGTTGGTCGGGGCGCTGATCATCGGCGCGTCGTTGACGGCGGTGATCGTGACGTCGCGGGTCACCACGTTGGAGTCCAGGGTGCCGTCGTTGACCTTGATCGACACGGTGCGGGTGGTCGTGGTCGGGGTGTCCGAGCCGTTGGTGTAGGTAATCGAACGCAGCGCTTCCTGGAACTGCGCCTGGGTCGCGCCACCCGCGGCGGTCAGGGTCAGGGTGCCGGCGACGGCGTCCCACGAGCCCGTGATATTGCCCATGGTCGCCGGGTTGGGCGTGAAGCCCAGGGTATCCTCGCCGAGCACGTAGGTGCCGCCCAGGCTGATGGTGGCCGAGGCGATGCCAGGACCGTCCGGGTCGGAAATGGCGAGGGCGCTGTCGATCACCACCGGGGTGGAGGTGACATTGTTGCCTTCGGTCCAGCCCAGGCTGCCACCGCTGCCGGTCACGATCGGGGCGTCGTTGACCGCGTTGACCAGCACGCTGGCAGTGTCGCTGCCGCTGGAGTAGCCATTGGCGCCACCGAGGCTGCCGGCGATGTTCATGGTGGTGCCCTGGTAGCCCTGATTTACGGTCTGGTCCCAGGCGCGGTAGGTGATGGTGGCGGTCTCGCCATGGATGCCATCGGGCACGAAGCGCACGCGGTCGGCCGGACGCAACAGCAACGCGGCGGTATCCGAGACGGTGCCGATATCGTTCCAGGTGGTGCCGTTGTTGGTGCTGAACTGCCATGTGCCGTAGGTGCCGGTGAGGCCGTTCACGGCGATGCCCTTGAGCGCGCCGGTGTCGACATCGGTCACCCCGCCGAGCAGCGTGCTGACGGCGTCGCCGTTGTTGTTGGTGGAACTGTCGGTCAGGCCGGTCAGGGTCGGGTTGACCGGGGTGATCACCGGCGCATCGTTGACCGAGGTGACGATCAGCGTGGCCTGGGCAGACCCGCTGGAGTACGCGGTGGTGCCGCCGTTGGCAGTGGTGTCGCCAATATTGGGTACGCCATTGGTCGACGCTGCGCCGCTGGTGCGGTCCCAGGCACGGTAGGTGAAGGAGACGTTCTCGCCATTGGCGCTGTCCGGGACATAACGGATCTGGGTACTGGAGTCCAGCAACAAGGCGCTGCTGGTGGAGACCGTGCCGAAGGCGGTCCAGGTGGTGCCATCGGTGGAGTACTGCCAGGTGCCGCGACCGACGGTGGCGATGATGGCGATGCCGGAGGCCGCGCCCGCATCCGCGTCCGCATAGGTGGCGCCGGCCAGCACGGTGGACACGGCAACGGCAGCGCTGGTGGTGTTCTCGTTGACCGAGGTGATCACGTACGGACCACCGCTCAAGGTCGGCGCGTCATTGACTGCGACCAGGGTGACGACACTGGCGATGTTCGGCGAGGTGGTGTTCTGGCCGCCGTAGAGGGTGCCGCCACTGTCGCGCACGTTGCTCAGGGTGACCGTACGCGAGGTGCCGCTCGGTGCGTTGCTGTCGTTGCGATAGGCGACGTTGTTGACGATGGTCTGCGCGGTCGCGGTGGACAACCCGGCGTGGGTCACGGTCACGGTCGCGGTGCCGGAGTTGACCGAGACCGAGACGCTCAGGCCATTGTTCAGGGTGGTGAGGTTGGTGCCGGCGGTCAGGGTTACGTCGGAGCCGTCGATCACCAGTTTCTCCGAGGCGCCGTTGGCCAGGTTGGAGACACGGAACGTCATCAGGACGACAGTCTGCCCGGCCTCCACGGTGTTGATGCTGGCCCCGCTGAACACGGCCACGCCCGAACCGTCCTCGGTAAAGGTCGGGTTGGTGCCGGTGACGCTGACCACCGGCGCATCGTTGACCGCCAGGATATTGACCGTGACCGCGGCCGCAGTGCTGGTAGTGCCGGTCTCGTCGGTCACCGTGACGCTGAGGGTGCGCGCGCCGGTGTTCGGCGTGGTGGTGTTGCTGTTGCTGTACTGCAGGCTGCGCACCAGCGCAGTCACTGCATTGGCGTCGGCGCTGGCGTTGAGGGTGATGACCAGGGCGTTGCCGCCGCTGCCACCGGTGAACGCACCGATGATGACACCGCCGTAAAGTACGTTGCTGCCAGACACAGAGATCTGCCCGGCAGCAGTGCCAAGGCTCAAGATCGACAGCACGTCTTCGTTGGTCACGGCACCGCCGGTGACCGACACGCGCACGCTGCCGCCGTTGAAGTTGGCCGAGTCGGCGTCGGTGACCACGGCGTTGTCGCTCTGGTCGATGAGGATGCCGCTGCTCTTTTCGGCGTAGTTGACTGCGTCGCCGTTGAGGTTGGCGATCACCGGCGCCGCCACGGTGGCGGTGGTGAAGTTCAGCGCGGTGCTGTTGTAGATACCCTTGTAGACCTTGCCGTCGGTATTGACGAAGGTCTTGCTGTCGACGCGCACGGCATAGGCGGTGCCCTGGACCAGGTCCGACGGATCGATGGTCCAGGTGGTGCCGGAGCCGGAGACCTGGCCGCTGGTCACGTCGATGGTCTGGACGATCTGGTTGTCTGAGGTACGCACGATGTAGATATTGCCGGCGCCCTTGCTCACGCTCTCGCTGAAAGTCAGGGTGATGTTGGCCCCTGGCGATACGTTCAGGCTGTCGTCGGCCGGCGTGGCGCTGACCAACCGGGGCGTAGCACCCGACTGGTAATACACGTAGGAACTGCCTGTCGCGGAAATACCGATGACGTCCAGGTCGCCATCGCCATCGAAGTCGCCAGCGCGGAAGTTGCTGTTGCTGAAGTCGACCATGTTCAGGCCGGCGAACGGCGAAACGGCGCGGGTGACGGTTGTGAAGGTACCGTCGCCATTGTTCACGCTGTACTTCCACTCGCTGCCGTTGGTGCCGTCCTGCCAGAACACGTCGGCATCGCCGTCACCGTCGAAATCTCCCCACAGGGTACGCCCGCCGTACGGCGTGGTCGGGAAGTTGCTGGTCGAACCCAGGGTGAAGGTGCCGCCGTTGTTGAGGTACAGCGTGCCCTTGGAACCGTTGGACACCCACATGATGTCGAGGTCGCCGTCGCCATCGAAATCCAGGACCCGGTAGTTGAACGAGCTGTAGCTGCCCAGGGTGAACGCGGCGAACGGTGACGCGGACTGCACCACATCGGTGAAGGTACCGTCACCGTTGTTCCTGGCATAGCGCCAGCTGTTGCCGGCGTCGACGTTGCCGGGTTGATAGAGGATATCGGCGGCGCCATCGCCGTCGAAGTCGCCCACGACCAGGCGCACGTTGTACTGGGTGCCACCGAAGCCGACGGCGGTTTCCTGGCTGAAAACACCGTTGCTGTTGCGGTAGAGGTACGCCGCCCCGCCGGACACCACGCCGAGCAAGTCGATATCGCCGTCCTTGTCGAAGTCCGCCGCGTAGTAGTTGATGCCGTTGCTTGCGGCGTTGACCAGCGTCACGTTGGCAAACGGCGACTGAGCCTGGTCGACCACGGTGAAGGTGCCGTTGGCGTTGCCCGCAGCGAAGCGCCAGGCGGTCCCATCGCCGCCAATCTGGTAGAGGATGTCGGCGCGACCGTCATTGTTGAAGTCGCCGACCACCATCCGCGACAACTGGCCAGTACCCAGGACCGGCCCGGTAGCATTGGCATCGCCGCTGAAGGAGACGGCCATGAGGGCCTCGTAACCCTGCAGTTGCGCGCCCAGGGCAGTGGTCCCGATGGTGCCGCTGGTGCGTTCCAGCGCCCAGTTGCCACCCAGGTCCGCAGCACCGGTGTCGTCGGCGGAGGCGGCGACATCGGCACCGGTGATCTGCGCCAGTTGGTCGATGAACGCCTGGCCCCGCTCGGTCTCGCCAACCCGGCAACCGTAGAGCATCAGGTCGCCGTCGGCCTTGAGCGCGGTGCCGATGCTTTCCAGCTCTGCGCGGTGCTCGGAAAGGTTGGCGTTGGACAACCACAGGTTGCCCATCTGCACGCTGCCATCAGCACCGTGGGACAGCAGGTGGATGGCGTCCAGGCCCTCGCGACCCTTGAGGTAGTCAGCCATCTGCTGCAGGCCGTCCTTGTTCGGGTCGAGGATCACCACCTCGGCATTGCCCGACAGGCCCTGCAGCAGTTCACCGACATTAGCTACCTGGCCGTCGATGAACACCACTTCCTGGCGTTGGGTGTTCTGCGCGCTGCTGGCGGCACTGGGGGCACTGGCGGCCGAAGCAGCGGTCTTGTCTGCGGAGGTGCTGTCCTTGGCCGTGTCCTTGGCGACATCGGCCGCGGCGTCCTGGGCGACCACGCCAACGGACGCATCGAACATGATTCGCGGTTCAAGGGCCATCAACAGCGGCGCCTGGGCGGCATCGGCCGGCTGCGGCTGCTGGCTGGGCTTGCGCGAAAATCGCTCGATGAATTTCATGCTGCACCTCCTGGAATGCCCGGCACCGTCTGCTTTGGCGATGCACTCGAAAAAGTGGCGCTGCCCTGGGACAGCGCCGGTTGTAGCAATCAGCCGCGGGTTGGGTACTGACCCTGCATGGCTATGATGTAGTTGACGGCCACGTACGGGTTGATCACCGATATCGGCACGCTCTGGCCCGATACGCCAGCAGCGATGGTGCCGGTCAGGGTTGGGTTGTTGGATGCCAGCTTGATCTGGGCTTTGCTGCTGTCCGGGGCGTGGAACAGGTTGATCGCGTTGCCGTTGCTGTCGACCGGCAAGGCCAGGAAGCTGCCCGCAACCGGCTCGGTGAGGTTGGCCTCGACGTTCAGCACCGTCGTCGGATCGACCTGCACCGCCAGAGTGGAGGCGATTGGGTGGGTGTGCGCGGCCATGTTCGACACCAGCGGGGTAACCTGCGCAACCCCACCGACCTGGCCCTGGACGTAGTTCGGCGCACCGTTGGTGCTGTTGCCGTAACCGACCGGGACCCGACCCTGGAGGTCTGGCAGTGCGAAGGTCGACTGGCCGTTACCGCCATACATGGTGCCGAGCAGCGAGAACAGCGCAGCGTTCTGGCTGACGGACAAGACCTGGCCCATGCACTGCGACCAACCGTAGGGGGCAAAGTTGAAGCCCACCAACCTGATTTCGCCGAGATACTGATCAGACATCAGACACTTCCTTACGTTGACATGCGTTGGAGAAATCCTGGGCTCGGCTACTGTGAATCACTGCCTCAAGCACATGTCGGCCATCGGGCTCGGGCTTGACTGGCGACATCAGCAACATCCAGGGCTGCTCGCGCCCCGGACCGAAAAGATTGAACACCGCCTGCGGCAATTGCACCCCGAGGGGCAACGCGATCAGCAGGGAATAACAGTCGTAGTCGGGGGTCATCGGCAGCCCTTCGCGCACTTGCAGCAAGCTGACCTTCAACGCCCGCTCGGGCGTGATCTGCAGCAGGAATCCCTCGGGATCAGCCTGTTGCAGATCCTCGCGGGTGGGGATGAGGAAAACGGTGGATTCGCTCATGAAATCTTCCTGGAAGCTGACTGCGGTTGACGGCGCATTTGCAGGTAAACGCCGTTGTTGCCGCACACGACAAAGCCCATGCGCCCATAAAGGCGCTGCGCGGGGTTATAGGTCTCGACATACAGGTTCACGACCAGGCCCAGTTCATCGGCACGACGCAGTTGTTCGTCGATCAGCGCGGAGCCGATACCGCGGCCCTGGTAAGCGGGGAGCAGGATGATATCGACCAGGTTCATCGTGCTCGGGCCCCAGAACATGTAGATGCGCCCGATGGGTTGCCCCTCATGCTCGATGATCCAGAAATCGGCATCGTGGTAGTGGGCCTGGTAATAGGTGTGCTGGGCGTGGAACTGCTGGCTGAGGAAGGCCACGATCTGCTCGACGGGCCAGCCGCTATGGGACATTTCGAATGCACGCGAACCGGCATAGAGGCGCTCGATAAATGCCATATCGCCTGAATGCAAGGCACGGAGCGTCACAGCGCACTTCGAACTCATCAAAGCAACTTCCCTGTAATAAATACGGTTGAGCTAACGACTTATGTGACGGGCGTCACATTTAACACTGTGGCGAATTGACATCAGATTACCGCACTCTGTCCTACAATCGCACTACTAAAATCCACTTTCTCGTATGCCAATTGCAGCCATGCGTCGCCATGCGGCGGCCAGCAGCGATTCACCCTTCCCATCCAGCAAAACAAGGCCTCGCAGCGGGTGGGAGAGCGGCCCGGATGCACCGTTTTCGAGCACGAATTGCGCGCCATAGTGAGCCTGCAACGGCTGCGCCCGCTTATCTTCATCGCGCCTGACCGCGATCGGCCCCTTGTGATCGGATACCAGGGCTTCCTGGTCGATATAGGAAACGCCGTTGGCATCTACTTCTTTAAGGCTCACCGGCAATGAGTGGCGCAGTACATCGTCGGCGACGAAGTGCCCGGTGATGCCCGGCGCCACCCGCCACAGATCGGCCTCAGCCAGGTAACCCCGTAAACGCACCCCCGCTGCGGCGACCTGGGCCAGCGGCAGCTCGGCACTGACCCAGCGCCCAGGGGCCAGGTTGTCGGCCAGGTCGCGCACGGTGCCGGCATGGGGCGCGCGCAAGTTCAGGCGTTCGCGCTGCGCGGCCAGGCCGCGATACTCGGCCACCGACTCGGCCAGGCGCTGTTCGAGAATGCCGCTGTCGACAGCCGTGTTGCTGCGGCTGGACTGGCGCCGCAATTGCACTTGCAGGATTTCGATCTCGCGGCGGGTGATGCTCATGCGCGAGGCCAGGTCCGGGGACTCCAGCGCCACCAGCACCTGCCCTTCGGCGACCTGCTGGCCGTCTTTCACCAGCACTTCGCGCACCCGCGCCGCTGCCGGCGCATGCAGGGCGCTGACCCTTGAGGATTCGAGCATCGCCGGCACCTCCACGCCGCTGCGCCACGGCAGCAACAGCAGTGCCAGCAAGGCCAGCACGCCTCCCCCAAGCCACACCACTTTGCGCGGATGGGCCTGATCCCGGTGCTGCCACCAGTGGCCCATTTCCTTGCAGATCGGCAGAAAGATGAACCACACCAACTCGACCATCATCAGGAAGATGCCGAGCACCTTGAAGAACATGTGATAGACCGCCAGGGCGATACCAAAGAACAGTACCGCGCGCCACAGCCAGGAGGCATAGCCCCAGCACAGCAGGCGCTTGCGCAAGGCAGGCGACCAGCGCTCCGGCGGCGCCTCGCCATAGCCGAACAAGGTTTCGCGCAGGTGCCAACGGCACAAGGCATAGCCACGGCCCTGAAGGTTGTCGACGCCCCACAGGTCACTGAGCAGGAAATAGCCGTCGAAGCGCATCAACGGGTTGACGTTGATCGCCAGGGTGGTGATCCAGGTGGCGCTGGCCAGCATGAACGCCGCCGTGCGCCCTGCCCCATCAGGCAGCAGCGACCAGGCGAGCAAGGCGATGCAGGCCAGCAGCAGCTCGGCCAGCACCCCACCGGCGCCGATCAGCAGGCGGGTGCGGCGGTCCTGCACACGCCAGGCATCGCTGACATCGGTGTAGAGCATGGGCAGCAAAACCATGAACGCCACGCCCATGCTCGGCACCCGGCAGCCGGCGCGCTTGGCCATGTAGGCGTGGCCAAACTCATGGCACAGCTTGGCAAAGCCCAGGGCGATGGCGAAAGCCGCCATGCCGCCCAGGCTGAGCAACTGCGGGAAGGTGGCAAGGAAGCGCTCCCAGTCGCGCATTACCAGAAACGCGCCGAGCAGCAGCACCAGCGGCAGGCCAACGCGCAACAGCCCCGGGCCGAAACGCGCCAACCACGGCCAGGTGCGGTTGAGGAAGGCATCCGGGCGCCACAGGGGAATACGGAAGAACAGGTACTTGTGCAGGACCTGGGTCCAGATGCCCTGACGCCGGCTGGCGGCCTTTGCTGCGTAGCTGGCGCTTTGCTCAGGGTCAGCGCCGCTGATCAGGTCGTGACCACGCAGGAATTTCAGCAGCTCTTCCAGCGATTGGGGTGTCAACGGGGCGCCGGGCTCGGCATTGGCCGCCTTGAGCACCTGCAGCGCGTCGCCCAGCGCCCAGTGGCGCAACAGGCGCATGGCCGGTGCACCCAGCTTGAAATACTTGCCGCGCAAGGGGTCGGCCAACGTCCATTGCGGCGAGCCGTCCAGCCCTGGCGTCGCCACCGACAGCTGCAGGTCCGGGCGCAACGCCGGCAACATCACAGGCCCACCGCCTGGCGCAGGGCCGCCAAGGGCCGGCGCAACAGGTACAGCGCCAGCGGCGCCCGGTCGCCGAACAGTTTCGCGGTGCCGCGCAGGCCAATACGCGGCGGCGCCTCGGCAAAGTCGGCATCCAGCCGGTAGGCCAATTGCCCGGCCGCCGTGCTTTGCGCCTGATAGGCGGCGCGCGCCAACGTGGCGCTGTGCCGATGCAGCGGGTCGCTGTCGAGGAACAGTGCCACTTCAGCGCCGTTGTCCAGGCCGATGGCATCGGCCACCGGCAATTCGATCCGCAGTTCGGCCTGGGCCGGGTCGGCGATTTCCATCAGTCGCTCGCCCGTGCGCATCGGCTTGCCGATAAAGCGCTGGGCATCGGCGAAGACCGCGATGCCGTCGCGCTCGGCGCGCACTTCACTACGCCCCAGCAGGTCGCGGGCGTAATCACGCTCGGCGCGTTTCTGCTCGACCCGGGCCGCCAGCAGGTCCAGGCGGGCGCTGGAGTCGGCATCGGAGAACGCCCGTTGGGTATTGGCCTTGAGTTCCGCCTCAGCCACACCCAGCGTGCGCTCGGCGACATCGGCCTGGGCCTTGAGGCCGGTGGCGTCGAAACGCACCAGCAACTGCCCGGCCTGCACCGCTTGGTTGGGCTTGACCCGCACCTCGGCGACCACGCCATCCAAGGGCGCGGCAACGACCTGACCGTTTCGTGGCACGACCTCGGCGGGTGCCAGCACCGACTGGCGCACCGGCACCAGCAGTACCAGCAGCAACGCCGCGGCCAAGGCCCAGCGGGCGCGTGCCGGCCAGCGCAGGCGCCACGGCTTGCCCGGTTGCAGGGCGTGCCAGGCATGGCTGTAGCAATCGCCCAATTGCGCCAGCAAGACCTGTTCGGCTTCGCTCCACGGGTTATCGCGGGCCAGCCAGAGCCCGCCGAAGACCTGCGCCTGGCGATCCTTGAGCGGCAACCAGAAAGCATGCGGCGCCGACAGCGCCTGCCAGTCGTCGCGGCTGGCCTGGTCGACGCTTTCCGGCGGCACCGCGCCGGGCAAGGCAAAGCGCTCGCCGGCCGCGAGACGGGCTGCCATGCGTTCGATGAATACGACAAAGGGCGCGTTGGGCTCGACCACGCTGATGCCGGTCAGGGCCCGCACTTTGCCAGCGATCAGCAGCGCGCCGTGGCGATAGCCGAACAGCGCCTGGCTGTCATTGACCATGCTGAACGCCAACACTTCGGTGGACGTCGCGGCACGGGCCTGACGCTCCAGCTTCAGGTAATGCGCCAGCAGTTGTTCGAGGGCACCGGGAACGGGAGCGTTCATCGCGGCTCCGCGAAGTGCGCCGTGCCGCTCATACCCGCCAGCAGGCCCGGGGTACTGGCCGGCACGCTACCGATCAGCAGCAGGGTCTGGCTACCCTCGTCGATGCGCGCGCCAAGGCGCTTGACCACGGCATCGATCGACTTGCCGGTTTCATCGGGGACGAAGCTGAAGGTCTGTTCGGGCTTGAGCTTGCCCAGCCAGCGCGACGGCACCAGCAGGTGGATTTCCAACGAGCGGTTGTCGACGATTTCCAGCAATGGCGCACCGCTGGCAACGCTTTCATGGGCCTGCACACGGCGGACGACCACCTGGCCATCGAACGGCGCCTTGACCTGGCAGCGCTGCACCTGCACCTGATAGACCTGGGACTCGGCCTGGGCCTGGGCCTGACGAGCCTCGGCCAGGGCCACCTCGAAACGGCCGACGGAATTCAACGCGGCCAGTTGCTGCTTGTTGCGCAACTCTTCCCGCGCGGCGCGGACCGCGGCCGCGGAGGCATTGGCCTGGGCCTGGTAAGCACTGCAGTCAAAACGCACCAGCACATCGCCCTTGCTGAACGCCTGGCCTTCGGCGTAAGGCATCTCCACCACACGGCCGGGCAGTTCGCTGGCCAGCACCGCCTGGGAGCGCGCACGCAACACGCCACGGACTTCGCTGGCTGTGGCGGTGGCGCCGTCAAGCAGCGGATCGGGCTCGGTCGCGGCCTGCGCCACACCATTGATCAAGGCCAACGCCGCCCACAACACTGCCTGCTTCATGTCGCTACGTCCCTGTAAAGTTCTGGATTGCTGCTTGAGTTTCAACCACCCCTTCAACGCGGAGGGTCAGTGACGCCGATAGCTTTTTTGCCCACCTGGGGTCAGGCAGTAGATACCGCCCCGCGGCCCAGTGCAGTAACTTCCCGAACCACAAGCACACTCACTGATGGCACCTTGCAATGATTGCGCCATCGGCCGGTTACCGCGCTGCCCGGTGTAAGCGCTGCAGCTTTTCTTCGAAGCGCTGATGGAGCCGTCATTGCACAGGAAGGCATCGCCATCGCAACCAGCAATGCCACCCTTGCGCCCCGAGCAAGGCGTGTTTGCGGCCAAGGCGCTCGTCGCGGCGAGAGACAGGGCCAAGGTGATGCCAGCAAGAACAGAGAACTGCGTCACAGCATTGACCCTCAGCGAAGTGGCCGGATGCTATCAGTGTTTTTCACCGGCCGGAATCCACCCGCGGATCAGAATGATGAAGATTGTGTGACGCCTGTTTCGAACGGTGACAGCAGGCATCATCTGCAAATACGAGAAAACTGTGGGGCCTGATACATTGGATGCCCTCGAAAGCGCCGTCGCCTCATGGCTCGAATCAAGCAAGGACTCAAGGTAAAGCATGGCAACCAACCTGATCACCGAAGCGGGCTACAAAGCCTTGAAAGATGAGCTCGACTGGCTATGGCGCGAAGAACGCCCGGAAATCACCCGCAAGGTGAACTGGGCGGCCTCCCTGGGCGACCGCAGCGAAAACGCCGACTACCAGTACAACAAGAAGCGCTTGCGCGAGATCGACCGTCGCGTGCGCTATCTGAGGAAGCGAATCGAGGACCTTCGGGTGGTGCCCTACGCGCCGAGCCAGGAAGGCAAAGTGTTTTTTGGCGCCTGGGTGACCATCGTCAACGAAGACGATGAAACCAAGCGCTTCCGGATTGTGGGTGGCGACGAAATCTATGGCCGCAACGACTACATCTCGATCGACTCGCCTATGGCGCGCGCCTGCATTGGCAAAGCTGTGGATGACGAGATTGCAGTGCGCACGCCAACGGGCGATGCGCATTGGGACATTGCCCTCATCGAATACCTGACGGACCTGCAACCCTGACAAGCCCGTGACACCTCATCCCCTGCAAGCAGGCCATGCCAATGGCCCGCTGCTCAACGGCGAGTGATCAGGCCTTGGCGAGCGATGCGGGTCAGCTGGCCGATAACCTCGGCGGCATCCTCGGCGGTCGGCGCCTGGATCACGGCCAGGTCGAAACGGTCGTTGCCGTACTGGCCAAGCTGGGTGCAGCTTTCGAAGAACTGGATGAGGAAAGCGCGGGCCTGGCCCTTGCGACGGGAAAAACCGTCGAGGTTGCGCAGGAGCGTAGGCTGATGCTGGCCACCGAGCAGAATGCGCGGTGTGCGGGAGGCCTGGTCTTTGGCCAGGGGGGTCAAGCAGACACTGGTACGTGGACAACTCATGGAGTTTTTCTCCGCCTCGCTGATCCCGCTGGGCAGCGGTGGGAGGCGTCACCGAACCAGCGCTTTAGCGGTATTTCGGATGACCCGGTGGGGGCTTCCTGCGCCCCGCAAGTAGCTGTTTAAATCGGCGCAGTCGGTATGCTAGAGGGATGAGCTCCAAGTTACAAGCCGCAAGATGCAAGTTGATCGCGTTCATCAACTTGCATCTTGCGGTTGGAGGCTTGCAGCTTGGTTTAACGTGCGATCAGGCGGTCCAGCGAGAAGCGCCCCGCACCTTCGATCAGCACCGCCACACTGCCTGCCAGCAGCGCCAGGGCGAACTCATAGCCGTTGTTGGACATGAACAGGCCGTTGTTGATGTGCACCGAGAAGATCGCCACCACCAGGGTCACGCTCAGCGCCAATGCCGCCGGGCGGGCCAGCAGGCCAACCACCAGGGCCAGGCCACCGAAGAATTCGGCGCTGCCGGACAGCAGGGCCATCAGGTAGCCAGGCGCCAGGCCGATGCTCTCCATCCACTGGCCGGTGCCTTCAAGGCCATAGCCGCCAAACAGGCCGAACAGCTTTTGCGCGCCATGGGCCATGAAGATGACGCCGACCAGGATACGCACGACGCTCAGGCCGAAACCGGCGCGGGTGACAAACAGGGATTTCAGGGTGTTGTTCATGTTGTTGCTTCCTTGTTTAAGCGAGTAGGTGTTGGATGAGCGCCATCTTAATCGATTGATTGAATAAGAAAATCGCAATAATCGCGTAATAACTATCGATTAATTGGATTTGTTAGCGCCTGGCCAACCGCTCCAGGGAAGCGCGTTCACGGTTGAACGCCAGGTAGTACTTGTTGACGCTGTTGACGAAGTTCACCGGCCCCATCCCCACCTGCTCCATGGCGATGCGCTCGGTCTGGAAGAACCACTGGTTGCCGTTGAGCCCCCGCCGCCGTGCTTCCGCGCGCATGGCCTGAACCCGCTCCGGGCCGAGGTTGTAGGCCGCCAGGATAAACGCCATGCGTTCGCGGTCGTTGAGTTGCGGGCTGGCGAAAAACTTGCGGCGGATCAACGCCAGGTAGCGGGCGCTGGCCTGGACATTGCCATCGACCGTGGTGGTGTTGCTCACCCCCACCCGCTGCGCCGCCGACGGGGTGATCTGCATCAGCCCATGGGCCCCGCCCGTGCCACGCGCCTTGGGGTCGAGGGTGGACTCCTTGAAAGCCAGGGCCGCCAGGTTCAGCCAGTCGAACTGCTGGTCACCGGCATGCTTCTGCAGCACCGGGCGCAGCGACTCCAGGCGTTGCCGGTCCTGGCGCGCCAGCGGGTTGTGGACCCGGTACTGACGCCGGTAGATGCGTTCGAAGGCGGCATCCTGGTTGTCCGGGGCGCGGTAAGTGGCGAGGAAGCGGTCCACTGCCGCCCGCAACATCGGCGCATCAGGCCGCACGTACCAGCGCAACGCTTGCGGCTGGGCCAACTGCAGCTTGCTGTCCAGGCGCAGGCGCGGCATCACCCGCGCCCAGCGCTGGGCGATGGGCCGCTCAACCACGGTGAGCGGATAAATGCCCGCCTGGACCATCTCCAGCACATCCTCCACCGCCAGGGTCGGGTCCACCCATTCCACCTTGATTGGCGCCCGCTTGCGCAGCGCCAGGCGTTGGTTGATCGCCTCGATCGCGGCCCCCGCCGCACTGGCACTGGTCAAAGCGATGGTACGCCCGGACAACTGCTCGACCCGGCTGTAACTGCGCTCGCCCTTGCGCCCGACCAGCAGCAACGGCACCTGGTCGAGCACCGGCGCGCTGGCCTCGACACCGCGCACCACGCCAGGGTCGAGCAATTCGCCTGGCGCGGCCAGGTCGCCCTCGCCCCGCTGCAAGGCACCGAGCAGTTGCTCCTTGGCCCGCGGGATGATTTTCAAGGTGACTTCCTGATTGTCGGCAACCCGGGCATTGAGCGCGTGCTCAAGGGCGCGCAGCCGGTAGTACTCGACCCCCACCGGCTCGCCCTTGACTTCGCCGGAGCTGTTGCGGCTCTGGTTGACCAGCACCCGCAGCACCTGGCTGGAGCGGATCTGCGCCAGGTCGCGGGCCTGGCTGGCGGGCACATGCTGCTGGGGCCCCGGCTCGCGCGCAGTGGCCGGCCCGGCGGCCAGCACCCCGAACATCATCAGCGTCGTCAGCAGGGTTCGCAGCATGGAGGTAGAGGTCCGTGGGCGGTTGGCGGGCACCATGTGCAATGATCGATCCGTGATGACAGACGGCAAAAGACCACGGCAAACGTTTGAAGTTCTTGGTTTTTTCGCGATTTCCCGGATTTTGCTATGCTGGCCGCCCCGCGGCACGAGGTAGCACCATGCAATTGATCGATATCGGCGTCAACCTGACCAACAGCAGTTTCCATGACCAGCAGGCGGCTGTGGTCGAACGCGCCGTGCAGGCGGGCGTTGCGCAAATGGTGCTGACCGGCACCAGCCTGAGCGTCAGTGAAGAAGCGCTTGAGCTGTGCCAACGCCTGGATGAGCAAGGCCAGCACCTGTTCAGCACCGCCGGTGTGCACCCCCATGATGCCAAAAGCTGGACCGGCGACAGTGAGCGTCAGTTGCGCCACCTGCTCGAGCAACCCCGGGTGCGCGCCGTCGGCGAATGCGGGCTGGATTTCAACCGCGACTTCTCCCCTCGCCCGCAGCAGGAAAAAGCCCTGGAAGCCCAACTGGCCCTGGCCGTCGAGCTGCGCCTGCCGGTGTTCCTCCACGAACGTGACGCCAGCGAGCGCCTGCTGGCCATCCTCAAGGGCTACCGCGACCAACTGAGCGCCGCCGTGGTGCACTGCTTTACCGGCGAGCGCGAGGCGCTGTTCGCCTACCTCGACCTCGACCTGCACATCGGCATTACCGGCTGGATCTGCGACGAGCGCCGCGGTACCCATCTGCACCCGCTGGTCGGCAACATCCCGGCAGGCCGCCTGATGCTGGAGAGCGACGCGCCCTATCTGCTGCCGCGCAGCTTGCGTCCAAAACCGAAAAATGGCCGCAACGAGCCGGCGTACCTGCCTGAAGTGCTGCGCGAGGTGGCCCTGCATCGCGGCGAAACCGTCGAAGCCTGCGCCACCCACAGCACCGCCTGCGCGCGGGCGTTCTTTGGCCTGCCTGTGGTTTCTTGACGCATATCAACGAGGCTCCTGGCCTTGGCGGGCAAAATGATGGCACCTTGCCAATAATGTTTCCGCCAACTCAGAGAAGACCTACCATGGGTGCCTGGCTTAGCAATATTTCCCTGAAGTACAAGTTCTGGGCCGTCAACGCAGTGGCCTTTGTCACCACCCTGCTGCTGGTGCTCTACGCCGTGTCCCTGGAGCAGCAGGCGCGGGCATCGGGCGCCCAGGCCCTGGCCCAGCGCCAGGCCGAACTGCTGGCCGCCTGGCCACCCGGACAAACCCTGCCAGCCCAACCCGGGCTGATTACCTGGCGCAGCGGACAAACCCCCGAATTTGCAGGCGAACCCCTCGAAGCCTTGCGTGATGCCCAAGGCTGGGTCGAGCTGCCCGGTGCCTGGATCGCAGGTGAAGACCCGTTGCTGGGCGCCCAGGTGTTCCGCCAGGGCGATCAGCACCTGGCCGTGCTGGCCCAGGCGCCTAGCCTGCGTCAGGTGTTCTTCGACCGTTTCGGCAACTACGCGGTGTGCGTGCTGGTGCTGATGCTGGCCATGCTCTGCGCTTCGCAGTTGTTGATCCGCTTCTTGCTCAGCCAGCTCAATACACTCAAGGACGTGATGCTGCACGTGGAGAAAACCGGCGACCTCTCGGCCCGGGTGCCACTGGCTTGTGGCGACGAAGTCGGGCAGATGGCCGGCGCGTTCAATGCCATGCAGGCCACCTACCACCGCGTGGTCAGCACCGTCGCGCGCACCGCCGCGCAGCTCGACTCGGGTGCTGCGCGCCTGGCCGGGAGCATGGACGAAGTGCGCCACGGCATGATCGGCCAGCAAAGCGAGACCGACCAGGCCGCCACCGCGATCAACGAAATGACCGCCACCGTGCACCACATCGCCGAGCATGCCGGTGCCACCCGTGACCTGTCGCAAAGTGCCGACGGCCTCGCCGGCAGCGGCCAGGCCGTGGTCAGCCGGGTCCAGGACTCGATTGCCGGGCTGTCCAGCGGTGTACAGCAGACCGCCGAGATGATCCGCCAACTGGCCGATGACAGCCAGAAGATCAACGGCGTGGTCGGGGTGATCCACAGCATCGCCGAACAGACCAACCTGCTCGCCCTCAACGCCGCCATCGAGGCCGCCCGCGCCGGCGACCTGGGCCGCGGCTTCGCAGTGGTCGCCGACGAAGTGCGTAACCTGGCCAAGCGCGTGCAAACCTCCACCGACGAAATCACCACCATGGTCGCCGACCTGCAGGCCGGCACCCGTGATGCCGTGGACTTCATGCAGGAGAGTTCGTACAAGGCCGACGACTGCGTCAAGCAGGCCCAGGAAGCTGGCGAGGCCTTGGCCGAGATCACCCGCGCCGTGGCACAGATGCGCGAGAACAATACCCAGATCGCGGTGGCCGCCGAGCAACAAAGCCAAGTGGCCGAAGAGATGAACCGCGCGGTGGTGAGCATCCGCGACGTCACCGAACAGACCGTGCAGCAGACCGTGGGCTCCGCCACCACCAGCAGCGAACTGGCGACCCTGGCTGGCGAGTTGAGCAAAGCCATTGGCCAGCTCAAGCTCTAGTTCATTGGCGCTATTGCCAGCATAGCCAGCCTCGATTGGCCCCCTCCCGGGGGCCGCACTAGACTTTGGGCATCTCCATGAGGAACTGCCCATGAGCAAGCGACTGCCCAACCTGCCCGCCTGGCAATGGCGCGGCTACCACCATAATCACCGCCACCCCGCCAACCTGGTCTTGCACCTGATTGCCGTGCCGCTGTTCATCCTGGGTGCGCTGTTGGTGCTCTCGGGCCTGTTTGCCCTGGACCTGTCGCAGATCGCCGTTGGCGTCATTGCCCTGATCGCCGGCCTTGGCCTGCAACGCCAGGGGCACCGGCTGGAAGCCGAGCAACCGGAACCCTTCGCCAACCGCAAGGATGCCGTGCAACGCCTGCTCACCGAGCAATTCATCACCTTCCCAAGGTTCGTGTTGAGCGGCGCCTGGTGGCGCGCCTGGCGGGAGCGGCACAAGCATCGGCATTGACCACGCGCCCAATTGCCTCAGGCGAACACGGTCACCGTCTGCCGACTCAATGCCAACAACTCGCCTTCAGCCGTCCACAAGGTGGCCGCCGCGTGGCCATAGCCATCACGCGCGTATTGCGTTTCGACCACGTAGCGGCACCAGTCCAACGTCGACAGTTGCGGCGTCGGCTGGACGAATTCGATGGTCCACGTCAGGGTGCTGCCCGCGGCAGGCTGTTTCAGGTAAGGCATCAGGCTTGGCGGCCAGGCATCGACCAAGGCCAGCAGATGCGATACCTCCAAAGGCGCATCAGGCACATCACGCAGGCGCACCCAGCCGCCCATGTGGCGTGAATCGTTGCCGCTGAAGGGCAGCCCACCGATGGCCCAACGCAAGGCCACGTGGCGCATGAACTCCGGAGTCACCCCTTTGATATACGGCAGCTCTGGCGCGGACTCCTGCAAGGGTTTGATCGCCATCGCAGGTTGCGCCTCGACCGCCACCACCGAAGGCCTGCCAGCGCCGAAACTGCCCTGCACCAGGGTTACCACCTGGCCGCCCTGCAGTGCGCGACCGAGCAGGGTGCTGACGGCCTTGCCCTCGCGCAGCACCTCCACTTCCAGGCTGATCGGTACATCCGGTGCCGCCGGCCCGACAAAGGTGATAGCCAGCGAACGCACCGGGCGGTCGTCGGCCAGCTTCTGGCGCATCGCCTCATGCAGCATTGCCGCCATCAGGCCGCCGAACACCGCCCGCCCCTGCGCCCAGCTGGGCGGCACGCTGACCGCTTCAGGGTGCAGGCGTGCTGCCGCCAACAATTCGGTGAAGTTCATATGCCCTGGCTCCTGCGCAAAAGTCCCGATCTTAACCAGCACCCGCGGGTGCGGCAGCCCGCATATCGGTCATTTGCCGGGCTATCGGCGCGCCACGGCCTTGCGCAGCACCTCGAGGGTGATATCGGAGGTGCGCTCGGCGGCATGCAGCTCGTGCTCCCAGGCCACCTTGCAGCCTGCCAGGTCGCTGTGCTCTCGCACCTGCAGCAACCATTGAAAACGGTCATGCCAGTCGCCCAGATCGCCCTGAGCTTTCTTCAATTGCCTTAGCAGTTGCTTGCCGGCGTGATCGAGTTGCGGGTAAGCCTCATCACCATAGCGCACGCGCTTTATCAGCAGGCGCAAGCGATGCCGGTCGTGGGCCGGATCTTCCAGCGCCTGTGCCAACGTGCGCCACTGCTTGACCAGGCGCCTGTCGACACGCCGCTCCAGACGCTGCACCAAGCCTTCACGGTCGGCCGCGCGCAGGAACAGCGGAAACACATCGAGAATCGCCAGTACGCGCGCAAGCTGGGGGCTACGCGCCACGCTGGCGTATGTACGCCCCCTGCCCTCCAGGCGGCGCTGCCCGGCGTGCAGGTGCCCACGCTGGATAAGCTGCGCCGCCAGCACCTCGCGGTCACGCAGCGGCGTGGTCAAGGTACCCAGCGACTGCGCCGCGCCCTCCAGTTGCTCTACCCCCGGCAAGCCGCGCAGCGGGCGCAAGAGGCTGCGCAAGCGCCGCAGGGCAATACGCAGGTCATGCAGCGCTTCACTGTCGGTATCGGCGGCCAGCCGCTCACGACAGGCCAGCAACCTCACCTGCAGGGTCAGCACCTGGATAACCACATGGTCGAGCATGGCGGGCATGGCGCGCTCCTCGGTCAACGTCCGGCGCGGGATTCACGAATATAGAAGCGCGCTTTTTCGGCTTTGCGGGTACAGCCTTCGAACGCTTCGAACTGCTGCTGGGTCTTGGCCCCGGTCAGCAGTGACAGCGCCTTTGAATAACTGACGGTGCCGGCGAATCCTTCGGCCTTGGCCAGGTCCAGTTCCTTCCACGCAGCATCGAGCTGGGTCCCGCAACTGTCGCGATAGGCTGTTTTGCCCGCGCAACCGGCCAAGGCCAGGACAATCAGGGGAAGGGTGATCCAGGCTTTCATCGGTGTTACCTCAAAGGGGAAAAAGTGGTCGTTCGACGGCGCGGCGAGCAGAAAGTTGCCTGCTCAGCGTAGCCCAGCGCGGGCTACATTGAAGCTCAGGCAGCAATGGGTGCATTGTTGGACCGTGGTTGCACAATACGCAGGGGGAAGACCATGAGCAAACGCGTGGCATTGGTGCTCGGCTCGGGCGGTGCCCGGGGGTACGCGCACATCGGCGTGATCGAAGAAATCGAGCGACGCGGCTATGAAATCGCCTGCATTGCCGGGTGCTCCATGGGCGCGGTGATCGGGGGCATCTACGCTGCCGGCAAGCTCGACGAATACCGCAGCTGGATCGAAAGCCTGGACTACCTGGACGTGCTGCGGCTGGTGGATGTCAGCTTTCGCCTGGGGGCGATTCGTGGTGACAAGGTGTTCGGGCAGATTCGCAAGATCGTCGGTGAAATCAACATCGAACAACTGCGAATCCCCTACACGGCCGTGGCCACCGACCTCACCAACCAGCAGGAGATCTGGTTCCAGGAAGGCTGCCTGCACCAGGCCATGCGCGCCTCGGCGGCAATCCCCAGCCTGTTCACCCCTGTCATGCAGGGCAATCGCATGCTGGTCGATGGCGGCATTCTCAACCCCCTGCCGATCGTGCCGGTGGTGTCCAGCCACTGCGACCTGATCATCGCCGTCAACCTCAACGCCACCAACCAGAAGCAGTACCAGTTGCCGGTGATCGAGCGCCCGGCAGCCTTCAAGATGCGCTTCGATTCACTGATCAGCTCACTCGGTTCGCACTTGCCGTTTCGCCGCAAGCCGGCTGAGGAGCTGATACGCATCGAACAGGAAATTACCGCTGACGGCCTGACCCCGGCCAACCCTTGGCTGGGTGATGGCGCCGGCCCACAAGGCCAGCAACCTGCCGCGGCCCCTGAGACCGAAGGCGCGCCAAAGTCCGCCACCGGCTCGTTCATCATCGACAACGTCGGGCCGGCTTCGCTGCTCGACCTGATCAACCAGAGCTTCGAGGTGATGCAGACCTCATTGGCGCAATACAAGATCGCAGGCTATCCACCGGATGTGCTGATCAACGTACCCAAGCGGGTGTGCCGGTTTTTCGAGTTCTACAAGGCACCTGAACTGATCGCGCTGGGGCGCGAGGTTGCCCGGGATACGCTGGACAGCCACGAGGGGGTGCACCGTTAGAGGCCCGTGCAGCAGAAACGAAACAGGCCGCATGCGCGGCCTGTTTCGTCATTGCTGCATCACTCAGTAGCGGGTGATGTCGGCACTGCTTTCCAACCATTTGCGGTAGGCCGCGAAGTCCTGCGAACCGGCACGCGAAGCGAGGTAGCGACGGATCTGCGCCTTCTCTTCGTCGGTGGCGGCAGCCCCTTCGTTGACACCCTTGAGCTGCAACACCACCAGGCTACCGTCGCCCAGCACCACACTGCCGTACACCGGCTGGTCCTTGGACGCCGGCTTGCCCAGGCGGAACACCGCCTGCAGCTCGGCAGGGTCGATGCCGTCCTGGCCACGGGTAGCGGCTTCCTGAACTTTCCAGTTCTGGCTTGCGGCCTTGATCGAACCATCACGCAGGCCGGCAATCAGCTTGTCAGCCTTGCCCTTGAGCTCGGCAGTCGCCTTCTCCTTGGCCAGTTGCTCGCTGATGTTCTTGGCCACGGCTTCCAGTGGCATTTGCTCTGGCTTGCGGTGTTCCTTGACGCGCAGTACGACCACGGTCTCCGGATCAAGCTCGACGCCGTTGCTGTTGGCGCCCTCCTCCAGCACTTCTTCACTGAAGGCAGCCTGGATCACCGCACGATTGGCGGTAATGCCCTCGCCACCTTCACGGCCGAATGCCGCGGAGGTCTGCACTTTCAGGCCAAGGTCCTGAGCGGGCTGAGCCAGGTCGGAGGCTTCGAACGCGGCATCCTCGAGCTGCTTGGTGGCCTCGACGAAGCGCTGCTCGACTTGCTGGGTTTTCAGCTCGTGGGTCAACTTGTCCTTCAGGCTGGCGAAGCTCGGTACATCCGGCGCTTCGACGCCCAGCAGCTTGATCAGGTGGTAGCCGAACTCGGTACGTACCGGGGCGGAAACCTGGTCCTTGTTCAGCTTGTACAGCGCGTCCTCAAAGGCCGGGTCATACACGCCAGGGCCAGCGAAGCCGAGGTCACCGCCGGTGTTGGCAGAGCCAGGGTCCTGAGAGAACTCCTTGGCCAGCTTGGCAAAATCCTCACCCTTGTTCAGGCGCTGCTGGATTTCTTCGATACGGGCCTTGGCCTGGGCATCGTTGGCCTTGTCGTTGACTTCGATGAGGATGTGCGCGGCATGGCGCTGCTCGCCCAGGTTGGCGATTTCCTTTTCGTACAACGCCTTGAGTTCGTCGTCGTTGACCTTGACCTGGTCGAAGAAGGCCGACTTTTTCAGCTCGATGTAATCAATGACCACCTGGTCGGGGGTCATGAATTCCTTGGCGTGCTGGTCGTAGTGGGCCTTCACCTCGTCGTCGCTGACCTTGACCGCGGCCGGGTCGGCCTTGAAGGTCACAGCGGCGAAATCACGGGTCTGCTTCTCCAGGCGGGCGAACGCCTCGACCTGCTTGTCGGTGACGAAGCTGCTGCCGGCAAGGCCGGTGCGCAGCTGGCCGATGAGCATTTCCTGGGCGAGCATCTCGCGGAACTGCATGCGGCCGTAGCCCATCTGGCGGATGACCGAGTCGAAACGCTCGGCACTGAACTTGCCATCGACCTGGAACTCAGGCGTCTGCAGGATCAGTTGGTCCAGTGCAGCTTCGGAGAAAGCGAACTTGGCATCCTCGGCGCCCTGCAACAGCAGTTTGCGATCGATCAGCCCCTTGAGCGCAGCCTCGCGCAGCATCTTTTCGTCCAGCAGCGCAGGGTCGAAGTCCTTGCCCAGCTGTTGCATCAGCTGGCGGCGCTGCATGTCCACGGCCTGGCTCAGCTCGTTCTGGCTGATGGTCTGGCCGTTTACCTTGGCGGCGTCCTGGCTATGGGTGGCGGCCTGGAAGATGGCCTCGAAACCGGTCAGTGCCATCAGCACGACGATGAGGCCGATAATGGTCTTGGCAATCCAACCTTGTGAATTGTCCCTGATATTCTGCAGCATGCGTCCCCCAGAAACGGCTGTACCACTGCGTCGACAACCGCGGAGCGTGGGTAGAATCCTGATAGAAAAAAGGCGCATCCAGTGGATGCGCCCTTTTCGAAGCTTGCGTACCAGCGGGAACGTTTGCGAACCCGCCCGTCACGCGGTCGACCCTGGCCGAAACCCGGGCCGGCTGAAAGAGACGACTTAGTTGACGGCGTCTTTCAGGCCTTTACCAGCCTTGAAGCCTGGAACCTTGGCAGCAGCGATCTTGATCGCCTTGCCGGTTTGCGGGTTACGGCCGGTGCGCTCAGCGCGCTCTTTGACCGAGAAGGTACCGAAGCCAACCAGAACGACGTCGTCGCCTGCTTTCAGGGCACCGGTCACGGAGTCAATTACTGCGTCCAGCGCACGGCCGGCAACAGCTTTCGGGATGTCAGCGGATGCGGCGATAGCGTCAATCAGTTCCGACTTGTTCACTCTAAGTCCCCTTATTTCTCTATTGAGTTTGTTTCTAAGTATGTAATGAAAAGCGTGTGTAACCTGCGCTGGGTGGCCTGTTGGCAATGGCGTGCCGCTTTATAGCAAGGGCCCGAAAAAGCTGTCAACCAAAGCCCCCCAGCGAAATACTTACTAATGCGTGCTGATTCTTTCCTTGGCATCGCTGTCGCGCTTGTCATCTTTGGCGACAATCTCCGGAGCCACATCTGGCAAGGGCTCCGGGGCGTATTGCAGCGCAATTTGGAGGACTTCGTCAATCCATTTGACCGGTTTGATCTGAAGATCCTGTTTGATATTTTCCGGAATTTCCTTCAGGTCGCGAACATTCTCCTCGGGAATGATCACCGTCTTGATCCCACCACGGTGCGCGGCCAGCAGTTTTTCCTTGAGGCCACCAATAGCCAGGACCTGGCCACGCAGGGTGATTTCGCCAGTCATCGCGACATCTGCGCGCACCGGGATCTGGGTCAGCGCCGAGACCAGTGCGGTGCACATGCCGATGCCTGCGCTCGGGCCATCCTTGGGTGTAGCGCCTTCAGGCATATGGATGTGAACGTCGCGCTTTTCGTGGAAGTCTGCAGCGATCCCCAGGCTTGCGGCGCGGCTGCGCACCACGGTTTGCGCAGCGGTGATCGACTCCACCATGACATCGCCCAGCGAGCCGGTCTTGATCAACTGGCCCTTGCCGGGGATGACCACGGCTTCGATGGTCAGCAGCTCGCCGCCCACCTGGGTCCAGGCCAGGCCGGTGACCTGGCCGATCTGATCCTGCTGCTCAGCGAGGCCATAGCGGAACTTCTTCACGCCCAGCAGCTGCTCGAGCTGCTCGCCGGTGACCTTGACCTTAACCTGCTTCTGCCCGGTGTGCTCCTTGACCACCTTGCGGCACACCTTGGCGATCTGCCGCTCAAGGCCACGCACGCCGGCTTCGCGGGTGTAGTAGCGAATGATGTCGCGGATCGCCGAAACGTCGACTTCCAGCTCATCCTTCTTCAAGCCGTTGGCCTTGACCTGCTTGGGCACCAGGTACTTGACCGCGATGTTGACCTTCTCATCCTCGGTGTAACCCGGCAGGCGGATGACTTCCATGCGGTCGAGCAGCGCCGGCGGAATGTTCATCGAGTTCGAGGTGCACAGGAACATCACATCCGACAGGTCGTAGTCGACTTCCAGGTAGTGATCGTTGAAGTTGTGGTTCTGCTCGGGGTCGAGCACTTCCAGCAGTGCCGACGCCGGGTCGCCACGCATGTCGCTGCCCATCTTGTCGATTTCATCGAGCAGGAACAGCGGGTTGCGTACGCCCACCTTGGTCATTTTCTGGATCAGGCGCCCCGGCATCGAACCGATGTAGGTACGGCGGTGACCGCGGATTTCCGCTTCGTCACGCACGCCACCGAGGGCCATGCGCACGAACTTGCGATTGGTCGCCGCGGCGATCGACTCGGCCAGCGAGGTCTTGCCCACGCCAGGCGGGCCAACCAGGCACAGCACCGGGCCGCGAATCTTCTTCACCCGCTTCTGCACAGCGAGGTATTCGAGAATGCGTTCCTTGACCTCTTCCAGGCCATAGTGGTCGGCATCAAGGATTTCTTCGGCCTTGGCCAGGTCCAGGCGTACCTTGCTCTGTGCTTTCCACGGTACCTGCACCAGCCAGTCCAGGTACGAACGCACCACGGTGGCCTCGGCGGACATCGGCGACATCTGCTTGAGCTTGTTCAGCTCGGCCTGGGCCTTGGTCAGGGCGTCTTTCGGCAAGCCGGCGGCTTCAATACGCTTCTTGAGCTCTTCGACTTCGTTGTGACCTTCGTCGCCATCGCCGAGCTCTTTCTGAATGGCCTTCATCTGCTCATTCAGGTAGTACTCGCGCTGGCTGCGCTCCATCTGCTTCTTGACGCGGCCACGGATACGCTTTTCGACCTGCAGCAGGTCGATCTCGGCGTCCAGCAGCGCCAGCACGTGTTCGACACGAGCCTGCAGCTCGACGATTTCGAGAATTTCCTGCTTCTGCTCGATCTTCAAGGCCATGTGCGCGGCCATGGTGTCGACCAGGCGGCCCGGCTCTTCGATGCTGTTGAGTGAGGACAGCACTTCGGCGGGGACTTTTTTGCCCAGTTGGACGTACTGCTCGAACTGCGACAGCAAGGTGCGCACGAAGACTTCGGACTCGCGCTCGGCGGCCTCCACTTCGTCGATCAGGCTGACTTCGGCACGAATATGGCCGTCGACTTCGTTGAAACGCTCCACCGCGCCGCGTTGCTCACCCTCGACCAGCACCTTGACGGTGCCATCGGGCAGCTTGAGCAGTTGCAGGACAGTGGCGACGGTGCCGACGCGGTACAGGGCGTCCTCACCCGGATCATCGTCGGCAGGATTCTTCTGGGCCAGCAGGAGGATCTGCTTTTCGCCCGTCATCGCCGCCTCAAGGGCTTCGATGGACTTCTCACGCCCCACGAACAGTGGGATGACCATGTGCGGATAGACGACAACGTCGCGCAATGGCAAAAGAGGCAAGTCGAGGGTGGTCTTCATGATTTCGCCTCTACAGCGGCCTTGTGGCCGGAAACCGTTGGAAATGGTGCTTGGGGCTAATGTGGGGGCAGGCCTTTGAAATTACAAGCGCTGAGACCAGGAAATGCAAAAAGGGGCCCGAAGGCCCCTTTTTACATGCTGCCCCTTGCCCGATCAGGCGTCGGGGGCGGCCTTGGCTTGCGGCTCGCTGTTCTCGTAGATCAGCAGCGGCTTCGAGGTACCCTCGATGACGCTTTCGTCGATCACCACCTTGCTGACTTCCTTCTGCGAAGGAATCTCGTACATGGTGTCGAGCAGCACGCCCTCCAGGATCGAACGCAGGCCACGGGCGCCGGTCTTGCGCTCCAGCGCCTTGCGGGCAACGGCCTTGAGCGCATCGCTGCGGAACTCGAGGTCGACGCTTTCCATTTCGAACAGCTTGGCGTATTGCTTGGTCAGCGCGTTCTTCGGCTCGGTCAGGATCTGCATCAGTGCAGCCTCGTCCAGCTCGTCGAGTGTCGCCAGTACCGGCAGACGACCGACGAACTCGGGGATCAGGCCGAACTTGACCAGATCGTCCGGCTCGACTTCACGCAGCGACTCGCCGACTTTCTTGCCTTCTTCCTTGCTGCGCACTTCTGCACTGAAACCGATACCACCTTTGGTAGAACGGTTCTGGATGACCTTTTCCAGGCCAGAGAAAGCGCCACCGCAAATGAACAGGATATTGCGGGTATCAACCTGCAGGAATTCCTGTTGCGGGTGCTTGCGGCCACCTTGCGGCGGCACGGAAGCGACAGTGCCTTCGATCAGTTTCAGCAGTGCCTGCTGCACGCCCTCACCCGAAACATCACGGGTAATGGACGGGTTATCCGACTTGCGCGAGATCTTGTCGATCTCGTCGATGTAGACGATGCCCATCTGGGCCTTTTCCACGTCGTAGTCGCACTTTTGCAGCAATTTCTGAATGATGTTCTCGACGTCCTCACCCACATAACCGGCTTCGGTCAGGGTGGTGGCGTCAGCAATGGTGAACGGCACGTTCAGCAGGCGCGCGAGGGTTTCGGCCAGCAGCGTCTTGCCCGAGCCGGTTGGCCCGATCAGCAGGATGTTGCTCTTGCCGAGCTCGACTTCGTCGCCCTTCTTGTCACGCTGGTTCAGGCGCTTGTAGTGGTTGTACACCGCTACGGCAAGCACCTTCTTGGCGCGCTCCTGACCAATGACGTACTGGTCCAGGATGCCGCTGATTTCTTTCGGCGAGGGTAGCTTGTGCGCGTTGCTCTCGGCCTGGGCTTCCTGCACCTCCTCACGGATGATGTCGTTGCACAGGTCGACGCACTCGTCGCAGATAAATACCGAGGGGCCGGCAATCAACTTGCGCACTTCGTGCTGGCTTTTGCCGCAGAAGGAGCAATACAGCAATTTGCCGTTGTCCTCGCCGTTACGGGTGTCAGTCATTCGATCGATCCAATCCGGTAGGCTTGAAACACAAGATGAAGGCAATCGCGGGCTTTTTCAAGTCCGCGGTCGGGCACACTGCGCACCCGACCGCTCTGGCGCATTGCTTCAGGATGCCAGTTGCCGCTTGTCGTAGACCGAGTCGATCAGGCCGTACTCGGCCGCGCGCGCAGCGCTCATGAAGTTGTCACGCTCGGTGTCGCGCTTGATGGTCTCGAGCGGTTGGCCGGTGTGATGGGCCAGCAGTTCGTTCAGGCGCGCCTTGATGTTGAGGATCTCCTGGGCGTGGATCTCGATGTCGGTCGCCTGCCCCTGGAAGCCGCCGAGCGGCTGGTGAATCATCACCCGCGAGTTCGGCAGGCAGTGACGCTTGCCAGCGGCACCGGCCGCCAGCAGGAAGGCGCCCATGCTGCAGGCCTGACCGATGCAGATGGTCGAGACGTCCGGCTTGATGAACTGCATGGTGTCGTAGATCGACATGCCGGCAGTCACCGAACCGCCCGGCGAGTTGATGTACAGATGGATATCCTTGTCCGGGTTTTCCGCTTCCAGGAACAGCAGTTGCGCCACCACCAGGTTGGCCATGTAGTCTTCTACAGGACCGACCAGGAAGATCACCCGCTCCTTCAAGAGGCGCGAGTAGATGTCATAGGCGCGTTCGCCACGGGCGGACTGCTCGATAACCATCGGGACCAGGCCGCCTGCGGCCTGGATGTCAGAGCTCTGCTGAATATAAGAATTGCGGGACATGTCCTGCACTCACTCCCAAATAGTCATGGCTTGAATACGCACAAGCCAGCGCGAAGGCTGGCTTGTGGGGGCTTCCTACGAGAGTAGCCTGTTACTCAGCGTCGGCTTGAGCCTGTGCTGGTTTTACAGCTTCTTCGTACGAGACCGACTTGTCGGTCACAGTCGCTTTCTGCAGGACAGTATCTACAACTTGTTCTTCCAGTACAACCGAACGCACTTCGTTCAGTTGCTGGTCGTTCTTGTAGTACCAGGCGATGACCTGCTCTGGCTCCTGGTAGGCCGAAGCCATTTCTTCGATCATTTCACGCACTTTGGCGTCGTCCGGCTTCAGGTCGAACTGCTTGACCACTTCGGCGACGATCAGGCCCAGCACCACACGGCGCTTGGCTTGTTCTTCGAACAACTCGGCCGGCAGTTGGTCAGGCTTGATGTTGCCACCGAACTGCTGAACAGCCTGCACGCGCAGACGGTTGACTTCGTTTTCCAGCAGGGCTTTTGGCACTTCGATCGGGTTGGCGGCCAGCAGACCGTCCATGACCTGGTTCTTCACCTTGGTCTTGATGGCCTGACGCAGTTCACGCTCCATGTTCTTGCGAACTTCGGTGCGGAAGCCTTCCAGGGTCGACTCTTTGATACCGAACTGGGCGAAGAACTCTTCGTTCAGCTCTGGCAGCTGGGGTGCCGAAACGCTGTTGACGGTGATGGTGAACTCGGCGGCTTTGCCAGCCAGATCGAGGTTCTGGTAGTCCTCTGGGAAGGTCACGTTGACAACGCGCTCTTCACCAGCCTTGGCGCCAACCAGGCCATCTTCGAAGCCTGGGATCATGCGACCGGAACCCAGCACCAGCTGGGTGCCCTTGGCCGAACCACCGGCGAAGGCTTCACCATCGATCTTGCCAACGAAGTCGATGTTGACCTGGTCGTCGTTCTGCGCGGCGCGCTCGACGGCCTCGAAACGGGTGTTCTGCTTGCGCAGCACTTCCAGCATCTGGTCCAGATCGGCATCGGCCACTTCGGCGCTCAGGCGCTCGACCTTGATCGAGTCCAGGCCCGAAACGGTGAACTCTGGGAAGACTTCGAAGATAGCGACGAACTCGAGGTCCTTGCCTTTTTCGAACGACTTGGGCTCAACGGCAGGGGCGCCGGCCGGGTTCAGCTTCTGCTCGACGATGGCTTCGTAGAAAGAGGCCTGGACCAGGTCGCCGAAGGCTTCCTGACGGGCATCGGCTTCGAAACGCTGGCGAATGACGCTCATCGGCACCTTGCCAGGACGGAAGCCTGCAACCTTGGCGCGACGGGCAGTCTGCTGCAGACGCTTGTTGACTTCGTTCTCGACGCGCTCGGCCGGAACGGCGATGGTCATGCGGCGCTCGAGAGCGGAAGTGTTTTCAACAGAAACTTGCATGGATATTCCTCGTTGCACAGACGTTAGCCGGCGATAGCCCGACTCCAGAATCAAGGGCAAGCATTCTAGTGACTCATTCAGCAGAAGTCACCCCACCCGGATTGTCGGCAGGCCACGCCGGTCGTTTTCCTTGAAAGGCCCGAGCGCCGTGGCGTCTGGCCTGTTTAAGCGTTGCCCGCGCAGGCCCTCTCAGGCCGCGCGATTGTAAAACCTTGTCAAACAAACCCCGCCCAACCAGAACGCACCTTCTATTACGGCTCGATCTCGTTGAACTGACAGTATTCTTCCCACTCCATCCCCAGCGCCTCGGCCACCTCGCGGTGGGTCTCCAGGCGCATGGCCTGCAGCTGCTCCGGCGTTTCGGCGATCAATTGCAGGGCCAACTCCCAAGGCTGGATGCCCTGCTCGTCGGCAGCATCCTCGAACGCCCATTCGATCTGCTGCGCCTGCTCACGCGCATCCAGCTCGCGAATCTCTTCGCGCAGTTGCGGATTGGCTTCGGCGAAACGTTGCAGCGCCAAGGCCTGGCGCGCTTCTTTTGCGATCATGTGCGGTATTCCTCTGCCGGCATGCTTGGCCGGACGCTCAACCGGCTGAAATCTAACAGCTTTAATTGGGGCATCACTAGAGGATTGCAAGGGGGGAACGAAGGAAGACGAGTAAAAGTCATGACGCGAGCCAGAAACAACAAAGGCGCCCGATCTTTCGATCAAGGCGCCTTCGTAAAATATGGGGTGGACGATGGGAATCGAACCCACGACAACCGGAATCACAATCCGGCGCTCTACCAACTGAGCTACGCCCACCATAATGCAGTGTTGCGGTACAGCCTTACAGAAACATGGTGCGGACGAAGAGACTCGAACTCTTACAGCTTGCGCCGCTGGAACCTAAATCTGGCGCCAGAGCTTGGTCAATTCGCGAAACCCTTTAGATACAAGGGCTTGGCGCGCATCTTACACAGGTGGGACACACTATGCAACGCTAAATTCGTGTCCCAAGTGTCCCCATGTGTCCCGGTGTGTCCCGCCCCATTTTGGGTGGGCCCACGGTCGCCGCTCAGGGCCTACTCTGCCCGAGCCACGAATCAGAAAATGTGTCCCAACTAGGCCGTTGTAGCCTCACCATAGTTGAAGAACGTGTCGCGCTCTACCGACTCAAAAGCGGTCGGCTGTGCCGGTGCTGCCTCTAGCGCATTGCGCGCCTGCATCAGATTTTCCGGTGCCAGATGCGCGTACCGGAGTGTCGTGTTGATGTTCTTGTGGCCCATCCAATGCTGGACGGAGGCCAACGGGACGCCGCGCTGTACCAGGCGCGAAGCGCAGGTGTGGCGAAGCATGTGAACGATGAACTGCGGGTCTTCTTCCATGCCCATGTAGGCGCGCAGAGTGGCCCACTGGTGACGCAAGGATGAAACGGTGAGCCCTTCAAAGGTAGTCAGGTTCATCCGCCTGCGGTGCAGGATGCGCGCCACGCGACTGGTAGCCGGGATGGCACGGGCGTCTCCGTTCTTGGTCTGTCCGGCGTACAGGTGAATCATCCCTTCCTGGAAGTCAGGAGCGCTGAGCCCGAGGAGTTCAGCACGGCGGAACCCTGTATCGACCGCCACAATGATGAAGTCGTGAAGGCAGTTGAGCCCCAGGTGCTGGCACGCCTTTAGGACGTTGCCCTCCTCCTCCGTGTTCATCCAGCGGATACGGTGCTTGCCCTCTTTACGGCGGATCATACGTGGCACGCTGAGGAGCCAGTTGTGGTTCACAGCGGTCTTGAGGACCATAGAAAGAAGCGACAGCTTGCGGTTCACGGTCGAACCAGAGTTGCCCAAGTCTTCAAACTCCAGGACCATTTCGGTGATGGTCTCGGTCGTGATATCGCTCAGCAGCGTGTCGGCCCCAAGTGCTTTCAGCACGTTGCCGCCATTGAGTGTCATCGTTTTTTCAGACTTGCCACCCTTCCACTCCAGGCGGAATGTCAGGTCGTAGGCTTCTTGAAGGGTCTTGCGGGATTTCAGCGGGGAGATGGTGCCGGTGCCTTCGCCACGTACCGCCTTGGGTAGCGTGGCCCTCCTTGCTAGCTCTCTAGCCTCATCGGCCTTCGCCTCTTCCTCTGTGGCGAACGTTTGTCTGTAGCGGTCGTTGCGTGACCCGAGTGAAACTAGGTATCTATTTCCCTTCCTGTATATGGGCATTTTTGTCCTCTGATTCGAACAAGCTTTCAATGAATTTGCGCCCGGCGTCCGTGAACACCAGTTGCTTCTTACGCCAATCGTTCGGGTCTTCCTTAGCGACCAGGAAGCCCAAACCAGCGTCCGTGCGCCCACCACGCCCATAGCTCGCAGCGTAGCGGGATGCGACAGCTACACCTACCCCAACCAAGTCGGCCATTTCTGAGATGCCCACAGGCTCTTTTTGCTGGGCAAGAGTGAGCAAATAGATGACTTGCCGAATCGGCATTTTGGGGTCCAGGTCGTGGAACTTCTCAAGTGCCGTGACCAGGCTTGTGATCTGTGCGCTGTCCATGTTTCTTATCTACCACCTTGTTGAAAACCAAGTGAAGGCCCAGGAGCCAGATATGATTCTCACAGATGGAAAAGTAATAGTCAAGGAACATTCCCGAACGCGAATATGTTTCGAGGAAGAATTCCCATCCGAACAATGTCAAAAACACGCCTTTGAATCCTTTTAGTGAGCCTGTGACGGATAATTGTCACAAATGGAAAGGTATTGTTCAAGCGACATTTGCCTGGCTAACGACTTCTCTTAGAAGATACCTTCTCAGATACAAAATCGAAAAATCCAGGGAGTCTACGCCTCAACACCCTGATGCGAAACCGCTACACTGTAAATTCATACAGTGCTTTTCGTCGGCGATAGAAAAAGCCCCCGGTAGTTCCCGAGGGCAGCGCTGAAACGATTTTGAGGAGTTCGTCACAATTACCAGGAGCTATGGAACACGTAGCCGTCCTGATAGACGAATGTGTGGGACAGATCGCAGTCCCAAGCCTGCTGCCAGTCGATCCAGTTAAAGAAAGATTCATCTCCTTTCAGGCCGTGAAGCTCGCAGCACCACTCCTCTGCGAAGGCTTTTTCGCTGTCGTAATGGCCCCGGTAGGCGGCCTGGAACTCATCTTCTGTAACAGAATCGCCATGATAGGCAGTGAAGGCTGCCCAGGCTTCGCCGTGCATCTCGACCATTTCCACATGGTTCAAGACACGCTGTAGGTCCGGGTATTCGCCAAAGGTCGCCAAGCCCTCACCATCCCAATCGTGTGCAGCCCATTCCTCTGCCGAAGCCACCTGGCCGGTCTTATCGCAGCACATGCAGAAGAACTGCTCGGGCTTCTTACCGCTGCACGCTGGGCAGGTAACAGTGACGTTAGGGTATGGGCTGGTGCGCAGGACGTAGACCGCAATGGCCTGTATCAGCTCGTCCGCGTCCGCGTAGTCCTCCAGGTCGAACCATCGGCCGTGTAGGTGGCCGTTGTTGTAGGAGGCCAGGCAGGCTGCGTACATCTTCATTGTGTCGCTCCAGGTAGTGCGTGTGCTCTTGGTCATTTCCGACCGTGTGAATATATCGTATGTGGTAACGATACCCCATGCAAGTGATTTATTTCCATTTGTGGAAATGATGCCTCTTCGTATTTATGACGCGCTTCTACGCGGATTCTGACGGGCTGAGCCCCTGCGAATTCTCCAGAATCAACGTACAGACGCGAAAAAGGGCCCGATTGGGCCCCTTGAGGTGTGTTTGTGGCGCTACGCTTGGGCGACCTCCAAGACTGCCCACACGGTCCAGCCCTTGGCCCTGGCGGCCTTCTTGGCGTCCACCTCAGCCGCTAGCCGCGAAATGGACTTGCTCAGGAATTCGAATGGCTTGGGCAGCCCGCCATGCTTGCCGCGCACACTGAGCGTCACCAGGATGCCCTTGGATGCGTTCGGGTTCTCCACTGTGGCCCGCTTGCGTGGTGTGCTGCGCTCTGTGAGTCCCAGCGCTGCGCGCATCATTGCTTCGTTCATCGTTTCACCTTCACATGCCAGCCCTTCGAATCACGCCCCAAGCGCACGCCCGGAGTTCTCTTGCTCAGTTGATAGGCCAGGCGAAACGCCTTCCCGCTGCTCTGGATGGTCATGCGCGGCCCTCCTCTTCGGCTGCCCCTACGCTCACCTTGATCCACTCCCGGACATCCGAGACGGAGCCGCACGGATGCGCGAACGGGTCCAGAACGTGGCCGGTGACTTGATACGGCCCACGCCAGCAGTCCAGCAGCGCCACGGTGTAGCGGTGGCCCTTGTAGTCCACCTGGACGCCTTCGGCGGTGATGTCAGCGGCTTTCAGCTTGTGCAGTGCGAGTGTGGTAGTCATCAGTAGCCCATCCATCCCAGCACTTCCTCAGAGTCGTACTCGTCCAGGTCGCCCAGGTCCGCGATGAGTTCGCTGATTTCCAGGTCGTGCTTGCGCAGTTCGCAAACCACTTCGGCCCTTGTCACGGTCTCCGGCCAGCTTTCGGAATAGGTCATTACTTCCATCCTCGCTATGTTCCCACAAATGATAATGATGAGTTCAGAAAAAGGCCCGCAACAGGGCCGAAGCCGTCACCTTAACGGATAATTATCATTTGTGCAATAGTATCAGTGGAGAGACCTTTTAGGGTTGCCCTCCTGCTGCTCCATGGCGCAACGATGCCCTGCCATGAGCCCAAACAGCTCCATGTCGGAGCGTGGCTCCTGCCGCTCTGGCGCGCCGTTAGCGATGAGTGCGTTGTACCAGTGGGACAAAGTGTTAACGAATGCCAGGTCAGATTCAGGGTGATACGCCAACACTTCCATGGCCTGAGCAAACGCAGCCTCTTGGAATTCGACGGTTTGGTCAGTCATCTGCCGCAGCTTGAGAAGCACGGTGCCGACTGACTCCACATCGGTATGCAGGAACATGCCCTGAGCGTAGAGCGCCTGCGCAGCGATACGGCGAGCGTAACCATAAGCCATGCAGGCCAGAGGTGGCTGTGAGCTGAACCCTTCGCTCCAAACGCCCAGGTCGTCATAAAGGTCCGCAAAGTAATACTCAGTTGCCGGGCTCCGGCTGAGCGACTCCTTCAAAGTGGTCATGTGCTTTTCCTTAAGGCAGCGCGACGATGGAATCATTATGAGCAGCCATCTGGATCATGGGTGAATCAGTGACGGATGGTGGCGGCCACACAAAAAACAGATAGCCGAACGTCCACACGCTCAGAATTTGCCGCTGAGGGCCCAAAAAAGCCCCACAAAGGGCCGGTGATGGCCGCCTGTGAGGCTGAGAAGGTGGAGCGCGGGATTCTTAATCCGGTGACAGGCCCTGTGTTTACTGGTGTTTCCGGCCATGTGGGACACATTCAGGGACACATTGGATGCCGCTGGGCCTGCCCGGAGGCTCCTCAGAGGGCGGATTCTGGCCGCTCGTTGGGGGCACCGGGGGTAGTCGCGGCCTATCAATTTCGAGGTGGGCTCTCAAATTTTTGCAGCAAAATCATTTGGAGGTGCTTCGCGATAGCGGCCTTGGCGCGCTGAGGTCGGCCCAGTACGTGGCCCATGAACTTCTTCAATTCAGCGTCCATGTTCTTGGTCCGCATCTCCTGGACAGCCTTGTCGTTGTCCCGAGCCATGTGGTCTACCCAGTACGCCACGGCCATCGCCAGGGCATCGAGCCGGTCATCATGTGACAGGGCCCCACGGTCGCGTGTGAGGCGCGTGAGCTGGTAGAACAAGCTGTACTTGATGTCTGCCTGCGCCGACTCAAAGTCCCGCTCAATCAGCTTCTGGTCCACGATGAGACGGTGCTGCGTGAGGACGGGTTCCAGGTGCTGGCTGTGACCCACCGTTCGTTCTTCCGCGCCCAGTCATTGAAGCCCTTCTGGTCCAGTTCACCGGCATCCGCTTGGGTCAAGAACGGGCGAATCTCATCATCCACACGCTTGCGCTGGTTCTGGTCATCCATGCTCTGCGCGTGGAGGCTCACTTCGGCAGCGGTGGTGCCGCCCAGCGTGGACGCCACAGTGGCACCGGATGACAGCTTCTGAGCCAGGAGCGCGTCCACCAGGGACTTGTTCCCGGTCTGAGCGATCTGGACCAGCGTGTTGTTCAAGGTGGTCTACCAGTTGGTCGTACTTCTTGCGCTCCTTGTCGCGGATGCCGGACAGGCGCATTTCGTCTTCCACGGACTGAGCGATTGAGACGGACACATGTTGGAGCGTGCGGGGCTGCGAGATGCCAGCCAGGGTGTGCTTGAGGGTCAGGTAGGCTAGGACATCCGCATCGTAGCCCCGGAGGAGCTTGTATGCGCTGCCCCAGCGGGACGACACACCGGCCTCAGACTCATCCATCCACGCCTTGATGGCCTCAGCGAGCGCCTTCATGCGGCCGGAGACGATGATGGAGCCGTACTCGGTGCCATCCTCAGCGCCCATCCTGCGGGCGGCCTCTACGTTGCGCTGGAAACGGCTCACACCGCGCTGGGTCATCTCCTCTTCCAGACGAACTTGGGTGGCGATGAGGTCTTCACCATCCAGGCGGCCAACTAGAGGAGTCATAGAGGTAGTCATAAAGGGAATCTCTTAGTAATCATCATTAAGTAATCATTTCTAAGGATGTCTCTAAGGGTCATCTCAGAGGGCATCGCTAAGGAATCCAATTGTGGGTCCGCGACTCTGGATGTGGTCTCCCACAGCGCCCTGGCGCGGCCCGGATGGCCCTCCCTAAGCGGGAATGTCTCGTCAATGAGTCAGTCTCATACGAGAGAACCATCAGGCGTAGCTACCCCCTCCAGGCAGAAACTGGCAGCCATAATGTGGTCCCATGACTTCACGCGGGCAGCACTCTCCCGCACTGGATTTTCCCCGGTCAAAAGGGGCCAGTGTCAGCCGGTAAAGTCCGACGAACGGTCAGTTAGGGATTCAGTGGATGAGGGGCTCAGAAGAGGTCAAAAAGGGCCTTTGTGTCCCAAAAGTGTCCCTTTTGCTCTCTTTGCTGAGAAGGCGATTATAGGTGAAAAGGTATCATTCGTGCAAGTGATAGGCGAAAAAAATCCCCGAACCCTTGAGCCGTGTGGCTTTCAGGAATTCGGGGAGATTTTTTCTAATTCGTGGTGCGGACGAAGAGACTCGAACTCTTACAGCTTGCGCCGCTGGAACCTAAATCCAGTGTGTCTACCAATTTCACCACGTCCGCATGAAACGCTTAAAACAAAGGCGCCTGATCATTCAATCCTGGCGCCTCTGCCGAATATGGGGTGGACGATGGGAATCGAACCCACGACAACCGGAATCACAATCCGGCGCTCTACCAACTGAGCTACGCCCACCATATTGCGCTACTGCTTACTTGCCCAGGCCTAATGGCGCACCCGGCAGGACTCGAACCTGCGACCATCCGCTTAGAAGGCGGATGCTCTATCCAGCTGAGCTACGGGCGCTTAAGCTTTCAGTCAAACTTAACAAGCCAACAAACCGCTTATTCTGTCCGACTTTGCCAACCCGTGCCAGGCAGTGCCCGACAAGTGCGGCGAATCTTATAGCCGACCCTCAAAGTCGTCAACATGTTTCTGAAAAAAATTTAAATTATTGAAGGGGTTAGGGGATTTGCCCGACCACCCGCCTTTGCCCTTGCGCCGCGTCGTGCGAGAATGCGCGCTTCTTCATGTTTCCTTCTCGATGGTTAATCACGCGTCTATGACTGCACACCTTATCGATGGCAAGGCGATCGCCGCCAACCTGCGCAAGCAGATCGCGCAACGTGTCGCGGAGCGCCGCCAGCAGGGCCTTCGCACGCCAGGCCTGGCAGTGATCCTGGTCGGTACCGACCCGGCCTCCCAAGTCTATGTCTCGCACAAGCGCAAGGACTGCGAAGAAGTCGGCTTCATCTCGCAGGCCTTCGACCTGCCCAGCGAGACCACCCAGCAGGCCCTGACCGAGCTGATCGACCGCCTCAACGACGACCCGGCCGTCGACGGCATCCTGCTGCAGTTGCCACTGCCCGCGCACCTGGACGCCTCGCTGCTGCTCGAACGCATCCGCCCGGACAAAGACGTCGACGGTTTCCACCCGTACAACATCGGCCGCCTGGCGCAACGCATCCCGCTGCTGCGCCCGTGCACCCCGAAGGGCATCATCACCCTGCTGGAAAGCACCGGCCAGGACCTGTACGGCATGAACGCGGTCATCGTCGGCGCGTCCAACATCGTTGGCCGCCCAATGGCCATGGAGCTGCTGCTGGCCGGCTGCACCGTCACCGTCTGCCACCGCTTCACCAAGGACCTGGCCGGCCACGTCGGCCGTGCCGACCTGCTGGTGGTCGCCGCCGGCAAGCCGGGGCTGGTCAAGGGTGAGTGGGTCAAGGAAGGCGCGATCGTCATCGACGTCGGTATCAACCGCCAGGAAGACGGCAAGCTGGTCGGCGACGTGGTCTACGAGACCGCCCTGCCCCGCGCCGGCTGGATCACCCCGGTACCGGGTGGCGTCGGCCCGATGACCCGTGCCTGCCTGCTGGAAAACACGCTGTATGCCGCTGAAGAGCTGCACAAGTAAGTTGGCGTGAAGCGAAAACGGCACCTCTGGCAGGTGCCGTTTTTTTTTGCCTGGAGGTTTTGTAATCGCTGCACTGGCCTCTTCGCGGGTAAACCCGCTCCCACAGGTTCATCGCTACATTCAGCTTGGTGCGATGCCTGTGGGAGCGGCGGTTCGCCGCTGCGATTTACCCGCGAAGAAGCCCACAGGGTCGTCAGCCGATCACTTGCGCGCCGCCTCCCACGACTTGAGCAGTTCGTTGTAGCTGACCGTTTCGCCCTTGGGCTTCTCGTTGGCCAGCTTGGGCTTCGGCGCCCCGGGCTGGTCGAACCAGTACTGGGCATCCTTCTCGGGGTTGAGCTTCGGCGCACAGGTGGCCTGCGCGTTGGAGCGCTGCAGCCGCTCCATCATGCGGTCCTGATCCCGCGCCAGGCCGTCCAGCGCCTCCTGCGGGGTCTTCTCGCCACTGGCCACCTCGGCGATATGGCTCCACCACAGCTGCGCCAGGCGCGGATAGTCCGGCACGTTGGTACCGGTGGGCGTCCACTGCACCCGCGCTGGGCTTCTATAGAACTCCACCAGCCCACCCAGCTTGGGCGCCAGGTCGGTCATGGCCTGGGAGTTGATGTCCGACTCGCGGATCGGCGTCAGGCCGACCACGGTCTTCTTCAGCGACACGGTCTTGGAGGTGACGAACTGGGCATACAGCCAGGCCGCCAACCGCTGCTTCTCGGGGGTGGATTTGAAGAAGGTCCAGGAGCCGGTGTCCTGGTAGCCGAGCTTCATCCCCTCCTCCCAGTACGGTCCCTTGGGCGACGGCGCCATGCGCCACTTCGGCGTGCCGTCGGCGTTGACCACCGGCAGCCCGGGCTTGGTCATGTCGGCGGTAAAGGCGGTGTACCAGAAGATCTGCTGGGCGATGTTGCCCTGGGCCGGCACCGGGCCCGCCTCGGAGAAGGTCATGCCCTGGGCCTCCTTGGGCGCGTAGGCACGCATCCAGTCCACGTACTTCTGCGTGGCGAATACCGCCGCCGGGCCATTGGTGTCGCCGCCGCGGGTGACGCTGGAGCCCACCGGATGACAGTCCTCCACACGAATGCCCCATTCGTCCACCGGCAGCCCGTTGGGCAGGCCCTTGTCGCCACCGCCGGCCATGGAGAACCAGGCATCGGTGAAGCGCCAGCCCAGCGACGGATCCTTCTTGCCATAGTCCATGTGGCCATAGACCCGCTTGCCGTCGATCTCCTTGACGTCCTCGCTGAAGAACTTGGCGATGTCCTCGTAGGCCGACCAGTTCACCGGCACACCCAGCTCGTAGCCGTACTTCTCCTTGAACTTGGCTTTCAGGTCCGGGCGCTCGAACCAGTCGGCGCGGAACCAGTAGAGGTTGGCGAACTGCTGGTCAGGCAGTTGATAGATCTTGCCGTCCGGCGCGGTGGTGAAGGAAATGCCAATGAAGTCCTTCAGGTCCAGCGTTGGCGAGGTGTAGTTCTTGCCCTCGTTGGCCATCAGGTCGGTGATGGATTCCACCTTGCCATAGCGAAAGTGCGTACCGATCAAGTCGGAATCGTTGACCCAGCCGTCATAGATGTTCTTGTCCGACTGCATCTGCGTCTGCAGCTTTTCCACCACATCGCCTTCCTGCAGCAGGTCGTGGGTCAGCTGGATACCGGTGATTTCGGTAAAGGCCTTGGCCAGCACCTTGGACTCATACTCGTGGGTGGTGATGGTTTCCGACACCACGTTGATTTTCATCCCACGGAACGGCTCGGCGGCCTTGATGAACCACTTGAGTTCTTCCAGCTGCTGCTCCGGGGTCAGGGTCGAGGGCTTGAACTCGCTGCCGATCCATTTTTTGGCCGCGTCTTCGTACTGATCGGCCCAGGCCGTGCCATGCAGGCCAACCAGCACCAGCAGTGCGGCCAGGGTCAAATGTCGCCGTTTGTTATGGTTATCGAACATTGTGATCTCCAGATTGCAGAAGGATCCATCGCCCCAGGCTCAACCCCAGCGCAACACCACCACCAGCCACGCCAGCGACAGCAGCGAGGCCACCCACAACGGCCAGTCGCTCACCCCCACCACCAGCAGATGCAGGTAGGCGCTGGCCAACAAGCCGATGAACAGCCGGTCGCCACGGGTCGTGGCAATCGGCAGAAAACCGCGGCGCTCCAAACACGGGCGGCGCAGCTCGAACAGGGTCATGCCCATCAACAACACACCGATCGCCGAGAAGAACAGCGCGGTCGGCAAGGTCCAGGCCATCCACTCCATCAGCCGCCCTCCTCACACCCGGCCCAGGGCGAAGCCCTTGGCCACATGGTTGCGCACGAACCAGATCACCAGCATGCCCGGCAGGATGGTCAGCACCCCGGCGGCAGCCAGCACACCCCAGTCGATACCCGAGGCCGACACCGTGCGGGTCATCACCGCCGCGATCGGCTTGGCGTTCACCGAGGTCAGGGTGCGTGCCAGCAGCAACTCGACCCACGAGAACATGAAGCAGAAGAACGCCGTCACACCGATCCCCGAACCGATTAGCGGGATGAAGATCTTCACGAAGAACCGCGGGAAGCTGTACCCGTCGATGTAGGCGGTTTCATCGATCTCTTTCGGCACCCCGCTCATGAAGCCCTCCAGGATCCACACCGCCAGTGGCACGTTGAACAGGCAGTGGGCCAGGGCCACGGCGATGTGCGTATCGAACAGCCCGATGGACGAATACAGCTGGAAAAACGGCAGCAAAAACACCGCCGGCGGCGCCATGCGGTTGGTCAGCAGCCAGAAGAACAGGTGCCGATCACCCAGGAAGCGGTAGCGCGAAAAGGCATAGGCCGCCGGCAAGGCCACCGTCAGCGAGATGACCGTGTTCAGGCACACGTAGTACAGCGAGTTGATATAGCCGCTGTACCAGCTGGCATCGGTGAAGATCACCCGATAGTTGTCGAGGGTGAATGCCTGCGGCCACAGCGTCAGCCCGCCGAGTATCTCGCTGTTGCTCTTGAACGACATGTTCAGCAGCCAGTAGATCGGTACCAGCAGGAAGAAGAAGTACAACAGCAGGGCCACCGTTTTGCGCTTGCTCATGGCCTATTCCTTGTCGGCGTGGGTCATGGCTGTGTAGAACAGCCACGACACCAGCAGGATGATCAGGAAGTACACCAGCGAGAACGCCGCCGCCGGGCCCAGGTCGAACTGCCCCACTGCCATCCGCGTGAGCGTTTGACTGAGGAAGGTGGTGGCGTTGCCCGGCCCGCCGCCAGTGAGCACGAACGGCTCGGTGTAGATCATGAAGCTGTCCATGAAACGCAGCATCACCGCGATCAGCAGCACGTTCTTGAGCTTCGGCAACTGGATATGGCGGAACACCGCCCAGGCCGATGCGCGGTCGATGCGCGCAGCCTGGTAGTACACGTCGGGGATGGCGCGCAAACCGGAATAGCACAGCAGCGCCACCAACGAAGTCCAGTGCCACACGTCCATCACCAGCACGGTGACCCAGGCATCGAACGGGTCGCCGGCATAGTTGTAGTTGACCCCAAGCCTGGCCAGCGTCGCCCCGAGCAGCCCGATGTCGGCACGGCCGAAGATCTGCCAGATGGTGCCCACCACGTTCCACGGGATCAGCAACGGGATGGCCATGACGATCAGGCACACCGAGGCCATGCGCCCACGGGTCGGCATGGTCAGGGCGATGGCGATGCCCAGCGGGATCTCGATGGCCAGCACGCAGCCGGAATAGATGAACTGGCGCAGCAGCGCATCATGCAGCGCCGGGTCGCGAAGCACCTGGCGGTACCAGTCGGCGCCGACGAAGTAGCGGTTGGAGGCATCGAAGATGTCCTGCACCGAGTAGTTGACCACCGTCATCATCGGGATCACGGCGCTGAACGCCACCAGCAGGAACACCGGCAGCACCAGCCACCAGGCCTTGTTGTTCGGCACCTTGTTCATGCCTCGGCCTCCACCAGCAGATCGTCCAGGTAGAGCATCAGCCACTGCGGCGGCAGGCTGACCCACGCCCGGCCCTGGGGCACCACCCGGTCCTCGCCTAGGCGCGCCTTGAGGGTGACTCCCGCCAGCACCAGCGTAAGGATGCGGTAGGTGCCCAGGTCCTCCACGTCCACCACGCGCGTCTCGAAAGCGCTATCGAAGGGGTGCTCCCAGACCTGCACGAACTCCGGGCGAATGCCCACCTGCAAACGCCCGCCTGCGCAAGTTGCCAGGCGCTCACGCACCCCCTCGGGCAACACCAGGTGAATATCGCCAAAGCTCACGCCGTCGGCCTCGGCGCGCACATCAATCAGGTTCATCCCGGGGCTACCGATGAAGTAACCCACGAAGGTATGCCGGGGCCGCTCGAACAGTTCGCGCGGGGTGCCGAACTGGACGATGCGCCCGGCGTGCATCACCGCGATCTTGTCGGCGAAGGTCGAGGCCTCCAGCTGATCGTGGGTAACGTAGATCATGGTGATGTTGAACTGCTCGTGGATCTGCTTGAGCTTGCGCCGCAGTTTCCATTTCAGGTGCGGGTCGATCACCGTCAACGGCTCGTCGAACAGAATCGCCGACACGTCGTCGCGCACCAGCCCACGGCCCATGGAGACCTTCTGCTTTTCGTCGGCACTGAGGTTACGCGCACGCTTGCGCAGCACCGCGGACAGCTCCAGCACTTCGGCGATTTCCTCGACCCGCGCACGTACCCGCACTTCGTCCAGGCCTTGATTGCGCAAGGGGAAGGCCAGGTTGTCGAACACACTCATGGTGTCGTACACCACCGGGAACTGGAACACCTGGGCGATGTTGCGCTGCTGCGGGGTCAGGGCGTTGACCGGCTTGCCGTCGAACAACACCTCGCCATGGGAAGGCGTGAGCAGCCCGGAGATGATGTTGAGCAAGGTCGACTTGCCGCAGCCGGACGGCCCGAGCAAGGCATAGGCGCCGCCCTGCGCCCACACGTGCTCCAGCTCATGCAGGGCATAGTCGTCGGCGCTGGCAGGCGAATGGCTGTAACTGTGGGCCAGCTGGTGCAGACGGATCTCGGCCATCAGGCGCTCCTCGCGTCACGCAGGCGTGGCGCCTGCACCAGGGCGTCGGCGCTGTCGAAGATGAACAGCTTGTGGGTGGGGATGAACACGCGGATCGGTGTGTCCACCTGGTACTCGTGCACCCCCGGCAGGTGCAGGGTCATGCGCCAGTGCTCGTTGCGCACATGCAGGAAGGTTTCCGAACCGCTGATCTCGGCCAGCTCCACCAGCACCGCCAGCTCCAGATCGTCGTCGCGGGATGGCACCAGGGTCAGGTGACCGGGGCGGATGCCGAAACGGTAGTCACCGTCTGCCAGCGCTCGCAGGTCGGCGTTGCGGGCAAAGTGCACGGCACCGGCCAGGCTCACCTCATTGCCGACGATACGCCCGGGCACCAGGTTGATCGGCGGCTCGCAGAACAGTTCGGCAGCCAGCACGCTGGCGGGTCGTTGATACACCTCGGTGGTGCGGCCGCTCTGGATCACCCGACCCTCGTGCAGCAGCGTGGTGGTGCCGCCCAGTGCCAGCGCCTCATTGGGTTCGGTGGTGGCATACACGGCGATGCACTTGCGCTCGGCGAACAGGCTGCGCAACTCCTGGCGCAAACCCTCGCGCAGCTTGTAATCAAGGTTGACCAAGGGTTCGTCGAACAGGATCAGCGAGGCATCCTTGACCAACGCCCGGGCCATGGCGGTGCGCTGCTGCTGGCCACCGGACAGCTCCAGTGGCAGGCGCCCCAGGTACGGAGCGATCCGCAGCATCTCGGCCGTTTCCCGCACACGCCGCTGTATGTCCGGTTCGGCCATGCGCGCCTGGCGCAACGGTGAGGCGATGTTCTCGAACACCGTGAGCGTGGGGTAGTTGATGAATTGCTGATAGACCATCGACACATTGCGCAGCCGTACCGGACGCCCGGTGACATCCTCGCCATCCATCAGCACACGACCGCTGTCCGGGCGGTCAAGGCCGGCCATCAGGCGCATCAGGCTGGTCTTGCCGGCCAGGGTGCGGCCCAGCAGCACGTTGAACGAGCCGGGCTCGAACCGCAGGCTGGCGTCGTCGATCCACAGCTGGTTGTCGACACTGCGGCGTACCTGCTCCAGCACCAGGGACATGGCGTGGCCTTCTTGTGATGGTTGTCCAACCACCCCAGCCAGTTCCGTGCCAGCCCGGCATAACCGCTCTATGTCGGCACCTCGCACCCTGGCACGGCACGCGGCCTGTGCAGATGTGAACAGTTTCGCTGAACAACTGAACACCCTCGGGTTTGACAATGAACAGCGCTGAACGACACTCAATCGCGGTCGCCAATAAAAACAACACGCCACAGGACAGGCCCATGGCCCACTCCGTTTCGACCCACGCACAACTGATCCAGGCCTCCTGGGCGCGCTGCCGCGAGCATGGCCTGCAGCCCCAGCACGCGCCCGATTTCGACTGCCTGACCGGTGCCGAACTCGATGCCCTGCTCGAACGCAACCAGGTCCTCCTACGCCTCACCCATGACGACGTGCTGCCGCACTATGCGCACCTGCTGGGCAACGCCAGCCACCTAGTGATGCTCGGCGACGCCAGCGGCTGCCTGCTCGGTGCCTGGGGCACCCGGCGCTTCGTCGACCCACGCCAACAGCACGCCTTCAGCCCCGGCGCACGCTGGCGCGAGCAAAGCGTCGGCACCAACGCGCTGGGCACGGCATTGGTGTGCGGTGAGGCGATCCATGTCGGCCAGGACGAGCACTACCTGCGCCAGAACCGCTACATGGCCAGCGCCGCCGCACCCTTGTTCGACGCCGAACGGCGGCTGGTCGGCGTACTCGACGTGGCCAGCGACGGCTACCTGCCCGCCGCCCAGACCCTGGGCCTGGTGCGCATGCTCAGCCAGAGCCTGGAGAACCGGCTGATCCTCGCCGGCCCCGGCGAGCAGCATTGGCAACTGCTGTTCAACACCGGCGCCGACAACCTCGACAGCCCCTGGGCCGGCCTGCTGCTGTTCGACGAGCGCGGCGAAGTGCGTGCGGCCAACCACCGCGCAGGCAGCCTGCTGGGTAGCGACCCGCGCCACACCAACCTGGCGCAGCTGTTCCAGGTGCCGTTGCGGCAGATCCTCGAACACCCCGAAGGGCGCCCCTTCGCCCTGCTCGCCCATGGCCGCCAACGCCTGCATTGCCAGTGGCAGGGGCCCCGCCGGCCACCCACGCGCCGTGTGCCCAGCGCCACGGATGCGCGTGTGAGCAAGGCGCTGGCCCAGGCCGGCCTGCTGCTGGAGAAGGACATCCCGCTGCTGGTCCAGGGCGAGACCGGGGTGGGCAAGGAGGTGTTCGTCAACGCCCTGCACCAGGCCAGCAGCCGGGCGCGCCAGCCGCTGATCGCGGTCAACTGCGCGGCGATCCCGGCCGAGCTGGTGGAGTCGGAGCTGTTTGGCTACGAGAAAGGCGCCTTCACCGGCGCCCACCACAAAGGCAACCCCGGGTTGATCCGCAAGGCCGACGGCGGCGTGCTGTTCCTCGACGAAATCGGCGACATGCCGCTGGCCACCCAGGCCCGCCTGTTGCGTGTGCTGCAGGCCCGCAGCATCCAGCCGCTGGGCAGCGGCGAGCCGGTGGCGCTGGACGTACGCGTGGTGTCGGCAAGCAACCGCGACCTTGCCGCCGAAGTGCGCGCCGGGCGTTTTCGCCAGGACCTTTATTACCGCATCGCCGGATTGACGCTGCGGCTGCCGGCGCTGCGCGAACGCAGTGATCGCCGCGCACTGATCGAAGAGGTGCATGGCCGCTACCGCGAGCCCGGCCAGCCCGAGCGCCTGGCGGAGGATGTGCTGGTGTTGCTGGAGCGTCATCCCTGGCCGGGCAATCTGCGTGAGCTGGTCAGCGTGATGCAGGTGGCGCTGGCGTTGGCTGGCGATCAGCCGGTCGGGGTGGAGCATCTGCCGGAAAACTTTCTCGCCGAGGCAGAGGAAAACGTCGAACTTGAACATGCCCCGAACGACCTGAACGAACTGCTGCGCCGCGCCAATGGCAATCTCTCTTCCGTGGCCCGCGCACTGGGGGTCAGCCGCACAACCCTCTACAAGCGGCTACGCGCCCGTGGGCTGGCAGAGCCCAATGAATGACGCAAGCATCCTATAGACCTGCACATTCAGTGTAGGAGCGGCCTTGTGCCGCGAAAGGGCAGCGCAGCTGCCCCGACACTACTTGCCACTTTGCTGAAATCCTGGGGCTGCTGTGCAGCCCTTTCGCGGCACAAGGCCGCTCCGGCAGAACAGCAGTGCCAGGCAGTGGCTCCCACCCTGCCTGCGAAGCCGTCGCGACAGAGCCATCGAAGCAGATTCCGCTGCCAAACCCGCCATTTCAGCTGAACCCGCCGCCCACCCCACGCGCTTCAGCCGGGATTTCGCCCTGATCCGCCCGACAATGGTCACACAGCCCACCCGTGGATGCGTGCCCAATGCAAACAACAAATACCGTCCTCATGATTCGCCCGGCGCGGTTCGCCTTCAACCCGGACACCGCCGTCAACAACCGCTTCCAGCAGGCCCCGCTGGACCCTGAAACCGCCAGCGCCAAGGCCCTGGAAGAGTTCGACGGCTACGTCGCCAGCCTGCGCCAGCACGGCGTCGAGGTGCTGGTGGTGCAGGACACCCCCGAGCCGCACACCCCCGATTCGATCTTCCCCAACAACTGGTGGAGCAGCCACGCCGACGGCAGCCTGGTGCTCTACCCGATGGAAGGCCAGAACCGCCGCCTGGAGCGCGGCAAGGGTGTGCTCTCGGCACTGCACGACAGATTCGCCATCAAGCAGACCATCGATCTGAGCCCGCTGGAACAGCAGAATCTGTTCCTCGAAGGCACCGGCAGCATGGTGTTGGATCGCGAACACCGCATCAGCTACGCCTGCCACTCCGGCCGCACCCACGAACACGCCCTGCGCCAGTTCGCCGAGCAACTCGACTACCGCCTGTGCCTGTTCCATGCCGTCGACCGCCAGCACGCGCCGATCTACCACAGCAACGTGATGATGAACGTCGGCCGCCAGCTTGCCGTGGTGTGCCTCGACGCCCTGCCCCACGCCGGCGAACGCCAGGCCCTGGAGCATTCGCTGCGTGACACCGGCAAGCAAGTGCTGGCGCTGAACCACGACCAGCTGGAGAACTTCGCCGGCAACATGCTCGAAGTGCACGACCGTGACGGTCGCTCGCTGCTGGTGATGTCGCGCAGCGCCTGGCGCTCGCTGGACGCCGGCCAGCGCCGCCAGGTCGAGCGCCACAGCCACCCGCTGGTGGTGAACATCGACCACATCGAACGCATCGGCGGCGGCAGCGCGCGTTGCATGCTCGCCGAAGTCCACCTGCCCTCGCGCCACTGACCTCAAAGGAGATTCACCATGACCCGCTACCTCGACGTGCAAGACCTCGCCCGCCTGGTCAACCGCAAGGGCCTGCCCACCTGCCTGGAAGAAATGGCCGAGTACATCCGCCAGGACTACCTGCGCTGGCACGCCTTCGAAAAATGCCCGCGCCTGGCCAACCACTCGCCGGACGGGGTGATCGAGCTGATGCCGGTGTCCGACGCCAGCCTGTACGCCTTCAAGTACGTCAACGGCCACCCCAAGAACACCCACAACGGCCTGCTCACGGTGATGGCCTTCGGCGCCCTGGGCGATGTCGATACCGGCGCGCCGGTGCTGCTCAGCGAGATGACCCTGACCACCGCGATCCGCACCGCCGCCACCTCGGCCCTGGCCGCCCGCTACCTGGCGCGCAAGGACAGCAAGCGCATGGCGCTGATCGGCAACGGCTCGCAAAGCGAGTTCCAGGCGATTGCCTTCCACACCCTGCTGGGCATCGACGAAATCCGCCTGTTCGACATCGACCGCGCCGCCTCGGAAAAGCTCGCCGCCAACCTGGCCGGCTACCCACGGCTGAAACTGACCATCGCCAGCAGCGTGGCCGACGCGGTGCTTGGCTGCGACATCGTCACCACGGTCACCGCCGACAAGGCCTACGCCACCATCCTCACCCCCGAGATGATCGAGCCGGGCATGCACCTGAACGCCGTGGGCGGCGACTGCCCGGGCAAGACCGAGCTGCACCGCGAGATCGTCGAGCGGGCCCGGGTGATCGTCGAGTACGAGCCACAGAGCCGTATCGAAGGCGAGATCCAGCAGATGCCGGCCGGCTCGCCGACCACCGAGTTCTGGCAGGTGGTCGAAGGGATTGCGGCCGGGCGCGAGAGCGCCGAGCAAGTGACGCTGTTCGACTCGGTCGGCTTTGCCATCGAGGACTACTCGGCGCTGCGCTATGTGCTGGATGTGGCCAAGGCGCTGGACATTGGCCATGACATCAACCTGGTGCCGGAGCTGGCCAATCCGAAGGACCTGTTTGCCCTGCTGCAGCCGGCGGCGGTTGCACGCAATGCCAGTGCTGCCTGAGGGATCCTGGGGGCGCGTTGCGCCCCTATCGCGACTCCTACAGAAAAGCGCGATCCCCTGTAGGAGCGGCCTTGTGCCGCGATAGGCCGCGCAGCGGCCCCACTGACAGAAACCGCTGTCGCACTTCCATAAATCCTTGTCGCAACAGCCGATTCGGCTGCAACAAGCGACTCAACAGCCGAATCCGGCCCCCTGCGCGCAGGCAAACGACACAAAAAACCGCTCTACCTCGCGCATTCTGACCGCGACCAACGAGTCACCCACAAGAACAGTTACACAGCTACCCGCTTGCACTGCCCTACTTCCAATAACAACACCCAGGGACCTACACCTATGCTCACCCTACGAAAACGCCTCGGCGTGCTGCTGTTCTCGTTGTGCGCCACCACCGTTGCCCAGGCCAAGGAGTGGACCGAGATCCGCTTCGGTGTCTACCCCGAATACCCCCCCTTCGAATCCGTCGCCGCCGATGGCAGCCTGCAAGGCTTCGACATCGAGCTGGGCAATGCCATCTGCGAGAAGCTGCAGGTCAAGTGCAGCTGGGTGCACAACGAGTTCGACGGCATGATCCCGGCGCTGCGGGCGCGCAAGTTCGACGCCATCATGTCGTCGATGGCAGTCACCCCGGCACGCCAGAAGCAGATCGACTTCACCAACCGCCTGTTCCTCAGCCCCACCTCGGTGATCGTGCGCAAGTCCGCAGGCTTCGGCGATACCGTCGAATCGCTCAAGGGCAAGCAGGTCGGCGTGCTGCAAGGCTCGCTGCAGGAAGCCTACGCCCGCGCCGTACTGGCGCCGCTGGGCGCGCAGGTCAAGGCCTACCAGGCCCAGGACCAGAACTACGCCGACCTGATGAACGGCCGCCTCGACGCCACCGTCACCGACAAGCTCGAAGCCCAGCTCAACTTCCTCTCCAAGCCCGAAGGCGCCGACTTCAAGAGCGGCCCGGCAATCAAGGACCCGACCTTGCCGCTGGACATCGCCATGGGCCTGCGCAAGACCGACCCGGAGCTCAAGGCCCTGCTCGATAAAGGCATCGCCATGATCCACGCCGATGGCACCTACGCCGCGATCCAGAAGAAGTACGTCGGCGAGCTGGACATCTACAACGAGTGAGCCCCCACCGGCCTCTTCGCGGGTAAACCCGCTCCCACAGGACCCTGAGCTGCCTCACAGCCAGCAGTAGCTGGTGGCTCTCAGAGGCCCAGGCAGCCTCACCGCCTGTGGGAGCGGGTTCACCCGCGAAGAATCCACCGCGAGATCCCTGTCATGAACGACTTCCTCTCCCACGGCCTGCAGGGCTTCGGCCCACTGCTGGCCCAGGGCACCTGGATGACCCTCAAGCTGGCCCTGCTGTCTCTGGCCGTGAGCCTGCTGCTGGGCCTGATCGGAGCCAGTGCCAAGCTGTCGCGCTCGAAGCTGCTGCGCATCCCGGCCACCCTCTACACCACGCTGATCCGCAGCGTCCCCGACCTGGTGCTGATCCTGCTGATCTTCTACAGCATGCAGATCTGGCTCAACGACCTCACCGAGGCGCTGGGCTGGGACTATGTGGAGATCGACCCGTTCGGCGCCGGGGTGATCACCCTGGGCTTCATCTACGGCGCGTACTTCACCGAGAACTTTCGCGGCGCCATCCTCAGTGTGCCGGCCGGCCAACTGGAGGCCGCCACCGCCTATGGCCTGAGCCGCGCACAGCGGTTTCGGCTGGTGCTGTTCCCGCAACTGATGCGCTTCGCCCTGCCGGGGCTGGGCAACAACTGGCTGGTGCTGCTCAAGTCCACCGCGCTGGTGTCGATCATCGGCCTGGCCGACCTGGTCAAGGCCGCGCAGAACGCCGGCAAGACCACCAACGACGTGCTGTTCTTCCTGTGCATCGCCGGGCTGGTCTACCTGGTCATCACCACCTTGTCCAACCAGCTGCTCAAACGCCTGGAGCGGCGCTACAACATCGGCATCAAGGAGCTGGCGCGATGATCGAACTCCTTCAGCAATACGGCCCGGCCTACCTGTACAACGATGGCAGCGGTTTTTCCGGGCTGACCATGACCCTGTGGCTGTTCGTGGTCAGCATGGTGCTGGGCCTGCTGCTCTCGCTGCCGCTGGCCCTGGCCCGCACCTCGCGGCATGCCTGGCTGCGCCTGCCGGTGCAGCTGTACACCTTCGTGTTCCGTGGCACGCCGCTCTATATCCAGCTGCTGATCTGCTACACCGGCCTCTACAGCCTGCAGGTGGTGCGCGAGCACATGCTGCTCGACCAGTTCTTCCGTAACGCGCTCAACTGCACGCTGCTGGCCTTCGTGCTCAACACCTGCGCCTACACCGTGGAAATTTTCGCCGGGGCCATCCGCAACCTGCCCGCTGGCGAGCTGGAGGCGGCCCAGGCCTATGGCCTGCGTGGCTGGAAGCTCAACCTGTTCCTGGTGCTGCCGGCAGCCCTGCGCCGTTCGCTGCCGGCCTACAGCAACGAGCTGATCCTGATGCTGCACGCCACCTCCCTGGCCTTCACCGCCACCGTCGCCGACATCCTCAAGGTGGCCCGCGACGCCAACGCCGCGACCTTCCTGACCTTCCAGGCCTTCGGCGTGGCCGCCCTGCTGTACATGCTGCTGTCCTTCGCCCTGGTCGGGCTGTTCCGACTGGCCGAGCGCCGCTGGATGCGCTTCCTTGACCCTGCCCGAGGCTGACCCCATGACCGCTACCGCACTGCCACTCACTCCCTACGCAATGGCCCCGAGCGCGCACACCCATACTGGCGCCATCAAGCTCAGCGTCGACGGCCTGCACAAGCACTACGGCGAGCACCAGGTGCTCAAGGGCGTCTCGCTGCAAGCCCGCAAGGGCGACGTGATCAGCCTGATCGGCGCCAGCGGCTCGGGCAAGAGCACCTTCCTGCGCTGTATCAACTTCCTCGAACAGCCCAACGCCGGCAGCATCACCCTCGACGGCCAGACCCTCGACCTGAGCAAGGGCACACCACCCGCTGCCCAGCTGCAGAACCTGCGCACCCGCCTGGCCATGGTGTTCCAGCACTTCAACCTGTGGAGCCACCTGACGGTGCTGGAAAACATCTGCCTGGCGCCGCGCAAGGTGCTGGGCATCAGCGCCAGCGAAGCCGAGGCGCGGGCGCGCAAGTACCTGGACAAGGTCGGCCTGCCGGCCCGCGCCGCCGACCAGTACCCGGCGTTCCTTTCCGGCGGCCAGCAGCAGCGCGTGGCCATCGCCCGCGCCTTGGCCATGGAGCCGGAGATCATCCTGTTCGACGAACCCACCTCGGCGCTCGACCCCGAGCTGGTCGGCGAAGTGCTCAAGGTGATACAGACGCTCGCCGAGGAAGGACGTACCATGCTCATGGTCACCCACGAAATGGGCTTCGCCCGCCAGGTCTCGAGCCAGGTGCTGTTCCTGCACCAGGGCCTGGTCGAAGAGCACGGCGGCGCCGAAATCCTCGACCAGCCACAGAGCGAGCGCCTGCGGCAGTTCCTCTCCAATCGCCTCAAGTGAAGTCACGCCGCATATGGATACCAAGGCCACCACCCCCGCCGCCGCACCGCTGGACCGCATCGATGAAGCCATCATCGACGTGCTGCGCCACCACGGACGGATCACCTACGAGAAACTCTCCACCCTCGTGCACCTGACCCCCAGGCCCTGCCTGGAACGGGTGCGCAAGCTGGAACGGCGCGGGGTGATCCGCGGCTATGGGGCGATCATCGACCTGCAGCAGGTCTCCCCGGGCCTGTCGCTGCTGGTGCTGGTGGCCTTGTCCAACCAGAGCGGACGCTCGGCCCAGCGCGCCTTCGAAGCCACCGTGCGGGCCTGCCCGCAGGTGTACGAGTGCCAGCTGATCAGCGGCCACTTCGACTACAGCCTGCGCATGCGCTGCCGCGACATGGAGCATTACCGGGTGCTGACCGAGACCTGGATGAACAACGACGAGTTGCACATCGACAAGCTGGTCGCCCACCCGGAGCTGGCGGCGGTGAAGAGCACAGCACCACAGCTTTAGTCCCTGGGCGGGGCGTGGTAGCTATCTACCCCGCCCCAGCACCTCCCCGGCCGTAGCCTCGCTGCTTTCCCACCCGGAGAGCAGCCATGCCCCTTTCGCCACACCTGAACTTCATTCATCAACACCAACCCGCCTGGCTCATCAAGGCCAGCCATGCACAGCGCCAGCTGTTCAGGCAACGCGTGATCGCCAGCCACCGCGCCAGCCGCCAGACGGCCAAGGCCCTGGCAACGCTGCAAGGCATCGAGGCTTTCTGCCGCCCGCTGCTCGAGGAGGCCCTGCCGCGCTGGTACCCCGCCACCACGCTGCCACGGCTGGACAACACCCTGCTCTGGAACACCACCGAAGAACGCGAGATGAGCTGGTTGGAAGCCGCCCTGCAGAACTTCGACGATGGCACCCAAGCCTGGCTCTACCAAGCCGACGACGCCGGCACTCGCCTGACACTGGACGGCACACGGTTCGTCAACGGTGCGCGCAACCTAGACCTGGGCCAGCGCTATCGCTACCACCTGGCCGACCATATCGACACCGATGCCTTCCGCGCCCTGCTGCGCGAGCAGGACCGCGCCGCGTTCGCCGCCGAACTCACCCAGGCCCGCCTGCGCGGGCAGGTCGACAACCAGGGCGAGGCACTGGGCGAAGCGGCTCTGGCTGCCAGCCTTGAGCTGGCTGTCGATGGACAACAACGGCGCCTGCAATGCGGCTACCTCAGCCTGTTCGACATCCCCCTGGACGGCCCGTTGTTGATCCGCCTGGAGCCCCAGAACGACACCGCGCCATGCATTCTGTACCTGCCCGGGCACCCACAGCAGACGCTGTACCAGTACCCCTCCCTGCAGCAGCTGGGGCAGGCACTGACCCAGGCCCTCTGGCGGCAGAGCGAGCGCACGCTGTTCACCCACTACGTCAGCCATGCCCGGCAAGCGGCGTTCGCCACGCGGTTGCGCGCCACGCTCTACCCTCGCTACCCCTATGCCTCGGTAACCCCAACCAACCCCGTACTGGAAAAAGGCAAGCACTTCGATTGGCTCAAGCGCCTGTTCCCCGCACCGACCGACTTCTGGCAGGAAACCCTGGACCGGAACGCCCGGCTGCCGCTGGCCTTCACGGCCTGGACGGGCGATGCGTTCACCGCGCGCGCCCTTACCCAGGTCGAACGCCGGCTGATGGATGCGGCCAGCATTGCCGTGCCTGTGGCCCAGCGCGACGCCGAGGCGCTGCTGGTGCGTATCGAAGGCTGGCTGGGCGTGGGGCTGACCGTGCTCAACATCGCCGGCCTGTTCGTGCCGTTGCTCGGCGAGGTGATGATGGTGATCGGCGGCGCACAACTGCTCGAGTCCTTCCTCGACGGCGTGCATGCAGCCAATGAGGGCGATGCCGAAAGCGCCATCGAGCACTTGTTCGATGTACTGGAGAACCTGGCCCAGGTGGCTGCCCTCGGCGCGGCGGGCGTAGCCGCCCAAGCCCAGGGGGCCTTGCACGATTGGCAACTGGTCGGTACGGGACCCCAACAGCGGTTGTGGCATGGCGACCTGTCGCCGTTCTCTCGCGCCGCGCCCTGGCCTGAAGGCACCCTGCCGGGGGCTGACGGCCTGCACCGCTGGCAGGGCCAGCCCTGGCTGGCACTGGGCGAGCAGGCCTACCCGCTCGAAGCCAGCGACGACGGTGGCTGGCGCTTGGCCAAGGCGCGCGGGCACCGTCACCAGCCGTCCCTGCAAGGCAATGGCCAGGGCCTGTGGCTGGTCAGCCATGAGCGCCCCTTGAGCTGGGACACCGGCACCCTCCTGGAACGCGCCGGCCCCATGACCGTCGGACTCGACCGCCAGGCCCTCGAGCAAGCCCTGCGCTGCAGCGGGTATGATGCCGCGGCGCTACGCAAGGTGTATGTCGAACACCAGCCACTGCCGGCCCTGCTGGCCGACAGCTTCGAAACGTTCGGTGCCCAGGCCGGCTCGGCCGTCCCCTTGCCCGGCAGCGAGATCCTTGCCCGCGACTTCCCCTCCCTCGGCCCACGCGCGTGCAATGAGATCCTCACTCAAGCCCGGGCAACGGACCTGACCCACCTGCGCACCACGTCACGGCTACCCATGGCAATGGCAGAGACCGCGCGCCTGTACCTGCGCGATGCCCGTATCAACCGCGCGCTGGCACGCTTTCACCTGAGCGTCGGCGCCACCGCTGACCGGGATACGCTGGTGTTCGCCGCGCTCGAGCGCTTGCCGGGCTGGTCCGGTAACGTGCGCCTGGCGCTGTATGAAGATGGCCAGTTGCGCAAGGCCGTCGGCCCGGCCGACCTGGCCGCCAAGCGTGTGCTGGGTGACGCCTCGGGCTACGAGCCACGCAATGAGCTGGATCAACCCCTGGCCAATGTTGGCGAACTGTTCCAGGCCATCTTGCAGGCACTGCCCGACAGCGAACGCACGGCCCTGGGCCTGCAGATCCATGACAGCGCCCGTCTGCGCGATGCCCTGTTCGACCTGGTCGCGGGCAATCGTGAGCAGGCAGCCCTCGACCTGGGCATGACGCCGGTGCGGCCGATGTACCGCCTGCCGACCCGCCTGCCTGGCAGCCGTCGCATCGGTTACCGGCTCAGTGGCCGAGGGCGGGGCTGGCTCACCGAGGACGAGCTGTTCGACCAGCTGTACCCCAGCGGCGAGCAGCTCGACCGCGAATTGTTGCGCGCCACCCTGCGCCAGCAGGCCGGCCCACGCCCCGGCGACTTCACCCGCCTGCTGGAGCGCCTGCGCCGCGAATACCATCAGTTGGACCAAAGCCTGCTGCACTGGGAGACCAGCATTGAGGCGGCCGAGGCTGGCGTCTTCGCGCAGCGCCGTGCGTACCGGGGGATCATCGCCAACCGCATCCGCCAGGCGTGGCGCCGGGAAAACCCCGCTGGCACCGTCGCCAACTTCGAGCATGTTTCCCTGGACATCAATGGCCTGAACATCGGCGAGCTCCCAACGCTCCCCGTGCAGTTGCCGCACGTGCGTCAGCTGACCATCAACGGCCTGACCTACGACGGCCCCACCAACCTGGACGGTTTTCTCACAGCCTTCCTCCACACCAGGGATCTGGACCTGGCCGAGAACTCCCTGACCAGCCTGCCATCGTCCCTGGGCGAACTGTCGCGACTGGAGTCACTGGACCTGTCGGAGAACAGCCTGGACATCGACGACACCGGCGAACTCGCCACCCTCTTGCGCCTGACCCGCTTGCGCCACCTGAACCTCACCAGCGCGCTGGACGCATTGTCGGTGCGCACCTTGGAGCAGTTGGCGCAATTGCCTGCACTCGCCACCTTCCAGGCCGACCTTAACGAGTTGGAGCTGGGTGCCGAGCACTTCCTGGCCCTGCAGCGCTGGCCCGAATTGCGCGAACTGAACCTGGGGCAGAACCAGATCGAGCTGAACGAGGCGACACGCAATGCCCTGGCCGGGCTCAACCGCCTGCAGCGCCTGTCACTGTACGAGAACCCACTGGACCTGCCGCCAGATGTCACCGGCTGGACCCGGCTCGAGCAGCTGGACCTGGAGTACACCGGCATCGGCCAATGGCCAATCGGCCTGCGGGGGCTGCTGGAACAACAACCCCTGGTCCTGCGCGCGCTGGACCTGAGCCGCAACGCCCTGAGCGAGGCACCGGACCTGGCTGACACCGCCTTTGCCCAGGCCGCGCGCGCAGGTGAAGCCGGCCTCTACTATGCCTTCAACGACAACCCGTTCAACGAGATGGCGCTACAGCGCCTGAACGATGCAGGACTGACCACAGTTGCAAGCAATGGTGCACCACCGGATTGGGCCAGCGACTGGCCGGCGCCATTGCTCGACCACATTGCCGTAACCGTGAATGATCCCCAATGGCAGCCACTGTACGACCTGCTCCAGCGCCTGGCTGACACCGCGGACTACCAGCACCATCCCGTTGCACTTCGCCAACGCATGCAGTGGCTGTTGCAACAACTGGTCGACGAAGAGCCGAACCGGCTCGATGGGCAGTGGGGGCGCGCACAGGTGCACCGGCAGATCATCGACCTGCTCGAAGCAGGTACCCAGACCTGTGTCGACCAGGCCAGCCTGCTGTTCCAGCAGGTCGAAACCGAGGTCACGGTCTGGCAGGCAGTGAGCCACGCCGCGCCCGGCCTGGCCAGTGACCAGGTGGCGATCGACAGTGCCGCCAGCCTGCTGCGCCAGGACCTGCTGGATGCACGGGTGGGTGACCTGTACAACGCCCGCGTGGCCAGGCGGCGCGCGTTGAGTGAAGCGCCGGCCCAACCTGCCCCGGCGCTGGATGCCCTGGATGACATTGCCGACAGCGAGCTGAGCGAAACGCAGTACCTGGTCGACGAAATCGAAATGGCCCTGCATGCGCGAATTCACCTGCAAACCACGCTGGGGCTTCCGCCCCAACCCGGCGAGATCAGCTTCGACTACCTGGCGCGCTTGAGCGAGGCCACGCTGGAGCGCCTGGCCAATGCGGTACGCGCCGGCGTCGACAGCCAGCGCCTGAGCGACTGGGCCGTCGAGCAACCGTTCTGGCAGGCCTGGGTGCGCCGCTTGCGGCCCGAGGCGTTCGAGGCGCTGTCCGATACCTGGGCTGGGACTGGCGAATACTTCGACAGTTTCAGCGAGGCGCCCCACACCGCCGGGGCCTATGACGGCCCGGCAGTGGCGCTGCCGTATGTCGAGGCACTGGAGCGCGAACTGGGCAACGTACCAGGCTTGGTCTGGCGGGTTGATGGCGTGTTGCAACGCATCGACCTGGTCTCCAATCGCTACCCGGACGAAAGCGCCATTTACCAACGTGCTGCGCAATTGCTGCTGAGCGGCCGGCAGGCCGCCGAAGCTGCCCTGCTGCGCCAACTGACCGAGGCCATGGCCCAGGCACACATGACGCACTGAATCAGTGGCCAGGGTGCAGGCGCCACTGGCCTGTTCAAGCACACCCCCGGCGGGAGCAGGCCAGTGGAGGGTTCGGCGCCGTTACCCTTGGCGCCACTCGCCGGGCTGCTGGTACCCGGCCGCCCACGCCAGCACTGCCTGCGCGGGCATCGGCCGGGCAATGCCATACCCCTGAGCCAACTCGCAGCCCAACCCCATCAACACCCGGCCATGCTCGACACTTTCCACGCCCTCGGCGATCACCTCGCGGTCAAAGGCCCGCGCCAGGCCAATCACCGCGCTGGTCAGCGCGAGGTCGTCATGGTCATGGAGGATGTCGCGCACGAACGATTTGTCGATCTTGATGGTCTGCGCCGGCAGGCGCTTGAGGTAGCTCAGCGAGGAGTAGCCGGTGCCGAAGTCATCCAGCGAAACGCTCACCCCGAGCGCACGGCAGGCATCGAGGCAGCGGCCGACGCGGGCCAGGTTGTCGATGGCCACCGATTCGACGATTTCCAGGTCCAGGCGCGCAGGTGGCACTCCAGGATGGCGCGCCAGCAGTTGGGCCAGGCGCTCGGCGAAGCCGCCACGCTGCAACTGGCGGGCGGCGATATTGACGCTGACGGACCAGTCGCACCCACTCAGCCGCCACTGCTGCAATTGGCTCAAGGCCTGGTCGATGACCCATTCGCCCAGCTCGACGATCAGGTCGGTCTGTTCCACCAACGGCAGGAAATCCCCAGGGGGCACCGGCCCTTTCGAGGGGTGCAGCCAGCGCAGCAACGCCTCGAAACCCATCACCTGGCCACTGCGCATGTTCACCTTGGGTTGGTAGTACAGGCACAACTCACCTCCACGCAGGGCCCGACGCACGCGCGCCACAGTCTGGTGGGTGGCCTTCAGCTCCTGCTCCTGGGTCACATCGAACAGGTGGTAGCGGTTGCGCCCGCGCTGCTTGGCCACATACATGGCCTGGTCGGCGTGGCGTACCAGGGTGTCGGTGTCTTCGTCGTCCTGGGGGTACAGGGTCACGCCGATGCTGGCACTGAGGGTCAGTGAGTGCTCGCGGACCACATAGGGCGCGGCCAGGGCCTGTAGCACCCGCTGCAACGCGGCCTGCAACTGCTGCGGCCCCTGGACGTAACGCAGGATCAGCACGAACTCGTCACCGGACAGCCGCGCCACCGCATCGCCGCCGCGCAGGATGCCCTGCAGGCGCTTGGCGACCTGCACCAGCAGCAGGTCGCCGACGGCATGGCCGTAGCCATCGTTGACGGCCTTGAAACCGTCCAGGTCGAGCATGCACACCGCCAGCGGCACGTCCTCGCGCCGGGAAAACGCCAAGGCCTGGTTGAGCAGGTCGGAAAGGTAGGCACGGTTCGGCAGGCCGGTCAGTACGTCATGCCCGACCCGCCATTGCAGCGTGTGCAGCAGCTGGCGCTTTTCGGTGACGTCGAAGCGGATCGACACGTACTTGCGCACCTTGCCGGTGTGCGGGTCGATCAGCGGCACCATGGTGCTGTCGACCCAGTACAGCGATCCGTCCTTGGCCCGGTTGCAGATCTCGCCCTTCCACACCCGGCCGGCCGCCAGGGCCCGCCACATGTCGAGGAAGAAGCTCGGCTCGTGCAGGCCGGAGTTGAGAATGCGGTGGTTGGCCCCCAGCAGTTCCTCGCGGCTGTAGCCGGAAATGCTGCAGAACTGCTGGTTGACGTAAGTGATCCGGCCCCGCAGGTCGGTCTCGGAAAAGATCGCAGCCGCATCCACGGCTGCGCGGTAATTGTCATCCATAACCTTGGCAACCTAGCGGTTGAAGCGCTCCACCAGGGCGCGCAATCCGGCGCACACCTGTTCCAGTTCGGCGCCGCGCGAAGCGGCGGCGTTGGCGTGACGGGCACTTTGCGCAACCGTGCCGGCCACCCCGTTGATCTGCCGCGAGACATCCTCGGCCACTGCCGACTGCTCCTGCGAAGCCGCCGCCATCTGCTGGCTCATGTCGCTGATGCGCGACACGGCCTGGCGGATGCCCTGCAAGGCCTGCTGGGCCTGGGCGACCTGGGTCACGCCTTTGCCTGCGCCGTCGATACCCTGGCTGGCGATGCTCACCGCCTGCTCGGCACCGCTGCGCAGGGTGTCGATGATCGCCTGGATATGCAGGGTGGACTGGCGGGTCTTGTCGGCCAGCGCGCGCACCTCGTCGGCCACCACCGCAAAGCCACGCCCCTGCTCACCGGCGCGGGCTGCCTCGATGGCGGCGTTGAGCGCCAGCAGGTTGGTCTGCTCGGCGATGGCGCGGATCATCCCGGCGGCCTCGGCGATGGCGCCGGTCTGACCGGCCAGGTCGTTGACCGCCTGGTTGATCTGCCCGACCGTGTCGGCCAGCCCGCGGATTGCCGCGCCCGTGGCATCGGCGACCTGGCTGCCCTGCTCGGCCAGCAGGTGCGCGGTGTGCGCCTCTTGTGCCGTCAGGTGCACATGGCCGGCCACTTCGCCAATGGAGGCGGCCATCTCGGTCATGGCCGTGGCAGTGAGGTCGGTTTCGGCGCGCTGTTCGAGCAGCGCCGACTCGGTGCCGCGCGACAGCCGCCCGGCATCCTGCGCGGCCTCGGCCATCTGCGTGGCGAGGTCGCTGAGGCGGGTCAGCGCGGTTTTAAGGCGCGCCTCTTCGCTGATCAGGATCAGCTCCAGCTGCCCGGCGGCGCCGGCCTGGTCGCTGTAGGTCAGCGCCACCAGCGGGTCGCTGAAGGTGTTGCCGGCACCCTCGGCGATCCCCTGCAGATACCGGCGCATGCGGCTCTGGGCCCAGGCGCCGACACCGGCGAACAACGCCAGGGTCAGCCCTTGGGCCGGCAGGCCCGGCCACAGCTGGTTGGCACCGATGGCCAGCGCGCCAGCAAGCAACGGCACGGCCATGGCACGCTGCAGCAAGGCCAGGCGCCGGGCAGGCGACAAGGCGGCCTTGCCCGCCCGCAGCCGGGCATACAGCACTTCGGCCCGGGCCACCTGCTCACGGCTGGGGCGCACACGCACCGACTCGTAGCCGACCACCCGGCCGTTCTCCAGGATCGGCGTGACGTAGGCACTGACCCAGTAGAAATTGCCGTTCTTGCAGCGGTTCTTGACGATCCCCATCCAGCTCTGGCCGGCCTTGAGGTATTGCCACATCAGCTCGAACACCGCCTCGGGCATGTCGGGGTGGCGCACCAGGTTGTGCGGGCTGCCGATCAGCTCGGCCTGGCTGTAGCCGCTGATGGCGGCGAACTCGGCGTTGCAGTAGGTGATCAGGCTGGCCGTGTCGGTGGCCGAAATGAGCCGCTGGTGCTCGGGGAAACTTTGCTCGACCGGGTTCACCGGGAGGTTCAGACGCACGATGCAACTCCATTCGCGAACGGCCCGACGATCGACCAGACAGGATGTCGGGGCATCGGAACGGTTCATCCTGGATCAACTCAAAGTTCCCAACAGCAGCGCGTCGCGGTCCGAAAAGGCCCGTTACCCCCTGGAGGGATACTTTAATGAGTGATCAGTCAAAGGCGACGATTCTACGAATTCCATCACATTTTGCAAATAAAGGTGATGAATCATGGCGTTGCGCTGAGCGAATAGATATCGTTAAGTGCTTGATTCTAAATGGGAATTGAGCGATGACGAGTTCTGGCCTCGGTCCTGCCCTGCGCCGCTACCGCAAATTGGCGGGCTTCACGCAAGCGCAACTGGGCGAACTGACCGGTTTCGACCCCAAGACCATAAGCCGCTTCGAAACCGGCACTTACACCCCCAGCATCGAAGCCCTGACCGGCTTTGCCGATGTCCTGGGGGTGAGACTTAAAACCTTTTTCGCCGAGCCGGACGACGAAGAAGAGCAGCGCGCCTACCTCTTCCGTGCCATCCACAAAGCGCCCCCCAAGGACCTGGGCAAGCTGATCGTCGCCATCGATCAGGTGCTCGCCAAGCCCTGAAATCCACCTGCGCACCACAGCAGAGCAGACCGTCGGTCAACGCACCACAACTGGTCAGACCGGTAAGGCCGAAAAATCTTGCAATCAGGCAAATTTAGGCGTTTCATGGCCCTCGCAGTGAACAAACCGGTAAGACCACAATAATTAAGTCCTGCACTCTTTCGCTCCGTGTGGCTTGGGGGGCAAGGACACCGACCCGAGATCCCTCCCATGCTCAAATGGTGTTCGCGTTCGATCTTCCTCCAGGTTGTGCTCGGCCTCGCCCTTGGCGTTGTCTGCGGCCTGAGCTTCCCCGACCTGTCCCTGCAACTCAAACCCCTGGGTGACGGCTTCATCAAGCTGATCAAGATGCTCATCGGCCTGATCGTGTTCTGCGTGGTGGTCAGCGGTATTTCCGGCGCCGGCGACCTGAAGAAGGTCGGGCGCATCGGCCTCAAATCGGTCATCTACTTCGAAGTGCTGACCACCCTGGCCCTGGTCATAGGCCTGGTATTCGCCTTCACCAGCGGTATCGGCAGTGGCGCCAACATCCACCTCGACCAGCTCTCCAGTGCCGACGCCGGCGCCCTGGCCGACCGTGGTGCGCATATCCACAGCACCACCACCTTCCTGATGGACCTGATCCCCACCTCGGTGGTGGGCGCCTTCGCCGACAACAACATCCTTCAGGTGCTGCTGTTCTCGGTACTGTTCGGCAGCGCCCTGAACCTGGTGGGCGAGTCGGCCTCGGGCATTTCGCGGCTGATCAACGAACTGAGCCACGTGATCTTCCGCATCATGGGCATGATCGTGCGCCTGGCGCCGATCGGCGTGTTCGGCGCCATCGCCTTCACCACCAGCAAATATGGCCTCAGCTCGCTGCAGCACCTGGGCGGCCTGGTGGCGCTGTTCTACCTGACCTGTGCCGGCTTCGTGCTGATCGTCCTGGGTACTGTGATGCGCCTGTCGGGCCTGCGCCTGCTGCCCTTCATCAAGTACCTGCGTGAAGAGTTGAGCATCGTGCTCGGCACCGCCTCCTCCGATGCCGTGCTGCCGCAGGTGATGCGCAAGCTCGAACACCTGGGCATCGGCAGCTCCACCGTCGGCCTGGTGATCCCCACCGGCTACTCGTTCAACCTCGACGGCTTCTCCATCTACCTGACCCTGGCCATCGTGTTCATCGCCAACGCCACCGGCACGCCGCTGGCCATGAGCGACCTGCTGACCATTCTTCTGGTGTCGCTGGTGACTTCCAAGGGCGCCCACGGCATCCCAGGCTCGGCCCTGGTGATCCTCGCCGCCACCCTGACGGCAGTCCCGGCGATCCCGGTGGTGGGCCTGGTGCTGGTGCTGGCGGTGGACTGGTTCATGGGCATCGGCCGGGCGCTGACCAACCTGATCGGCAACTGCGTCGCCACCGTGGCCATCGCCCGCTGGGAGAAGGACATCGACCTGGACCGCGCCCACAACGTGCTGGCCAACAAGCCTGGCTTCGCCCACGCTCCCCGCAAACAAGGCCAACCCCATCAACAGGAATTCTAAGCCTGAGCCGGCCGGCGCCCAGCGCCGGCCCGCCAAACGCAAAGATGCAACGCCCATCAAGGAGCGAACCGTGATCAGCTCTTCAACCGTAGTCACTTCCGTGGTGGAGAAACTCCGCCAGGCCCTGGCCCGAGGCCAGTGGCGCAGCGGCGACATGCTACCCGGCCAGCGCGAGCTGGCCGAGCAGCTGGGGATCAGCCGCCCCAGCCTGCGCGAAGCCGTGATCGTGCTGGAAACCCTGGGCCTGGTGCGCTCGATGCCCGGCAAGGGCGTACTGGTGCTGGACGCCGACGCCGCACAGGCGCAAAGCCCGGAGGCCGTTGCCGCGGCCAGCCTGGCCGACGTGCTGGAACTGCGCTACACCCTCGAACCCTTCATCGCCGGGCTGGTGGCGCAATCGGCCGGCAGCCAGGACATTGGCCAGCTGCGCCTGAACCTCATGGACATGCGCGAAGCCCTTGATGCCGGCGACAGCGAAGCCGGCGTCAACGCCTACATCGCCTTCCACGAGGCGCTGTTCGCCCTGACCACCAACCCGATCTTCCAGAGCGTGGTGCAACAGACCGGCAATGCCCTCAAAGAGAGCGCCGAGATGCTGCGCAAATCGCCCGAGCACCTGGCCGCGCGCCTGAACGAAAACGAAGCGGTGGTGCGCGCCATTCGCGAGCGCAACAGCGCCCAGGCCAGCCTGCAGATGCGCCGGCACATCCTCGCCGAGGGCGAGCGCATGGGCATCGCCCTGAACATCCCGGACGAACACCCAGGCACCTGAAACAGGAGAGCGACCATGACCACCTGCGCCCACGCCGCCCCGCACCTGCCTGCCCTGCTGGGTGCCGGCGAAACCCGCCTGTCAGCGGAACAGATCTACCCTCGGCTGTTCGACGCCATTCTCGAACAACGCCTGCCACCAGGCAGCGCCTTGCCCGAGCAGGCCCTGGGCAACGCCTTCGGGGTCAGCCGCACGGTGATCCGCCGGGTGCTCGGGCGCCTGTCCGACCAGCAGGTGATCGTGCAACGCCCCAGCCACACCGCGCACCTGGCCGCGCCCGACCCCGAGCAGGCGCGCCAGGTGCTCAGCGCCCGGCGCCTGGCCGAGACCACACTGATCGGCCTGGCCACCCAGCGCGCGCGCCCGGCGCAGATCCGCCAGCTGCGCCAACTGGTCGAGCGCGAACGCCAGCACCATGAGCAGGGCGAACGCTGCACGGCGATCCGCCTGGGTGGCGAATTCCACATGAAGCTGGCGCAGATGGCGGCCAACGCGCCGCTGGCGCGTTTTCTCAACGGGCTGGTACCGATGACCTCGCTGATCATCGCCCGCTATGAGTCGCCCTGCTGCGAGCACTGCGCCTGGCAGGAGCACGCGGCGATCATCGATGCGGTGGAGAGTGGTGACGGCGGCGCGGCGCTGGCGTTGATGCATGAGCATCTGGACCATCTGGAAGCCAAGCTTGATCTGGATCGGATGGGTTGAAGGGCTCGGTTGGGTATGGGGTGAGGGCCACCAGGTGCTCGCCGGGAATTTTGCAGCGCCTTTGAGATCGAGCGCCGCCCGCGATCCCAAGACAGCCCGTCGCCCCTCCACAAAAAGGGCCGCTTTACCGCCCTATACTCGAAAAACCACCCCAGCCTCTGACCAGGGAGGCACCCCGCGTGAAGTCGCTTGCCCTGCTGCTCCCCGCCTGCCTGCTGCTGGCCTTCGCCGGCTGCGCCGGCAAACGCCCCCCTGCCCCACCGCCACCGCAAAACCTGCCCCCCGCCGTTTGGCAACGCATCGACCAGGACATCATCGAAGCCTCGGCCGCCGCCGCAGGCTCGGCCAACGACTATGCCCGGCGCTCGATGCGGGTGTGGAAGGAGCAGGTACAACAACGCACCGAAAACGACTTCATCCCCTGGTTCACCGGCTACTGGACCCAGCAATGGCTCACGCTAAAGGTGGCCTGGTACAAGATGAACAGCAACAACGGCACTGAATCGCCGGAAAAGCGCCTGGCCCTGTATCTGCAGGAGCAATACCACGAACGGGTAATCGATCCGGTGGCCGAGCAGATCAACCCCGAAGGCATTCGCGACCGCGCCAGCGAGCTGTACCTGCAGCTGCTGGGCCAGCAGCTGCAGGCAATCAACCAGCGCTACAACGCCCCGCCCGAGCAGTTCAGCCAGCGCCTGAACCGCATCCCGATCATCACCCTCGGCCCGCCCGATGCGCGCAATGCCACGCTGTATCAGTTGCTCAGGGCCAAGTCGCTGGACCAGCAACCGGCCTGGCAATCGCTACGCGATCATCTGCATCAACAGGCGTCGAAGGGGCCGGGGCAGACCGAAACCGGGCTGTCGTCGGTGGCCACCCAGGCCAGCGAGAAGCTCGGCGCCACCCTTGCCCCGCGTGGCGCCGCCAGCGCCATCGCCGCGGCGGTGGGCAAGGCGGCGGGCACCTTGATTTCGCTGGCGGTGGCCGGCTACGGCATGGTCAGCCACGACCGCGAGCAACCGCAGATGGTCGAGCAACTGCGGGTGATCCTCAATGTGGCGTTGAACCAGGAATGGCAGGAGCTGATGGAGAACCGCCAGAGCGGTGCCATGGCGGGGGTGTATTACTTGTCGGGGCAGGTGGAGGACAGTTTGCTCGCCAACCAGGTGCCGGTGCAGGAACAACAGCAGGCGCCGTTGCTGATTCGTTTGCCGCCTTGAGTTTGCCGTGTACCACTCCTGAAGTTTGCACTTCCCCTGTAGGAGCGGCCCTTTCCGACCGATCCGGTGCCCCGGCAAGGCCGCGCCTACAGGGGGATGTGCAGACCATATGAAGGTCAACGCGGATTTTCAGGCCGCCGCCGGCGCCATCGCCGAGGCGGGCAAACCGAAGATCCGGTCGAACGCCCAGTTGTAGACGAAGGTGTAGCACGGCACCAGGATGATGAACGCGAAGTCCACCACCAACGCCTCCAACAACGTCATGTCCAGCCACCAGGCGATCAGTGGGATCAGGTACACCACCAAGGTCAGCTGGAAGCCAATGGCATGCGCCACCCGCCGCTTGACGCTGCGCCCGCGGGTGACCTGGCGGCTTTCCCAGCGCTCGAACAGGCTGTTGTAGACGAAGTTCCAGGCCATGGCGATGGTGGTGATCATCACCGCCAACGGGCCGGTATGCGAGGCCTGGGTGTCGGACAGGTAGGCCAGTCCCAGGGTCGACATGCTCAGGCCGATCAATTCATAGAAGGTCACGTAGACCAGTTTGCGTTTAAGTCCTTGCACGGGGTTACCTTTGCCGCAGGGTTGTCGAAAGCGGGCAAGGATGCTTCAACATGCTTGACAGAAAAAGTCGGCAGCTTTCAGATTTACTGAAAGGAGACTGCCATGAACTTTTCCAGCGACACCATCCAGCTGTTCCTCGCCGTGCTCGACCGCGGCTCGTTTTCCGCCGCCGCCCGGGCGCTGGGGCGCGTGCCGTCGGCCGTGAGCATGGCCATCGGCAACCTCGAGGCAGAGCTGGGCTACAGCCTGTTCGAGCGTGGCTCCCGCGAGGCGCGCCCCACTGCCCAGGCCCAGGCCCTGGAACCCCACGCACGGCAGATTGCCGAGCAGCTGGGGCTGCTGGAGGTGCACGCCATGGAGCTGTCGCGCGGCCTGGAAAGCAGCCTGGCCATCGCGGTGGTCCCGGACATCGACCAGCGCCCACTGCTTGCGGCCATCACCCGCCTGGGCGAGCGCTACCCCCTGCTCGATATCGAGCTGCTGGCCGCGCCACAGGAAGACGCCCTGCAACTGCTCGACAGTGCCAGGGTCAACCTGTGCCTGGCCTTCGCTGGGCTGCAAGTCGACCCACGGCGCAGCTTCCAGCACATCGCCATGGAATCGCTGGTGGCGACCCTGTCGCCGCACCACCCAGCCTTGCTCGAAGGACGCATCCGCAACCTCGAAGACTTGGTGCACCTGCGCCAGATCCTGGTACGCAGCCGCGACCTGCCGCTGGCCGACCCGCGCTCGTTGATCGGCACCTCGCACTGGCGCACCGACAGCCTCGATTTGGCCGTGCAGATGGTCGAGGCGGGCCTGGGCTGGGGCGACCTGCCGTTGTCGCGCATCGCCCCGCTGGTCAAGGCCGGGCGCCTGGTGCGCCTGGACTTTCGCAATACCCACAATGCCCTGGAGCTGCCGGTGCATGCGTTCTGGCTCAAGCAGCAACCCATGGGCCAGGCAGCCAAGGCGCTGGTGGCGCTGCTGGCCTCGAAATGATTTGTGATTACTAGAGGGCATACCAGCCAGGCCCTGCGACATTTAGTCTTTCAACATTTTGCGCAAACGGCCGATACCTCGAGAACAGGCCCCGCCCCTCGTGCCACAAGCATGCGGCGCCCTCCCTTCCCAGAATCAAGGTCTCGAAACATGAACCTGAAATTCCGCCACAAGATCCTGCTCAGTGCCTGCGGCGTTGTCGTCCTGGCCTTCGCGTTGTTCACCCTCTACAACGACTACCTGCAGCGCAATACCATCCGCCAGAACATCGAGTCGTCGGTGCGCCAGGCCGGCCTGCAAACCGCCAGCAGCGTGCAGAACTGGATGAGCGGGCGCATCCTGGTGCTGGAAAACCTGGCCCAGGACATCGCCCAGCAAGGCGCCGGCAGCAACGTACCTGGGCTGGTCGACCAGCCGTCGTACACCAGCAACTTCCAGTTCACCTATTTCGGCCAGAACACCGGGCTGTTCACCCAGCGCCCTGACGCGAAGATGCCCGACGGCTACGACCCGCGTCAGCGCCCCTGGTACACCCAGGCGGTCAGCGCCAACCAGACCCTGCTGACGCCGCCCTACCAGGCCTCGGTCGGCGGCCTGGTGGTGACCATCGCCATCCCGGTCAAGGCAAAATCCAGTGGTGAACTGCTGGGCGTGGTCGGTGGCGACCTGAGTCTGAACACCCTGGTCGAGATCATCAACGCCGTGGACTTCGGCGGCATCGGCCATGCATTCCTGGTGGACCGCGATGGCCAGGTCATCGTCAGCCCCGACAAGGACCGGGTGATGAAGAACCTCAAGGACATCTACCCCGGCAGCCCCCTGCGCGTCGAACCCGGCATGCAGGACGTGAGCCTCGACGGCAAGGACCGCATCATCTCCTTCGCCCCGGTCGCAGGCCTGCCGTCGGCGCAGTGGTACATCGGCCTGTCGATCGACAAGGACAAGGCCTACGCCCCGCTGAGCCAGTTCCGCACCTCGGCGATCATTGCCATGCTCATCGCCGTCGCCGCCATCGCCGGCCTGCTCGGCCTGCTGATCCCGGTGCTGATGCGCCCACTGACCACCATGGGCCGCGCCATGCAGGACATCGCCGAAGGTGAAGGCGACCTGACCCGCCGCCTGGCCGTGGAAAACAAGGACGAGTTCGGCGAACTGGCTACCGCCTTCAACCGCTTCGTCGAGCGGATCCATGCCTCGATCAGCGAAGTGTCGTCGGCCACCCGCCTGGTGCATGACCTGTCGGAAAAAGTGGTGGGCGCCTCCAACGCCTCGCTGAGCGGTTCCGAAGAGCAGAGCATGCGCACCAACAGCGTCGCCGCAGCGATCAACGAACTGGGCGCCGCCACCCAGGAAATCGCCCGCAACGCCGCCGACGCCTCGCAACACGCCAGCGGCGCCAGCGAGCAGGCTCACGGCGGCCGTGCCGTGGTGGAGGAAGCGATCAGCGCGATGACCGCCCTGTCTGCGCGCATCAGCGAATCCTGCGAGCAGATCGAAACGCTCAATGCCAGCACCGACGAGATCGGCAAGATCCTCGACGTGATCAAGGGCATCTCCCAGCAAACCAACCTGCTGGCACTCAACGCCGCCATTGAGGCCGCCCGTGCCGGCGAGGCCGGGCGTGGCTTTGCCGTGGTCGCCGACGAAGTGCGCAACCTGGCGCACCGCACCCAGGAATCGGCGGAAGAGATCCACCGCATGATCACCAGCCTGCAGGTGGGCTCGCGCGAAGCGGTGCACACCATGAACACCAGCCAGGTATCCAGCGAAGAGACCGTGCAAGTGGCCAACCAGGCCGGCGAGCGCCTGGCCAGCGTGACCCAGCGCATCGGCGAGATCGACGGCATGAACCAGTCGGTGGCCACCGCCACCGAAGAGCAGACCGCCGTGGTCGAGAGCCTCAACCTGGACATCACCCAGATCAACGCCCTCAACCAGCAAGGGGTGGAGAACCTCAACGAAACCCTGCGCCACTGCGACGCCCTGAGCCAACAGGCTGGGCGCCTGAAGCAACTGGTGGGCAGTTTCCGCATCTGATGTGATGCCTATCGTGTGCAAGCCCGCTCCCACGCGCTTGTGGGGGCGGGCTTGCCCGCGATAGCGCCCGCCGGGCGCCGCTTGCAGCATGTCACATCTTTGCTTGACCCAGCCCTAACGCTCGGACACCTTGCTCTACTTCTTCCATCGAGACGAGCTTGTTCGTGAATTAGCCCAGGCCAAATTTTAGAGCCCATCTGAGAAGGGTTATATAAACCAAGCGTGAAACAAAATCATAGCAACACTTATAGTCGTCACGACATTTAACTCCAGGCCAAACCCATCGCCGTAGTCAAACGAGTAACTAATCAAGCCCGAACCACCAATCAGCTTCAAGTAAACAACCATCATCACGATACTTAATAGCATCATTATCGTTGCCAACACCCGCCTGCGGAGTACAAGCCTGGCAAAAAAAATGGTCAGCAGGACATCAAGCCCAACAAACAAAAGCAGCCCTGTCATACTCACTTCTTGTACTCTTTGTACAGATCAATTGCGGTGGGCGTGTTGACTGCAGCCTCAGCCCCCAATGCCGCCTTGCTCATCTGTCGAATCGCGACTTCTCTGTCAATGCGATAGTATTTTTATAGCCGCCATGCATCGGGCTTGAGTACAGGTCTAAACAACGCACCTATCGACAATGATAAATCAGCAACCAGATAAGCCACCTTCCCCTCATGCTCTGTAAAACCTAAAGCTTTCGAAGCCTCTTGATAACCTTTCTTGACAGGCCCCTGAATATCGTCGCGCCCCTCGTACAGCCCCCTGATATTCTCATACACATTATTTGTTCCATGTGCGATCAAAGGTCCGCCCGCTACAGCACAGAGCGTCCCCCAGGAGCCGTAGCAAATGCCACCTCCTGCTACTATCTGCCCCACTCCACCGAAAAGCCCAACTGAGTGCGTAATAATTCTCTCTCGCTGCAGTTGAAGACTATTTTTCTCCGCTTTCAGTGCAGCAAGCGCCTGCTCTGGTTCCATCTGTCGCTCATACACATCGTTTACAACTCGCCGCGCGTAATAAGCCAGTTCCCGATTGAACTGCATCCGCAACCGCCGATCGCTCAGGTGTTTAGCGCTGACCCCACAGCCATAGCTGATCAACCGAGACGCCGCTGCATTCACCTCCCAATATGCCTCATCTAGCCGCTCACCATATTCTTCGTCACGCAGGCTCATGGCTGCTCACCCCAGCTGGCATACCCGGTGGTACCGGCGGCGTGGTGAATCCAGCTGATGGTCCGATAGCTGATAAGCAGCCGCTTCTCGGCGTCCTGGTCGGTCAAGAGCACCGCATGGGGCACATCCAGCTCCTGGCTGACGATCACCGCGCCCTCCAGCCTCACGGAGAAGTACTTCTCCCGATGGCCTGCCGGATGAATGCGGTACAGCTGGATATCGCAATCGAGCACTTCCCGGCTGTCCACGGCCTGGGCCAGCAAGGGCGTGGCCTTGTCGATGAGCTTGGTGACCACAACAGGGTGGTGGGTGCCCCGCTGGGTGTTGTCCGGGTTGGAAATGCCGTGGCTGAACGACATCACCATGATCTCGTCCTGGTGCGCGACCTGGCACCTGTTGCCGATGGACGCCTGGGTATTACAGCCTGACGAAATCAAACCTTGCCGCTTACCGTTGATGCTCATGTATCCGTTGAAAGCCATGGACTGCGCTCCTTGTAGAGAAAGGATCGCAGCCTACGAAAACCCTCATGGCGTGTATGCCGGACGCGTCCGAATTTTCCGGCCTTCAAGGAACGCTCTGTTTACTGTGCCTGAGGCAATACGCGGGAACGGGCATGCCCGCGATGGGCCTTCACGCCACCGCCACGCTCCTGCTTTTGCCGCGTTTCACCCACCCCACCACCACCGCCGCCATCAGCACCAACCCCAGGTAGCCGAACAGCGGATACACCTGCCCCACCAGGCTGATGAAGCCCACCAGGCTGCACACAAAGCCCACCACGCCCGCCACCACCGCCCCGCCGCGGAACTTCGCCGTGCCCGCCGGCAGCAGCCGCGAGAGGAACGAGAACAAGGTGCCCACCGCCGTGTTGACGATCATGCCGAAGATGATCAGGCACATCACCAGCCCCAACAGCGGCGACAGCTCGTTGGCGATCGACAGCATCGGCATGGGCAGCTCGGCCACGCTGTCCAGGCGCGACAGCATGCCGGCGCTCATCACCAGCATCAGTCCGCCCAGCGCCGCGCCGCCAAGCAGGCCGCCGACCACCGCGCTGCGGCGGCTGCTCGCCGAACCACCGAGGATCGCCAGGATCGGCGCACCGGCAACGATGTTGTAGGACACATACAGGAACGCCCCCAGCAGCCAATGGCTGGCACCCGCCTGCTGCTGGCTGGCCAGCTGGTCGAGGGCGGCAAAGCTCTGGCTACGGGTGAACACCGCGTACAGCGCGATGGCCGAGGCCACCAGGATCAGCAACGGGGTGATCGCGCCAATGGCAACCATCACCTTCTGCACGTCCAGGCAGACGATGGCCACCACCAGCACCGTGACCAGCACGCTGCCCGCCAACGCCGGCACACCAAACTGCTGCTCCAGCAACGCACCGCCCCCCGCCAGCATGACCACGGTCACGCCGAACATGAAGAAAGTGATCATCCAGTCGACCAGCAGGCCCAGGTGCCGGCCGCAGATGGCCTGGATCACCTGCTTGTGCGAGGTCGCCCGCAGGCGGTTGCCCAGCCCCGCCAGGGCCATGCCGAGGAAGGTGAACAAGGCGGCGCTGACCAGTGCCCCGGCCATGCCCCAGATGCCGAAGTCGACGAAGAACAACAGCAGTTCCCGCCCGGACGCAAAGCCCGCCCCCACGATCACGCCGACGAAAGCGCCAGCGATTTTCAGCTGCTCTTGCATGTGCACCTCTGGTTTTTATTGTTGTGTGTTGGTGAGGCCGCGAGTCGGCGTGGCCCTACCCGACGTACGCCTGCACCTCGATTTCCACATCCACCCCCAGGGCCAACGCCGAAGCCACGGTGGAACGCACCGGCAGCGCCGCGCCGAAGAACTCCTTGTACACCTCGTTGAAACCGGCGAAATGGCCCATGTCCGACAGCCATACGGTGGCCTTCACCACTTGGTCGAGCTGTGCACCGCAGGCCGCCAGGCTTTCCTGGATACGCTCACAGGCGGCGCGGGTCTGGGCCTGGATATCGCCCTTCACCACCTCGCCGGCGGCGCTCATCGGGATCTGCCCGGAAAGGAACAGGAAACCACCCGCCTTTACCGCGCGGGAAAACGGAAACGGCAGGCTGCTGGGAAAACGCTGAATGTCATTGCTCATGGCAATCTCCTTTGAGGGTTGAGTTGAAACGTGCCGGGGACAGCCGTGCAGGCTCGACCCCTTGCTGGGTGAGGCTTGGGCACAAGGGCAGGCCTTGCAGCAGGTCCGCCGCCAGGCGCGAAGCCCCGGCGGCGGACTGGATGCCATAGCCACCCTGGGCGGCCAGCCAGAAGAACGCCGGCTGCTGCGGGTCGAAGCCGATCACCAGGTCGCCGTCGGCGACGAACGAGCGCAAGCCGGCCCAGCTGTGGTTGGGCCGACGGATCTCGAGGGTTGTGACGGCTTCGATGTTGTAGATCCCCAGCGCCAGGTCAAGCTCTTCGGGCGCGGCGTCCTGGGGCTCGACCGGGTCGGCGTTGGCCGGCGACCCCAGCAGCTGGCCGGCATCGGGCTTGAAATAGAAGCTTTCGTCGACACCGATTACTGCAGGCCAGCGGGCGAAATCGTGCTGCGCCGGGCCCGGGAAGGTGAACGCGCTGCGTCGGCAGGGCTGCAGGCCGACGGTATCGACCCCGCACTGCCCGGCCACGCGGTCGGCCCAGGCGCCGGCGGCATTGACCAGTTGTCGCGCCTGCAACTGGCTGCCATCGGCCAGTTCGACCTGCCAAACGCCCCCCGTAAACTGGGCCCGAACCAGCTCGGCGTTGCAGCGCAACTCACCACCGGCCTGGCGGAAGCCGCGCAGGAAACCCTGGTGCAAAGCGTGTACATCGAGGTCCATGGCACCCGTTTCATGCACCGCGCCGGCCAGCAGTTCGCCGCGCAAGCTGGGCACCAGGACCAGCGCCGCATCGGCATCGAGCAGGCTGACGGCGGTGCCGTTGGCCAGGTTCTGGGCGTAGGTGGCGTCGAGCAGGTCGCGCTGTTCGTGGCTGGCGACGTAGAGGCAGCCGCGCGGCTCCAGCAATCGGTGCTCACAGAAGCCAACCGGCGGCTGCTCGTAGAACGCCCGGCTGGCGCGGGTCAGGGCCTGGATCTGCGGGGTGCCGTAGGCTTCCATGAACATGGCCGCCGAACGCCCGGTGGCGTGGTAGCCCGGCTGCGCCTCGCGCTCGAGCATCAACACCCGCTGCTGCCCGGCCAGGCGGTAGCCCAGTGAGGCACCGGCGATGCCGGCACCGATGATCAGGGTGTCATGGATCTGTGTCATCTACGCTCCCGCTGGGTGAATTATCATTTGTGAGAATTCTAATATATGAGAATTTCGGATTGCGCAAGCGTCCAAGGTAAGATGCCCGGCCCACCGCCTGTTCGAGAGCCCTGATGCCTGACGCCACGACTGCCCGCCCCCTGCTTGATCGCGACGAAGTCGGCGCGCGCCTGCGCCAGGTGCGCAAGGCCCGGCAGATGACGCTCAAGCAGCTGTCCGAACTCAGTGGGGTGCCGGTGTCGACACTGTCGAAGATGGAGCTGGCGCAAGTGTCGGTGAGCTACGAGAAACTGGCCGCCGCCGCCCGCGCCCTGAACCTCGATATCGCCCAGCTGTTTCGTGCCAGCGGCCCGGCTAGCGCGCCACAGCCCGCCACCGTCGTGGTCGATTCACTGGCCGAGGTGGCCGGTTACTCCACCGGCACCTACGACTACTACCCGATTGCCGGTGCCTTCCCGGAACGGCGCATGACCCCCGCCTATGCCCGCATCATTGCCCGAGAACGCGGGCAGTTCGACGATTTTATCCGCCACCCAGGGCAGGAGTTCGCCATGGTGCTCAGCGGGCGCGTGCGTATCGAATTCGAGACCGGCGAGGCGGTGAGCATCGGCCCGCAGCAGACCGCTTACTTCGACAGCCAGGTGGGGCACATCTACCTGTCGGAGAGCGAGGATGGCGGGGATGCGCAGGTGATGGTGGTGATGACCGATCGCTGAGCGGCACCCCGTTCAAAATCCTGTGGGAGCGGGTTCACCCGCGAAGCAGCCAACGCGCTGCATGGCACCGGCTGCGCCGGTGTTCGCCGCCCAGCCGGCTCCCACTTAAGGGGCTCACACTTCCATTGTAGGAGCGGCCTTGTGCCGCGAAAGGGCCGCAAAGCGGCCCCGGTTTTTTGCGTCACTACATAAAATTGCCGGGGCTTCTGTGCAGCCCTTTCGCGGCACAAGGCCGCTCCTACAGAGAAACTGCGCAAGCCAGTGGCCTCACAAGCTCGGTTATAACCTAATAACGAACAAGTCTATTTGGCTATAAAAAAATCTATATGCTGGCTTCCATCCGATCACGGGCAAGCTGGGTGTCGAGTAGCGTATGGATGTAGGTTCTTTCGGTTTCACCATTGCGGGGCTGGTTGTGGGTTTCATCGTCGGCATGACCGGCGTTGGCGGCGGTTCGCTGATGACCCCGATCCTGCTGTGGTTTGGCATCAATCCGGCCACCGCCGTGGGGACCGACCTGCTGTATGCCGCCATCACCAAGGCCAGCGGCGTTTGGGTACATGGTCGCAACAAGAACATCGACTGGAAGATCACCGGCTGGCTGAGCCTGGGCAGTGTGCCTGCCGCGGCACTTACCCTGTGGTTCCTAAGCACCCTGCACACCGACACCTCGGCACTCAACGCCATCATCAAGCAAGGCCTGGCCGTGGTGCTGATCCTCACGGCCCTGGCGATCCTGTTCAAGTCGCGCCTGCAGGCCTTCGCCAGCAAACACGCCGGTGACCACTACCACCTCAGCGACCGCACCCTCAACATCCTCACCGTGATCACCGGTGTGGTCCTGGGCGTGATGGTCACCCTGACGTCGATCGGCGCCGGCGCGCTGGGCACCGTGGCGTTGTTCCTGCTGTACCCGTTCCTGGTCACCCGCCGCCTGGTGGGCACCGAAATCGCCCACGCCGTGCCGCTGACCCTGGTTGCCGGCCTGGGCCATGCCAGCATGGGCAACATGGACTGGTCGCTGCTGGGCTACCTGCTGCTGGGTTCGCTGCCGGGCATCTACCTGGGCAGCCACCTGACCGGGCGCATCTCCGACCACGTGCTGCGCCCATGCCTGGCGGCCATGCTGCTGCTGATCGGCTACAAGCTGGCGTTCTGATCCGAGAACGGACTACCCCTGGGTGCGCCACAGCACCGGCCAGTAGTCCGGCCCCAGCCCCACACAGCGCTCCATACGCAGCAGCCGGGTCAGGCGCATACGCTGGCCATCGAAGCGCCAGAACTCTTCGGTACCGCAACTGCCGGGATAGTCGTTCTTGGCGTAGCTGTACAACTCTCCGGTCCTCTGGCTGAAGCTGATGTGGTCGCGGGTCAGGCTGTTGATCGGGCTGGCCGGCACCTCGAAGGCCAGCGGCGCAAGCGCATAGGGTGCGGCGCGCGCCACCTGGTACAGCGCGTACTGGCAGTTGAAGTCGTTGCAGTTGTAGCTGAGCAGCGCCAGCGCCTGGCGGTCATTCAACGCATGCAGCTCAAGCTCGGGCGGCACATCGTATTCGTTCTTCAGCTGGTCCTGGGCAGCGGCCTTGGCCATCACCACTTGGGTAATGCCAGCCCGCTCGTCTTCGCTCAACGGTGGCCGCGTAACGACGGCAGGCGCCTTGGGCGTCGCCAATGTAGGCAACTGTGCATCCTCGACCGTATCGCCCGGGCGCATCAGGGCACTGGGGTGACCGACCCGCCCCTGCACGGAGTCAATCAGCAGCAAGGCCGCACTCAGGCCCTGCAACGAACTTTCCCGCTCCTGATGAGGGGTGTCGTCCACCAGCTTTTGTCCGTTGCGTAACTGGCGCAGGACGGCATAGGCATCCGCATCGTCCACCTGCAGCTGGGTCTCGGCCTGGCGGGTGATGCGCCAGGCGGCCATCAATGGCTGGCCGTCGAGCAAGGGTTCGCCAGACCAGTCGGTACTGCCCAGCAGCGTCAGCTGCAAGGTACCCGTGGCCCCTGCTTCGCGCTGTACGCGGATGAAGATCCGCGACTGCTCCGAATGGTCGGCCAGCACCGCGGTGCAGTAGCGGGTATTGTCGCAGCCCACCACCCAGTCCTTGATTTCGCGGTACAAGGGCACCGCTTCGGGGGCTGCGGCCGCAAGGCCTGGGGTTGCCATGAGAAGGCCCAGGGCCCATCCGTTCCGTGTTGTCGCGCGCATCATGCCGCCTTCCTGTCATGCCGTTGAAAGCCCCGCTGCGGGGGCGCGCCATGATTGCAGATGCAGCGCACAGTTCAAGCTTGCTGCGCGTGGAGCCAACAGTGGTTTTCCCCTGGGCGGTTCTGGCAGTATCGTCCGCTGCCGATTGCCGCCTGCCAGAGCCCTACATGTCCGACCCTGCCAGCCCTTTGCTGCATGCCCTGCGCGAGGGCACCCGAGCCTGCCACAAGGGCCTCGAACAGCGCCTGCCGTTCTTCAGTGACGGCTTCGACTTGCCGGCCTACCAACGCCTGATCGAGGCCTACTACGGCTTCCACGCCCCGCTGGAAGCTGCACTCACCGGCTACCAGGGTGTCGAGCGCAACAAAGCCCCGGCTCTCACCTGTGACTTGCTCGCACTTGGCCTCGACGCAGCCCAGATAGATGCCCTGCCCCAGTGTGGCGCCCTGCCGCTGATCGACAGCGAAGCCAGTGCCCTGGGGGTGATGTACGTGCTTGAAGGTTCGACACTCGGCGGGCAGGTGCTCAAACGGGCCATGGCCGAACGGCTGGGCATCGGCGCTGACAGCGGCGCAGCCTTTTTCGACGTGTACGGGCCATTGACCGGTGTGCACTGGCGCGGCTTCCTCGCCCGCCTGGCTGGGGCCTCGTTGCCCCCGGCCGCACTGGCCAGTGCGGTACACGCTGGGGTCGCCACCTTCGAGCGCTTCGAGCAGTGGCTTGAGGAGCGAGGTGTGTTGCTCTGTCAGGCGGTGGCGTGAATACGGGCGAAGCGGCGGATTTCGACCAAGTTGCTCGATTGCCGAAGGCCAGGAGGCCTATTCCAAGTACACCGAACAAAGGCCGCAACGCGGCCTTTGTCACAGATGTTCAGCCGCGCTCTATCCCGTCCAGTACTGCCGAAGACAACGCCAGCCCTTTCTCCAGCGAGTTCTCCGTCGCCACCAGCAGGCTGCGCAACGGCTCGCTCGCTTTTTCCAGTGCCAGGGCGTTGGTTTCATGGGCCGCCTGCAATGCCGCCACGGCGCAGACCAGCGCGTCCTCGCCATCGATGCCGGCGTGTACCGAGAACATCGGGGGATGGGCTTCGTGGCAGGTGCCGAAGTGGGCGTGGGCCGTGGTTGGGCGCGGGGAAAGGGGCCGGGAGGCTCCGGCGGGGGCATCGTTCATCAGTGAACCTCCCGGAGCCAGGTGTGAGGTGGATCGGGCACGATTTTCAGCATGGTTCAGCACTCCTGTACCGTCATGGGAAAACTGCCCACATCCGCCTGCACTCGAATGGGTGGCAGCTATACGCAGGTGTGCAAGACCGAGGATACAGGAACCCGGCAGGCCCGAAGGCCTCCCACGCATAGCCGCCATAGGGGCACCTCAACGGCGGTTCTCCGTCAAATTTCCAGGGCGCTTTCGCGCTGTATCCTCGGGCTTGCACACCCGGCCGTTGAGGTGACAACGACCCGGCGAGACTAAGCAGCTCGGCTGACGAGCACAACCGCCGAAAGGCCGCAAAATCATGCTTAGGAAACGCCCTACATTAAATAAGGAAAGTCCTAAGAATCTTCCGTAAAATCAGCCACTTACGTAATCATCTCGATTTCATTCGATGGAACATGCACTTACAGCTTGCTGCTTGCTGCTGCCTGAATATCGCCCTAGCGTGCAGTCTCTTCCCCTCACAGCGCTGCGTGCTCCCATGCGCCAGAATCCTTCCTTACAGCCTGTCTGCCTCCCACTCTCGGCCCCGAGGCATCCAACAAGAGCAACCACCATGATTGAGTTCGATCACGCCATCGGCATTGCCGCCGAAAACCTGCACAAGCTGGTCGCCTGCGCCACGCATATGCAGCTCGAGGAAGCGTTGCTCTCCCCAGACGAGAGCACTTACCACATCACCTACAGCTACCAGCTCGACCCGGCCCCCCTCAACGTCGACGCCGACAGCACTTCACCCTTGCGCCAACTGGCAAAGATCATGGGTACCCGCCGCGAGCACAAGGTGTTTCTCATCGATGCGGCCACCGGCAAATTCAAGGGTTTCAGGAACAAGGAGTGATGAATGGCCAGGAAGCTGATCATCGACACCAACCTGCTCCTGCTGCTGGTGATTGGCAGCCTAGAAGGGGCAGGTTCATCCGGGCGTCCAAACGCCTGAGAAGTTTGCTGACGCGGACTACCAGAAAGTCCCGGCGATCATCGCCGAGCATGACGAAGTACATATCACCCCCTACATTGCCACCGAAATTTCCAACCTGATCGACCTCACCGGCCCCGCCTACCATTCGGCCCTCGCCGTCGCCGGCCAGCTGTTCGCGATGTTCCGCCAGGTCGAGTCGGACATCCGTACCGACAGCTGTGGCGAGCACTTCCTGCGCTTCGGGATCTCCGACAACTCACTCATCCAACTGGCGTGCGACTATTTCATCCTGACCGATGATCACCGGATGCTCGGCCCGCTGTACGCCAGCCACCCCACCAATATCATCCCCTACACCCTCGCCTGACACCCCGCCCTGACTCGAAAATCAAAACAATTACTTGATTTTTTGTACACGAATAACGTTTCAAAGGTTTATATTCCGACCCACCCGAACAGCAAAGATAGCAAGTGGCCACCACCCAACTACAGCGGCCATGTGCACCTTCACTCTCACGGATGGGCGTCACGCATGAAGATAAAGAACAAGCTGGTCCTGGCCTTCGTGCTGGTGGCTTTTATCCCGGTAGCGCTGGTCGGCGGCATTTCGGTGCTGAACATCCGCAGTGAAGCGGTGGCGCAATTCCTCGATGGCAGTACCCGGGAAATCCGCCAGATCGACGGCAACATGCGGCAATTTTTCGACGGCACCCTGCAAAACGTCGATCAAATGGCCAAGGATCCTGTATACACCTCGGTCACCTCACTCAAGAACTACACCGCCGCCGACGCAGCCAGCCAGCCCATGCCGCCGGCCGCGCAGCAAGTTATCGACGCCTTCGCCCGCTACGGCACCACCCACCCGGCGGCGGCGATCCTGTCCATTGGCCTGGAAGACGGCAGCTACGCCAAGTGGCCGGACGACCCGCAACTGGCCAAGTACGACCCACGCACCCGCCCCTGGTACAAGGCCGCCATGGCCAGCCCGGACAAAACGGTGCGCACCGCCGCCTACTACTACGACAAGGACGATGTGGCCCTGGTCGGCACCGCCCGGGCGCTGCTCGACGATGCCGGCAAGGCCAAAGGCGTGTTCGTGGTCAGCGTCTCGCTGAAAAACCTCACCGAACTGGTCAAGAGCATCAAGCTCGGTGACAGCGGCTATGTGATGCTGATCGAGGACGGCACCGTGCTGGTCGACCCGCGCGATGCCACGCACAGTTTCAAACAGCTCAAGGACCTCGGCGCGCCCTACGCGCAGCTGGCTGCCACTGCACAAGGCTCCACCGAGGTGGTGATCGATGGCGTGCGCTACATGGCCAACGTATGGACTTCGCCGGGCCTTGGCTGGCGCTTCATCGGGTTGATCGAATACGACGAAGTGATGGTTGCGGCCACGCGCATGACCTACGTCACGGCCGTCATCGTGGTGCTGCTGGCGCTGGTGTTCGCCCTGGTGGCGGCGGCCTTCTCGCGGGTGATCGTCAAACCCATCGGCCAGGTCAGCCTGGGCCTGCAGTCGATCGCCGAAGGCGAAGGCGACCTGCGCCGCGACCTGCAGATCCAGGGCAAGGACGAAACCGCCGAACTGGCCGGTTGGTTCAACAAGTTCCTGGCCGCCATCCGCCAGTTGATCCAGCGCATCGGCGCCGCCTCGAACAACCTGCAACAGGCCTCGAAGGCCAACAGCACCATGGCCGACGACATGAACGAAGCCGCCGGGCGCCAGCGCGAGGCAGTGGAACTGGTGTCCACTGCGTTCAACGAAATGGTCGCCACCGCCAACGAAGTGGCGCGCTCCTGCAGCAGCGCCGCCGATGCCGCCGAACAGGGCCATCGGCGGGTGGCCGAGGGCAAGCAGCAGATCGAGCAGACCACCGACAACGTCAACCGCCTGGGCCGCCGCCTGAGCGAGTCGTCCCAGGCCATGGTCGAACTGGAGGCCGGCAGCCGCAGCATCAACCAGATCCTCGGCACCATCCGCGCCATCGCCGAGCAGACCAACCTGCTGGCCCTCAACGCCGCCATCGAAGCGGCACGGGCCGGTGACCAGGGCCGTGGTTTTGCCGTGGTCGCCGACGAAGTACGGGCGCTGGCCAAGCGCACCGCCGACTCCACCGGCGAGATTGACCAGTTGCTCAATACCCTGGGTGACAAGACCCAGGAGGTCTCGCAGAAGATGGAAAGCTGCCTGGACCTGTCGCGCGCCAGCGTGTCGTCGATCGAGCATGCGCGGGACAGCTTCGAAGGCATCCAGCTGTCGGTGAACGAGATCCGCGACCAGAACCTGCAGATTTCCGCCGCCGCCGAGGAGCAACACAGCGTGGCCGAAGAGATCAACCGGCACATCCAGCAGATCTACGACGAAGCACGGCTGGTGGAAGGGCTGGCCAACTCGGCGCAGTCGGACTCCGGGCGGCTGGCACAGCTATCGGATGAACTGAACGGTCTGGTGGGGCGCTTCAAGTCGTAAGCCACGCGGGGCCGTGGGAGCGGCGGTGCGCCGCTGCGACTTGCCAACGATGGCCCCCGCCGAGCTAAGCCGGCTCCTCGACCACCGGCTGCTGCTCGAACAACGCCCAGCCACCCTGCCCGTCGACTTCCAGGCGGTGGGTATGGAACGCCGCCAGGGTACTGCGGTGCCCGACGCTGATCAGCAAGGTCTCCGGCATCTCGCTGCGCAACAACGCATACAACGCATGTTCAAGCCCCTCGTCCATCGCCGAGGTCGACTCGTCGAGGAACACCACCTGTGGCTGGTTGAACAGCACCCTGGCGAACGCCAGGCGTTGCTGCTCGCCCACCGACAGAATCCGTGACCAGTCGCACTGCACGTCGAGGCGTTCGGCCAGGTGGGCCAGGTTGACCTGGCGCAGCGCCTGCTGCATGCGCGCATCGTCCTCGGGCCTGGCGTCCGCCGGGTAGGCGATGGCCGTACGCAGGTCGCCCAGGGGCAGGTACGAGCGCTGGGAGAGGAACAGCGCCTGGTGCCCCAGCGGCCGCCGGACCTCGCCTTCGGCATAGGGCCATAGCCCGGCCAGGGCACGCAGCAGCGTGGTCTTGCCGCTACCTGAAGGCCCTTTGATCAGCAGCGCCTGGCCGGCCTGCAAGTGCAGATCCAGATCGGCGATCAGGGCGTGGCCATCCGGGCGCAGCACCTGCAGCCCCGTAATGGCCAATGCTTTGGGCAACGCATCGGTGTCGACCTTGGGCAAGGCACTGGCCTGCTGGTTGGCATCGAGAAAGCCCGTCAAACGGTCGAGGGTGGCGCGGTAGCTGGCGAAGGTGTCGTAGGACTCGCGGAAGAACGACAGCGAATCCTGCACCTGGCCGAAAGCCTGGGCGGTCTGCATCACGTCGCCCAGCTTGATCGCGCCACTGAAGAAGCGCGGCGCCTGGAGGATGAACGGGAAGACCACCGCGACCTGGCTGATGCCCAGGTTGAAGCCGCTGAATTTGAGGTTCCGGAACACCAGCGCCCAGGCGTTGCCGATCAAGGCGAAGAAGCGGCCGAGCAGTGTGCCGCGCTCAACCTGCGCGCCCTGGTAGAAGGCGATGTTCTCGGCGTTCTCGCGTAGGCGCATCAATGCATAACGGAAGTTGGCGGTGAGTTTTTCGTTGAGGAAGTTCAGGCGGATCAGCGGCTGCCCGAGGCGGAAGGCGATCCAGGTGGCGATCAGCACATACACGTACACCGCGAACACCATCGCCCGCGGCACTTCGACCCCGGCCACCGCCAGCGGCGCAGACAGACCCCAGAGAATCCCGGTAAAGGCCACCAGCGAGACCAGCGCGCTGACCGCACCCAGCGCCAACGACACGGAGCCGGTGACGAAGGCGTTCACATCCAGTTCGATACGCTGGTCGGGGTTGTCCACCGGTTCGGCGAGGAACTGCCCACGGTAATAGGCATCGCCGTGCATCCAGTCGGCGCTCAGGCGCTCGGTCAGCCAGACCCGCCAGTGGATGTTGAACGCCTGGGTGACGTAGAAGGTGAACAGCGCGCGCAGCACGTGGATGGTGGCGAGCACCGCGAACACCCCGAGCAGGTACCAGAATGCCGTCTGGTCCAGCGCCTGCAGGGCGCTGTAGAAGCCGTTGTACCAGAACGAGAACAGCACGTTCAGGCGTACCGAGAACAGCGTCAGCACCAGCAACAGGGCAAATGCCAGCAAGGGCCGCCAGCTGCGTTGAAGGCTGAAGTAGGGCCCGGCGAGCTGCCAGAACTGGCGGCCCCACCGGGTGCCGCGCACGGCCAGCGTGGCGGCGGCGATGAAGCAGACGAAGGTGATGCCTGTGGCGATTGCCAGCCAGCTCAGGCTCTCTTGCAGGGCCTGGTGCCAGTTCATGTCCATGGTAAGTGTCCGTGGCAGGGTTTTCGGGAGGGTAGCACTAGCCTGTGAATAGCCTCACGTATATGACGGACATTTCATCTACACCTGTACCGGTCCTTCGCTCGCAAGCCGGCAATTGTCTTGCGCGGTTTTTCTGTAGGAGTGGCCTTGTGCCACGAAAGGGCTGCCCAGCAGCCCCAGCCATCTGTGGCGCACCACAGGTCCATGGGGCCGCTTCGCCGCCCTTTCGCGGCACAAGGCCGCTCCTACAGAGTATGCGCAGGCCCGTCAGGGGGTGGGAGCCGGCTTGCCGGCGAAGGGCCGATAGAGGCTATAGAAAGCTGGCCTAGGCAAGCGCCTCCCGCACTTTCGGATCAAGCCCCTCCCCCGCATGGACCTCGATCCATTCTCCCAACTGCTTGCGCATGACCGGGGTCCAGAAGCTTTGCAGGTGCTGCCTTACCCCCTGCACTGCCTTGGCCCGGTCCGGCTCGCTGTCGAAATAGTGGGCAATCTGATTGGCCATCTTCACCAGGTTGTCGCTGCTCATCGACGCACCTCCGCCTTCTCCTTGCCTTGCGCCTGGCGTCGCTCGTCGAGCAGGCGCCGCTGTTCGTCACTGAAGCTCTGGTAGCGCTTCTGCCATTCCGATGGCTGGAACACCTTCAGCACCTCCACCGCCGTGACCTTGTACTCGGGGCAGTTGGTGGCCCAGTCGGAGTTGTCGGTGGTGATCACGTTGGCACCCGACTCGGGGAAGTGGAAGGTGGTGTACACCACGCCCGGCGCCACCCGCCCGCTGACCCTGGCGCGCAGCACGCTCTGCCCGGCGCGGCTGCCCACGCCGACCCAGTCGCCGTCGCTGATGCCGCGGCTTTCGGCGTCGCTGGGGTGGATTTCCAGGCGGTCCTCGGCGTGCCAGGCGATGTTCTCGGTGCGCCGGGTCTGCGCGCCGACGTTGTACTGGCTGAGGATGCGCCCGGTGGTCAGCAGCAGCGGGTAGCGGTTGTTGACCTTCTCGTCGGTGGGCACATAACCGGTGAGCATGAAGCGGCCCTTGCCGCGCACGAACTGGTCGATGTGCATGGTCGGCGTGCCATCGGGGGCTGCGTCGTTGCACGGCCACTGCAGGCTGCCGTGGCGGTCGATCTCGCTGTAGCTGACACGGTGGAAGGTCGGCGTCAGGCGGGCGATTTCGTCCATGATCTCGGACGGGTGGCGGTAGTTCATGGGGTAGCCCAGGGCGTTGGCCAGGGCCATGGTGGCCTCCCAGTCGGCCTTGCCGGCCAGCGATTCCATCACCTTGCGCACCCGCGAGATACGCCGTTCCGCGTTGGTGAAGGTACCGTCCTTTTCCAGGAACGAACTGCCCGGCAGGAACACATGGGCAAACTTGGCGGTTTCGTTGAGGAAGATGTCCTGCACCACCACGCACTCCATCGCCAGCAAGGCAGCGGTGACGTGCTGGGTGTTGGGGTCGCTCTGGGCGATGTCCTCACCTTGGCAGTACAGCGCCTTGAAGCTGCCGTCGAGCGCGGCCTCGAACATGTTGGGGATGCGCAGCCCGGGGTCGGGTTGCAGCGTGACGCCCCAGGCCTGTTCGAACTCGCTGCGCACACTGGCGTTGGAAATATGCCGGTAGCCGGGCAGCTCGTGGGGGAACGAGCCCATGTCGCAGGAGCCCTGCACGTTGTTCTGCCCGCGCAGCGGGTTCACCCCTACCCCTTCGCGGCCGATGTTGCCGGTGGCCATGGCCAGGTTGGCGATGCCCATTACCGCGGTGCTACCCTGGCTGTGCTCGGTCACGCCCAGGCCGTAGTAGATCGCCGCATTGCCGCCGGTGGCATACAACCGTGCGGCGGCGCGGATCTGCTCGGCGGGCACGCCGCACACCGGGCCAAGCAGCTCGGGGGCATTGTCGGGTTGGGCGACGAAATCGCGCCAGCGGGCAAAGTCCTCGGTCTCGCAACGGGCATCGATGAAGCGCTGGTCGAGCAGGCCTTCGTTGACGATCACATGGGCCAGGGCATTGAGCATGGCCACGTTGGTGCCCGGGCGCAGTTGCAGGTGCAGTTCGGCGCGGGCGTGGGGCGAGTCGACCAGGTCGATGCGCCGCGGGTCGATGACGATCAGCCGCGCGCCCTGGCGCAGGCGGCGTTTGAGCTGCGAGCCGAACACCGGGTGGGCGTCGGTGGGGTTGGCGCCGATCACCAGTACCACGTCGGCCTGCATCACCGAGTCGAAACTCTGGGTGCCGGCGGATTCGCCGAGGGTCTGCTTGAGGCCGTAGCCGGTAGGTGAATGGCAAACCCGCGCGCAGGTGTCGACGTTGTTGTTGCCGAACGCGGTGCGCACCAGTTTCTGCACCAGGTAGGCCTCTTCGTTGGTGCAGCGGCTGGAGGTGATGCCGCCGATGGAATCGCGCCCGTACTTGAGCTGGATGCGCCGGAACTCACTGGCGGCATAGGTTACCGCCTCGTCCCAGCTGACTTCCTGCCATGGGTCTTCCAGGCGCTTGCGGATCATCGGCTTGGTGATGCGGTCGGGGTGGGTGGCGTAGCCCCAGGCGAAGCGGCCCTTGACGCAGGCATGGCCGTGGTTGGCGCCGCCCTGCTTGTCCGGGACCATGCGCACCAACTGGTCGCCCTTCATCTCGGCGCGGAACGAGCAGCCCACACCGCAATAGGCGCAGGTGGTGATCACCGCACGCTCGGGCTGGCCGAGCTGGATCAGGCTTTTTTCGCTCAGGGTCGCGGTCGGGCAGGCCTGCACGCAGGCACCGCAGGACACGCATTCGGAGCTGAGGAAGTCGTCGCCACCGGCCGCCGCCACCCGCGAGTCGAAGCCACGCCCGGTGATGGTCAGGGCAAAGGTGCCCTGGATGTCTTCGCAGGCGCGCACGCAGCGGCTGCAGACGATGCACTTGCTGGGCTCGTAGTCGAAGTACGGGTTGGAGACGTCCTTCTGTTCAGCCAAGTGATTGTCGCCGTCATAGCCGTAGCGTACCTCGCGCAGGCCGACCTGGCCGGCGACGGTCTGCAGCTCGCAATTGCCGTTGGCCGAGCAGGTCAGGCAGTCCAGCGGGTGGTCGGAAATGTACAGTTCCATCACGTTGCGGCGCAGGTCGGCCAGGCGCGCGGTTTGCGTGCGCACCACCATGCCCTCGTTGACTGGCGTGGTGCACGACGCCGGGTAGCCGCGCATGCCGTCGATCTCGACCATGCACATGCGGCACGAGCCGAAGGCTTCGAGGCTGTCGGTGGCGCACAGCTTGGGGATGCTGGTGCCGAGCAGCGCGGCGGCGCGCATCACCGAGGTGCCGGCGGGCACACTGATCGAACGGCCATCGATGACCAGGCTGACCTGCACGTCGCTGACACGCTCGGGGGTACCCAGGTCGATATCGCTGCTGGGGTCGAAGTAGTTGATCATTGCGCGGCCTCCAGGCCGAAATCGGCGGGGAAGTGCTTGAGGGCGCTGGCCACGGGATACGAGGTCATCCCACCCATGGCGCACAGCGAGCCGTACTGCATCGTGTCGCACAGGTCGCGCAGCAGGCCGGCCTGGCTTTCGCGCATGGCCGGGTCGGTGCTGGCGATCAGGCGGTCGACCACTTCCACGCCGCGGGTCGAGCCGATTCTGCATGGCGTGCATTTACCGCACGACTCTTCGGCACAGAACTGCAGGGCAAAGCGGGCCATGCCGGCCATGTTCAGGGTATCGTCGGCCAGCACCACACCGCCGTGGCCAAGCATCGCGCCCATGGCGGCAAAGGCCTCGTAGTCCAGCGGCGTATCGAACTGTGCCGGCGGCACCCAGGCCCCCAGCGGGCCGCCCACCTGTGCGGCCTTGATCGGCCGGCCGCTGGCGGTACCGCCGCCGTAGCCTTCCACCAGCTCGCGTAGCGTGAGGCCGAACGCCCGCTCCACCAGGCCGCCGTGGCGGATATTGCCGGCCAACTGGAACGGCAGGGTGCCCAGCGAGCGGCCCATGCCGAAGTCGCGATAGAACGCCGCGCCCTTGGCCAGGATGATCGGGATCGAGGCCAGGGTGAGCACGTTGTGCACCAGCGTCGGCTGGCCGAACAGGCCCTCCAGCGCCGGCAGCGGCGGCTTGGCGCGGACGATGCCGCGCTTGCCTTCGAGGGATTCGAGCAGCGCGGTTTCCTCGCCGCAGATATAGGCGCCCGCCCCGACCCGCACCTGCAGGTCGAAGGCCACGCCTTGGCCGGCGACGTCCAGGTAACCGGCCTCGCGGGCCAGCAGGATCGCCTCGTTCAGGGTGCCGATGGCATCCGGGTATTCCGAACGCACATAGATGTAGCCTTTGCTCGCCCCTACGGCGAGCCCGGCGATGATCATGCCTTCGATCAGCAGGAACGGGTCGCCCTCCATCAGCATGCGGTCGGCGAAGGTGCCGGAGTCACCCTCGTCGGCGTTGCACACCACGTATTTCTGCACGGCCTGGGCCTGGCGCACGGTGCGCCACTTGATGCCCGCCGGGAACGCCGCACCGCCCCGGCCACGCAGGCCGGAATCGAACACGGCGGCGACCACCTCGTCAGCCTCCATCAGCGTTGCCCGGCGCAGGCCCTCGAAGCCGCCGTTGGCGTGGTAGTCGTCCAGCGACAGCGGCCGGGTGATACCCGCGCGGGCAAACAGCAGGCGTTGCTGGGTTTTCAGGTAAGGGATCTGCTCGACCAGGCCCAGTGCCAAGGCGTGGCCTGGCTCGCCTGTGGCCAGGGCATCGAGCAAGCCCGGCACGTCTTCGACCGAGACCGGCCCGAACCCCTGGCGGCCGGCGTCGCTGTCCAGCTCGACCAACGGCTCCAGCCAGTACAGGCCACGCGAGCTGGTGCGCTGGATGCGCAGCGGCAGCTGGCGACGCTCGGCCTCGCGGGCCAGCGCGTCGGCCACCTGGTCCGCGCCGACGGCGCGGGCCACCGAATCACAGGGAATGCACAGGCTCAACATGCCTTCACCTCCTCACGGCAGCCATCCACCAGCGCCCGCAAGCGCTCAGGGGTGAGCCGCGCGTGCAACTGGCCATCGAGTTCGAGCGCCGGTGAACAGGCACAAGCGCCCAGGCAGTAGACCGGGCGCAGGCTCAACGCGCCGTCTGCGCTGGTGCCGTGGTCGTCCAGGCCCAGCTGTTCACGCAACTGTGCAGCCAACGCTTCGGCGCCGCGGCTCTGGCAGGACTCGGCGCGGCACAGGCGCAGCGTGTGCCGGGCCGGCGGTGCGGTGCGAAAGTCGTGGTAAAAGCTGATTACCCCGCGCACCTCGGCCAGGCTGAGGTTGAGGGCATGGGCAATTTCATTGATGGCGATGTCGGGGATATGGCCGACGCCGGCCTGGATGGCGTGGAGGATCGGCAACAAGGCGCCGGGGGTGTCCTTCTCACGGGCCAGGACGCGCTGGATCAGGGGCAGGTGGTTCAAGTCATCAGGCATACAGCAAACCTCGGCAACCCGGGCCACCCCGAAACAGGAGCAATACCCGGCGGTGTTCAGCTGCGGTGCGCGGCCACGTCACGGTGGCGGTGTGCCGGGCACCCTCCTTGCCTGCGGCCGGGCGTCTAGGCGCGCGCGGTCCGAAGGCATCCTCTGAGCATGGCAGGTCTGTGACAAGGGGGTTGTGCGCGGGCGACCAGGCGCGTCCTGAAACCGACGAGGTGCCGCCTGCGGATCGCTACCCCGCAAGCCGCGCCAGGCGCTGCAGGGTAGCGATCACCTGCGGGTCACGCGCTTCGAGCACATCCGCCTGAATGCGCGCGATCACGGCCTTGAGCAGCTCGGTCTGGGACATGTCGGCCTGCTGCATCAGCGCCAGGAAATCCTCGGCCATGTGTGCATTGACCTTCATCGACAGGCGCCGGGTCGCGCTGCCGGCCGGCAAGCCACGCTGATGGCGCTGCTGCTCGAGCGCCTGGAGGAAGGCCTCATGGGCAGGCCGCAAGCCCTCGCCTTGCCGGGCTTGCACCAACTGCTGCAGGTAGTGGGCCAGCAACAGCTTGCGCAGATGAACCCCGGCCTCGCTGCAGACGGTATGCAGGGCTGCGTCAAGAATGTCCAGGTACACCGCCGGCAACCTGGCCTCGATGGATTTCAGTTGCTCCTTGCGCGCCTCGCGAATTGCCGGCGTGGATTGCGCCGGCAGGGCCACCACGGTGTCGCAGCGCTCGCACACCCCCACCAGGATGTCGCGGGCCAAACCTTGCCCATCACTGAAGGGTACGTCACGGCGCAGGTAGCGCGTGGCCACCACGGCCTGGCAGTGCTCGCACAGCGCTTTGCCGGTATCGCCTTCGAAAAGAATTTTCATTGCCTGGTTACTCACTGATGAACGCTGATGAACCAGGTGTCTGGCTCGAGAAAATAGAACTTGATGTACCAGCCGTGCCACCTGATCAGGTGCACGTCGACCGATGCCACGGCGTGGTGGGGGCTGCTGCGGTAATGGGTGCCGTTGCAGGCGAGGATCACGTCGATGACTTGCGCCGCCGATACCGCTCCCGTCGCCAACAGGTTCTTCACCTCGATATCGCCGCGTGACGCATGCAGCTAATCACCTGCTTCGAGGGCTGCAATCACTGCGCGCCTCACTGCTTTGAAGCCTTTTTGCATAGGACATCCCTGTCAATACGAAAATCATCGTACACACCCAAGGCGAATGCCAGTCTTCCATGGCCTCAGGCGACCAGTGGTGCTCTGACAGCATCTGCCAACGCACATCACGTGGGATTGACTATGGCCCTGCGGGGCAGCCGCTGACGCGCGGCTATGTAACCGGTGCTTTCGCAACGCTTCTCGATGTATCGAGGCAGAGACTCGGGAGCGCATCGCAGCAGGTGATAATGGCCAGATCAGGCAGAACTATTCGTACACCGACAATGGGTCACCAGCGCAGTAGCCGCGGGCCGATAGCCGCCCCAAACAGGGTCGGCAGCAACATCCCCAGCACATACCAGAGCCCCCAGAACGGCACGCCCATCTCCGGGCAGTGCAGGCAGTACGCCAGTGTTGCCGTCGAGCCGGCCAGTAGCCCGCCGGCCGCACCCGCCTGGCGCAAGCGGGTTGGCGCCAGGCCGCGCAAGGCCCAGAACACGGCAATCAGGCAGGGCAGCGAGAGCAAGGCGATGTTCAAGGCACAGGTACGCCAGGTACGGCCAAGGACAAGGTCGGCGCGGGCTTCGACAGGGGCACCGAGCAGGCTGATCGCCGCGCCCAGCCAGACCAGCACCAAGGGCAGACCCAACAGCCCCCACAAGGCGCCGCCCTTCACACCCGGCCGGGCCAGCCGTTGCGTCAGCCATAACCCAAGCAGCGCCAGGCTGGCGGGCAGTGCAACCTTGGCCCAGAACAGTGGCGTGCGGGCAACCTCGACAAGGTCGCTGCGTACACCGTAGAGGGCGACCGTCATCAGCAACGCACCGATCAGGCCCGCGAGCAGTGCCAAGCCCAGGCGCTTGGCCAACGCGTGACGATCAACCGGGCCCTCGTGGCTGGCCAGCAGGGCAATCAAGTCATCAGTGTTCATGGTCACTCCTGCCTCCAATCAACCTGGCCAGGGCTTTCAGGCCCCGATGTATGCCCACCTTGACCGCCGAACTGGAGAGCCCGGTAAGGCGCGCGGTTTCCTCTACGGACAACCCCTCCAGCTTGACGTGAACAATGGGCAACCGCTGGCGTGCCGGCAATTGGTCGAGCAGGCGCTGCAGGTCCAGGCTGGCCTCGGCCGGTTCCGCCTCGGTGCCGGCGAACAGGTCAGCGTCGTCGTCCAGCGGGTCGTTGCGCGCCTCGTGGCGGGCGAAGCTGCGTAAATGGTCGGCCAGCTTGTAGCGGGCAATCGCCTGCACCCAGGCCGTCAATGGCTGCTGCGCCTGGTAGGTATGGCGCGCGTTGTGCACCGCCAGCAGCACTTCCTGCACCAGGTCCTCGACCTCGGCCGGGCGCCAGGCCAGGCGCCGCTGCAAAAAGCCACGCACATGCAGCGCCAGCGCCGCGAGGAATTCGCGGTACGCCACGGCGTCGCCCGCGAGCCCGCGCAGCAATAGTGCCTGCAGCTGCAACTCGCGCGAATGGAGCACTGCCTGAGGATTAGTTCGTTGCATTGGCCGCCTGGGTTACACCCTCGCGCGTTTGTTTTCACCAGCCTGTCGCACACCCCTGCCGTGCGAGCGTCGGTCTGCCTCCATACGGTAGGTGGCCGGCAGGTACTGCGCGAAATATTTTGTTGCGGGTGTAACCCGATGGACCCACGCCGCGAACTACTCCATGAGCCGCCGGTAACTCGCCACGGCCCCACCCTTTGGAGACCCACCATGAAAGCCTTCGCCCTCACCACTGCCGCCCTTGCCCTCGCCTCGCTGGCAGGCGTTGCCATGGCCGCAGAAACCGCCCAGCCCGCCGGCACCGGCGCCGCCATGGAAAAATGCTACGGCGTTGCCATGGCCGGCAAGAACGACTGCAAGGCCGGCGCCGGCACCACCTGCGCCGGCAGTGCCAAAAAAGACTATGACGGCATGCACTGGAAAAACGTCCCGGCCGGCTCCTGCACCTCGATCAAGACGCCCAACGGCATGGGCTCGCTGACCCCGATCAAGTCCTGAGTGCAGGAGGCCGACCATGAACGGCAACTCGCGGATAGGTGCCGGGCTGGGGCTCAAGGCCGAGCACTATGCCCAGGCCCTGGCACACCGCGCCGACGGGCTGTGGTTCGAAGTCCACCCGGAGAACTACATGGTCGGCGGCCCACGGCTTGCCTGGCTGGCGCGCATCGCCGAGCAGCATCCGCTGTCGCTGCACGGCGTCGCGCTGTCACTGGCAGCCGACGCCGAACCGGATGCCACGCACCTGCGGCGTTTGCGTGCGCTGATCGACCAGGTGCACCCGGCGCTGGTGTCCGAACACCTGGCCTGGTCCACCTGGCGCGGCCAATACCAGCCTGACCTGCTGCCCTTCCCTCGCAGCGACGAGGCGCTGGGCCGCCTCTGCGACAACATCCAGCGCAGCCAGGATGCCCTTGGGCGCTGCCTGTCCATCGAAAACCCCAGCCACTACCTGCATCTGCAGGGGCATGACTGGGACGAAATCGACTTTCTCGGTGAGCTGGTCTGCCGTACCGGCTGCGGGCTGCTGCTGGACGTCAACAATGTGCACGTCAGCGCGCACAACCTTGGTTTCGACGCAGCCGACTACCTGCGCCGATTCCCTGGCCAGGCGGTGACCGAAATTCACCTGGCCGGCTACAGCCACGACGATCAGGGCGCCCTGCTCATCGACTCCCATGACACCAGCATCGCCGAGCCGGTCTGGGCGCTGTACCAAGGCTTGATCGAACGCATCGGGCCACGCCCGACGCTGATCGAGCGTGACGGCAACCTTCCTCTGTTCGACGAATTGCTCGCCGAGCGCGACCGAGCCCAGGCCATGCTGGAGCGAACAGGAGCCTTGCCATGAACCCCACGCTGAGCCAGTTCCAGGACGCATTCGTCGAAGCGCTGCAGGGTCGGCCGGCGCCGCAACTGGCGGCACTGACCGAACAGCCGGCGTTCGCGGTGTACCGCAACACCGTGATGGCTGGCTGCATCGATGCCCTGCGCGCCAACTTTCCCAGCGTCGAACAGCTGGTTGGCCCAGCCTGGATGGGCGACGCGGCGGCAGCCTATGCGCAGCAGTCACCGCCCAGCGATACCCGGTTGATCCACTACGGTGCTGACTTCCCGGCCTTTCTCGAAGCGATACAGGCGCAGCACGGCCTGCCTTACCTGGCTGCTGTCGCTTGCCTGGACCGCTTGTGGAATGAGGCCTTCAGTGCCCCCGGCGAGCCTTGCCTGGCCCTCACCGAACTGGCCGGCATGACCGCTGGCGACCTGGCGCACAGCCATCTGCGCCCGCGCGTCAGTGTGCGTTGGCACTGGTTCGCGCAGCACCCGGCGTACAGCCTCTGGCGCTGCAGCCGTGAACAGCTGGCCTGGCCGCAGGACCAGCCCTGGGTCGCCGAAGGGGTACTGCTGAGCGGCGATGCCGATGGTGTGCACCATCACCCCCTGGAGCACGGTGGCTGCGCCTTTCTCCAGGCCTGTGCCGACGGGATGACACTTGACCAGGCATCGCAGCTCGCGCAGCAAGCCCAAGCCGACCTGGACTTCACCGACCTGCTTGGTCGGCTGTTGCAAGCCCGGGCTTTTCGTCCGCTCACATTCACCTGAGGAAGCTGTCATGGACATCATTCACCCTAGCGTGCCGGCCAGCGGCCTGCGCCACCACTGGAACCGTATTGCCGAACGCCTGCAACGGCTGCTGGGCGACAGCCTGTTGTGCCTGGTCGCCCGCTTCGGGATCGCCTCGGTGTTTTTCCTGTCCGGCCGCACCAAGGTCGAAGGCCTGCTGACCATCACACCCAGCACCTACGAACTGTTCCGCAGCGAATATGCCTTGCCGCTGCTCTCACCCTGGCTGGCGGCGCACCTGGCCACCTATGCCGAGCACCTGTTCCCGCTGCTGCTGGTGCTCGGCCTGCTGACCCGGTTGTCGGCCCTGGCCTTGCTCGGCATGACGACGGTCATAGAAGTGTTCGTCTACCCCGATGCGTGGCCCACCCACCTGACCTGGGCCGGTCTGCTGCTGTTGCTGATCGCACGGGGTGGTGGAGCGCTGTCCATGGACCGGTTGCTCAGGCTGCGTTAGGCCAACGGCTGCTCGCCAGTGCAATGCCCGCGCGCCTGCAGTACAGCGCGCAGGTGCAGCAAGGCCCGCTGGAACACCGGGTGACATTCCGCCAGTGGCAACCGGTCGAGCTCGGCCCAGAAAAACGCAAAGCAGTGGCCATGGTCATCGAGCGTCTGATGGACCCATTGTTCAGGTAGCGGCCCCATCGCTTCACACAGCTGGAACGACCACACCTGTTCCTGGTGACCGGCATCCCAGCAGCCCAGGTCATCCTTGATCAGCGCACCGCGAATCCCAGACTCCTCCCACAACTCACGCACGGCTGCCGCACCCGGTGCTTCGCCCTGTTCGATGCTGCCCTTTACCAGCTGCACACCCGCCAGCGGATGGCGGAACAGCAGCAGCCGGGGGTGCGGCGTGGATGACAGCAGCACTGCACAGGCTTTGTTGGGGAGCATGACGGTTTCCTTGTGGGCGCTTTCGGCCGGCGATCATACGCCTTCGGTCGGGCCCCTTCCGAGCCACAGAAAGTCAAAGGCCGCCAATACGCGCCAGCTCGCGCTTGAGCGCCTCAGGCTCCAGCGTGGCGAACGGCAACGCGAAGAACGCCCTGCAGCGCTGTTCGATACGGGCCAGGGTGGCCTGGAAGGCCGCCTCCACCGCCGCCTCGTCACCCACTACCTCGGAAGGATCCTCCAGCCCCCAGTGAGCCTTCAGCGCCGGGCCGAAGTACACCGGGCAGGCCTCGCCCGCCGCCTTGTCGCAGACGGTGATGACGATGTCTGGCGGGTTGTCGGCAAAGGCATCGTTACCCTTGCTGCTCAGGCCGGCGATGGCGATGCCGGCCTGCTGCAGGGTTGCCAGGCTGCGTGGCAGCACCTGCCCCTTGGGAAAACTGCCGGCGCTCACCGCCTCGAAGCCTTGCGGCGCCAGGTGGTTGAACACCGCTTCACTGAGGATGCTGCGGCAACTGTTGGCCGTGCACATGAACAAGACTCGCATGAAAGCTCCTTCGCAAAGGGGGTGGGTGTTACAGGCTCAGGCGCAGCGCCAGGGCCGACAGGGTGATCAGCAGGACCGGCAAGGTCAGCACAAGGCCGACCTTGAAGTAGTAACCCCAGCTGATGCGCATGCCCTTGCGCGCCAGCACGTGCAGCCACAGCAACGTGGCCAGGCTGCCGATGGGGGTGATCTTCGGCCCGAGGTCGCAGCCGATGACGTTGGCGTAGATCATCGCCTCGCGCACCAGGCCCTCGGCGCCGCTGGCCTGGATCGACAGCGCGCCGACCAGCACGCTGGGCAGGTTGTTCATCACCGACGACAGCAGCGCCGCGAGCAGGCCGGTGCCCAGGGTGGCGCTCCACAGGCCGTGGGCGGCGAGCTGGTCGAGCAGCCGGGCCAGCAGGTCGGTAAGGCCGGCGTTCTTCAGCCCGTACACCACCAGGTACATCCCCAGGGAGAAGATCACCACCTGCCAGGGCGCCTCGCGCAGTACCCGGCGGGTGGAGATCCGGTGGCCACGGGCGGCGACCGCGAACAGCAGCGCCGCGCACACGCCCGCCACCACGCTGACCGGGATGCCCAGCGGCTCCAGCGCAAACAGGCCGACCAGCAGCAACAGCAGCGTCGCCCCACCGACGGCAAAAGTGGCCGGGTCGCGTATCGCCGAGCTCGGCGCCGGCAAGGTGTCGGCCGGATAGCGCTGTGGCAGGTCACGGCGGAAGAACAGCCACAGCACCAGCAAGGTGGCGCCAATGCTGGCCAGGTTCACCGGCACCATCACCGCGGCGTAGTCGGCGAAACCCAGGCCGAAATAGTCGGCAGAGACAATGTTCACCAGGTTCGACACCACCAGCGGCAGGCTGGCCGTATCGGCAATGAAGCCGGCGGCCATGACGAACGCCAGGGTGGTGGCGGGGGAAAAGCGCAGCGCGATCAGCATCGACATGACGATGGGGGTGAGGATCAGCGCCGCACCATCGTTGGCGAACAACGCCGAAACGGCAGCGCCAAGCAGGATGCAAAAGGCGAACAGGCGATTGACACTGCCCCGCGCCCAACGCGCCACATGCAGGGCCGCCCACTCGAAGAAACCCGCCTCGTCCAGCAACAGGCAGATGATGATGATCGCGATGAAGGTGGCGGTGGCATTCCAGACGATGGCCCACACCACAGGGATGTCCTGCAGCGACACCGCGCCCACGGCCAGGGCGATGATCGCGCCGAGCGTGGCGCTCCAGCCGACGCCAAGGCCCCTGGGCTGCCAGATGACCAGGGTGAGGGTGAAAATGAAGACGGCAACGGCGACCAGCATGGGGACCTCGCTTGGCAGGTGTTCAGCAGCAGGCGGCAGTGCGCACCGGGCGCTCTTGCATGTTCTGCAGGCGTGTGGCGTTGGCCTGCAGCCACGCGGCATTGGCCTGCAGCGTCAGCTGCAGCACCTCGTGCACCCAGGCAGGCAATTGCGGATTGAGACGGTAGTACACCCATTGGCCCTGGCGGCGATCCAGTAGCAGGCCGCTGCTGCGCAGCTGGGCGAGGTGGCGGCTGATCTTCGGTTGGCTGTCGTCCAAAGCGCACATCAGTTCGCAGACGCACAGCTCACCCAGTTGCGCGATCAGCAAGGTGGCGCGAGCGCGGGTCTCGTCCGCCAGGCACTTGAAGAGCTCGGGTGGGGTGATCATGGCAACACCTTTACATATGGAAATCCGAATATACGGATTTCCATATATAAAGAACAGCCCCGATGCAAGGGCACGCTCTTGGCGCTGGAGATGACAATCGGAGCGCCTCCAGGCCAGCACCTATAATTGCCGGATACTGGCCCGGCGCCACCGAGCCAAGTCCACCTTGGTTGTTCTGGCGGACACGCACCTGTTCGGCGACTGACTGCTGGAGACAACGTGAGCCTTCGCTGCCGACGCTGTTGGCCATTGCTGGCCCTGGCCCTCGCCTGCCCCGCCCATGCTGCGGTGGACGCCGTCGACAACAAAACGCTGAACACCCTGCGCGCACAGGCCGAAGCCGGCGACCCGGCCGCGGCCCAGCGCTACGGCTGCCTGTTCGTCGACCCGCCAGATGCCGAGCCGGATGCCGCCAAGGCCCGCCAGTGGGTGGAACAGGGGCGCAACCTGCCCGCCCTGCTGCGCCGCGCCGACGCCGGCGACACCGACGCCGGCGACACCGACGCCATGGTGCAGATCGGCGACACCTACTTCGACACCTGCCTGCACGACAACTTCGCCCCGTTGGCCATGCCCTGGTACCGCAAGGCGGTGGCCGGCGGCGATATCCGCCGCGCCTGGCGCTTGATGGACGATGCCCGCACGCTGGACGAAAAGCGCCATTGGGCCGAGATTGCCGCCGCCATCGTCACCCCCGAGGGCAAGCCCAGGGACAACCGCTATGGCGGCGAGACGTTTTTCGCCAACCTCGCCGAACGCACCGGGCAAGACATCCCCTGGGGGCTGCGCCACGCGCCCGGCACCCGCTACCTGAGCCTGCGCCCCGTGCAGGTTCGCCTCAAGCCCGACACCGCGTCGCCGGTGATCCAGGACATCGGGCGCTGGCACCTGGTGTACGCACGCCCCGCACAAGCGCCCGGCTGGCTGGCGGTGATCGCGGCCAGCGAGGGCCCCTACCCGGATACCCTGGGCTACCTCAACCGTATCGACACAGCCTCGGTGGCGCGCTTTCTCGACCGACAACCGCAGGTGCGCCCCGACCGCCAGGCGGTGTACGGCCTGGTGGGCTACCTGCGCGAGGCGGACCTGGCCAGCCTCGACCAGCCCCCACCCCTGCCCTTGCCCACGGCGGGCCTGGTGCCCGTACCCTCGCTGTGGCGCGGTATCGGCGTCGAGGAAGACCGCCAGTTCATCACCGACTTCAGCCAGCCGCCCTATGACGCCCTGGTGCAGGTGAAAGCCCAGGGCGGCAGCTGCAGTGGTGCCGTGGTGGGCGCGCCGACCCTGGTGGTCACCGCCGGCCACTGCATCGACAAGACCGACCGCAAAGGCAAGGTGCAGGTGATAGTCGAGCGCTCGGCCACGCAGAAGGAGGTGATCCCGGCCACCTGGGTCAGCTACCAGCACAAGGGCGGCGCGGACTGGGCCATTTTGCGCCTGCGCAAGGCACCCGCCACGCCGGTGACGCCGCTGGCCTTCGCCGACAGCTTCGACGCCTCCAAATCGGCGCAACTGAAAGTCGCCGCCATCGGCTACCCCGGCGACCTGTTCAAGCTGTCCACGGCCAGGCTGGGCTTTGTCACGCCCTCGCTCAAGCAGTGCACCCTGGACATCAGCCGGCACAGCTACAACGCCCAGCAACGGACCCTCCTGTTCAACCACTACTGCAACATCTGGTTCGGCGACTCTGGCGGTCCCCTGCTGGTGTGGAACCCCGGCAACGCGCGGTTCGAACTGCTGGGTGTGCACGCCGGCGTGGACGATGGCTTCGAAGGCACCCACCGCAAGACCCTGTTCAGCGACAGCCGCTTCAGGGCCCTGATGTACAAGACCTACCAGGACGTGGAGGTGCCGTTGCTGGGCAACCGCCAGCAGGCGCTGGGCAAGGCAGACTACTTCCGGCCGGCGCAGCAGGCCGACAAGGACAACCCCGGGGTCTCGACGGTGGCACGGGCCTACCGCGAGCGGGTCGAGAGCCTGTATTTCGACCGCTCGACCCTGAGCCTGGCGCTGATCGAAACCCTGCGCCAGCAGGCCGGCCAAGGGGCACGGCTGGACGCCCCCGACAAGCTGGGTTTCTGGACCGCGCCGCCGGAGGACGGCTTCAAGGCGATCGGGCCCGTCGATGAAGCCCGCCTGGCTTGCGTGGCCGCCTGCAACAAGGCGGTGCTGCGCGCCAGTGGCGCAAGCTTGCGCTATGGCGAGCCGGTCGATTTCCAGCAGATGGCCAGGCGCGACGACACCCTGGTGATGCCGGGCTCGCGGCGGGTCATCGTTGGCGGCGACCTGTTTCACGTGGGCAACGATGGCCGGGTGGACGCCGTTGCCCGGCAGTTCATGAACCTCAAGGCCAGTGGTCCGGGGTTCAACGCGTTCTACCAAAGCCGCTACGGTGAGCCCGCCGAGGCGTTGGCGGCCACAGATACCGAGCCCACCGCCGCTCTGCACGCTGGGACGGGTGTCGGCGGTGATACCCCCGCCAGCATTCCCGGCGGCCAGCTGATCACTACGCCCGAGCTGGCCAGCACACTCGCCGCAACCAAACCGCCCGTGGTGATTGCCGCGATGGGCGGAAACATCGGTATCCCCGGTGCCATCGACTTGCATTACGCGGCCGAGGGCGGCAATTTCAGCGACCAGACCCAACAGCGCCTGGCCAAGGACCTCGCTGCGTTGACCCAGGGTGACAAGGCGCGGGCGCTGGTTTTCTATTGTCATGGCCCGCAGAGCTGGTTGAGCTACAACAGCGCGCTGCGCGCCATTGCCCTGGGCTACCGCCACGTGTATTGGTACCGCGGCGGGACAAAGGCGTGGGTCCGGTCGGGGGCACCGCTGGACTGGCTGTGACAGGCCCATCCCCTGCGACCGAATGCAACCGCTAAACCTCAAGGCCATACCATGAACCGAAAAGCACGACGTGCTGCAATGCTTGCCAGCCTGGCCGATATACCGGTGCCCGTGCGCCGGTTCGACGCTGACTGCATGACACTCATACCCGAGTGCCGGTCGATCATCGACGCCCTTTCGCTCGTCGAAAACGGCGGCGCGCAATGGGCGCATCACATCGTCACGTTATGGTTCGATGGCCCGGCACCTGCGTGGGTGCTGCTCTACCAGTTCCCGGATGTGGCCCCCTACTTCGACTTCGCGTACAGCAGCCGGCAACCGCCGCAACAGGCCTTGGCTGCGTTACTGAGCAAGTATCCCCAGTGCAAACTGCTCGATTGGTCCCCCGGCCATCTGGTATGCATTGAGGCGGTTGGGATGACCCTCGAAGTGCAGGCCGAGATGATCGGCGACTTTGCCGAAACGGTCTGGGCGCTGCGCGAACCGGTGATCACGGCTTCCTACGAAGTACTAGGCAGAGCGTGAGGGGCTCGGCGCTTGGCGAACGGCACTTTCTTGCTAGACTCGCGCCTCGCAACGCCAATCGCCACGGATGCCACTTTTGTCATGAGACGCCTGCTCCCCCCTCTCCTGCTTACCTGCTTCAGCCTCCCTGCGTTCGCCCAACCCGCACCGCTGCTTCCCGGTGAAGCGGAGTATCGGCAAGCGGTGCCGATCCTGGACGAGATCGACCGCAGGATGATGGAACTGGCGAACGGGCGCGGGCCAGACGGCCGCATGAATGAAGCCTCAAGGCTGGCCTTCGTCGATTACACACAGCAGCATCTGCCCAGCGCCAATACGCTACTGGAGGCCGCCATCGCGGCCGGCAACCCTGCCGCCGAGTATCGCTTGGCGCAGTTGCTCAGTGTCCTGGACGGCCAGGCGCGACGCACCGAGATGTGTGAACTGTTCAAATCGAGCCTCAAACGCGGTTTCACGCCGGCAGCGCTGCAGATGCGGGTGAGTTGCCTGAGTGATATCGACACGCCCGAGTACATTGCGCAGGTCAAGGCCTTGCCGGAAATACCCGGGCCTTATGCCCGCTACTATCCGCAGCCGACCCTTTTCGAGTACTGCTCGCTGCCCCGGCAAAGGCCCACCGTGATACTGCAACTCGATGAACTGGCCTTCAGGGCGAATCTGTATTTCGCCATGCGTGATGTGCTGGTTGATACAGGCGCCAAGGACAAAGACGTGAAATTTGCGTATCAGTTGAAAGCACTGGCGTACGGTTGCCCGCGGGCTCAGGGGTGGCTAGACAGGCAGATATGACCGCTTCGCGGTGCCCTTGGGCGTTCCCCTTCGCAGCGCAGGCCTTGGCCTCACCGCTGCGGGCAATCACGCAACCGTCTGCGTATCTGAACGGTATTGGGGCTCGCACAGCGGCGCACCGCAGAACGTCCCGAAACGCAGCCCCACCACCAACCGCTGCGCCGCCAGCTCGAACAATTCACTCAGGCATGGCAGGTGGAAGTGTGCGGCCATGCGCTCGGTCGAGTCCCAATAACCGGTGATAACCCAGGTACTTTCAGGATCGCGGCTACAGGCCAGGCTGTAGGCCGCGCACCCCGAGAGGCGATTGAGCTTCACCAACAACCTGTTCAAACGCGCCTTGAGGACGGCGCTCGAACCCCTGGCCGGCTTGATCTCGACGGTACTGATCGCAACGATACCCATGGCCCCTACCCCCGACGGCTCATTGCGCCATCAACCTGCGCGCCAATGCCACACCATCCTCGCGGCTGCCCACGACGAGCAAGGGATAGCCCCAGAACAGCTCGAACTTGGCCGCGAACGCGCTGGCCGCTTGCTGCTTAGCCAGGTCCGGCTCGATATGAATCTGCGCCTTGACGACGCTGCCCAAGGCGGCCTTGTGGCGCTTCATCCACAACGACAACTGCTTCTGCTCCTCGTGGCTGGGTGCGGCCTGCGCCTGCTTCGCCCGTTCAGCGTCCAGCAGCACGAAGGGTTCGCCACCCGCCAGCAACGCTTCGAAGGCCTTGAAGCCCTCATCATCGGTCTGGATGCCCGCCGTGCCCACGTTCATCCAGACCATCGGAAAGCCTGTGGAATCCAGGATCATTTGCCTCGCCCTCGGTAGTGAATGGAATGCAGGGGCACGATATCCGCCACAACGCCTTTACGTCATTGCACAACTTGGCCACACTATTTTTCATTCCGGCCAATCGTATTCATCTGCTGCGAGGCATCCCTCATGCAACCCATCTGCACCGACGACCTGTCGCTTGCGTGGGACGTTGACAGCATTGCGCGCCAGGTGACGGTGTTGAACGCCTCTCGCGTTGCCAAGGACTGGGAGCACGCCCCGCATCAGCACCGCAAGGCACAACTGATCTATTCGGTGCGCGGGGTCCTCAACTGTGAAGTCGCCACCGGCGTGTGGATCGTGCCGCCGCAATGCGCGGTGTGGATCCCCGGCGGCATGCTGCATACAACCCGAGGCTCGGGGGAAACCGAGTGCTACTGCCTGTTCGTCGAACCCGAGGCGATCGACAACCTGCCGACCGCGTGTTGCACGCTTGCGGTGTCGCCACTGCTGCGCGAGTTGCTGCTCAAGGCCACGGCCTTCGAGCCGCTGTACCCGCTGCACGGTCGAGAGGCCCGGCTGATTGCCGCACTGCTGGACGAGTTGAGCGAAGCACCTGTCGAGTACCTGCACCTGCCGATGCCCCGGGACCTGCGCCTGCGCCAACTGGCGCAAGGGCTACTGGCCAACCCGGCAGACAAGACCACGATGGACGAATGGGCCCGACGCATTGGCGTGAGCGAACGCAGCCTGAGCCGCCTGCTGATGCAGGAAGCCGGCATGAGCTTCGGGCGTTGGCGCCGGCAGTTGCACATCGTGCTGTCGCTGCAACGCCTGACCCAGGGTGAGAGCGTGCAGACCGTGGCACTGGCGCTGGGTTATGAAAGCGCCAGCGGGTTCGTCACCATGTTCCGCAAGGCCATGGGCAAGCCACCGGCACGCTACCTGATCGAGCGCGGGATGGCTTCGGACAGTGCGGGTGCCATTGTGCTTGGGCCTTGAGGGGGTCAAGGCAGCAGGGTGATCTGTGTGGGAGCGGGCTTGCCCGCGAAGCAGCCACCGCGCTGGCTGGCACCGGCTGCGCCGGTGTTCGCGGGCAAGTCGCAGCGGCGAACCGCCGCTCCTACAGGGAACGTGCGAGCCAAGTGGGCTTGCCGGCGATCACCGCGAGTACACCGTCCACAACTGCTCGATCCGCGTGGTATAGGACGGGCTCATCATCCCCCGGCGCATCCCCCACTCAGGCGTGTCGGGAACGCTGCCGGCCCTGAGCGTCCCCCGCCCATAGCGCCCGTTGACCTCGTCCAGCACCGACATCAGCCGGCCACTCGCCAACGGCTGGCCCTGCGCGAACAGGTCATCGCTGAACTCCCCCGGCTGGCGCAGATCCAGCAACAGCACCTCGGCCTTGCTGTAGCGATAACCCGCCTGGTAGATCCGCGCCACCGCCTCGGTGGCCATCCGCGTCAGCAACAAGGTGTCGTCGGTGGGATAAGGCAGCTCCACCAGCACGCCCTGCACATGGTGGCGCTCATCGGGGTTGAACAGCCCGGTGCGGATGCTCACCCGCATGCGCTTGCACAGCGAACCCTGGGCCCGCAGCTTCTCGGCGGCGCGCCCAGTATAGGTGGCCACCGCTTGCTTGATCGGCGCCAGCTCGGTGAGGCGCTTGCCGAACATCCGGCTGCAGCAGATCTCCTGCTTCGGCGGATCGGCCTCTTCCAGCGCCAGGCACGGCGTGCCGGTGAGCTCGCGGGCGGTCTTCTCGACCACCACGCTGAATTTTTCGCGCAGCATGCGCGGGTCGGCCCGGGCCAGGTCCATCGCCTTGCGGATGCCCAGCTCGGCCAGGTGCGCGGTCATGCGCTTGCCGATCCCCCACACCTCCTCCACCCCGGTATTGCGCAGCACCCAGTCGCGCTTGAACGGCTCGCAGATGTCCACCACCCCGCCGGTTTGCGCCTGCAGGCGCTTGGCCATGTGGTTGGCGAGCTTGGCCAGGGTCTTGGTGCGGGCGATGCCCACCCCCACCGGGATGCCGGTGCAGCGCAGCACCCGGGCGCGGATATCGCGGCCGAACTGGGTGAGGTTGCCGGGGATGCCGGTGAAGTCGGCGAAGCACTCGTCGATGGAGTAAACCTGCGCCGCCGGCACCATCGACTCGATCAACCCCATCACCCGCTCGCTCATGTCGCCGTACAGCGCGTAGTTGGACGAGAACGCCAGCACCCCGTGGCGGCGCAGCTTGTCGCGGATCTGGAAGTACGGCTCACCCATCCGCGCGTAGGCCTTGGCCTCGGCGCTGCGGGCGATCACGCAGCCATCCGAGTATCTGAATGACCCTAACAGTTAGTTGAGTGTAAGATATTGATTTATAAGCAAATTAACTCCCTAACATTTTTTTGATTATTTTCCTTCGTTCCTGATGGCGATACTCCTCGACTAAGCCTATTTCAGACGTGGCTTCGCAAAGCAGGGCGGCGGATCGCAATCGACGATAGCTTCACTGTATACTTTTGGCTCCGCATACCCCTTGAGCTACAGGAACACCAGCATGACTGTACTCCAAACGCTCTACTGGCAGCCTACGCCGCCTTAGCGCTACGCCCCCTCGCAACAACCTCGCCTCCGCCAGTTTCGCTGGCGGCTGCGTACTGCTGTATGCCCGGTTCTTACACCCAAAGCGCACAGCAAAATAATCCTCACAATTTGAATTCGTATCGACGCGCTCGCCATTTTCCTGGCATGCGTGCGGTGCATTGCTTTGGATATTCTGATGCTACAAACACTCAAACAAACGTGGTTTTCCAACGTCCGTGGCGACGTGCTCGCGGGGATCGTCGTCGCACTTGCGCTGATCCCTGAAGCCATCGCTTTCTCTATCATTGCGGGCGTCGACCCCAAAGTTGGTCTCTACGCCTCATTCTGTATCGCCGTGGTGATCGCCTTTGTCGGTGGCCGCCCAGGCATGATTTCAGCCGCGACAGGGGCCATGGCACTGCTGATGGTGACCCTGGTCAAGAACCATGGTCTTGAATATCTGCTGGCCGCCACGCTGCTGTGTGGCGTGTTGCAAATTGGTGCTGGCTACCTGAAGCTCGGCTCGCTGATGCGCTTCGTTTCGCGCTCGGTGGTGACCGGCTTCGTCAATGCACTGGCGATCCTGATTTTCATGGCTCAGCTGCCCGAGCTGACCAATGTCACCTGGCACGTCTACGCCATGACAGCCGCAGGCCTCGGCATCATCTACCTATTTCCCTATATCCCCAGGATCGGCAAGCTCATCCCATCGCCACTGGTGTGCATCATCGTGCTGACCGCAGTCGCCATGTCGGTTGGGCTGGATATCCGCACGGTCGGTGATATGGGGGAACTGCCGGATACGCTGCCAATCTTTCTCTGGCCTGACGTGCCGCTGACGTTCGAGACGTTGGCCATCATCTTCCCTTACTCGGCAGCGCTGGCCGTGGTCGGTCTGCTGGAGTCGATGATGACCGCGACTATTGTCGACGACCTGACCGACACCCCCAGCGACAAGAACCGCGAGTGCAAGGGCCAGGGCGTGGCCAACATTGCTTCGGGTCTGATCGGCGGTATGGCCGGCTGCGCGATGATTGGTCAGTCGATCATCAACGTGAAATCCGGCGGTCGTTCTCGTCTGTCCTCCCTGGCCGCAGGTGTATTCCTGCTGCTGATGGTGGTGTTCCTCGGCGACTGGCTGAAGCAGATCCCGATGGCTGCGCTGGTGGCAGTGATGATCATGGTGTCCATCGGCACCTTCAGTTGGGATTCGCTGCGCAACCTGAAGAAGCACCCGTTGTCGACCAACATTGTCATGGTCGTCACCGTTGTGGTCGTGGTGGCCACCCACAACCTTGCCTTCGGCGTGTTGGCCGGCGTGCTGCTGGCCGCGATGTTCTTCGCCAACAAGGTTGGCCATTACATGGCGATCAGTTCTTCGCTGGACGAATCCGGCGAGCATCGTAGCTATAACGTCACTGGCCAGGTGTTCTTCAGCTCGGCAGACAAGTTCGTCGCGGCCTTCGACTTCAAAGAAGCCCTGAACAAGGTAACCATCGACCTGAATCGCGCCCACTTCTGGGATATCACCGCAGTTGCTGCCCTGGACAAGGTGGTTATCAAGTTCCGCCGCGAAGGCACCGAAGTTGAAGTGTTAGGTCTCAACGAAGCGAGCGCCACTATCGTGGATCGATTCGGAGTTCACGATAAACCCGACGCCATTGATCAACTCATGGGCCACTGAGAAGGAGAACAACGATGACCCAAGTAATTGCCTGTATCGACGGTTCCACCTCGGCTCCAGCTGTGTGCGACTACGCAGCCTGGGCCAGTCTGAGCCTGGAAGCCCCGCTGACCTTCTTGCATGTGCTGGATCAGCGCCAGTACCCAGTTGCGGCCGACTTGAGTGGCAATATCGGCCTTGGCAGCCGCGAGCATCTGCTCGATGAGCTTGCTTCCCTGGATGAACAGCGCGGTAAGTTGGCCCTGGAGCAGGGGCGGATCATGTTAACGGCCGCGAAAGAGCGGGCCATGACGGATGGTGTGACCGCGCCGGAGTCCAAGCAACGTCATGGCGATCTGCTGGAAAACCTGCAAGAGCTGGAAAGCGAAACGCGCCTATTGGTCATCGGTCGCCAAGGCGAGTCTAGCGGCGGTCTGAGTCAGCATGTCGGAAGCCAGCTGGAGAGCGTGATTCGTATCATGCACCGGCCAATCCTGGTCACCCCGGCCAACTTCCAAAAGCCCGAGAGCGCGATGCTGGCCTTCGATGGCAGCGCTACTACCCGCAAGGGTGTGGAGATGCTGGCGGCCAGCCCCCTGCTGAAGGGGCTGCCGATCCACCTGGTGATGGTTGGGCCAGTGAACGACGAATCGTCCGCGCAGCTGGACTGGGCGCAGAAAGTGCTGCTCAACGTCGGATTCACTGTTCGCGCCGAGACCCTGAACGGCGAGATAGAGCCTACCTTGCACGCCTATCAGAAAGAGCACGGCATCGACCTGCTGGTGATGGGGGCCTACGGTCATTCGCGCATCCGTCAGTTTCTGGTCGGCAGCACCACGACCAGCATGCTGCGCACCACCACTGGCCCACTGTTGCTGCTGCGCTAACGGCCATGGACGACGCCCTCGATCTTGCCCATTTCAAGACCCTACTGGAACAGCGGGCTGCCGAGCTGGATCGGTTGCTGGAAGACGCTGAGTCTCGCTCGCAATCGGTGGAGTTGGATCAAAGCAAGGTAGGGCGTCTGTCGAGGATGGACGCACTCCAGCAGCAAGCGATGAACGATGCCATCCGCAGTCGGGCGCAGCATGAACGCGTCCGCCTCCAGCTGGCCCTCAAGCGTTGGCACGAGGGCGAGTATGGCTGGTGTAACCAATGCGGCGAGTTGATCGCCTCGGGCCGCCTGGAATTCGATCCGGCCACGCCGTTGTGCATCACCTGTGCGAGCCGCGCCGAGTCGGATTGAAACCATGACAGCTCGTGACGTCAGTCCCAATTAACGAGGCTTCTAATGTATTTGATGGCTAAAAACTGGTTGGGCCGAACACAGAAAACAAGTGCCTGGATGTGGGCACTGCTGTGCTTTGTATTGCTTACCGTATTCCAAGTCCGCACCCATCACCTTGATGATCGGTTGTACTTCTGGATCAAGACCCACTGGCACACCGACGATTGGCAGGAGCGCTCTGTGTGGCTGCCTGACTATCGGGTTGAGCTCGATGCTAAGCCGGTTCCCGGTGTGGACAACAACCTTTCGGGCCTGACCTTCGACCCTGACCTGAACCTGCTATGGGCGGTTACCAACGGCCCAAACGAACTATTGGCCCTCAGTCGTGACGGTGACGTGGAAAGGCGCTATAGCCTGGACGGTTTCCACGATGTGGAGGCGGTGTCCTATGCCGGCAACGGCCAACTGGTAATCGCCGAGGAGCGCCGGCAGAGCCTTGTTATCGTGGATGTCCCCCTCGCCGAAGGCAGTAAGCTTTCTCCCGGTCGCTCATTGAGCCGAGACCAGTATCCAGCTCTGACCTTGGCACTTGGCAAGGCGGACAACAAAGGCCTTGAAGGGCTCGCCTACGACCTGAAAGGTGATCGCTTGTTTGTGACCAAGGAGCGTGACCCTCGCCAATTGCTGGAAGTGGGCGGCCTTCGTGCCAGCCTGGCAGGAGGTTTTTCCCTGCACGTGCGCGACCTGTCCAACTTGGTAAAGGACAAGGTATTTGCCACTGACTTGTCTTCGGTCGTCTTCGATCAACAGAGTGGCCACCTGATATTGCTCAGCGACGAGTCGAAACTGCTGATTGAAATCACCGATGAGGGCAAGGTGGTGAGTTTCCGCTCCTTGGCGAGGGGGTTTGCTGGTTTGCTGAAAGGCATACCCCAAGCCGAAGGCGTAACCATCGACGATGAAGGGTATTTGTACGTGGTCAGCGAGCCGAACTTGTTCTATCGCTTTACCCGCGAGACAGACTGACCAGTCAACAAGCTACAGTCAGGCGTGGCCGGGACGCTTGAACTGTTAGCGTGCGATTTTTACGAATTCTGCGGGTTCCCCATCAGGGCCTAGTTGGGCCCTGGTTTCAGAGGGAGTGCGGTGACCTTACCGTTGGCAACCGCCTTCAGCTGAATCATCTCGAATATTAGTCGCTGGTTAACCGAAGCCAGCCGAGCTACCTCCGCTAAAAGCTGATCATTCTCTGCACGGAGCACCCTGTTCTTTTCTTTCTCGCTCATCAACGCTTGATGCTTAGAGTCTCGCTGGGCTCGCACCGACTTGCCAACGATGTTGCGAATCCTTTCCGCTATGCTTGGGTAAGTGTTATGGATGAGTCCCGGAGTCACACCTGCGGCACGGGCAACGGATGTGATGGAAAGCTTTCCGTCACCAGCAATGAGATCGTCGACGACCTTGTTGAGCGCGGCGAGTGTCTTCGACCTGGAGCGAATAGGAGAGTCAGGGCCCACCGCCTGTCTAGTCATTTGCCGCCTCCTCCATTTCCTCAACTGGAGAAAGGCCAAGGCTGGTAATTACATCTAGTGCAACCTGCAAGTCGCGTTCTGCGCGCTGCCTAACAGCCGGGCCTGCATCCTCAATTTTTATCAGCTCTCGCTGTTGAATGTAGATGTCCTGCCAAGTGCTGGCGAAGACTTCATCGATCACCGAATTTTTGCACCCTGGACACCGTGTGGCTTCGTATAGACCAGCACCTCCGCAGCCCCGCTCTGTGGCGATGCACCAGCCGTGTCCAGTCGCACGAATGTTGGCATGTGGGGCGGTCTGGGCAAGCAAAGCAGCTCTATCCTTGATTGGAATTGCCCGCAATTCCACAATCTTTTCGCCAGCGCCCCCTGCCAGTGGCTGATCATCGAGCCATGATTCGATCAGGTCAATTTTAAACTCTGTCATCTGCTGGAAGATCTCATCAAAGAGAGTCAGGTCTTGCTGCGGATTGGATGCATAGAGTTGGGTCATACTCATGCTGCTGTGTTTGAACTGCCATTTGAGGTAGATCAATGAAGTGCGGCCCATACGGGATTCTACAAAGCATCTTGCATATGTTCGCCTGCATTGATGCGTCCTCAACGGCCAATCGCTTCCAGCGGCTTTAGCTATACGGTCAAACGCAGCATTGGATGCTTGCCCGCTGAGAGCCTCAACATGATGGCTTTCCTGAACTTTCCCTCCTTGTGTGTTTCGTCCCAAAAATAGTTTATTCGCGTCTTTTCGGGCTTTTTCGAGCCTAAGGAGATGTTCAGTTGAATACGAAAAATCCCGATTGCTTGCAAGCTGTCTAATCTCTTCATCCAGCTCTTTTCTGATGGGTGCTGAATATTTTGCCAAAAGACTTAAAGCTTCAATCGTTAGTTCTGGCACAAGATATTCGACTTGGCCTTTACCTGTCTTGTGCTCGACTGTGGTCACCCAGCAAAAATTAATTCCATTTCTTAACTCTTTGCGCCAAGCGCCAACCTCAATTCCAATTGCCTCGTCATTGCGCATGCCGCTAGTGATTGAAACTATATACAGAACAGCATCTCTGCAACGAATTGCCATCCGTTCATCACTAGGATGATATCCAATACCATTGACTGCCAATTCGGCCTTCATCTCCCGGACAATGCTTTCGCAATAGTTGAAAATCCTAGATTGTTCATCATGAGGAATGATATCTGTTCGCCCGACGTTTTTAGTGGCAGCACCCAACCCTTTTACATTCGCGACCCCACAAATCCGCCACAATGTCGAATTACCCCAAGGATAACTCTGAATGGGAAACATCGTGTCGACAGAAAACACCCAAAGAAAATCAATAACCCGTAATCGCCCATACAGCGGGAGAGGCCTTAACTTCAATTCATATTTGCAATGATGAACGTAATTGCTGACATGGATCGGACGGACATCTGCAAAGCTTGAAACTCCTAGATTGTTTAACCAGCGAACAAAAGGCATCACGCTGACGACGGCGAAAGTAGTAATGCCCCGTGCGATAGGAGGTTTGGATCTAGGCATTCCTCTTTTAAACCAAGCATAAGCAACAGCTTTGCAGTCATCAATAAGCGCCCGAGGCATGCCCATATCCCAGTTGATGAATTTATAAGAATGAGCAATATTGGCCTGATCAAAAAACGGGCGAAGATCCCACTGTGCATCGCCAAACCTGCTAAGAACGAAGGTTTCTCCATCTTCATTAACGATAGCGCTGATCACGATTGCATCCCGCTCTGCGGGACTTAGACCATTCGCTGAAACTGGCTGTGCGATGAGGACATCATATGCCTTTAACACCGCATTCGTGGTTCTTATGCTCAAATTTCGCCGCCCAATTTTTTCTTCATGAACTCGATTTTTTTAGCCCAGAACAAGTGCGGAGATGACTCAGCCTGAGCCCTTGCTTGCGAAACCAATGCAAGATCAAACTTCTGGGTGAAATCATCTATCAATCGAATATAGTCAAACTGACGCTTGCGCCATGCGCCCCACTCGTCCGTGAGAAAGTATTCGACTTCTGCATACAAGAATTGTTGGTAGCTGAACAGCCGGTATAAGTCCTCCAAGGTGCCTACAATTGCATAGCTAGGGCAACCGAGGCAGTGGATGAATTCAGAACAATGATTGACGCCATCCTTTGGTGCCAGACTACCGTAAAGGCTATCTTTGCAGCCGCCTGGTGGGGTTGGTATGACGTTTATGCCACGTAGTTTGTCCGGAAAAGCCTCCCCAACAAATGTCGCCCCGTCGACCTTGATCTCATCGTTGATTTTCAAATAGTGATTATCGGCGACACCAGGGGTATGACCCATAACGGAGGAAACTTCTATAATGTCGCCACCGCTCAGTTTCCACAAACGGCTTTCCATAGTCTTTCGCAGCCGACTAAGCGTGACATTTAGCCGATTGCCTTGATCATCCTGAAGCGCATGACGCTCACAAATGCTTTTTGCCGTGACATATAAAGCACCGGGTGTAAGGGTAACGATGTCGTTCGAGCGGCCAGGCTGGCCCGAGCGATATAACCACACACATGAAGATATTTCATCAGGTGCCAGTGCTACGAGTGGCTTAGAAATCTCCAGCGCCTTATTGAGGACTGCCACCCCATCCAGGGGAATAGCACTGTACTCATCTAGCAGATTAGTCTGACGGATTGTTTTGCTCTGTGCGCCTTTACCTCGACGTTTGACGGTAGTAATCAACCTGAGATTAGGAATAAATGGGTGAGGCTGTAGGGCATCCCTTTTCATCTCCAAGAGCGGCGTAGTATTGATTCCAGACCTTGCCGCAGTAATTAGTAGCAATACAGCCATCGCCTCCGCGCCATTTCCAAGGAATGTACCCTTATGGATGGCAATAAGATCTGACTTCAAAGCGCCAATCAGCCTTTGCATTTCACCCAAGGTGAGCGGATCTGCATCTTTAGTGCTCTGCGAATTATTAGGAAATGGATTGAGGGGCAAAAGATCGTCAAGATTAACTTCAATAAATCCATATTCAGCCAAAACAACAACTAACGACTTGAAGCTAGTATAGTAATTCTTGGCTGTCGAGCCGTTAGGGTATTTTAGCCTCAGCCAAGAGACGTATCGATCCAAGTGGCTTTTGGTAAGACTGTTTGGCGTTGCAGGTGGCGACTTGACCGAACCTCCACTCAAGAAATTTATAAAAAATCTCAGCCCGTTCGTAGAGTAACCAATCAAGGTCGTCACTGAGAAGTTTCCTCCTTGTAGCAAAGCTTTGATAACGTGAAGACTTTGAATTGCCCAAGCGTCGAAGCCCAAGCCTAAATATTTCGTATGATCGAGTTGCCTGTGGTTTCTCGGGTTTCTCGGCAGGTCAATCTTGATATCATCTTCGACAGCCTCGAATCCTTTTGTAACCGACCGCATAACCGCCTTGTAGCTTTTTTGCCGAGCCAATGGTGCTACCTCAAATACGCGAAACCGAATCAGTCATAAACATCATGTCAATTTCGTCCTCGTGAGCAAGGACGGATTGGGCTTCAAGCTGGTTTATGAGATGCAAATAGATCATAGTTGTTTGCACATCTGAATGCCCCAGCCTATCTCGGACATACAACAATGGCTCACCTTCAAACTCTTTGCTTTTTCGAAGAGCAAGCAAGGTATAAGTCCCATAGGTGTGGCGTAGCATGTGGGCCCGAACATAGAAACCGCACTTTCTTTCATAGGACTTCATAACGTCCACTACGGAATCTTTTGAATAATGCCTGCCTTCATTAGTCAGCAGCAGCGCGGTAACACGTCCATCACCATTGGACTTACGAACCTCTCGTTGGTGAAGGGAGTAAGACCACATGCTCTCCATCAACGACCATGGCACGTCGATAGTTCTAGGCCGGTCGTACTTGATATGCATGTCTGAAGGATCAAGAGCAACACTGATCATTTGCCTTGGGCGCAGTCCCTTCTTCAACCTGGGGTTGAACACATATTTGAGAGGAAAAGACCTCGCTTCACAGGAGCGAAGGCCGGTACGCACCATGAGGTGGAACAATATCTGGTGGCTTGGATCGGTATCCAGGGCAAGGCATACCTTGACTTGATCCTTGGTCAGGAATTTGGTCAAGCGCTTTCGGTCGCGAACCATCACCGAAACTTTCGTGCTCTCGGCTCCGGGCAGAGCGATATGACTGAGAAGACCGGAATGTTGGGCAACTCTTACCCTTTTCTCACCGAAGGGCAGCACAGTTATCAGGTTGCGCTGCTTAGCCCATCGGTAGAACCTCACGATCAAGGCCAGACGATTGTTCACCGTGCCGGGATCAAGTGCTAATTCTCCGCTCGACCAATCCCTGTACCTCGACAGAGCACTCAGACCGTGAGCCGGGCTTTCCTCGTCCCAGCCCAATCCATTGGCTTCCAGGAAGGCAAAGTAATCGTACAGACGCCGTCCATAGGCTTCCCAAGTCAAATCGCTTAGGGCCTCACCTGACTCGATAAGCGTGTGCCAAAGGAAGGATTGAGCTGGCTCGACTGGCCATCCCTCTGACCCAATCAGCAACGGAAAGCCTTCAAAGGATCGACCTGCTAATGCTAGGTCTTTTGTTGCGAATACCAGCCTCATGCCGCTGCCCTAAAACACTTCCAATGGATTGCCTTATGAAGCCTGGAAACTGCTGTTCCAGAGGGGTTCAGAAGGTGGCGCGGACTCTACAGGATTTACTAACGATTCCCACCCCTCAGATCGTTGTTGCTCAGCACCACGATCGGCGTGCGCGCAAGGTCTGGCCGGAACACCCGCTCGCAGCTGGCGTAGAAGCTGTTGCAGTCGATCAGCGCGAACACCGGCTCAGGCGTTGGGGTCATGGCTGCGCACACTGAAAGTCACCACGCCCCAGATCGCCAGCTCGTCGCCTTCGAGGATGTAGCGCGGCGGGTAGCGCGGGTTCTCCGAGCGCAGCGCCACCTCGCCACCGACCCGGTGCAGGCGCTTGCACAGCGGCTCGCCGTTGACCGCCGCGATGACGATATGCCCGTGGCGCGCCTCCAGGGCGCGGTCGACGATCACCAGGTCGCCGTCGAAGATCCCGGCGCCCTGCATGCTGTCGCCGTCTATCCTGACCAGGTACATGTGCGGCGCACGCAGGTTGAACAGGTCGTCCAGTGACAGCGGTTGCTCCATATGGTCCGCCGCCGGCGACGGGAAGCCCGCCGGTACGCGAAACAGGTAGCGCGGGAGCGAAGCACTCCCGCAGGCGATCGGGCCGAGGATGGCGGTCATGACGCAGCCTTGAAATAAACTGTATGTATATACAGTTAAAAGCCATTCCAGGCGCCGGTCAATTTCGGCGTAGGAAATTTCGACAAATGGGGGAGACACACCATGTGCGGACGCTTCGCCCAGTACCAGGGCCTGGCTGACTACCTGCGCGAACTGCAGGCCGAGCAGGACGTGGTCAGCGGCTACGATAACCACCCCATCGCCCGCTACAACGTCGCCCCCGGCAGCCGCGTGCTGGTGCTGCACAACGCCGAAGACGGCTTGCGCATCGACCCCTGCCATTGGGGTTGGGCGCCGTTCTGGGCCAGGGACAAACGCCCCGCGCCGATCAACGCCCGCGTCGAGACCGTGACCACCGGCAAGTTCTTCAAGGCCCTGTGGCCCCAGGGCCGAGCGCTGGTGATGGCGGATGGGTGGTATGAGTGGGTGGCCGACCCGCAGGACCCGAAGCGCAAGCAGCCGTATTTCATTCGCCTGAAAAGTGGCGCGCCGATGTTCATGGCGGCGCTGGCCGAGGTGCGGGTGGGGTTGGAGGCGAACGAGGGGGATGGGTTTGTGATCATTACCGCGGCCAGTGATGCGGGGATGGTGGATATTCATGATCGGCGGCCGGTGGTTTTGGGACCGGAGCATGCGCGGATGTGGATTGATCCGCAGGTGACGGCTGCTGAGGCTGAGCGGGTGGCGAATGAGCAGTGTTTGCCGGTGGAGGCGTTTGAGTGGTTTGCGGTGGGGCGCGGGGTG